>NZ_CP065138.1:0-1207500 GCF_015693305.1 Sphingobium sp. Cam5-1 | reverse complement strand
AACGTTTCGGGGCCTCGGGAGGCCATCACCTCGATCGGCATGCAGCCTTCGAAATAAGGCGTGTTCGTTTCCCACTCCTTGAACTCAGTTTTTTCGCCGTCGAGCAGCCCCTGCACAAATGCCTGATATTGGTCCTTCGTCATCGGGCAGTTGATATAATCCTTGCCCTCGCCACCGCCGGGGCCGATCTTGTCCCAGCGGTTGGCCATCCAGCATTTGTCCATGTCGATGCTGTCGAAGTGCACGACGGGCGCGATCGCGTCGAAGAATGCGAGATGATCCATGCCCGCAGCGGAGCCTATACTCTCCGCGAGCGCTGGTGCGGTCAGCGGCCCAGTGGCGACGATGGTCATCCCTTCGCGCGGCAACTGATCGATGCGCTCCCGCACTATCTCGACATTGGGATGATCGGACAGGGCGCGGGTAACGCCATCGGAAAACACATTCCGGTCTACGGCCAGGGCCGATCCGGCGGGGACCTTAGCGGGTTCAGCCTGTGCCATGATGAGCGAATCCAGCCGCCGCATTTCCTGATGCAGCAGGCCAACGGCATTTTTGTCCGCATCGTCCGACCGGAAACTATTGGAGCAGACGAGTTCGGCAAGGCCGTCAGTCTGGTGCGCCGGGGTCATGTCGCCACCACCCCGCATTTCCGACAGGCGCACCTTCACACCAGCCTGCGCCAATTGCCAGGCGGCTTCCGACCCAGCCAGCCCGCCACCGATAATATGCACCTGATGATCTGTCGTTTCGCCCATTTGTCCGTCCATGCGTTGGTGGCTGGCGTTTAGGTCAATTGGCGGCAAAAGGAGAGCGCAAAATGATCGACCATATCGGCATCGCCGTGAGTGACGCGGGACGGTCGCGCGACTTTTACGACGAACTGCTGGGCGCGATTGGGCTGCGGCGTTTGGTGACCATCCCGGCGGCGGATAATGAGAGCGGCGGTGAGACGCACGGCTATGGCCGGGACGACGACGCCTTCTTCTGGATCGGCGACAATGAAAGGGTGGGCGAGGGCACTCACGTCGCCTTTCGCGTCGAAAACCGTGCGCAGGTTCATGCCCTTTCATGCAGCGGGCCTGCGTGCCGGTGGGCGGGACCATGGCGCGCCGGGCCTCAGGCCGCATTACGGGTCAAACTATTACGCTGCCTTCATCCTGAACCCTGACGGCATCAACGTGGAAGCCGTTTGTCACGCGGAGGTCGATTTGAACGCGGCAGAGAATATCTCTTAAACCTGTTGCAGGCAGCGTTCGCGGCGGCGAGCCGCTGCCTGCATCCTATCGATCAGCCCGCTGCAACACTGTTCGCGGCGGACAACACGGCCTGCACTGAGGCGGTCGCGATGTCCGTATCGGTGCCGATACCGAAGACCGTGCGGCCATCGGGCGTGCGGCATTCGACATAAGCGGCAGCGGCGACGTCGGTCCCAGCCCCGATCGCATGTTCGCTATAGTCCGCGACCTCCAGATCGACGCCCAGATCGTCGCGCAGCGCGGCCAGCACGGAGGAGATGAGACCGTTGCCGCGCCCGGAGATAGACCGTTCGCCGCCCTTATGCGCGATCTTGCCGGTGAAGATGCGGTCGCCCGCATGGCCGGTCTCATTATAATCGATCAGCTTGTAGGGCTGGTCGCCGGAGAGGCGGTAATGATCCTCGAACGCGGTCCAGATATCGGCGGCGTTCAGCTCGCGGCTGGTCTGATCGGCCAGCGCCTGAACGACGCGGGAGAAGTCGGCCTGCATGCGCTTGGGCAGCTTCAGCCCCTTATCCTGCTGCAACACCCAGGCGACGCCGCCCTTGCCGGATTGCGAATTTACGCGGATCACGGCTTCATAGTCGCGGCCCAAATCCTTGGGATCGATCGGCAGGTAGGGGACGTCCCAAATCTGGTCGTTGCGGGTTTCCTGAACGGCGAAACCCTTCTTGATTGCGTCCTGATGCGAGCCGGAAAACGCGGTGAACACCAGCTCGCCCGCATAGGGGTGACGCGGGTGGACCGGCAGTTGGTTGCAATATTCGACGGTTTGGATGACCTCGTCGATGTCGGAGAAATCCAGCCCCGGTTTGACGCCCTGCGTGTACATGTTGAGCGCGACGGTCACGAGATCGCAGTTGCCGGTACGCTCGCCATTGCCAAACAAGCAGCCTTCAACGCGATCCGCGCCCGCCATCAGGCCCAGCTCGGCCGCGGCGACGCCGGTGCCCCGGTCATTATGGGTGTGCAGCGAGATGACGACGCTGTCGCGCTTCGAAATGTTGCGGCACATCCATTCGATCTGGTCGGCATAGATGTTGGGCGTAGCCGCCTCAACCGTGGCGGGCAGGTTCAGGATCAGCGGGCGTTCCGCCGTGGGCTGGAGAATTTCCATCACCGCTTCACAGCATTCCAAGCTGAAATCCAGCTCGGCGGTGGAGAAGGTTTCCGGCGAATATTCGAAATGCCAGTCGGTATTGGGCTGCTTGGCGGCATTGTCGCGCAGCAGCTTCGCGGCGTTGATCGCGATGTCCTTGATCTGCGGCCGGTCCATCTGGAACACGATGTTGCGCCAGGCGGGCGACACGGCGTTATAGACGTGGACGATCGCCTTCTTCGCACCGCGCAGGGATTCGAAGGTAGTGGCGATCAGGTCTTCGCGCGCCTGGGTCAGCACCTGCGGGAAGACATCGTCGGGGATCGCGCCGTCGCGGACCAGGCCGGAAATGAAGTCGAACTCGGTCGCGCCCGCGCTGGGGAAGCCGACCTCGATCTCCTTGACGCCGACCTTGATCAGCAGGTCGAAGAAGCGGCGCTTCTTTTCCGCGTTCATCGGGTCGATCAGCGACTGGTTGCCGTCGCGCATGTCGGTCGACAGCCAGCGCGGCGGCGAGGTGATGACGGCGCTGGGCCATTGGCGGTTGGGCAGATTCACCTGAGGGAAGGGACGGTATTTCTGCGAAGGGTCGGTCAGCATCATGGGAAGCTACTTCTTTGCAAACGGGCGGCCCCTATTTGAAACAAAGGCGCGGCCTGCCCGGTGGAACGACTATCTGTTTGGATATGCCCTTAGGCGGATTGCTGCGTCATTCAAGCGAAGAGCAGCAGAAATGCCACGCCTAAGGGCGTGTAAGTCGTAGCAGGGGAAGAAGCGCGCGCTGCATGATGCACCTGCCTTAACCGCTTTCGTGGCTCCGCGTCCAGCTTTTGTTGTGGAAGGCGTTTGGCAGAAGGTTCATTTACCTCGTCACCACAATGATCCATCCCATCGCGAGGCCCCCATGTCCCTGACCAACCTCCTTATACCGACCTATAGCCAGATGCTGAAAACCCTCTCTGGCTGGCTCGACAAAGCTGAGGCGCAAATGGGTGGCGATGCGGCCAACGCGCTTCTGTCCGCGCGGCTTGCTCCCGACATGTTTCCGCTGTCCACCCAGATCCGGTTCGCTTGTGTGCAGGCTTGGGAAGGCGTGTTTCGGCTAAAGGGAGAGGAGTTTCCCATGTCGATCCAGGCTCTTCTGGATGAGGGCCGGAACGCGGAGGAAAATCCCGGCTCGATCGCCAGCGCAAAGGCCAGAATTGATGAGACGCTCGCCCTGCTGGATGATCTTGCTCCGGACGCGCTTAGTACCGACCCGCAAAGCCCGATCGAGCATGCATTGCCGATGGGCATCATTTTCGACCTCACGGCCGAGCAATATGCTCGCGACTGGACGTTGCCCCAATTCTACTTCCACGTCATGACCTCCTACGCAATCTTGCGCAACCAGGGGGTGGAGTTGGGCAAGGCGGATTACATCGCGCACATGTTCCCATATATACGGCCGGGCACAATGCCGACTAGCTAAGGCCCATAGCCACGCCGGTCCCAAGTCGGATAGGATTTATTCCGGGAACAGCCCGGGTGACGACGGCTCATCACCCGGGCTTGACGGCTTACTTCTGAAAGGCAGCGACGATCTTCAGTTCCACATTATCGCCGACCATCGGGACGCCGTAACCCATATTGAAATCGCTCCGCTTGACCGTTGTTGTCGCGACGAACCCGACATTTTCCTTGCCGCCCGCCATGGGCGGAGCCTTGCCCGCGCCGTAGAAATCCGCATCGAGCGTCACCGGCTTGGTAACACCCTTGATCGTGAGGTTTCCGGTGATCTCTGCGCTGGTCGCGCCATCGGGCTTCACGCTCGTGGAGACGAAGGTCGCTTTTGGAAATTTGGTGCTATCGAAAAAGTCCGACTTCATCAGATGCTCGTCCAGCGCGGTGATGCCGGTGCGGACATTGGCGATGGGGACTTCGATCGAGACCTTTGCAGCGGCCACATTTTTGGGGTCCAGCGTCAAGGTGCCGACCGGGCCGGAAATGATGCCGAAATTGTTGGAGAAGCCCATATGGTCATAGGCGAAGGCGACCTGGGTGTGACCCGGATCAACCTGATAGGTGCCGCCGGTCACGCGGGCCGGGTCCTTTGCGCCGGGCGCAGCAGGCATCTGTTGAGCGATGACGGCGCCGCCGGTCAGGGCGGCGAGGGCAGCGACGGAAATCAGGAATTTTCGCATGGATAGGTTCTCCAGAAGCGGTCAAGGGACGCGCTACCATAGCGGCGTCCCTTGATTGTTCCAGAGGCGTAACCGGAAACGCAGAGTTACCGGATTGAAATTCTGGGGTGACGGGAACGGGCGGAAATGGGAAGCGATTGCTCATCACAATCGCACCCACCCCAACCCCTCCCTTAAAAGGGAGGGGCTAATTTTGGCTTAGTTCTTTTCCTGATCCACCAGCTTGTTGGCGGCGATCCAGGGCATCATGGCGCGCAGCTTCGCGCCGGTTTCCTCGATCGGGTGACGCTGGGCGGCGAGGCGGCTGGCCTTCAATTCGGGCTGTCCGGCACGGTTGTCGAGCACGAAGTCCTTGACGAAGCGGCCCGACTGGATGTCGGCAAGGACGCGCTTCATTTCCTTCTTCGTTTCTTCGGTAATGATGCGCGGGCCCGTCTTGATATCACCATATTCGGCGGTGTTCGAGATCGAGTAGCGCATGTTGGCGATGCCGCCTTCATACATCAGGTCGACGATCAGCTTCAGTTCGTGGAGGCACTCGAAATAGGCCATTTCGGGAGCGTAACCAGCTTCCACCAGCGTTTCGAAACCGGCCTGGACCAGCGCGGTTGCGCCGCCGCACAGCACGGCCTGCTCACCGAACAGGTCGGTTTCACATTCCTCCCGGAAGTTGGTTTCGATGATGCCGCTGCGGCCGCCGCCGACGCCCGAAGCGTAGGAGAGGGCGATGTCATGTGCGTTGCCGGTCGCGTCCTGCGCGATGGCGATCAGGCAGGGGACGCCGCCGCCGCGCTGATATTCGCTGCGGACAGTGTGGCCGGGACCCTTTGGCGCGATCATGATCACGTCCACATCCTTGCGCGGTTCGATCAGGCCGAAATGGACGTTGAGACCATGGGCGAAGGCGAGCGCCGCGCCGGGCTTCAGGTTGGCGTGGATGTCGTCGGCGTAGATCGCAGCCTGATGCTCGTCGGGCGCGAGGATCATGAGGACGTCGGCCCATGCGGCGGCTTCGGCGTTCGGCAGGACCTTGAAGCCTGCGCCTTCCGCCTTCTTGGCGCTGGCCGAACCGGGGCGAAGCGCGATGGCGACTTCGGCGACGCCGCTGTCGCGCAGGTTCTGGGCGTGGGCGTGACCTTGCGAACCGTAGCCGAGGATGGCGACCTTCTTGCCCTTGATGAGGCCGATGTCGGCATCGCGATCGTAATAAACCTTCATGTCCGTTCTTCCTTCAGACCGTGCCTTTTCCTCGCCCGGCAGGGAGAGGATACGAAATCTTGGCTCGGTCAAGCCGGGCCTCGATGGAGGTGGAGAGGGCTGGCCCCTCTCCCGCTGCGACTAGGCAGCCAAGCTGCCAAGTCTCGCTGCCCTCTCCCCTTAAGGGGAGAGGGGATTCTTTTAGTTCGGCTCCTTGCCGCGGATCAGGCCGACTACGCCGGTGCGGCCGACTTCGACCAGGCCGATCTGGCGCATGAGGCCGACGAAATTGTCGATCTTGTCGGTCGTGCCGGTGATCTCGAAGATGAAGCTTTCGATCGTCGTGTCCACCACCTTGGCGCGGAAGACGTCGGCTAGGCGCAGCGCCTCGATCCGGTCCTCGCCCGTGCCCGTGACCTTGACCAGCGCCAGTTCGCGCTCGACGAAGGGGCCGTTGGCGGTGAGGTCCGTTACCTTGTGCACCGGCACCAGTCGGTCCAGCTGGGCGATGATCTGGTCGATCACCTTGGGCGGGCCGTTGGTGACGATGGTGATGCGGCTGATCGCATGGTCGGGCGTGATGTCCGCCACGGTCAGGCTGTCGATATTATATCCGCGCGCGGTGAAAAGCCCCGCAATGCGAGCAAGGATACCCGCCTCGTTGGTGACCGTCAGCGACAGGACGTGCCGCTCGCTATATTCTTCCTGAATGTGCATCAGATGCTCGTTCCGTTGTCCGGTTCTTTTTCGCGCTCATGGCGCTCGGAAATCATGCCCGTAAAGGCGTAGTGCCAGCTGCCATCGTCGCGATGAGCGATGCGAACGGGAAACCCCGCGATCGCATCGAACATGCGGCTCAGATGTTCGCCCACATAGCGCGGGCTGATCAACAGGCGGCCTATCCGGCGTTCGTGAAAATCGAAGCCCTCATCCAGGTGAACTTCCCAATCTTCATTCTCCGGATCGCTATGGTCCACGGTCCAGCCTTTCAGCTCGGCCGTGCCGCTCATCCGTTCAAAGTCAAAGGGTTCGCTCACATGGATGCGGAGCTTCAGATGCCCAGTCACGCCATAACCCTCACACCAAAGCCTTTGCCTCGTCCGACATGATGCCAGCGACCTGGCTGGGGTCGAGCAGCATGTCGGTATGCGCCGCGCCCGACGGGATCATCGGGAAGCAGTTGGAAAGCTTCGCCACGCGGCAGTCCACGATGACAGGGCCGGGCGTATCGATCATCTGACGAATGCCCGCCGCCAGTTCCTGCGGCCCTTCGATGCGGATGCCGGTCCAGCCATAAGCCTCCGCCAGCTTCACGAAGTCCGGCAGGCTGTCGGAATAGCTGTTGGAATAACGGCTTTCATAGGTCAATTCCTGCCACTGGCGGACCATGCCCATATATTCGTTATTCAGGATCAGCACCTTGACGGGCAGCCGGTATTGGCTCGCGGTTCCCATCTCCTGAATGTTCATCTGGATAGATGCGTCACCCGCGACACAGACGACCAGGCTGTCGGGATTGCCGACCTGAGCGCCGATCGCGGCAGGGAAGCCATAGCCCATGGTGCCGAGACCGCCTGAAGTCAGCCACTTGTTCGGCTCTTCAAAACCGAAATGCTGCGCAGCCCACATCTGGTGCTGACCCACTTCGGTCGTGATGATGACGTCATCGGCCGACTTGGAAGCCCGGTAAAGTTCCGCGATCGCCTCTTGCGGCATGATCTCTTCGCGGCTCTCCGGATAGGCCAGGCTGTTGCGCGCGCGCCAACCTTCGATTCTGGCCCACCATTCGCTAAGGTCCGCAGCCTTGTGACCCTGCGTCTTCCACGCTGCGATCATGTCGGTCAGTGCGTTGCCGACGTCAGCAATGACGGGAAGGTCAACCTCGACCGTCTTGTTGATCGAGCTGCGGTCGATGTCGATGTGGATTTTTTTGCTGTTCGGCGAAAAGGCATCGAGGCGACCGGTGACGCGATCGTCAAATCGCGCACCGATGCAGACGATCAGGTCCGCCTTGTTCATCGCCCAATTGGCTTCATAAGTGCCATGCATGCCCAGCATGCCCAGCCATTGCGGCGAGGATGCAGGGAATGCGCCCAGACCCATCAAGGTTGAGGTGACAGGTGCACCAGTCAGCTCCGCCAGCTCACGCAGCAAAATCGAAGCCTTGGGACCTGAATTGATGACCCCGCCGCCAGTGTAGAAGACCGGCCGCTCTGCCTTGGCCAGCATTTCGACGGCCTGAGCGATTGCCGACGCATCCGCCTTGGTTTGTGGCTTGTAACTGGCATGCTCAAAGCCAAGCGGACGGGAGTAGGGCGCGGTGGCGACCTGCACGTCCTTGGGAATATCGATGACGACCGGGCCGGGTCGGCCGGTGGTGGCGATATGAAAGGCTTCGTGGATGACGCTCGCCAGCTTGGCGGGCTTTTTCACTAGATAATTATGCTTTGAACAATGGCGCGTGATGCCGACCGTGTCAGCTTCCTGGAAGGCGTCAGTGCCGATCAGTGGCGTGCCGACTTGCCCGGTGATGACGACCATCGGGATGGAATCCATCAGCGCATCGGTGATGCCGGTGACCGCATTGGTCGCGCCGGGGCCGGAGGTGACGAGAACGACGCCGGGCTTACCGGTCGAACGTGCATAGCCTTCCGCCATATGGGTCGCGCCCTGTTCGTGGCGAACGAGGACGTGGCGGATCTTCGGATGATCGAAAAGTGCGTCATAAATGGGCAGCACCGCGCCGCCCGGATAACCGAACACGACCTCGACCCCCAGGTCGATCAGGCACTCAACCAAAATGTCCGCGCCGCTCTTTTCGGCCACGATGAAATCCTTCCACTGGATGCAGGTTGCGCCCTCTGCTCCAGATAAGAAGCGAAGGCAAGGTGGGTGCCTCTATTAGACATAAAATGGCTAGTCAATAGCTATTGGCGTAATTTAATTACCGTTTCAGCGGATAAATTGGCATCAACATGTCGTGTTTCCCTGGGCCAACTGGCCGGGGGCTGGCGCGAAAACCAGGTATATTGGCGTTTGGCATATTGCCGGGTCGCAATCCGGCCGCGCTCCAGCATCATCTCGCGGCCAATATCACCGGCAAGCCAGCTCGCAATTTCGGGTACGCCAATAGCGCGCATGACGGGAAGATCGGGCGAGAGATTGCGCGCGAGCAGGGCCTCTACTTCGGCGACGGCACCACTCTCGACCATCTGTTCGAAGCGTTGGTCGCAACGCGCGATTAACCAGTCGCGTGGGGGCAGCAGGATAAGCGGTGAAAGGCGGATATGTTCGCCGATGCCGCCAACCTTTCGTTGCTGCCAATAGGCGAGCGGCTGGCTTGTCGAACGCACCACTTCCAATGCACGGGCAACCCTTGTGCTATCGGCAGGCGCCAGCCGGGCGGCAGCTGCCGGGTCCTCAATTGACAATGCGGCATGGGCATCCGCGACGGGCATGGCGCGGACGGCGTGACGGATCGCGGGATCGATGTCCGGGACCGGAGCGATACCATCAAGCAGCGTACGCAGGTAAAGCCCTGTGCCGCCGACCAGAATAGGCAGGCGTCCTTCCGCATGCGCCTTGCCGATCTCCTCGCGCGCTTCTGCCGCCCAGCGCGCAGCCGTACAGGCCTCCGCCCCGTCGATATGGCCAAAAAGGCGGTGCGGGATGTCACCCATCTCCTCCCTGTTCGGGCGTGCGGAAAGGATCTGGAGATCGGCATATACCTGGCTGGCGTCGGCATTGATGACGGTGCCGTTGGCCGCTTGAGCCAGCCGGAATGCCAGCGCGCTCTTGCCGCTGGCAGTAGGCCCGGCAATAAGCGCGACGCGGGGGCGGGATTCGCCCATAGATGTTTCAGGAGTGTCCATGTTCGTCGCAACCTTAGTGGCAAGTGCGGCCTTGAGTCAGCGGGATATTGAAGATGCCGTGGCTCGGCTGGCGACGGCTGGCTGCGCGCCGGTGGATAGCAAGTGGCTGGATGAGGGCAAGGCTGCCGATATCTTCTTTGGCGGTGATCCTGTGTTGGCCCGGGCGGCGCTAACCGGGATCGGCGACAGGATCGATGTCATCGTTCAGCGTGCCGAGGGTCGCGAGAAGAAGCTGCTGATCGCGGACATGGACTCCACGATGATCACGGTCGAGTGCATCGACGAACTCGCCGATTATGCGGGGATCAAGCCGCAGATCGCCGACATCACGGAGCGAGCGATGCGTGGTGAGCTCGACTTTGCAGGCGCGCTGCATGAGCGCGTCGCCTTGCTCAAGGGCCTCGCCGATGAAGCAATCGATCGGTGCCGGGTAGAACGTGTAAGGATCATGCCAGGCGCGGGGGCGCTTGTCCGTACAATGAAGGCGAGAGGGGCTGAAACCCTGCTCGTGTCCGGCGGCTTCACCCGCTTCACCGGACCCGTGGCCGAGGAAATCGGATTTGATCGTGCGGTGGCGAATGTTCTGGAGATTGCGGATGGGGCGCTGGTGGGCACGGTAACGCTGCCGATCGTCGATGCATCCCGCAAGCGTGCCGAACTGGAAGCCGCGATCGAAGCAGGCATTGATCGGGCATTGACGCTCGCGGTGGGTGACGGCGCCAACGACATACCTATGATTCAGGGCGCGGGGCTTGGCGTTGCCTATCATGCCAAGCCCAAAACGCGGGAAGCAGCCGCTGCGGAGATCGTCCATGGCGACCTCTCGGTACTTCTATATGCGCAGGGCATCTCTTCGGCAGAATGGGTCCAGGCGTAGTTGCTCTCCGACAGCAATCGGGATGGCATCTGAGGTCAGATACGAACAAGCATCCACAGCGCCATCGCAACCATCATGATGTTTTCCGTCAGGGACACGAAACCCAACGGCACGTTGCTGCCGCCGCCGACGCATGCGCATTTCAGTTCGCGCTTGTCGATATAGACGGCCTTGAACACTGATACCGCACCGATGCCGCCGATGAACAGCGCCACAGGGATGGAAAGCCAAGGCAGAATGCCAGTCAACATCAGCACGCCTGCGCCAAGCTCCAGAAACGGATAAGCCTTCGCATAAGGCACATATCGGCGGGCAAGCAGATCGTAGTTCAGGAACATGGTGGCGAACCGGTCCACATCCTGGAGCTTCAGCATCGCGAGCAGCATCATCGTGACAGCAATGAAACTTTCGACGGTCATGACGCTGACCAGCGGCATCGCGGTCAGCCAACTGATCGCGAGCGCGAACAGCGCGCCGACCCCAAAGACAGCGAGAACCGGGACATAGCTGGTGGCTGACGGATCAGCGACTGCCAGGCCGAAGAAGCGGCGCAGATCGTCATGGCCGCCGATCCGTTCGCCATCGATGAAGATTTGCGGCGTCGTCTTGACGTCATGCGCCTGTTTGAACGCGTCCGTTTCCTCGCGGCTGGTGAGCCAGTGATCCTCCACCTCATAACCCTTGTGCCGCAATAACCAGCGCGCCTTGAGGCCATAGGGGCAGACATGACCCGGCATCACCATCCGATAAAGGACAGCCGTTCGTGGCAGGGCGGTCGTTGCTGTTGCGCTCGTCATGTCGTCGCTTTCTCTTGGACAATATCGCTCTGCGCCCCATATGGGTTCCGTACCATGGTCCGGAGTCAAGCATGGCAATGACGATTTCTGGTCTGGCGCGCGCTGGTGGCGTGGGCGTGGAGACCGTGCGCTTCTATCAGCGGCGCGGATTACTGGAGACGCCGGATCAAGGCAGTAGCGGACTGACGCGCGGCGTCCGTCGTTATGATGATCAGGATGTGCGACGTTTGAAGTTCATACGCTCGGCGCAGGCGGCGGGGTTCACGCTGGATCAGATTGGCGAGCTTTTACGACTGGATGCCGGACAAGACAGGGCGCGTGCCAGGGAACTGGCGGCCGGGCAATTGGCTGCGCTGGACATGAAGATCGCGGAACTCCAGGCGGCACGCGATTCGCTAAGGCGGCTCGCCAGTGCATGTCACGCATCCGATGAGGGGCCTTGTCCCATCATCTCGGCTTTCGAGGGATAGCTGCTCCCTCGAACGGCGATTAAAATCCGGCCATCAATCCGTCGATTGCCCCTTGCAGGATGTAACTCGCGGCCAGCTTGTCGACCAACTCGCCCCGGCGTGCACGGCTGGCATCTGCTTCCAGAAGCGTGCGCGTAACCGCCTGCGTCGACCAGCGCTCGTCCCACAACAGGATCGGCAGGCCAAGATCCGCGATATTGCGGGCAAAGGCGCGGCTCGCCTGACTGCGCGGACTCTCGCTGCCATCGAGATTGAGTGGAAGGCCGATGACGACGCCCTTCACCTGCTGCTGCTCCATGAAAGAGGCGAGCGCGATCTTGTCCTTGCTGAACTTCCCGCGCGACACCGTATGCGCCGGGCTCGCGATGGACCAGCCAGCGTCACACAAAGCCAGCCCGATTGTTTTCGTGCCGACGTCCATGCCGAGCAGGCGGCCACCATAGGGCAGCGCCTCGCGGAAGGCTGCGCGGTCGGTGGTGAGCAGCGTGCTCATCTCTTCAGGAAACTCGCCAACCGCTGGCGCGCATCTTCCCGAACGTCACCCCAGAACAGGCCATAATCATAGACGTGATAATTATTGCCCGGCAGCGTGAACGGCCCCATGTCCACCGGCTCCCCGATCATCAATATGCCGCTGCCATCGCACCGGGCTGGAACTACGCCTTTCAGCAGGCGCGGCGGCTTGCCTTCATCCCGGCTGTCGATCGTGCCCAGATTGGCGCTTGCTGGAGCGGCCCCGTTGAGGGTGCCGGTGATGGGATTGGTGCAAAGCATATGCGTGCCCTTACGAGGGCGGCCGGTAAAACCGGGCATGCGTTCAAATCTTTCCACCATCGGCGCCGGATCAGCAGGCTCGGCATAGCTTTGCCAGCTGACAATGCACCGCGCCTGATCCCGCCGGGCGCAGGCGGGCAGGCCGACGGCGGGCAAATCCGCCTCCATGGAGACCGGCCAGCCAACGGCATAAACCGCCACGATACGGGAAGCGACGGGCGCCCCCGCAACCTGATCGCGCAGCAACTGGAGCAGGTGGCGCGACCCTTGGCTGTGCCCTGCAAGGATCAGCGGACCCGTGGGATTGGCTTTGAGAAACGCCGCAAAGGCCTGGCGCACATCGCGATAGGCCGCCGCCAGTGCCTGTTCGCCAGCAGGTTTGTCGGTGAGCAATGCGCCGTAATTGGCCTGCCGATAGCGGGGCACCCAGACATCGCCAACCGCATTGAAGGCGCTTGCCTGCCCCTGCACGAAACGCCGCGCAGTCGTCAGCGCGTCCTTGTCGTCCAGTCGCATGTTCCAATGCGCGCCGCCAAAAGCAGTGATGTAGGAAGTCGGATGGATGAAGAAGGCAGCCGCCTTCTGGGTGACCGCTTCATCCTTCTGTACGGCGGGTTTCCACAAAGCCGGATTGTCGTGCCCGATGTCTGGCCTGGCGATCCACATCTTGGGATCATCATAGGCATTGGCCGGAAGCGGGGCGATCGGGGTAAAGGCTTCTCGCGGCACCATGACCGCACGGATCAGCTGCATCCCCCAGATGCGATAAACCAGCAATGCCACAAGGACCAGCACGATAAGGCTGGCGACGACATAGAGGAACTTGCGGGCCAATGCTTTGCTCTCCGCCGATCGCCAGGACCCCCATGGCCTGCGTCGAACGGCGCCTGTCTGGCGCAGGCACCCCTCATGCGCAAGTGCGGACTTGAAGCGGACGTGAGCGGGTGGTAGCGGCGGCCCATGTCGATAGACCTTCAGACCGTAAAGAAGATCGCCAGCCTTTCGCGCATTTCGGTGACCGAAGCCGAAGCCGAGGCGATGGTGCCTGAACTCAACAACATCCTTGGCTGGGTGGAGCAATTGGGCGAGGTGGATGTGACCGGCGTAGAGCCGATGACCGCCGTCATCCCCAACAAGCTGCGCCTGCGCGAGGATGCCGTCACCGACGGCAATGTTCGGGACAAGGTGCTGGCGAATGCGCCGCAAGCCGAACATGGCTTCTTCGCTGTGCCCAAGGTGATTGAGTGAATCTTTATATCACCGTTCGGGCTGAGCTTGTCGAAGCCCAGTCCTTTCTTGAAGAAAAGTGCAGCCCTTCGACAGGCTCGGGGCGAACGGAAGTTGGCGCATGACCGATTTAACTGATCTTACAGTAGCCGAAATCCGCGACGGTTTCCGCGCAGGCGACTTCTCTGCGCGCGAAGTGGCCGAAGCGTTCAACGCCAATGTCGCTGCGGCCAAGGCGCTGAACGCCTTCATCGTGGAAACGCCGGAAAAGGCGCTGGCATCCGCCGATGCCGCTGACAAGGCAAAGGCTGCGGGCGAAGCGCTCAAGCCGCTGTCGGGCGTGCCGATCGGCATGAAGGACCTGTTCTGCACCGAAGGTGTGCAGACGACCGCCGCCAGCCACATGTTGGAAGGTTTCAAGCCGACCTATGAATCCACCGTCTCCAAAAAGCTGTGGGACGCGGGCGCGGGAATGCTGGGCAAGCTCAACCTCGACCAGTTCGCCATGGGCTCATCCAACGAGACCAGCTATTTCGGAAATGTGATCTCGCCATGGCGGCGCGGCGGTGGCGACAATGCCGCGCTGGCGCCGGGTGGATCGTCGGGCGGTTCCTCGGCGGCGATCTCCGCCCGGCTGTGTCCGGCGGCGACCGGCACCGACACGGGCGGTTCCATCCGTCAGCCTGCCGCTTTCACAGGCATCAGTGGTATCAAGCCGACCTATGGCCGTTGCTCGCGCTGGGGCATCGTGGCCTTCGCAAGCTCGCTTGACCAGGCCGGGCCTATGGCACGGACGGTGCGCGACAATGCGATCCTGCTGGAAACGATGGCGGGCTTCGATCCCAAGGATTCGACTTCGCTCGATCTCGCCGTGCCGCAGTGGGAAGCCAACCTGACGAGCAGCCTTAAAGGCAAGAAGGTCGGTATTCCCAAGGAATATCGTCCCGATGGCCTGAACGCGGAAATCTCCGCCATGTGGGATCGCGGCATCGATTGGTTGAAGGACGCAGGCGCTGAGGTCGTGGAGGTATCGCTTCCCCACACCAAATATGCGCTGCCAACCTATTATATCATCGCCCCTGCCGAGGCTTCCTCGAACCTCGCCCGCTATGATGGCGTACGCTACGGCCAACGCGACCTGCCTGATGGCGCGGGCCTCCAGGACATGTATGCCGCGACCCGCGCCTTGGGCTTCGGGCCGGAGGTCAAGCGCCGCATCATGATCGGCACCTATGTGCTGTCGGCGGGCTTCTACGACGCCTATTATACGCAGGCGCAGAAGGTGCGGACGCTGATCGCGCGCGACTTCGAACAGGCTTTCGAGAAGTGCGACCTGCTGCTGACGCCAACCGCGCCGAGCGCCTCTTTCGCGCTGGGCGAGAAGCAGGCCGATCCGCTGGCCATGTATCTGAACGACGTCTTCACTGTGCCTGCCTCGTTGGCTGGCCTGCCCGCCATGGCGGTGCCGGGCGGACTGGACTCGCAGGGCTTGCCGCTGGGGCTCCAGATCATCGGCAAGGCGCTCGATGAGCAGACCGTGCTCAACGCAGGCTTGGCGATCGAAGAGCGCGCAGGCTTCACGGCTCGGCCGGAGAAGTGGTGGTAATCAAACTCGTCATGCCAGTGAAAGCTGGCATCTCAGGCGAGGTTGAACAACATACGAGAAAGATCCCAGCTTCCGCTGGGATGACGGTGTAGAAGATGACCGAGACAGCATACCGCATTCAGGGCGCAACCGGCGAGTGGGAGGTCGTGATCGGCCTTGAAGTTCATGCGCAGGTGACGAGCCAGGCGAAGCTCTTTTCCGGCGCGGCGACCGCGTTCGGTGCGGAACCGAATACGCAGGTGTCGCTGGTTGACGCAGCCATGCCCGGCATGCTGCCCGTGCCAAACCGTGAATGCATCCGTCAGGCGGTGCGCACCGGCATGGCGATCAATGCAAAGATCAACAAATGGTCGCGCTTCGATCGCAAGAACTACTTCTACGCCGACCTGCCGCAGGGCTATCAGATCAGCCAGCTCTACCACCCGCTGGTCGGCGAAGGCGAGATCGAGATCAATCTCGATGAAAAGAACCCCGACGCCGCGACCAAGCGGATCGGGATTGAGCGTATCCATGTCGAACAGGATGCGGGCAAACTGATGCACGATCAGCATCCGACACGCTCCTATGTCGATCTCAACCGCTCGGGCGTCGCGCTGATGGAGATCGTGTCGAAGCCCGACATGCGCTCACCCGCCGAAGCTGGCGCCTATCTGTCGAAGCTCCGCACCATCCTGCGCTATGTCGGCTCATGCGACGGCAATATGGATCAGGGTTCGATGCGCGCCGACGTCAACGTGTCGGTGCGTAAGCCTGGCCATGAGTTCGGCACGCGAACCGAAACGAAGAACGTCAATTCCGTCCGCTTCGTCATGGCGGTGGTCGAATATGAGGCCAGTCGTCAGGTCGATGTACTGGAGGCTGGCGGCAAGGTCGTTCAGGAAACGCGCCTCTACGATCCGGACAAGAATGAAACGCGGTCCATGCGGTCCAAGGAAGATGCACATGACTATCGCTACTTCCCGGACCCGGACCTTCTGCCGCTGGAACTGGATGATGCTTTCCTTGAGGAATGCCGCCAGTCCTTGCCCGAACTGCCGGACGCCAAGCGCCGTCGTTATGAGGAGCAACTGGGCCTTTCGGCTTACAATGCCGTCACGCTGACCGCCGACGCCGACACGGCCCGCTGGTTCGAGGCACTATTGGCTGAAGCCGCACGTATCCAGAAGAAGAGCGAGGGCGAGGTCGCCAAGGCTTCGGCCAATTGGCTGCTGTCCGAACTATATGGCGCTCTCAACCGCCTCGGAAAAAGCCTTGAGGACAGTCCGGTCGGCCCCGAAGAGGGCGCGGAACTGCTCGCGCTCGTCGCCGATGGCACGATCAGCGGCACCATCGCCAAGCAAGTGTTCGAGATCATGCTCGAAACCGGCGATCGCGCGCCGAAGATCGTCGAGGAAAAGGGCCTGAAGCAGACCAGCGACACCGGCGCGATCGAAGCTGCGGTGGCCAAGGTGCTTGCCGACAATGGCGACAAGGTTGAACAATATCGGGCGGGCAAAGAAGCTCTGTTCGGCTTCTTCGTCGGGCAGACGATGAAAGCCATGCAGGGCAAGGCCAATCCCCAGGTCGTCAATGACCTCGTCCGCAAGGCGCTTGCCTAAATCGAAGCCCACTGTCTAATCCCCTGAATGGAAAGCGGAAGCGGGGGCGCTTCCGTCCACAGGGGGTAAGACATGAAGCTACGCGGGCTGATCGCGGGACTTGCGCTGTTGGCGACCTGCACGCCGCTCAGTGTACAGGCCGAAACGCTGACCAACGACATGGTCGTGTCGCTCGTTCAGGCGGGCTTGGGCGATGACGCCGTGATCGCCAAGATCAAGGCGTCCGCCGGTCATTACGCTCTATCAACTGACGATCTGATCGCCCTGAAAAAGCGCGGCGTGTCCGGCCCGGTCATTGCCGCCATGATCCAATCCGGCGCTGAAGGCGCGGTTTCGTCCAAGGCCGTTTTCTCCGCTGACTCGCCGGACCCACTGGTCCCGCACCCATCCGGCGTCTATCTGGCAACCGACGCGCGCATGGTGCGGATCGATCCCACGACCTCGAACCAAAGCAAGACCGGCGGCATATTGGGCTATGCTTTTACCGGCGGCATCGCTTCGCTCAGCATCAAGGCGGTCATCCCGAACATCACCGCGCGGGTGCGCACCGGCCGATCGCGCCCGGCATTCTATTTCTACTTCGATGAGGCGACGCGCGGTCTTTCCCAGTCCGGCGGCGGGTCATTGTGGCTGTCGGGTCCGGCAAGCGCCATCACCTCTCCTAATGAATTCAGCCTCATCCGGTTCGAGGTGAAGAAGGATCGACGCGAAACACGCGTGGGCAGCATGAACCTGGCGGGCGCGAAGGCAGGGGTCATGGACAAGGATCGCATCCCTTTCGACTATGAACAGGTGACGCCGGGAGTGTTCAAGGTCACCCCCTCATCGGACCTGCCCACGGGTGAATATGGCTTCCTCTATTCGGTGAGCGCGGGCGCTGGCCCCGGCATGTGGGGCAATGGCACAGGCTCTGCACGAATTTTCGATTTCGCCGTCCACCCTTGAACGAATGGGACGCCGCCTGAGGAGCAAGCGGCGTCCCGTCCATAAGGCTGTCCCGGGGGGCAAGACGGCCTCATGGGTCTGGCGGGCAAGGAGGGGGCGCACGCGCCAGCGTTCATTGGCATAACGTCGCCATAGGATCTTTGCCGTACCCGCTGGCGTCAAAAAGCGAAGTCCATTCCAACCCTTAGCGTGCGTGGCCGCATCGGCGTCACATAATCGCCGCGCAGATTAAATGGCGTGCCCAGCGAAAAACGATTGCCGCGGCTGTCCAGCATATTGCTAAGCGACAGCGAGAGTTGCAGCGGCCCACGCGAAACGCTCGCGCTTATCGCCGTATCGACATAATCGCCCTGCTCGCGCCCAAGGATTGGGCCAACGCCCAGCCGCGACTTGCCGACATATTTGGCGGACCCGTTCAGGTGCAGGGTCATGCCGCCGCTAAGCCGGGTTCGATAGTCGATCGCGATCCGCGCACCAAGGTTGGCGACATTGGGCAAAGTCATCGACTTGTCTGCGGCCACCAGCGCTCGGACATAGGGCGCGGCCCTTTTGAGCCGACTGTCATTGTAAATAAAACTGCCATCAATGCTCAGCGTCGGGAGCGGCCGTACAACGATGCGGCCTTCGACGGTGAATATGCGTCCGTCACCGATATTGGCCGTCGTGGGCAAGCCGATCCTGTCGATCACGTCGGCCTGAATATCGCGCCAGTCCGTATAGGCGAAATTCCCACTGATCGCGACCAGATCACCGCCGGAAACGTCCTTGCGAAATCCGAATTCCAGCGTCGATGCCCGGTCGTTGCTGAACCGCATCACATGCTGGTCATCCACCGCCAGACCGCCCGGCCGAAACCCTTGCTGATAACGGGCGTAGAGCGTCAGGCCCGGAATAGCATCGCTCAGCAGGGAAAGGGACGGCAGGAAGATCGTCTCATGCCGCTTCGCCTCCGCTTCTGCTCGCGCGATCTCGGCACTGGCCAGCAGCGCGACGGGATCGACTGCCTCGCCTGACAGGCTGCTGTTCGTCAACCGACCGCCGACGGTGGCGACCAGCCCCGCCACGGGTTCAAAGGACATCTCACCAAAGATCGTCGCTTCCCGGATGCGATTGCGAACCCCCGTCGCGACTGCCGGAGTGCCGCTGCCGTAGAGCGGGACGCCGGGAATGATCTCATCCTCCACGAAGCCGGAGCCGAAGGAAGCCAGCGACCGGCTCAGCCGCGATATGCTTTCCAGATAAGAGAGGCCGACAATCCACCCGAGACCATTCTCCCTGTCCCGCGTCAGGCGGTTCTCTGTCGAAAAGATGGAAACCCGATTATGTTGGGTGAAGAGCGCAGGCGGCGTGGAGGGCTGCGTCGCATCATAGCTTTCGGTCAGACTGTTACGGACATAGCCGGTCGACGACACGAAGCGCAGATCATCCCATTGCCTCTCGACACGCACATTGCCGAGCGCATAGTCGGAGGACGAGGGTTGCGCCAAGCTGGACCTCCGGTCGAGGGGACCCGCCGTCCGATCCGCATATTGCGCATCATCCCCGTCAATCCGCTGGTAGAGGCCTGTGAGATCAATCACCCAATCCTCATTGGGCGCAAAACGCAGGGCTGCGCGGCCACCATATATATTCGTCCGATTGACGTCATTGCGTCGGCGCTGGAGATCATCGATATAGCCGCCCTCCCGAACGCCGTAGCCGACGACGCGCAGCGCCAGCCGTTCCGGGACGATCGGCACGTTCAACGTTGCGGAAACATCACCGCCCGGATCGCCATGCTGAGTGAAGCTCAAACCGGTGGACAACTGCCCGCCGATCCGCGCCAGATTGGGCGGATTGGGCACCAGGCGGATGATCCCGCCCAGCGACCCCGCACCGTACAACGTGCCCTGCGGCCCTTCCAGCACTTCGACGCCCTGCATGTCATAGAGGCGCAGGTCGGGATCAGGCGCCGCATAGTTGAGGCGCATGTCGCCAAGATATTGCCCTGTGGTCGCCTGTGTCGGACCAGCGATGGCAGAATCGGCAATCGCGCGCAGGAACAGCTTGTTACGGCCGGGACCAGCATGGGTGGAACTCAGGCTGGCGACACGGCTCAGCAGAGTTGCGGTGCCAGCCGCGGCTTCTGCGCTGGTGAGCGGGGCATAGTCCAGGGCCTCCACGACGCCGGGATAGCGGGGTAATGGAACGTCGCGCTTGGAGGCAGTGACGACGATCTCGGCGGGCGGTGGCGGCTCGGGAATTGCTGACCGGGCGCGAGCGACAATGGCAGGAGCAGGCGTCACAGGCGCTCGAACGATGCGCCAGGTGTTGCCGTTTATCCGCTCGGCACGGGCATTGGTCCTGCCCAGCAATCGGCGTAGCGCCGTCTCAACCGACAAACGGCCCTCGATCGCAGGCGTGGCGAGACCCGCTAGCGACTGGTCCGACATGCCGATGGAGGCACCCGTCTGACGGCCAAGCGCAACGACAGCCTCACCCAGCCGCGACGGGGCGATGCTGATCATCTGTCTGTCCGCAGCGTTCGCCGGGGATGTGGCTGCAACGGCTAAGGCAGTGACGATAAGGACGTCAGCGGATCGAGCCATCCTTTTCCTTCAGCAGCCATCCGTCACCTTGCCGCACGGCCGAAAGACCCATGAGCGGGGCGGCGGCTGCGAAAAAGCGTGGCAGGTTTTTGTCCAGCCGGATCGTGCCCGTAAACCGCGTGCCGCCTGCCGCAGGCGTCGTATCCAGCTTCACCCCTAGCGATCGTGCGATGTCCGCACTGATCTGCGCCACCGGCATGTTGTCGTAACTCAGCCGCCCCTCCCGCCAGCTTGCCACGCTATCGGGCGCGACGTTCATCAGCCGAACGCCGGTGGGGTCGCTCGACAACCCTCGGCCTGCGGGCAGGGCAATGGCCTGCCCTTGCGGATCGAAGATGACCTTGCCCTCCGCGACGCCGATCCGTGTCGCACTGCCGCTATAGACGATGTTGAAGATGGTGCCCGCATCCTCGAACACGGCTTTGCCCACGGTTACTCGAAACGGATCACTGCTGTCATGATGGACGGTAAAGGCAGCCTCGCCCCCATCGAGCGCGGCGAAGCGATCATTCTTGTGATCGAGCCGCAACGTCGATCCACCGTTCAGGTCTATGCGCGTGCCGTCGTCCAGGACGATGTTGCGCACCTCACCCGGACGGGTGGTCACGGTATAGATGTCGCTCCTCGTCCAATTGCCGATGGAGATAGCCGCCACGACTGCGGCGGCTATCGCGCCTCCCGCAATCCAGCGTCTCGGCCGCGATCCCGGCATCCCCGGATCATTTGCGGGGGCAGGCTTGGCTCCGGGGGCCGATATGATGGCAGCCAGTCCGGCATCCGCCGCCATCACCGCATCATAGGCTGCCGCATGCGCCGGATCAGCCTCCAGCCAGATGGTGAAGGCGTCCCATTCCACAAAATCGGGATCGCGCGTACGGATGACCCATCCGAGCGCCTCCTCATGAAGCATGGCATTCGCCCCGGTCATATATTGCCCCTTACCGGGCGAGACGGCGCCGCGCAGGTCATTCCGTATCCAGCTTGTGCTTGAGGACGGTCAGCGCGCGATAAGCCTTCTGTAAATCCTTCTCCACGGTCGTCAGGCTGACCCCCAATTCCTCGGCGATCCCCCGCTGTCCGACGCCTTCGATCCGAAATCGGCGAAACACCAGTTCGACCCGTGGTCCCAGGTCGCGCAGGACCTCCTGCGCGTTCTCCACGATCTCGGCCAGGATCAGCCGCTCATCCACGGCCATGTCCTCGCCCGGATCGGCCATGACGCCGCCAGCGCTCTCCGCCCAATCCTGCTCCCGCTTACCCCGGCGCGTGCTGGAACGATAGCGGTCCAGCATCAGATTGTTGGCCGCGCGATACAGATAGGGCAGGGGGTCAGCGACCGGACCAACGTCCCTCGCTTCCAGCTTCATCCACATGTCCTGAAGCAGGTCTTCTGCATCATCCCCCGCGCCACGCGCGCGCAGGAAGCGCAGCAGCGCTGCGCGGTTCGCCAGAAATATCGCAGATAGGCCGCTGGCCATGCCGTTGTGGGTCCAGTGCAGGTGAGGCCGCCCGAAATAGATGGCTCCACAGGTCTTTGGCAATGGACAAGCGAATAGCCCCCGCCGGGATTGTTCTCAAAGCGCCACTGCTCTAGCGCAAATCGGGTAAGTGAGCGGAGGCAGGATGCAGGCGACCACGCAGGTTGACGTAGCGGCAGCGACAGCGACGGGCATGAACCCGAAGAAATTGGAGCTGCTCGCCACATCGCTGCACGAAAAATATGTGGCGACCGGCAAGCTGCCTCATTTGCGTCTGCTTGTCTCGCGCGATGAGCGCGTTTTGCTGTCGCATGTCAGTGGCGTCGCACGCGCCAGCCAGGAATCGCTTGAGAAGGACTCGCTGTTCCGGATCGCGTCGATGACGAAACCGGTCACATCGGTCGCTTTCATGATGCTGGTCGAACAGGGGCTGGTCGGGCTGGGCGATCCCGTGACGGATGTCCTGCCGGAATTTGCCAGTCTCTCCGTTGGAGTGGATCAGGCGCCCTTAAAGCAGCCGATGCGAATGATTGATCTGCTGCGCCATACGTCTGGGCTGACCTATGGCCTCCAGCGGCAGACGGCAATCGACGCGGAGTATCGTCGGCTCGGACTTGACGAGTTTCAGCAGAAGCGCAGCTCTGACGAGTTCATCGCGGCATTGTCCCAACTGCCTCTGGAATTTTCTCCCGGTGAACGCTGGAATTACTCGGTTGCGACCGACGTTCTGGGCGTGGTGGTCGAACGGTTGAGCAGCCTTGATTTGGACAGCTTCTTCACACATCGCATCTTCCGTCCACTCGGGATGACCGACACGTTTTTCGAGCTGCCCGGCGACAAGATAGAGCGGATGACCGACGCGTGGCAGCTGCGTCCCGATGGCGACCTGTCGCTCTACGACCGTGGCGCGCGCAGCGGTTGGCGGCGAAGTTTGAAGCTGCGCTCCGGCGGAGGTGGTCTCATATCGACCGCGAACGACTATCATCGCTTTGCCCGGATGCTTTTGCGGGGCGGTGAACTGGACGGGACGCGCTTGCTCAAACCGCAGACCGTTGCGGCCATGCACGTAAATCATCTTCCGGGCGGGGGTGATCTTGCCCGCCATTCCTTGTCCCTGTTCAGCGAGGCGGATTATGCCGGGGTAGGCTTCGGGCTGGGCTTGGCCGCCGACCTTGTGACCGGCGAATATTTTTGGGGGGGCCTGTTCTCCACCTTCTTCTTCATCGACCCGAGGGAAAAAATCATTGGGTTGCTGATGACGCAGCATCTGCCGTCGAACAACTATCCGATCCGCCGGGAACTGCGCGATGGCGTGCGGGCAGCGATTGCGACAAGCAGGGCCTGAGCAGATGAGACGCGCTTCATCTCGCATCCACGCAAACCGAAATTTGCACCTTCATGCATTCCCGCTATGCTAGGCAGCGGGGGGGATGAAATGCACAGAATGAGGCACGAGATTGACCGCCAAGGGTAAGCCGATGCTGAAGGATGTAGGTGATCGTCCGCAAACCTATTCCAGCCCCGCCATCATCGAACGGCGCAAGCGCATTCTGGACGAAACGCGAAAAGTAATCGCTGAACAGGGCATCGCCGCCTTCAGCATGAACGAGATCGGGCATCGCGCGGGCGTTGCCAAGCGAACACTCTATAATGCGTTTCAGACCCGAGAACGGATGATCGCGGCGGCGATCCAGGAATATTTCGACGAATATGTGAGCAATCTCTCCTATGTCAGCGAGCCGGGCACGATGGAGCATAATATCGAACGCATGATTTCCGTCCTTCGACGTAACGCCAAACTGCGGAATTACGTCAAGGCGGTCATGTCGCTCTATTTCAGCTCCGATGTCGATCACGATATCTGGACCGCCATCCACGCCCCCGCCGTCCATCATAATCGCAGCTGGATCGCAGCGCTGGAAGCTAAGAAGCAGCTTCAGCCATGGGTCGATGTAGATAAGCTTGTCGATGATCTGGTGCGGCTCGAATTCGCGACAATCAACGAATGGGCGCAGGGCCGCATCGCTGACGATGAAGTCATCGTCCGGCTTGTCAGCAGCTATCTGGGCTGCCTCGCAGGCGCACTGAAAGGCAATGCCCGCAAGGATGTAGAGACGCTTCTCAAGGACATCGCTGAACGCGGCGTGGGTGCGATCCCCGTGCCCCATAGCGCAAAGGCGATAGCCGCTTAGACTTCCGCTTCCGCTTCACGGGGCAGAGACGGCCAGACCGGTGAGCCTTGACCAAATCATAAGCCGCAAAAGATCAAATGGCGCCCCAAAACCGCGCCGAGATAATTGGAGAGTGTGTCTCATGCAGAATGAACAACTGGCGACGATCGCCGTGCTGGGCGGAACCGGCAAGGAAGGCGGCGGGCTCGCGCTGCGCTGGGCGCACAAGGGGCACAGGATCATCATCGGCAGCCGCACGGCCGAGCGGGCAATGGAAGCCGCCGCGCAGATGGACGAGGTGCTTGGTTGTAACCGCGTCACCGGCGCCCCCAATGCAGAGGCCGCCGCGCAGGGCGAGATCGTCGTTCTAGCCGTCCCCTATTCCGCGCAGCAGTCCACCGTGCAGGAGGTCGCAACGGCCCTGACAGGCAAGATCCTCATCGACGTCACCGTCCCGCTGATGCCGCCCAAGGTAAGCCGCGTACAGCTTCCCAATGGCGGATCGGCGGTGGAGGCTGTGCAGAAGATGCTGGGCGAGGGTGTTCGCGTCGTGTCCGCCTTCCAGAATATCAGCGCCCACCATCTCACCAAGCTGGACGAGGATGTGGAATGCGATGTCCTGGTATGTGCTGACGACCCCGCCGCCGCTGATCAGGTAGTCGCATTGGCGCAGGAAATCGGCCTGCGCGCCTGGAACGCAGGGCCGCTCTGCAACTCCGTCGTGGCGGAAGGGCTGACCTCCGTCCTCATCGCGCTCAACCGCAAATATAAAGTACCCGGCTCCGGTATCCGGATCACAGGCGTTTAAGGAGAAATCGCGGCTCGCCATGTCAAACCGACGATGGCGAAATATGGTGAGCCCTGCTGGATTCGAACCAGCGACCTACTGATTAAAAGTCAGTTGCTCTACCGACTGAGCTAAGGGCCCTCTCGTGCGAGGTCCGCACGCACTAGAGGCCGTTATGCGACTGGTCAACCTCTAGGACGCAGCAAAACTTGTGCTTTTCGCAACCTTGTCCGCAGCTGCCGGATGGACAGGCCGGAAACCGGATCGCGCCAGCCGGGAACGATCGCGCAAAGCGGTGACAGCACGAAATCGCGCGTGCGGAAAGCGGGGTGCGGAATGTCCAGCGTCCTGCTCTGCCAGCGCCCGCCAGACCACAGGATGATATCGATATCGACGCTGCGCGCGCCCCAGCGGCGATGGCGGCGCCGACCGAGTCCCGCCTCAATCATCTTGAGCGCGCTCAACATTGCCTTCGGTGGCAGATCGCTCTCGATCAACAAAGCGCTGTTCGCATATTCCCGCAACGAAGGCCCGATCGGCGATGACGTCAATATCGGCGCCATCGCAAGCACCCGGCCAACCCGCTGCAAGCGGGTCGCAGCTTCCTTCACCAGCACCTTCGGCGTCCGCTTCCCCGACAGCGGCCGGTTCGACCCCAGTGCAAGCGCGTAAAGATGAAGAGTGCTTGTCTTGACCATCACACTGCGCCTAACCGCTACGCATGACGCTGCAAAGCCCCATAGCTCATGCGGAAGCTCCGCTCGATTGCCCGTTCTGCCCGCGCCTCGTCGCTTTGCGCGAGGAATGCCGGACGCAGCATCCCGACTGGTGGAACGCCCCGGTGCCCGCCTTTGGCGATCCGCTCGCCCGCATCGTCATCGTCGGCCTGGCTCCGGGCAAGCAAGGAGTCAATCGCACCGGCCGGGCCTTCACTGGCGATTTCGCTGGCAACCTTCTCTTCGCGACGCTGCTGAATGTCGGTCTGGCCCAAGGCACCTATGAGGCAAGGCCCGACGACCAGCTCGTCCTGCACGACGCCATCATCCTCAATGCCGTGAAATGCCTACCGCCGCAGAATAAGCCCGTGCCGCAGGAAGCGCATAATTGCCGCATATTCCTGAAGTCTGCCGTGGAAGCACTGCCCAACGCACGGATATTCATCGCGCTAGGCGAAATCGCGCATCAATCGGTCGTGAAGGTGCTGGGCGGCAAGCTTCCAAAAGCCCGCTTCGCCCATATGGCGGAACATCGCATGCCCAGCGGCAAGATCGTGCTCGACAGCTATCACTGTTCCCAAAGAAACATAATGACCGGCCGCCTGACGAATGAGATGTTTGCGGCCGTTTTCGAAAGGGCAGTGACGCTGCTCTGACGCAGACCGCTCAGCTTATCAGATAGTCGAGATAGGCGCCTTCCGGCGGCCCATCCATCGCGTCCATCATTGGCCCGAACAGCCCCTTGTCCAGCATCGGCCCCGCCGCCTTGTGCGCATCGACATCAGCCCAGCACTCGATAAAAACGAAGCGCCGCTCATTCCCCAGGTCGCGCAGCATCTCGACACCCTCGCAACCCGGCAGCGGGCGGACGGCGGCGGCAAGCGCGCGAAGGGCAGTTTCCAGCGCCGCGTCCGACCCTTCCTTTGCGTGCATCACATAATGGCGTGCCACCGTCATGGCGTCATTCTCAATCAGATGTCTTGTGCGATCCGGGAATAAAGCTCCGGTCGCCGGTCGCGGAAGAACCCCATGCCAGCTCGATGCTTGCGCGCCTGGGCCAGATCGATCGTAGCGACCAGAGCGCCATGATCCTTCGCATCGGCTTCCGCCGCGAAATCGCCCCACTCATCGCTGATGAAACTGTGGCCGTAGAATTTCTGGCCTTCCTCGTCGCCAATCCGGTTCGCCGCGATGACCGGCATGCAATTGCTGACGGCATGGCCGAT
The DNA here is from genome assembly GCF_015693305.1 of Sphingobium sp. Cam5-1. Taxonomy (NCBI): domain Bacteria; kingdom Pseudomonadati; phylum Pseudomonadota; class Alphaproteobacteria; order Sphingomonadales; family Sphingobiaceae; genus Sphingobium; species Sphingobium sp. Cam5-1. Next base: position 1,180,630 of record NZ_CP065138.1, on the reverse strand, counting down.
CATGGCCCGGCGCCACATGCGGCTAGTGTCCAGATCCGCATCATAGGGTTCAGATCCGATTGCGGTAGGGTAGAAGAGCAGTTCGGCCCCCATCAACGCCATGACCCGCGCCGCTTCCGGATACCATTGGTCCCAGCAAATGCCGACGCCGATCGTGCCGTAGCGCGTCTCCCACACCTTGAATCCGCTATTGCCGGGACGGAAATAATATTTTTCCTCATAACCCGGCCCGTCCGGAATGTGGCTCTTGCGATAGACGCCCATGATCTCGCCTTCATCGTCGATCATCGCGAGAGAATTATAATGATGCTGGCCGTCGCGTTCGAAAAAACTGGTGGGGATATAGACGCGCTCCGCCTTTGCCACTTTGCGCATCTCGGCCACGGCGGGATGTTCGCCGATCGGCTTGGCATTGGCGAACAGGGCCTCATCCTCGACCTTGCAGAAATAATGCCCTTCGAACAGTTCGGGCGGCAGGATGATCTTCGCGCCCCGTGCCGCTGCCTTCACCACATGGTCCGACACCATGGCGACATTGTCATCCAGATCCTCTGAAAAGGCGAGCTGAAGGGCGGCAACGGTGACTTTGGTCATATCCTCGAAGGTCCTAGAGGCGAATGCCCAACCGGGCGGTGATGGCGACGGTTGCGAGATAGAGCAGGATCGTCATTGCGCAACCGGCGATCAATGCTGGGGGAAAGGAAATGCCCCGCCGCAACAGCGCGGGGATCAGCAGGAACATGGGCAGGGACGGCAGGACATAGTAAAAGGTCGCCTCTGCATGCCGTGCCATATTTTCGACATCGGGCTTGTCATTCCACAGCCATATCATCCCCAGTACCGAAATCAGGGGCAGGGACGCGATCAACGCGCCAAACGCCGGATAGCGCCGGGATACGACAGACACGATGGCGATGATGACGCCCGACAAAAGCGCGCGTATCGCGAGCATTCCGCTCATAACGCCGACGGCATCTGCTGGCTGCAACAATGGAAACTGCCGCCGCCTGACAGGATGGCGTCGCTGCGGAGCCCGATGATCTCGCGATCGGGGAAGAACGGCTTGATCGCGTCCAGCGCCGCCTGATCATTGGGCTGGCCATAGACGGGCACGATGACGGCGGCATTGCCGATATAGAAATTCATGTAACTGGCGGGGATCACTTCGCCATCCACCAGCACGCGGCCGGGGGAGGGGATGGACGCTACCTCGACGCCGAACGCCTCTGCGCGGGCGCGGGCATCAGCATAGATGGCGACGTTGGGATCATCATCCGTGCTTGCTTCCGGGAGCGCCAGCACCCCCGGCGCGACAAAGCGCGCCAGATTATCCACATGGCCGTCCGTATGGTCGTTCAGCAACCCGTCGCCCAGCCACAGCATGTCGGATAGCCCCAGAGATCCCGCCAACAACGTTTCGATCTTGCCGCGATCCAGGTCAGGGTTACGATTGGGATTGAGCAGGCATTGCTCGGTCGTCACGAACAGGCCGGTGCCATCCGTGTCGACGGCGCCGCCTTCGAATATCCAATGCTGCGAGGATGTCGGCAATCCGGTGGTCGCGGCCAGACGCGCACCGACATCTTCATCGCCGGGCATCTGATATTTGCCGCCCCACCCATTGAAGCCGAAATCGACAAGGGCACGCTCGCTTCCGCGCATCACCGCGATCGGCGCCGTGTCCCGCAGCCATACGTCGCCCAGCTTCTGCACGACGATCGTCACATCCGGTCCAGCCAGCGATCGCGCCACTGCCGCGTCGCCCTCATTGGCGCAGACCAGCCGCACTTCTTCGCCCTTGCCATCGACATGAAGCGCCTTGGCAAAGGCAGCGATCTGCACCCGCGCCTCTTCAAACGCGTCCGGCCATTCCTCCGGATAAGTGGGAAAGCCGATCCAGGTCCATTCATGCGGCGCCCATTCGGCAGGCATACGGAATGTCATCGGCTTTCTCCTGCTGAGATGGCGTTGTCCCCTGCGCTCTACAGGATTACGGTCAGTGTGACAGCGCCAAATTCAACGGCGTCAGCCCATTATCTGCGCCGCCCACTGGTCGAGCAACTTGAATCCAAGGGCTACCTCGAAACTCAATCCTGCATATGTATCCTGACACCAACGGACCATGGCATCCCGTTTGCCCAGCCCTTCCACAAAGACTTGCACCTTCATGTTTTCCCGAAGCTGACCTGCCTCGTCGAGGACCTTGATCCCGAACAGCGAAATGTCCTGCATCATACAGGAATGCGTGCCGGTGACTGCACATACGGTAATAGGCATGACGATGTTCAGCCGAACTGCTTCCCGTTCGCTGCGACCCTGTCTCTGTTCCGCGATGATGGTCGAAATGGCGATATGCTCTTCGAACAGCAAAGACACATGATCGCCCATGTTCATGCCGACGACAGCCGAAACGGAAAAACCGTTTCGCAGCCCCAGCGTGACGCTTTCGCCCGCCATCATCGGCAGGCTGGTGCGCACGAGTGCTTCACGCGGCGACAGCGAATGGACGACGCACAGGCATTCCTTGTGCGCCGTCACCAACTTGCCGACATGCAAGATTGTGACTGACTTATTGACTTCCACGACCCATCCCCATTTTCTTATCGTTACGTTTCCGATTCTTCGGACCCTTTGGTCATAGGGATCAAGTTTCCGTAAGGGAAACAATTAACTGGCTGGCCTAATTTGATAATGGGGCGAGCGCGCGCAGATCGATATTCTGCGTCGGATCGGACAGAAAATAGCGCGTCGGTAGCGCTCAATGATGCTGATGGCTGGCTCGACTTTCGTCCCGGATAGCGCGGAATTCGTCCCCTGCCATCCAGTTTGGCCACTCGGTGGTGTTCGCCAGTGCCCTGCCGACCTCGTAATAAAGTTTGAGGTCAGCCTTCACGCCGCTCCAGTCCCATTTTGGATCATATTCGTCCTTTGGGCTGTGGTAACGATGTTCCTCATAATCCTTGGCCGCTGCGGCGCCCGCTTCAATTCCGCCCTTCGCCAAATCCTGCCCGCCTTCGAAATACAGCATCGGCACGCCATGTTTGGCGAAGCTGAAATGGTCGGATCGATAGTAGAATCCTTTTTCGGGCGTGGGCTCCAGGCTGGCTACACGCTTCTGCGCGGCCAGGGCACGATCCAGATAGGCGTCCAACTGCGATTTGCCCTTGCCGATCACCACGACGTTTTTCGCCAGCCCTGCCATGCTGAGAGCGTCCATGTTGACGCCGCCCACTGTCTGCTTCAGCGGAAAGACGGGGTGGTTCCCATAATAGGCTGATCCCAGAAGCCCGGACTCCTCGGCTGTCACCGCCAGGAACACCTGACTACGCGCGCTCGGCCCCGCTTTCACATTCGCCTCTGCCAGCGCAACCAGCGCTGCCGTCCCGGTCGCATTGTCGATGGCGCCGTTGCAGATGTCGTCGCCATCGGGCGCGGCCTCGCAGCGACCAAGATGGTCCCAATGCGCCGCATAGAGCACATATTCATCGGGCCGGGTCTTGCCCGGCAGCAGAGCCACGAGATTCTTGGACATGTGCTTGCGGACGGCATTGTCAAAGGAAACGCTCGCCTTGATGCCCTTCAACGGCACTGCCTTGAACCCGCGCTTCTTCGCCGCCGCGCTCAATCTATTCAGATTAAGACCCGCACTCGCCATCAGCGCCGCAGCCTTGTCTTTCTGCATCCACCCGATAGCTGCCGATTGCTTCGCATTGCCGTCTGCGCTGTCCGCGACATGCTGCGCCCCTGTCCAGCTCGATTGAACGACGTTCCAGCCATAGGCGGCGGGCATAGTGTCATGGACAATGATCGCGGCCGCCGCGCCCTGCCGCGCGGCCTCTTCGAATTTGTAGGTCCAACGACCATAATAGGTCATGGCACGGCCGTTGAACGGCCCGCTCAGGGTTGGGCTCTGATAATCCGGATCGTTGACCAGAATGATGACCGTCTTGCCTCGGACATCGACCCCGGCATAGTCGTTCCACTTCTTTTCAGGCGCTTTGATGCCATATCCGACGAAGACGACCGGGCTATCCTTGACCTCGATATGCGGCGCAGCCGTGCGGTAGGTGGCGATCACCATCTGCGATCCATAATCGGCCGAAACCGGCTCCTTGCCGCCAGTGAAACGCAGTGGCGAAACATTCTTCGCCGCGATCTCGACCAGCGGAACATCCTGAAACCAGCTGCCCTTGTTGCCCGGCTTCAGCCCGATCGCCTCGAACCGCCGCACCAAATAGGAAAGCGTCTTCTCCTCACCCGCAGTCCCCGGCGCCCGCCCTTCATAGGCGTCCGATGAAATTTCTTTCACCACCTCCTTCATGGTTTCGATCGACGGACTTACGTCCGATGGCGCAGCCGCCGCGGCACTGCCAGCAACCAGGGCCATCAGCGAAATTGAAATAAACGAACGCATCGCAACAGCCTTTAAAAGGGAAGGGCCCAACTTTTCTGCCAGCAGCCCTCACATGGGACAAGGCTCGTTGAACAAACAAAAAAGGCGGCCCCGAAGGACCGCCTTTCCGTAAATCATGACCCTGACTGATTAGCGCGAATAGAATTCGACGACCAGATTGGGTTCCATCTTCACCGGGTAGGGCACTTCGTCCAGCGTCGGGACGCGGACATAGGTGACCTTGGCAGCGCCATCGGGCGACACATAATCAGGGATGTCGCGCTCGGGCAGGCTCTGTGCTTCCAGAACCAGCGCCATTTCCTGCGCCTTCTTGCCCAGGGTGATTTCGTCGCCCGGCTTCACCAGACGGCTTGCGATGTTGCACTTCACACCGTTCACATAGACGTGACCGTGCGAAACCAGCTGACGCGCCGACCAGATGGTGGGCGTGAACTTGGCCCGATAAACTACTGCGTCCAAGCGGCGCTCCAGCAGACCGATCAGGTTCTGGCCCGTGTCGCCCTTCATGCGGGCGGCTTCGGTATAGTTCTTCTTGAACTGCTTTTCGGTGATGTCGCCGTAATAGCCCTTCAGCTTCTGCTTTGCTTTGAGCTGGATGCCATAGTCGGACATCTTGCCCTTGCGGCGCTGACCGTGCTGACCGGGACCATATTCACGCTTGTTGACCGGGCTCTTCGGGCGACCCCAGATGTTCTCGCCCATGCGGCGGTCGAGTTTGTACTTCGCGCTGGAACGCTTCGACATGATAATTCCTTACAATCGCTAACAACATTTGCTCACCCTCCTGATCCGAAAACCGGTTCCCACTTTTCGGGGAGGGTGAATTTATTCCCGGTACTCGCCTGCTTGCCATATAGGGGCAGGGCCGCCGCTTCACCGGGGTGCGGGGCCAATCACGAAGGCGCGCCTATGAAGAAGGCAACGTGGCATGTCAACCCTCGACAGCCGCCCTCGGCGCGCCTAGTCAGCGTCGCCATGGACCCCGAAACCTACACCAGCATGGCGCAAGTCCGGACCGGCGTGGATGAAATCGACCGTCAGCTAGTTGCGCTGCTCGCTCGACGCTTCGCCCACATGCGCGCGGCAGCCCGTATCAAGCCAGACAGAAGCGCCGTCCGCGACGAGGCTCGTAAGGCGGAGGTCATCGACAATGTTCGCGCTGAATCTGCTCGTCTAGGCGTCCCCGCTGACATTCTCGCCGCTTTGTGGGACCAGTTGGTTGAAGCTTCGATCGCCTATGAAATGAAGGAATTCGATCGGCTCAAAGCCTAGCGTGAGCGCGGATTGCTCAAGGCGGAAAGCACGCCGCGCAGCGTCCGCACCTCCAGATGGTTCCAGCCGGGCTTCGTCAACAGGTTCCGCAACGTCCGCTTCGTCGCGGGCGCGCGATCGGGCGGGAAGAAATAGCCCGCTCCTTCCAGCAAAGTTTCGAACTGGTTTATCATCCCTTCCAGTTCCGCCTGTGGCGCCGGTTCGCCAAGGTCGACGACCGTCGGCTGTTCCAACTGAGCCTGTTTCGACCATTCATAGGCGCACAGGATGACCGCCTGCGCCAGGTTCAATGATCCGAATTCAGGATTGATCGGCACAGTCAGGATCTTGCGGGCGAGCGCCACATCCTCCGTTTCAAGCCCTGATCGCTCCGGCCCGAAAACATAGGCCGCCCTTCCCGTAGCCTCGTGAATTTCGCGTGCCGCTTCTTCCGGCGTCACCACCGGCTTGGTCACGCCCCGCTTGCGCACCGTTGTCGTATAGACATGCGAACAATCCGCGACGGCGTCGGCGAGGCTTTCAAAAACCTCGGCCTTGTCGAGCACGACATCGGCTCCCGCCGCCGACGGACCAGCATCAGGATTTGGCCACCCATCGCGCGGGCTGACCAAACGCATCTCGGTCAGCCCGAAGTTCAGCATGGCCCGCGCGGCCTTGCCAATATTCTCGCCGAGTTGCGGCCGCACGAGGACGATGACGGGGCGGGGGGCTGAAGGCTCTGACATTATCCCGTTTGCTCTGAAAAATGGCCGAGCTTATCGCCGCTCGGTATCGAAAGATTTTTTGCGAAGTGACGAATGGGCAGTTGGGCTGGCCGCCCTCACTCACTCCCAACCTCCTTCACCGAGCCCGCGAAATCCTCGAAGTCCTGAGCATCGGTGAAGTCCTTATACACGCTGGCGAAGCGAATATAGGCGACACTGTCGAGCCGTTTGAGGCCTTCCATCACCATCTCGCCGATCGCGCGCGCGGGCACTTCGCCGTCGCCGCTGGTTTCCAGCTGCCGTTGGATGCCGGAGATCAGTTTTTCCAGCCTGCTGGGATCGATCTGTCGCTTGCGACAGGCGATGTCGATGGAGCGCGCCAGCTTGTCGCGGTCAAACGCTTCCTTACGACCCTCGCTTTTCACCACCCAGATGTCGCGCAGCTGGATGCGCTCGAACGTGGTGAAGCGCGCGCCACAGGCTTCGCACTGCCGTCTGCGGCGAATGGCGGCGCCATCTTCGGTGGGGCGGCTGTCCTTTACCTGACTGTCGTCGTGAGCACAGAAGGGGCAACGCATTCAGTAATAAGCTCCGTTCGTTCGGATGAGTCGAGACACGAGATGGCACAGCCGCCGCGCCTCGACCACCCCTGACAGAAGGAAGCTATCAGCCTTCGTAGATCGGGAAGCGAGCGCAGAGTGCTGAGACTCGTTCCCGGACATTGGCTTCGACCGCAGCGTCGCCATGCTCGCCATGGTCCCGCAGACCTTCCAGGACGTCCGCAATCATGTCGCCAATCGCCTCGAACTCAGCCACACCAAAGCCGCGTGTGGTACCGGCGGGCGAACCAACGCGGATGCCGCTGGTCTTGGTCGGGGGCAGCGGGTCGCCCGGCACGCCATTCTTGTTGCAGGTGATGAAGCTGCGCTCCAGCGCCTCGTCGGCATCCTTGCCCGAAATGCCGTAGGGACGCAGGTCGATCAGCGCCAGATGCGTGTCCGTACCGCCCGAAACGACGGCAAGGCCGCGCTGCTCCAGCTTGCCCGCCAGCGCCTTGGCATTGGTGACGATCGCATGGGCGTAGCTCTTGAACTCAGGCCGCAGCGCTTCGCCGAATGCCACGGCCTTGGCAGCGATGACATGCATCAGCGGACCACCCTGAAGGCCGGGGAACACCGCGGAATTGATCTTCTTGGCAATGGCTTCGTCATTAGTCAGGATCATGCCGCCGCGTGGACCGCGAAGGGTTTTGTGCGTGGTCGTCGTCACGACGTCGGCGAAACCGAAAGGCGTCGGGTGCGCGCCACCGGCGACGAGGCCTGCAAAGTGCGCCATATCGACCATCAGCAGCGCGCCGACCTTGTCCGCGATCGCACGGAACCGGGCGAAGTCGAGGTGACGCGGATAAGCCGATCCGCCCGCGATGATGAGCGTTGGCTTGGCTTCGATCGCCTGCGCTTCCAGAGCGTCATAGTCGATGACGTGCGTATCCTCGCGCACGCCGTACTGCACGGCGTTATACCATTTGCCCGACAGCGCGGGCTTTGCGCCATGCGTCAGATGGCCGCCAGCGTCGAGCGACAGGCCCATGATTGTGTCGCCCGGCTTGGTCAGCGCCAGCATGACGGCGCCATTCGCCTGCGCGCCCGAATGGGGCTGCACATTGACGAAACCACAGTTGAAGATCTGCTTGGCCCGGTCGATCGCCAGCTGCTCCACCTCATCCGAAGGCGCGCAGCCCTGATAATAGCGCTTGCCCGGATAGCCCTCGGCATATTTGTTGGTGAAGACCGACCCTTGCGCCTCCAGCACCGCCTTCGACACGATATTTTCCGATGCGATCAGCTCGATCTGGTTCTGCTCGCGCTTCAATTCCTTGGTGACGCCAGCGAAGACTGCCGGATCTGCGTCGGCCAGGCTACGCGTGAAATAGCCTTCTGCGCGGATATCGGAGAGGTCGGGCTGGGCGAGGGTGGCGGTGCTCATAGGGCTGGCTCCTTAAAGCGCGGGCTGAGAGAGTTTTTCGACACGGCCATAATGGCGGCCACCGCCGAATTCGGTGGAAAGAAAGGCGGTGACGCAGGCCTTGGCCATGTCCACCCCGGTCAAGCGCGCGCCCAGGGCAAGGACGTTCGCGTCATTATGTTCGCGGGATAGCGCCGCCGACAATGGCTCCGACACTAGCGCACAGCGGCACGCCGGATTGCGGTTGACCGCGATGGAAATGCCGATGCCAGAACCGCACAGCGCTATGCCACGCTCGGCCGCGCCGGATGCGACGGCGCTGGCGAGCTTGTACCCGAAATCGGGATAATCCACGCGGTCGGCGGTAGCGGGACCAAGATCATGAACCTCATGACCTTCATCACGCAGCCAATCGGCGAGTTCGGCCTTCAGATCAACGGCGGCATGATCGGAAGCAAGGGCGATTTTCACGGCGAAATTGTCCTGTCACGCAAAAGGTGATTCGTGTCCCGCGCCTCTTAGGGGCAGAGGCTGCCAATTGCCACAGTCCAGCTGGCCGCTTATGGCCTGCTTCATGGCATCGACAATATTATCCATTCTCATGCTCGCGGGACTGTTTCTCACGGGCGGCGGCATCTACGCGATCGTGAAGAAGGGCGATCGCAAGCGCGGCGTCCTGATGATCATAGCCGGACTGGTCATGTTCGCCAATGTAGCGATTTCCGCTATACCCGGCCCTGATGTGCCTATGCTGGAACGCCAGAACCACTGATCAGGCACGCAACGCCATTGCCGCCAGAAGATCGGTTTGGGTCACCATCCCACGCAGCTGTCCCTCGCCATCCACGACGATGGCTTCGTGCGTCAGCCCGCTCGTCAGCGGCCGGAGCAACTGCGAGACTGGTGTATGTTCCGCCACGAGCAGCGGCTCAGATGCGATGTCGCGGGCCGTCTCACCTTCCCGCGAAAGATCGAGTGGACCGACCAGACCTTGAACGCGCCCAGCGTCATCCAGCACCGGCAGCGATAATAGACGCCGGTCATGCAGCAGTTCGGCCGCCTCGGCCACGGACTGGCTTTCACGAATGGACAGTATGTCGCGCGACATGATCTCGCCGCACGTCAGCCTGGCATGGCTGCGTTCGGCGGCGCGCACCTCTGCATCATGCAGCACGACCTGCAAGTCGGCGGCGTTAACGTCCAGCACATCGCCATAGGCCTGCAACGCTTCCTCCACATCCTGTTCGGACGGCGGCGATCGCAGCAAGGGTGCCGGATCGCTCGTCCCATGCGCGCTGGGAGCTCTGGGGGCGACATGAGGATAGCTGTGCCCCGCGATCCGGTGAAAGATGATCGCTACCGTCACCAACAGAGCGGTGTTCAGCCCCACCGGGATAAAAGCAAACATATAGCTCGGCGCACCATTGGCCGCGCCCAGCACGACCGAAAGCGCAACCGCGCCGCCCGGTGGATGGAGGCAGCGCAGCAGGGACATGCCCCCAATGGCGCAACCTACCGCCAGAGCAGCAGCTATCGTAGGATCAGGGATTAGTCGCGCGACGGTAATCCCGACCAGCGCCGATACGACATTGCCGCCGAAAACGGACCATGGCTGTGCAAGCGGGCTTGCTGGCACAGCGAACAACAGCACCGCCGAAGCGCCCATCGGAGCAACCAGCAACGGATGCGCTATGCCGTTCCCCAGCATCAGGCCGCAAAGCAATCCGGTGATCGCGATGCCGCCTATCGCGCCGCTCGCCGCTTTCAAACGGTCGAAAAATCCCGGCCCGGGAGGCGCAGGTATGAAGGCGCTGTAATAGCGGCTCCATATCAGGCGAACGTCGTTGTTCTTCTCGTCAATCATGGCCCGCCGCCGCTAGTCGCGGTGGCAGCACAGGCCAAGATATATTTTCTTGATAGCTGATTTGGCTAAAAATGTGCCTCAGCCGAAACAAAGAAGGGCCGCGTTGCGGGCGGCCCTTCTTCATAATCAGCGAAGCGTGTCAGCGGATCGGCGAGTCAGGCGACAGGCGCATGTCCAGATAATTGTCGACCGACTTCATCAATTGATCCAGCTCATGTTCGAAAAAGTGGTTCGCGCCACGGATTTCGTCATGGTGAATGGTGATGCCCTTTTGCGTGCGCAACTTGTCGACCAGCTTCTGCACCGCGTTAGCAGTCACGACCTCATCCGCTGTTCCCTGCACGATGATGCCGGACGCAGGGCAGGGGGCTAGGAAGGAGAAGTCATACATGTTCGCGGGCGGCGCGACCGAGATGAAGCCGCGTATTTCCGGACGGCGCATCAGCAGTTGCATGCCGATCCATGCGCCGAACGAAAAGCCTGCGATCCAGGTGGTTTGCGCTTCGGGGTGGAAGCTCTGTACCCAGTCCAGCGCAGCGGCTGCATCGGACAATTCGCCGATGCCGTTGTCGAAAGTACCCTGGCTGCGACCAACACCCCGGAAGTTGAAACGCAACACGGCAAAGCCGCGCTTTACGAACGTCTTGTAGAGCGCCTGCGTGATGCGGTCGTTCATCGTCCCACCGCCCTGCGGATGGGGATGCAGGATCATCGCGACTGGCGCGCGGGGGCGGGGCGGAGGGCTGAAACGGCCTTCGAGACGGCCTTCGGGTCCGGGGAAAATAACGTCGGGCATGGCACCTGTTATGGTTCTGGCCGCCACCCGGATAAAGGAGGCCGGCGGTTGGATGCGGGCGCGCGAAAGCCAGTGCTGGCGTTGCGCGGCAGACCGCCTATATAGAACCCACCGCCATTTCCGCAATCAATGAGTAACATCGCCTCGTGGCCCTTGATCGCCTTTATCTGGACCACGCTGCGACAACCCCCATGCTGCCGCAGGCGAAAGCGGCCATGCGGGAGGCAATGGACCTGTGGGCAAATCCATCCAGCCCGCATGCGGAAGGACGCGCGGCACGCGCCGCGCTGGAGGACGCCCGATCGCGTATCGCTGCCGCCTTGGGATGGAAGGGGCATGTCCTGTTCACATCGGGCGCGAGCGAGGCGATCGTCATTGGCCTGACGCGAGCAAAGGCCGCCCATATTTTCACGTCTCCCGTTGAACATGATTCGGTTCTCCGCGTGACGCCCGAGGCCGAACGGCTGAAAGTCACCGCAGAAGGCGCCGTGGCGCTTGCTTCGACTGCATTTGGCCACGGCACGCTCCTCGCCATCCAGCATGTGAATAATGAAACCGGCGTCATTCAGCAGCTCGAAGCATTGGATCGTCAAGGATCGATCCTCTTTGCCGACTGCGCTCAGAGCGCAGGCAAGCTCCCCCTGCCTGATGCGGACATGATCGCGATCAGTGCCCATAAATTCGGAGGGCCGCCCGGAGTGGGCGCGCTTCTCGTCCGGGATTTGGCGCTCCTGACACCCAGCGGTGGTCAGGAACAGGGCTATCGGCCCGGTACTGAAAACCTCCCCGGCGTTCTTGCCATGGCGGCTACCCTGGAAGATCGCCCGGACTGGTTGCCGGAAGCTGCGCGGCTCCGGGAGCGACTGGACCAAGCCATCGAGGAAAGGGGCGGCGAAATCGTCGCACGTGCCGCGCTGCGCAGCCCTGCGATTGCCAGCTACCGCATGCCCGGTGTTTCAGCCCGCGCTCAGCTCATTCAGTTCGACTTGGCCGGAATTTCCGTTTCGGCGGGCAGCGCTTGCTCAGCCGGATCGCTCAAGACCAGCCATGTCCTGCACGCCATGGGCTGGGACGAAGTTGCGGCGGGGGAAGTCATACGGGTCAGCTTCGGCCCTTCGACCAGCGACGCCAACATCGACCGCTTTCTGGACCAATGGACAAGGATGGCGAGCAGGCGGCCATGACCATCTATCTGGACTATCAGGCCACGACGCCGCTCGCGCCAGAGGCCTTTGACGTCATGGTCCCCCTTCTGCGCGACCAGTTTGCTAACCCCCACAGCGCCCACCGCTTGGGGCGAGCCGCTGCGGCGCAAGTCGAGCTGGCGCGGGAAGAAATCATCAGGCTGTTGCCCGAGGGAGGGCGGCTGATCTTCACATCGGGCGCGACCGAAGCGCTGAACCTCGCCATTCTCGGCGCTCCCGTCGGTGACATCGTGACGCTGGCGACCGAGCATGCGGCCGTTCTTGATACAGTGTCCGGGCTAGGGGCTAAGGGGCGCCGTGTCACGATCCTGCCGGTGGGCAGCGACGGCCTGATCGATCTGGACGCAGCGGAAGCCGCGATCAAGCCCGGCGTGGTACTCGTCGCTGCGATGCTGGTGAACAATGAGATCGGTGTGATCCAGCCCATCGACAAACTCGCCGACCTTGCTCATCGCGCAGGGGCGCTGTTCCTCTGCGATGCGGTGCAAGGCTATGGCCGCGTCCCGATCCCCGACAGCTGTGACATGATCGCCATAAGCGCCCACAAGATCCACGGACCCAAGGGCGTAGGCGCGCTCTGGCTAAGGGATGAGGTGAAGTTGGAGCCCGTCATGTTCGGCGGCGGGCAAGAGGCAGGCCTGCGATCAGGCACATTATCGCCTGCCTTGTGCGCCGGTTTCGGCGTCGCCGCCCGGCTGATGCGGGAGAGGGCGGAGCAGGACCACGCCCATGTAGAGGCGCTATGGCGACAGGCGCGCCAACTGTTCGACACATGGATCCTGAACGGCAGCGTGGACGCGCGCTATCACGGCAATCTCAACCTTCGCCGCGCGGGGATCGATGGCGCCCGGCTATTGTCGGAATGCCGTGAAGTCGCATTTTCGCTGGGAAGTGCTTGCGCGAGCGGCTCCGGGCGGCCAAGCCATGTGTTGCACGCCATCGGATTGTCGGAACGAGAGGCGCGCGGATCGGTGCGGATCGGCTTTGGCCGCTACACGACACCGGCCGAATTGGAGAGCGCCGCAAAGATAATGAACGACGCGGCAGCCGTACAAGCGGCGCCGTAGCCAAGGGAGTCGCAATCATGATCAGGGTCACGTTCGTCAGCGCGGATGGCGAAAATCGTCAGGAGGTTGATGCCGCCGCAGGCTCGGTGCTTCTGGAGGTAGCCCAGGCGGCAGGCCAGCCGCTGGAGGGAACGTGCGAGGGACAGATGGCCTGTTCCACCTGCCATGTGATTGTTGAATCAGAGGATTTTTCCAAACTGCCGCCCGCCAGCGAAGCGGAGGAAGATATGCTGGACCTCGCCGCAGCGGCCACCCGGACCAGCCGCCTGTCCTGCCAGATCATATTGGAAGAGAAGCTCGACGGCCTCACCGTCCGCATCCCCGGCGAATCCTACAACATGCAGGGCATGTAGTTTATGCGCCTTCACATAGGTGTCGTGGCGGGGATGATGTTGTCGCTCTCTGGCCCTGTCATGGCGCAACAGGACGGCGCACGCCAATCCCTCTTGCCGCCCGCGCCTCGTTACATGGTTAGCGAATCGGCGATGAAGTCCGTGCGCAACCCGCGCGAGATCGAAAAGGAGACCGGCGGCCGCCTCGGTGTCGCACTGGTCGATAACAAGGGCGGACTGCTACTCGGCTTCAACCGGGACGAACGCTTCGCCATGTGCTCGACCTTCAAGGCGCCTCTCGCAGCGGCGGTGCTGATGGGCGCCGACGCCGGGCGGTTCGGGTTGGAAGGACAGGTGGCGTTCACTGACGCGGACATTGTCGACTATGCGCCGGTGGTGAAGGCAAACCGCAAACGCGGTCGCCTGTCCATGGCGGAACTGGCCGAGGCGGCGGTGGAGGTTAGCGACAATAGTGCCGCAAACCTGCTTCTACCGATGATCGGCGGCCCCGAAGGCCTGACCGCTTTTGCTCGCGCACATGGCGATACGGTGACGAGGCTGGACAGGACCGAACCGGCGCTGAACGAAAATGTCGAAGGTGATCCCCGTGACACCACCAGTCCCGCCGCCATGGCAAACCTCATGGCTCGTCTGATCTTCCGTGACATGAAGAGCGAGAGCGCCGACCGTCTGAGAACGTGGCTCAACGCCAGCACAACGGGCGATAGGCGGATCAAGGCAGGCCTGCCCAAAGGCTGGACCTCGGGCAGCAAGACAGGAAGCTGCGGCACGGCCTATAATGATGTGGCGTTGGTGAAGGCGCCATCGGGTGAAGAATATGTCCTGGCCGTCTATCTCGATCGGCCGACCACCGATGCCAAGGCGGCCGAAGCAGCCATCGCCGAAGCGGCCGGCGCAGCACTTGATTTCATCGCAAAGGCGCAGCGAACCGGGCTTGAGTAACCCGGCCCTTGCCATCGCCACAGCCTTTCGCCATATGCCGCGCCGGGAGTCGGGCGGACGTGGTCGTCGCCAACCTGGTCAGGTCCTGACGGAAGCAGCCACAACGATTTCGCCGCGGGTCGTTCCGGCTCCCACCTTTATTCGGCTTTCCGGCTTCGACAGCCGCTCCTCAAGCCGCTAGATTGTTACCATGTCCGATTCATCTCAGCCCTATCGCGTTCTTGCGCGCAAATACCGGCCGCGCAGCTTTCGCGAACTGATCGGGCAGGATGCCATGGTCCAGACGCTGGGTAACGCGATCCGTCGCGGCAGGCTGGCCCACGCATTCCTGATGACCGGGGTGCGAGGCGTCGGGAAAACATCGACCGCGCGCCTGATCGCCAAGGCATTGAACTGCGTAGGGCCGGACGGGCAGGGCGGTCCCACGATCGACCCCTGCGGCGTGTGCGAACCCTGCCAGGCAATTGCCGAGGGCCGCCACATCGACGTGGTCGAAATGGACGCCGCCAGCCACACCGGCGTCGATGACGTGCGCGAGATCATTGAGGCGGTGCGCTATGCCGCAGTCTCCGCCCGCTACAAGATCTACATCATCGATGAAGTCCATATGCTGTCGAAGAACGCGTTCAACGCGCTTCTCAAGACGCTCGAAGAGCCGCCAGCGCATGTGAAATTCCTGTTCGCCACAACTGAAGTGAACAAGGTCCCCGTCACCGTCCTTTCCCGTTGCCAGCGCTTCGACCTGCGCCGCATTCCCGCTGAACTGCTCGCGGCCCACTTTGCCCATGTGGTCGAGACGGAGCAGGTTGCCGCCGAAGACGATGCCCTCGCGCTGATCGCCCAGGCAGCAGAAGGTTCCGCTCGTGACGGCCTTTCCATCCTCGACCAGGCGATTGCCCATGCGGAGATGGGGGAGGGCGCCCCGCTCGTCACAGCCGCTCAGGTCCGCGATATGCTCGGCCTTTCGGATCGTGGCGCCGTTCGCCGCCTGCTCGGCCTGCTGCTGGAGGGCGATACCGCCGCGCTGCTGACTGCGGTGCGCGAACAATATGCGCTCGGTGTCGAGCCCCTGTCGCTGGTCAGAGGGCTGCTTGAACTGGTGCATGCCGTGACGCTGGCGAAGGCGGGGCGGGATATCGCCAACCCCGGCCAGTCCGCAGAGGAGCGTGAGGCGCTCGCCAGCTGGGCCTCGCAAATCGGCTTCGCGCCGCTTCATCGTCTCTGGCAGTTGCTGCTCAAGGGCCATGATGAGGTTGCAGGCGCCGCATTCCCCATCGAATCGTGCGAGATGGCGCTGCTACGCGTCATACACGCCGCGACCATGCCCGACCCCGGCGAGATCGCGCGACTCCTGCGCGAAGGCTCCGTTCCGGCTGCGCAGACGGCTTCGGCTCCTGCCTCAGCCGCCGCTCCCACCGCATCGCTGCCTCGTGATGCGAAGGCGCTCGTCGATCTGCTTTGGGAACAAAAGAAAGGGCGGCTCGCTGACTTCCTTCATGATTGCGTGCGCATCGTCCGGTTCGATCCACCCGAATTGGAATTACAACTAATGCAGGAGTGGGCCGACGGCGATTTCTGCCGTACGCTCGCAGTGGAATTGCAGAGGGCGACGGGTTCCTCGTGGCAGATAAGGCGCAGTGAAGGCAGTGCCGTTCCGTCATTGCTGGAGCAGCAGCAGGCAAGTCAGGCGCAAGAGCGCGCCGAAATATTCGATACCCCGGTGGTGAAGGCCGTGCTTGCGGCCTTCCCCGAAGCCGATCTTGATCGGACCGAAGCATGGAGCGCAGAGCGATGAAGGATCTGAACGAAATATTGGGCATGGCCAGCCGCGTGCAGGAAGAGCTGCAACGCGCACAGGACAATCTCGACAAGATCGAGGTTGAGGGAGCCGCAGGCGGCGGTCTGGTAAAGGTCCGCGCTTCGGCCAAGGGGCGTATCGTGGGCGTGTCGATCGACGACAGCCTGCTCGCTCCTAGCGAAAAGCAGATGCTTGAGGATTTGGTAGCCGCAGCTTTCAATGACGCTCGCAAGAAAGCGGACGAAGTAAGTTCTGCGGAAATGTCGAAGATGACGAGCGGCCTCCCGCTTCCGCCGGGGTTCAAGCTGCCTTTCTGATCGGCACTCGGATAACAGTCCATTCAAAAGGACGGCACCAATTGAATGAGGCCCCGACTGTCCCCATAAAGCCATGAACCGCATGGCAGAGGAAATAATCGTGCGGCCCGCCGGAGATTCAATGACTACGCAATATCCCCTCCTTCCGTTGCGCGACATCGTGGTTTTCCCGCAGATGATCGTCCCGCTCTTCGTCGGTCGCGACAAGAGCGTCTCTGCCCTTGAGTCGGCGATGGAAGGAAATAAGGAAATCTTCCTCGTGTCGCAGCTTGACCCTGCGGAGGATGATCCGAACCGTGACTCGCTGTACGACACCGGGGTCGTCGCGATCGTGTTGCAGCTGCTGAAGCTGCCGGACGGCACCGTCCGCGTGTTGGTCGAAGGAAAGCATCGCGCGCAACTGCAGTCGATCAGCTCGGCCGACAACCATCTGATCGCTGAAGTCAATCCAGTCGATGAGGTCGCAGCCGAAGGGCCTGAAGCCGAGGCGTTGATGCGCTCCGTCGCCGAGCAATTTGAAAATTACGCGAAGCTCAACAAGAAGCTGCCTGCCGAAACGCCGGTTCAGCTTCGTGAGATCGAGGATGCAGGTCGCCTGGCCGACGCCGTGGCCGCCAACATCAACGTAAAGGTCGCCGACAAGCAATCGCTGCTGGTGGAGGCTGATCCCGTAAAGCGTCTGGAGATGGTCTTCGCCTTCATGGAAGGCGAGCTTGGCGTCCTTCAGGTCGAAAAGAAGATTCGCGGTCGCGTAAAGCGGCAGATGGAAAAGACCCAGCGCGAATATTATTTGAACGAGCAACTCAAGGCGATCCAGCGTGAACTGGGTAATGGCGAAGGCGAAGAGGGTGATGAACTCGCCGAACTCGCCGACAAGATTGCCAAGACGAAGCTCAGCAAGGAAGCGCGCGCAAAGGCGACGGCCGAGTTCAAGAAACTCAAGGGCATGCAGCCCATGTCGGCTGAAGCCACGGTCGTGCGTAACTATCTCGACGTGCTTCTGGGCTTGCCGTGGGGCAAGAAGGGCAAGGTCAAGACCGATCTGAAGCGTGCGCAAGCGATCCTGGACGAGGATCATTTCGCACTGGAGAAGGTCAAGGACCGGATCATCGAATATCTCGCAGTGCAGGCCCGCACTAACAAGCTGAAGGGGCCGATCCTGTGCCTCGTCGGCCCTCCGGGCGTCGGCAAGACCTCGCTCGGCCGCTCGATCGCCAAGGCGACGGGACGCGAATTCGTGCGCCAGTCACTTGGCGGCGTGCGCGACGAGGCTGAAATCCGTGGCCATCGCCGCACCTATATCGGGTCTCTGCCGGGCAAGATCGTGACCAACCTCAAGAAGGCGGGAACGATGAACCCGCTCTTCCTGCTGGATGAGATCGACAAGCTGGGCCAGGATTTCCGTGGCGATCCGGCCTCCGCGCTGCTGGAGGTGCTGGATCCGGAACAGAACAGCAAGTTCCAGGACCATTATCTGGAAATCGATGTCGATCTTTCGGACGTGATGTTCGTCACGACCGCCAACTCGCTGAACTTGCCGCAGCCACTGCTGGACCGCATGGAGATCATCCGGCTGGAAGGCTATACCGAGGATGAGAAGGTCGAGATTGCGCAGCGCCACTTGCTGCAAAAGCAGATCGACGCTCACGGCCTCAAGGAAGGCGAGGTGGAAGTCACCGAAGCCGCGATCCGTGATCTTATCCGCTACTATACGCGTGAGGCTGGCGTCCGCACGCTTGAACGGGAAGTTGCGCGGATTGCCCGCAAGGCGCTCCGCAAGATTCTGGAAGGCGTTTTCGAGAAGGTCACGATCACGCCGGAAAATCTTGCTGAATATGCCGGGGTGCGGAAGTTCCGCCACGGCGTCGGTGAGGAGGAGAACCAGATCGGCGCCGTCACTGGCCTCGCCTGGACCGAAGTGGGTGGCGAGCTACTGACCATCGAAGCTGTCACCGTTCCTGGAAAGGGCGCCATCCGGACCACCGGCAAGCTTGGCGAGGTGATGAACGAATCCGTGCAGGCGGCCTTTTCCTATGTGAAGGCGCGTTCGCCCGGCTACGGTATTAAGCCCAGCATCTTCACCCGCAAGGACATCCACATCCACCTTCCCGAAGGTGCGGTGCCAAAGGATGGACCGTCCGCAGGTATCGGCATGGTGACGAGCATCGTCTCGACATTGACCGGCATCCCTGTTCACAAGGATGTCGCCATGACGGGCGAGGTGACGCTGCGAGGCCGTGTGCTTCCGATCGGCGGCCTCAAGGAAAAGCTCCTCGCAGCGCTGCGGGGCGGTATCAAGACGGTGCTGATCCCGGCGGAGAATGAAAAGGATTTGGCGGAAATTCCGGCAAATATCAGGGAAGGGCTGGAAATCGTACCCGTTTCCCATGTGGATGAAGTGCTTGCCCGCGCGTTGATTTCAGTGCCTGAAGCGATCGCCTGGACAGAAGAAGATGACCTGGCCGCACAGCCGAGTCCGGCTGCGGGGCGGGATGGCGACGCGACGCTTCGCCACTGATTGCAAGCACAACGGTAATTAGCCGCCACTTTCAGTGAGATTTAAACCTATGGTTGAAAATCTCACTGGAGATGGTGGCTTTGTCGCTTTCCCTTTGACAGCCGATCAAAGCTGGGCCTTATTGCGCCGCCGACGCCGCGATTCCTTAGCTATTCACACAGTTAGAAGGGGGTTCCCAAGGTATGAACAAGCAGGATTTGATCAGCGCTGTTGCCGAAAGCAGCGGTCTTAGCAAAAGCGACGCCAGCAAGGCCGTCGAAGGCGTATTCGATTCCATTTCGTCTGCACTCAAGAAGGGCGACGAAGTGCGGCTCGTGGGCTTCGGCACCTTTTCCGTTTCGCAGCGCAAGGCGTCCACCGGCCGCAATCCACGTACTGGCGAAACGATGACCATCAAGGCGTCGGCCCAGCCTAAGTTCAAGGCGGGCAAGGGTCTGAAGGACTCGGTCAACTAACAAGCGGGACGGCGCCTTGCGGGGCGCCTGATCCAGAAACCAAGATGTTGGGCGTCGCGGCCTGATTGGTTTAGGAGAGTAGCGTCGCCGAAGGTGAGAAAGCCTCGTTGCGACCATGTACTGAACAGAGGGAAGAGGGGCGCGGGCCAATCGGTCGGCGCCCCGTTTCTTTTTCCATCGTGCGCACGCATTTGCCAGCTTGACGACTATCCAATCGCCGCATATGTGCCGCATCTCTCTTGGGCCGAACGGCCCTGTGGCGATCGTAGCTCAGTTGGTTAGAGCGCTGGTTTGTGGTACCAGAGGTCGGGGGTTCGGATCCCCTCGATCGCCCCATTTTCCTCCTTTTTCTGACGCGATGGGCTTCGCATGAGCCCTCCACCGGACTATAGCCCGACTATGGACGATGCGCGTGACAAGGGCCTGACCCTCAATCCCAAATATGATCGTGACGGACTGATCACAGCGGTCGTAACTGATGCTGGCAGCGGTGAAGTGCTGATGGTCGCCCATATGAATGCGGAAGCGCTGGCGCTGACCGTGGAAACCGGATTGGCGCATTTCTGGTCGCGCAGCCGCCAGTCGCTATGGAAAAAGGGCGAGACGTCGGGCCACATGCTGGAGGTGCGCGACATCCGGATCGATTGCGACCAGGACGCGGTTTGGGTGAAAGCGGTTCCGGCAGGTCCGACATGCCACACAGGCGCGCGATCCTGCTTCTTTCGCCGCGTAGGCCCGGAAGGACTGACTGCTGTCGATACGGTGGAATAGCCTCGTCATTCTGCCGCTACTGGTCGGGTGCCAGGGGGACGGCGGGGGCTCCGCGAGTTCGGCAGGCAATACCGCCTCGACGTCCGGGCTGGAACGCGCGGCCATTGAAAGCGGCGTCATCGCAGATACCTCCAGATCGTCTCCCGTCGGACTTTTCCATCGGCGTCATGAGGCGGGCAGCGACAGCCTGTGCATCATCCCCGGCCGATCCGGCGATTTCCGCTTCGGCGCTGAAGCCATTTTCGGCGAGGATCAACGCTGTTGGGGTCGGGGTTCCGCAAAGCGAGCCGGAGACAAGCTGATACTCAGCTTCGATCGGGCCGGGGGTTGCATTATCGTCGCCCCATATGATGGCGATCAGATCGCCTTCCCCGGTGTTCTCGACCTGAAGTGCGCTGATCTTTGCGAAGGACGAGGCTCACTCGAAGGCGTCAGCTTCCCCCGCGCATCGAGCGATGCCAGCGCTGCGCTGCGCGCCACCGGGCACGATGGCAATCCGCTTTGCGAACAGGATTGACGCAGTTCAGCCGGCGTCTCGGACCTGGCTGGTGTCCAGCATTTTGCCCTGCGTGATGATCACCAGGTCCCCCAGCTTCACCGCCGCGAACAGCTTGCGCGCGAAGGCGGTCGGTACGCCGATGCAACCGTGGGTGGCGCTGCCCCATTTGACGTCGCTGCCATGGATCGCCACGCCATCATTCGTCAGTCGCAGCATGTAGGGCATCGGCGCATCATAAAGGTTGGACACATGGTCCGCGTCCTTCTGCGTAATGGGGAAGGCGCCCAAGGGGCTGGGCTTGTCATCGGCGCCATAGAGGATCACCGCCGCACCGATTTCATGGCCAGCGCGAAAAGCTGACAGCGTCTGAGCTTTCAGGTCCACCGTGATGATGACCGGACCCGTCGCAGGCGCTTGGCTCTCATCCCAGACATAGTCGCCATGGCGGAACGGCCCCTCGATCGGCAGCACGCTTTTGACCACCAGTGCATGCGGACTGACGGGCAGTGGCTGTGACCGGCTTCGCTCGATCAGTGCCTTGGCAGGAGCGCTTTCAGGCGAGGCGGCCTTATGCGGCGAGGCCTCAAGATCGCGCCCGCGATCCACATAAACACTCACCAGCAAACCGGCAGCGCCAAGCACGCCGCCTATGATCAGCTTCGGCCCCGCCGCTTTCGCTACATTCCGGATCAATCGCGCCATGCCCATTTTATTGCATGCAAAAGGTTAAGCTCAGCCTTCCCGATCCACCTCGGCCGCCGCGATCGCGGTCAGGTTCAGGACGCCGCGAGCGGTAACGCCTGGCGTCAGCACGTGAATGGGTTGTGCCAGCCCCATCAGCATCGGTCCCACAGTCGGTGAGCTGGATGAGGCGGACAGCGCGGTGAGGGTGATATTCGCCGAATCAAGGTTTGGCATCACCAGCAGATTGGCAGGCCCTTCAAAGCGAGTATCTGGCACCAACCGTTCCCGCAGCGATTGGCTGAGGGCGACATCAGCATGCATTTCACCATCGACGAGCAGATCCGGCGCCTGTGCCTGCACCAGCTGCAACGCCGTCCGCATCTTCCGCGCGCTGGGGCTGTGCGAAGCTCCAAAGTTCGAATGCGAAAGAAGCGCCACGCGCGGCGCAAGGCCGAAATGCCGAAGCTCGGTAGCGCCCGCGATAGCCATCTCAGCCACCTGCTCGGGTGTCGGATCGGGGACCATATGCGTATCGGCGATGAACAGCGCGCCTGCGTCCAGGATCAGTCCCGACAGCGCATAGACGCGACTATGTCCCGGTCGACGCTCGATGATCCTCAGGACATGTTCCACCTGACCCCAATATTCGCTGTTCCCGCCCACCAGCGCCGCATCGACGCGTCCGGTGCGCAGCAGCATCGCCGCCGTGACTGTCGGGCGCCGGTATACGTGACGCAACAACTCGGCTGCTGGGACGCCTTTGCGCGCTGCGATGGCACGATAGGCATCCACCAGCTGCCCGAGCAGTTCGTGATCGGTTTCCGGATCGACCACCTCCACATCGCGGTCCAGTTCGAAACGCAGACCAAGACTTGGCAGTTTATCCTTCAATATCCGCCGCCTGGCGACGATGACGGGGCGAACGATTCCCTCGTCCAGACCGTCCTGGATCGCGCGCAGCACGCGCTCATCCTCGCCTTCGCCATAAGCGATGCGGCGGCAGGTGCCCCGTGCGGCCTCGAACACCGGCAGCATCAGCTGCGCCGATCGTGTGTTCTGTTGGGCAAGCGACCGGCGATAGGCTTCGATATCCAAAGATCGCTTCGCCACGCCGCTGTCCATTGCCGCCTTGGCCACTGCGGGCGCAATCTCCGCTATCAGGCGCGGGTCGAAGGGCGTCGGAATGATATAGTCCGGCCCGAACGCCAACCGCCGCCCACCATAGGCCTGCGCAACGCTGTCATGCGCAGGCAACCGGGCAAGCCCGGCGATCGCTTCCGCCGCTGCGGCCTTCATGGCCTCGTTAATCTCTGTCGCCCGCGCATCCAGTGCCCCCCGGAACATATAGGGGAAGCACAGAACGTTATTGACCTGATTGGGATAGTCGGAGCGCCCGGTCGCAACGATGGCGTCGGGCCGTGCCTCGCGCGCGACCTCGGGCCGGATCTCCGGCTCCGGATTCGCTAAGGCAAAGATCAGCGGATTGGGCGCGAGCAGGGGAAGCCATTCAGGCTTCAACACCCCCGGCGCCGACAGACCCAGGAAAATATTAGCCCCCGGCAGCACTTCGGGCAAAGTCCGCGCATTGGTCTCGCGCGCGTAACGGGCCATGTTGGGCAACATGCCCTCGCGGCCTGAATGGATGACGCCATCCTTGTCGGTCAGCGTCACATGCTCGACTGGCAGGCCCATCGACACCAAAAGGTCGACACAGGCCAGCGCCGCCGCTCCGGCACCGGATGTAACCAGTCGCGCTTCTGCCAATGTCTTGCCCTGCAAGACCAGCGCGTTTCGCACTGCGGCCGCCACGACGATCGCAGTTCCATGTTGATCGTCATGGAAGACCGGAATCTTCATCCGCTTCTTGAGCTCCGCCTCGATGGCGAAACATTCCGGCGCCTTGATATCTTCCAGATTGATGCCGCCGAATGTCGGTTCCAGCAGCGCCACGGCCTCAATGAACTTTTCGGGGTCGGTCGTGTCCACCTCGATGTCAAACACATCGATGTCGGCGAACTTCTTGAAGAGGACAGCCTTGCCCTCCATCACCGGCTTGGAGGCAAGCGCACCGATGGCACCCAGCCCCAGTACGGCCGTGCCGTTGGAGATCACCGCGACCAGATTGCCGCGCGCCGTATAGTCCATCGCCTTGTCGGGGTCTTCGGCGATGTCCAGGCAGGGAGCGGCCACGCCGGGAGAATAGGCCAGCGCCAGGTCGCGCTGGTTCACCATGCGCTTGGTAGGTTCTATCCGTAGCTTCCCCGGCTGCGGAAAGCGGTGATAATCCAAGGCTGCGCGGCGGGTGTTGTCGTCCATGACCCGGCCTTATTATTGATTTGGGATAGGGGCAATGCCGACACGCCCGTAAATGGCCGATTTGCGTGTCTTGTCGGATAAGAGACCCCACTTGACCGCTGCGATGAAAAGCCCCGCTTGTGCGCCGGGGCGCTTCCCACTAAATCGCGCGCATGACATCGACTAACGACATTCGCCGCTCCTTCCTCGACTATTTCGGGGCGAACGGCCACACCATCGTTCCTTCAGCGCCTCTGGTGCCGCATAACGACCCGACGCTGATGTTCGTCAACGCGGGCATGGTGCCGTTCAAGAATGTCTTTACGGGCTTGGAATCACGGCCCTACACGACCGCCACCAGCAGTCAGAAGTCAGTACGTGCAGGCGGTAAGCACAACGACCTCGACAATGTCGGCTATACCGCGCGCCACCATACTTTCTTTGAAATGCTCGGCAATTTCAGCTTCGGCGACTATTTCAAGGAACAGGCGATCACTCATGCCTGGACCCTGTTGACCAAGGAATGGGGCATCCCGGCGGAAAAGCTGACCGCGACCGTCTATCATACCGACGACGAAGCCTTCGACCTGTGGAAGAAGATCGCCGGCCTTCCTGAGCATAAGATCATCCGCATTCCGACCAAGGATAATTTCTGGGCCATGGGCGACAGCGGCCCCTGCGGTCCCTGTTCGGAAATTTTCTACGACCATGGCGATCATATCTGGGGCGGCCCTCCGGGATCGCCGGAAGAGGATGGCGATCGGTTCGTCGAGATCTGGAACCTCGTCTTCATGCAATATGAGCAGGAAGCGAACGAGATCGTATCTGAACTGCCCAAGCCCAGCATCGACACCGGCATGGGGCTGGAACGCGTCGCGGCCGTGCTTCAGGGCGTCCACGACAATTACGACACCGACACTTTCAAGGCGCTGATCGAGGAATCGGGCGCGCTGACCAAGACCGCGACTGATGGCGACTTCAAGGCCAGCCACCGGGTCATCGCGGACCATCTCCGCTCTACCAGCTTCCTGATCGCGGACGGGGTGCTGCCCGCCAACGAAGGCCGTGGCTATGTCCTGCGCCGCATCATGCGCCGCGCCATGCGCCACGCGCATATCATCGGCGCGAAGGAACCGTTGATGCACCGCTTGGTCGGTAGCCTCGTCTCCGAAATGGGCGGCGCCTATCAGGAACTGGTCCGCGCTCAGCCGCTGATCGAGGAAACGCTGCTGCGAGAGGAAACCCGCTTCCGCCAGACGTTGGAAAAGGGCCTCAAGCTGCTCGACGAAGCGACGGTCGACCTTTCCGAAGGCGGCACGTTGCCGGGCGAAACCGCGTTCAAGCTCTACGACACCTTTGGTTTCCCCTATGACCTGACTGAAGATGCGCTGCGTTCACGCGGCTTGGGCGTCGATCGTCAAGGCTTCGACGCCGCGATGGCCGAGCAGAAAGCCGCCGCCCGCGCTGCGTGGAAGGGCTCGGGTGAAAAGGCCTCTGACGAAATCTGGTTCGATATTGCCGAGAAAACGGGCAATACCGAGTTCATCGGCTACAGCTCGACCGAGGGCGAGGGCGAGGTGCTGGCGATCGTCAAGGACGGTGTGAACTTCGACAGCGCATCAGCCGGTGATACGGTCACGGTCATCACAAATCAGACGCCATTCTACGGCGAAAGCGGCGGCCAGATGGGCGACGCTGGCACGATTACGTCGCTGTCTGGTCTGGTGGCTGATGTAGAAGATACCGCAAAGCCACTTGGTCGACTGCACGCGCATCGAGCAAAAATTGGGACGGGCAGCATCAAGGTTGGCGATACGGTGCATCTCACCGTCGACACTGACCGCCGCGATCGCATCCGGGCGAATCATAGCGCTACCCACCTGCTCCATGCCGCGCTCCGGAACACTTTGGGCGCTCATGTGACGCAGAAAGGGAGCCTCGTGGCGCCCGATCGTCTCCGCTTCGACTTCTCGCATCCCGAAGCGCTGACGCACAGTCAAATCGCCTCGATTGAAAGCTTGGTGAACGAACAAGTCCGCCACAATGAGAGCGTCACGACGCGCCTCATGACGCCCGATGATGCTATCGCGGCGGGCGCTATGGCTCTGTTCGGCGAAAAATATGGCGACGAGGTCCGCGTTCTTTCCATGGGCAAGGGCGACGCGAACAGCTATTCGGTCGAGCTGTGCGGCGGCACCCACGTCCGCGCGACGGGCGACATCGCGATTTTCAAAATCATCTCCGAAAGCGCGGTATCTTCAGGAGTTCGCCGCATTGAGGCACTGACTGGAGAGGCGGCCCGCCTGTGGTTGACCGACCGCGAAGATCGCCTGCGCCAATCGGCCGCCGCGCTCAAGACCACACCTGAAGAGGTGCCCGCGCGCATCGCCGCTCTGGTGGAACAGAGCCGTAAGCTCGAACGCGAATTGGCCGAAGCGAAGAAGGCTCTGGCCCTCGGCGGTGGTAGCGGCGCTCAGGCAGTTGGCCCTGAAAAGGTTGGCCAGATCGACTTCATCGGCCAGGTCATCGAAGGGCTTGATCCCAAGGAACTGCGCGGGATCGTTGACCAGAACAAGGCCGCGCTGGGCAGCGGGGTGTCCGCCGTACTCGCCGTGGTGGACGGCCGGGCCAGCATCGCGGTAGGTGTAACGGATGACCTTACCGGCACGATCAGCGCCGTCGATCTTGTCCGTGCGGGCGTGGAAGCGCTAGGCGGGAAGGGCGGCGGCGGCCGTCCGGACATGGCTCAGGGCGGTGGACCGGAGGCAGAAAAGGCGGGCGCCGCGATTGACGCGGTCAAGGCGGCCTTGGCCAGCGTTCCGGCATAAGAACTCCAGGTTTCGAAAACCGCCGACAAGGAGGCGATGCTTAAGCTGCGCTTTCGCCATCTTGTTTCTGCTGTCATCACCGCTAATCTGATGAGAGGCAATGATCGGGGGGATCATGCGGTTTCTTGTTGCTATCTGTTTACTGCTGGTTCCCGCTGCAGCGCGTGCTGAATGGCTGGAAGCTTCGAGCGACCATTTCGTCGTCTATGCCGAAGCTCGGGCAACCGACGCTCGCCTCTTCTCGCAGCAGCTTGAAAGCTACCATGCAGCCATGGCGGCGGTCACGGGAACGCCGAACCTCCGTCCTAGCCCCTCCAATCGACTGACTATCTATGTAGTGAGCAGTGAAGCCCAGGTCCGAAAGCTGTATGGGGCCAATTCGCAATATATAGGCGGATTTTACACACCCCGTGCTGGAGGATCAGTCGCGATCGTTCCCCGGGTCAGAGCGACGCACGGTCAAATCGACACGTCGATGATCACGTTGCTCCATGAATATGCGCATTATTTTCTGATCGGATCGAGCAACTTCCCGATGCCGCGCTGGATGTCGGAAGGTGCGGCGGAGTTCTTTTCGTCAGCCGCTTTTCCCAGTGATGGCGGGGTTGAACTCGGGCGGCCCGCGCAGCATCGCGCCTATGAGCTTTATATGGCGATCGACGTGACCGCGAACGATCTGCTTGATCCCGCCGCCTATGAAAAGCGCCGAGGCAAGGGGTATGATGCGTTCTATGGCAAGAGCTGGCTGCTTTATCATTACCTGACTTTCAGCCCCGACAGGAAAGGCCAGCTTTCGCGCTACTTCACCCTTATTTCCCAGGGTAAGGACCCGCGATCTGCTGCGATCGAAGCGTTTGGAGATTTCGGCCAGCTCGAACACGAGTTAGACCGCTATCTGCTCAAATCCCGCATGACCATGCTTAAGCTGCCAGCCAGCATGATCAAAACCGGCCCCGTTGTCGTGCAAGGGGTAAGTGCGGGAGCAAACGCAATGATGCCGGTCATCATTCGTTCCCGGCGCGGCGTCGACGATGAAGGGGCCAAGGCCGTACTGACGGACGCGCGCGCCATAGCTTCGCGCTTCCCGAAAGATCCAGCCGTCCTATCCGCGTTGGCGGAGGCCGAACACGACGCTGGGAACGACAAGGAAGCGATCGCCGCAGCAGATGCTGCCCTGGCTAACGACCCGAAGCAGGTCAACGCCTATGTCCAGAAGGGGCTTTCCCTTTATCGCATGGCGCCAGATGCCCCGGATCAGGACGAGGGCTATAAGCAAGCGCGCGCCACTTTCATTGCACTCAATCGCATAGAAAATGACCATCCGCTGCCGCTCTTCTATTATTATGACAGCTTTGCCCGGCAGGGTAAAACGCCATCTTCGCTCGCGCTTCAAGGACTGGAGCGCGCGTCGGAACTGGCGCCCTTTGATCTCGGCCTACGTATGACTCTGGCGATGCAGCAATTGCGTATCGGTGACCGCAAGGAGGCGCAACGCAATTTACTGCCCGTGGCCTATAACCCCCATGGCGGTGACCTTGCTGAGACCGCAAGCACAATATTGGAACGGATGGACAAGGAACCGAATTGGGATGGGAGCGGCATGTCCGGCACGGGGCCTGACAATGCTGTAGCTATTGGACCTTAGGCACCTCGTCAGGGCGGAGTCGCCTCAGTTTCGGAGCGGTATCCATCTGCGCCGCATCTTTAATGCCCATGCGCAAGTCCTCACGCGTTTGATGGATCGAGGCAATAACCGGCCCCATCGCCACGCCCAGGTCGACGAGCGCCGTTTCTGCGAGTTGTAATGAGCTTTCAAGCGTCTCGGGAACCGCATCGCTTGCGCCCGCCTGGTAGAGCTGTGCCGCATGATCAGTATCGCGCGCACGGGCGATGATCGGCAAATCGGGCACCCACCCACGCACCCGTTTCGTGACACGCACCGAAAGCACGGGGTCGTCCATGGTAAGGATCAACGCTCGCGCATGGCCCAAACGGAGCTTGTCGAGCATTTCGACCCGCGCCACATCACCGAAGAGGATGGGGTAGCCGCCACGACGCCCCTCCGCAACTACGTCAGGATCCGACTCGACAACGGTGAAACGCTGGTTGTGTAGGCGAAGCAGATCGCACACCATTCGCCCGACGCGCCCGAACCCGATTACGACCGCCGCCGCCTCGGTACTTTCCTGCTGTAGCTCTGGCGCTTCCTCGCCAAGCGCCATTTCCAGCCTGCGTGCAATGTCGTGACCGATACGCGCGAGAAGTGGCGTGATGGTCAGGCCGATGGCCGTGACGATCTGCCAAAAGGCGGCGGTCGACGGGAGGATGAGCTTGGCTGCTGCTGCTGTCGAGAGCACGATGAGGGTCGTTTCAGAAGGACTTGCCATCAGCACGCCAACTTCGAGAGCCACACCCTTTCGCGCGCCCGAAAAATAGAGGAGCGCGGCGGTGACCAATGTTTTGACCAGGACAACCCCAACGACCGCAAGAACAAGGCTAGGCCAGTTCGCCAGGATCACCCGGACGTCCAGGCTCATGCCCACAGTGATAAGGAACACACCAAGCGCCAGCCCTTTGAAAGGCGCTGTCATCACTTCCACCTCACCATGATATTCGGTCTCTGCGATGAGTAGGCCTGCCAGTAGTGCACCGACGATTGGCGAAAGGCCTGCGAGCGAAGTCGCGATGCTCGAAACGATGACAACTAGCAGACTGGCTGCAAGAAACACTTCAGGGCTTTTGGTCCGCGCGGCCTGGCTGAAGATATGTGACAGGAAGATGCGGCCAAGAACGAGCATCACCGCGATCGTGAAGCCGCCTTTTAGCAAGGTATCGGCCAGCTCGCCCCAGGCACCGTCGGGACTGGAGGCTACTGACGGCGCGAGGGCGCCGAGCATGAATATTATGGGGACCAGCGCCAGATCCTCAAACAATAGCATCGCGAAGGCGGCCCGGCCCACAGCGCTTTGCGTGCCGACCATAGGGAGCACCACGGCCGTTGAGGAAAGGGCCAGGGCAAGGCCCAATCCGACAGCCCCTGCGGTTGGTTGCCCCAGAAAGTAGAGGCCCAAAGCAATCAGCGCCGCGCCGCCGATTAGTTCGGCGGCGCCGACCCCGAACACTTGGGCGCGCATTGTCCAGAGGCGGCGAAAGCTGAGCTCAAGTCCGATCGAGAAGAGAAGTAATATGACACCAAGCTCAGCGAATGGTTCAATCGCTCCTCTGTTTGAGATGGTGACATGATAAAGCCACGGATATTCAGCGACCAGCGCGCCAAGGCCCGATGGGCCGACAGCTAGCCCGACCAGAATGAAGCCAATGACGGGACTGATCCTCAAGCGTGCAAAGCCGGGGATCACCAGCCCGGCGGCCCCCAAGATGACGAGGGAATCGCTGAAACTTTGTGGATTGATTGCACCAGCCATACGCCATCATTGCTGTAAGCGCGGCAGAATATCCAGCCTTGCGGCAAATTCACGTGCCTATGCGTGACACCCCTGGTGCGGACGGCGGGACTTGAACCCGCATTCCCAGGGGGAGGCGGATTTTAAGTCCGCTGCGTCTACCGATTTCGCCACGTCCGCGTGGCGCTCCCACTGACCTTTCCGAACGCGCAGGTCAAGATGTGCTGGCGTTCACTGCGCCTTGCTGTTCAGCCGTTCGCGCATTTCCTTGCCAGGTTTGAAGTAGGGCACCCGCTTGGCTGAAACAGGAACTTGCTCGCCGGTGCGCGGATTACGCCCAGTCCGCGCATCTCGCGCACGAGTGGTAAAGGCGCCGAAACCGCGCAATTCTACCCGGCCGCCACCCGACAGGCGGTCAACAATCTCTTTGAAGAAGAGGTCTACAATCCTCTCGACCTCTTGAAGGCCAAGGTCCGGATTTTCCTCTGCCAGAGTCTGAATTAATTCCGAGCGTATCATTGGTCCTCCAGCTCCCCCTTCTGGTTCCCAGTTTAGTCATAGTGAGTCCCTACCCACATGACAATTATCCAATGTCGGTAGTTGTTTTCTCATTTTGGGATAGAAAAAGCCCGCCGGAAGAAGTTCCGACGGGCCTATTACTTTAGTTGTATCCGAAGGGATTAGCCTTCGTTCTTGGCCTTCAGCGCTTCGCCCAAGATGTCGCCGAGCGATGCACCGCTGTCGGACGAGCCATATTGAGCGACTGCCTGCTTCTCTTCTGCAATCTGCAGAGCCTTGATCGAGAAGGTCGGCTTCTTGGCGCGATCGAAGCCCGTAACCAGTGCGTCGAATTTCTGACCGATCTGGAAACGCTCCGAACGCTGCTCGTCGCGGTCGCGGCCAAGGTCGCTGCGCTTGATGAAGCCGGTTGCGCCGTCATCGCCAGCCTGGACTTCCAGACCGCCGTCGCGAACTTCCAGAACCGTGACGGTGACCGTCTGGTTCTTGTTCAGACCAGCTGCAGCGGCGGTGGTGCCGCCAGCGGCCGGGCCGCCACGCTCAAGCTGCTTCATGCCAAGGCTGATGCGCTCCTTCTCGACGTCGATGTCGAGAACGACGGCCTGAACCGACTCACCCTTGCGATGCAGAGCCAGCGCGTCTTCGCCCGAAATGCCCCATGCGATGTCCGACATGTGGACCATGCCATCGACGTCGCCGTCCAGGCCGATGAAAAGGCCGAACTCGGTCGCGTTCTTGACTTCGCCCTCGACGGTCGAACCGATCGGGTGACGTTCGGCAAAGCTGTCCCACGGATTGTTCTGGGCCTGCTTGAGGCCGAGCGAGATACGACGCTTTTCGGGATCGACTTCCAGAACCAGAACTTCGACTTCCTGGCTGGTCGAAACGATTTTGCCGGGATGGACGTTCTTCTTGGTCCACGACATTTCCGAAACGTGGACCAGACCTTCGATGCCCGGCTCCAGTTCGACGAACGCACCATATTCGGTGATGTTCGTGACGCGGCCCGACAGCTTGGCGCCGATCGGATACTTGGCAGCGGCGCCCTCCCACGGATCGCTTTCCAACTGCTTCATGCCAAGGCTGATGCGCTGGGTGTCGCGGTTGATGCGGATGATCTGAACGCGGACGGTGTCGCCGATGTTGATCATCTCGTTCGGGTGGTTGATGCGCTTATAGCTGAGGTCGGTGACGTGCAGCAGGCCGTCGATGCCCCCCAGGTCAACGAACGCACCATAGTCGGTGATGTTCTTGACGACGCCTTCGATGATCTGACCTTCGGCCAGCGTCTGTATGAGGCCGCTGCGCTGTTCGGCGCGCGTTTCTTCCAGAATGGCGCGGCGCGACACGACGATGTTGCCGCGGCGGCGATCCATCTTCAGGATCTGGAAGGGCTGCGGAATGTCCATCAGCGGGGTGACGTCGCGCACTGGGCGGATATCGACCTGTGAGCCGGGGAGGAACGCCACGGCGCCGTCGAGATCGACGGTGAAGCCGCCTTTGACGCGGCCGAAGATGACGCCTTCGACGCGAGCATTTTCGGTGAACTCGGATTCCAGCTTGTCCCAGGCGGCTTCGCGGCGAGCGCGGTCGCGCGACAGCATGGCTTCGCCATGGGCGTTTTCGACGCGATCGACATAGACTTCGACTTCGTCGCCGACCTTCAGGTCAGCCTTCTGGCCCGGCGCAGCGAATTCGCGCAGCGGCACGCGGCCTTCCGACTTCAGGCCGACGTCGATCAGCGCCATGTCGTTTTCGATGCCGGTAACGGTGCCCTTGACGACGCGACCTTCGAATCCGCCGTCCTCGCCACCGAGAGAATCATTGAGAAGCGCGGCGAAATCGTCGCGCGAGGGGAATGCCGTAGAGGCCATGTTTAAGTCCTTCACTCGTCATTGCTGGCCTACCGGTTGTATCCGGTGGTCTTTGAGGCCAAACCGTCCGCACGGCCGAATGCCCATGCGAACATCCGTTCGGCCATGTCGGGTGAGACGCTCTTTGGATAAGCGAAAAGGGCGCCTGGGAATCCCAAGCGCCGTCATCGCGTCAGGCCTGTTGCCGACGTTCCAACTGGGCGTCCACCAGAGCAATCGCCTGCTGGACGGCGGCGTCTATAGTCAAATTGCTGGTGTCGAGCAAGTCCGCGCCATCAGCCATTCGCAACGGCGCATGATCGCGGCTCATGTCGCGAGTGTCGCGTGCCTGAATATCTGCGATCAGGCTATCCATGTCCGGGTGTCCACCATGGGAAAGCGCATCATCATAGCGACGCTTGGCGCGCACGTGAACGCTCGCGGTAACGAAGATCTTCGCATCCGCATCCGGCGCGATCACCGTCCCGATATCGCGGCCATCAAGTATTGCGCCACCCGGTCGGGTCGCAAAATCGCGCTGTCGCTGGACGAGCGCCTGGCGAACGCTCGGGTGGATGGAAACGCGGGAAGCGAGTGAACCAACGGCCTCGCTCCGCAGCGCAGGGTCACACAGGACTGAATCGTCAAAATCACAAGCGGAAACCGCATCGGCTTCGTGGTCCGGATCGCCCCCGGCTTTTAGCACAGCAAGCCCGACCGCACGATAGAGCAGGCCGGTGTCCAGCACAGGCAACCCGTAATGGCGTCCGAGCGCCTTGGCGATCGTACCTTTGCCGGATGCCGCAGGACCGTCGACGGCGATGATCATTCTGCTTTGCCTTTCCGCAACGTCTTGGCGAGGCCAATGACGGCTATAAAGGCCCAGACTACCTCCAGCGCCATCGATGCGACATTGAAATGAACCGTCAGTGAGAAGATCAGCAGCAACGAACCGATCAGGTTGAGAAAATTGAAGAGCGTGAAGTTCAGCGCCTTCGCCATATTGCTGTAGGCGTAAGCAATAACCATGAGGCCGCTACCAAGAAGGCCAACCACGTTGGGAAAATCGAAATTCACGCTATCGCGCCGAGTGTTTGCAAGAGCGCGGTAAAGCCGGGGAAGCTGGTCGCGACCGGGCGCATGTCATCGATGGTGACGCCGTTTTTGGACACAAGACCGGCCACCGCAAAGCTCATGGCGATACGATGATCCAGCTTCGTCGCGATGGGACCGCCGCCGGGCAGAAGCGTACCTCCGCTTCCCTCAATGACGATGCCGTCCTCCAGTTCCTCCACTCTCACGCCGATGGTGCGGAGGCCCGCCGCCATGGTGGCGATGCGATCAGATTCCTTGACCCGCAATTCTTCAAGGCCTCGGAAGGTGCTGCGTCCTTCGGCGAGTGCGGCCGCGATGAAAGCGACCGGATATTCATCGATCATGGAGGGCGCGCGGGCGGGGTCTGGTTCGACGCCCGTAAGTCGGGAGGCAGTGACGACAATGTCTCCCACCGGCTCCCCGCCGACTTCGCGCGGGTTCTCGATGACGATGTCGCCGCCCATCTCGCGCAGCAGATCAATTAACCCTGCCCGAGTGGTATTCAGGCCGACATTTTCAATAGTAATCTTCGAGCCGGGGACAAGTAGCGCGGCGACCATGGGGAAGGCTGCCGACGAGGGGTCGCCGGGTACGGTGATGGCTTGCGGACGAAGTTCGGCCTCGCCTTTTAATGTGATGATCCGTGATCCATCAGCATCGATTTCTACGTCCAGGTCAGCGCCAAAGCCCTTGAGCATCCGTTCGCTGTGATCGCGAGTCGGAACTGGCTCGACGACGCGCGTGACCCCGGGGGTGTTCAGACCGGCCAGCAAGATCGCGGACTTCACCTGCGCTGATGCGACCGGAAGGCGATAATCCAGCGCCACGGCCGGACAGACGCCCCGCATGGTGAGCGGCAACCGTTGTCCGGGGCTGGTGGTGAAGCTGGCGCCCATATGGGACAGTGGCTCGGTGACGCGCTGCATCGGGCGCTTGCTCAGCGATGCGTCTCCGATGAAAGTCACGGTGATGCCATGACTTGCGACCAGGCCCATGAGGAGGCGGGTCGACGTGCCACTGTTGCCCATGTCCAAAGCTGTTTGGGGTTGCAGCAATCCGCCCACGCCCACGCCCCGGATGTGCCAGATGCCATCATCGTCCCGTTGGATCTGCGCGCCCATCGCACGCATTGCGGCGGCAGTGGCCAGCACATCCTCTCCCTCCAACAGACCTTCGACGCGGCTTTCCCCAACGGCCAGTGCAGAGAGCATGAGTGAACGATGCGAAATGCTTTTGTCTCCCGGCACCCTTACACTGCCCGCAAGCGGAGGAGCGCCGGAGAAGGTCATGGGAACAGGCTGATCGGAAGAAGTGGTCACGGGTCAATCCGTTTGTCAGGAAACTGAAAAATTGCGCCCGGCTTTTGACAGCGCGGTTCCGCTATGGCAAGGCGCGCGTCGCTTCGCGGGCGACATGGTCGCGCCGCGTGATATTCGTTGAAGCACTCGTAAGAAGGACAAGGCCGGACATGGTCAAGGCTGAATGGGGCACGAAGCGTACCTGCCCGAAATGCGCCACGCGCTTCTATGACCTGGGCAAGGACGACCCGGTCACCTGCATCAACTGCAACACCGCTTGGGAACCCGAACCCGTCCTGAAGTCGAAGCAGCCGCTGCCGTACGAGGAAGCGCCAAAGAAGGTTATCGAAACCGCCGACGGGGAGCTGGAGACGGCAGATGACGATCTGGATCTTGATCTGGATGTCGATGATGATGGCGATTCGCCGGACAATGACGTTGACCTGGGCGGTGACGATGACCTCGGCGTGGATGCGGCCGCCGACGACGGCGACGACGACAATTAAGTAATTTTGTGCTTGCCAAGGAAGTTGCTGCCTCCTAATGGCAGCGACCTCCGAAGCGCCGGTCCCAAGCGGCGCTGACACTGGTAACGGGGCCTTAGCTCAGCTGGGAGAGCGCCTGCATGGCATGCAGGAGGTCAGCGGTTCGATCCCGCTAGGCTCCACCAGTTTTCCGGATGGTCCAAGCCTCACCTGTATAGCCCGGAAGCTATCAAGCGGGTGCTTGGCATCCTATATCGGCCGACGGCTCTATGCCGGACATGGCCCAATCCATTGGGATGCGGTATGATGCCGCGCAACGATGGGGCCTTAGCTCAGCTGGGAGAGCGCCTGCATGGCATGCAGGAGGTCAGCGGTTCGATCCCGCTAGGCTCCACCAACTCTCCGGACGTCTATTTATCCTCTGGCCTGTCTTCTCTCAGCAATAAAACTAAGCGTCTGGCAGCAGATTAACGCTGCATGACATTATTGTCAGTGAGGGATCATCAAATTTGACAATGCTAACTGGCGCCCGGTCACGCTGGCTGCACGAAGCTATCCATCACGCGCTTACGGCCAGCCGTTTCAAAATCGATCTCGAGTTTGTTGCCCTCGATCTCCGCAATCGTGCCGTAACCAAATTTCTGATGAAATACGCGCAGCCCCAGATGCATATCATCCCGCCCCTTGTTGCCTAAGTATACCGCCGACGCGCGCGCTTCAACGATCCGCACGGCTTCGCGGGAGAACTGGCCACTTTGTTGCGCTCGCTGCCAGCCTGGGCCGCGCCCGCTGCCTCGTTGCACGTTGGAGAAGGGATCAGCGCGCTCGGACCAGTTGGCACGCCATAGGGATGCGCCGCCCGCCATGCTGCTTTCCTCCTCGACATGTTCCGGAGGTAGCTCGCCTACGAACCGCGACGGGATGGAACTGGTCCACTGGCCATATATTCTCCGGTTCGCCGCATGAAGGATGACGCACAGCTTCCTGGCGCGGGTAATCGCCACATAGGCGAGCCGACGTTCTTCCTCCAGACTGTTGAGACCGCCTTCGTCCAACGCCCGTTGCGAAGGGAAAATACCCTCTTCCCAGCCCGCCAGGAAAACAGTGTCGAATTCGAGCCCTTTGGCCGCATGGATGGTCATGATCGTGACCTTCCGTTCCTCGGCTTGCGCGTCATTGTCCATGACTAGCGACACATGTTCGAGGAACGCGCCCAGCGTTTCATATTCCTCCATCGCGCGGGTAAGTTCATTCAGGTTTTCGAGGCGGCCCGCGCTTTCGGCTGTGCGTTCTGCCTGAAGCATTGCCGTGTAGCCGCTTTCATCCAGTATCTGGCGCGCGAGTTCGGCATGGGGAAGCTGCGTCGCACGGTCGCGCCAGCGGGCCAAATCCCCGATAAAGGCGCCAAGGCTGCGGCGCGCTTGCGGAGTCATTTCGTCGGTATCGAGAATTCGTGCAGCAGCGAGCGCCAAGGGTATGGCCTCGGCCCGAGCAAGGCGGTGAAGTTTCTCCACGGCTTTTTCACCTAAACCGCGTTTAGGAACATTGACGATCCGCTCAAATGCCAGGTCGTCGGCAGGTTGGTTGACGAGGCGAAGATAGGCAAGCGCGTCGCGGATCTCAGCCCGCTCGTAAAACCGAAAGCCGCCTACAATCCTATATGCGAGACCGATCTGAATGAATCGATCTTCAAATTCGCGGGTCTGGTGCTGCGCACGGACAAGGATAGCTACCTCTTCCAACGATCGACCTGAGCGCTCGATCGCCTCGATTTCGTCGCCGACGCGGCGAGCCTCTTCTGGCCCGTCCCATACGCCGATGACGCGGACTTTTTCCCCGATGTCGATGTCGGTCCACAACGTCTTGCCCAGCCTGTTGCCGTTTTCGGCGATCACACCGGACGCGGCGCCCAGGATATGAGGCGTGGATCGGTAATTCTGCTCCAGGCGGACAATCTTGGCGCCCGGGAAGTCCTTTTCAAATCGCAGGATGTTGGCGACTTCCGCGCCGCGCCACGAATAGATGGACTGATCGTCATCACCCACGCAGCAGATATTCTTGCGCTGCTGAGCCAGCAGGCGGAGCCAGAGATACTGGCTGCTGTTGGTGTCCTGATATTCGTCCACCATGATGTAGCGGAACCGCTGTTGATAGCTTTCGAGCACATCCCGGTGGCGCTTCAATATGGTGAGTATATGGAGCAGCAAGTCGCCGAAGTCGCAGGCATTTACATCGCGAAGGCGGGCTTGATAGGCAGCGTATAATTTCTGCCCACGCCCATTCCCGTAAGATTCGCTATCTCCGGCGCTGATTTCGTCAGGAGTCAGACCCTTATTCTTCCACTGATCGATCAAGCCACCCAGCTGCCGCGCGGGCCAGCGCTTTTCATCAATCCCTTCAGCCTGGATCAGCTGCTTCATCAGCCGAAGCTGATCGTCTGTATCAAGAATGGTGAAGTTGGATTGCAGGCCGACCAATTCGGCATGTCTGCGAAGCATTTTGGCAGCGATGGCATGAAATGTTCCAAGCCATGGCATGCCTTCCACTGCCGGACCGATCATACGTCCGACACGCTCGCGCATTTCGCGCGCGGCCTTGTTGGTGAAGGTGACCGCCAGGATTTCCGACGGATAGGCGCGGCGCGTAGCTATAAGATGCGCCAGCCGTGCGGTCAGCGCAGCCGTCTTGCCCGTTCCGGCGCCCGCCAGAACAAGAACCGGACCCTCGACAGTGAGGACAGCTTCCCGTTGGGGCTCATTGAGGCCCTGAAGATAGGGCGGATCATCAGGCGTTGGAGCAGGGAGGGTCATGGTCAACAACTAGGGAGCATGGATAGAGGGAGCAAGGGCTTGGCCACGTGCGATTGATGGCAATCTATGAGAACAAAAGAGGAATCATGCAAGGGGGAAGGCCGCTGTGTTGACATTAACGGTACCCCCTCGGCCTCTCGTCATGTCGTTAGGTCAAGGCCGAACGGTTTCAATGAGAGAGCGGCGCTTTGCTGAAAGACCGTGATCATTCGCCTGGTAGCAGCATAGCCACCGTTCGTCGCCGATATCGGAACGCGTGCGCACTGATCTGGTTCTCTACCCGCCAAGAGGCAGAACGGGGTGATGAACAGGAAAGGATTACCCATGAAATCGATCATGCTTGCGGGTGCCGCCATGCTGGCTTTTACCACCGGCGCTACTGGCATTGCGATCGCTCAGGGTGTGCCGGACAGTACGGCCCAACCCCCAGCCACTGATAGCATGCCGACGGATCCGGCTACGCCTGCGAGCCCTGCAACAGCGACAGATCCCAATGCTGGTCAGCCGACTGGAGAGGTTCCAGCCGACACCGGCATGATGCCCGCAACGCCGGGTATGCCCAAGGACCCTGCCGCGCCTGTGGGCAGTTCGGCCAATCCGGTGACCGTTGGCGGTAACATGACCCCTCCGCCTGCGGGCGGTAAAGATTATCCGCTATGCAGTCGCACGGTACAGGATAGCTGCATCAATCCAGGCGAGGCACCGCGTTCGAAGAAGATGGCGCGCAGGCATCGCTGACCGGGGAGACAGCGCCGGGCAGGGCAGCAATGAGTGCTGCCAGCCCGGTTCTGTCCTTGGCGGCGTCCGCCAGGCTATGCTGGTCGAGCACTGCTAGAAAAGCGGTAGTTGCGGCCTTCAAAATGCCCGATAGGCCACAAGCGGCGCGAAGGCTGCAGTTTGCGCAGTCTGCAAGGTTCATGTCCGTTTCGGTGTGGCGGATTACATCACCCAGTTTGATTGCTTCAGGATCGCGGGCCAGGGTGAAGCCGCCGCCTCTGCCGCGCTGGGTCAGGATGAACCCGCCTTGGCCGAGGTGGTGGACGACTTTCATCAAATGATTGCGCGAAAGAGCGTAGGCGTCGGCGACCTCGGGGATGGTTGCACGACCTGTTGGCGTGACGGCCAAATGGATGAGGACGCGCAGGGCGTAGTCGGTGTGGCGGGTCAATTGCATGAGGGAATGCGTTAATTGAACCGGGTTTGCAGATAAAACATGCAGCTTGTTTACATGTTTAAAGATGTACCGTAAAGGCATCTTTACCGAGTCTCTAGTTCAATGGGGTGCATATATGAGCCAGCTCAGCGCTGAAACCATCGCGATCGTCAAGGCAACCGCTCCCGCGCTGCGGAGCCATGGGGTGGAAATCACGACCGCCATGTATGCGCGCCTGTTCCAGGATGCGTCGATCAAGGACATGTTCGATCAGGCGGCACAGGACAGCGGTGAGCAGCCCAAGCGTCTGGCCGCGGCTATCCTTGGCTATGCCGAGAATATCGACAAGCTGCAGGCGCTCACCGGCGCGGTCGAGCGTATGGTGCAGCGGCACGTCGAAACCGGCGTGAAGGCTGAACATTATCCCAAGGTTGCCGAAGCGCTGCTGCCCGCGATCCGCGATGTCCTGGGCGCGGATGTTGCCACGGATGCTGTGTTGGAAGCGTGGGGCAAGGCCTATTGGTTCCTCGCCGAGATATTGATTGGCAAGGAAGCGCAGGCTTATGAGGATGCTGAAGCGGCTTGATTGATGGGTGGGGATGCCTCCTGGGGTGTTCCCCTCTCCCTAACCCTCTCCCCTAAAGGGGAGAGGGAATCGCTCTTAAGAGGGTCAGGCGTGCCTTGCCGACGTCGCGGGTTGCCTCCACGACAAAGCCCTTGACCTCCACATCTTCGCGGCGATCGGTTTCGATGCTGATCCAGGTAGCGGGGCCGGTCCAGCCCAGACGGCTTAACTTATCGAGAGCGACGACGCCTGCGCCGCTATTATAAGGCGGGTCTATGAAAATCAGGTCCAGCGGGTTCGACGCAGGCCCCAAGGAGAGCACGCTGCTCTGCCGAATGTCGGGCCGGATGCCGAGCTTGTCGCCATTGGCGCGGATCACATTGAGAGCCGCCTGATCCTGTTCAACGAAGAGGCAGCTAGCCGCGCCACGGGACAGGGCTTCAAAGCCCAAGGCGCCCGATCCTGCAAAGAAATCGCCGACGGCCAACCCTTCAAATGATCCGATGCGGCTCACCAGCATCGAAAAGAGCGTTTCGCGCGTACGGTCGGCCGTGGGGCGGGTGGCGTCGCCTTTGGGAGCTGCCAGCGGGCGGCCGCGCCATTGGCCTGCGATGATTCTCATGATTGGCGTCCGTGCAGAAGGAAAGCCCTGAGACAAGCGCAGGGCGAACGGGTTTAGCTTCAGGATTTGGGCGTCTTCAAGCTCTTGCGGAAGACGATGAGGTCGTGCTGGCGCACTTCCTGCACCGCGCCCGACGCGAGTTCGCCAAGATGGAAGGGGCCATAGCTGGTGCGGATGAGGCGGCTTACCTGTAGACCCAGATGCTCCAGAACACGCCGCACTTCGCGGTTCTTGCCCTCCGTCAGGGTCATTTCGATCCACTGGTTACGGCCGGTGCGGCGTTCCAGATTGGCCTCGATCTGGCCATAGCGGATGCCGTCAATCTCTATGCCCATGAACAAATCTTCAAGCTGGGCCTGACTGACCTCACCAA
Source organism: Sphingobium sp. Cam5-1 (assembly GCF_015693305.1). Classification (NCBI taxonomy): domain Bacteria; kingdom Pseudomonadati; phylum Pseudomonadota; class Alphaproteobacteria; order Sphingomonadales; family Sphingobiaceae; genus Sphingobium; species Sphingobium sp. Cam5-1. Next base: position 1,139,706 of record NZ_CP065138.1, on the reverse strand, counting down.
AGGCGCGGGCGCGATAGGTGCGCGGCACGCCGGTCGCGGGCAATTCCATCTGCCGTTTGAATTCGCCATCGGTGGTGAGGAGCAGAAGCCCCTCCGTGGTCATGTCCAGACGGCCGATCGGCATGAGGCGGGGAAGGTCGGCGGGCAAGCGGTCGTAGATGGTAGGGCGGCCGCGCGGGTCGCGCTCGGTCGTCAAATAGCCCGAAGGCTTGTGAAACAGGAAGAGACGGGCGGGAGCGGGTTGCGCCACCGGGTTGCCATCCACCGACACGCCATTGAGCGAGGTCAGCAGGGTCGCGGGGGTCGAGATCAGTTGACCATCGAGAGTGACCCGGCCTTCCTCGATCATCCGTTCCACTTCCCGGCGCGAGGCGACCCCGGCGCGAGCGAGCAGCTTTGCGATGCGTTGCGGTTCGTTCGTGCCGCTGGCGGCAGCGGCCACGCGCGCCGGATGGGGATTGGCTGGCTTGACGGGAGCAGCGCTTCTTTTCTTGAAAGGCGGGCGAGCAGGGCGCGACGAACCGGCGGGTTTGCCGTCGGTGGGGCGCCGGGGGCCGCCCGGTCCTGCCCTGCGCGGCGGTGCTGATTTTTTCGGCGGCTCCACGCTCGGTTCCTTTTAACGAAGCGGCGGCATTCCCATATCGGAGATGCCGGGAAAATGACGAATAGTGCCGCCCTGTCGCCGAGTGCGCAGGGGCGGCCGCAACTCCCTTAAGGGGTCGCGCGTTTGATCGGGTGCATGGCGCATATGGGGCGGATCGGCAAATGTTTTTCGGGCTAGTCAAAGGGGACTCGAAGCCGCGGCAGCAGGCACAGGCCATCATCAGCGTGCTGGTGGTGGAAGATGAGCCTTTGGTCGCCTTCGACAACGAGCATGTGCTGGAGCAGGCTGGCTACCGCGTGGCCGCGACGGTCGAGGATTATGACCATGCGATCAGCGTCATTGAGCAGGATGAGGTCGATTTGGTGATCGCCGATATTACCCTGCATGGCGACAAGACGGGCATTGATGTGGCGCGTCATGCCTATGCGAAGGGGCTGGCGGTGCTGTTCGTCAGCGGTGCCTGTCCGATTGATGCGCATGAGATGGCGGTAGGGTGTCTGGCGAAACCTTATTTGCCGCGCGATCTGCTGGCTTCGATCGGGGTGATTGAGGCGGTGCTGCGTGGTGGGGAGCTGCCGCGGGTGCCGCGTGGATTGCATTTGTTTGATCGGGTGGGGTGATGTTGGTTCAGGCTGGTCGTGGCCTGCGGAGGATGGCGGCTAGCGACCAGTTGTGGACATCAGCAGATCCATGGCCATTTCCTGATAGCGGCCACCATATTTTCCTGACACACATCCTCTATGACGTTCAAAACCAGTCTTAAAGGAAATCGCCGCACCTTGATGATCGCAGGGTTCGCGGGTCTCTCGATGCCATCTTACGCGTCGCCGCCGATGCCGGTGGAAACCATTGAAACCATCAAAGCTGCATTGCCTCAATGCACTGGAGGCTGGATTGAATCGGGGAAACGAGGGCGGGTATTTCCGGTAGACCTTGCACCCCGGCTTGCCTTGCTTTCACGACCTTCGGTCCAGATGGATCAAGATGCGGGACAGGATCTGTACCAGATTGCCAAAGGGCTTCTTGCTCCAGCTATCGGAACACACGAACGCATGATGGATGGCGATGCCAGCCTGAAGTGCCCTGCGCATCCTAAAGAGGCCGTGGCTCTGATGGAATATCTCATCGGTGCGACTCCAGATGAGCGGCGAGGTGCCAGTAACGCCTTAGATTGGCTCGGCCTCGCCTACAAAACAGGAGCGTCAGGGGTCAAGGATCCAGCAGAAGCACGCCGCTACTACCTACGCTTTCGGATGCACGTTGGAGTGTCACCAGAGGCTCAGTGGTCTGATGGCATCGACAATAGTCTTTTGGGCAATGTTGAGCGGGCAGGTTTGAGGCCTTATCTCGAGGCGCTCGCAGAAAGCAGCAAAGGCGGCGGCGCAGCCCGGATAGCATTGGCCGAAGCTGCCTTGCCGACCAACCCTGTGGCTGCACGTCAATTACTCCGATATCTTGATGATCGTCCACTGAACCGACTCCTGGAACTGGAAGATCTAAATCGGATTCCCGTTGCGGCCGATGACCAGGAAGTCGCCTTCTGGGCTGAAGCAACTCGCACTCTTTTTGGATACCGCAAATATGCAGCGCGCATGATGAAGGCGGTCAAAGATGTGAATGGAGGCGACATCCCAACCTCTCCATCGCGACCCTCCATTGATTTGCTACGTGCCCATCTCGACATGGCGGCTGCTGCTGACGCCGATGCAACTCGCGATCCTATCCCGGTTCGCGCTCTTGTGAATCCGCAAGGCCATCCGATCTACGTTGAAGCATGTAGCGCCCGTCCCGCACAGCCAATGCCGCTCCGGAATTTTAATGTGCAACTCGACGTGGCAAGGCTCTACAATGTGAGAAACGTCGATAAATTGCCAAAGCTTCCAATTGTGAAGTTCAATGGCCTTCCGGCATATGGGTGGGTTATATTACCGGCCGTTCATTTTCGCCGAGTAGAAGGCAACAGCCTGAAGGTCGATTTTGCCGACTTGCCGCAAGAGCAATGCGTTTACTCGGCCGTTGCCCAAGCGCCCTTCTTAACGATTGCGCGCTAAGGCAATTGGGCTTCTGGCTTGTCGGCTTTCGCTAGCTAACGGCATCAAAGCCGCCAGTCCGCTCACCACCCATCCAAGACATTCCCCTCCCGCAGGCGGGAGGGGTTAGGGGTGGGCGCGAGCGTAGCGAGCCTTGCGTGAGCCCATTTGATGAGGCCTGTGTTGCGCTAGCCCACCCCCGACCCCTCCCGCCTGCGGGAGGGGAGATGATAGGAAGGCTCCCGAAGCGCCATTTCGGGAAAAGTTGGTGGCTTGTGGGTTGTATGGCCTGACGCGGCCATATGTCCGGGGCGAGTTCTGCTTGTTTCTCCGGGGATTGGCCATATGGTGGCGCGATAAAGCATTTTGGGGGCGCGCCTTTTTCATGAATGACATTGCCGTGGGCACCCGAGGCTGGCTGGATGCGGTGAAGCCCTATGTAGAGAAGGCGCCGCTCGCCGCGCTGTTCCTCGGTATCTCGTCGGGCTTTCCCTTTGCGATGATCGGCGCGAACCTGGCGTCGCGGCTGGCGCAGGACGGGATCGACAAGAAGAGCGTCACGGCGTTCAGCCTGGTGCTGCTTGCCTATAATCTCAAATGGCTGTGGGCCTGGGTGATTGAGGGGGTGAAGTTACCCCTGCTGCATCGGTTGGGGCAACGCGTGTCGTGGATGCTGGTGGCGGGGCTGCTGGTGATGGCAGCCGTGGTCAATCTGGCCGTGGTCGATCCGGCAACCGACCTTATGGGCACGGTGCGGGCGGCGATCCTGCTGGGGATAGCGGGGGCGACGTTCGACATCATCATCGATGGCTATCGGATCGAGATATTGCGGCCCGAGCAATTGGGTATTGGCGCGGGCATGTCGCAATATGGCTGGCGCATCGGTGCGGCGGCGGCGGGCGCTCTGGCGCTGGTGGTGGCGCAATATTGGGACTGGACGCTGGCCTATCTGGTCTGTTCGCTGTTTGCGCTGCCCGCGATGCTGGCGGCGTTGATCGTTGGCGAGCCGGAGCGGCATCGCGAGATTGCTTCCCGGAAGACGGGCGGGGAATTGGCGCAGGCGATCATTGGGCCGTTCGTTGATTTCTTCAAGCGCAAGGGCGCGCTGCTCGTCCTGCTGTTCATCATCGTCCACAAGATCGGCGACACGCTGGCCAACCTGACATTCCGGCTGCTGTTCAACGATCTGGGGTACAGCAATGAGGAGATCGCGATCTACGATGTGGGCGTGGGTTTCTGGGCATTGCTGGCCGGGATTTTCGTGGGCGGGGTGTTGTATGCGCGGTTGGGGTTGAAGCGGTCGGTGTTTATCAGCCTGGTGCTGATGGCGGTGTCGAACTTCAGCTTTGCCATGCTGGCGGCGACCGGAAAGAGCAATGTGGGCATGGCGGGTGCCATTGGGTTCGAGAATTTCGCTAGCGGGATCGGCGGCGTTGCCGTGGTCGCCTATTTCTCCGCGCTGTGCGATTTGCGCTTCACCGCCGCGCAATATGCGATGATTTCGGCGGCGGCGAGCATTGTCGGGCGGTTTCTGACGGGGACGTCGGCGGGCGCGTTGATCGAGCGGTTCGGCTATGTCGATTTCTACCTGCTGACGACCGTGCTGGCGCTGCCGGGCATTATCCTGTTCTGGCTGATGATGCGCAGCGGGCTGGTGGATGCGAGTGTCGGCAGCGCCGCTACGGATGACGGGGGTCAGGCTCCGGCGTAAAGGTCCAGCGGGCGGCCTAGGTCGCTATGGGCTTGAGAGACGGCTTGCAGGCAGGTGAGGGCGCCTAGCACATCTTCCGTGCCGAGCAGCGAGGCGAGTTGCTCATAGGATGCGGGCGGGTCCTGTAGCGCTGTGCTGATCGAATGCATGAGCGATGCTTCGTCGGCGGTCATACGGGCGCAGCAGCAAGGCGCGACGAGTATCCGGCGGGTAGCGCAGCGGGCAAGTTCGAGCATCATGGCGCGCATGAGGACAAGAGGGCGGCGGTAGCTGCGCCCGAACGCGCCGAGCATGGCGTTGGCGGCGTGGGCATCATCGACCCCCGCGCTGGCCATGCGGCGCATCGCATAGAGGAACAGGCGGTTGCCGTAGCCGGGAGGCATTGCGCCTGGCAGGTCGAGGGGCGTGATCTCTCCATGGGGCATATGAGCACCTTTTTATCCGTTGCGTTACGGAGAGCAAGGTACGCTATTGCGAGTCAATCGCAAGTATATTCAGTCGGGATATTGCTCGTTCAGGCGCAAAATTTCGCCTGCGAGGTAGAGGGACCCGGCGATGAGCAGGAGGGGGGCTTCTATTTGGGATGACGCCGCAACTGCGTTGATGGCGGCGGCGGGGTTGGCATGCGCTGTGCATTCGATGCCCCAGCGCTCCGCGATGGCGGCGAAGCGGTTGGCGGAATGGTGCTCGTGGCCGGGGACGGGCAGCGCGTGGATGTGGGCTATGCGTCCGGCGAAGGGGGAGAGGAAGGCATCCACTTCCTTGTTGGCGAGCATGCCGATCATGAGGTGAAGTTTGCGGTCGGCGAGACGATCTGCGGTGAAGAAGGCGCTGATGGCTTCTCCGGCTCCGGCATTGTGGCCGCCGTCTAGCCAGGCTTCGCTTTCCGGGGGGAGGGGGGCTAGCAGCGGGCCGTGGTCCAGGCGTTGGAGCCGGGCGGGCCAGTGCGCCCAGAGGGGGGCGGCTTTGAGCGCGGCTTCGCTGACGGGCAGGGCGGTTTGATGGCGCAACATGGCGAAGGCGAGGGCGGCGTTCTGCACCTGATGCGCGCCGGGAAGGCGGGGGAGCGGGGTTTCGATGCGGCCTTGTTCGTCGCGATAGTGCAGGCGGTCACGGTAGCTGGCGGCGTCCCAGCTTTGGCCCATGGGGAGCCAGTCGGTGCGGGCGCGGCTCGCGGCTTCGCGCATCGCGGGGGCCAGTGATTCGGGGTAGCGCTGAGTTACCAAGGCGGCGCCGGGCTTGGCGATGCCCGCCTTCTCCGCCGCGATGTCGCGCAGCGTGTTGCCGAGGAACGCCTGATGGTCGATCCCGAGCTGGGCGATGCCGCAGACGGCGGGATTTTCGATGATGTTGGTAGCGTCCAGGCGGCCGCCCAGCCCCACTTCGAGGATACAGGCGTCGGCTGGATGCTCGGCGAAGGCGAGGAAGGCGGCGGCGGTGGTGACTTCGAAGAAACTGGCGCCGATGCCTTCGGCCACGTCCAGGACGCGGGAGAGATAGCGGGCGAGCGCTTCGTCACTGATCAGCTGGCCGTTGATGCGGATGCGTTCGTTGAAGCGGACGAGATGAGGCGAGGTGAAGACGTGGACGCTGCGGCCGTCGGCTTCGAGCGCGGCGCGCAAGAATGCGCAAGTCGAGCCTTTGCCGTTGGTGCCTGCGACGTGGAAGATGGGCGGCAACTCGCGGTGCGGATTGCCGAGCCGGTCAAGCAGGCTGGTAATGCGTTCGAGACCCAATATGTCCGCGCCCGGCGACAGCGTGGCAAGGCGGTCCAGCTGCGATTGGACCGCCGGGTCGTCCGAAAAGGCGTGGTCGGGCATGGCCCTATGTTCCTCGCGCGATCGCGTCAGGCGGCTGCGCGAGGGGCTAGATAGCCGATCACACGGGCCAGCGTGTCGCGTAATTCGCTGCGGTGGACGACCATGTCGAGCATGCCATGTTCCAGCAGATATTCGGCACGCTGGAAACCATCGGGCAGCTTTTCGCGGATCGTGCTTTCGATGACCCGCTGGCCTGCGAAGCCGATGAGAGCATTCGGCTCGGCGATCTGGACGTCGCCCAGCATGGCGTAGCTCGCCGTGACGCCGCCGGTCGTCGGATCGGTGAGGACGACGATATAGGGCAGGCCCGCCGCGTGCAGCTTCTGGATGGCGACAGTCGAGCGCGGCATTTGCATGAGGGACAATATGCCCTCCTGCATGCGTGCGCCGCCTGCTGCGGTGAAGATGACATAGGGGCATTTGTGGCCGATGGCTTCGTTGACGCCCTGGATGAAGGCCGCGCCGACGCCCATGCCCATGGAGCCGCCCATGAAGGCGAAATTCTGCACGCCCATGACCAGCGGCACATCGTCGATCGCGCCGCGCGCGTTGATGAGGGCGTCCTGATCGCCTGTCGACGCGCGGGCGGCCTTGATGCGGTCGGGATAGCGCTTGGAATCGCGGAATTTGAGCGGGTCTTCCTGCACCGGTGGGGTGGGGAGCAGGATGAAGCCCGCGTCGAGGATTTGCTCGAACCGTTCAGACGGGCCGATGCGGCCGTGATGGTCGCAGCGCGGGCAGACGGAGAGATTATCCTCCCACTCCTTGATGAAGATCATCTCAGTGCAGGACGGGCATTTGTGCCACAGCGTCTCGGCGGTGGTTTCCTTCTTTGCGAGGAAGGGAACGGCGTTGCGGACGCGGTTGATCCAGCTCATGCGGCGGTCTCCCGGAAATGAGGGCTGTTGGCTTTGAGGGCGCCGCTCAATGTGGCGACGAACTCCTGAACGAAGGGCGCGGCGGCATCGCCGTGCGAGCCGACTATATCGACAATGGCTGACCCGACGACGACGCCGTCAGCAACGCGGCCGATGGCGGCTGCCTGCTCGGCGGAGCGGACGCCGAAACCGACTGCGATGGGGAGGTCGGTTGCGGCCTTGAGCTTCTCCACCGCCTGCTCAACAGCGGCCTGCGCAGCCTGCTGCTTGCCGGTCACGCCCGCGACGGCGACATGGTAGAGGAAGCCGCTGGCGCCATCGAGGACGGCGGGCAGGCGGGCGGCGTCGGTGGTCGGCGTGGCAAGGCGGATCAGGTGAACGCCTGCCGCACGCAGGGCCGGACCGATCTCCGCGTCCTCCTCAGGCGGGACATCGACGCAGATCACGCCATCCACGCCAGCTTCGCGGCACTGCTGCGCAAACCATTCGGAGCCGCGGATCAGCATAGGATTGGCATAGCCCATGAGGATCAGCGGGATATGCGGGTGGCGGGCGCGGAAGGTGGTGGCGAGGTGGAAAATGTCTTTGGTCTTCGTGCCTGAGCCAAGGCTGCGTAGGTTGGCCAGTTCGATCGCGGGGCCGTCCGCCATCGGATCAGTGAAGGGCATGCCGAGTTCGATGATGTCAGCGCCGCCGGCGACGAGCGCGTCGAGGATCGCGGGGGTGGCGGCTACGGTCGGGTCGCCTGCGGTCACGAAGGTGATGAGGGCGGCACGGCCTGCTTCCTTGCAGGCGGTGAAGCGGGTGGCGAGGCGGTCAGCGGTCACAGTGAAATTCCAATATCCGTTCGCCCTGTCTGAACGAGCCACTTGTCTCGTTTAGATGTCGAAGGGCTTTTCTTTCTTTGAGAGAAGTGAAGGGCTTCGACAAGCTCAGCCCGAACGGGGGAGGGGGTGGCTGGCTGTGAAGGGTTATTCACATCTCCACTCCCAGCGCGTCGGCGACGGTGAAGATGTCCTTGTCGCCCCGTCCTGAGAGGTTGACGATGATGATCTGGTCCGCGTCCATCGTGGGCGCAACCTTTTCCGCGCTGGCGATGGCGTGGGCGGACTCGAGCGCCGGGATGATGCCTTCGAGAGCGGCGAGCTTCTGGAAGCTGGCGAGCGCTTCGTCATCGGTGATCGGCATGTATTCTACGCGGCCGATCTCGTGCAGCCAGCTATGTTCAGGGCCGATTCCCGGATAGTCGAGGCCCGCCGAAATGCTGTGCGCTTCGGTGATCTGGCCGTCTTCGTCCTGGAGCAAATAGGTGCGATTGCCGTGCAGGATGCCCGACGCGCCGCCTGCGAGGGAGGCGGCATGTTTGCCGGTGAGACCCTCGCCTGCGGCTTCCACGCCGATCATCTTGACCTCAACATCATCGAGGAAGGGATGGAAGAGGCCGATCGCGTTGGAGCCGCCGCCGACCGGGGCGATAAGCATGTCGGGCAAACGGCCTTCAATTTCGAGGATCTGCTCGCGCGCTTCGCGGCCGATCACCGACTGGAAGTCGCGGACCAGTTCCGGATAAGGGTGCGGGCCTGCCGCCGTGCCGATGATATAGAAGGTGTCGTGGACGTTCGAGACCCAGTGGCGCAGGGCGTCGTTCATCGCGTCCTTCAGCGTCTGGGAACCGGAAACGACCGGTATCACTTCAGCACCGAGGAGCTTCATGCGGAAGACGTTGGGCTTCTGCCGCTCGACGTCCTTGGCGCCCATGAAGATCTTGCATTCCATGCCGAACAGGGCGGCTACGGTGGCGGTGGCGACGCCGTGCTGGCCCGCGCCGGTTTCGGCAATCACCTTCTTCTTGCCCATGCGACGGGCGAGCAGCGCCTGGCCGATGCAATTGTTGATCTTGTGCGCGCCGGTGTGGTTCAGTTCCTCGCGCTTCAGGTAGATTTTTGCGCCTTTACCCTCGGGTGCATCGGCGCGGAGCGCTTCGGTCAGGCGGCTGGCATAGTAGAGCGGGTTGGGACGGCCGACATAGTTGCGCAGCAGTTCCTCAAACTCTTCTTCGAAAGCGGGGTCCTGCCTTGCTTCCTTATAGACCTTCTCCAGCTCCAGGATGAGCGGCATGAGCGTTTCCGCGACATAGCGGCCGCCGAAGGAGCCGAAATGGCCGGAGGCATCCGGTTGCGAGCGAAGGGAATTGTTGATGGTCATGATTGCTGTGCCGCTTTGCAGAAGGCCATGATCTTGTCCACACTCTTGATGCCCGGCGCGCTTTCCACGCCGGAAGAAACGTCAATCATCGGGGCGCCGGTAATGCGGATCGCTTCGGCGACATTGTCGATGCCGAGGCCTCCTGAAAGACCCCAGGGCATGGATATGGGGACGCCGCGCAGGAGCGTCCAGTCGAAGCGTAGGCCCATGCCGCCGGGCAGCGCCGCGCCATCCGGCGTTTTGGCATCGAAGAGGAGGAGGTCGGCCGCGCCGGTATAGGCTTTGGCGGCGTCGATGTCGGCGCGGGTTTTTACGGAAATGGCTTTCCAGACGGGGAGACTGAAGCGCTTAGCGATGGCAGCAGTGCGTTCCGGGCTTTCCTTGCCGTGGAGTTGCAGGGCGGTGAGGGCGTTTGTTGCCGCGAGTTCGGCGAGGGTTTCGTCGGTGGGGTCGACTAGGACGGCGACGCGCTCGATATGGGCGGGGACTGTTGCGGCGAGGGCGCGCAGTTGGTCCGCTTCGACATGGCGTGGGCTTTTAGCGAAATGGACGAAGCCGAGGTGGGTTGCGCCTGCGCGGATAGCTGCTCCGACTGTGTCGGAGGTGGAAAGGCCGCAAATCTTGATGGCGAGTCGGGACATTTGGGGGCTTTAGCGGGTGAGGTCACCGAGAACCATATGCTCCGTGCTACTCAAGGGGTCGTCAAATCCATGTCATGCAGGGCGAGCCATTGGTCCGCATGGTCGACGCAGGCTTTGCCGAGGAAGGCGTCGACTTGATCCAGCAGATCGGTTTCGTCCATGATCAGAGGATCAAGCGGCGGGAGCCAATCGAGACGGAAATGAGCGCCCTTGGTCCTTGCCAAGGTGAAAGGCAGGAAGCGGGCGTTACTGCGCCGAGCAAGGCGTAACGCGATGGAAAGATTTCCTGACGGTTCCACATTTCTGCCGAAGCGCGGGAACCACACCTGTCGATCCCTCCGTTCGTCCACCAGGATGTAGAGCATCGCCCTGTCCTTTTCCGCAAGGTGACGCAGGATCGATCGGGCCGCGCCGCCGCCGGTGATGGCTTCCCCCATATAGCTTTCCCGTGCCCGCTTCAGCATCCTGGCCTGAGCAGGGTCTGAAGGAGGGTCGTAGACGCCGAGGCCGGGACGATCGGTTGACGCTTTCAAATGAGCGGCGAGCAAATCCCAGTTGCCGATATGGGTAGTCAGAAAGATCATGGGGCGGGGCGAGGCCAGCGCTTCCCGATAGGCTGGTTCGTTCGTGATGCTGACATGGCGGTTGTTCACGAGGCGGTCGACATTGGCGAGTTCGGCCATGGTGCGGCCGAGGTTGAACCAGCGGCGGGTGAGCATGGCCTCGCGCGTGGTTTCGTCCAGGTCCGGGCGCAGGATGGCGAGGTTGGCGCGGGCGCGCTGGTCCCGCAGCTTCATGGTCCGGCGTGCGACGTTCGCCGACAGCCAGCCGCCCAGCCATGAGGAGAGGGACGCCGGCAGCAGGCGCAGGAGGGTGAAGAGAAAAGGGTTGGAGAGCATCTTGCCAAGCGTCATACAGCAGCGGTCGGGGCGGTAAAGGGCTTGGATTTACGATGGGTTGGGCCTTTTGGCTGTGGGTGGTGTTGCAGGGGCTGACGCTGCTGGGGGTGCTGAACTATTGGCGGCATCTTCCGGTCGATCGTCAGGAGGAGGCGCCTGAGGGTGTGGTCGTGCTGCTGTCGGTGCGGGATGACTGGGATGGCGGGGCGGAACTGATCGCCCGGTTGAAGGCGCAGACGGCGCAGTTCCGATTGGTGATTGCTTCGAGTGGCGGGTGCGCGGCGGCGGAGGCCTTGGCGGCGCGGGAGGGGGATTGGGTGCAGATCGTCCGCGCGGGTATCGCGGTGGATGAAGGGCAGAAGGTTCATAAGTTGCGGGCGGCTTTGCGGGCTTTGCGGCCGGGGGATCGCTATCTGGTTTTTGTGGATGCGGATATTGAGCCGCCGGTGCGGCTAGTGGGGCGGCTGCTCTTTCCTCTGGTGCGGGGGAAGGCGGATATCGTGACTGGCTATCGATTGTTGTTGCCCGAGCGGAATGCGGTGGCCGCGCTGGTGGGGACGGTGGAGATGCAGCTGGCGACTTTGCCCCGGGCGGCGAGTGCGACCATGCCATGGGGCGGGGCTATGGCGTTGACGCGGGAGGTCGCGGAACGGCTTGATCTGGATGCGGCGCTGGCGGGGCGGTTGTCGGATGACATGGCGATCGGGCTGGCCGGGTGGCGGGCGAAGCTGCGGTTGCGGCCGGTGCGGGATTTGCTGGTGGCCTCGCCGTTGGAGGGGCGGGGGGCGATGGGCTTTGGGGTGCGGCAGTATCGGCATATCTGGACGAATAGTCCGGGGATGTGGGGGATTGCTGCCGCCGTCGTTGGCGTACAGGCTTTGGGCTGGTTGTGGGCGCTTGGCTGGGGTGGTTTGGGCGCTGTGGCTGTGGGCTATGGTGGGGCTGTCGGGCGGGCGCTGGTGCGGTGGCGGATTTTGGGGGGCGTGCTGGAGCCGGGGCAGGTGCTGGCGGCGAGGCGGTCGCTCTGGTGGGATGTGCTGGCGCCGTTTTTGGTGTGCTGGGTGCATTTGGGGATGCAGGTGGCGGCGGTTTGTTCGAGGCGGATCAGGTGGGGTGGGTTTGATTATTGGGTGAAGAGAGGGAAGGTGGTGCGGTTGGAGAGAAAAAAATAGATGTCAGATCCTAAGAAGCATCACTTCATTCCACAGTTTTTGCTTTCCGAATGGGCCGTGAATGACGGTAAGTTGTGGCGTTTCACGCGGCCATACGGAAAGAAGATCGCGAGAAAGCTCGTTGCTCCGGCCGAGATCGGTTACGAGCGGGAGCTATATACGACGCCTGGATTGCCCAAGGACTACGCCCAACAATTTGAAAAGGCGTTCCTGTCGATGGTCGATGATAAAGCTGCCCGAGCGCATCGGCTACTCATGCGGGACGAAATCGTTCATTGGAAAATGCCAGAGCGCAGCGATTGGACGCGCTTCATCGCCTCTTTGCTATTTCGGACGCCCGAAAATCTGGCCGCGTATAAAGAAGCTATCCGGATCTTGCTGAGCAAAGAAACCCCCGAACAGCGAGCAGCATACCTCAGAGACAAACCGGAAGGGTGGCCCGATGCCTTCAGCGAGGCGATCGCCACTGTTGCGCCGGATTGGATCGAACAGGCTGCAATGGAAATCCTGCGTCGCCTCATTGATGACGACCACCGTGGCGAACGGATAAATAATATGATTTGGACAACGGGTGAGATGAAAGGCGGACTTGAGTTCTTAATCAGTGACGCGCCGCTACAACATACAACACCGCTCAATGTGAAGGGCGCTTATCTGGTTATTCCGATCAGTCCGAGGCGCTTGTTTGTGGGGACCAATCAAGGAGACGATGAGACACGTGAGATGTTCCAGAGCACAGATTCGGATGATCTTGTGCAGCAAATCAACAAGGTGATTGTTTCGCGCGCGTCCATATGTGTGGGCGCGACCAGTTTAGATCAGTTGACCTTTGTCGAGGAGCACTTTGCTACGGAAGAGCACCGTACCATTATTAAAGATGTTGTGCAGAAATATCGTGAAGAAGAATAGAGGAGGCGGGTACTAACGGCGGGCGCTTTCGTTTTTCGATTTCGCTCGAAACGAAGGGGGTTAGAACCCCGCCGGGAACAGGTGCTTGCCCTGCTCATCCAACCGCAAAACCACCTTCCCCGCAACCGCGCTGAGCGGGAGGTCGGTATAGAGGTGCGGGAACAGCGCGCCGCCGCGTGACGCTTCCCATTTCAGCGCATCGCCGAATGGGGCGAGGTCTACCATGATCATCACCAGATTGTCCTGGCCTGCGAAGTGCTTGGCGGCGGTTTCGGCGGCCTGCTGCCGGGTGGACATGTGGATGTAGCCGTCGGCAAGATCGACGGGCGCGCCTTTGAACACGCCGTCGGTCTTTAGCTGGTCGTACTGATCCCTGGTCAGGATTTTGTAGGCGAAGAGGTCGGTCACTCTTCGGTGAGGTCCGGGTCGGATTCAGGGCTGACTTCGGGCGAGGTTTCGAGGCCTGCGGGGGTGCTGACTTCGGTTTCCTCGTCGCTTTCCTCGATCTTCGCGGCGCTGACGACATGTTCGTCGTCGGACACGTTGAACAGGCGGACGCCTGCCGAGTTGCGGCCGATGACGCGCAGGGTGTCGAGGCCCATGCGGATCAGCTTTGCCTGATCGGTGACGAGCATCAGATGATCGCCGTGGCGCGCGGGGAAACTGGCGACGACCGGGCCGTTGCGGCTGATATTGTCGATGTTGGTGATGCCCTGACCACCACGCCCGGTGCGGCGATAGTCGTAGGCCGAGGATAGCTTGCCATAGCCGTTGGAGCAGACGGTGAGGATGAACTGCTCCTTCGCCTGCAGCTCGGCGAAGCGTTCCTCGCTCATCTGCGGCGAGCCTTCCTTTTCGGGCTTCCAGGGGGCGAAACGGAGATAGTCGTCGCGCTCTTCCTGATTCGCGCCGGAGCGGTGGAGGATGGAGAGCGAGATGACCTCGTCATCCTTCTTGAGCGTCATGCCGCGCACGCCGGTTGACGTGCGGCTCTGGAATTCGCGGACGTCGGTCGCCTTGAAGCGGATGGCCTTACCCTGACGGGTGGCGAGGAGGACGTCATCCTCTTCGCTGAGCAGCGCCACGCCGATCAGGCAATCGTCGCTGCCCTCATCGAAGCGCATTGCGATCTTGCCGTTGCTCGGCACGTTGGCGAAGGCGTCCATGCTGTTGCGGCGGACGGTGCCGTTCGCGGTCGCGAACATGACGTGCAGGTCCTTCCAGCTGTCCTCATCCTCGGGCAGCGGCAGGACGGTCTGGATCGTTTCGCCGGGGCCGAGCGGTAGCAGGTTCACCATAGGGCGGCCGCGTGTGGCGGGACCGCCTTCGGGGAGGCGCCAGACTTTCAGGCGATAGACCTTCCCCGCCGTCGAGAAGAAGAGGACCGGCGTGTGCGTGGAGGTTACGAACAGTTCGGTGATCGCGTCCTCATCCTTGGTCGCCATGCCGGAGCGGCCCTTGCCGCCGCGCGCCTGGGCGCGGAAGCTTTCGAGTGGCGTGCGCTTGATATAGCCTTGCACGGTGACGGTGACGACCATCTCCTCGCGCTCGATCAGGTCTTCATCCTCGATACCGTCGGCGGCCGCGGTGATTTCCGAGATGCGCGAGGTGGCGAAGTCGCGTTCGATGACCTCAAACTCTTCGCGCATGACCGCGTAGAGCTTCACTCGGTCGCCGAGGATGGCGAGATATTCGGCGATGGCTGCGGCCAGTTCGGCCAGTTCATTGCCGATCTCGTCGCGACCGAGCGCGGTCAGGCGATGGAGGCGGAGGTCCAGGATGGCGCGGACCTGAATGTCCGACAGGCGGTATGTTTCGCCGCCCGCTTCCGTCTCGATCGCTTCGACCAGCTTCAGGTAAGGCGCGATTTCCGCCACCGGCCAATCGCGGGCGAGCAGGGTTTCGCGCGCCTCTGCGGGGCTGGCCGATCCACGGATGATGCGGACGACTTCATCGAGGTTGGTGACCGCGATGACGAGGCCCAGCAAGATATGCGCGCGGTCGCGTGCCTTGTTGAGCTCGTACTTGGTCCGGCGGGTGATGACCTCTTCGCGGAAGCGGACGAACGCCTCGATAATGTCGCGGATGTTGAGCAGTTCCGGCCGGCCGCCGCGAATGGCGAGCATGTTTGCCGGGAAACTCGACTGGGCGGGGGTGTTGCGCCACAGCTGGTTGAGCACGACTTCCGGCGTGGCATCGCGCTTCAGGTCCATGACGATCCGCACGCCTTCGCGGTTCGATTCGTCGCGAATGTCGCTGATGCCCTCGATCCGCTTGTCCTTTGCGGCTTCGGCGATCTTTTCGACCAGGCCGTTCTTGCCGACCTGATAAGGAATGGCGGTCAGAACGATGGATCGGCGGTCGCCGCGTCCTTCCTCGATCACATGGCGCGAGCGCATCATGATCGAGCCACGGCCGGTATGATAGGCGTTGCGGGCGCCGGATTGGCCAAGGATCAGTGGAGCGGTCGGGAAGTCAGGGGCGGGAACGATCTGGATCAGTTCATCGATCGTGATCGCCGGATTGTCGATATAGGCCAGGCAGGCGCGGATCACTTCGCCCAGATTATGCGGCGGAATGTTGGTCGCCATGCCGACCGCGATGCCGCCCGCGCCGTTGACGAGCAGGTTCGGGAAACGGGCGGGCAGGACCTGCGGCTCGCTTTCCGAAGCGTCATAGTTGGGCTGGAAATCGACGGTGTCCTTGTCGAGATCCTCCAAGAGGGCAGTCGTGACCTTGGCAAGGCGCGCTTCGGTGTACCGCATGGCCGCTGGCGGATCGGGGTCCATGGAACCGAAGTTCCCCTGACCATCGATCAGCGGCACACGCATGGACCAGTCCTGCGTCATGCGCGCCAAGGCGTCATAGATCGCGCTGTCGCCATGCGGGTGATATTTACCGATCACGTCACCGACGATGCGGGCCGACTTGCGATAGGGCTTGTTATGCTGAAAGCCCGACTCATGGGCCGAGAAAAGAATGCGGCGATGGACCGGCTTCAACCCGTCGCGCACATCCGGCAGGGCGCGGGCGACAATGACCGACATGGCATAGTCGAGATAGCTGGCCTTCATCTCATCGACGATGGAGATGGGGCTGATGTCCGAAGGGTCGGCGAGGGCAGTCTCGTCGGTCAATGCGATTCTCTTTTTGGATGGAACTGTTTCGTTGCTCATGCACTAGCGGAGCGAAACAATTCTGTCACCCCTCGCGCGCACGCGCGCTCGCGTCAGATCAAGCTGTAAGAAAGGGCTGACAGGCGGAAATCTGCTGCATATACGATGTTCAAACGTCATTCACGCGCCGCCCCCTAATCGGCGCTTAATCAAGGGCGCCTTTCCCCAAGGCGCAGAGGAGAAGATGATCATGCGTTTTGTATCCCCCGTGGCGTTCGCGCTGACTCTCGCGCTGGCTGGCGGCGCCATTTCCGCGCCCGCGATGGCGGCGAAGAAGGAAGAGAAGAAGGGCGGCGCGCCCAAGCTCAACGTATCCCCTGACGTGCTCAAGGCGTTGCAGACGGCGCAGACAGCAGCGCAAAAGAACGACTTTGCCGCAGCCAAGGCGGCGCTGGCCGATGCGGACAGCAAGGCCAAGTCGAACGACGACAAATATCAGATCGGCGCGATCAAGCTGAACACCTCCATCGCCGCCAAGGACAGCGCGATGCAGAGCGAGGCGCTGACGCAGATGCTGGACAGCGGCCTTACCCCGGCGGATCAGGTCGGGCAGTTTAACGCTGTTGCCGCCGATCAGGCGTTGCAGGCGAAGAATTACGATCTGGCAATCCAGCGGGCGCAGGCGGCGGCTCAGGCGGGCTACAAGCCTGAAGCGGTCAACGCGACGCTGGCGCAGGCCTATTTCGGGAAGGCAGGCACAGCCAATCCTTCCGCTGAACCCGCTCGCGGGCTCAATCAGAAGGGCCTTGCTGCCCTGAAGGCCGCAGCCGACGCCACCAAGGCGGCGGGTGGTCAGGTGCCCGCCCAATGGTATCAGATCGGCGTGAGCCGCGCGGCGGCTTCGCGCCTGCCCGAAGTGACCGAATGGGCAACATTGGCCTATCAGGCGGCTCCCAATGGCGAAAATCTTCGCACGCTCATCCGTCTGTTCCAGCAATCCAACCCGAACATCACGACGCGTGAGAATCTGGACGTCCTGCGTTTGATGGCGGCATCGGGCGGCCTGGTGGTCGCAGGTGACTTCCTTGAATATGCCGAAATGGCGTCGAAGACCGGCATTTATGGCGAGGTGAAGTCGGCGATTGACCAGGGTCGGGCAAAGGGCGTGCTGAAGGGCACGGCAGGTGCGGACCTGTACCAGACCGCAACGCCCAAGATTGCGGGTGACAAGGCATCGCTGGCTTCCGCGGAAGCTGATGCCCGCAAGGCTGCCACTGGCAAGATCGCGGCGGCCACTGCGGACGCCTACCTGGGCTATGGCGATTATGCCAAGGCGGCTGCTCTGTTCGACCTCGCCAAGCAGAAGGGCGGCGTCGATGCGGACGAAGTGAATACGCGCATGGGCATTGCCAAGGCAATGGGCGGCGATTTCGCTTCGGCCAAGGCGGCGTTCCAATCGGTTCAGGCCGGGACGCGCAAGAAGATCGCTGATCTCTGGCTGGCCTATCTCGCGACCAAGGCCTGATTTGAAACAGGGTGCGCCCGTCAGGTGATGGGCGCACCTTTTTTCCTATCATCGAAATAACAGGGACCTGCGCCAGATGGCGCATGATATAAAGGGGACGGCCGACATGATCGCGCTGCGACAATCCATGCTGAAATCAGGCCTTCTTGCGATCACCGCCGTCGCGGCTTTTTCAATGCCGGCGGCGGCGAAAAAGGCTTCGGCCAGTGGGCCGACCATCGTCATGAGCGAAGGGTTTCGTGCAGCCGCTCAAGCAGCTGACAGCGCGATCAAGGCAGGCGACCTCAATACGGCGCAGGCGCAGATCAGCGGCCTGACGCCGACGAGCGATTATGAGGCCTATGCGGCGGCGGGGCTGCGGTTCGAGCTGGCCGTGCTCAAGCGGAATTTCCAGGCGCAGCGGGTCGCGTTGACGGACATGTTCAAAACCAGTTCCGTGCCCAAGAAGGATGCGCCGCGATTGCGCTATGTCGCTGGCTATCTGTCCTATGTGGTGGGCAATTATGACGATGCGTTCGCGCAGCTCGATTACGCCAAGACGCTGGGTTATGACGGGATCGACGCGACGATGCTGCGCGCCGACATCTACCTTCGGAAGAACAAAGCCAAGGAAGCGCGTCCCTTCGTGCAGGATGCGCTGGCCCGGCAGCGGGCGTCAGGGCAGGCCGTTCCGGCGGCCTGGTATGACCGGGCGATCTCGCTTGCCTATGCGGCGGGAGATTGGGCGGAGGTTGGTTCGCTCTATCGCGAGCGGCTGACCCATTATGGTTCGGCCGGGGAATGGCGGTCGGCGCTTGCCAACTATCTGACGGCGCCCGGCACAGACGCGCAGCCGCAGTTGGACCTGTATCGTTTGCAGGCGGCGAACGGCGCGATGGCGAGCGAGCGGGACTATCAGGCCTATGCGCAGCTTGCTGAGAAGGCAGGTAATTATGCTGAGGCAAAGGCGATCATCGAAGCGGGGCGTTCGGCGGGCAAGCTGACGACGACGCAGGCCGCGACCGCCAGCCTGATGAAGAGCGTTACGCCAAAGGCCGCGAAGCAAATCGCGGCGCTGCCCGCTGCGGCGAAGAAGGCCGCAGGCGCGAAGGATGGATCGGCGGCGCTGGCCGTGGCCGACAGCTATTTTTCGCTCAGCCAGTTCCCGCAGGCGGTCGAGATGTACCGGCTGGCCCTGTCGAAGGGTGGGATTGATCAGGGGAAGGCCAATGCGCGGCTTGGCATCGCGTTGGCGCGTTCCGGTGATCTGGCGGGTGCCAAGACGGCGCTTGCTCAGGTGACTGGCAATTGGGCCAACGTCGCTGGATTCTGGAGCGTTTGGGTTGATCAGCAGAGCCGCAAGACGGCGTTTCAACCAGTCGCGGTTTCACCTGCGAGCTAAGCGATTGACCCAAGGGCCAGCACGCGGCGCAGAAGCGCTGCTGGCCTAGTGGCGGCGAGCGATCGCCGCCATCTTGCTAGTCACAGCGGCAGGGGGACGCCCGGCAGGTTCTTTGCCATGCGGATGGTGAGCGAGGTCTTGACGCTCACCACATTTGGCGCGGGCGTGAGTTTCGAAGTGAGAAACTGCTGGAAGCTCTGGAGGTCCTTGGCCACGACCTTCAGGATGAAGTCGATCTCGCCATTGAGCATGTAGCATTCGCGCACTTCCGGCAGGGTCGCGACATGATCTTCAAAGGCTTTCAGGTCGGCTTCCGCCTGGCTCTTCAGGCTGACCATTGCAAAAACGGTGATGGTGTAGCCCAGCATGGCCGGGTTGACGACGGCGTGATAGGAATTGATGGCACCGCTTTCCTCAAGCGCGCGGACGCGGCGCAGGCAGGGCGGGGCGGTCAATCCGACCTTTCGAGCCAGTTCCACATTGGTCATCCGGCCGTCCTGTTGCAGCTCGCCCAGGATGTGCATGTCGATGTCATCGATATTTGGGCCAGCCATCCGCTTGCTTATTTCCTTTCTCATTCCTTCCCAACATCATAATAATATTTCAGAGCAATGCAATTGTCCCACTATGCGACGATCCGAAATCGCTACGTCCGCCCCCTTTCCCTAACCGGCGCGAAGGCTTATTCCTGCGGCATGATTTCCTTCCACGATGAAGTTCTGCGCATCGCCGGAAGTCCTCAAGGGGAATAGAGTGCGCTTCAACGATCTGATGCAGACGGTTCTGGCCGCAGAGAATAGAAGCGGCCTGGGCGCAGTGACGCTGTGGCGTCAGTGCGTCGATCTGCTCGCGCAGAATGATCGTGCGGATCGCGGCACTTTGCCGGATGAGGAACGTGCCGCGCTGCTCGACCGGCTTGCCGCGCTGCAATCCCAGTTGTCGGAAACGCAGCGGATCGCCACGGTAGTCGAACTGGGCGGTCGCCTTCGTTCGCCCGCGCTGGTGGAGTTTTTCGCCAATGATCGTCCGGCGATCGCGGCGGCGGCGATGTCGCGCGCGAGGCTGCCGGATGACGCGTGGGTCGCCTTGCTGCCCCGCCTTACTCCGACTGCGCGCGGTGTGCTGCGCGGGCGGCGCGATCTGGGTGCCGGGACGCAGCAGGCGTTGGAAGCGTTCGGCTCGGCCGACCTGGTATTGACGAGCGATCTGGCGGTGGAGCCGGGCGAGCAGGCGGACGACATGCTGTTGACGCCCGCGATGGTGGCGCCTGCCGAGCAGTTGCCTCCATCGGCGGACGTAGAGGAAGCGCCAGTCGAGGAGCCTGCCGATGAAGTGGCGGACGACGTTCCGGTGGGCGATGATCAGATCCGCAACCTTGTGGACCGGATCGAACGCTTCACCAGCGCGCGGCGGGTGCCCGATGTGGTCGTTCCGCGGGCTGATACCGGGCAGGCGGAGGTCGTTAACGCCTTTGCTTTCGAGACCGACGCCACAGGCATGATCATCTGGGTCGATCAGGGGCCGCGCGCGGCGCTGATCGGGCTGTCGCTGGGTGAGGTCGCCGTTACGGGCGCGAGCGGGCCGGACGGCAGCGTCGCGGGCGCTTTCATGCGACGCAGCGGGTTTCAGAATGGGCGCTATACCGTCGTTGGTGGCGCAATGGCGGGGGAATGGCGCCTTTCGGCTACGCCCTTCTTTGATCCACGATCCGGCCGATTCCAGGGCTATCGCGGTCAGGCGCGCCGGCCCTATCTGCATGAAGTCGCGGCCCCGCCACAGGCGGAGCCGGTGTCTGTCGCGGGGCTTTCGGCGGACTCGCTGCGTCAGTTGGTGCATGAGTTGCGTACGCCCTTGAACGCCATCCTCGGCTTTGCCGACATTATCGAACAGGAGCTGTTCGGGCCGAGCGGGCCGGAATATCGCGAGATGGCAGGAAAGATCGCGCTGGACGCACGGCATTTGCTGGCGGCGTTCGATGACCTTGACCTTGCAGCTCGCGTATCGCGAGGCGAAGGGGCGGAGGCGCCGAGCGCCGTCGATCCGGCGCTGCTGATCGCGCAGGTTTCCGCCCGATTCCGCGAGCAGGGCGAAGGCAACGGCGCGCAGATCGACATCAATCTGGCGCGAGCGCTGCCGATGGTGCGGATCGACCCAGTGCAGGGTGAACGCATGGTGCAGCATCTGATGCGGACTGTCGTTTCTGTTGCGGCGCCGGGCGAAGCGCTGAGCGGGGCGTGCTGGTTCCAGCCGGATGGCGGGCATGGCTGCGTTATGCTGGCGGTCGACAGGCCCGCGAGCCTGGACGGGCTGGAGGATGAGCGGCTGCTTGATCCGGGCTATACCGCCGATGGGGACTGGGCCGACGGGCCGTTGCTGGGCCTTGGCTTTTCGCTGCGGCTGATCCGGAGCCTGGCGGCAGGATGCGGCGGTGCGTTGCAGATAGAAGCTGACCGATTCCTGCTGTCGATGCCCGCCATAACATCGGCTGAGGACGCGGCGGGGAGCCTCTGATCCCTGCGGGAAACCCTATCGCAACCATTGAGGGGCTAGGGGATAGGGCATGAACGCTTTGCCCCATGACGGCAGTTTGCTGCGCGCTCCGATGCCGGACGACATGATCACGCTATCCCCCAATTTCGGGACGCGGTTCATGCTGTTCGTGGATACCGAGGAGGAGTTTGACTGGAACGCGCCATTCAGCCGCGACGGTCATGCCGTGACCGCACTGGCCGGGATGGCGCGCGGCCAAGCCTATTTTCAGGCGGCCGGAGTGAAGCCGATTTACGTGACCGATTATCCGGTGATCGATAGCGATGCTGCTGCGGGCATGATGGCGCAATGGGTCGCGGACGGGGCGGCTGATGTCGGCGCGCATCTGCATCCCTGGGTCAACCCGCCGCATGTGGAGGAGGTGACGGAGGCGAACAGCTATGCCGGTTTCCTGCCCGAAGCGTTGGAACGGGCCAAGCTGGAAACGCTGTGTCAGCGCATTGCCGACCGTTTCGGACAGCGCCCTGTCGCCTATCGGGCGGGGCGTTATGGCGTGGGTCATAATAGCGCGCGATTGTTGGAGCAGGCTGGATTTCGGCTGGATAGCTCGGTGCGAAGCCGGTTTGACTATAGCGGCCAGCATGGACCCGATTTTCGCGGCCTGCCGATCAATCCCTATTGGGCCGGGCCGGAACGATCGCTTGTGGAGCTGCCGCTTTCGACTGCCTTCACCGGGCTGCTGCGGGGTGGGGGCGAGCGGCTTTATGAAAATTTGCGGAATGTCAGCCCGCTGGCTTCGGGATTGGCGAGAACGGGCATGTTCAGCCGTATTCCCTTGACGCCGGAAGGCGTGCCGGTGCGTGACGCCATAAAAGCGATCGATGCCCTGATCGAAGAAGGCGCGGCGGTGCTGAACTTCAGCTTTCATTCGCCAACGCTGGAGCCGGGCCACACGCCCTATGTCCGCGATGCGGCAGATCAGGCGGCATTTTACAGGTGGTGGGACGCGGTTCTGGATCACCTTGCGCGGCGGAATGTCGGGGCGGCATCGCTGGATCAATTATTGGCGGCGGTGCCGGTGCTGAGACGGGCTTGCCAAGCGGCGTGATGCTGCTTATCCGGTCGGGCAGGTGGGGCCTGTAGCTCAACGGTTAGAGCTGGCCGCTCATAACGGCTAGGTTGCGGGTTCGAGTCCTGCCGGGCCCACCAAGTTTCCTAATTTTGCCATCCATGACAAATCACAAAGGCCCGCCGTGCTTGGCTTTCGTGAATTTTGTTTCTATCATGTTCTCTCACTGGAACTCGCTGCATCGGGGCATCGCCGGGGGCATGCGAGGGGGCATCGCTAGAGAAAGTGGGGGCATCGTGGCTCTGACCGTCGTAGAAGCCCGGAACGCCAAGGCGGGCGAACGGGATTACAAACTGGCAGACTCGGCCGGTCTCTATTTGTTCGTGACGAAGAAGGGCGCGAAATCCTGGCGCTACAAATATCGCTATGCGGGCAAGGAGAAGCGCCTCACCTTCGGCCTGTTTCCTGACGTCTCCCTCTCCGAGGCGCGCGATCGACGGGACGAAGCGAAGGCGATGCTCCGGGCGGGCAAGGATCCGATTGTCGAAGCGGAGAAGGCGAAGCACGCCCAGATCGCGGCGGCTGGCGCCACGTTCAAGGCGATAGCCGAAGAGTGGATGGCGGACGAAAGCCCCCGCTGGTCGGAGGCGCACCGCACCCGCGTCCGGTTCCGTCTGGAGAATGATATCTATCCCGCCCTCGGCAGGATGCCGATAGCGGACATCACCGGGCCCATGGTCCTGCGCGAGTTGCGGAAGATCGAAAAGCGCGGATCGATCGAGACCGCGAAGCGGGTGAAGGGCTATATCTCCGCTATCTTCGAGCGGGCGGAGGGCGAGCACTATATCGGGGGCGATTCTGTGCTGGCGATCTCTCGGCTCAGCAAGGCGCTGAAACCTACGCCGGTCGGATCGAAGCAGCCTGCCCTGACCACCGTTCCCGAGCTGCTGGAACTGCAGATGGCCGTGGAGCGCTCGACTTCCGACCTTAAGACGAAGATCGCCTCGCGCCTGCTCGCCCTGACGGTCGTCCGCGTGGGCGTGCTTCGTCAGGCGACATGGGATGAATTCGACGGGATCGACTGGAGCAAACCCGATGCCCCCTCACCGGGGGCACTATGGCGCATATCGGCCAGCCGTATGAAGCTCGAGGTCGAGGACAAGGGGAATGAGGCGTTCGGTCATGAGGTGCCGCTGCCGATGCAGGCTGTCGCGCTGCTGCGCGTGCTGCATGTGATGACCGGGAAATATCAGCTGCTCTTCCCGGGCGGCAAATCATGGCGCGAGGCGATGAGCGACGCAGCGCTGTCTACGCTCTACAAGCGGATGGCGGGCGGCAAGTATAAGGGCCGCATGGTGCCGCACGGCTGGCGCTCCGCCTTCTCCACGATCATGAACGAGCGGGCAGCGGCTCAGCGGTCCGATGGCGACCGCATGATTATCGACATGATGCTGGCCCACGTTCCCAAGGGTATGTCGGCGTCAGAGTGGGCCTATAACCGGGCGCGCTATCTGGAACCTCGGCGCGAGCTGGGGCAGGCATGGGCGGACATCATCACGGAAGGGCTGCCAGCTCCTGCGCTTTGACGGCAGAGCGCCGCTTCGGGAAGATGTCGCAGAACTCATCAATAGGCGGGCGTGGCCGTTCGCGCCTCTCGGGCTTTGGCTTCGGAGCGGGTAGAGCAGGGGCGCTGCCATCGAAGGTAAACCGGCCGACAGCGCCGAAGGTGTCTGCACCCTGGAAGATCGCCCGAGTAACGGAAATCAGGCCCGCAACGCGATCAGCATCGCGCGGCGAGATATAGCCGATCTCAATGCCACGTGGCGAAGAGACAGCCACAACCCGCCTGCCGCCCCGCGTCCCGCTCCGCCGCTTTAGTTCCAGCGGCTCGCCCGGCCGACATGCGGCAATCTCAGCGCGTCGGCTGGCGGCTTTGGCGGTGGACAGGTCAGCGCCGACGATGGCGAGCGAGGTTTCGCGTGAGAACATGATGAGAACATAAGCGCGGGTCGGGCGCTGTGCAACAGAGCTACCGGCCGGAGGTAGAGGGGAAGGGGATATTTGCGCCTTCAGGAGCGTGCCGTTCTGATACCCTGCCCTCGATTCGCATTGCGGCAGGATGGAGGCGGCAGAATGCAGGACCACGACGGAGAGGATCTTCTCGACATGATGGCGGCAGCTGTGGCCTTGAGGATGATCACGACCAAGCCGGAAATGTTCGGATTGAAGAGCGCCCCGCCACCCAGAGAAGCCGTGCCCTTGGCCCTGTCCGTCATGAACGATCCCGAGATCAGATATTTCATGTGCAAGACGATGGGCGTGCCTGACAGCGAATGGCTTGAGAAAGCCGGAATGACCGAAGACCAGTGGCGCGAGTTAGTCGATCAGGTCGGCCGGGACGCGGGGGCGGCTCATCCTCACTGATCTCGCGCGCATCGCCAAAAAAAAGGCCGGCCCAAAGGCCAGCCAGATAAGTTAGGAGAGGATGCCTGAAAGGCCCGGTCGATATGCGGCAGTGCCGCCCGGCTGGCGAATGCGAAGCGCGCGATGACAGATGCGCTCTGTGCAATCGCTAATTTCCCGGAACCGGCTCCACCTTCACCGCCGCCTGATCGGCCACCCACTTCCGCAGCGCGACCAGGTTCCACGCCTGCCGCTCGGCTATCCGGAGCGTGGCAAGAAGTCCGTCACAATCGGTCCCTGCATAAGCTCGGCAGGTGGCATCGCTGGCGACGGACACTGGAGCCGGGTCGGAACTGCGGAGATCGGTTCGGGCCGCGAGTTGCACGCGGACACGCTCATAACGAGCATCAACATCGGCAAGGCGAGCCTGATAGTCATTCTTGGTCCTTTCAGTGATCTGAGCCTGTTCAGCCCTCACGCGCTCGACGTTGGCTTCAGCTTCGCGCTGAGCTTTTGCGGACGCGGCGCGATAGTTGGCGACGGTCTGGTCATGGGCGGACTTCTCGGCCTTCGCCGTTGTCCGCCACTGGTCCCGATCCGCAGTTCGGGCCTCCAGCTTCAGCGACAGGATGACGGCAGCGGAGAGCAGCCCGACCATGGGGATTGCCCACCAGAAGCGGCGAAGCAGGGAAGCTTCGATCATGCTGCCACCCTCCGCCGAGCATAGGCAGACGCCAGCCGCTCATCATATTTGTTCTGGCGGTAAGCCGTTCCGTTGTAGCCCTTGGCGAAGGCCGCCCAGTCGCGCCGTTGCAACGCGCCCTTCAAGCCCCGGCCGTCGATGAAGCGAACGAAGGCGTCCAGCTGGTCGCCTTCGGTCCGCGACTGGCGCCAGGCGAACGACCACGGGTCAGGCGCATCGCAGATAGCGAAATTTTCGCCAAGGACCTGGAACGCGCCATAGCTGGCCGACATGAACCCGGCGTCTACATCGAGCGCGACCGCGTCGAGCAGCTGATCCCAGCGGCCCTGCTGCGAGGCCGGATAGAGCTTGCGGTTCCATGCACGCGACGACAGCCGGGGATGGCTGGCGTCATAGCGGTGCCCTGTCGAGCGGCTGAACCGATGCGGCTCGAACAATATGGTGGACCGCCCACCGATGAACGCATCGCCAGCCGCCTCAACATCATAGACCGCCCAAATCGCCGCGGGATCGACGTTCAGCGAGGCCGCAGCCTGTTCGATGTCGTGCGAGGTGATCGGATAGTCCGGCCCATCGGTGAGGCACTTGAGCGTCGCCGCCTTGCTGATCGGCCCGAACTTCCCGTCGATTGCGCCGGCGTAATAGCCGAGCGCCGCCAGCCGCCGCTGGAGCGTGGCGTGATCCATATCATTCTCCCATGAAAAAGGGCGCCCGAAGCGCCCGTGATGCATCCAGATATTCCGGCGGCTAATGGCCCAGCCGTCGCTCCGCCTCTTCCACCAGCCGCCGCAGATCGTCGGGGATCGGCTCGGCCAATGCTTTGAGGAATGCAGCGGCCAATGTGCCGCCGCGCTCCGCGCAGGCCCGCGTCAACCCCTCGGCTGCCGCTCTGCGCGCTCTGATAGCGTCACGGGCCTCGCACATCATTTCCGCTCCATGTTCTGGACGGTGACAGTCAGGGCCGAGAGGGACGACGCCAGCGCCTTGTCGGCTTCGGCCCGTTCCTTGCGGATGAGCATGTCCTCTTCGCGCTCAGCCTTGCGGTCCGCGCGCTGCAACAGCTCGCGCCACACCATGAACCCGACCAGCAGGCCCGGCGCTCCGAATTGAGTGGCCAATTGGGCAATAATGGAAGTCTCAGTCATCCCCTAAATGCTCCCGTTCCATGCAATTGCCATATTCATTCCTTTCCAGAACCCATCGATTTCTTGGACTTGGCAACGCCGAATGTTTAATGCTCGCAACGACTCAGCCCTCACGCAGGTAGTCTGGGCTGGGTCGCAAAGGCCGGTCACGAGCCCTTTCTGACCGGATTTCCTGTCCCGGCGCTGGACACACCAAGGGGGTGCGTCATGACACAGCGCCGGGGCTTTTTGAGAGCGATCTGAATAGGGGGAACGGCGGGTGGACAGACAAGGCGGGGCAATTCCTTATCCTCTCAATCTGGAGCGGCAGGAAAACGATGTCATCCCATCTGACGCTTCAAGATCAGCCGCATCGAAGGGAGAGCATTCGGCTCTCAAATACAGACGCGAAATAGACGGCTTGAGAGCTTTGGCAGTTCTGCCGGTGATGTTCTTTCACGCGGGCGTGACGGCGCTCAGCGGCGGCTTCGTTGGCGTCGATATCTTTTTCGTCATATCGGGCTATCTGATCACAAGCATCATCATAGGCGAGATGCGTTCCGAGAAGGGATTCTCGATAGCGCGCTTCTATGAGCGCCGCGCACGTCGCATTCTGCCTGCCCTATATTTGGTTCTGGCATGTTCGACCGTCATGGGGTGGTTCTTGTTGGTGCCAGACCAGCTCGAGAATTTCGGTCAATCGCTATTTGCCACGACCGCCTTTTCCAACAATCTGCTCCTGGCGTTCACCGCTGGATACTGGGATGTCCTGACCGAACTGAAGCCGCTCGTTCACACTTGGTCATTGGGCGTCGAAGAGCAATTCTATTTCGCTTTTCCTGTCCTACTGATCTTGATGCGGAAGCAGCCAGCGAAACTGGTCATCGCCTTCTTGGTCGCGGCCGGGATAGGAAGTCTTGCCTTGGCTGAGGCCACCGTAAGGGGCGGGGGCTCAGGGTTGTTCTTCCTGCCTCACACTCGGGCGTGGGAACTGCTGTTCGGATCCCTTTGCGCGTATCAACTGCAGGGAAAAGGCCCCACGCGGAACGACTTCGGCGCCCTGATCGGCGTACTGATGATCGCCTATGCCATTCTCACATTTGATAGCCAGACGCCGTTTCCGTCAGCTTGGGGCTTGATCCCCGTCATCGGGACTGCCCTGATTATTCTCTTTGCGACCCACGACAGCTGGGTGGGGAGGTGCCTGTCATTCCGCCCGGTCGTCGCTATCGGGTTGATCAGCTATAGCGCATACCTCTGGCATCAGCCGGTCTTTGCGTTCGCTCGGGCTTATTCTCAGGATCGCCCTGACGCGCTGGCCTTATCACTCATGGTGCCTGTAGCCCTGCTTCTCGCCTATCTCTCATGGCGATTTGTCGAGGCCCCATTCCGCGACCGGGGGCGGGTCAGCGTGAAGGCGATGATTTGCATTTTCGGCCCTGCCAGCATTGCGTTCCTGGGTATCGGGCTAGGGCTGTCCATTTCGAAGGGTGCACCCTCTCGCCTGCCGCAAGCCATGGCAGAAGGTAGTCGATCCAGCGAATATAACTCTCGGGTTTTCCGCTTCAAAGAGAATGCTTTCGTGTCCGATAAGCCCGTGCGGCTCTTGGTGGTCGGTGACAGCTTTGGCCGCGACCTGGTGAATATGGTTCTGGAAACCTATGGGGATGACAAGGTCGAAATCATCTATCGAGATGACCTGAAGTGTCCGGCTGGCTCCAATCTGGCGGCGCAAAGCCATGTCATCTTTGTGACCCACAGCCTCAAATTCGACGCTGATTGCATAGCCAAAACCCTTCCTTGGGCTTCGGCAAACGGAAAGCACCTGTTCTATTTTGGCTCAAAGAATTTCGGCACCAACATAAGCTGGATCATGCGGACTGATAGTAGGGCCAACCTCCACAACCGCCCTGATATGCACAACATGCATATGATCGATGAAATGAGGGCGTTAGTGCCGGATGATCGCTATGTGCCTGTGATGGAGCGGATTATGAAGGATGGCCGCGTGCCCTTCACGGACGCAGCCGGAAATCTGCTATCGAACGATACCCGGCATCTCACCAAGGCTGGGGCGATATATGTCGGCAAAGCTGTGTTTGAAGATCTAAGGCTAAAGGATGCCTTGAGCCGATGACGTGCCAGGGTGAGTGGTGAGCTACTTCGCCACCCACCCTGTGTTGCTGGGGTTGCCGCTTTCTTTGACGTACATGGTCGTTCCCGCCCCGCCCGACAGGTTGAAATAGATCGAGCCGATATATCCTTCGACCACGCCATTTGGCGCTCCCGTCCCCCAGGATATCTTGGCCTGCGAAGTGAGTTGCCGGAACTCTTTGGCGAAAATTGTACCGTCAGTTCCGATCCGCATGCCGGGAGAGCTAGGCGTCCCCCCCCATAGGAAGCGACCAGTTGAGTCCATCCCACCGACATAGGCGTTGTTTATCAGCCAACGCATAAAGCCGTCGTTCGACATGGGATAGCCGACTGCCTGCTGGAATGTCTGGATCATAGCAGCAGCCTGCCGACGCGTATATCCGTAACGAGCGTCGTATTCGGTGACGGCGATATCCTGGACCGTGTTGATCTGAGAGCCTCGGTTTGACACCCCGGCCCCCACATTCGTCGGGTCATTGCCTGCCAGTTTCCCAATCTGGCTATAATCAATGAAGATATTGCCCGTCCCATCGGCCTCGACGAACACGTCCGTGGTTGTCGGGTCGGCCCCGTTGAAGCTGCAATATACCTGATCCAGACCGGATCTCTGTGTGCGGAGGCCGTTCACGTTGATGCCGAAATAAAACAGCGGATTGAGGGAGCCTGAGGTCAAATCCCAAACACCACTCTGGCGCACTCTACTCTCGCGCAGGCCGCGCATCCGCACCGCTCCACCACCCGGTTGCTGGAACGTCGCCTGGTCAACCAGGTTAAGGCCTGAGGCGATGGTCGCCGCCGTGCTGTGGAAATCGAATGCGTAAGTTCCGCTCTTGGATATGGCTGGCCTGCCGATCCGAAATTCGCGGAAGACATTCTGGTTGATCGTATTCCCACACTCTACGTGAAATGCCGGAACCTCGTTCTCAACAGCATATTCAGCGTTGAAGTTGGACCACCAGTTTCCGTAGTAGCCGTCCGTTGCTCCGTGCACAGCGCTAAGGATGCTCTTGTCCGGGTTCCGCTGATACAGGTTCACATGGTGAATGTGGGACCGAGATTGGCCCACACTCGTCTTGAACAGGTGGCCGCCGCCGATCTCGGACAGTAGTTCGAGATTACTCATCTCACCGCCGAGATAGGCCCCATATCCGTGCTGAAAAATGTCACTGGAATCCGTGACGATGCGGGTGATGTCGCTCCCGCCTGGCCGCTGCGAGGCGATGCCTTTGATATTGACACCCGTCCGCCAGAGAATGGGGCCTTCGATGCGAATGTCACCCAATGGCAGGTAAAGCGTACCCCCACCGAATTCCTGATACAGAGCTTCGATCGCGTCGTTCAGATTGTCGGTGTTGTCCGTCGATCCATCTCCGACGACGCCCCAGCGCATCGCGTTCGCGCCGCCAGGCTGGATATATTGGAGGGCTTGGGCGAGGTTGGACCATTTTACCCCGCCTGTGTCATCATCCGAACCGATCGCTGCGGCACCATCTGGGGACGCGGCATAAGCGGTGGTGAACAACGTCCGCTGCGCCACAGCAACACCGCCATCGTTGAGATAGATCGTAACCGTGCCATCGCCATTATCGACAGCGAAAGCCTGCCCGTCAGTTGTGGCGGCAAGGCCCGCCCCGGTGTCGGGATAAGTCGGCCCCGCCGCGCTTTCGGCGAGAGCCGCGCTGGCAGCCGCGACCGCGTTCAGCTTTCCGACCGCCTGCTCGTCCGTGTCAGTCGGCAGCACCCCGAACTGCCCCGTCCGGCGGAGGATGTCGGCCTGGCTCTCGCCGCGAAGGCCGCGCATGCGGTCTCGCACAGGCACTTGAAGGCTCATAGCTTGTTCACTCCGGGTTCGAGGATGAATGCGCCGGTCCACACGCTGTCGCGCTTGCCGTCGACATATTGAATTTTGATCTCGTAGGCGTAGCGATCCGCCTCACCGACCTCGGGCAGGTTGAGCCCGGTAGGGAACGCCTCAAGCGTTTCCTTCGGAATGCGGGGGTAGACGCTAAGCGTCCGCCATGAGGCGCTGCCGGAACTGAGCGCATCAAGAAACTCGACCGCAGGGATTTCAGCCAAAGGCGTCCCCACCTGCCCGGCATAGAGGCGCACCTGCATGGAGATGTCGGCGCCCACGAGGGGCAGCGGCGGGCCGCTATAGTCGAGTTCCAGCACCTGCTCGAAGTCATCGCTTCGGGCAGCGAACAGATCGCGCGTGATTGACATGTGATCTCCGCGGAAGGAGGGTTTATTGATCGTCAGATGGCTCCGGCGGCGGGGCCGGTAGTTGAAGCGGTGGCTCGCCGCTGTAGATCGGAATAAGCTTTCCGGCTTCGTCTCGCACCGCTCCCCTGACGTCGAGCAGTCTCATAGCAACGTCACTTCCGCAGTGACCGGTCCGGCCGGCGGGAAGGGAGCGTCATCATCCGCATAGGCGACTATCCACCACCAATAATCATCGGGCGACAGGCCTTCATCCTCAACGCTCATGACTTGTCCCAGACCGCCCACGATCTGATCTGGCAGGGCGGTCGCGTCATCAAATGTTGCGGTCGTGCCCCGGTGCAGCTTCACATAGGCCCAGCCCGGCTGTTGGGGGTTGCGCCAGGTCAGAATTGCCGAACCGGCGTCGGGGTCGGTGACGGTGAGGTCGGTTGCGATGGGGAGGCCGCTGTTTGGGCCATTCTCCCATGAAGTATCGTCACCGTCGCCTGGAGGAACAAGCGTTGGAGGCGGCGGGGCCGTGCCGGTCATGGCGAGCGCCACGGCGTGCTTCTCCGTCGTCTCGGTTTCGAAGGTCAGGGTGACCGTGCCGGTGGAGACATCTTTGCTGATCGCGGCGACGACACAGAGATGATCTAGGCCCGTGTCGGGATCGACCACCTGATAGGCTTCGCCCAGGCGAGCCTCCCATAGGCGGGGCTTGCAGGGGATGGTGATCCCGGAAAGCTCGCGCCGGTTGAACAGTTCATAGGCGGTTAGCTGGGCGGCCTGATCCTTGTCCGTCACCAGTTCGCAGAGATATTCCTCTTCCTTCGGCTCCCCATCGAGGGTGATGTAGCTCTCGAAGCTGACGGCCTCGGACTGGACATATTCCCACTTGTTGGCCTCCGAGCGGTATTTCGGGACCATGGTGTTGATGCGGTCGCGGTAGGTCCGCATCCCGGGCACGATCCGCTCGCCGTCTGCGAAATCATCGGGCGTGATGGTGTCGAGCGCCACTTTCGGCGACTGGAAGCGGACGGACAGGAGGCCGCCCGAGATCACCGGCACGCCACCGCCTGCGATGCAGATGCGCTTCAGATTGTCCCACAGGCTGATGCCCGGGCCGTCGAAGACCGTGCCATCGCTGTTCCAGCCGTTCGCTTCACAGAGATTGGCGAAGGCGACCCATTGCGGCCAGTCGAACGCCTCATAGGGGAAACCGCAGCCGACAACCTTCACCGTCTGCTCGCCAGTCGTCGTGTCGATGGCATAGCGTCCGCGAGCATAGGTGATGGCGTTCAGCGCGACGTTGCGGTCGAACTCGAACGTGTCTTCGTCCGCAAAGCGATGATCGCCGTCGCCGCCGGGATAGGTGCTGTCTTTCCGGGGATCATAGACCCGCGCCCATTTGCCCACGACGCCGAAGGCAGGAATGCCGTTCGCCCATACCTTGTTGTCGCGGTCGAACTTGAAGCTGATCAGGCTCGCGGCATAGCCGGACAGCTTATAGTCGTTGCCCCAGTCGGGCATGGATGCGCCCCACAGGCCGATGGGCGGAGCGAGCGCGTCCGGTTCGGGTCGCAAGCCGAGCTGGTTATCGCTCCAGAGCCAGCCGCCATAATATCCCGATGCCGAGGTGTCGTAGAAGGTGACCGACTGCCAATCCATCAGGAAGGCTTCGATCCCCTCGATCGGTCCGCCGCCGCTCCAGATGAAAGCCTTCGAAAGGATCGGGTTCTTCGTCTTGTTGACCTTGTTCCCCCAGCCGACGTCATGAACCTGACTGCCAGCGTAGAAGCAGCGTCCCACACCATAAGGGATGGGCGAATTGGCGCCGATCGTAACCTGGTTCACAGCGCCAATAGCGCCAGGCTTTTTCGCCATGAGCTGGGCGCCGACAGACGCAGCGGCAGCGACGACCGTTGCCACCTGTGCAACCGTCGTCACGGTAGCAGCCGTTGATGCGCTCATGGAAATGAGACCCGCGCCACCCGCAGCGCCCACACCTGTGGCGACGAGGGCGACAGCGCCGGCCAGCATGGCGACCTTTGCGAGGGCCTTAGCCATCAGGCCCTCCAGGCAGCTTTGATCTCGAGTGGGATCATGTTGACCATCTGATCGCTGCCCTCATGCCATCCGATGACCTTGTGCCCCACGCAAATCACGGCTGCGTCCAAGCCGTTGTCGCCTTCCAGCAGGGCGATGTCCCCCGGCAGCATCCGGGCATGGGGAATGCGGGGCAGAAGCGCGTCGAAAATCGCTTCCATTCCCCCCGCCTGCTTCAGCACACGAATGGCCCCAGCGAGGGAGCGATAGCGCGGCAATGCGGGCGGCTTGTGTCCCATCTGAATGAGGTGGAACCGCGCCATCCGAACGCAATCCGCGCTGGCGAAGTCCAGGGTCCGCTTGCGATACTTCGCCAGCGTCTTTTCGAGGGAGGCCTGGCGCCTGAGCATATCGTTCATGCGTTCGGTGTCGCCGCGCCCCATGCGGTTGAGCGAGGCATGCCGGTGGCGTTTGCCATGCCTTTCTCTCCCGGATAGCAAGCCTGGTGGAAGCGGTCGTTGAGGGCATTGCCCCGCATAACCATGAAGAGGCGCTTGGCCGCGCTCTCGAACTCGATGTCGACCGCCCTGGTGCCTTTGCCGACCTTGAGTGTTGCCGTGTCAATCGCGAGATCGGCCGTCAGTTCGGGCGTTCCGATGATGGTGCCCGCGGTGGCGTCCAATTCACCCAGCCAGAACCTCATGCGCGCGCCTTGGAAGGACGGATCCGTCAGCGCGGTCGCGGCGGTGGAAGAAGGCGGCAGGAACGTCAGCTTGCCGCCGGGCGCCTCATCACCCGTCTTTTCCTCAAAGGTTTCTGCTGCCGCGATAGCGCCGAACTGCTGATCCACGCCCTCGAACTTGTTTCCGCCCCAGTAGACATAGCCGCCGTCGCACAGACGAACGGTGCGCGTCGGAAGGTCAATCTGCATCAGCGCCACGAGATGAAGGACGCGGGAAGTGAAGGCCATTACGCCGCCTCGTGGATCTCGAAAGAGATACCGATGAGCCGCTCGAGCGAAATGCTCCAGGACAGCTGATCGCCCATGATGAAACCCTCGATCATCGGCTTGGAGATGTGCAGCGGGTCACCATCGGCGGGTTCAGCGCGCAGCATCTGGGTCAGCGTGATCGTGGCGTCGCCCGAGGTGTCTGCGATTGTCCCGGCCGCGATGAAGTCCAGATAATGCTGCCCGTCAATTTCGAGGCTGAAGGGCTGACCTTCGTAGAAGGCGTAATACGGGGTTCCGCCCCTGATGTGCAGTGATTTGCCCGCCTGCCCAGCGCCGTCGACGACGAAATTGCCCGGCGTTCCGGGATAGAAGTCGAGCAGGGGATATTCGATCCGAGCGCCCTCCTGCTGACCCCGCACCAGGCGATTGACCCAGATGCGGCCATGCTTCTGGTTTGGTAGAGGCGGCATCGTGAAGGCAACCGCATAGCGGCTCCCCATCCGATTGATGCGCTGCACCTGCGCGCCGCTGGCAGGCTCAAGGAAGCCGCCGAAATCGAGCACGCGGGGCGTGGCGCCGTTCGGCGATGGATATTCCGGCAGATCAATCATGGAATGATCCTGCTGCGTTGTCGTGCTATAGCGACTTGCGCCCCGGTAGACCCTGCGGTTGCGGCTTGCATCGCCATCGGCTGCGCCACGCCGGCAGCACGCTTGTCCACAACCACATCGAAATATGGCGAAGGAACGATGTGCGCGATGCCGCCGCCGCCATTGTCGTTGCCGGGCTTGCGGATATCGACGATTTCTCCGCGGTTGGCGCGAAATTGCACCAGTTCCTTATCGCCGACGGAAGATGATCCGCCGACTTTGAAGCTACCGCCGGTGGCGAAGGCAGGCAGTGCGAATGAGCCCATATTAGATACGGTCGCAGCATGTAGCGAGGTTTCGATGCCAGACAGACCTGCGGTGTTGACGCCGCTTAAACCGCCTCCAATTCCTAGCGCACTACCACCGATTTTGAGCAATCCGCCGAGCAGTCCGCCGCCACCGCCCGATCCCAACAGGGCACGCTGCAGCTGGATGCGGATCAGGTCAGCGACGATCTGATTTGCCACGCCCTTGAACACATCGCCGAGCGAGCGCGCGCCAATGGCAGCATCGGCGAGGCCATTGATGATCCCATCAATTCCGTCGACCTGAACGCGCTCCAGTGCTTCCCTCGCTTCATCGGCTGAGCGGGGCAGGCGATCCAGATAGGCTTCCATCGGGCCTTGCGTCTGCCGGATGACCTGATCGCGCGCGCCCGCCTGTATCTGGGGCAGCGCGGCCAGCCGCTCTCGCGCCCTGGTCGCCTCGGCAAGATCCTTCGACGCAGCGGCGATCAGCAGTGCCTGACGTTCAGCCTCGAATTGGGCATCAAGAATGCGGAGTTCCACGGCACGGCGCTCACGCGCTGTCCGTGCCGCGTCCGCACTCAGTTGCATCAACTCAACAGCCAGCGCGGAGCGGTCCTGCTCGATCTGCAGATTGCGCCGGTCGATATCCTCCTGCGCCCGCTGATTGGTCAGATCCTTGCGGGCCTGGACGTTCCTGTTGTTGAGGTCGATCAGCTGCTGCTTCTTGGCTGCATCTATCTGGTCGTCAGCCTCGATGGCGCGCTCGCGGATTGCCCGTTCGGTTTCCAGCTGGTTGATATCGGCGTCGCGACGCGCCTCGATGGTCCCGGTCAATTCGGCCTGAGTGGAGACGTAGTCTGCGCCTTCGCGCGCAACATCGTCCGCAAATTTCTGTAGCGCCTGGGCGGCACGTTCAGCCTCGCGCTGGGCCTTTTTCCTGGCGGCTTCGGCGGCCCGCGCGGCAGCCTTGTCGCCCTTCGTGTCGTTGGCGGGAGTGGGCTTGATGATGGATGCGACTTTTGGAGCATCAGCAAGGGGGTTGCCTTGCATGATCCTGTCCAGCGTCGATCCTGTCAGCTTCTTATCCAAGGCAGCGTCGGACCGCTTCATTCGCGAAGCGATGCTGGTGCTGTCCATGAACGAGTTGAAGCTGTCGCCGAAATTCTTTCCATAAAAGAGATTGGCAGTGGCGCTGCTGGCGGCTAGCGGAGCGCGAACGACGCTCGTGAGGCTGTCGGCAAAGCCGGCGATATGATCGGGCGTGATCTTGTATTGATTGAGGTTCTGGGCCCAAACCAGACCGGAACGCGCCTCTTGCAACACATCGATGAACGGCTTGAAGACGGCCGTCATTTCATCGACGGCGTGGCGGACCTGTATCCCCATCCTTTCGGCCGCATCGCCAATGTCGCCGAAGCCGTTCACGCCGTCCGTCACAAAGCCAGTGACGGCGTTGGAGAACTGCCCGCCACGGTCGAAACCACCAAAAGCCGTGACCGCCGCGTTGCGAATCTGGCCCATCGCCTCGTCAAACGTGACAGGCATCTGGCGGAACTCAGCATCAATTCCGTCGGTGAATTTCCGGTCGGTGAGGGCGCGGAACAAGCGGTCGGCGGTTAGCTCCCCTTCCTCCGCCATCTTGCGCAGGCTGCCGATCGGGACGCCAAGGCTGTCCGCGAGAAGGCGAGCCAGCCGTGGCGACGATTCCATGATGGAATTGAACTCGTCGCCGCGAAGGACGCCGGACGCCAGCGCCTGCCCAAACTGCAATGTTGCGGATGCCGCCTCGGCCTGCCCAGCGCCGCTGATCTTCAGCGTCTTCGAGAATGTCTCCGTAGCGCGGGCAGCCTCCCATTGCTGACCGCCAAGCTCCTTGGTCGCGCGAATGAAGTTCGCGTAGAGCGTCCCGGTCTCCGACAGGCCGTTGCGCGTTTCAGCCGCGATGCGGTTCACGTCCTGCTGTGCCTGTCCGAAATTGCCGAACTGCGCTGTGGCCAGCCTTAGTTGCGCAGCGAGTTGTTTCGACTGATCGGCGAGCTTCAGGTAGGCCGCACCGGCTGCGGCAACGGATGTGATCCCGAGCGCTGCGCCCACGCCTCGCAGAGAGCTGGAGATTTGATCCGACGCGCTCTTCACGTCCTTCGACGCGCGGGTGAACTGCTGCGTCGACTTCGATGCGCGCCGGATGCCGGTTTCAAACTCGGCGGAATCGAGGCCGAGCGTGACGCGAAGCGCGCCAATTACACTTCTTGCCATGCTTTCAACTCCGCACCAAAACGTCCTACTGTTGCCGTTCAACAGGAGGGATCATGTTGCTTTTCAGGATTTTGACTTTTGTGGGCGCCGTAATCGGTGCCATCCTTGTGCTCGGATCGTTCGCTGACGACAGCGCGCCTCGGCAAGCCGCAGCCGCAGGAATTGCGTTATTCTTCGTGGTAGCGCCTTACTGTGTGCACGGGGTTATTTACCGTTCGAAGGGCCAGGGATCTTCTTGATCGTCAATCCGATCCCGCTCTTATTCATCTTCCGCATCATCGCCAGCATCTGCGCATTGGTGCGGAATTTCGGCTCCGTTTTCTCCCCCAAGGCTTTTGCCAACGGCGGCATCCGCTTGGAACGCTGGAAGGCCGCCTGATGCCAGGCAACATACATATTCTCTTTATGGGCTGCCCTCTCGCGCCGCAGATAGCCCCTGACAGTTGCTTGTATGATCCGCGGCGTCTGCCGCCAGAATGTGTCGGGATCGAACCCGGCTTCGCACCAAAGCTCTAGGAGC
Organism: Sphingobium sp. Cam5-1; assembly: GCF_015693305.1. Taxonomy (NCBI): domain Bacteria; kingdom Pseudomonadati; phylum Pseudomonadota; class Alphaproteobacteria; order Sphingomonadales; family Sphingobiaceae; genus Sphingobium; species Sphingobium sp. Cam5-1. The sequence goes on along the minus strand of NZ_CP065138.1, from coordinate 1,101,998 downwards.
TTGAGCCAGTCCCAGCCGGTTTCTTGGTCCGATCCCGCTTCGGAGGGTTTCTGCCGTCAGCCTTCTCAGGCTCTGGCCATGCGTGGCGCATGGAGCGTGCGACAGCGTCCTTTACCACGGGCAGGCCCCATTCCATCACGCGGTCGCGGAAGCCATCCCACGGCAGCGCATATTGCCGGAACAATCCAGCCCACGCGAGGGCGGCGGTCATGCCGAGATGCGCGCCGCTGTCGAACAGGCTGACAACGGTGCTAATCGGCTTGCCCGTGATCTCTTCGGCCATGGCGAGGGCGTCAGCATCCATGGTGATGGTGTAGGTCGTGCCATCACCATCGAACGTCGCTTCGCCGCGCATCCCGTTTGCCATTAGCCGCCCTCAACCACGCCAGCCGCTTCCGTCCGGCCGCCGGTGAACTGCAACGTGATCTGGCAGGTCATGCGGTCGTCGAGCGGGATGGTCGGCGTGCGGCTCAGCACATTGACCAGACCGCTGATTTCCCAAGTGCCGCCTTCATTGTCGGCCGGAACGATAATCTTGAACGCGCGGGCGGCAGGATCCTGATGGGCATCGCTGATCAGCACATCGGTCGGCTTGCCCGGCAGCCAGTTGACCTGGAAGCTGCCCTGTCCCGTCTCGATCAGCGTCTTGATATATTCGCGGCGACGGCCGGGGCTCTTGAAATGGGTCGCTTCGGTCGTGCCCCATTCCTCGGAACCGGGCTCGAGGGCGATCAGTTCGCCGACTTCGGTCAGAACGCCCGCGGAGTTCGCCAGATGGAATTCCGAGCCGTAGCCCGTGATTGCTTCAGTCTCGCCTGCCATTACTTGCTCCTGTCAAAGAGGCTTCCACCAAATTCGAAAATCAGCGCTGATGCGAAAAACCGTGCCGATCTCCGGAACCAGCTCCGCTGGAATGTCGCGCTCCGATTCGAGCGTCGACCGTCCGAACCGTGTGCCGCCGACCGTCTGCGGCTGCTCCATGCGCGCCAGCACCGCCAGGAACAGCGGCTTGATGTCGCGGACAGCGAGGCCCCAGAAGTCGAAGCGCGTCAGCGTATCCTGAAGGCCGACCGCGCCCTTGAAGGTATATTCGCGGCCGGGCGCGAGCCGCTGGAGCGTGATCCCCGGCATCTGCGCCTTTGTCGGGCGCGTCACCCATGAGATGCTGCCCGCCGGCCCCGCAATCGCAGGATCGCCCTTCAGGCGCGTAATCAGATCGATGTCCATTTACCGCGCCCGCTTCTTCGCCAGCCGCGCCGCCGTCTTTTCAACCTCAATGCCCAGCGCCGTGCCGACGACGTCGAGGGCGTTCATGCGCTCGGCTTCCCATGCGGGTGTCATGAAAGGCTGGGCCGGATCCTTATAGGTGCCGAATTCCTGGGCGATGGCCTGCGGCTGTTGGCCGGGGCCAATGTGGATTTCGAGCGGTGCCACTGCGCCGCGGTCGCCGCGCTGCGAACGCGCAAGGTTGGTCCCTACGTCGATGCTTTCGACCAGATTGCCTTCGGCCACCGGTGCCAGCCGGCGCGCGGCGCGGGCGATGGGTTCGGCGCCAAGCCGAAGGGCGCGCAGGCCGGTCGCTCGAGCGGTAGCACGGGGCATCTGGCCCAGCGCTGCCTCAAGCTCCTTCAATCCCTCGAGCTTGAACGTCTCCGCCATCACGCCGCCTCCCGAATTGCCGTGAGCCGCACGCCTTCGTTCAAGCCGAGGTCATGCTTCGCGGTGATGTTCCAAATCCCACCGTCGAAGGCGATGCGGTGGTCGATCACGCTGATCGCACGCGTTTTGCTGTTGCTCAGCACCTCGAAGGAGGCGGATTGGGCACCGCCTTGCTGCGCGGCCTCACGCTGCTCGGAACCGGTGCCGTAATAGACAGCGGCATATTCCTGCCCGAACTCCGCCCACGTCTCTTCTTCGCCGCCATATCCGTCCTCAACGACCGTGCGGGTCTGGATGACAATGCGCTTGTTCCGAGGGCTGGCCTTCATACCCGCCAACTCTTGAACGGGCGACAGAGCCGCTTCGCTGCGATTTCCACATCACCGGCCAGGCCACCGGTCTCCCGATCAGCGTAGAAGCCGGCGACGAGCAGCCGCATGGCACGCATGATGTTTGGCGAAAAGGCGTTGATCGCTTCGGGCGACGCGAAGCCCGCAGTCATCGTCACTTCCACGGTGCTCCCGTTGTAGATCGCGGGCCAGAGTTTTGACGACAGGCGGGCAGGGCGCCGCGCGATCTGCGCGAAATAATCCTGCTCGGGGAAGACGACCTCCTGCTGGGAGGTGTCGAGATAGGTCACGGCGTCAATCGACACGATTGGCCAGGTGGAAAGCATCCCGTCGAAGCAGGGCAGAACTTCCACGACCTCTCGGCGGGTCAGTATCAGCCCTGTGTAACTCTCGATCCAGCCGCGAGCGTCAACGATAGCGTTTTGGATGGAGGCATTCTCATCGTCGCTCAGCACGCGCAGCTGCTGCTTGGCATCAGCAAGCTCAATCGGTTCTACCATGCGATGCCTCCGAATGAGGGGCGGGCAGCATCAGCCGCCCGCCAACCCGTCAGTCATCCTTGCCGGTGCTCGTCTGCACATTGGCCGGTGCGGAGCGCCCCTTGGCGGGTTTGCTCTCGGGCGCGTCGGCTTCGGGCTCGACATATTCGACCGGGTTCCCGTCGATGTCGGTGAGATTGCCCTTCGCGTCGACGTAGGCGGCGGCGCGGCGGATGACGAAGTGACGCTCCGACGCCTCGTCCCGATCCTTCACCAACTGTCCGGCCGTGAAGACCTCCGCCGGATGCGACTTCGTTTCGTAGTCCCTCAGAAACTTGATCGGCATGTCAGCCTCCTTAGCTCACGATCTCGTCAACGGTGGTCGCGTCATTGTCGGTCGCGGCGCCGTAGCGGGCATTGAACCCGAGCAGCACGGCCGAGATGAGCGATGCAGCGGTGCCCACGGTCACAGAGAGGCGGGCAAAACGGAATGCATTGTTCTTGTCGAGGTCTTCCTGACGGAGATTGACGAGAACCTGTTTGTTATCGTCGGTGCCCGCTTTCGTGAGCGCCGTGATCGCCAAACCGGCGACATCCTTGGCGCCAGCGCCAGCGTTATCGGTTGCCTGTTCGATCTTGGCATTGACGGTGGCGTCCGCGCCGAGCGCACCGACAGCGAGGATGGCGAGCAGTGTGCCAAACTTCTGCATGTCGACCCAGCCGGTCGTCACCGTGCCAGCGGCCTGCGAGACGGGGTTGATGACGCCGGCAACTGCGGCAGCCATCGAGGGATTGAGATTGCCGTTCATCGGGCTTTCCTTTCGATTTCAGACTGAAACGTCCGCCCCGGCGCGAACCGGGGCGGCTAGCCTCAGGCGCGCTCCGCCAGCGCCACGAAATGGCTCTTGGTGGCGTTGCCATGGGCGGGCTGGACGGGCTTCTGCAGAACCGGCTGACCGCCGACCCGCAGAACCCAACGGAATGCGCGGATGTTGTAATCGAAGTAGAGGTGGATCGATTCCGCGAAGGTAATGCCGTTCTGCTTGCGGAAGGCTTCGTAGCCGTTCGCGTTGACGAACTGGAGATCGCCCTTGTCGCCGAGCGACTGGGCATGTTCGGTGAACAGCACCGGGCGACCCAGAAGCGTGCCGCCGGGCGCGACCTGGAAGTTCGGGAACCAGACGGGCTGATCCGCCTCGTTCTTCAGCTTCATCAGGCTGGGCATGATGTCGCCGTTGGCGATCCAGTTCGCCTGGGTCGGGTTGATCATGCGGGCGAACATGTTGGCCACGTTGTCCGCGACGATCGTGTCGGCCGTCTGGGCATTTTCCTTCGCGACGGTGATCAGCGCCGGCGAGGACATCCAGCCGAGCGGCTTGGCGATGCCGTCGCCATACATGAAGGCGTCGACCGATTTCCAGCGGATGGCGGCAGCCGCCTTGACGGTGAGCAGCGTGGCGATGCGGGGGGCATCCTCCAGCAGTTCCTCGGTGGCAAGGACGAACGCATAGAGTTCATTCAGCGCGGTCTCGCGCGGCGTGAGGTTCATGCGCGACGGCGTCATCTGCTCGGCTTCCGAGCGCCAATAGGCTTGGATGCCCGAATTGCCCCACGGTGTGCTCTCATCGCCCAAACCAACGACGCGGTTGGACGACGTCGGATCCGGCTGGATGAGGTTCATGATCGGGTCTTCACCGCTGAAGACGAGATCGACGATCTGCTGACGGAACTCAGGCGGAACCAGATAGCTGCCGGCGGCGTCACCGGTTTCCATGTGGACGTTAGTCGGCGCCGCAAGGCGATCGTCAATGCGGAATGCCTGCCCAGCGCCGGGGTTGGCGAAGCGCACCGCCGTCGCGAACTCGGCAAGGTTGGCGAAACCGCCGTCGTCCAGCCGGGGCCGGGCGCTGGCATAGATAATGCCGTTATGCTGGAACGAAGCCGGCGCGGCGGCAGCAGGTGCAGCGGGGACGGTCGCGACAGGGGCAGGCGTCGGCGCCGGAGTGGGCGTACCGAGCTTGGCGGTGCGCGCGTTCAGGCGCTCGACCTGCGCGATCTGCTTTTCGAGCACGTCGAGGCGGGCTTCGTCCTTTGTGTTTTCCGCCTCTTCCTCGGCGGTCAGTTCACGGTTTTCGTTGATCGCGGTCGTGAGGCGGTCTTCCATCCGCTTCGCGGCTTCACGCGCCTCATTCTTCAAAACGGCCAGGTTCATGATGAACTCCTTTCAAAGGGCCAGTGACGGGCGCGTGCGCCCAATAAAAAAGGCGGCCCGAAGACCGCCTGCTCTCCGCAGAAGCGGAACTTTCAGATGCTGAGTGCCCTGCTGCGCATCTCGGCGCGCTGACGCATCAGGCCTAGCCGAGCACGGCTCGAGCCATATTTGGCAACGACCTCGCGCAGCGACATGACGCCATCCACCGCGCCGGCCGCCGCAGCCCGGCTAGCCGAGAAAGTGCGGCCAGAGCCATGTATGCCTTCGACCTCCGAAACCTTGATCCCCCGACCGCGCGCAATCGCCGCAGCGAATGCCTGATTGCTTTCATCGATCGAGGCCTGGATCTCTGCCCGGTCGTCGTCGGAGAGGGGGGCATAAGGGTGCGCCGCGATCTTTTCGGGGGAAGACGCGATCAGGGTCGTCTTCATCCCGATCTTGTCCTCGAAGCCAGACATGTCGACATGGCCACCGCGCACGCCGACGGAACCTACCTCGCCGGAATGGGTGACGTAATAGGCGGATGCCTGACACGCGATCCAATGTGCAGCCGAGAAGCTATACGGGCTGGCGACAGCGATCACCGGCTTTGACTGGCGCGCTTCGAACACAGCTTCGCCCGCCTCATGGGTGCCGAATACCCAACCTCCGGGCGACATGACGCTCAGAATGATGGCGCCGATCTTGGTATCGGCCGCCGCGCTCCGGACATGGTCGGCAAACCGTTCGGTCGAGGTTCCACCATAGCTGCCCTTGGGAGTGAGTGTGCCGGTGAGGGGGATCACCATGGTCGCGCCGTCACGAACAGGATCCGCCGGGGCCCGAGCCTCCTTGTTGCCGCCGGACGCCAGCGCGGCGAGCCCGCGCAACGATTCTGGCAGCATCGCGTCGATCGTGCCGCGCTTCAGCAGATCGCCGAGCGCATCGGGGTGCATCGCCCACAAGGTGCGGGCGCTGGCCATCTCAATCATCTGTCGCGGTGTCCTTGTCCTGCGGCGCGGTTTCGCCGCCGCTCATCGTGTCGGCGGCGCGGTTGCTGTTCAGCGGTTCGCGCACATCGTCCGCCCATGGCTCGTCGATGCGCGGCAGGCTGTGGATTTTGGTTCGAACATCGTTGATCGAGTGTGATCCCGCGGTGCGGTAAAGGACCGCGTTGCGCGCTTGGGTCGCGCTGTCGCCCCGGAGAAGGGCATCCAGATTGACCTTCACCTTGTAACGCCGGCGCATCTCAGGCGTGAATAGCCGCGCCCGAACAGCCTGCTCGATACGACGGCACCAAGGCCGCGCGACATATTTCACGAAATCGCCGGATTCCTGCTCGCTGTTCTTGCTGTTCCCAGTGATCATCGATCGGGGCATGCGCCAGTAGCGCGCCATTTCCATGGTGCGCTGATCGATCAGTTCCATCAGCTGCGAACTGCGAGCATCCCCCTGAACAACCTTATACTTGAGCCCCTGCTCGAGGATCGCATTGCCGCCGTTCCGCCAAAGGCGCATGCTTTCCTTCAGGCGCTCAAAAGCAGCATCGCCCAGCTCATTATCAGATTCCAGAACGCCGCCGGGGCGATTGGAGTTCTGCGACGATGAGCGCCCTTGGTGCTCCAGAGCGAGGGCGAATTCGATCGATCCACGGGCCATGCGCCAAGGGGTGAGTGGCCGCAGTCGAGAATCGGAAAGGCCGGTGATCCAGAAAAGATCGCCGGGGCCCAGCACCCGGGCATGGCCGTTGTCGCCCTGATAGGTGACCGCGAAGCCGCGATCATGCCAGTCGGTATGCGTCCGGGATGGATCGAGCAGCCACATCTCCAGCCCATCGGCATGTGCTACGGGTTCCGCGAACGCGATATTCCGCAAGGCTGCCGTGAACATCATCGACGGCCAGAATTCCGATCCGACCTGCAAGGGGTTCGGCGCGTAGGATAGAAGATCAGCCAGAATGAAATCATCGGCGGGCTTGTCGGTCGCAATATCGATCACGTCGAAAGGCAGGCTGCCAATCGCCTCCGCAATGACAGAGCAACAGAAATTCACAGCTGAAACCTTCGCCGCCTCATCAGCGGTGGCGGCACTCAGGGGATACAGCCCGGCCAACTCGCCCCAGTATCGTCCGTCCGTCATCTTCCCATCGGTGACGTTGGCCGGCTCCGGACGTTCGGCCGTCAGAACACTGGGAGTGCTCCCGGCTATTCCGTGCCGACGATACTGTTCGGCGGTCATGACAGCTCTCATGCCGCCTCCTTCAAGCGAACCGTATGCCGCGTTCGGCATAAACGGATGTCTTCTTCGGCTCTTCCAGGGCGATTTGCCCCATCGCCATGACGAGGGCGACCATGCCGTCTATCCGACCGGTCGACTTCGCCTTGTTCAACTTGCGATCGCCTGCTGCGTTCTTCTCCACCACGGCGTTCGCCGCGCACATCGTCATGACGGGGTTTCCGCCATGCACGACCTGCTTGTTGAGGAACGCGATCTCCGTGACGTCCATGGCGGGCGCCATAGATACATGACCCTGCCCGAACGGTTCGAACGGAAGCCTGATGCCCAGCTTGGACATCTGCGCTTCCAGTGTTTTGAAGCGGTAACGGTCAAAGCCGATCTTGGCCACGTCCAGTCCGTTACAGATGCCCCCGATCTTGGCGGCGACGAATTCATAATCGACAGCAACGCCGGGCGTCGTTTCGATCAGGCCCTGCTTGACCCAGAGATCATACGGCACCCGGTCGCGCTTGGCGTGATCGGCGACGGTCTGCTCTGGTTTCCAAAACCATGCCTTGACGTGCCACCGACCGTCTTTGCCTTTCGCGATCAGAACAAAGGCGCAAAGGTCGGTAGTCTCTGCCAGGTCGAGCCCGCCGTAAACCGGGCCAATCCGAAATGCCTCTTCATCGACCGGGCCGCCTCCCTCTGCCCACACCATGGGTGAGATGAAGGGCGAGAAGCGATTGACCCGCTGGTTGAGATACAGGTTGCGAAACCCATTCTCCGCCGACGGCATGCGTGCCGCTTTCTCGGCCGCTGCCAGCAGTTCAACCTCGGATCGGAAGGTGCCCAGTGCCGGATTGGCCGCGCGGTGCGCTGCAGGATCGAGCACGTCGCAATCAGGCTCGGCTGCATAGACATGGCAGACGATCTTCGGGTCGCCGGATCGCTTCGCATCGTCGATCTTGATGCTGAGCATGTCGGCATCGGTTGGCGCCTGCGTCGAGATGATCAGGCGAAGCGCGTCGTCATAAGCGCCAGACGCTGTCTCGATTGCCTCAACGAAGTCATCTTGCGGGCCGCGCACCTGGCCCAACTCGTCGAGAATAGCGAGAACGGGCGAGAGACCGTGAGCGGTATGCCCGTCGGCAGCCAAGGCCCGATATTCAACATTCCGCGCGAGGCCGATCAGCCGCTTGCCGGACGGCACGATTCTCACCAGCTTCGACAGGTCGGCCGACAGAGTGACCATTTTAGACGCGAGGTTGAAGACAAGAGCGGCCTGATCGCGCGACCGCGCGCCGCTGACGATCTGACTGTTTAGCCGGGCCTCCGGACCGGCGATGTGAGCGAGAAGAATTGCGGCGATCAGGCCGGACTTGCCGTTCTTTCGGGCGATGGAAAGGATACCCTCGGTAGTGCCGGCCGGATTGTCGTATACGTCGATGATGAATTTCTGTTGGAAGTCGTCGAGCCGCATCGGCTTTCCGACAAGCTTCCCTTCAGGAACCAGGCAGTAGCGATGAATGAACGCGATTACGCGTTCGCCCCGTGTCACTGGATGGTCGACGGCCTCGCCAGGAGGTCGTCCCCATCACCCTCCATCGGGTTGTGACCCGCCTCGATAGCCTTAGCCTGCTCGCGACGCTTGTTGACGTCGCGCTGCTCCCCGTTCTTGGCGCGGTTGTCCAGACCGAGCGCGCGCCGCAAGGTCACGATGCGCCGCGCCAGCTTGTCGCTCGCCTCGATCGTCTGCAGCATGGTCGACACCTTCACGTTGCCGCCGCGATCAACCGAGAATGCCGCGACCTTCTCCGCATCCGCCATCGCCCGCGCCAGGTTGGCAGCGACTGCCAGATCCGCGTCGGTCCATTCGGACTTCGCGCGCTCGGCGATCACCGCATCCCAAAACGGCTTGTCGCCGCGCCGCAGCTTCAGATGAGAGGGGGGCGACAGGTCACGAGCAGCCGCCGCCATCACGGCCACGGCGCCGGCCGCGCTATCGACGCGCTGGCGACGGGTTTGCTTCGGGGCAGCCATCACGTCACCTTCGCAAAGTCACCATACTGCTCAGTAGCGGCGCGCGCGTATGCAGCGCCTGCGGCCTCCGCTGTGTCGAACATGCCAAGCTGACGCGTCCGACCACATACCTTTATGCTCGCCCGCCACTTTCCTTGCTTTGCAACCCAGAAAGCGCCTTTGACACGAGACTTGCCGCAGGCGCGTCTGTTTTGATTGTTTTGAGCCCGGGTTGCTTCGCGGAGGTTACAGAAACGATCGTCATGTTGAACGCCGTTCGCATGGTCTATCTCAGTGGCGGGCCACCGACCTGTGACATAGAACCACGCCAGACGTCCGCTGAGTAGTCTCTGACCGTCAATCATAATCTGCCGGTATCCGCCGCTCTGCAATGATCCAGCGACCGCGCCAACCTTTAGCCTGCGCGACATCGGCCTTCGCCACAAGAACACGCCCGTCGAAGGGTTGTAGTCCAGCAATTCCCGGACGCGCTCCAACGATGGCAGGCACATACGACCAACCTTTTTTCTGTATTAGCGATTTGAATTGAGGGGCCGTCGGTCCCGGAGGCATGTGCCTGGGGGCTTTTGACCCCCCCGGGGGTCTGTCAGGCTCGGTTCCAAGGGTGGCGCGGGTCGGTCGGTCGGCCGCTGGCATCGACGCCTCGCCTGAGCCCTGTGGCCGCATGCCCCTTGTCGGCCAGCGTCTTCGCGTCTGAGCAGTCCTGGCACAGCAGTTGATAGTTCGACCGGTCGCCTGTGCCGCCTCGTGACAGTGGGACGATGTGGTCAGCTATCGTTCCGAGGCTGTCCCGGCCGTTCCTCGTGCATTCCTCGCACAGGATCACGGTACGCATCAGCATCGCGCGCATCTTGTCATGAGCGGTGCCGTAGCCGCGCTTGTGTCGGCTCTCCTTCGACCACGCCATGCTCAGTCCGATCCCGATGGCGTGCGCCCATAGAAAAAGGCCCGCGCATCGCTGCCGGGCCTTCTCTGGACGCAATGGTCCTAGGGATTTTTTGGACGATTTCGGGGCCACTTGCAAGCGGAAAAGCTATGCAGCCTCGTCCTCTATCCCCGCGAACCGAGCGCGAATGATGGCGGCAATGTCGCTCCACTCCTTTAGAAAGCCGCGCTCATCGAGGAATTCAGGATCGAACGCGGCAACGAACGAGGCGCTCGGCTCCTCTGCATCGTGAGGCGCGGCGGCGCCAACAACGTCGGCAGCAGGGTGGTCACGCCGCTTCGGCCCTTCCAGCCAGGCAGGTGCCACCGTCCGTCCGCTGTTGAGCGCGTCGACCGTGGCGCGGTCCACCATGGAGAAAGCATGCGCCACGCAAGCGGGCCAACGGTTCAACGCCTCGAGCAAGAACCGCTTGGCTTTGCGCTTGTGGACGCGATAGCGATGCGCAGCGACCGAATAGCCGATGGTGTCGCCGACGATCATGTCGAGCACCATCTGCCTGGGCATCGGCAGCATGTCCCGCCAATAGCCATAGGCGAGATGCATGCGCACACGATAGACGCTCTCCGCCGCCATGCCGCCGGTGCGGCGTGACTGATCTACCCGCGCCTCGAGGCTGGCGACCTTCACCGCAACATCGGCTTCCAGGCTGCGATAGACGTTCGCGATCTGCGCCGCCCATTCGAGCTGGTCCTTGTCGATCGTGCCATTGCGATGAAGCTGGACGAGCGAGCCGTCATGAGTGCGGGTCGAACGCTCCCATGTCTCGGGGGTGCCATATGCCTTGTGGTTCCACGCTTCGCGGACCTGCACCGCTTCCTCGATGCCCGGCTCCAGTTGGACAGGCCGCACGATGACCTTCGGCTTGCGCCGACCTTTCCGCTTCCCTTCCGTGACAGATTCCGTCGGCCGGGGCAGTCCGAGCACGAGATGATCGATCCGCTGCCGCTCGCGTTTCCGGGCCGCATCCATGCGGGCAAGGCGCGCGTTGAGCGCTGACACCTTCTCGGGGTGCTGAGCTGCATCGTCGATCAGCGCCTGCCGCGCCGCCGCGATCATGGCCGAGCGCGCCTCCGAAGGGCTCGCGCCCTCGAAGACCTCGCCCAGCCGATTAACTACTTCAAACTTCGGCTTGTCCGCCATGGCCCCGTTCACTCCGTTCTCTTCCTGTTCTACTGCTGTGCCGCACTGCTCGCCAGCGGCTGGTCGAGGTCCGCAAGGTTGACGCCCAGCCGGGTGAGAACCTGCTCTATCGCCGCAATCCGCGCTTCGGTCGGAATGCGCGAGCCTTGCTCCCAGCGCTTCACCGTGCCGCGGTTCACGCCGACAACCTTGCTGAAGCGGTCGCGGGACATGCCGGTCAGGCGGCGTGCGTGCCTCATGTTCATGCCGTTGCCCCTTCGCTCTTGCCCATCGGATCGGCGAGGATATGGCCGAGCATCTTCGCATCATCCTCGGTCAGCATCTCCTGCGGTTCCTTCCACTCCCGCTCGTGCTTCAGCAGGACCATGCGGGCGGCGGACTCCCGGCGCGTGCGGCGGCCACGGATCGGCGCGACAATCTCTTCGATCTCCGCGACCGTAGGGAAGAACCGGCACTTCCTGATGATCACCTCGAAGGCCGCATGCAGATCGGGCAGGGCATGCGCGCTAAGCGCCCGGCGATAGAGGGCCATCCGTTCCTCCGCCTCATCGTTGCTCAGCTTCGGGCTGGGCATCATCGTCGCCAGCCGGGTCAACATCCGGTTGACCTGCTGCTCGGAGGCGCGGGGCGGCTGACAGGACGCGACATACTCGCGCAGATGGCCGGCGCTGACGGGCCCGACGACGGGCAGGTCATTGAAGGTCAGGTGCTGATCCAGCAGCGTATCGAGCTTCGTGGGCAAGGCCGGCTCGGACCAACGGATTGGCTGGTTCGCTGCGGTCCTGGGGGTGATTGCGGTTTGGGCGGTCATGCTGTTCTCGCTGTCTCTGCCATTCGTCGGCTTTGCTGATCCATGTGCGGAATGCGGCCTGCCAGTCCTTCGACTTCCGGCCCTTGTCGGTGGCGTGGTCCCGGAACTCGGCGACCCGCGCCGCAAGCCAGCCGGGCGGCCAGCCATCGACGATCCGCTGGGCGGCTTCGGTCAGGATGGGCTGCCAGTCGGCGGGGAGGGGCTCGCCAGCGGACGATTTCCGCTTCGAAGCCGGTTTTGGGGATGATGAGACGATAGTCTCATCTGGGGAAAGTTCTGGGGGGTTAGAATATATATCATTGGGGGGGTCACGCGTGACGTCACGGCGTGACGCGTCACGCGTGACCTTCTCCGCCTTGTCCTTGTCGCGCCTGCGCTGCTGGCGAGCAGCCGCGGTCGGATCCTTGCGGATGTCTCCCAATCGGGACAGTTCGACGGCATCCGAAAGGGACAAACCCTTGGATGCCAGATATTCCAGCTGTGCCGTGTTGAGGCTCACGGGTTCATGATCTCCAGCACCACGCATCCCCCATCGACCGTGTCGGCGAACTCTGCCGTAGGCTTGAAGCGCTTGTCGTTGACGCGGAGCGCGTCGGCGATCCCGTCGAGCAGCGACTTGCAGCGAGCCAAGCCATTGTCGCGGTCATGACCGCGCTTCACGGGTGGGTGCAGCGTCAGGTGGATGACGATGTCGCCCTCTGCGGGCGCACGCAGCTTCGCTTCCATTCCAAGAATGTGAGCACTGCGGCGCATCATCTTCGCCGCAGCGTGACGCTTCCGCCAGTGAGCGCGGCTGTTCGGCGACAGCTCTTTGGGCGGCCAGGGGAGTTCGACGCGCTGCATCAGATCATCCCCGAGGCGACACCGCCCAGCGTGTAGGGGCCAAGGTCAGCAGCAGGCTTAAACTTCTCCACCACCGTAGCCTGCCCATTGCGGACGCGCAGCAGCTGCTTCTCGAAGGGGGACAGGCGGGCGTTCTCCGCCTCGATCTGGCGCTCGATGATCTCGCGGGCTTCGACGGCGCGCACGCCCTTCTTGTTGACGAGGTCGCGATACTGGTCGCGCAGATGCTTCGGGCACCAGCCGAGATAGCGTTCGGTCTGCATCCGGCCGACCCTGATACGCGGCTCAGAGCCTGCGCCCTGGGCAGCATGGCCAAGGCCGCTCTTGCCGAGCGCGCGGCCTGCCTTACGGCGACGCTCAGCTTCTTCCGGATCGCTGGCCAGCCGGGCGCGCAGACCCTCGGACGTGCGACGGATATGCTCGGCCTTGAAGGCAGGATCCTGCATCCGCCTCTTCATGGAGGCACGCGCCTTTTCCACCTTGGCGCGATCCTGCCCGTTCACGGTGCCGATGCACGAGCGGCAGAAGCGCGTCTTGCGGCGGGGAAATTCCTTGATCTCCCGGCCGCATCCGCCTTCGCATTGGAAAGTGCCGGTCATCGTCAGAAGACCCACTTCGCGCTGAGCACGCCCATCTGCTTCTTCAGCGTGGCGATCTCAGCCAGGAAGGAGGCGTTACTCTCCTGCTGCAGCTTTTCCAGCGCGGCGATGTCGCTGCGAAGGGCCGCGACTTCCTCTGGCTCCTTCAGCTTGCCGAAGCAGGTTTCCCGATATTCCGTGACGACCGTCTCAGACAGGCCGGTATCGGCGGCAACGCGCTTGTCGTCCCAGCCGTCGGCAAAGGCACCCTTGTTCGGGTCGAAATGCGTCTGGAGAAGGTGAAACATCTGAGCCTGAGCGCGCATGGCGTCGGGCGACGGTTTAGCCGACATGGCTTTCCTCTCATTGGCCTTGGAGCGGCAGCCGGGGCAGATGTGCGGATCGAGCGCCCAGCCAGCCTGCGTGAATTTCTTGTCGATCTGCTCCGGGGGCATCCGCACGCTCAGCTTCAGCGAACCCTCATGCGGGCAGCGGCTGCAATGGAGGAAGGCGGTTGCCGATGGCGAGCCGACGCCCGGCCGGGTCACCAGCCGCCGTCCTGCCACGCCATTGCGATACGAATGCTCCCGGTGCTTCATGGGTTTATTCCGGCGCGCCGACGAGCAGCGGAAGCTCGGTCTCAGCCTTCACCCGAGCGCATGCCTTGTCGAACGCATCGTCAAAGACGAGGTCGGTGCGCCACAGTTCATACCAGAACTTCAGGCCGCCGGTGACGCGATAGCGCAGGCGGGCGACGATCCGGTAATAGCCGTCATGGGCGAAGACGGGGATGCAGATGACGAACAGCGCCGGGATATCGACCGGGGCGCCGGCCGCATCGACATGCTCGCTCTCGAACCGGATCTGGGCTTCGCCGGTCTGGAGCTTCTGCACCTGCTTTATGACGCTGTTCTCGTAGACCTCCAGATTGGTCGACAGTTCGTGCATCCGGGCCGGGGTGGCGATGCGCCCGGCGTTGGTAGAGCCGATGTAGCGACGCATCTCTTCGCTGAGAGCGTCGATATCCTCGACGTATTCGATGTCGACGACGCGATCTTCGATGAACTCAGCGAACTCCTTCTGGTCCATCTGCACCTTGTCGAACTTCTGCCAGACCTTCCATTCATCGGAGAGCGGGAAGTTGAAGACAGAGCGGTGCTTGCCGAAGCGCGGATCGGCATCGCTGCCCGCACGGTGATAGTCCAGCACGGCCGTCAGCGCGGGCGAGGCCCGATCGTCACGAGCGAAGATCACGCTGTCGCTATCCTTGAAGCGGACGATATGCTCGATGAAGCTGTCCAGGCGGGTCAGGGTGGCCGTTCCGGTGCGGCGCTCGGGATGGTCGAGATATTCAGCGAGCGACGATTTCGACACGACGGTGAAGCCGTCCTTGTCGAGGATGACAGGCACCTTGATGTCGCTGTCGAGCGGATGGTCGATCGTCGTGACGACCGCCTTCTGGTATTTCTCAGCCGCCTCGTGCGCGCGGCGGATGGTTTCGCCGATATCGCGCGCATCGTTGGTGTTGGTTGCAGTCATGTGCGTTTCCTTCTGCTTGTGGGCTTAGTTGCGGACTTCGCGGCGCGGCGTGACGTCGCGGACGGTCCCAAAGAGGTTCCCCTGGCGGGGCTTGTTCGGCGTGAACTTGTTGTCGTCGGTCACCCAGCCGACCGACTGACGGCGCTTCTCATCGGGGCGCTTGAGCACATGCTTGGCGGCGAAGACGTAATGGCCGGCGGGCTCGCGCTGGATGTCGATGGTGATGGTCAGCTTCGCCTTCAGCTTGCCCTGGCCAGTGGCCTCGGCCATCTCTTCCAGATCGGCGGCAAGGTCGTTCAGGTCGGCTGCGACGTCAGCATCGAACTGGCCGTCTTCCTGCATGCGGATGAAGTCGGCGAGGCTGTGCGCCGCCGGGTGACGCTGGCCGCCATCGGCCGCGCGCGTCTCAATGATCTCCCCGCTATCGGGGTCGTGCTCGGTCACTTCATTTCTCCTGGAGCAGGTTGAGGATCGGAAAGGTGCAGGCCCTGCTCGACCTGCTCGACAAAGGCATCGAGGCGGATGCTCAGGAGGGTCGCGCTTTCGGCATCGACCTTCCCCTCCGCCACGAGGTTGGAGACCGCGGCGATCTGCCACCGGCCGAACTGGGCAACCTGCGCGCGCTCGGCGGCGCGGGCCTGCGCGGTGACCTCGGCGAAGGTGCGGCGGCGGTAGCGGCGGCTCACGCGGCGCGTTCCGTCGGCTGGCCCTGCTCCAGATCGAGCAGGTCGAAGAGCGACGGCACGGCCATCTGATCTTCGGCTTCGCGCAAATAGGCAACGCTGTGCGCCCAGTAGTCGGGGTTCAGTTCGCTGCCCGCGCCGCGCCGTCCGGACAGGATCGCGCGCATGGGGACTGTGCCCAGCCCGCAGAAGGGATCGTAAACGAGGTCGCCCTTGGCCGAGTAGCGCTCGATCAGGCGATCAACGATATCGAACTGCAGGGGGCAGACGTGCTTCTCGCGGCCCTTCTGCACCTGCTCGGCGTTGAGCGTCCGCATGCGCACGACATCATCCCAGACGTCAGGGTGATGGCTGCCCGGGTTGAGCGCCATGAAGGTGCGGGGCAGGTGGCCACGCTGGTCGTTCGCGCCGCGCGCCTCGATCTGCTCGCCGATGTCGACATGGGAACGGAAGCTGTAGATCAGGTCGCGCGTCTCTTCCCGGAAGCGCTTGACGATCTTCCCGGTCGCCATGTGCGCGAAACGCTCTTCGACTTCCCACAATTCGGGGATGGTGAGGGGGCGCTCACCGCTGGAGCGCCAGAAGGCGTGGGCATCGACCTGCCAGCGCGCCAGGCTGTAATCGTCGGCGCTCTTGGTGACCGGCGTGTCAGCATAGCCGCGGCTGCGGTCGCTCTGGGGCTTGCGCATCAGCAGGACATATTCAGGGCTGCCCACGCCCATCTTCGTGCCGTCCTTCAGCATCTCGCTGTAGGAGAGGCGATAGGTCTGGTTATTCTCGCGCACGACGTCGGTGACGACCGTGATCATGCCCATGAACTGGAAGCCGTGGCGCATGTAATGGTCGATGCACTTGGCATGGAACGGATTGACGGTCGGCACGCCCTGGCCGGTCACCGAGCCGAACAGGATCCTGTCCTTCACATGGATGCAGGCCAGCCGGCCCGGTGCGAGCGCGCGCAGCAACTGCGGCGTCAGGAAATCCATCTGCGCGAAGAAATGCGCGTCGTCGTCAGTATGGCCGAAGTCGTTGTAGCTCGGCGTATATTCATAGTGATTGCTGAACGGGATGGAGGTGACAATCAGGTCGAGCGAACCTTCCTCCAGCCGCTCAGCCTCCGCCACGCAATCATTGTGCGCCAGCGTCCAGCCGTTCCCGCTTGCCTCCTGCCGGGTGCAGCCGATCGAGCGCTCAAGACCATCCTTTGCGGCGGAATGTTCCAGCCCATATTTGCGGATCATCGCCGACATCGTGGCGCTAAGTTCTTCGTGGAGCTTCCATTTCTCCTGAAGGGCGCGAACGACCTCGGTCTCGGTTTCCGAATAGATGATGTCGATTTCAACGGGCTCGGTTTGCCCGAAGCGCTGGATGCGGTGAATTGCCTGGATGAAATCGCGGAATTTGAAGCCGACGCCCGTAAAGATCGCGCGATGGCAATGGCGTTGCAGGTTGACGCCACCGCCCAACATCACCGGTTTGGCGCCGATCAATGCCAGGTCGCCGTCCGCAAAGCGGGTGACGATGTCTTCCCGCACGTCCAGCTTCTGTGCGCCATAGACGGTTTCGCAGCCGGGCAGGGATTTCTCCAGCGCGCGGCGCTCGTCTTCGAGGTCGTGCCAGATGATGAAATGATCGTCGGGCGCTGCGGCGACGATCTCGGCAGCCTTTTCGATCCGGGCGTCGAGGGTCCGGCGCTTCTCGCGGGAGGCTTCCACGACACCCAGCGCGGTATCACGGATCAGACGGCCTTGGCCGTTGCTCTCCGGTTCCGCATCCGCGATGTCCGCCTCTACGCTGTGCCAGCGAACGGTGATTGGCGGCAGCGCATACCCTTCAGTGCAGCGGCAGCTATCGCAGGAGTGGTCCCAAGATGCGCTCGACGCTCCAGCCGCGCCGGTATCGTTGGTGAAGTGTCCAGTAGTTAATGCCGAGCTCGTCAGCCCATGCGGACATTGACTGCTCGCGATTTCCGAGGCGCAGCATGACGGATCGACGTGTGTTCCGAGCCTGTTCCTTTCGGCTGGCCCATCGGCAGTTTCCGGGCTCGTATCCGAGCCCATTGTCAATGCGCTCGATAGTTTCGTCTGGGCCGGGCTCTCCCATGTCTCCGACGAAGTTGGCGTATTGCTGCCAACGTTCGCAGACGGATATGCCTCGGCCGCCGTAGTGATCCCAATCTTGGTTACTGGGATTTCCGCATCGGGAGCGCATGGCTGCCCAGATTGAATATGACCGGGTTCCTTTTCCGCCATGCTTGGGGCGCAAGCATCCGCAGCTGAGGACACGTCCTGACCGGAGGTGATTTGAAGTTGCGAAGTGGACGCCTCCACAATCGCACTGGCATCGCCAGCCGCCGACTCGCCAATCACTATCCCATTCGATAGCAATGAGGCGTCCGAACCTTTGTCCTGCGAGGTCAATTCTACGTGACATGAGCACCTGCATATGTCGGCGGGGGAGCGGATGATTACAGCCCAGGAATTGACCCAAGTGAAGAACTCATCGCGCTTATGTTCATACAGCGTGAGATCGCCAGCCTTCTCGCTGTTGCGCTGGAAGAAGCGGGTGAGCGCCTGCCCGGTGTCCATGATGCCGAGGAACCCGGCATAGTGGATCATTTCCTTGTAGCGGTTCGGGGCAGGGGTGGCGGTGGCGACGAAGCGATAGGGCACCGTCTCAAAGAGAGGCAGGAACTCCTGATAGGTCTTCGACCCGAAGGACCGCAGCACGTCCGCCTCGTCCAGACAGGCCACACAGAAACGGGAGACGGAGACCTTGCCTTCGCGGACGCTCTCATAGTTGGTCAGGAAGATGCCGCCTTCGTCGCCGGAAGCATCCATCTCCGCATCCGACTGGATGAAGCGGACGTCGAGGCCGAGCAGCTGGGCGTCCCGAATGAATTCCCGGCGGACATTGAGCGGCACCACGACCAGCGCATCAGGCTTCGAGCCGAGTGCGATCTCCAGCTTCCGCAGGATGATGTCGCAGATCAACAACTGCTGCATCGTCTTGTGCAGGCCGAAGCTCTCGAACAGCGCGCGGCGTCCGCCTTCGACCGCCCAGCGGACGATATGGCGAATGTGCGGCTTCATCGGACGCCCATCGGCGAGCATGTCCGGCACATCGTCCAGGCTGCACGGCAGGCCAGCCGGCATGGCGAGCGGGATTTTCGCCTCCAGAAAGGCCCGGTATTCAGGATGCAGGTCATCGCTCGCGGAACTGGCCATCGCCAGCGCCGCGCCAGTGGCGTCGGTCATTGTTCACTCCTGGGCTAGTCGCGCCCGCTCAGTTGCAGTCAGACGGCCCGCAGGCGGACCTCATTCCGGCGGCGCTCCAGCACGCTCGCCGCCTTGATAAATTCGTCGATCACGCCAGCCGCCTCGAGCTTGCGCACGTCGCTGTCGCAGCACACGCCGTCCGACAGCAGCGTGATCAGCAGGGGCAGGGCCTCCGCGATCTTCAGCGGGATGTTGCCGACATTGTCGCAGCACACGGCAGTCGCCGGGACCGCCTTCGCGCCGATCAGCGACAGGATCGTGTTCAGGCTCTCCGGGCCGAATGCCTTGCCGATGCTCAGCATGGCAACGGCGGAGAGGTCGCCCTTCTTGTTCCGGGCGTTGCCGACCGACGCGGCGGAGTTGCCCAACAGATCGGCCATGTCCTGATCCGTCAGGTTCCCTTCGGCCCGGGCGATGTCGATGATCGTCGAACTGACCGCCTCCCGATAAGAATTCTGTGTGAGGCGGGGTGCTTTGCCCAACACGCTGGGCGCGCCCGCGCGTAGAGAACTCCCATGATCACAGCACGCAGACATCAGGCAGCATCCTTCTGGGGGACGAACGCCGTCCAGTGGATTGCCTCACCCTTCGCCGCAGCGGCATCGATGATGCGCTGCCAATACCGCGGAGGGATACTCTCGCGGTTCCGCCATTGCCGGACGAGGACGCCGCTTTCGCCAATATCGTTGGCGAGCGCCTCCGCGTTGCCATCCCAGACGGCATAAATCGATGAGAGGTGAGACATATTCTTGTGATACATTGCGTATCGACCAAGTCAATACCCAACGTATCGCTACAGTCTGTATTGACGCTTCCATGTCCACAGACCCGCCAGCGCGCCTTCGCCGCGCGAGACTTGATAACGGTTTCCAGAGTGCGCAGGCCGCCGCCGACGCATTCGGCTGGTCATCGTCTGCCTATCGGCATCACGAGAACGGAACCCGGGGCTTCGATTTTGCGACGGCCCAACGCTACGGCAAAGCCTTCAAGGTTTCGGCTGGCTGGTTGATGGGGGAAGGGGGCGATAGCTCGAAGATGCCAGACATCCCGCCGACACGCGGGTCCGCCGATGGCGACGGCCGGGTCAGCCTCAAGAAGATCAACCTCGGCTTCGCCATGGGAGATGGCAGCAATCTGGACGACTATATCGAGGAAGGCTCACTCGATTTCGACGCGAACCTGCTCCGTCTGATCACGCAATCCCCGGCTCACCGGATCGTGGTGGCGGAAGGCGTGGGCGACAGCATGCAGCCGACGCTCATGGACAGCGACATGATCGTGATCGATACGATGCAGACCCAACTCAACAAGTGGGACCGCATCTGGGCGCTGAGCCTGCAGGGCGCGGGCGCGGTGAAGCGCCTGGGCCCAGCCGAACGGGGCAAGGTGGAAGTGATTTCCGACAATCCGGGCATTCCGAACCGCATCGTCCCACTGGAGGATGTGCGGATCATCGGGCGCGTCGTCTGGTCCGGCCGGAGGCACTGAACATCGGAAGGGTAAAAATGGCAGATGAACCTCATTATCCAGACTGGGACCTTCCTGCGAGCAAAGGTGACCTTATAAGGATGGGCCTGGCAATAACACGGGTTCTGTCCCAACTCGCGCAACTGGAGATGGTTCGCACGGATGAGCCAAGAAGGAATGCGGTCGTGAGGCTCGCAGCCAAGGAAATTCAGGCCCTGTCCGAGTTTATGGACGACATCGGCGGCGCACCATCGCGCTCTGACGTAGACCCTGAAAGTTAAACGGATGAGCAGCGTTTCTCATATTGGCGACGATGCATGGCGCGAGAATGCGGAGCTCCGCCGGGAGGTGAAGGCCTTGCAACAGGGCGGCGGGGGTGGCACATCAGGAGGTATGGAAGCTCGCGTCGCAAAGCTGGAAGCTCATGTTGAGCATATCAGATCAGAACTCGGTAAGCTGAGCACGCTGCCGATGGACATGGCGGTGCTTAAAACGCGCGTCGACCATCTTCCGACCAAGGGATTCATCATCACCTCTGCGATCAGCACCGTTACAGCCGTTGTCGGATTGTTGGCGCTCTTGTCTCGCCTCGGCATCCTAGCCGCCCATTAGAATGGGGCAGTTGTCCCTCGTCATCGTCGGCGCCGACCATCCGAACAAGGATAAGTCCAACCGCCGCTTTGAGATCCTCGTTTGCAAGCCGGGCGAAGAAATGCATCTCGTGCCCGAACCGAAGAACCCTGTCGATCCGCAGGCCGTCGCCGTGTTCAGCGCGCGCGGCGTCCAGATCGGTTATGTCCGCGGCGAGCAGGCGCAACTGATCCGATCATATCTTTCCCGCGGGAGGGTCGCCGCCGCAATCTTCCAGGACCGCCACCAGGCTGGCGCTGTCATTCGGCTGGGGCTGGACGGCGAGCTGCCCATCCTGCCTGAATTGCCACCCGAATCACCACATGACGACGACAGCGGATTTTATCCGGACTACATCCCGCCGTATGATTGAACGATACACAACGTATTGACATGGACGATACGTGATGTATTGATGCTCTCCATCACCTGACCTCCCAGGCATCCAGCCGGGACGCGAGAAGGTGGGGAGATCATCATGCCCCAGGACAGCTTTCATGTCGGATCGGCGTTCGCTGAGGCGCTGACCAAGGCGAATGCGCTGATGCGCGAGCCGAAATTCTGCAGCTATCGCACGATCGACCTCGTGAACATCGGCAAACATTCGGTGGGGCTGGCCCATCAGTTCCTGCCGAGCGACCCGGCGCTGACGCGCATTCACCTGATCCACGCGGCCAGCCGCCTGATCGCCGCTGCTGAACGGCTGGAGCATCCCGAGCCGGTTGCGGTGCTGCCGTCTGACCGCCCTGAAAATTCGACGCTGCTGGTGGTGTCGTGAGCGCCGCCCCGCACATCGCCGCCAGCCTGTTCATGCTCGGCATGGGCATCGGCTCCTGCTGGCTGATCTACGTCCATCTGATCTCTTACGCGGACCGGATCATCGACGCGCTGCTGATGGGGGAGGGGTGATGTCCGCTCGCTTCCACACCACCGGGCGCGACCCGCTCACTGTGACGCCCCGGACCCAATGGCAGTCCGAAAGAATGCGCGGCCCGATCCAGCCGATGGAGCGCAAGCGCAGCCTGTGGTTCCCGTTCCGGAGGCTCGGCCGTTGATCGAGCATCCCTCCATCCTTCTCGCAGGCGTCGCGGCGCGGGCGTCTCTCGCCACCGATCACCGTCAGCGCCTGCTCAACAAACCCCCACTGTCCCAACTGCGCGCGTCCCCCCTTAGCGCGCAGCGGACGGGAGCCTCGGACGACCATTCCCCCTCTCGGTCGTCATCTGATCCACGCGGGTCGGCCGTCGAGGCCGGTCGGCCCGCCAACCTTTCCGAGCCGGGCTGCGACTGCCCGGTCTGCACCAGCGATCTGGCCGACATTGCGCCGTGCCAGCGGGAGAACGAAGAATGAGCAAGATCTATAAGGGCGCGATCCTCGGTGATCTCGTCATCGACAAAGGTGATGACGCCCAGGCTGTCACGAGCGTCGGCGGCTCCCTCGACGTCAGCGAGGGCGCGACGGCGGACCTCCCGCAGGTCACGAGCATCGGCGGCTACCTCGACGTCAGCGAGGGCGCGACGGCGGACCTCCCGCAGGTCACGAGCATCGGCGGCTCCCTCGACGTCAGCGAGGGCGCGACGGCGGACCTCCCGCAGGTCACGAGCATCGGCGGCTCCCTCGACGTCAGCGAGGGCGCGACGGCGGACCTCCCGCAGGTCACGAGCATCGGCGGCTCCCTCGACGTCAGGCAGGGCGCGACGGCGGACCTCCCGCAGGTCACGAGCATCGGCGGCTCCCTCGACGTCAGGCAGGGCGCGACGGCGGACCTCCCGCAGGTCACGAGCATCGGCGGCTCCCTCTACGTCAGCGAGGGCGCGACGGCGGACCTCCCGCAGGTCACGAGCATCGGCGGCTCCCTCGACGTCAGGCAGGGCGCGACGGCGGACCTCCCGCAGGTCACGAGCATCGGCGGCTCCCTCTACGTCAGCGAGGGCGCGACGGCGGACCTCCCGCAGGTCACGAGCATCGGCGGCTCCCTCTACGTCAGCGAGGGCGCGACGGCGGACCTCCCGCAGGTCACGAGCATCGGCGGCTCCCTCGAACTTCATCCTCGTTCCAAGCTGATCGCGCCGAAGCTGGAAACCATCCATGGCCAGCCGGTCGGCGATCCTGATGCGCAGAAGCTGTTGCTGAAGCAGGTCGCGGAATGCGCGCTGGCCGATCCCTCCAATCTCGTCATGGATGCCTGGCACAAGGATGATGCTGTGTGCGGGACGGCGCATTGCATCGCCGGCTGGGCCGTCCACCTGTCCGGTGAGGAAGGCTACAAGCTAGAGAAGGAAGTCGGGCCCGCCACGGCTGGCGCTATCCTGCTCGGCACTGAAGCGGCGACGATGTTCTTCCTTTCGGAGAATGAGGCGCGGGGGCGGCTGGAAATGATCCGGCAGGGTGTCGCGGCATGAATATTGGCTACGCCAGCCTGGGCGACATGCAGTCGTGGGCCTTCGCGACCATGAAGCGCCAACCGGATTTCGTCATCGGCGATCCTCTCAACCCGTATCTGCGGCGTTGGTGGATTCTGCCCCGCAATGAGCAGCAGAACGTCTATCTGCACTGCATCCTGCGGGATGATGATGATCGCGCGCTGCATGATCATCCTTGGGCGAGCACGTCCTATCTGCTGCTCGGCAGCTATCGCGAGGTCACGCCCGAAGGTTCGATCACTCGTCACCCGGGCGATGTCGTCACACGTGAGGCGACTGCGCTGCACCGCTTGGAACTGATCGAGGGCAAGCCTTGCATCTCCCTGTTCTTCACCGGGCCGAAGGTTCGGGAATGGGGCTTCGCCTGCCCGCAAGGCTGGGTGAACTGGCGCGACTTCACCGGCGGCGAGAATGGCGAACTGGTCGGACGCGGATGCGGGGAGGTTGACTGATGGATGGCGTCGGTTCCTTGGCTGTTGGCTTCTTAGCTCTGACCCTGTGCTTGTGGGCCATTTCCATCGATTTGGATCGCATCGCTGATCAAGGCGAGACCATGCTTTGCATCGAGGCGGCGAAGGCTGGCGTCGATCTGAAGGGCAAGCTCGCGGATGCCTGCAATCTGCGCGCGGAGCGACGGCCATGAAGTTCGGCGCCGAAACTCCTGAATTCGTGCTGGTCAAGACGCGCTGGGGCTTCCGCCACGCCATCAAGGGCATGGGCGGCAGCCTCGTGCATTGCCGCGGCAATCCGGCCACCTGCAAATATTGCCACGAGCATGGCGTCCCGGTCGAAGCTCCGGACCCTATTGACGCCATGATCGCCACGCTGCGCGCCAATTGGGGCAAGCGCTGGGCGGAGAGTAACCGGCACGAGCGGACAGGCGAGGACGAGATATGGCCTGCCGAAGGTCTGCACATCGTCGCCCTGGCTGACGACAACCCAGCCGACCGCACCGTGCTCGTCAGCTTCGGCGACGATCACACCATCACCGCCGCCGTCGGCGCGCTGGTGCATGTCCACAATGAGATGATCGGGAAACCAGACTGATGCACGGAATCATCGTCGACAATTTCGCAGGCGGCGGCGGTGCGTCGACCGGGATCGAAGCCGCGCTTGGCCGGGCGGTGGACATCGCCATCAATCACGATGAGCAGGCCATCCGGATGCATGAGGCCAATCACCCTGGCACGCTGCATATCCGCAACAACATCTGGCAGATCGATCCGCAGGAGGTTGTCGCCGGGCGTCACGTCCAGCTCGCGTGGTTCAGCCCCGACTGCAAGCATTTCAGCAAGGCCAAGGGCGGGAAGCCGCGCGAGAAGTCGATCCGCGATCTCGCGTGGGTAGTCGTGCTCTGGGCGCAGCGGGTAAAGCCCGACGTCATCCTGCTGGAGAACGTCGAGGAGTTCCGCACCTGGGGGCCGCTCTGTGACGAGGGCAAGCCCATCAAGGAGCGGGCAGGAGAGACATTCACCAAATGGACGCGCGAACTGCGCAAGGCCGGTTACAAGATCCAGTGGAAGGAGCTGCGTGCCTGCGACTATGGCGCGCCGACTATTCGCAAGCGCTTCTTCATGATCGCGCGCCGCGACGGCAACCCGATTGTCTGGCCTGCGCCTACGCACGGCAAGCCGGGCTCACCGGAAGTCCTGAGCGGCAAGCTGCTGCCGTGGCGCACCGCGGCCGAAATCATCGACTGGTCGATCCCTTGCCCGTCCATCTTCGAGCGCAAGAAAGCGCTGGCGGAGAAGACCCTGCGCCGGATCGCGCACGGCATTATGAAGTTCGTCGTCAACAATCCCTCGCCGTTCATCGTGCCGATCTGCAACACGAACTGGGCAGGCGACCGCTTCTATCCGGGCGATGAGCCGCTGCGCACCATCACCACGGCAAAGGGCGGCGAGATGGCGGTGGTTGCGCCGCACATCACGAAGTTTCGCGAAGGCGCGATCGGCCATGCTGCTGATGAGCCGCTGCACACGGTCACCGCCAACAGCTACATCAAGCGGCCGGGCGGCTCTGCGCCGCTGGGCGTCGTTGAAACCGTCCTATCGCCGGTCATCGTCGGCTGCGGCGGGCGGCGCGGGCAGAGCGGTCCTGTCGGACCCGAGCAGCCTTTCCCCACCACCACGACCAAGGCAGATGCCTGCGTCGCGGCTGCGCACCTCGTCCACATCGGCAACGGGGAACGCGAAGGACAGGCCCCGCGCGCGATGGATGCTGAAAAGCCGCTGGGCACGGTAGTCGCTGGCGGCACGAAGCATCATGCCGTCATGGCTTTCATGCAGAAGTTTGCCGAGAACGGGAAGGGCATCGACCCAGCCGAGCCGCTGCATACGGTGATGGCGGGCGCACCGCGGCATGCGGTCGTCTGCGCCCACCTGGAGCAGGCGAACGGCGGCCCCAACAATGAGAACCTGGCCGGCCGCGCTGCCGACGCGCCACTCTCAACGGTGCAGACGGCTGGATCGCAGCAGCGGCTCGTCACCTCGAACCTGATCAAGCTGCGCGGGACAAGCGACCGGCACGTCGAGGGCAGCGGCGCCGACGTCGATGAGCCTCTGAATACGATCAGCGCGGGCGGCATTCACACCGCCGAGGTCCGCGCCTTCCTGATCAAATATTACGGGAACGAGCAGGATGGTCATGGCTTGAGCAATCCGCTCGGCACCGTGACGGTTCAGGACCGCTTCGGGCTGGTGACGGTCAGCGTCGATGGCGAGGAATATGTCATTGTCGATATCGGCATGAGGATGCTCAGCCCGCGCGAACTGTTCAACGCGCAGGGCTTCCCGGCCGACTATCAGATTGAGACGGACGCCCACGGCCAGCCGATCACGAAGACAGCGCAGGTCGCCAAGTGCGGAAATAGCGTTTGCCCGCCGATTGCTGAGGCGCTGGTGCGCGCGC
Organism: Sphingobium sp. Cam5-1; assembly: GCF_015693305.1. NCBI lineage: Bacteria > Pseudomonadati > Pseudomonadota > Alphaproteobacteria > Sphingomonadales > Sphingobiaceae > Sphingobium > Sphingobium sp. Cam5-1. The sequence goes on along the minus strand of NZ_CP065138.1, from coordinate 1,075,810 downwards.
AGTTCCCGGCCGAGGCGGTGCAGGGAGAGCGGGAGGCAGCATGAAGCGCCCGCTACCAAACTACAAGATCGGCGACGTGGTGCCGGTGCCAGCCGATGCCGACATGAACCTGGCGCAAATCCAGATGCAGAAGCGCGGGCTTCTCGCGCGCAACGCGAACTCGAGCCACCGCAGCATCGCCGGGATCACCGCCAAGCGCATCATGGCGGGCATCCATGAGGACGAGCACCGCCGAACGGACCCGTTCGAGCGCGCCCAGACCTTCCTGCGCCGCAGGGGCTTCGTGCCAGTCTGCGCCATCGAGGGCCGCTTCCGGGTCGGCCGCCACACCTTCGCCAGCCGGGCGGAGGTCATTGAATTCGCACAGTCGAAAGGATTTGAAGGATGATATTTTTATATATCGCCGTTGGGATCGCGGTGGGCTGGGCGGCGAGGTCGCTGCTGGACGCCGTGCTCACGAAGGTTGTTGTCCGCGTGCTGTCCGGTGCCGTCTGCAAGAAAAAGATACGCGAAAGACTGCTGGAATTGGCGGTGCAAGATGACTGATATCCTTCAGCCACGCCCGTTCGCAGAATGGCATGAGGATATGGGCAGCGTGCTCTGGTTCTTCGCGCCAATCACCGAGCCGCCGTATGTTGGCACGCCGCTCGACCTGGGCCGCACCATGTCGGTGGAGATCACCATCGGCTTCGAGCAGATCGAACTGCCGGCGCAAGACGTCGGTGGCTGGCCCTGGTCGCAAGAGGACGAGCATCAGCTTTGGTGGACGCAGCTTCCTGACTGCAACGAAATCCAGCGCAGAATCGACGGGCAACCCGGTTCACCGCCAGCTCCGGCTAATGACTGCGGACCGGAGGGCGAGGTCGCCATCAGCGTCGTCATCAACGGCCTGTCACCGGCGCAGCGCGATCTGCTCGTTCGCCTGCAGCCGGATGGTCCGGCCGAAGAACTGCGGTTCAGCTACGCCATTCAGAGCAAGGGCGCTGGCCTCCAGTCGTGCAGCGCCTTCATCAAGCGGCAGATCGTGCTGGCTGGTGATGACCATCCCTATGAGAACGGGCATCGCGGGTATCTGCGCCTGACGCCATTTGGCGCGCTGCTCCGTGAACGCCTGATAAAGGAGCGCCGCAATGGCTGATCGCCCGATCCTTTTCAGCGCGCCGATGGTGCGCGCCCTGCTGGAGGGGCGGAAGACCCAGACGCGCCGCATTCTGTCGAAGGCCCGCGTCTTCGCGACGCCTGAGCGCCCTGCCTTCACCTTGAAGGGAGAGCATATGTCTCGCGCGCTCCAAGCCGCGTCCGGCTTTAGACATTTGCACGGCGATGGCTGGTTCTGGGAATGCGACGCTCTTGAATGGCAGGCACCCGCCACCCGCACCGGGGTGATGGCCCACATCGGCTACGCCGTTGGCGACCGCCTGTGGGTGCGCGAAACGCATGGCTTCAATCACTACGAGTACGAGCGCGGCAAAGCGCCAAAGGTGCGCCCGGACGATCTTGATGACCTGCATATTTCCTATCGGGCCGATGAGTACGATCGCGAAATCCGCAGCGAGCTCCTCTATCGGCCCTCCATCTTCATGCCGCGATGGGCTTCGCGCCTGACCCTGACCGTCACGGATGTGCGGGTCCAGCGATTGCAGGATTGCAGCGAAGCTGACGCCTTGGCCGAGGGCATCGAAGCGCGGGGCGTTGGGTCACTGTGGGGCTGGATCGATTATCTGGAAACCAACCCGAATGTGACGCGCCACTTCGCTGACCCCCGACGGTCCTACGCCTCCCTTTGGGACAGCATCAACGGCGACGGCGCATGGGACGCCAATCCTTGGGTTGTCGCGGTCAGCTTCGACGTGCGGAAGGGGAATATCGATGGCTGAGCATCAGTGCTTCACGGTCAGCACGACCGCCTACATGCGCAACTTCGACCCAGAGCAGGGTGGCGAGGTGTTTGCCGTCCACTATCAGAAGCCGCCGCGCAAGAACGAGGACGGAAGCACATCGCTCAGCCTGAATTTCCCAACGTTGATCGTGTCCGCGTACATGGCCGAGCCGGAGAAAATCGCCCAGCGCGTGGCCGACATCCTCAACCAGCATTGGGACGGATGGCGGTCGATTGAGACCGCGCCGAAGGACGGGACTGTCATCGACGTTTGGCGCGAATATCAACGCGAGACCGTCTATTGGGGATTCCCGCCGCATGAATGTGGCGAGATGGGCCAGTATTGCGACAGCGATTGGCACAGCATCAAGACGCCTGGTTGGATTTGCAGCACGTTCGGCGAGTTCGTCGGCGGCGAGCATGATCCGTTCACGCACTGGATGCCTATCCAGCCCGGACCGGAGGCCGACAATGGCTGATCGGATCAAGATCGAGATCAGGAGAAAGCCTCCGCCGCCCGCGCTCGCTCCGTTCGAGTGCGCCATCTGTGAGGAGATGATCGAGCGAGATCCTTATTCTCCCGATTTCCAAGCGCCGCCGGTCTGCTGGCCCTGCTCGTGGAACGGGCAGAACAGGCTTCAGACGCATCAGCTGCCGGTCTCGATGTGGACCGGATTTCGCGCGGCTTACGCGCTGCTGCGCGCCATGGACAAGGAGATCGAGCGTGCAAGACGCACCCACTGACGTCGGTGACCGCTACAGCCTGGACATGATCGTCAAGGGCATTGCCGATGACCTCGTGGCGCTTCGGGCCGGCCGGATCAGCATCAAGGATGCTCAGGCCCGCGCCCTGCTGGCCAAGCAGTATATGAACGGCGTCCGCCTCGTCATCAACGCCCGCAAAAGCCTGGAGGGTGACGCCCGCCCGGCGGCACTCAGCGCGGGAGGGCCGTCGTCATGACGCTTCGGGTCGATGAGGCCGAGAAGCAGGCGACCGCCCTGCGCCATCGCCTTTACGCTGGCGAGCGCGCTATTAAGGCGGCGGCATGGCTGCGCGGTGAAAATCTGCTGGAAAACGCCAAATTGCACATGGTCTCGAACTGGGGCTCTGCGCACGACGGCAACAAGGCAGCTCTCGAATATATCAACGCCGAACTGGCCAAGGTGATTGAGAAGATCGTCGCGGATGCCGCCCGTCAGGCACAGCGGGACATGGATTATTATCTGGGGCGGCAGGGCGGGGAGGCGCGGCAGCCATGACGTGGCCGAATCTCACCCAGGCGCAACGCCGGCTGCTGATGGATAGCGACCCCGACGATCTGACCGGCACCGAAGGCACGGGCGTAGAACTACGCACCGGCGCGGACTATGCCGTGGCGAAATCGCTGGAGCGCCGGAAGCTGGGCCACAGGACCGGGCCGGGCGGCGCCCTGCCTGGCATGTATTGGAGCAACGCGATGGGCTTGGCGGTCCGGGCCGCCATCATGGAGGGTGGAGATCATGGGTGAAGTAATTTGTGGGAGGGCTCTGTTCGAGAAACTGCTCGAAAGGCCGCAATCGCTGTTCGATCGCCTTTGGGATATGGCCGTATCCGAAGCGGGAACGGCCACGCCGGAGCAGCGCGCCGGGCTGAAACTTAAGTTGCTGGAGACGGCAGCAATCATTCAGCACCCCGAGGTGCGGGCTCAATATCGCAAGATGTTCCTCGATAGGTTCGACGCCACGTTTTATTCGCGCCGACCGGCCCCAGCAAAACGCCCCGCGCCGGTCGTGGATATGCGCGCCTTCGCCGCCCGCCGGGCTATTCCTGACGATGCTATGGTCCTGCTGACGAAGCTGTCTCATGTCGAAGAGGACCTCAAAGAGGCCACGCGCCTTCTGACGGAGAAGTGGACGGAGGCCGCCGCCAAATATCAGCAGGATTTGCTTCGGATGAAGATGGATATTCAGCGCCAGATTATCGATTTCGGAAACGGGATATGAGCTGGACCGACCGCGCCCGCGAGACGATCCGCAAGGTCCATGCGACGCTGCCCGAGGACATCTCGTTCACGGCGCGGCGGAAGGCGATCCGGGCGGCCTATCCGTTCGGCGAGCGGAGATACTGGCCCTATAAAGGCTGGCTCAAAGCGCAGCGCGAATATCTCCGCAAACATGACCCCAAGACGCCCGCACCGCCGCTGGTGCGGGAGATGCTGAAGGACAAGGTGAAGGCTGGCGACATCTGCTTCCCCTTCGCAGACGAAATCCACGAGAATAAAGGAGGCGAACAATGACGCGCGACCGGCGGCAGGACAGCCTGCTGCGCATGGACCGGGTGCGGGAGCGCACCGGGCTCTCCCCGGCGACGATCTACCGGCGGGAGGCAGCCGGGACGTTCCCCAAGCGGGTGCGGCTCGGCGTGCGCAGTGTCGCCTGGTATGAGAGCGACATTTCAGATTTCGTGGCGGCGCCGATGACCTATCGGGCGGAGGCGGCATGAGGCCAGCATGGATTGAGAATCAGTATGGTGCGTTTTGCCCGTGCTGTCAGGAACATATCCCGGCGGGCAGCGAGGATTACGATTGGGGCTGCGGCGCATGCGGCTATCCAGATCCGCAAGGCGTGGCTGATTATGAGCAGTCAGAGGACGACGACGAAGGCCCATGCACCGACTGCTGGGATACCGGCATCACCATCCAGACCGAACGGCGCTGCTCATGCCGGCCGCCGGGCACATGAGCATATTCCCGGCGCCGGGAGAATGGTCAGGGAGGGGCGGCTAGGTCGCCCCCTTTTTCTTTGCCCAGCCGGTGCGGTATGATGGCGGAAAGGCAGCGATTCCCGTAAATCGCAGCATTATTCACGTGGGGGCATCCTAGGGGGCATCCCCAGAGATGGCGTTCTTGAAACTAACGTAAATCCGCCGTCTTATGGCTATTCTTCAGTAGGTGCCGGGCCCACCAATTTCTCCTATCCTTCTAGGCATATCCGAACGGGGTCGGAACATCGGCGTCCACTCATCCATTTCAGCCTTGGGCAGATGAATGGAGGCGAATGATCATGGGCAAGGGTATATTGCTGTGGCTGATCGGCATTCCGATACCGGTGATTATCATATTGTGGCTGCTGTTCCGGTGATGGCCGATTGACGGGACGCGTTATTCGCCGCTAAGGCGCCTTACGTCGGGGAGTAGCGCAGCCTGGTAGCGCATCTGCTTTGGGAGCAGAGGGTCGCAGGTTCGAATCCTGTCTCCCCGACCACCTTCATGAAAATATATCATTTTCAATAGCTTATTCGAAAATCTCGACCACTTGTGGGGCAGGTTTATGGGGCAGTTTTGTGTGGCGCAATCCCGCCACCTTCTCCCCTCGACTCCTCCATGTGTAATGTTCTACTCATGTTCCTAGTAAGCGTGTTGGCGTGACAGCCTACGTGCCTGTAATGCTATCCAAGGCTGGGCAAGCTAAGGGGGACGTAATGAACTTAGAAGGTGCGTTGGGACTGATAAAGCGAGCGCTGGAACTTGAGGCGAGCGAGGGCATCCAGACAAAGTTGGAGGCTGTGCGCAACCGACTGGACAACATGATTAGTTCGCCTTCCGAACCGAGCTATCAAACAGCCTTCGTCTCTGAGTTGAACGAACTCCACGCAGCCTTGCGCCATGTGTCCAATGTGCTGACGCCAGCGCAGCAAGAGCGCCTCAGCTTGATAGCGAGCAGCGAGGATTTCTCCGTAGCGATGGCAGATGAAATTCAAGCACTTGTGCAGGAGAACGCAGCAACACTCGCGGTGGCTCGGGACCAAGTGCAAGAGATCGCCACGACCCGTGCCACTCTACTGTTGCACTTCAAGGCCACGTTGGATGCATCTAAATTCTTGTCTTGGGATGAGGTAAATGAGCCGCACGATATGCCTGCTGAAGTGGGCTTCGTAGTTCCTCGCCTGATATTTGGTAACGAATTTTCAGGCCTCATCCAAGAATTCGGCTTTATCAAGCGCTTCGTTGCCCTGCTTGCTGAATCTTCAGGAGAAGCCGACACTAGGCTTGAACTTGTCTCGCTTTCTACAACTGACCCGATGGTCGTCATCGGGGTGGCTACAGGGATAGCGACAGCGATTGGGGGTGTGGCAACGTGGGCGCTCAATTCGTGGAAAACCGTAGAAGAAATTCGCGAGATCAGGGCTCGAGCGCGGCAGTTGTCATCTTTCTCAGATGAGGAGGTCGAGCGGATTTTCGGTGACAAGATACGGCAGGAGATATCCGCCAAAATTGACGAAGAAGCGCAGCGTCTAGTTTCAAGTATGCGCGCAAGCGGACGACGTAACGAGGTCAAGAATGGCCTGGAGTTGCATCTAAGGGAATTCCTAGCCCGAGTAGAGCGAGGCATGACTGTCGAGATCAAGTTGATAGCGGGTGCTGAAAAGAACGTCGAAGAGCTTGATGAGGCATCTGCATCTGTCTCTGCCTTCGCACATTCACTGAGGTTCCCTGCCGCTACAGGCGAGCCTGTACTCAGCCTGTCTGGACCGACTAACGATGAAGGGGAGGCTGAAGCCGCTTAAACCGAGCGGCAAGCCGGGAGAACTTTGCCACCCGCTCGGTGCGCTCCAGCGCCTTACGATCCCCGCAACTGCCGCCGGCCCTTCTTACTCTGGTCGATCCAGAAGGATTGCATGGGCTTCACCTGCTGGCACCCATGGCACCATTTGGACCCCTGGCCGAAGCCCTCCAAGCCTAGGCATCGTTCGGGCAGCACACATAGAAAAAGGGCGGACCGTTAGACGGCCCGCCCTCTTAAAAATCTCGCTGACGCTGAGATTAGTGAGCAGCGTTTGCAGCGTTCGAAGCAGCGTTCGCGGCGTTGTCAGCAGCGTTAGCGGCATTCGCAGCGTTGTCGGCTGCGTTAGCAGCGTTCTCAACAACGTTCTCGACGACAGCGTTCGAAGCGTTCGCGGTCTCGTTGGCCGGCTTCTCACCGCAAGCGGCGAGGGCCATCAGGCCGGCCGAAGCGAAAACAACAGCGATCTTCTTCATTGTGTACGGCTCCCATAGCATATTGCCGCGTCGGCATATTTATAACACGCCCGACGCGAGCGACCCGCATTAACGTGTGCGCTGCACAAATCAATGCTTTTCTGCGTCGGTGAAGCGACGGAATCACGCGACGGAGTGTTGTCTACTACAGAAGTTCACTTAACCGCCAGCGATTCTGCTGCATCGGCGATTGCAAAAAGCGTAACCGCCCAGGCGCTGACATTTTGTTGCAATTGAGCGCGGTTGACCTTGTCTAACGTGTCGTCGGCGGTGTGGTGAATGTCGAAATAGTGGGTGCCGTCCTGCTGCAAATCAATGACGGGGACGCCTGCCTTGACCAGCGGTTCAATGTCCGATCCGCCCCCTGCCGCCAGACGACTGGGCGCGATCCCGAGCGGGGAGAGGGCGCTGGCAATTCGATCCGAAAGTGCTTCATGTCCTGCGGGTAGTTTGAAATCGACGCGCCAGACCCGGTCGGCGCCGAAGTCGGACTCCATGGCGACGGCGTGCCGTTCGCCGTCGTGTGCCGCGAAATAGGCGCGGCCTCCGTCGCCGCCCACTTCCTCTGCACCCGCCATCAATATGCGGATGGTTCGGCGGAGCGGGCCAGCCTTTGCGGCATGAAGCGCAGCGGCGGTGATGATCCCACACCCGGAGGCGTCGTCTATCGCTCCGGTGCCCTGATCCCAGCTGTCGATATGACAGGCGGCGAGGATGATCCCGGCCGTCGGGTCCGTGCCCGGCAGTTCGGCAATGACATTGCCCGATGGCTGGTCCTTCAGCATTTTGGACGTGAGGGTGAGGCGCAGGCGAACCGACTGCCCTCTGGCAAGGATGCGCGTCAGTTGGTCTGCGTCCACAGTGCTGAGCGCGGCGGCGGGAATCGGCTTCACGCCATCGGCCCACATCTGCACTCCGCTGTGGGGCAGGCGGTGGTTGTCCGTACCGATCGACCGTATCAGGATGGCCGCTGCACCCTTTTTCGATGCAATGCTTGGTCCCTGACGGCGTGTGGCGCCGAAATGGCTGTAGGAACTGCCATCCTGCGTTGCCGCCATGACGTGACTGACGAAGGCGATTTTGCCTTTCAGACTGCCATCGGGTGCTGCCAGCAGGTCTGAAAGGGTGGGGAAATATAGGACTTCGCCTTCAATGCCATTGGCGGAAGTAGACGCGCTATTTCCCAGCGCCGCGAGCGCGAGATTTTGCGGGAAGGGGGAGAGGATGCGCGCCTCGTCATGGCCGCGGACCCAGACGGGCATCTTATAGGGTTCGGAACGCACATTGGAGAAGCCGAGCGCCTTGAGCTTCGCCACGGCCCACTCGCGGGCGCGGGCTTCCTGAGGCGTTCCGGCGGGGCGGGGGCCGACTTCCGTCGTCAGCCCTTCGGTGAAGTCCCAGGCTATGTTGTCCTGCAACGCCGCCTCTCGAATCGGTGACGTGTCGACAGGCGCTGCGGCGAGGGGAAGGGGGAAGGCGATGCTGCCGAGAAGGAGCGCGGCGAAGGTGCCCGATCGGATTTTCTGCATGGGTGAAGGCTTAGCCAGCCATCCCGCATTTGCCAATGGCGCCGGGCTTCGCTAACTCCGGCGCGATTTTACCTCTTTCGTCCTTCGGAGCGTCTTCAAGCCATGTCCGCCTCCTCGCAATACGCCTTCGTCATGAAGAACATGACCAAGACCTTCCCCGGCGCGCCAAAGCCGGTGCTGAACGGTATCAACCTGCAATTTTATCGCGGTGCCAAGATCGGGATCGTTGGTCCCAACGGCGTCGGTAAATCGACGCTGATCAAGATCATGGCGGGCATCGACACCGATTACAGCGGTGAGGCATGGCCGGGTGAGAACATCACCGTGGGATATCTGGCGCAGGAGCCGCAGCTCGACCCCGCCAAGAATGTGCTTGAGAATGTGAAGGACGGCGCGCGGGAAGTCGCGGACAAGCTCGACCGGTTCAACGAGATCAGCATGATCATGGCCGATCCGCCGGAAGACGCCGATTTCGACGCTCTGATGGCAGAGATGGGCGAGTTGCAGGAGCAGATCGACGCGGTCGATGGCTGGACGCTCGACAATCAGCTTGAGATTGCGATGGAGGCCCTGCGCTGCCCGCCGTCGGATTGGTCGGTGGAAAGCCTGTCGGGTGGTGAAAAGCGTCGTATCGCGCTGACCCGCCTGCTGATCCAGAAGCCGGACATCCTGCTGCTCGACGAACCGACCAACCATCTTGACGCGGAGAGCGTGGAGTGGCTGGAAAATCACCTGAAGGAATATGCGGGCGCGGTGTTGATGATTACCCACGATCGCTACTTCCTCGACAATGTCGTGGGTTGGATTCTGGAACTCGATCGCGGGAAATACTTCCCGTACGAAGGCAATTATTCGACCTATCTCGAAAAGAAGTCGAAGCGCCTTGAGCAGGAATCCCGTGAAGAATCGGGGCGTCAGAAGGCGATCAAGGACGAGCTGGAGTGGATTCGCCAGGGGCCTAAGGGGCGCCAGACCAAGTCGAAAGCGCGTATCGCCAAGTTCGAACAGCTGGTCGCCAGCCAGGAAAGCCGCACGCCCGGCAAGGCGCAGATCGTCATTCAGGTGCCCGAGCGCCTGGGTGGCAAGGTCATCGAGGCGAAGAACATCTCGAAAGCCTATGGCGACAAGCTGCTGTTCGAGGATTTGTCCTTCACTCTGCCGCCGGGCGGCATCGTTGGCGTGATCGGGCCGAACGGCGCGGGTAAGTCCACGCTGTTTCGCATCATCACGGGGCAGGAGACGCCGGATTCGGGCGAGATTGACATCGGTTCGACCGTGCGCCTGGGCTATGTTGACCAAAGCCGTGATCATCTGGACCCATCAAAGAACGTCTGGGAAGAGGTGTCGGACGGCCTCGATTATGTGAAGGTCAATGGCCACGACATGTCGACGCGGGCCTATGTCGGTGCCTTCAACTTCAAGGGACAGGACCAGCAAAAGAATGTCGGCAAGCTGTCTGGCGGTGAGCGCAATCGCGTGCACATGGCCAAGATGCTGAAAAAGGGCGGCAACGTGCTGCTGCTCGACGAACCGACCAACGACCTTGACGTCGAAACGCTGGCTGCGCTGGAAGAGGCGATCGAAAACTTCGCGGGCTGCGCCGTGGTTATCAGCCACGATCGCTTCTTCCTCGATCGCCTTGCCACGCACATTCTTGCTTTCGAAGGCAACAGCCATGTCGAGTGGTTCGAGGGCAACTTCGAAATGTATGAAGAGGACAAGCGGCGGAGGTTGGGCGATGCCGCCGACCGTCCGACAAGCCTGGCTTACAAGAAACTCACGCGCTGATGGAGGTTGTGCGGCGCGTTGGGCGGGGATGATTGCAATTATAGCAACGATATCTTCGCCCTTCGCACTTGCACAATGAATGTGCGAACCACATATCGGGGAGGCCTTTCAGGCATCCTCTCCTAAAACTTTCAGGCCGGTCCGATTGGGTCGGCCATTTTTTTGGTCGAGGGGCGAATGAATGGCTCCGTGAATTTATTTGGGCCACTCAATCGGTTCACATTTGGAAAGCGAGGCCAGCTCACCTGAGCGTTTGTTGCAAACAGCCGAAGGGTCGCGCTTTAAGAGGAAGTAGGGCCCTTCGACAAGCTCAGGGCGAACGGTTTGGGAGGGTAGATCGGCCCTAACAGGTTGACTTTTTTTCGAACGACCTCAAGCCTTCGACAGGCATGTCGGTCACGTCGACGCGGAACACCTGCGCCGCTGGCGGGCCTTCAGCCGCCAAAGCCGTGAACCGTTCCACGGCCTCCTCAGCGCCTTCGATCACCACTTCGACGCTGCCGTCCAGACGATTGCGGACCCATCCGGCCAAGCCCAACTCGGCGGCCGTCTGTTTTGCCCAATTGCGATAGAATACGCCCTGCACGCGGCCCAGGATCATGAGGTGCCGGGCGACGACCATCGTCAGTGAACCCGTTTGATCCAGGTCTGGCCGTTTTCCCGCGTTTCCGTGATGAAATTGGGGATCGCCTGCACCAGATCCGACAGGCGCTTGAAACCGTAATTGCGCACATCGAAGCTGGAGCGATTGCCGACGCGTTGCCCGACTGGTCCCAACGCGGCAAAGCCTTTCTCATCGCGCTTGGCCGCATCATAGGCTTCTATCAGGAGACGGATGACTTCATCATCCACCTTCTTATATTCATTCCTGGCTGGCGCGGTGGCTTTGGTCGGGACGTCGAGCGGCATCGGCTCCGGCATCGCTTCGGACGCCGGTTCCGCCAAAGAGCGGGCGAGCGCGGCTACGTCGATGAAGCGGGTACAGGCCCGGCGGAAGCCTTCGGGCGTCTTGTCCGAACCGAAGCCATAGACGTCGATCCCCTCCTGACGGATACGCGTCACTAATGGCGTGAAATCGCTGTCGCTCGACATGAGGCCAAAGCCCGTGACCCGGCCGCCCGCCATCAGGTCCATGGCGTCGATCGTCATCTTCATGTCGGTGGCATTCTTCCCCTTGGTGAGGTCGAATTGCTGCTGCGTTTCGATGGCCTGCGTCACGGCCTGCCGCGCCCAGCCCTTGAGCGAGGGCTTGCTCCAATTGCCATAGGCGCGGCGGATGTTGACTGTTCCCAGTTCTGCGAGAACAGTCAGCACCGGGTCGAAATGCTCGGCGGAGGCGTTGTCAGCGTCGATCAACAGGGCGACATTGCCGCTGGGGATCGCCGAGGGCATCAGGCCGATTCCAGCGCCGCCGGATGGAATTCTCCGGTCGCTTCATCCAGCAGATGAAGCTGCCCGTCTGCAATCGCGAAGAATGCGCCGACCAACTTCAATTCGCCATTGCGTTCCTTGGTGCGGACGCAGGGGAAAGTGCGAAGGTTGGCAAGGCTGACCTTGACCCCTTCCTGCTCCATGGCGCGATGCGCGTCGCGGCCGTGATCATCGCCGAAGCGTTCGACGACCTTTTCCCGCGCGCCATCAAGCATGTCTATCCAGTTATGGATGAAGCCGCCTTCTCCGGGAGGGGCATCCTTCAGTTCCTGGCTGAGGGCCGCCTTGCAGCCGCCGCATTTGCCATGGCCCATGACGACGATCTCGCCAACCTTGAGTACCTGAACGGCAAACTCCAGCGCCGCCGAAACGCCGTGATGGCCGGGGTTGGTTTCAAAGGGGGGCACGAGCGCCGCGACATTGCGGACCACGAATATCTCGCCGGGGCTGGTGTCGAAGATCTGCGCCGGATCGACTCGGCTGTCGGAGCAGGCGATGACCATGACGCGCGGGCTCTGCCCTTCGCTCAATTCATCCCATCGGCCACGCTGTTGCGTCCAGCCGGTGTTGCGGAAGCGGCGATAGCCTTCGAGCATGTCGGAAAAGTCGGTCATGCCCAAGTCTCTGCCCAACAATCTGGGGGCTGGCAAGAGTGGGCATGCATCGCTATTTGATGGCGCATGACAGACACCGCTCCACTACCTGTGCAAGCCACTCCGCAACGTGCGCGCAAGCCCGATTGGATCAGGGTGAAGGCGCCGACGAGTCCGGGCTATAACGAAACCCGGAAGCTGATGCGGGAAAAGGGGCTGGCCACGGTCTGCGAAGAGGCGGCTTGCCCGAATATCGGGGAATGCTGGACCAAGAAGCATGCGACCGTGATGATCCTGGGCGACGTGTGCACGCGGGCCTGCGCCTTCTGCAACGTCAAGACCGGCATGCCGCGCAAGGTTGATCCGAACGAGCCGCAGAACCTGGCCGACGCCTGCGCGGAAATGGGGCTGGAGCATATCGTCATCACCTCGGTCGATCGCGACGATCTGCCCGATGGCGGCGCTTCGCAGTTCGTGAAGGTGATTGAAGCGTTGCGGCGGACGACTCCGGATACGACGATCGAGATTCTGACCCCGGATTTCCGAAACAAGCATGAACGCGCAGTCGAGATGATCGTGGCTGCGCGGCCGGACGTCTATAATCATAACCTTGAGACGGTGCCCCGTCTGTATCCGACGATTCGCCCCGGTGCCCGCTACTATGCGTCGCTGCGGTTGCTGGAGACAGTGAAGAAGCTGGACCCGTCGATCTTCACCAAGTCGGGGATCATGCTCGGCCTGGGTGAAGAGCGTCTGGAGGTTCATCAGGTGATGGACGACATGCGATCGGCCGACATCGATTTCCTGACCATGGGGCAATATCTGCAACCCACGCCAAAGCATGCCAAGGTGATGGAGTTCGTGACGCCTGCGGCGTTCAATGCTTATGCAGGGATCGCGCGCGCCAAGGGATTTTTGCAGGTGGCATCGAGTCCGCTGACCCGTTCCAGCTATCATGCGGGTAAGGATTTCGCCGAGATGCGCGCGGCGCGTGAGGCTCAGTTGGCACGGACAGCGCGCTGAAAACATGCCGAAGCATCACGAAACAAGACCACTTCCCTACACGCCTGACCAGATGTTCGACCTTGTTTCGAACGTGGCCGCCTATCCTGAATTCCTGCCGTGGATCAGCGCCATCCGCGTTCGCCAGGACAGTGATGCGGAGATGATTGCCGACATGATCGTCGGCTTCAAAGGTATCAAGGAAAGCTTCACCTCGCGCGTGCACAAGCATCGACCTGATTTCGTGCGCGTGGATTATCTGGAAGGCCCGCTCAAGCATCTGCACAACCAGTGGCGGTTCCGCGATGACGGGAAGGGCGGCGTGCTTGTCGATTTCGAGGTCGAGTTCGAATTCAAGAATCGGCTGTTCGAGATGATCGCCGGGCAGATGTTCGACAAGGCGCTGCGCAAGATGATCGGGGCGTTCGAAACGCGTGCGGCCGAACTTTACGGCGACTCGGGCAACAGAAGCTCAAGCGCGCAAAGCGCCGCCTGAAGGCGCACGCCGCCCCGGCCGCTATCTTCGAAATGTCGCATGTCAGCGACGACCTTGTCCGGGTTGCCGCCTCGTTCAGCGCGGGCGAACACGACGGTGCCCACGGGCTTTTGCTCTGATCCGCCGCCGGGGCCAGCGATTCCCGTAATGGCAACGGCTACATTGGCGTGGCTTTTGGTAAGAGCGCCCTGCGCCATTGCCCAAGCGGTGGCGATGGAAACGGCCCCGAAGGTTTCCAGCACATCCTGAGAAACCTTCAGCAGCTCATTCTTCATGTCATTGGAATAGGTGATGAATCCTGCTTCAAAGACCTCCGAAGACCCGGCGATTTCGGTGAGAGCAGCGGACACAAGGCCGCCGGTGCAGCTTTCCGCAACGGCGATGGTGCGGCCAGCGCGACGATTGGCGATGATGACCCGCTCGGCGAGGTCCACCAGCGGGGCGGGGAGGATGCGGTCTGGCATGGGGTCAGAATAGCGCGGGGAGGGAGATGGTTGCAACGGCTTGTGCAGCGATGCCTTCGCGGCGTCCGGCAAAGCCCAGGCGTTCGGTGGTGGTGGCCTTCACGCTGACCCGGTCGCGGGGGATGCCGAGGAGATCGCTGATCCGCTGACGCATTGCATCGCGATGGGGGCCGATCTTCGGTGCCTCACATATGATCGTGACGTCGATATGGTCGATGCGACCGCCCCGGGATTTCACCCGATCTCCGGCATATTCGAGGAATCGGGAGGATGCCGCGCCGCGCCATTGCGGGTCGGATGGAGGGAAGTGGCTGCCGATGTCCCCTTCGGCAAGAGCGCCGAGCATGGCGTCTACAATCGCGTGGATCGCAACATCCGCATCGCTGTGGCCCGCGAGACCCTTTTCATGGGGGACCTGAATGCCGCAAAGCCAAAGCTCTTCATCCACCGCGAGCCGGTGCACATCATAGCCCATGCCGACGCGGGCGGTTCGCTGGGACGCCAGCAACGCTTCGGCCCGGACGAAATCCTGAGGGTAGGTCAATTTCTCCAACCTTTCGTCGCCGGGAACCAGAGTGACGTCATGGCCCGCGTGACGCAGCATCTGGGCATCATCGGTGGCTTCGCGCTCATCGTCCCAATTGCGATGCGCTTTGAGGATGGCGTCAAAGTGAAATGCTTGTGGGGTTTGCACCCGAAAGAGCGCCGATCGATCCACAATGTCGCCTGCCAGATCGCCCTCCGACCTTACCAGTGTGTCGGCCACGGGGAGGGCGGGGATGGCGCCCGGCGCGAAGTCGAGCGCGGCCAGTAGTTGATCGATCATGGAAGCGGACAGGAAAGGACGGGCAGCATCGTGAATCAGCACTCTGTCCGCGCCACCGGCGGCGGCGATGGCCTCAAGCCCAGCGCGGACCGATCCGCGGCGGCTGTCCGCGCCCTGGAGAATTGAAGCGACCTGATCCTCGTCGATCAGCGACTGGACTGTTTCCTCCTGCCCGGCGCCGATGACCAGGTAGACTGCATCGACTAGCGGATGATCCGCCAGTGCCTGAACGGAGTGTGCGATGACGGCCTTGCCCCCGATGTGACGGAATTGCTTGGGTGTATCGCCCCCAGCGCGACTGCCCTGTCCGGCGGCGAGCACCAGCGCCGCGACCCTGTGATTGCTCCTTGTCATCGCAGCGCGTGTAGCGAACGGCGGATCGCTCCGCCAGACGGCTTGCTTGCCGCATCACCGCTTTTCCGCTAAGGGCTGCCTGTTTTTTAGGCAAAGCTGGTGATGCGCATAATTTCCCCCATCTCCGTTGGTCCGGTGACGATCGACATGCCCGTGATCCTGGCGCCGATGACTGGCGTCACAGATATGCCGTTCCGCACGCTGGTACGCCGTTACGGATCGGGTCTGAACGTGACGGAGATGATCGCGAGCGCGGCGATGATCCGCGAGACGCGGCAGTCTTTGCAGAAGGCGGCCTGGCATCCGGTTGAGGAACCGGTGTCGATGCAGCTTGCGGGCTGCTCACCGCAGGAGATGGCAGAAGCGGCGAAGCTGAATGCGGATCGTGGCGCGGCGATCATCGATATCAATATGGGTTGCCCGGTCAAGAAGGTGGTGAATGGCGACGCCGGTAGCGCTCTGATGCGCGACCTGCCTTTGGCCGCCGCGCTGATTGAGGCGACCGTGAAGGCTGTCGATGTGCCGGTGACCGTCAAGATGCGCATGGGTTGGGATCATGCCAGCCTGAATGCTCCTGAACTGGCACGGATTGCGCAGGATCTGGGTGCGAAGATGATCACTGTGCATGGGCGGACGCGCTGCCAGATGTACAAGGGTAGCGCCGATTGGGCGTTCGTGCGGAATGTGAAGGATGCCGTGTCGCTGCCCGTGATCGTAAATGGGGACATCTGCTCGATCGAAGATGCGGAAACAGCGCTGGAGCAGAGCGGGGCGGACGGGGTCATGATTGGCCGGGGCGCCTATGGTCGGCCTTGGCTGATCGGACAGGTGATGCACTGGTTTCGCACGGGGCAGCGTCTTCCCGACCCTTCGCTAGCCGAACAATATCAGCTGATAACAGAGCATTATCGCGCGATGATCGAGCATTATGACGGCCTGACGGGCGTCAACATGGCTCGCAAGCATATCGGTTGGTATACCAAGGGACTCACCGGATCGGCAGAGTTTCGTAACGCTGTCAATCAGGAGCCGGATGGCGACGTGGTGCTTGATATGCTGGCGCGCTTTTACGAGCCGCTGATTGCGCAGGACGGAGCGATCGAGACGCGCAAGGCGGCATGACCATGCCACTGACGACTGTCCCGCCGCCCCGGATGCAGCAGGATGGGCCATCACCGTCAGAATTGATGATCGCACTCCCTGTGGCCACATTGATCGTGGCGCCCGACAACAGCATTGCTGACGCGAATGTCCGGGCGGAAACTCTGCTCAACATGGCGCGATCCGCGATCGTGGGAAGTGACGTCACGCGCACGGTTCGCATGGCAGATGTGAGTTCGCGCTTCGACATTTGGCATAGCAGCAAGCCGATCGCCGCCTATGACGTCAAGGTGCATGCGGGGCGAACGGCGGAGATGGAAGTTGATCTGATGATCGCGCCGATTGTCGATCATGAAGGGTGGCGGGTGGTGTCAATCCACGCTCAAAGCCATGCGCGGCAAATTGGTCATCGTGGCACCCCGGGCGGCGCGCGATCGGCGATGGGCGCCGCAGCCATATTGGCGCATGAGATCAAGAACCCGCTGTCGGGCATCCGGGGCGCGGCACAGCTTCTGGAGTCCGGCAACGATGGACGCGACGCGGTGCTGACCCAGTTGATCTGCAACGAGGTCGATCGGATCGCCGCCCTGATCGATCGTATGCAGGATTTCACAACCGATCACAGGCTGGAATGCCGACCCGGCAACATCTATCCCATGATCGATCGCGCGGCCCATATCGCCGCTGCCGGTTTTGCGAGAAACATCAGGATCATAAAGCGTTATGATCCGTCATTGCCATTTGCCGTCATCAATGACGATGCGCTTGTGCAGATCATGCTCAACCTGCTGAAGAATGCCGCTGAGGCGCTGGATCAGACTGAAAATCCCTGCATCCGTGTTGAAACCGCGTTCCGCCATGGGGTGTCGGTCGTGCTGGGCGATGGCAAGGGAAGCGCGGTACTGCCTATCGAGATACTGGTCATCGATAATGGGCCGGGCGTGCCGGAACATATATTAGACCACCTCTTCAACCCCTTCATCACGGGCAAGCGCGATGGGCAGGGGCTGGGGCTGGCATTGGTGGACAAGCTGGTGCGAGACATGAACGGGTTCGTTCAATATTCACGCGATCCAGACGCTGGCGAATCAACGTTCCGGATCCTGCTTCCCATGGGGATGGGCGCATGACGACCACAGGGTCGATACTGGTCGTCGATGACGATCCTGCCATTTGCGTGGTCGTGGGGGAGGCGCTGCGTCGGCAGGGTCATAAGGTAAAGACTGCGTCGTCGATCCGGGAGCGCAGCGCCCTGATCGACAGTTTCGCGCCGGATGTGCTGATAACTGACGTCATGCTGCCTGATGGCGATGGCCTGGAAGGCGTAGCGGAGATTCTGGAGCGCAGGCCAGACCTTAGCGTGATCATATTGTCGGCGCAAAACACATTGAACACCGCGATCCGGGCCACGGAGAAGGGGGCGTTCGAATATCTTCCCAAGCCGTTCGACCTCAATGAGTTGGCGCGGGCGGTTAGTGATGCGCTGGGCATGAACAAGGCCGAGGAAGGCAGTCAGGAAGATGGCCTTCCGCACGACGGACTGCCTCTTGTCGGCCGATCTCCTGCCATGCAGGAAGTTTATCGTACGATCGCGCGGGTATTGTCCAACGATCTTAGCATTTTGGTGCTGGGGGAGTCGGGTACGGGCAAGGAACTTGTCGCCGAAGCGATCCATGGGCTGGGGCAGCGCCGGACCAAGCCATTTGTCGCCATCAACATGGCCGCAATTCCGCGCGAACTGATCGAGGCCGAACTGTTCGGTTATGAGAAGGGTGCGTTTACGGGAGCCAATGTCCGCACCGCCGGAAAGTTCGAGCAGGCGCAGGGCGGAACCCTATTCCTAGACGAGATTGGCGACATGCCGATGGAGGCGCAGACGCGCCTGCTGCGGGTCTTGCAATCAGGTGAGGTGACGACGGTCGGTGGATCGAAGCCGGTGCGGGTGAATGTCCGCATCGTCGCGGCGACGAACAAGGACCTTCCCAAGCTGATCGAGGAAAACAGGTTCCGGGAAGATCTTTATTACCGGCTGAATGTCGTGCCCATCCCCTTGCCTGCGTTGCGGGATCGGCGGGAGGATGTGATCCTGCTCGCAAGGCATTTCCTGGAACGCGCCGCGCAGGAGGGGCTGCCCCGAAAGACGTTGTCGGACGATGCCGCGCAACTGCTGATGGCCTATCACTGGCCGGGTAATGTCCGTGAGCTTCAAAACCTGATGCAGAGGCTGGCGGTGCTGAGCCGTGAGACCGTGATCGCGGGGGAGGTGTTGCGCAACAGCTTGCCGCTGGACCTGGTGCCTCCGGATTATGCCGCGCCCGCCGATCAATTGGTCCTGGCCGTGCGTGAATGGGCAAAGCGGCAGTTGGGGATCGGTATCGGACAGCCCAACCGGAACCTGCATGATGATATGCTGGCGGTCGTCGAACCGATCCTGTTGCAGGAAACGCTGGCGAGCGTGGATGGCAACCAGATCCGGGCGGCCGGGTTGTTGGGGATCAACCGTAACACGTTGCGCAAGAAGTTGACCGACTATGGTTTGGACCCGCTGCAACTGCGCGTGTCGGACTGAGCCGGGACGAAACGACACAGGTGTTCGGCCAAGGGACAATCTGTCCCAAATACTGTGTTTGATCAGGCACGGCGTTGTTGTAAGAAAGCCACTATGGAAGGTGCAGTGACTCTCTCCACGCGAGGTCGGGCATGGAAGAGATATTTTCCGCCCTTCCTACGACGTCATCTTGCTCCGTTGGTGGAGGCGGTCACGTTAATGCTGTTCCTTGGAACGGCGGGCATCACCTATTTCCTGTTGTCGGGCCAAGGGCAGTCATACACGCTGCTTACGCCGCCAATCGTCGCGTTGCTGCTGGTGGGAAATCTGGTTCCGGCGATCGCGCTACTCGTGTTGCTTGGACGCCGGGTCGCAAAGCGCCGCGCCGCCCAGTCGGCGATAGGCAGCGACGGGCAACTTCACGTCAGGCTGGTGGCCATCTTCTCGATCGTGGCCAGCGTCCCGATGTTGCTGGTCGTCATCTTTGCCTCGCTGTTGTTCCAATATGGCGTGCAATTCTGGTTTTCGGACAGCGCGCGCGGAATGTTGCAAAATGCCAGCGACCTCGCTCGCGGCTATTATGAACAGAATCTTCGCGAGGTGGGGGACGAAACCGTCACCATGGCGAGCGACTTGCGGGATTATCTTGGCCAATCGAAGGTCTCGAGCCCGCGCTTCGCCGAAGGCTATATCTACCAGGTCGTCACGCGAAAACTCAATCGTTCGGCCATAATCGAAGTGGGCAAGGACGGGGTGGCCCGCACCGCCGCGACGGTCGACCCGGACAGTCGGCCTGCTTCAGAAATGCTGTCGCCTGATGTCATCAAGAGACTGGAAGCAGGCGAGAATGTGGTTGTTGCAGCGAAGCCAAACCAGATTCAGGCGGTGACGCTTCTCTACCCCGGCGCGAAGATCTATCTTTATGCCACTCGGGATTCTGGTTCGACCGCATTTAGCAATGTGGAGCGCGCGCAGAAGGTCCTGTCCGACTATGATATCTTCGCCGCCCAATCACGCGCCCTTCAGCTGCGATTCAACGTCGCCCTGTTCGTCGGGTCGCTTCTGCTGGTCGGTATAGCGGTCTATATCGCTTTGGCGGTTGCGGACTGGATGGTTCGCCCGGTGAATGAGTTGGTGACCGCCGCCCGGCGAGTGACGGCAGGCGACCTGTCGGCCCGTGTCACCAGCCCGCAGTCCCGCGATGAAATCGGAACGCTCGCATCCGCCTTCAACAGGATGACCCAGAGGTTGGAAGCGCAGACAGGCGCGCTCGTCGCCGCGAACAGCCAGCTGGATGAACGTCGCGCCTTCATCGAGGCCATCCTGTCAGGCGTTTCCGCCGGTGTACTGTCGGTGGACAGGGAAGGGGTGATCCTGCTTCTCAACAGTTCGGCCGCCGCCATTCTGGTGAAGGACGGCGATGATCCGGTAGGACGACCGCTGAGCGCCGTTTCGCCGGAACTGGCGGCTCTAATTGCCTCGGAGGAGGGGGCGGGGATCGTGCAGACGCGCGCGCATGGCGAAATGCGGACCTTGGCAGTCAAAGTGTCCGAGGACGCGTCGCGCCATATCCTGACGTTCGACGACATCACGCAGCAATTGTCCGATCAGCGACGCGCCGCATGGTCGGACGTGGCCCGCCGTATCGCGCATGAGATCAAGAACCCGCTGACGCCCATCCAGCTTGCGGCGGAACGCTTGCAGCGCCGCTATGCCGAGGAAGTGACGAGCGACAAGGCGACCTTCACCCGCCTGACCGGGACCATCGTCAGGCAAGTCGGCGATTTGCGGCGTATCGTGGATGAATTTTCTTCATTCGCGCGGATGCCCAAGCCGGTTTTCCGTCGCGAAGCCGTTGCGGACATCGCCCGTCACGCCCTGTTCCTGCACGAGGTGGCACATCCCGACGTCAAGTTTGAATTCCGTGGTGGGTCGCAGGATATGGAACTTGTCTGCGACCGGCGGCAGCTGGGGCAGGCGCTGACCAATATCGTCAAAAATGCCGTGGAGGCTATCGAACCCAAGCCCGAACCTGCCGAGGGCGGAGCCCGTGGTCATGTTCGCATGACGGTCGGTCAGGAGGATGGCAATCTGCTCATCAACGTCAGCGATGACGGGGTTGGGCTTCCGCCGGAGCGGGAGAGGGTGTTGGAACCCTATATGACGACCCGGAGCAAGGGGACAGGCCTGGGGCTCGCGATCGTCAAGAAGATCGTCGAGGAACATATGGGCGAAATCCGCCTGGAAGATGCGCAAGGCGGAGGGACGAGCGTTACGTTGCGCTTCCCCACTGCCGCTCTTGAGAAATTGGAAGAAGGGCAGGTCGTAGCATTGCCCAAGGGAAAAGTGACAGCCAATGGCGCTTGATATTCTGGTAGTCGATGATGAAGAGGACATCCGTGATCTGGTCGCGGGCGTGCTTGAGGATGAGGGCTTTACCACTCGCACTGCTGCCAACAGCGACAGCGCGATCGAGGCGCTGGATACTAGGCGTCCTTCGCTGGTCCTGCTGGACGTCTGGCTTCAGGGGTCGACCCTGGATGGTCTGGAATTGCTCGACGTGATCAAGCAGCGCGACGCGACCATTCCGGTGCTCATGATTTCAGGTCATGGCAATATCGACACGGCCGTGGCCGCGATCCGCAAGGGGGCGGCGGACTTTATCGAAAAGCCATTCGAAGCCGACCGGCTGCTGCATCTGGTCGCGCGCGCTACCGAGACCGAGAGATTACGGCGGGAAAATCAGGTCCTGCGTGCCCGTTTTGGGCAGGATGATGAACTGACGGGCACTTCGGCCGCGATCAACGCGGTTCGGGCGACGATAAAGAAAGTCGCCGGCACGGGCAGCCGGGTGCTGATTTCCGGGCCTGCGGGTGTCGGCAAGGAAGTCGCGGCGCGCATGCTTCACAGCTGGAGCGGGAGGGCCGACGCGCCCTTCATCATCGTGGCGGCGGCGCGAATGGACCCCGACCGGGTGGAGGAGGAGCTGTTCGGCGTCGAAGATCCCAGCGGCCTTGTGCGTCCCGGCTATCTTGAGCAGGCGCATGGCGGCACGCTTTACCTTGACGAGATCGCAGATATGCCCGTCACGACGCAGGGCAAGATATTGCGGGTATTGACGGACCAGAGCTTCACGCGCGTGGGCGGGCAGCGGCAAGTGAAGGTAGACGTCCGGGTCATCTCTTCAACTGCGCGGGATCTGGCCGCGGAAATAGAGGAGCGGCGGTTCCGCGAAGACCTGTTCTATCGTCTGAACGTTGTACCCCTCGTCATCCCTTCCTTGTCCGAGCGGCGAGACGACATTCCACCGCTGGTCGAGCATTATCTCGCACGTTTCGCGGCCGAGCGGCGGGTGCCGTCGCCCGAGATCGCTAGTGATGCCATGGCTGCGCTTCAGGCGAACGAATGGCCCGGCAACGTTCGCCAGCTGCGCAACGTCATCGAGCGAACGATGATCCTTGCTCCGGGCGAGCGGATAGGCCGGATTGAGCTGGACATGCTGCCTAGCGAACTTTCCAGTAATGGCGCGGGCGAAGGGATGGGTCAGTCGGCCATCATGGGGGCACCGTTGCGGGAAGCGCGCGAAAGTTTCGAACGCGAATATCTGCGTATCCAGATCAGGCGGTTTTCCGGCAACATATCCCGAACGGCTACATTCATCGGCATGGAACGGTCTGCGTTGCACCGCAAGCTCAAGCTGCTTGGGATCACGGATGGAAAGGACAATTGATGCAAGGGGATGAACGATAGCCCATCTGGGGCATGGACGCCCCTTCGCAATTGCGGTAGCTTTCTGATTGCCCCCGGTGAGCGGGGGCGGGCAAGACACCCTGCCCAGGGGTGCAAGAGCGGGTAACGTCCCGCCAATAAGGTGAAGACCGTGGCAGAAAAACTCAATAATCTTCAGGACATATTCCTGAACAACCTGCGCAAGAGCAAAACGCCCGTGACTATGTTCCTGGTAAAGGGCGTGAAGTTGCAAGGGATTATCACCTGGTTTGACAATTTTTCCGTTCTGTTGCGGCGCGACGGGCAATCGCAGCTTGTCTACAAGCACGCCATTTCCACCGTGATGCCCGCTCAGTCGATGGACCTAACCGACCTTCGCAAGGCGAGCGACGGCAATTCAAAGCCCAAACTGCTTCAGGAAATATTCCTGAGCGCCGTTCGCAAGTCCGGAAGCCCGGTCACCATGTTTCTGGTCAACGGCGTGATGTTGCAGGGCGAGATCGCTGCATTCGATCTTTTCTGCATGCTGCTGGAGCGCGACGGCATGGTGCAGCTTGTCTACAAGCATGCCATCTCCACTGTTCAACCTCTCCATGCGCTTGACCTGAGTGGCGAAGGCGAGGGCGAGGATTGATCAATCTATTTCGGTACGGCCCGCCTTCTGATGAGGCGGGTCGGCGCCTGATGCGTTAGGCGCTTATGGCCGTCTTCAACCGGGACTCTGCCGACGAAGTATCGCGCGGCGCGCGGGCCGTGGTCGTGCGCGCTGAAACTCACGGCGTCGAAAGGCGTGATAGTGACGCCCGTCTTGAGGAGGCGAAAGGCCTCGCCCTGGCTATCGGCATAGACGTGCGCGCGGCGCAGGCGTTTCGCGTGCGGGATCGGAAACCCGCAACTTTGTTCGGAAGTGGTCAGGTCGACCAGATCGCAACGCTTGCGCGGATGGAAGATGCCGAACTGGTGATTGTCGACAACGCGTTGAGCCCGGTTCAGCAGAGCAATCTTGAGAAGGCGACCGAAGCCAAAGTGATCGATCGAACCGGGTTGATCCTGGAAATCTTCGGGGAGCGTGCGGCCACCAATGAGGGACGCCTTCAGGTCGAACTGGCCCATCTCGATTATCAGGCGGGCAGGCTGGTGCGCAGTTGGACCCACCTTGAACGGCAGCGTGGCGGCTTTGGATTCCTGGGTGGTCCCGGCGAAACGCAGATCGAGGCTGACCGGCGGATGATCCGCGATCGTATGGCAAAGATCAGGCGTGAACTTGACCAGGTGACCCGTACCCGCAGTCTACATCGGGCACGCCGGCAAAGAGCTCCTTGGCCGGTGATCGCGCTTGTCGGCTACACCAATGCTGGCAAGTCCACGCTTTTCAACCGCATGACGGGCGCCGATGTCATGGCGGAAGATTTGCTGTTCGCGACGCTGGACCCGACCATGCGCCAGATCGCATTACCGGGATTGGACAAGGCGATCCTGTCGGACACGGTCGGTTTTGTGTCCGACCTTCCGACTCAGCTTATTGCGGCGTTTCGCGCCACGCTGGAAGAAGTTCTGTCCGCTGACCTCATCATACATGTCCGCGACATCGCCCATCCCGATAGCGAGGCGCAGCGCGATGATGTGCTGGACGTGCTGAGTGAGCTTGGTGTGGCGGGTGAGGGCGGAGCAGGGGACGACGCCCCCCCGATTATCGAGGCGTGGAACAAACTCGATCTGCTGGGTGAGGAAGAAGCTGCGCAACTTCGGGAAATCGCGGCGCGGCGCCGGGATGTCGTGATCCTTTCCGCCCTGACCGGAAATGGCGTGGATGATCTGCAACGATGCATAAGCGCCAGACTGACTGCTGGCGCGCAAATCCATCAACTTCGGGTGCCGTTGGCGGATGGCGCTGCCATTGCCTGGCTACACGAACATGGTGAAGTGATAGGTAGCGAAACGGTGGATGGTGAGCTTGTCTTGAAGGTTCGCCTCTCCGACTCCGCCTTTGCTCGTTTCAGCAAACGCGCGGATGCTTGATCAGTTATCGGCGGGCCAATTCGCGTTTGGCCTGCCGCCAGAGAGCTTCCTTTCCATCGAGGTCGAGGCTTTGAAATCCATCACCAGCGGTCTGTTCCATGACGCGGAAGCGGGCTTCGAATTTCGCGCTGGCGGCCCGTAGCGCGGCTTCCGGATCGACCTTCAGGTGCCGGGCCAGGTTGACGACGGCAAACAGCAGGTCGCCGACCTCCTCCTGATGTTCTTCGGGGGTTGTGGCGTCGTGAACTTCCTGCAATTCCTCTTCAATCTTCGCGACCGCACCTTGGGTGTCGGGCCAGTCGAAACCGGTGCGGGCGGCGCGCTTCTGGAGCTTTTCGGCGCGGAGTAGTGCGGGGAGCGCGTTGGCAACGCCAGCGAGAGCGCTGCTGTCGGGTTCTCTGGCGGCGCGTTCGGCTGCTTTAATCGCTTCCCATTGGGCATGGCCATGTTCGCGTTCGGCACCTTCGCCGAAGATGTGCGGATGGCGGCGGATCATCTTGTCGGTGACGCCGTCGATGACGTCCTGGAGATTGAAATGCCCGGCTTGTTCGGCCATCCGGCTGTGGAAGGCTACCTGTAGCAGGAGGTCGCCGAGCTCGTCGCAGAGCGCGGGCATGTCGTTACGTTCGATCGCGTCGGCGACTTCATAGGCTTCCTCGATTGTGTAGGGAGCGATGCTGGCGAAATCCTGCTGGATGTCCCAGGGACATCCGGTGTCCGGATCGCGAAGACGGGCCATGACATTGGCGAGCGGCATGATGTCGGCGGGGCTCGCTTTGGTGCTGGATGACATGGGGGTCCTGAAATCAAGAAGGAAGTGGCGAGAAGATAGAGTTTTGGTTGGGGGAAGGCTATCCCTTCGGGACTAATGTTTGCTCGATAATATATATTATGTTAAAGATTAGGCATTAGTCACCGGCCACCAGAACGTGAACGCTCCTCTTATCAGGCGATACCCAGAACGCCCCCGCATATTAGTCTTCCCGGATCTGGCTGTGGCGGCGGGTGTCGGGCATTTTGATGTAGATGATCAGCGATATGGCGATCATGACGCTTACATAGATGTAAAATGCCTGTTCGATGCCGATCTGTTTGAAATAGAGCGCCACGAATTCGGCCGTGCCGCCGAACAATGTGTTCGCCAAGGCATATGGCAGCGCAACGCCAAGGGCGCGGATATGGGCTGGGAAAAGCTCCGCTTTCACGACGGCGTTGATCGATGTGTAGCCAGTCACGATGATCAGGCCCGCCATAACCAGCAGGCCTGCAACGAGTGGATCGCGAGTTACGGCGAGCGTCGCGAATATCGGATAGGTGAACAGCAAGCCCAGGATGCCGAAGCCTATCATCAACGGTTTACGCCCGATGCGGTCGGAAAGCGCCCCGGCTACAGGTTGCAACAACATGAAAAAGAACAAGGTTATCCCATTGATCTGCGACGCTGTTTCCCGACTGAGGCCCGATGTGTTCACCAGGAATTTCTGCATATAGATCGAATAGGCATAGAAGGCGATTGTGCCACCCGCCGTGAGCAGCATCACGGTCAGCGTTTCGCGAGGATGCTTCGTGACAAGCTCGACAAAGCCGGATCGCGGCGCTCCTTCGGCTTTCGCCGCATGGAAGCTTTGCGTTTCACTAAGCCCACGGCGCAGCCAGAAGACGATCACGGCGAGGGCGCCACCAATCAGGAAAGGTATTCGCCACCCCCATGCGTCAAGCTGCGCAGTGGTCAGCACGCCCTGAAGGATGAGCAGCACGCAAATTGCCACAAGTTGCCCAGAGATTAGCGTAACATATTGAAAGCTTGAAAAGAATCCGCGCCGATCACGTCCCGCCATTTCCGACAGATAGGTCGCGCTGGCCCCATATTCGCCGCCGATCGAAAGACCCTGCATCAGGCGGGCAAGGACTAGCAGCAGGGGCGCCCCTACCCCGATCACATCATAGCCGGGCGTCACCGCAATAAGCAGCGAACCCGCGCACATAAGAGCAACGGACAGGGTAAGGCCGCTTTTGCGTCCATGCCGATCCGCATAAATCCCCATTAACCAGGCGCCGATCGGCCGCATCAGGAAGCCCACGGCGAATATCCCGGCGGCGCTCAAAAGCTGGGCGGTGCGATCCTCGCTGGGGAAGAAATGCGGCGCGAAATAAAGGGTGAAGGCGGCATAGGCGTACCAGTCATACCATTCCACCAGATTGCCGGTGGAACCGCCGACGATCGCCTTCAGCCTTTCGCGCTGGGTCGGTGCGCGCAGCGCCAAGGTTGCCGTCATGGATTGAGCACCATCTCACCATTTTCGACGCCCCAGCTTTTGAGCCGGGACAGCATGTTCATTCCTATGACGTTCACCTCACCAAAGGCGGGCGATATGACGATGGGCAGATCGCTCGACCGGATCGGGCCGATGACCAAAGTGGAGATGGAGGAACGCTTGGCGTCAATCTGGCCGTTCGCGGTCATCATCGACACGCCCGGAGCGCTCAGGTCAAAATTGAGTCCGGCCGCACGGGCGGAGGGGACGGAAAGGGCTGTTATGCTGGCGCCGCTGTCTATGAGGAAGCGGGTGGCAGTGCCGTTGACCGTTCCTTCGACCCAGAAATGGCCGTCGGGTGCCATGGGAATGCGAAGCGCCTGACCTTCGGCGCGGGCGGGGGGCGGTGTTGGCGGCGTTTCTTGCGAAACCGGCCCTGCCCCTTCCCCAGCCATTCTGGTGGTGAAGAGTCCGGCTTTCTCACCAATTTTGAACAATCCCAGCAAAGCCGCGAATATGGCGACCCAGACCAGTGCGAGGCGCAGCATGCCAGCCATGGGCATGCGGCGAGCCAGCAAGGCCGAGCCGACGAGAACAAGCGCGAGCACATACCAGATGCTGGAAGCCGCCTGATCCCCATTCATGCGGTCAGCCCCCATCCCCGTTCAATTCGATGCACATGCCATCATAGCCGGGCTCCACGCCGTCCGGCAGCGTTTTCAACAGAGCCGGATAGTCCATGCTTTGATCCATATGCGTAAGGACGGCGCGGCCGGGACGGACGGCCGAGATACCATCGAGGGTCAGGGCCAGATGCGGATGGGTCGGATGCGGCTTTTCGCGGAGGGCGTCGACAACCCAGACGTCCAACCCGTCGTAAAGGCTGATCATGTCGGCTGTAAGATCATGGAAATCAGTGGCATAGCCTATAGACCTGCCGCCCGATGTGAAGCGAAAGCCGGTGGAATAAATCTCGCCATGGGGTTGGTCTGTACAGGCGATGTCGATGTCACCGATGCGCAGGCCATCGGGCAGCACATGCGGTTCAATGGTCTGATGATAGCCCTGCCGTCCTTCAAAGGCGTAGGCGAAGCGTTTCTTCAGGAGTTTCAATGTCTGGCGGCGGGCATAGCCCGGCACGGGCGTGCGGCGGTGGTGGTAAAGCTGGCGCGCGTCATCGATGCCGTGACAATGATCGGCATGGTCGTGGGTCCAGAGAATGGCGTCGATATGAATGACATCGGCGGCCAGCAACTGGGCGCGCATGTCTGGCGACGTGTCGATTAGGAGGCGCGTTGTGGGGCTTTCCACCAGGATCGAGGCTCGTGTTCGCCGGTTCTTCGGCTCGGTGGGATCGCAGCTGCCCCAATCATTGCCGATCCGGGGGACGCCCGATGATGTGCCGCAGCCCAGGATGGTGAGCTTTAGGCTCATGCGCTTTGCTGCGCGCCGGTCTTGTTGAACAAGGTGCGGAAATTTGCGGAGGTTGCGGCGGCCAGTTGCTCCACGCTTTCGCCGCGCAGCTTTGCCAGGAAGCGCGCGGTATCGGCGACAAATGCCGGTTCGCAGGACTTGCCACGGTGGGGCACCGGAGCAAGGAAAGGTGAGTCCGTTTCGACCAGCAGCCGGTCGAGCGGCAGACGGGCTGCGGTTTCCTGAAGATCCTTCGCGCTTTTGAAGGTCACGATGCCCGAAATGCTGATGTAGAAGCCGAGGTCCAGGGCCGCATCGGCGAAGGCTCCGCTGGCGGTGAAGCAGTGGATGACGCCGGGATAGACGCCCTGCCCCATTTCCCCGCGTAGGATGGCCAGCGTATCGTCCTCCGCATCGCGGGTGTGGACGATGAGCGGAAGGCCGGTCGCGCGGGACGCAGCGATATGGGCGCGGAAGCTGCTTTGCTGTCGGGCGCGATCGCTATGATCGTAATAATAGTCGAGGCCGGTTTCTCCGATGCCGACGACCCGTGGGTGAGCAGCGCGTTCGATCAGTTTGGCCGTGTCGACATGGGGGTGCTCGTCGGCCTCGTGGGGATGGATTCCCACTGTGGCGTAGACATCGGGTTGCTGTTCGGCTGTCGCGAGTACCGCATCCCATTCGCTTTCGCGCGTCGCTATGTTGAGCATCAGGCCAATGCCAGCGGAGCGCGCGCGTTCAAGCACATTCTGCTGATCTTCGACCAAGCCTTTGTAATTCAAGTGGCAATGGCTGTCGATCAGCATGGATCAGGCGTCCGCTTCGGTAAGTTCGAGGCGCGGGAAGAGCGGCTTGGGCGCGCTGAGGGTGAAGCCGCGGGCGCGAAGATCGGCGTAGGTGCTGCTGCCGATCGCTTCGTAGGTCCGGCCCGTCTGCGGAACGCCCATCTGGTCTAGGAGCGCGGTGGCGCTGGCCGGGGTAACGGGCTGAATGATGATGGCGAGGTTGGTGATGGCTTCATAAAGCGTCGCGAGTACCGCTTCCATTCGGGCCGGGTCGGTCTTGCGCAAGGCCCAGGGGGCCTGCGCGTCGATATAGGCGTTGCAGGCGAATACCGCGCGCATCCATGCTTCGATAGCCGTGGAAGGCGCGAGATCGGCCATGGCGGTTTGGAAGGTCTGGGCAGCGTCGCTGATCGTTTTCAGCAGGTCGCTGTCCACATCCTGCGGCGCGGGTTGGGGCAAGCGCCCTTCCAGATTCTTGGCGATAAAGCTCAGGGTCCGCTGCGCCAGATTGCCGAAGCTGTTGGCAAGATCGCTGTTCGATCGGGCGACGATCGCCTCGGCGCTATAGCTGCCGTCATTGCCGAAGGTAACTTCGGACAGGAGGAAGTAGCGGAGCTGATCGACGCCGAAACGCTCGGCCAATTCCATCGGGTCGGCGACGTTGCCGACCGATTTCGACATCTTCTCACCCCGGTTGAGGAGGAAGCCGTGGCCGAAGATCTGCTTGGGCAAGGGCAGCTTTGCACTCATCAGGAAGGCTGGCCAGTAAACGGTATGAAAACGCACAATATCTTTGCCGATGATGTGCGTTATATCGCCGCCCTCGGACCAATAGCGGGCCATGCGTTCGGCATCGTCGGGATAGCCGCAGCCAGTCAAATAATTGGTGAGCGCGTCGACCCAGACATACATGACATGGCCCTCGCTACCGGGCACCTTGACGCCCCAGTCGAAGCTGGTGCGCGAGACGCTGAGGTCGGAAAGGCCGCCCTCCACGAAGCGCATGATTTCGTTGCGGCGGCTGTCGGGCTGAATGAAGTCAGGCTGGCTGTTGTAGAGGTCGAGCAGCTTTTGCTGATAGGCGGACAGGCGGAAGAACCAGCTTTCCTCGACCGTCCATTCGACCGGCGTGCCCTGAGGCGAAAGCTTTTCGCCCCCTTCCCCTTCGACCAATTCCTTTTCATCGTAAAAGGCTTCGTCGCGGACGGAATACCAGCCTTCGTAGCGCCCCAGATAGAGGTCGCCATTGGCCTCCATCGCCTGCCAAATGGCTTGGGATGCGCGGTGATGGTCAGGTTCGCTGGTGCGGATGAAACGATCATAGCTGATGTTCAGACTGTCGTTCATATCCTTGAAATATCCGGACATTTCATCGGCCAGCGTGCGCGGTTCGATGCCCCGCGCGCGGGCGGCCTGATCCATTTTCAGGCCGTGTTCGTCGGTGCCGGTCTGGAAAAAGACGTCGCGGCCCATCATCCGCTGGAACCGGGCGATCGCGTCGGTGGCGATCACCTCATAGGCGTGGCCGATATGGGGGCGGCCGTTGGGATAGCTGATGGCGGTGGTGATGGTGTAGGGCTGCGACATGCGCCTTCCCTAGCGGCTGTTAAGGCGCGCGCAAAGCCTGCTTTTCAACGCTGATCCGGGGCGAGCGCGGCGACATGGCCCGCAAGTTCGAAAGCGACGGCAGCGGGATCGAGCGAGAGGATGATGGCGCCGCTGGCGAGTTGGCGCGCGGCTTCCCAGTGGTCCAGTGCTGCGCCGAGCGCGGGGCCGCTCCGCTGGCGGGCGACGTCGGCGATGAAGGCGGGGACGCGTTCGAGGAAGGCTTCATAGCGCGGGCGCGCAGCTTTGCCGGAGAGCTGCTTTGCGAGGATGAGGCGGTGGCGGTTGCCGGGGTCGCCGTCCGCCGCGATGGCGCGGAGCATGCGGTCCAGGTCGGTTACGTCGAGGCCCGCGTAGCGCAGGGCCTTCCCGGGGGCGCCCTCTCCCAGGGCGGCGAGCGCGTCTATGTCCGCGGGGGGTAGGTCGGGCTGCTCTTGGCGCAGGACGGTGCGCATGGCTTCGTGATCGAGTGGATCGAAGCGCAGGGTGCGGCAGCGTGAGCGGATGGTGGGCAAGAGGCGGCCGGGCGCGTGGCTGACGAGGAAGAAGAGCATGTCGGCGGGCGGCTCTTCCAGCGTTTTGAGAAGCGCGTTGGCGGCGCCACGCTCCAGATCGTCGGCGCTGTCGATGACTACGATGCGGCGGGCAGATAGCGAGGGGGCGGACTGGACGAGGCGTTGGAGGCCGCGCACCTGATCGACGGAGATGTTGCGGGCGGTGCCGGTTTCCTTTTCAAGGCAGTAGAGTTCGGCGTAGTCGGGATGGGCTTCGGCTTCGATCAGCTTGCGGATGGGGTGATCGGGGGGGACTGACAGGCCTTCGCCGTCGGGCGCGGGGCCTGCGGCTTCGGCTAGGAGACGAAGGGCGAGCGCACGGGCGAAGCTCGCCTTGCCGATGCCGCGCGGGCCAGCGAGTATCCAGCCATGATGCATGCGGCCACTGCGGGCGGCGGCTAGCAGCATATCGGTTTGGGCGTCATGGCCGAGGATCATGGGAGAAGGTCGCCCAGCGCTGCGAGCAGGCGCGAGGTTACGGCTTCGGGGTGGCCTGACGCGTCTATGGTGCGGATGCGGGCGGGGTCTTGCTCGGCGAAGCGGGTGAAGGCGGATGCCACATTGGCGTGGAAGGCTGCGTCGCGGCCTCCGATGCGGTCGGCGGCGTCTCCGTCGCGAGACCATGCGCGCTGCTGCGCCTCGGCTTCGGGGAGGGTCAGGAAGAAGGTTCGGTCGGGCAGGAAGTCGGAGCTGCCGATGCGGTGGAGGGTCAATATGTCGGCGTCGGTGAGGTCGCCCATGCCCTGATAGGCGCGGCTGCTGTCGAGGAAGCGGTCGGACAGCACCCATGCGCCGCGATCCAGCGCGGGACGGATGGTCTTTTCGATATGGTCGGCGCGGGCTGCGGCGAAGAGGAGCGCTTCGGCGCGGGGGCTCCAGCGGTCGGCGGCGCCGGTGAGGAGGAGGGCGCGGATGGCTTCCGCGCCTTCGCTGCCGCCGGGTTCGCGGGTTTCCACGACTTCCAGGCCCTTGGCGCGCAAGGCGGCGGCGAGGGCGCGGAGCTGCGTCGATTTACCGGCGCCCTCCCCGCCCTCCAGAGTGATGAATCGGCCGCGTGTCACCCGAAGAAGGACTTCAGACCGTTCCAGAGGCGACCGAAGATGCCCGCTTCGGACACTTCTTCACCGGCCACCAAAGGCAGGACCTGCGGCGGGGTGTCGGGGGTGGAGACGATCAGTTCGGCGATCTTCTGCCCCTTGGCGATCGGCGCCTTGATCGGGCCAGTATAGGCGACCTTGACCGAGATGTTGCCCGACGCGGTGCGGGGAAGAGTTACGGCCATGTCCTGCGGAGCGACGAGGGGGACGCTGGTGGCGCTGCCCAGTTGGACTTCCGCGGTTTCGACGGTCTGGCCCTTTTTAAAGAGCGGCTGCGCTTTCCACGCCTTGAAGCCCCAGTCCATGAACCGAACCGATTCCTCGATGCGGCCATTGTAGGTCGGCAGGCCAGCAACGACCATGACGAGGCGGCGGCCATCCTGTTCGGCCGAGCCGGTAAAGCCGAAGCCCGCTTCCTCCGTATGGCCGGTCTTGAGGCCGTCGGCGCCGACAACCTTGCCCAGGATCGGGTTGCGGTTCGCTTGCGCAATGTCGGAGCCGCCCATGGTCTTGCCCCAGGTGAAGGCGCGCGTGGCGTAGAAGCGCTTGTAGAGGTCAGGCGTCTCCTCGATCGTCGCTTCGGCGAGACGGGCAAGGTCCTCCGCGGTTACATAGGTGACGCCCTCATCCGGCCAGCCATTGCTGGTGCCGAAATGGCTGTTCTTGAGGCCGAGGCGCTTGGCTTCGTCATTCATCTGGGCGACGAAGGCCTGCTCCGTCCCGGCGATCCCTTCGGCCAGCACCACGCAGGCGTCATTGCCGGACAGGGTCACGATGCCGTGCAACAGATTTTCGACCGACACCTGCTCGCCCGCCGACAGGAACATGGTCGAACCGGCCGCCGGGCCGTGCCACTGCTTCCATGTTTCGGGGCGGACGGTGAATTTCGTGTCGAGCTTCAAATCACCCTTCTGGATCAGGCGGAAGGCAACGTGCGCCGTCATCATCTTCGCCATGGAGGCGGGCGGAATGCGCGTTTCGCCGCCCTTGTCATAGAGCACCGCGCCCGACGACAGGTCCTTCATGTAAGCGATGGGCGCCTCACTGGTGTAAGGAGGCGCGGCGGCCGTGAGAGGCTGCGCCAGCAATCCGACGAAGAGGATGGCGGCTAGTGACTTGTTCATGAGGACTGCCTTCGCACTGATGGATTCGGGTGATGAGAATGCCGTGCCCCTGTCATTAGCCATGACAGACACATTCTCAAGAGGGCTGGCGCTTTACTGCCTGACGGCGTCGGCAAGCAGCCCGACCGACAGCGCGTAGAAATTCGAGCAATTATAATCGAGGATCGCCCGATAATTGCTGGTGAGCAGATAGGCGGTCTTGCCCGGACCATCGGGTTCGAGCAGCGTTGCCATGACCGTATCCGCTGGCCAGCCGCCGTCCGTCGGGACGATGCCCCGGCTGCGCCATTCGGCCATTGTCAGCCAGCGGCTGTGACGGTTGAACACGCGGGGACAGCGCGCGGGCGAGAGGCGTGCCGACACGCTCGCCCGGTTGAACCCGGCGGGCACCGATACGGCGACACCCCATGGCTGGCCGCGCCGCCAACCGGCTTTGACGAAATAATTGGCGATAGAAGCGAGCGCGTCGGCTTCGCTGTTCCAGATATCGACGCGGCCATCGCCGTCGCCATCCTTGGCCAGACGCAGATAGACGCTGGGAAGAAATTGGGGATAGCCCGTCGCCCCTGCCCAACTGCCGACCAAGCGGCTGCGCGGCACGCCATTGTCCAGCATCTTGAGCGTTGCCAGCAATTCCGGTTCGAACAGGGTGCGGCGGCGCCCTTCATAGGACAGCGTCGCAAGCGAGCGGATGAGGTCGAAGTCGCCGGTATAGGAACCATAATTGGTTTCGTGGCCGTAGATCGCGACCATGATTTCCTCCGGCACGCCGGTTTCCGCCTCTATCCGGGCAAGCCGGGCGCGGTTCGCCTGATAAGCGGTGCGGCCACGGCTGATGCGCGCGGCATCGACATGCTGGCGCCGATAGGGTTCGAAATTGGGAATGGGGGAATAGGCCCCTCCCCCCGGCTGGTTCTGATCCAGCTGAACAACGCGCGGGTTCGGCGTGAGCGTGGGGAAGACGGAATCCAGCGTGGAAGAGCGGATGCCCATCGCCTGCGCCTTTGGCCGCAACGTTTCCAGATAGCTGCGGAAACCCGCGTCCTGCGCCATGTCCTGCGTCATGCCAGGCCCCGCCATCAAGCTGCCCGCCGTGACGACGGCAAGACGCAGTAGAAGCGAGTGAATGGTTGAACGCATTAGAGAATCTCCCTCAGCCCTTTGTGGCACAGCGACGGCACGAGGCGAAATCCCCCTTGTCGCTTCCGTTCCCACAAGAACGCGCCGAAAGCGGATTTTGGTCATTTTACGCTTGGCATGACGCAAAGCTTCGCTAGGAAGCGAGCGGACGGACAGGTGGCCGAGTGGTTTAAGGCAGCGGTCTTGAAAACCGCCGTGGGTTTACGCTCACCGTGGGTTCGAATCCCACCCTGTCCGCCAATTCATAGCTTCAGTAGTGCTATTCGTAGAAACTGATCGTGTAAAACTTCCCACTGGTAAACTAACAGGAAAATATGGCTCGCAGACCGGCGCAAGCGGAACCCCTTCATGCCGCAAGACTCAGCGAGGCGGAGCTTCGCGTTGGGATAGCGAGGTTGAACAAGCGTGTCGTTGCGCTCGAAGGTTTCGATCCCAACACGGTCCAAAATCAATTTGACGATCCGGGCATAGAAGCGCTGAAGGCCTCTATCGCTGATGCTCTTGACCGCACCTTCGGTAATAACACGGTAGAGCGAAGGCGCTATCGAAACGCGGCCGAATTCGACACCGGTCCAATCAATATGTATCAGGACACTTCAATCCAGGAGGTTCGTCACGCGGTGAAGGCATCGCGCGATCGGAACCTAGCTTTATTGAAACAGGCAGTGTCCTCGTTGGAGGAACAGCTAGAGGAGCTAGGCACCGACGCTGGAGACCGCGCTGGTAATAACGACGAAGTTGCACGGTCGCCGAGCCGAAAGATTTTCGTCGTTCATGGTCACGACGACGGCGCGCGTGAGACCGTCGCACGCTTCATTGAGCGCATCGGATTCGAAGCGATCATCCTGCACGAACAGGCGAACCGCGGCCGAACGGTCATTGAGAAGGTCGAGGCGCATGGGGACGTCGGTTTTGCGGTCGTCCTGCTGACACCCGACGATGTGGGTGGCCAGAGCGCTGAAGCGCTTAATCAGCGGGCGCGGCAAAACGTGATCTTGGAACTAGGCTATTTTATCGGCCTACTTACCCGAGAACGGGTCTGCGCGCTTCGGAAAGGCGATGTCGAAATTCCGAGCGACTTTGCAGGTGTCGTATATCAGACGTTTGACGAGGGCGGAGGCTGGAAAACCGCGCTGGCTCGAGAGTTGCAAGACGTCGGATATGACGTCGATTGGAATAAGGTCATGCGTTAAGAAACGCGCCCTCTCGGCGAACCTGCTGCCCGCAAGAGAGTGATCGCCCTAGCGGCAACCGGAACCAATGTCGCTTCCCCCTTCTCGTGCAGAGCGAATATCTGCGCCCGCATTCGTGGCTCCCAGAATTTGGCGATGTGGTCGGCGACTGCCTGTGCCGCTTTGTCTTCGCCCATGGTCATGAAGTTTCTGGCGATCTGGTTGGCCATATAGACCAGCCGGTCCTGATTGGACATCATCGAGTCGTCTTCAGTCATGCCGTCATTCCGCTGCGTGAATCATGTCGATGCGCCGACTGCGCCGTGCTTGCGCGTCATAGCTTTTCTGCCAGTCGCTGGGACCATTGGATGCGGACACCTGCACCGCCGTCACCTTATATTCCGGGCAATTGGTGGCCCAGTCCGAATAGTCGGTGGTGATGACGTTCGCCTGCGTTTCGGGATGGTGGAAGGTCGTATAGACAACGCCCGGCGCGACGCGTTCGGTCACCAGCGCTCGCAGGGTGGTTTCCCCTGCCCTGCTGCGGAGCGTTACCCAATCACCGTCCTTAAGGCCCCTGTTTTCCGCGTCGCTGGGATGGATTTCCAGTCGGTCTTCGGGATGCCAGGCGGCGTTGGCGGTGCGCCGGGTCTGCGCGCCGACATTATATTGGCTAAGGATGCGCCCTGTGGTCAGCAATAGCGGGAAGCGGGGGCCGGTCTTTTCATCGGTCGGCACATAGTCGGTGACGACGAACTTGCCCCTGCCGCGCACGAAACCGTCGATATGCATGGTCGGCGTGCCGTGGGGAGCGCGGTCGTTCGCGGGCCATTGCAGCGACCCTTCCGCGTCCAGGCGGTCATAATGCACGCCCGCGAAGGTCGGGGTGAGCGCGGCGATTTCATCCATGATCTGCGCCGGGTGGCTGTAGGTCCAGCCCAATCCCATGGCGTTGGCGACCAGCTGCACGATCTCCCAATCTTCATAGCCGTTGAGGGGCGTCATCACCTTGCGCACGCGCTGAATGCGCCGTTCGGCATTGGTGAACGTCCCGTCCTTTTCCAGGAAGGTGGAGCCGGGCAGGAAGACATGCGCGTAATTGGCGGTCTCGTTGAGGAACAGGTCCTGCACCACGACGCACTCCATCGCCGCCAGCCCCGCCGCGACATGGTGCGTATTGGGGTCGGATTGGAGAATGTCCTCGCCCTGGATGAAAATGCCCTTGAAGGTGCCGTCGGTCGCCGCATCCAGCATGTTGGGGATGCGAAGCCCCGGTTCGGGGTCCAGCGCCACGCCCCAGCTTTGTTCGAACAGCGCGCGGGTGGCGTCGTCGGAAACATGGCGATAACCGGAAAATTCGTGCGGGAAGCTGCCCATGTCACAGGCGCCCTGCACATTGTTCTGCCCCCGCAGCGGATTCACGCCCACGCCCTCACGCCCGACATTGCCGGTAGCCATGGCGAGGTTGGCGATCGCCATGACGGTCGAGCTGCCCTGGCTATGTTCCGTGACGCCAAGGCCATAATAGATCGCGCCGTTGCCGCCAGTGGCGTAGAGGCGAGCGGCGGCGCGCACATCCTGCGCCTTCACGCCTGTCAGCGGTTCGATCGCTTCGGGAGAACGGGCTGGCTGTGACACGAACTCGGCCCATTCGGCAAATTCGTCCCAATCGCAGCGCGCGCGGATGAAGGCTTCATCGTACAGCTTCTCGGTCACGACGACATGAGCGAGAGCCGTCAGCATGGCGACGTTGGTGCCGGGGCGCAGCGGCAGATGATGTTCCGCCTCGACATGCGGGGACTTCACCATGTCGATGCGACGCGGGTCGATGACGATCAGCTTGGCGCCCTGCCGCAAGCGCTTCTTCATGCGCGAGGCAAATACCGGGTGGCCGTCAGTCGGGTTGGCGCCGATGACGAGGATCACGTCGGACTGCATCACGCTGTCGAAATCCTGCGTCCCGGCAGAGGTGCCGAAGGTCGTGCTGAGGCCATAGCCGGTCGGCGAGTGGCAGACGCGGGCGCAGGTATCGACATTGTTGTTGCCGAAACCCTGGCGGATCAGCTTCTGGACGAGGAAGGTTTCCTCATTGGTGCAGCGGCTTGACGTGATGCCGCCGATGGAGCGGGTGCCATATTTGGCCTGGATGCGGCGGAACTCCGCTGCCGTGTGGGCAATGGCTTCGTCCCACGACACTTCGCGCCAGGGCTGGTCCACGGACGCGCGGATCATGGGGTTGAGTATCCGGTCCTGATGCTGCGCATAGCCCCAGGCGAACCGGCCCTTGACGCAGCTATGGCCGCGATTGGCCTTGCCCTCTTTCCACGGCACCATGCGTATCAGCTCTTCACCGCGCATTTCCGCGCGGAAGGTGCAGCCGACGCCGCAATAGGCGCAGGTGGTGACGACGGCGCGGTCGGGCGTGCCGACCTCAACCACCTTCTTTTCGATCAGCGATGCGGTGGGACAAGCCTGCACGCAGGCGCCGCAGGATACGCATTCGGAGCCAAGGAAATCCTCGCCCTGCGATGCCGAGACTTTCGATCCGAAGCCCTTATCCTCGATAGTCAGCGCGAAGGTGCCCTGCACCTCTTCACAGGCGCGAACGCAGCGGGAGCAGACTATGCATTTACTGGGATCGAAGTCGAAATAGGGGTTCGACTGGTCCTTGGC
This sequence comes from Sphingobium sp. Cam5-1, assembly GCF_015693305.1. Taxonomy (NCBI): domain Bacteria; kingdom Pseudomonadati; phylum Pseudomonadota; class Alphaproteobacteria; order Sphingomonadales; family Sphingobiaceae; genus Sphingobium; species Sphingobium sp. Cam5-1. The sequence goes on along the minus strand of NZ_CP065138.1, from coordinate 1,037,215 downwards.
CTGCCCCATATTGGTCGCGCCGTCATAGCCATAGCGGACCTCGCGCAGTCCCACGGCACCGGCTTGATCCTGCAATTCGCAGTCGCCATTGGCTGCGCAGGTCAGGCAGTCCAGTGGGTGGTCGGAGATATAAAGTTCCATCACCCCCCGGCGAAGCTGCTTAAGCCGGTCGCTTTGGGTGCGAACCACCATGCCCTCGGCGATGGGCGTGGTGCAGGATGCGGGATAGCCGCTACGCCCTTCCACCTCGACCAGGCATAGGCGGCAGGAGCCGAAACTCTCCAGATTGTCGGTAGCGCATAGCTTCGGAATGGAGCAGCCGGTGAGCGAGGCGGCGCGCATGATGCTCGTGCCCTCTGGCATGGTGACGCGCTCGCCATCTATTGTGAGCGTGACGGATTTGCCGGTGGAGATGGCGGGCGGGGTGCCATGATCGGCTTCGCGGGTGAAGGTCATTCCGCAGCTTCCTTGGTAGACGCGGGCGCGCCAAAGTCCTCAGGGAAATGATCGAGCGCGCTCAGCACGGGATAGGGTGTGAACCCACCCAGCGCGCAGAGCGAGCCATATTTCATGGTGTCGGCCAGGTCGCGCAGCAGCAGGGTTTGCGCTTCCAGCGAGGTATCGATCCGCGCCGGAGACCGGGAATAGAGTGCCTTGCCGAGATAGCTGCCCGAAGCGTCATTCACCGTAACGGGTCCATCGTTTCGTGCCGCGATGATCCGATCCATGATCTCCACCCCGCGCGTCGACCCGATCCGGCACGGTGTGCATTTGCCGCAACTTTCGACCGAACAGAACTCCATGGCAAAGCGCGCCATATGCGCCATATCGACGCTGTCATCGAAGATGGTGATGCCAGCATGGCCGATCAGCCCGCCAGCTTGCGCGAATGCTTCATAGTCGAAGGGCAGATGGAACATCGATGGAGGGAAGTAAGCGCCCAGCGGGCCACCCACTTGCACCGCGCGAACGGGACGACCGCTCGCCGTCCCGCCGCCGATCTGGTTCACCAGCTCTCCCAGTGTTATGCCGAAGCCGATCTCATAAAGGCCGCCATGCTTTACGTTGCCCGCGAGCTGCACCGGCATGGTTCCGCGCGAACGGCCGAAGCCGACCGCCGCATAAGCCTCAGCACCCTCTGCCAGGATGAAGGGCACCGCAGCCAGCGACAGCACATTGTTGATGACGGTCGGCTGACCAAACAGCCCCTGCAAAGCCGGGAGCGGCGGCTTTGCCCGCACCTGCCCGCGTTTGCCCTCGATACTGTCGAGCAGCGCCGTTTCCTCGCCGCAGACATAGGCGCCCGCGCCCTCGCGCACCTCCAGCGTGAAGGGCGTGATGAGATGCGCGCTGGCGTCGATCGCCGCGCGCATGGTGGCGATGCTGTAGGGATATTCGCTGCGGATATAGATGTAGCCATGGGCCGCGCCGACGGCATGGGCGGCGATCGCCATCCCTTCGATCAGGCAGAAGGGATCGCCCTCCATCAGCATCCGATCCGCAAAGGTGCCGCTGTCGCCTTCATCGGCGTTGCAGACGATGAACTTGGGCGCGCCCGGCGCATCCAACACCGTCTGCCATTTGATCCCGGTCGGGAAACCGGCGCCGCCGCGTCCGCGCAGCCCCGACGCCTTTACCGCGTCGACCACTTGCTGGGGAGGCATGGCGCGAGCCTTTTCCAGCCCCTTCCAACCATCATGGGCGGCATAATCGGTAAGGCTTAGCGGATCGATGATGCCGCACCGCGCGAAGGTAAAGCGCTGCTGACCAGCGAAAAAGGGCAATTCATCCACCTTGCCCAGCCTGGCAGGATGCGTGCCATCCAGCACCGCCGCGACATCCTGCGGCCCCACCGGCCCGTAGCCGATACGGCCTGCATCCGTCTCCACTTCGACCAATGGCTCGATGGAAAACAAGCCACGCGATCCGGTGCGCACCACTTCGCACCCTGCCTGCGCGAAGCTGCGCGCGACTTCGTCTGCACCGAGCGCGACCGAGGCCATGTCGCGGCTGATGAACACCCGGTTCATGCCGCCATCTCCGCCGCGATACGCTCAAGAACTTTGGCATCGATCCCTGCAACCGGTCGGCCGTCTACCAGCGCGTTCGGGCCGATCGCACAGAGACCCAGGCAGTAGACAGGCTCCAGACTTAATTGACCGTCAGACCGGGTTTCCCCCATGGCTACGCCCAGAATTTGCGCCGCCTTATGCTCCACCGCCGCGCCGCCGCGTGACTGGCAGCTTTCCGCGCGGCAGAGCTTCACAATGTGGCGGCCGGGCGGAACACGGCGAAAATCATGGTAGAAGGTGATGACGCCATGCACGTCCGCACGGGTGAGGTTCAACGCCTGCGCAATTAGCGGGACCTGCGCATCGTCGATATAGCCTGCCTCTTTCTGCACCGCATGCAGAAGGGGCAATAACTGGTCGCGCGTGGCGCCATGACGCGCGGTCCAGCTTTCGATAAATGCTTCCATCCTGCCCTGCCTGCAGCCTTCGATCAGACGCCATCGTGCAGGGCCATCCGGCTCGGGTCAAATTGAAGCCCCTAATGGATGATAGAGATATTCTATGAAGCGGCGCGATATCCGTTGGGCAAGCGGAGGTCGCGTGCGACGCTGAGGACTGCTTGAGCCAACGGCCCCATCGGTGCGCGATCAGACACTATCACGCCCACCCGACTGCCCTCCGCCGTGGCGGGCAGCGGATAGGTGCGCGCCCAGGCCAGCCCTTCCAGCAAGGTGGCATGATTTTCCGGAATGATGGAACAGAGCCTTCCCTGCTGCACGAGGCCAAGCAGTGCGACATAGCTGTCCGCCGTGACCACCGGGCGCAGGGCAAGCCCGCGTTCAGCCAGACGCGCGTCCAGGATACGCCTGTTCTGCATGCCCTGATGCAACAGGCACAGCGGCAGGTCCGCAAGATCGGCCCAGTCCAGCGGATCGGGTATCGCCGCACAGCCCACCGCGCCGATGAGGATCGCCCGCTCCGTATAAAGGGGCACCGACAAGGCGTGAGCCGGGGGCTCGAAATCGAGATAGGTGATCCCAGCGTCCAGTTCGAACGCAGCAAGGCCCCGCTCGATCTGCCGAGAAGTGAGCGCGCGGACGGAGATGTTAAGGCCCCCGTGGCGCTCCAGCATCGCTTCGGTGAGATGGCCGATCACCGGCATGGCGGCCGGAATCGCGCCCAGCCTTAATTCGCCTTTCAGCGGACCACGGGCCGTTTCCGCCGCGTGACCAAGGGCTTCGGCAGCGGCGATCAATTGCCGTGCCCATGGCAGAATGGCCTCTCCCTCCGCGGTCAATCCCACATATTTGCGATCGCGCCGGATCAGCCGCTTTCCCAGCTGTGCTTCCAATGACGCGATGCCCACGGACAGGGTGGGTTGCGAGACATTGCAATAGGACGCGGCGCGCGCGAAATGACCTTCGCGCTCCAACGCCAGGAAATATTCGACAAGGCGCGTCTGCATGCTGTCATCTACACTGGATCGGGCGCAAGTTCATAGAGCGAAACTATGGTGGTCGCTTGACGCAGGAATTGGAGCGCAAATTAGGGCTTAAGCCCACCCAAATCGGTCGATTTTGCAGATGATCGTAGCTGCGGCTCGCCTTAACCCTCGTTAAGGAGTATCGTGAATCAGCATGCTATCACTTCCACCTCACCATCTGGAGGTTGCAATGTCTGGGCAAACGGATGCACCCTATTTGTTCCGGCGCGCACGGGAGGAAGCTGCCAAGGTAAACGAGGCCTTGGCAAGGGACGCTCCTGCCGAAGAGGTCGCGGCGCATCGGGAATTGGCGTTGCGGTACAAGGTGCGGGCGCTGGCCGCATCCTGTCCCGATCAGGTCCTGCATGACGCCATGGAAAATTTTGACGTGCCGAGCGACCCCGTAGGCGGAAAGCCTGCGCATTAATACCTAGGGGGATTGCAGCCTATACAAATGAAAGCGCCCCCGAGCAAGGGATGCCGGGGGCGCGACTTGTATGCTGTCGGGCATCCAAATCGCGGCGCGTTTAACAGACATTGTTGACGACTGCAATCCAGTGATAACTTTTCATCGGCCATGCCGTAACGTCAATGCGGACTTCGTCCTTTGGCGCAAGGAATATGCAGGTGGGACAAAAAGGCTAATTGAATTACGCTCCCCTATCATCACATGGAGCTTGCCAGGCGAAGGCCCGGAATTTGCACAGGGGAAAGCAGGACATGGTGCAACCGTCGGATAAGTTGCCGCGGCGTTCGCTGATCGAAACGGGCGCTCTGGGCCGTTGCCCCCGGTGCGGCGAAGGGCATATTTTCAAGGGGTTTCTTACCGTCCGCGATCGATGTGAGGTTTGCGGACTGGATTATTCCTTTGCGGACCCGGCGGATGGCCCAGCGGTGTTCGTGCAGTTGTTCGCCTGCGTTCCCGGCGTCATCTTTATCGTGATGCTGGAGATATTGGCGCGGCCGCCTCTATGGGTCCACATCGCCGTCGGCATCCCGGTGCTCATATTGACGACAGTGCTGCCGTTACGCCCGATCAAGGGCTGGCTGGTCGCCGCCCAATATGTGACGAAGGCGCAGGAGGCAGGGACGGCGGACCTATGGGCCAAGCTGCACGGAGATGTGTCGGACAAGCGGGATTGAGCGATCGGGGTGGCTGAGTATCGCTCCCCGGTAGAGTTCTCCAGGCGGAGACGGCGCCGAGGATTGATGCCTGAGATGCCAGCTTTCGCTGGCATGACGGATCTAGAGCGCGCTGCGATAAATCGGAGCGCTCAGGCGAGCGCGCCGTGGCAGTGCTTGTATTTTTGACCGGAGCCGCACGGGCATGGCGCGTTGCGGCTGATATTCAGATTAGTGAACTCGCCGGGCTGCGCGTTGCCGACCGGAGGGCGCGGGAGCGTGGTGGTGATGCTGCCCAACTGGCCAGCATCGATGTCACCACTATTATCTTCGCCCGAGAAGGGGTCGATGTGCGTGGTGATGAAGTCGGGAAGCACGGGCAGGTCGAACTCGGGCAACGGCTCTTCCATCCTGAACTGGACGCGCGCGATCGAGCCGGTCACATCCTCACGAATGTTGCTCAGCATGCGCTCGAACAGGGCAAAGGCTTCCTGCTTATATTCGTTGATCGGCGTCTTTTGCGCATAGGCGCGCAGGTGAACTACCTGACGCAGCGCGTCGAGGGTCGACAGATGCTCTTTCCAGTGATGGTCCAGGCTCTGGAGCAGGATCGACTTTTCGATCATGTGCCAGTTTTCCGGATCGATCCCGCCAATCTTTTCGGCGACCGCTTCATCGGCAAGAGCCTTGAGGCGTTCCTCGATCAATTCCGGATCGACGGCATCTTCCGCCAGCCATGCGTCAAAGTCGGGTTCAAGCCCAAGAATTTCGGCAGTGCGCGCCTTCAGCCGGTCGATATCCCACTGTTCGGGATATGTGCCCGGAGGACAGGATGCGCCGACAAGGTCGTTGACCGTTTCGTGCCGCATGTCCGTCACGACGTCGTCAACGGTGTCAGCGTCCATGATGTCGGCGCGCTGTTCATAAATGACCTTGCGCTGGTCGTTCATGACGTCGTCATATTCGACGACCTGCTTGCGGATGTCGTAGTTGCGCGCTTCGACTTTCCTCTGCGCGGTTTCGATCGCCTTGCTGAGCCACTTGGACGGGGGCAGCGCCTCGCCATCTTCCAGGTTGGAGCGGATCATCTTGGCGAACATGGTGTCCGGGCCGAAGATGCGCATGAGGTCATCGTCGAGGCTGAGGTAAAAGCGCGAGAGGCCGGGGTCGCCCTGACGCCCTGAACGGCCGCGCAGCTGGTTGTCGATGCGGCGGCTTTCGTGCCGTTCCGTCGCAAGGACGAAGAGACCACCTGCGGCAAGCACCTCGGCCTTTTCAGCCTCGATCTCGGCATCGATGCGGGCGATGGCTGCTTCGCGCTCCGGCCCTTCCGGCATGTCGCGCAGTTCGTCCTCGACACGCATTTCCAGGTTGCCGCCCAGCTTGATGTCGGTGCCGCGACCAGCCATGTTGGTGGCGATGGTGACGGCGCCCTTGCGGCCCGCCTGCGCCACGATATGCGCTTCGCTTTCGTGGAAGCGGGCGTTCAGGACGGCGTGCTTGACCCCTTCCTGATTGAGAAATTCGGACAGCATTTCCGACTTTTCGATCGACACCGTGCCGACGAGGACAGGCTGGCCCTTTTCGGCATGGACCTTGATCGTCTTGGCGATGCCGCGGAACTTGTCTTCCAGATTCTTGTAGAAACTGTCTTCTTCATCGACACGTTGCACCGGCCGGTTGGTCGGGATGGTGACGACGTTCATCTTGTAGATTTCGTAGAATTCGGTCGCTTCGGTCGCCGCCGTGCCGGTCATGCCGCCGAGCTTGGGGTACATGCGGAAAAAATTCTGGAACGTGATGGAGGCGAGCGTCTGGTTTTCCGGCTCGATATTCACGCCTTCCTTGGCTTCCACCGCCTGGTGCAAGCCATCCGACCAGCGGCGGCCGTCCATCATACGGCCGGTGAACTCATCGATGATAATGACCTTACCGTCTTTCACGATGTAATCGATGTCGCGGCGGAACATCACGACAGCGCGCAGCGCCTGGTTGACGTGGTGAACAACGGCGGTGTTTTCGAAATCGTAGAGGTTGGCGCCCTCCAGCAGGCCAGCATCTTCCAGCAGACGCTCGATCTTTTCCGTGCCGTCCTCGGTCAGGGTGACGGTGCGCTGCTTCTCGTCCTTCTCATAATCGGCTTCGTCCAGCTGCTTCACGATAGCATCGACGGCGACATAGAGTTCCGACTTGTCATCGGTCGGACCCGAGATGATCAGCGGGGTGCGCGCTTCGTCGATCAGGATCGAATCCACCTCGTCGACGATGGCGAAGTTGAAGGGCCGCTGCACCATCGATGCGCGGTCGTACTTCATATTATCGCGCAGATAGTCGAAGCCGAGTTCGTTGTTCGTCGCGTAGGTGATGTCGGCGTTATATGCCTCGCGCCGCTGATCTTCGCTGAGGTTCGGCACGATCACGCCGGTGGTGAGGCCGAGGAAACGATAGACTTGGCCCATCCATTCGCAGTCGCGGCTGGCGAGATAATCGTTGACGGTAACGACGTGGACGCCCTTCCCTTCCAGCGCGTTCAGATAGGTGGCGAGCGTCGCGACCAGCGTCTTGCCCTCACCCGTGCGCATTTCGGCGATTTCGCCGCGGTGGAGGACGATGCCACCGACCATCTGTACGTCATAGTGGCGCTGGCCCAGGGTTCGCTTTGCAGCTTCCCGGACAGTGGCGAAGGCTTCGGGAAGCAGGTCATCGAGGGTCTCACCCTGCGTCAGGCGTTCCCGGAATCGCGCCGTCTGGGCCGTCAGTTCCTCGTCGCTCATCGCCGAAATGGCGGGTTCGAAAGATGCGATGCGCTCGACGATCTTGCCCAGCGACTTTACGTAACGTTCGTTGGACGATCCGAAGATGGACTTGGCGAGTGCGCCGAACATGCAAGTTCCTGACAAAAGGGGAGCGCGCGCCCTTTTAAGGCAACGCACACGGATATGCGCGGCGATTTAGGGTTTGGCTGTGGGATAGTCAATTGATGAGCGGCCTGAACGCTTCGATCGAGGCAATGATTGACGGACGGATGATATGCGCTAATCCGCGCGCATGACACAGCGCTCTCCCCTCGCCCCCGCAGCCTTTCCTGAACTTCCCGCCATTTCGGGCGTCACCGCGCGCGTTGCCAGGGCGCGGTACAAGAATTGGGATCGCTGCGATCTGACCTATGTCGAGCTGGCCGAGGGTACGGCGGTTGCTGGCGTCACGACGCAGAGCAAGTGCCCCTCCCCCGAGGTTGAGTGGTGCCGGGACGCCATTCCGCTCGGGTCGGCGCGGGCGTTGGTGGTGAATGCGGGGAACGCCAACGCCTTTACCGGCCATCGCGGGCGGGCTGCGGTCGAGGCGATCGCGGCTAAGGTCGCCAATCATCTTGGGTGCCTGCCTTCGGATGTGTTCGTATCTTCCACTGGGGTGATCGGTGTTCCCTTGCCGGTGGACAAGGCTGAGGCTGGGCTGGAGGCAGCCTTCTCCGCCGTGCCTTGCGAGTGGGAAGAGGCGGCGAATACGATCGGGACGACCGACACCTATGCCAAGGGTGCGCGCACCAGCGCGATGATCGGCGGGACACGCGTTGAGCTGGTGGGGATCATCAAGGGATCAGGCATGATCGCGCCGGATATGGCGACGATGCTCGGCTATATCTTTACCGATGCGGTGATCGAGCCGAAGCTATTGCAGCAGATGCTGTCGGCGGCGAACCGGCGGACTTTCTCCTGCATCACGGTGGACAGCGATACTTCGACCAGCGATACGGTTCTGGCCTTTGCTACGGGGAAGGCAGGCAACGCCCCGTTGGCGTCGATGGACGATGCTGGGGCGGATGCTTTTCAGGCGGCGCTGAGCGACCTTTGCCTGCAACTGGCGCATCTGGTGGTGCGCGATGGCGAGGGCGCGTCGAAGTTCATCGAGATCAGCGTCGAAGGCGCGGAGAGCGATGCGAGCGCGCACCGGATCGCACTGTCCATCGCCAACTCGCCGCTCGTAAAGACGGCGATCGCGGGCGAGGACGCCAATTGGGGCCGCGTCGTCATGGCCGTGGGCAAGGCGGGCGAGCCAGCGGATCGCGACAAGCTGTCCATCCGGTTCGGCGTGACGCAGGTGGCATCGGGTGGGCTTGCCGTAGAGGGATATGACGAAGCGCCGGTTGCCGCGCACCTCAAGGGGCAGGATATTCAGATCGGCGTGGACCTTGGCCTTGGCGAGGGCCGTGCGACGGTCTGGACCTGCGATCTGACGCACGGATATATTTCGATCAACGCGGATTACCGTAGCTGATGCCGATTGAGCTGAATGATGATGTCGTCGCATTAATGCGGGAGGTAGCGCGGGACATCGTGATGCCGCGCTTCCAGAATTTGCGCGCCGACGAGATCAGCGAGAAGGCCATCGATGACTTCGTCACCGTTGCCGACAAGGAAAGCGAGATCAGACTGGCCGAAGGGCTGAGCCGCATTTTGCCCGAGGCAGGCATCATCGGTGAGGAAGCCTGTGAGGCGGACCCGGCGATATTGGATCGGGCCGGCGACGGGCTCAACTGGATCATCGACCCTATCGACGGGACAGGTAATTTCGCCGCTGGGCGCCCGCCTTTCGGCATCATGATCGCGTTAGCGGATGCCGGTACGACATTGGCGGGATGGATATTGGACCCGCTTACCGGGCGTTTGTGTCACGCCACGCTAGGTGCTGGCAGTTATATCGATGGCCAGCAGGTCCAGGCACGGGAGAGCGGTGATCCGTTGCCGATAGCGGCGCTGGCGGTTTATTTCATGACGCCGGACGAGCGAGCCGATATTCAACGGCGGGCGGAAGGGGTGTTTACGCTTGTGGACATCCCGCGCTGTGCGGCGGAGCAATATCCCCGGCTAGTGCTGGGGCAGAATGATGTTTCGGTCTTTGCGCGGACATTGCCGTGGGACCATGCCGCCGGGACGCTGTTTCTGAATGAGGCTGGCGGGTGTTGTCAGCGGTTGGATGGGTCGCCTTATGTGGTGGGCGATTTGCGGCGTGGGTTGTTGGGGGCTTCGTCGCCGCGGTTGTGGGAGGCGGCGGCGGAGGTGTTGTTTCGTTGAGGCTTGGGGACTGTTTCGATGGCGACGTTGCGCGTTCCCCTCTCCCCGGCCCTCTCCCCTGAAGGGGAGAGGGAGTAGGAATTAATCAGAGAACGCTTTCGATCCAGCCTTTTAGCGCGCTCTTGGGAGCAGCGCCGACTTTCGTGGCGGCTGCTTCGCCATTTTTGAACAGGATCATCGTCGGGATGCCGCGCACGCCATATTTGCCGGGTGCATCGGGATTTTCGTCGATGTTGATCTTGGCGATGATGACCTGGTCCGCCAGCTCCTCGGAGATTTCTTCCAGGGCCGGGCCAATCATCTTGCAGGGGCCGCACCATTCCGCCCAGAAATCGACAAGCACGGGCTTGTCTGCGTCGATCACGTCCGCCTGGAAGCTGGTGTCGGTGACTGCCTTGGTAGCCATGTTATATTTCTCCTTCAGTTGGGCGGATATCTAGGACGGTGACGCGTCCGTCTCAACGGGTGAAAGCGGCAAATTCTCCTGCGCGGGGGGAAAGCCCGGCTTGTGCGCCGCGAGAAGATCGTGCGGAAGCGTTATGAGGCGCGGGGCGCTGGTGTAGAGCAGCGCGGCTTCTATCCGCCGGTCGGGGAAGATGACCTGAAGCGCGGCGGCGTAGGCTGCCATCTGGCGGACATGGGCGGCGGGGACTTCCTCCACGCTGAGCGGCGCTATGCGGCCCGTCTTGAAATCAACGACCTGCACGCGATCGGGGCCGATGCATAGCCGATCCACGGTGCCGGAGACCACCATGTCGCCGACCACAGCAGCGACGGGCGCCTCGGCAAGGGCGCCGGGCGCGAAGAGCGCAGCGAAGTCGCTGTCCTCGATTACGCGAAGAGCCTGCGCGATGACGTCATGGCGCAATGACGCGTCCGCCGCGCCCTGTTGTTCGAGCCAGCGATCCGCGCGTTCGCGGCGTTGCTCGGGCGAAACATCCGGCAACCGTTCAAACAAGGCGTGCAGCCAGCGCCCGCGCTCGCTCGCCGCCCGCATGGCAGGCGTGGGCGGGGGATAGGGCACGTCATCCTCCACCGGGGCCGAGGGCGCGAGGGGTCGGGGTGGGCGTGCTTCCTCTGGCGCGGGCTGACGCAGCCAGTCGGGTTCCGCATGCGACGCCGCTTCAACGGCAGCGGCCTTTTGCAGGGCACGCGGAGGCAGGGTTTCCGCGCCCAGCCAACGCCGCCGCGCGCCCCACAAATGATCGTCCTCCCATTCCGCGCCAAGGGCGATCAGGGCGTTCTCGACCGCCGTGAACCAGCTTTCGGGTTGTGGCATGCCGCGGGCGCGGGGGCCTAGCGAGCCGGTGACGACCAGCCTTTCCTCGGCACGGGTCAGCGCGACGTATAGCAACCGCCAATGCTCCTCTCGCTCGGCGGCGCGGGCTTCCTCCAGAACTTGCCCGATGGGACCCAGACGCTCGGACTTTCGGGGGGCGAGAATGGGCAGGCCGTTCCATTCGAGGGAATCGCTGCGCGTCCCGGCATCGGGATCGAGGCAGGCGTCGGCCAAGATGACGACAGGCGCCTGCAAACCCTTTGCGCCGTGTACGGTAAGAAGTCGGAGCGAATCCCCCTGCGCGGCGGCATCGCGGACTATCTCCACCTCACCCCGGTCGAACCAGTCCACGAAACGCTGCAAGGAGGGGTGATCGTCCGTCTCGAAGGCAAGGGCGGCGTTGAGCAGTTCCTCGATCGGATCGGCGGCTTCGATGCCGAGCCGTTCGATGAGGCGGCGGCGCCCCTCCATCGGGCCGGACAGGATCGATTCGAGATAGCGATAGGGCGTGGTCAGGTCCGCGCGGTTCAGCAGGGCGCGAAGAGGGGCGAGCAGCTCATCGTTCTGGGTGCGGGTGAGATGCTGCCAGAGTCCAACGCGGCGGTTCATGGCGCGGGCCATGAGGTCATCCTGCGACCAGCCAATCAGCGGCGATACCAGCAGCGAGGCGAGGTTGAGATCATCCTCCGGCTGCACCGCGAAACGGAGCGCGGCAAGGAGGTCGCGCACGGCAAGCGGTGCATTGAGGCGGAGGCGGTCGATGCCTGCGACGGCGACGCCTTCCTCATAGAGGCGGGCGACGATCAGGCGGGCTAGTTCGCTGCGACGGCGGACGAGGATCATGATGTCGCCTGCCGTGACAGGGCGGCCACGGCTTTCGAGCATCATGCCGTCATCGATCCACTGGCGGATTTGCCGCGCGATATTCTGGGCGAGCAGGCGCTCCTGATCGGCGGCCCAATCCTCCTCGCCTTCTGCGTCTTCTGACAGGCCAGCGATCGTGGGTTTCCACAGCAGGACTTCGCCGGGGAAGCGGTTGGCGCTGATATGCTGGACATTTCCGGAGAGCAGGCCCAGTCGCTCGGCGCTCAAGGTCGCGATCGTTTGGTCTACGACATCGAGCACGGCGGGCGTGGAACGGAAGCTGCGTTCGAGCGACAGGTCGTGGAAGATATGGTCGGCATCTTCCGCATGGCGCTGGAAAGCTATCTGCGCAGCCGCGAACGCCTGAGGGCTGGTGCCCTGGAAGCCGAAGATCGCCTGCTTGAAGTCGCCGACGGTGAAGATGGTGCGGACGCGATCACCCTTGGCGCCCTCCCCTGCGAAAAATTCGGCCGCGAGCGCGCCGACAATCTGCCACTGGCTGACGTTCGTGTCCTGCGCTTCATCGACCATGATGTGGTCGATACGCTGATCGAGCTTGTAGCGAATCCAGTCGGCGATGCCGGGTTGGGACAGAAGATCGGCGGTGCGGGCGATGAGGTCGTTGAAATCCACGGCACCGGCGAGCTGCTTCGCTTCTTGATAGGCGCGGGCATAAGCGCGGCCTGCATGCAGCCCTTCGGCGAGCAGGTCCGCATAGGCGGCGAGCGCCTTGAGGTTAAGAAGCTCGGCGCAACGGGAGTGGAGGCGCGCGCTGGCCTCTCCATAGCCATCGACTGGGGGAACCCAGCCCTTGGTCGAGATGAGGTCGCCGTCCTTCTTCGCCCAAGCGGCGTGCAGATCGTTCAAAGCCTCCGCGCGGTCGCGGGGATTTAGAGCCCTCCACCGGGCTATTCGGTCACAGCGCTCCAGGGCGCGGCTGGTGCCCCAATCGGCATTGGCCTGAGCAATCCAGGCGAGGGTTCGCATGTCGAACTGTGCGTCGTCGCACTGGCTGGCGAGGTGAGCGACGACGTCACCTTCGGGAAGGCCGAGTTCGCGATAGAGCGAGGCGGCGATGTCTTCAGGCAATTGCTCCAGCGCGGGAAGATTTGCGGCGCAGCGCAGGAGGAATTGTTCGGCGCCCCCCTCCCCCAGACGTAGGCTGATCGCCTGAAGCGCTTCCATGAGCCGGTCGTCGCCCTGATCCTGCGCGCGGACGGCAAGATCGGCCAGGGTCTGGCGGGCGAGCGCGGCCTGCTCGCGCTGGTCGAGCGGGCGGAAGCCGGGGGGCAGATCGGCTTCCAGCGGGAAAGCGGTCAGCAGTTGCTGGCAAAAGCCGTGGATGGTCTGGATGCGAAGGCCGCCGCCGGTGGATTCCAGCACCTCGGCAAAGAGGCGGCGGGCGCGGTCGCGGGCTTCCGGCCCGCTATCCTCGTGCAGCGCCTCCAGATCCTCGAACAGTTCGCCTTCCTCCATCTGGACCCAGGCGGCGAGGCGATCATGGATGCGGTCAGCCATTTCCGCCGCGCCTGCTTTGGTGAAGGTGAGGCACAGGATATTTTCGGGCCGCACGCCCTGTAACAGCAGGCGGAACACGCGAGCGGTCAGCACATGCGTCTTGCCAGTGCCCGCCGAAGCCGACAGCCACACATGGGCGTCAGGCGACGCAGCGCGCGCCTGCGATCCCGCGAGGGGTTGAAGGGCCGAGGTCTTTCTAGACATCGTCGCGGCCATACCATTCCTCCAGCCGCATCAGCTGGTCATAGTCGCCATAGTTTGCGACTTCGGGATTTACTTGCGCGTCGAAGGGAGCATTACCCGTCAGATAATCCCCGGCGATTTTCTCGAACCATTCGTGGACGAGCGCGGTGAAAGACGAGGTCACGATCTTGTCGCGCTTGCCCATCGGATCGACCGGGCTTTCGCGATAGCCGAAGGCGTCGTTCTTCTTGGCCAGGGACCAATATTCGAAGCATCCTGCGGTGCTGGCGCCGCCGATGGCCGGGAAGCCACCCTGTTCGGCGATGAGGCCTAGTAGCCCCAATTGGAGGGAATAGCCTGCCTTGACCTGCTTGGCGCTGGGTGGTTTGCCGGTCTTGTAATCGACTATGGCTAGCGATCCGTCCGGCATCCGATCGATGCGGTCAGCCTTGCCGGTAAGGGTCACGCCAGCGATCTCCGCACGGCCGTCCGTCTCCACCGCCAGGATGGAGCGGCCTGCTGCCTGATCGGCGGTCACCTCGGCAGCAATCCAGCGGATGGCCTCGATCAAACGTGGTTGCCAGAGCGCTTTCAGCAACGGGTGCACATCGGGCCGGTCGAACATCGCGCGGGCGCGGGCTTCCAGATCGGCGGGATCGCGCCGTCCGGCCTCCGCCCAATGCTGGAGTATTTCATGGACAGCTGTACCGCGCCATGCGGGGCCAGCGTCGGCATCGACCGGGTCGAGGCGATTGAGGCGCAATATCCGCTTGGCGTAGAAGGCGAAAGGGTCAGCCTTTAGGCGGTCCACATCGGTGACGGGGATCAGTTTCGGGCGGACGGAGGCGGGTGGCACTGGCGCGGGACGGCGGCTGGGCTGGTGCCGCGCTGGGCGGTCGAGTGCCTGCGCCAGCGCGGCGTAACGATCCGCGCTCTTCCATTGTGGACCCGCCATGGCCTTGAGGCGCAACCAGAAGCGGGAGGCTATGGCGGGGCCGCCCGATCCCCTTCTGGCGCGGGTGATAAGGACGTGGGGAGCGCCCAATGCGCTGGCAAAGTCATGCGCGGCGCGGCCGATGCGGGTTTCGAGGCCCGGAAGACCGAGTTCCCTTCGGATGCGTGGAGCAAGCCAGGGATCGGGTGACGGCAGGCCGGGCCATGTGCCTTCGTTAAGGCCGCCAAGGATCATGAGGTCGGCCTGAACCAACTGGGCCTCGATCAGACCCAATATGGCGATGCGCGGATGGCCGCCCTGAACCGGGCGCACTGAAACGCCGCCTAGTATATGGTCCAGCAGAGTCGGGAGGGAGCGGATGTCAGACTGTTGAGGGCCTTCGGGGGCCGCCTGTTCCAACTCCGCGAACAGATCGGCGGCGGCGTGGCCCTGGACACCTGACCATATGGCATCGCCGGTCAATGCTCCGGCTTGTTCGCGGAGGGCCGCCAGTTGCGCGGCGAAGGTCGGGGCGGCTGCGCAGGCTTGCTCCAGCGGTTCGAGCAGCGCGCGCGCCTGCGACCACCATTGCCGTGTCTGGGTTCGCAGCGCCTGCTGGCGATCCTCTCCTTCGCGTTCGGTCAGGAGCAGATCGATCCCTTGAAGGCCCGCAGGAGGACGCGGGCCGCGTAGTAATAGATCAAGATCACGCACACCCTCCAGCCAAGGAAGCCGCCCTTCACCGCGCATGACCAGCGGATGTTTGAGCAGGGTCAGCAGCGCGACGGGCGCGAAGCGTTCTGCCACCGCCTGGGCGAGCGCAATGAGCAAGGTGCCGGGCGGCAGGCGAGACAGGGGCAGACCAGCGGAATCATCGGCCGCGATCCCCCATCGCGTGAGATGCGCCGACACGCGCGTGGCAAGCTGGCGGTCGGGCGTAACCAGCGCGGCGGTGCGGCCCTGCGTTTCCACCGCCTCACGTAGGGCGATCGCGATCGCCTGCGCTTCCTCACCCGGCGTTGCCACCTCAAGCGCCTCTACCCCTGTGAGAGAGCGGTCGGCGGTTTTCAGATCGCGCCAACGGCTGGTCAGGCGCGGGGGGAGCATCGCGTTGGAGATGTTGCGGCTGCGGACGGCGCGTGCATCATGCTCGCTGCCCCAGCGCCAAAGTGCCACGTCATCGCGGGTGGCGCTCATTCCGTTGAGCAACCGCTTGAGGGCATATTGGGGATGGGTTTCATGGGCGGGTGGTGCGCGGCCGGTGATAGGGTCCGGCGCGAAGGGACCGATGGCGTCCCATGCGGCTTCGTCCATTTCATGGTCGAGGCCAGCGAAAACGACGCTGCCGCGTGGCAGAACGGCAATCCTTCGAAGCAGACCCGCAACCGCCGGAGCGGTCGTGGCTATGCCAGCGGCGATGACGAAACCGGACGGCGGCTCTGAGGCCCAACGTGTGGCGAGACGATCGAACAGGCGATTGCGGCGGTCGGCCAGGTCAATGAGGCCAAGCCGTGCCAATTCCTCGGGCCAGCGGCGAATGAGGATGGAGAATAGATCGAGCGATCTTTGCCAATGGCCCGACAGTTCATCCGACAGCGTGAGTTCGGAAAGCGCGGTGATGGGAACCCGCTCCACCTGCATCTGGTCGAGCACTGTGCCAAGCGCCTGACCGAGCTTGATCGCCTGCGCGGCGTCCATTGGTTGGCCGGATGCCTGCTGAACCATGCGGGCCAAGATCATCTGGCGGCGCATGGGCGCGATGGCCGGGGGAATGGCCTCTCCCTCCGCAAGAGGATCAAGCGCGCCGCCCGCCTGTTCGCCAAGATCGGGATCGCCGATCGCGACCAATCGGGGAAGAAGCAGGCCTCCGCCTGACCGACGGACGAAAGCGTCGCTGACGGCGCGGATCGCGCGATTGGTGGGCAGCAGGATCATGCCCTGCGCCAGCGCCATGAGATCGCCGCCATGCTGCGCGACTATGCCCGCTGCCAAGGCGTCGGAAAAGGCGCGGTGCGCGGGGATATTGAACAAGGCTGGCCGGGTGCGGTCACCCATAGGCGAGCATCGATTCCACAAAAGGAATGGCGCGCGGTGTGCCGACGTCGAACCAGAGACCCTGATGCGAAACGCCGTAGAGGCGCCCCGCTTCGATAGCGCGGTTCCAGAA
This sequence comes from Sphingobium sp. Cam5-1, assembly GCF_015693305.1. Taxonomy (NCBI): domain Bacteria; kingdom Pseudomonadati; phylum Pseudomonadota; class Alphaproteobacteria; order Sphingomonadales; family Sphingobiaceae; genus Sphingobium; species Sphingobium sp. Cam5-1. Next base: position 1,020,581 of record NZ_CP065138.1, on the reverse strand, counting down.
GATATTGGTCGAAAATACATCCGACGGCGGATCGACGAGCAGGCTGGGCGAAAGGATCTGCACGCCGGTAAAGACAAAGGGTGCGACATGGCTCGTCTTGCGGCGGCTCAACCGACCAGAGGCGTCCATGTGGAAGTCGCCCGGTCCCGTATGACAATGGGCGCGGGCGAGTGGCACCAGCAGCAGCAGCGCGTCCATGCGATCGGGGTCCCACAGGCGCTGCATCATGCTCAGCGTTTCCTGCGGCCCGTCAATCCAAAGATTGTCGCTGTTCGCGCAGAAGAAGGGTTTGTTCCCCAGCAGCGAACGCGCATGGATCAAGCCCCCGCCCGTTTCCAGCAGCTTGGTACGCTCGTCCGAAATCAGTACCTGCATGCCGTTCGAATGGGCATTGAGATGCGCCTCGACCGTGTCGGCGAGGTAATGGACATTGACCACCACCTTGCGGATGCCGCCAGCGGAAAGCCGGTCCAGCGCATGGTCCATCAGCGGCTTGCCGGCCACCTTGACCAGCGGCTTTGGGCGCGTGGCGGTGAGCGGGCGCATCCGTTTGCCAAGGCCAGCCGCCATCAGCATTGCCGTGTCGATCATGCGGGGGCGTTATCCTGAAGCGCGAGATGGCGCTTTTCCGCCGGGATGTTGGCGGCGAACCAGTCCGCTACCGGCGCGAGCGCGGGGTGCGCCAGATCGCGTTCCAGCAAGTCCCACATGCGCGGCAGGAATGACAGGTAGCGCGGCTTTCCGTCCCGCTTCCAAAGCCGCGTGAAGATGCCGATGATCTTTGCATTCCGCTGCGCGCCCAGCACGGCATAGGCAGCATCGAAGTCGGCCGGGGGATTTGCGATTGCCTGATAGTGGCCGATCATCGCGGCCTCCACCTCCGGCGGCACATCGCGCCGCGCGTCCTGAAGCAGCGACACGAGATCATAAGCGGGATGCCCGGCCAGAGCGTCCTGAAAGTCGAGCAGGCCCAGCCCGCGCGCTTCGGGCCGATCGATCAGCATGATATTTTCGGCATGATAATCGCGCAGCACTGTGACCGTGGGGCTGGCGGATTGCTCCACGATCGGCAGCACGGCATCCCAGGCGCGGGTATAAGCGTCCGCATCCACGGAAAGGCCGATCGCGGGGCAGTACCATTCAGTGAGCAGCCCGGCTTCGCGTTGATAGACCGCGCGATCATAAGGCGGCAGATCGGCGGCAGGCTGGCGATGAAGATCAGCGAGCAGTTCGACTGCGCGGCTATAAACGCCTTCCTCGTCGGCGGGGACATCGTCCAGATGTTCCTTGACCCGCAAGTCGCCGAAATCCTCGATGAGCACCAGACCTTGCTCCAGATCGCGGGCAAGGATCGCCGGGGCAGCAAAACCCTGTCCCGTCAGATGTTCGGCTATGGCGATGAAAGGACGCGGGTCCTCATGTGGCGGCGGAGCGTCCATCAGCACTGCACGGCGCGCGCCATCGACCACGCGAAAGTAGCGGCGGAACGACGCATCACCCGCCAGCGGGACGATAGCGGCATGCCCCCACCCAGCAGCTGAAAGAAAGGCGGGAGCGGAAGCGGGCGGGATCATATCTGCGACCATCGCTCTGTCCAAGCGTCCGGCACGCGCACTGTCAAGCGTCGAGCGCCGTCGGGTTCGATGTCGATGTGGAGCCGCAGCGCATGGGGCCATGCATCTGGACCCAGACGGTCGGGCCATTCCACGATCAGCAGACTGTCCATCAGATATTCGTCCAGAGCCAGTTCCTGCGCTTCGTTCGCATCATCAAGGCGATAGAGATCGACATGGGCGACGGGCAGCTTCACCTCCGGCACGTCATAGGGCTGGACGATCGCGAAGCTGGGGCTTGGCGCCTCGCCTGCAAGGCCAAGCCCCTCCAATATGCCGCGCGCCAGAGTCGTCTTGCCCGCGCCAAGGCCGCCTTCCAGCGCAATGACGTCCCCGATGCGCGCCACGTCGGCCAAATGGCGGCCGAGGGCCAGCATCGCCGCTTCGTCGGCCATGGTCAGGCTCTGCTCAGCCACGGGGTAGCTCGATCACGGCCATGGTGCCCTGCCCCGGCTCTGACACGAGCTGGAGGGTGCCGCCATGGGCCTCGGCGAATTGCTTGGCGAGCGGCAGGCCAATCCCGGCCTTTTCGCCGCTTCGTGCCTGTTCGGCCCGCGCCGCCGCATCGAAGATCGTGGCGCGGCGCTTTGCGCTGATGCCTGGACCATTGTCGGACACGACGAGCCGCGCGGAGTCGCTGCTGCCGTCGCCGTGCAGCAATACGCGCGCGCCGCGTCCGCTGTAGCAGACCGCATTTTCCAGCAGATGGTCGAGCGCCTGTCCTATCCGGCGGCTGTCGCCTTCCACTTTCCCCAATGTTTCATGCAGGGAGATGGCAAGGTCGATGCCCTTGGCCGTTGCCTCACCCTTGATCCGTTCGATGCTTTCCTTTGCCAGGGCGGCGAGATCGACAGGGGCGCGGTCGATCGGAAGCGTCCCGGCTTCTCCCTGTGTCAAGTCCAGCACATTGTCGATCAACATCGACAGGCGATTGGTGCTCTGGAGAATGCCATCGACATATTCCTTGGCGGAATCGCTCATATCCCCGGCATAACCGGCGCTCATCATCTCTGCGAAGCCCGCGATGGTGGTGAGCGGCGTGCGCAGTTCGTAGCTCATATTGGTGACGAAGGCCGTCTTGACCCGATCGGCCTGCTCCAGCGCTTCGTTGCGGTCGCGCAGTACCTGCTCGACACGGCGGCTGTCGGTGACGTCCAGCATCGTGAAAAGCGCATTGCCGTCGGGCAGAGGGATGGCGGCGAATTCGAAGATGCGGCCGTCCGCGAAACCGACATGGCCGACGCGCTGCTTGCGTTCCACGGTCGCTGCGCGGACAAGTTCGCGGACGAGATTGGCCTGCTGCGGCTTGGCGAGGCGGGATTGGACGGCACGGAGAAGTTCGTCGATGCGCGGATGCTGCGCGAGAAGTTCTTCGGAGATTTCCCAGATCGAGCGGAAACGGCTGTTCCACAGCGACAGGCGGCCATCGGACGAAAAGACGCCGATCGACTCGAAGAGGTTGTCGAACGTTGCCGTACGGACTCGCAGCAGCGTGTCGCGCGCGCTGGAAAGCTGGACCTGCTCCGTCCGATCCTCAAAGATCAGGAGCAGGCCGCCGTCGGGCAATGGCTGACCATAGACGCGCAGATGCGTGCCGTCGGCGAGCAGCCAGTTTTCCTCGCGCGGGTCGGGGGAGAGGAACCAATCGCGGCGTTCGGCGCGCCACGCCGGAAAGTCGCGATGTTCGGGCAGGCGGCGGGCTTCGCGCATGCGGTCGAGGACGCGTTCGAACACGGGCTGATCGGCCAGATGTTCCTGATCCAGCCCGAACAGGCTCATGAATGGCTGGTTCCAGAACCGCAGGGTGCGATCCGGGCCAAAGCGGGCTACGCCTGCGGAGAGGCGATCGAGCAGGTCGCGCTGAGCCGCTTCGAGGCGGCGATGCTCGACCCGTGCCTGTTCAAGCTCATTCTGGTCCATCGCGAAACCGGCGACGCCAGCTTCGCCAAGCGGCACATCGACGACCCGCATCGTTCGGCGTTCGCCATCTATGGTTGCGGGCACCATGCGCTCGACCACCCGATCCTCGGCCAACGCCTGCTCTGCTGATGACTGAGGGCCAAGGCCGCCCACCGCCTCGACCAATTCCGTGCCCTGAGCGATGACGTCTGCCGCATTGGCCCCATCCACCGCGCGGACATAGGCAGCGTTGACGAGGCTGAGGCGCATGTCGGCGGTGCGATGCCACATTGGGAAAGGCGCGGCTTCCACAAGGCCCGCGAGCGCTTCCAGGGCCTCGCGCAACTGCTCGACCTTGCTCTTCAGCGCCTGAATCTCTGATTGGCTGTCGGTCGCGTCGAATATCCACAGGACTACGCCGCCGCTTTCGGCCAGCACTGGCCCGGCAGGCGCGCCGCGCACCAGCAAGAGCCGGGACGAACCCTCTCCTCGCACAGGCAGGGCGAAGCTGCGTCCGGCGCGCTGGGCCGCCGCTATTTCCTGCGCGAGGGCCGCTGCGTCCTCCGGTTCCAGGCCGCCGTCGGGCGCGGTCAGTTCGGATACGAAAGCGGGCACCCGGTCCTTGCCAAGCCATTTGGCGAGCCGGTCGGCGGCCTCGATCCGGCCATCGGCATGAATGATGATGGGGGCGGCGGGCGCTGAAGCGAGTAGGCTGGACAGGCGGTCGAACTTGCCCTGAACCTGCGTGCCTTCGCGCCGCATGCGCTGCCCGGTCGAAAGCGCCCACACCGCGGCGGCCAGCCAGGCGGCCAGCACGATCCCCAATATGACTGCGGCAAAGGGGGTCAATGACGTCATTGCGCCTGTTCACCCCTCATCGCGACCTGCCACCCCTTTGCATGATTATCAGGGGACTAACCCAAGTCGGGAGCAGCGTGAAGCGGGGAGTTTGAAGAAATGCGCGGCTCCTTAAAGACGGACAAGCTCCCATCTTCGTCATGCCAGCGAAAACGGGCATCTCAGCCGGACGCCGTTGGCAATAGATGCCAGCTTTCGCTGGGATGACGAGAGGCTAAGCATAAAAAAGGGGAGACTTGCGCCTCCCCCTTTCCGGTTTGCTTAGTAGCGGTAATGATCCGGCTTGAACGGACCTTCCGGCGTCACGCCGATATAGGCGGCCTGCTTGGGGGTCAGCTTCGACAGCTTCACGCCCAGCTTTTCGAGGTGAAGCGCCGCCACCTTTTCGTCCAGATGCTTGGGCAGGACGTAGACCTCGTTCTTATACTGGTCCGACTTGGTCCACAGTTCGATCTGCGCCAGCACCTGATTGGTGAAGCTGGACGACATGACGAAGCTCGGGTGGCCGGTGGCGCAGCCCAGATTGACCAAGCGACCTTTGGCCAGGACGATGATCTTCTTGCCGTCGGGGAATTCGACTTCGTCGACCTGCGGCTTGATTTCGGTCCACTTCATGTTGGACAGGCCAGCAATCTCGATCTCGCTGTCGAAATGGCCGATGTTCGACACGATCGCCATATTCTTCATGGCGCGCATGTGATCGACGGTGATGACCGCTTCGTTGCCGGTCGCGGTAACGAAGATATCGGCGCGGGTGGCGGCCTCTTCCATCGTCACGACTTCATAGCCTTCCATCGCGGCCTGAAGCGCGCAGATGGGATCGACCTCGGTCACCAGAACGCGGGCGCCGCCGTTGCGGAGCGATGCCGCTGAACCCTTGCCAACGTCGCCAAAGCCAGCGACGCAAGCGACCTTGCCCGCCAGCATGACATCGGTCGCGCGGCGGATGGCGTCGACCAGCGATTCCTTGCAGCCGTAGAGGTTGTCGAACTTCGACTTGGTGACGCTGTCGTTGACGTTGATCGCCGGGAAGGGGAGCTTGCCCTTCTTCGCCAGCTCATAAAGGCGGTGGACGCCGGTGGTGGTTTCTTCCGACACGCCCTTGATCGCGGCGACGGTCTTGGTCAGGTAGCCCGGACGCTCGGCGAGGAAGCGCTTCAGCGTGGCGACGAAGATTTCCTCTTCCTCATTGCCCGGCGTGAAAAGCTCTTCCCCGGCTTCGACGCGTGCGCCCCACAGAGCGAACATGGTGGCGTCGCCGCCATCGTCCAGGATCATGTTGCAGGTCGTGTCACCCCAATCGAAGATGCGGATGACATAGTCCCAATATTCTTCCAGCGTCTCGCCCTTGACAGCGAACACCGGGATGCCGCGCGCGGCGATAGCGGCGGCGGCATGGTCCTGGGTCGAGAAGATGTTGCACGAAGCCCAGCGGATTTCGGCGCCCAGTTCCGCCAGCGTCTCAATCAGCACGGCGGTCTGGATCGTCATGTGGAGCGATCCGGTGATGCGCGCGCCCTTGAGCGGCTTCGCAGCGCCGAACTCGGCGCGCAGCGCCATGAGGCCGGGCATTTCGGTTTCGGCGATCTCGATTTCCTTGCGGCCGAACGCGGCAAGGTTGATGTCGGCGATCACATAGTCCTGCGCCTGGGTGGCGGGTGCTGTGGCCACGAGCGTGTCTCCATCGGTTTAGAATGTGCCGGAGCCGCTCGCATGGCGAAACGGCGGCGATGGTCTGCGCTTTACCAATCGCCGCCGGTGATGGCAACTCAATATAAAGTTTTCTTTATGTCACTCTTCTCCCGGTCGAGATGCGACCGCGACCCTCGTTTCACCCAGATCAGCGGATGGCTCGGCTTCCCGACCCGCAATCGCCATAACGACGTCGCAGCGGGCGCCCGACAGATGCGGGGTCGTACCGGCAGCGTCCGATAATTCAAGCAGCGCCGCCCGGGTCGCGGGTAGCGCGTTAGCCGCATCCGTGATCGACTGTAGGTCACGGCAGGCAAGCCCTTCGGCCCCGGCGCCATAAACGTTGGCGAGGCTGGTTACGTAATTGTCATAAGCTCCCAGCGCGCCAACCGGTCCTGCGACGGAACGGAAATGTTCGCGCAGTTCATCATTGACCTGCGTCAACGCGTCACGCTTTTCCCGGATGAAGCGGTTATAGTCGGCCAGGAAGTTGCTGCCCGTGGAGCGACAACGCAATGCCGACACCATCAGCATCATCTCAAAATCCCGGATTTGCGCCGCCTCTACCGCAACCTTCTTCCAGCAAGGTGCGGCGCTGGCAGGCGCGAGCGGCATCGCTGCGGCAATCATAGCCGCGACAAACTTCTTCATGATTTGAACCCCCGAGCAATCTCCCGAGGATGAAGGTGCGCCTGCGCGCTTGCCGCATTGTAAATGAAGGCAGTTAGCGGGAATTTACCCGGAAATGTTCAGTTACGATGCGGAAACAAGCTCTGTTTCGCGCCATCGTTACGCAGTTGAACCGGGGGAATATTTCGCAAATTATGCGACGTGATCAGGCGGAACCAGCGCCGCTCACCAGATGAGACGCATCGACTCCGGCAGCGGCATAGGCCGCCGCCCATTTTTTTTCCGCCGGAACGTCGAACAATATATCCGCGCTGCATCCCGCCGGGAACCAGCTTTCGCCGGTCATCTCCTGATCGAGTTGTCCTGCGCCCCAACCGGCATAGCCGAGGGCGACGATATAGCGACTGGGACCAGTGCCTTCCGCAATCGCCTTCAATATCTCCAGCGAGCCGGAAAGCCCCCAGTCCTCGCCGACCTCCACCATGTCATGCCCTTTCCAATCTAGGGAATGCAGCACGAAGCCCCGGCGCGGTTCCACCGGCCCACCGCGAAGCACGGGTATGTCGGGGACATTGGCAGGGTTGATGTCAAAGCTTTCGAGCAGCTCGTGCAGCCCGACGCCCTCGATTTCATCGCTGACCGCGATGCCGAGGGCGCCATTTTCATCATGGACGCAAATGGCGATCACGGAATGATCGAAGCGCATGTCTTCCATGCCCGGCAAAGCGAGCAGGAACTGACCGGCATAGGAGCGAAGCTGATCCATGAGATGAATATACGCTGCCCAGCGGCTTTGCCAATGGCCGGCTGTCGTTTGCCCGGGGCGATGCGGCACGTTCGCGCACCTTGACACAGGACCGCCAAGCGCCGACCTCCCGCTCCATCAACGGCAGGAGACAGAACATGACCATCGCAAAAGGGGATCGCATCCCCACCACCACCTTTGCCAAGATGACGGAAAATGGGCCGGAACAGGTCTCCTCCGACGAATTTTTCAAGGGCCGGACGGTGGCGCTCTTCTCCGTTCCCGGCGCCTTTACGCCGACCTGCTCGGCCAAGCACCTCCCCGGCTTTGTCGAGAAGGCCGACGCGCTGAAGGAAAAGGGGGTGGACGAGATTGCCTGCACCGCGGTCAATGACGCGTTCGTCATGGGCGCTTGGGGCAAATCAGCTGGAGCGGACGATAAGGTCACCATGCTGGCGGACGGCAATGGCGACTTCGTCAAGGCTGCGGGCCTGACGATGGACGGCAGCAAGTTTGGCATGGGCATGCGTGGCCAGCGCTTTTCCATGATCGTAAAGGATGGCGTCGTGACCGAACTGAATGTCGAGGCACCGGGCGAGTTCAAGCTTTCGTCGGCTGATCATCTGCTGGGGCAGCTCTGACGCGATTGCCGCGCGACGATAACCCCGTCGCGCGGCTACCGGCCTTCCTTCCGTCACATATCTGCGGTAGCAAGGTTCGATGACGAAAAGCATCGGCAGCGCGGCGGTCGCGCAATTGGACCGGATCTACCAGGCTTCTATCGGAAATTTGCGCGAGGCCATGCAGGCCTATGCCCGGGATGGCAGCGTACCGCCGCCAGAGGCAAAGTCCGATCGCCGCTTCTGTTATCCCGAACTGCGCATCGTCCATCATGCCGAAACCGATGCCCCGCCGCCGGGGCGATCCTTCGCCCGTTTGTCCAAGCCTGGCCTTTATACCACCACGGTCACCCGGCCTGAGATGTTCGGCGATTATCTGGCCGAACAGATCGATTTGCTCGTCCGGGATTATGGAGTGGAGGTCGAAACAGCGGTCAGCGATCAGCAGATTCCCTTTCCCTATGTGCTGGATGGGCTGGACATCAGCGCTCTTGACGGGACCCCTCCCACCGAACTGGCGCGCCATTTCCCCGCAACCGAGTTGGCGGAGATCGGGGACGAGATCGCCGATGGCCTGTTCATGCCGGATGCAGATGGGCAAAGGCCGCTGGCTCTGTTCGACGGGCTGCGCACCGATTTCTCGCTGGCCCGACTGAAACATTATACGGGGACGCCAGCCGAGCATATTCAACGATACATCCTGTTCACCAACTATCATCGCTATGTCGACGAGTTCGTGGCTTGGGCCTGCGCGGAACTGCAAAGAGACGGCTCGCCCTACACGGCCTTGTCCGGCGCAGGCGGCGTCTATGTGACGCGGGAAACGGCCGATCCTGCGCGCATGATCGCGGACAGTGCATGGCGCAAGCATCAGATGCCCGCCTATCATCTGATTGCACCCAATCGCAGTGGCATCACGCTGGTCAATATCGGCGTCGGCCCCGCCAATGCGAAGACCATCTGCGATCATCTGGCAGTCCTGCGGCCGGAAGCCTGGCTGATGATCGGTCATTGCGGCGGCCTGCGTCCAAGCCAGCGGATCGGCGATTATGTGCTCGCCCATGCCTATCTGCGCGACGACAAGGTGCTGGATGATATGCTGCCACCCGAAATACCGGTGCCAGCCATTGCAGAGGTGCAGGTCGCGCTGGCCAAATCCGCCGAAGCGGTATTGGGCGGAAGTGGAGCCGAGGATTTCAAGCGCAGGCTGCGCACCGGGACCGTGGTGACGACCGACGATCGCAATTGGGAGCTACGCTATTCCAGTTCAGCGTTGCGGTTCAGCCTGTCGCGCGCGGTCGGTATCGACATGGAGTCCGCTACGATCGCCGCGCAGGGCTATCGGTTCCGGGTTCCGTATGGGACATTGCTCTGCGTGTCGGACAAACCGATCCATGGCGAACTGAAGCTGCCGGGGCAAGCGAACCGCTTTTATGAGGAAGCGATTGCCGGGCATCTGCGGATCGGCCTGATGACGTGCGAACTGCTGCGGCAGGAAGGCCCTAAACTGCACAGCCGGAAACTGCGAGCCTTCAACGAGCCGCCATTTCGGTGATCGATTGGCGGGTCAGCAGGTCAGGAACTCCACCATGGCCTCGCCCAATTCCTTCTTCGTGACTGCGGCCATGTGATTGCCGGGTATCTCGACATAGCGGCCATTGGGCAGCGTATCGACAAGCTCCTGCGCAATCCCATTATCCTGATCGTCGATGCCACAGATGACTTCGGTCGGCTGCATAAAGGTCGCGATCGTCTCGGCCGACGTATCCACGAAGGTGTTCAGGATGTGCAGCAACGCGACCGGATCGCCCTTCGTCGTTTTCAGGAAGGCTTCCGTCATCCATTCCGAGGTGCCGCGCTCGAACGTGCCGAGGTTGGTGAGGACGTTGCGATAATAGCCGCCCTTGTCGAGCGTATTGACGAGGCCTCGCAGGCCCATGCCCGCAAGGATCACCCGGCGCGGGGTCGCGCCGCGCGCCAGCATTCGCACGGTGGTCCGCGCGCCTAGCGAATATCCGCCGAGGTCGTAATCGGTCAGGCCAAGCTGGTCGATGACAGCCAGATTGTCGTCCGTCAAGGCATCGGGCGGATAGGCGGCGGGGTCATGCGGTTTGCCGCTTTCGCCATGTCCGCGCAGGTCCGGCATGATCAACCGGAAGCCCGCGTCCACAAGCCGCGCGGCATGGCCGTAACGCACCCAATTGGTCCAGGCGTTCGAGAAATAGCCATGGATGAGAACGAGGTCGCGTCCCTCCCCAGCTATATGGACCGCAATGGGAAGACCGCCGAGCCCCTCGACTTCCACTTTCTTTAGCTCAAGGTCGGTCATGATAACTCCCTCACTGTGTCGCCGCTGCTCGATATGGCCTTGGCGCCACCTTGTCGATGGCGGCGTAGGCCAAGGATCAGCAGGGCGATTAGTGCACCGACCTGAGCGGCGGCCATGTCCTTTTGCGGGTCCCAGACGTCGCCTTGCTGGCCATTATACCAGTCGGCGGTTTCTCCTTTCGCCATCAATGTCAGCAGCCATTCGAACGATTCATAAAGGGCGCTGACAAAGCCGATCGTGACGAAACCGAAGGCCAGGCTCCAGCACAATGTCATACCACCCCGTCGCCGGGCGATCTGCGCCAGCGGGTGTGTCAGCAGCAGGCCAAAAGCGAAATGCACGAGCCGGTCATAACCATTGCGCCGCCACCCGAAGGTGCTCGAAAGGTCATGGCCTGTCATCGAGCGCGCCCAATCGTCATAGGGCACATAGGAATAGATGTAGCGTCCGCCCAATGTATGCAGGAGCAGAAACAGGGTGATGCAGGCCATTGCGCCATTACTCAGAGGCCAGCGCCGCAGAAGCCAGGGCGCAGCCAAGGCGAGGGCGATCGTTGGCCCATGCTGTAACGGCGCGAGTTCGGGAAATGGCTGATTGACCTGCGCGGCGGCGATGGCGCCAATCAGCAGCAGGATAATCCGGCGCTGCGCTATCGGAAGGCTTTTCCAAACAGCGGCAGCGCCGGACGTCATCAGTTGGCCTCAGCCCTTCTTCAGGTGGCGGCGGCCCAGCAGTTCAGCGATCTGCACCGCGTTCAGCGCAGCACCCTTGCGGAGGTTGTCGCTGACGCACCAGAGCGAGAGGCCGTTGTCGATGGTCGAGTCCTCGCGGACGCGGCTGACGAAAGTCGCATAGTCGCCCACGCACTCGACCGGGGTGACGTATCCCCCATCTTCGCGCTTGTCGACAAGCATGACGCCCGGCGCTTCACGCAGGATGTCCTGTGCTTCCTTGGCTGAGATTTCGTTCTCGAACTCGATGTTCAACGCTTCGGAGTGACCGACGAATACGGGCACGCGGACGCAGGTGGCCGTGACCTTCACCTTGGGATCGAGGATCTTCTTGGTTTCCGCAACCATCTTCCATTCTTCCTTGGTCGAACCATCGTCCAGGAAGACGTCGATGTGCGGGATCACGTTGAAGGCGATCTGCTTGGTGAACTTCTTGGCCTCCGCCGGGTCGCCGACGAAGATGTTGCGCGACTGTTCGAACAGCTCGTCCATGCCCTCTTTGCCAGCACCGGAAACCGACTGGTAGGTGGCGACGACGACGCGCTTGATCTTCGCGGCGTCATGCAAGGGCTTGAGCGCAACGACCATTTGCGCGGTCGAGCAATTCGGGTTCGCGATGATGTTCTTCTTCGTATAGCCGTCGATCGCGTCCGGGTTCACTTCGGGCACGATCAGCGGGACATCGGGGTCCATGCGGTAAAGCGACGAATTGTCGATCACCACGCAGCCAGCCGCAGCCGCCTTGGGCGCATATTCAGCCGTCGGGCCGGAGCCAGCGGCAAACAGGGCGATGTCCCAGCCCGTGAAGTCGAAATGTTCGATATTTTTGACTTTGAGCGTCTTGCCGGTGTCACCGAAATCGATTTCGGTGCCCTGCGACCGGGGCGATGCGACCGCCGCGATCTCGTCAATCGGGAACTCGCGCTCGGCGAGAATGGTCAGCATTTCGCGGCCCACATTGCCCGTGGCACCAACGACGACGACCTTGTAACCCATGACTAAAGACTCCACTCCATGCAAAATTGCGCAAGGGCGCGCCATAGCGTTGTCCCGGCAATTGTCCAGCATGAAGCGGCTTTGCGCGCCGATAGCCTTTATTTACCTAGGCGCGGCTCCTCGGGCGCGGTTCCGTTGCGGCGAAGGAAATCCTCGATCGTGCGCCATAGATGAATGCTGATGCCGGGGCCGCCCACGCGGTGCGTCTGGCCGGGATAGACCATCATCTCGAACGGTACGGCGGCCGCCTGCATGCGGGCCATCAAGGCGGTGGCGTTGTCGAACACGACATTGTCATCGGACATGCCATGGATCAGCAGCATCGGGTCCTTGATTTTGACGGCATCATCGATGGCGCCGGACGCGGGATAGGCGCTGGGCCGGTCCTGCGGCTTGCCCAGATAGCGCTCGGTATAGTGCGTGTCGTAAAGCTCCCAGCGGGTTACGGGAGCGCCCGCGATCGCGGCAGAGAACAGGCCTGGCGCCTTTTCGAGCAGCTTGACCGACATATAGCCGCCATAGGACCAACCATAGGTCGCAATCCGCTGAGGATCGACATAGGGCTGGGATTTCAGCCACTCGACGCCCTTTAGCTGGTCGTCGACTTCCACCGTCCCCATGGCGCGGTACAATTGATCCTCGAACGCCTTGCCGCGATCCGGCGTGCCCCTGTTATCGATTGCAAAGACGATCCAGCCGCGATCCACCAGATATTGATAGACGGGCGATCCCCATTGATTGGTGACCACCCTCCCCGCTCCCGGCCCGCCATAATGCAGCATGAAGACAGGGTATTGCTTGCCCGGCTCCAGCGGCGGGGTCATGATCCGTGTATAGAGCGTTGACCCATCCGCCGCCTTGATCGTGCCAAAGCGCGTCTTTGCATGGCTGGCGAGGTAGGGGGCATAGGGGTGATCCCCGGTCATAGCATTTTCTGACAGCCACCGAAGCCGCTTGCCGCTGCCATCGGCCAGATAGACCTGCTTGGGCTGGTCCGTGTTGCTGCGGGAGATCACCAGATGCGTTGCGCCGCTGTCCATCACCGCATCGTTCCACCAGCCATTGCTGGTCAACTGCCGCAACGGCCCCTTGCCCGACAGGGAGCCTGCGTAAAGCTGCTGCTCCAAAGGCGTTTCGCGATTGCCGGTGAAGTAGACAGTGCCCTGCCGCTCATCCACCGCGACCACGTCCCGCACCTCCCACGTGCCGCTGGTGAGGGCAACCCACTTGCCGCCGCGAACATGGTATAGATGGCCGTGCCCCGTCTTTTCCGACCACCAAAGGAAGCTGCCGTCATTCAGCGGCTTGAAATTATTGCTAAGGTTGACCCAGCTTTTCGCCCTTTCGGTCAGGACGATCCTGGACTTGCCCGTCGCAGGATCGACCGCGAGCAGATCGAGCCGCTTCTGGTCGCGGGTCTGACGTTGGACGTAAAGGGTCCGGCCGTCCTTGGACCAATCGACCCGCGCCAGATAGATGTCGCTGTCATCGCCAAGATCGACCTTCACTTGGCCACTGCCATCCGGCCGCATGACGTAAAGGTCAACCAGCGCGTTCGGTGTCCCCGCAGCGGGATAGCGTTGCTGATAGACCTTCGTCCCTTCCCCGCCGATCGCGGTCCGCGTAACGATGCCAACCGGCGCTTCATCCACGCGAGCAACCGCGATCAACTGGTCGTCAGGCGACCACCAATAGCCGGTGCGCCGGTCCATTTCCTCCTGCGCCACGAACTCCGCGACGCCCCAGCTGACCGTGTCGCTCGCGCCCTGCGTGACCTGCCGCTCCTGCCCGCCGATCGGCTGCACGAAGAGGTTGCCGTCACGGACGAAGGAGACAAAGCCGCCCTTGGGACTGACCACGCCATTCAGTTCGCTGCCCGGAGTGTTGGTCAGGCGCGACACCTGGCCATCGAGCGACGCAAGGTAAAGATCGCCATCCACCGGAACGAGGATGCTCTTGCCATTGGGAGCCCAGTCATAGCCGACGATCCCGGTGCTGCCCGCCACCGACCGATCCCGTTCGCGCTGCATCTTTTCCGCTTCTGAAAGCTCGGCGCCGCTGCCGGTCTTCCTTGAATCCACCAGCATGCGCTCAGCCCCGGCCGCGCTGTCGATCGCCCAAAGGTCCAGCCGTTCCTTCTCGTCCGCGCGCGGCTTGAGCAGCGTGACAAGCTTGCCATCCGGTGAGAGCTTCAGCGCGCGCGGCTGAGGCCCCGACAGGTCGGGATTAGCGAAGATGCGCTCAAGCGTCAGTTGCTGTTGTGCGGAAACCGGGACGGCAGCACTTGCCAGCAGTGCCAGAGCGGCTGTGCTGCCCTTCAACAATGAGGACATCCTTATCCTTTCGCCTCGGCCAAGACAGCCGGATGTATCGCCGCGAGTTAACGCGGAGTGGACGAAAAGATCAATGTAGGGACATAATCTTTCTCACCATGACCGAAGGAGATCATGGTGGGCGCGACAGGGATTGAACCTGTGACCCCACCCGTGTGAAGGGTGTGCTCTACCGCTGAGCTACGCGCCCCCTGAAAGGAGGATGCGGCCATTGGCATCGGCCACGGCTCCTGTCAAGACGAGCTTAGAGGGGGAGCTGCAAATTGCACTTATTGCCTTTTGGGCGTGAAAGTTTAGTGGCGGGAACGATAAAGGGAGTGACTATCGATGCGTCAGACCATTGCCCTCGTGATCACTGGGCTTCTTCTCACCAGCTTGGCGGCCTGCAACACGGTCAAAGGCGTTGGCCGGGACATTGAATCGGTCGGTCGGGCCGGTGAGAGGGCGATGTAAGGATAGGCCAGCCTTACCTTCACACCGATTATTGGAGGACGCGGTTAGTCATGGCCGCGCTTCTTTCCAGCTTTACGCCGTCACAATCCGGCTGGCCGCAGTTGCAGGCCGCGATGGTGTAGCGGACGCCGCACATCACAAGGACGTCATGGTCGAAGCTATAGTTGGAAATCCCTGCCCGCTCGACCTTCTCTCGCGCTCTGGCTTTCAGAGACATGTGAAATTTTCTCCCATTCGCCGTCCGGACATGATCTTTGCTGCTCTGCACAAAGTCAATTGACCGGGATCGGTTCCTGAATGGATTGTCATAAATCCGTCCAGAAAATGACACGATCCGGCGCCCTCCGCTACTATGCTTGCGCGGTAGCCCATTCGCACCCATATGCCGCGCCATGAACGACCAACGCTCCTCCGCCATGCCCGTCTGGCACGGCACCACCATCATGTCCGTACGCAAAAATGGGAAGGTGATCGTGGCCGGTGATGGCCAGGTTTCCATGGGTCAAACGGTGATGAAGCCTAACGCCCGCAAGGTTCGTCGTCTGCATGACGGTTCCGTCATCGGCGGTTTTGCGGGGGCCACGGCCGACGCCTTCACCCTGTTCGAACGGCTTGAAGCCAAGCTGGAACGACACAATGGGCAGCTAATGCGCGCCGCCGTGGAGTTGGCCAAGGACTGGCGCACCGACAAATATCTCCGCAATCTGGAGGCGATGATGATCGTTGCCGACAAGGAAGTGACGCTGATTCTGACAGGCAATGGCGACGTGCTGGAGCCGGTCGGCGGCGTGGCGGCTATCGGATCTGGCGGCAATTTCGCGCTCGCAGCAGCCCGCGCGCTCGTCGAGTATGAGGAAGATGCAGAGACGCTTGCGCGTAAGGCTATGGCCGTGGCGGCCGATATCTGCGTCTATACCAATGACCAGCTTGTGGTCGAAGAATTGGCGAGCGTGACCTAGTCTATCAAAGCCCCTCCCTTTCAAGGGAGGGGTTGGGGTGGGTCGCGCGGAACGCGCGTCCAGGCCTACCCCGATAAGTTGCCAGCGATTGCTGGCGCAATCGCACCCACCCCTGCCCCTCCTTTGAAAGGGAGGGGGGAGCCCGAAATGAACGACAATCTGACCCCAAAAGCCATTGTTTCCGCTCTCGATGCGCACATCATAGGGCAAGCCGATGCCAAGCGCGCCGTTGCCGTGGCGCTGCGCAACCGCTGGCGTCGGCAGCGCCTCTCGCCCGATCTGCGCGATGAGGTGACGCCCAAGAATATCCTGATGATCGGCCCCACAGGCTGCGGCAAAACCGAGATCAGCCGCCGTCTGGCGAAACTCGCCGACGCGCCGTTCGTGAAGGTTGAGGCGACGAAGTTCACCGAAGTCGGCTATGTCGGCCGCGATGTGGAGCAGATCGTGCGCGATCTGGTCGAAGAAGCCGTGCGTCTGGAAAAGGATCGCCGCCGCGAGGCGGTGCGTGAAGCTGCTTCCGAGGCGGCGATGAGCCGTCTGCTCGATGCCCTCACCGGCAAGGAAGCGAGCGAGGCGACCCGCCTCTCCTTCCGTCAGCGGATCGAAAACGACCAGATGAATGACGTCGAGGTTGAGGTGGAAGTCGCCGACAGCCCCTCCATGCCGATGGAAATCCCCGGCATGGGCGGCCAGGTCGGCATGATCAACCTGTCCGACATGATGTCAAAGGCATTCGGCCAGACCCAGAAGAAGCGTCGCAAGCTGCGCGTAGCCGAGGCTTGGGACAAGCTAGTCGAAGAAGAGCAGGACAAGCGGCTGGATCAGGACGATGTCGCCCGTGTCGCGATCACCAGCGCCGAGCAGAATGGCATCGTCTTCCTCGATGAGATCGACAAGATCGCGGTGAGCGATGTGCGTGGCGGCTCCGTAAGCCGCGAAGGCGTGCAGCGTGACCTGTTGCCGCTGATCGAGGGTACGACGGTATCCACCAAATATGGGCCGCTGAAGACGGATCACATTCTGTTCATCGCATCGGGTGCGTTCCACGTCGCGAAGCCCAGCGACCTGCTGCCGGAGCTTCAAGGGCGCCTGCCGATCCGTGTCGAACTGAAGGCGCTGACGGAGGATGATTTCGTCTCGATCCTGTCCGACACCAAGGCAAGTCTTGTTGCGCAATATCGCGCATTGTTGGCGACCGAAGGCGTCACGATCGACCTCACACCCGACGGCATTCGCGCGGTCGCGAAGATCGCTGCCGAGGTGAATGGCGAGGTCGAGAATATCGGCGCCCGCCGTCTTCAGACGGTGATGGAAAAGCTGCTGGAAGATGTGAGCTTCGACGCTGAAGATCGCCAGGGCGAAACGCTGGTGATCGACGCGGCCTATGTCGAGAAGCAGCTGAGCGAAGTGGCGCGCAACACCGACCTCAGCAAATATGTGCTGTAAGTGAGATAAAGTCCCTCCCTTTCAAGGAAGGGGTTAGGGTGGGTGCGAGCGTAGCGAGCCTCCTTCGGAGGCCCCACCCCTTGATCCCCCCCGCCTGCGGGAGGGGAGATTGATTAGTAGCTGCGTCCCACGAGCACCCGCTCGACCGCCTTTTCGCCGGTGAAGATGCACGCACCATCGGCCGCCTCCGCATCCAGCGGTACGTTACGCAGCGTCAGCTTCTCGCCCTTCAGCCACTCGATCACCTTATCGAGCGCCGGACCCGTGGGCTTCGACCATTGCACCAGCGCCCAGCCTTGCTTCTTGCTCGCGGCAAAATAGGCTTTGAGCGCATCCAGCGACGTGATCGACTTGTCGATGTTGCCATGCAGCCGCGACTGAGCATCGGCGAACAGAGCCTGCTGAATCTCCTCCAGCATGCCGGTCGCAGCGGCCAGAAAATCGCTCTTTGCGACGATCTGGCTGTCGAGCTTCCCATCATCGCGATAAAGCCGGTCACGGCGCAGAACCGAAACGTTCCCGCCTGCCACATCACGGCCGCCTACCTCGATCACGATCGGCGCGCCCTTCTTCACCCAGCCCCAGCGCTTGTTGGCAGCCTTGGCGGGGCGCTTGTCCAGAAGCGCGCGGACGGGCTCGCGGAATACGTCCTGCTTGTTCAAAGCGGCGACCAGATCGGCGCAATAATCCAGGATCGCCGCATCCTCGTCATTGTCGCGCAGCATCGGCACGACCACGACCTGATAAGGCGCCAGACGCGGGGGCACGCGCAGACCATCATCATCGCCGTGGACCATGATGAGGCCGCCGATCATGCGCGTCGACATGCCCCAGCTGGTCGTCTGCGCCAGCTCCTGTTGCCCTTCGGCATTTTGGAACTTGATGTTCTGCGCCCGCGAAAAGGTCGTGCCGAGGAAATGCGACGTGCCGGCCTGAAGCGCCTTGCCGTCCTGCATCATCGCTTCAATCGAATAGGTCGCAACCGCACCGGGGAAGCGCTCATTCTCCGGCTTTTCGCCAGCGACCACCGGCAACGCAACGCACTCTTCGGCGAAGCTGCGGTAGACTTCCAGCATCTTCATCGTCTCTTCCATCGCCTCATCGACGGTGGCGTGCGCCGTATGCCCTTCCTGCCAGAGGAACTCGGCCGTGCGCAGGAACATGCGGGTGCGCATTTCCCAGCGGACGACGTTGGCCCACTGGTTGATCAGCACCGGCAGGTCGCGCCAGCTTTGCACCCAACGTGAGAAGGCCGCGCCGATAACCGTCTCCGAAGTCGGACGAACCACTAAAGGTTCTTCCAGCTTCGCCTCGGGATCAGGCACCAGCTTGCCGTCTTTCTGGATCAGGCGGTGATGCGTGACGACCGCCATTTCCTTGGCAAAGCCGTCCACATGCTCTGCTTCCTTTTCGAAATAGGAAAGCGGGATGAAGAGCGGGAAATAGCAGTTTTCGTGGCCGGTCGCCTTGATCCGTTCGTCCAGCAGCTTCTGGATACGTTCCCAGATACCGTAGCCCCATGGCCGGATGACCATGCTGCCGCGAACGCCGCTTTCCTCGGCCATGTCGGCTTCGCTAACGACGGCCTGATACCAGGCGGCGAAATCCTGTTCACGGGTAACGGAAAGGGCGTGCTTCACGGGTCCGGCCTTGTTCTTCGACTTAAAGGATGGCGCGCCATAGGCGAAGCGCGCCGTCCCGTCGACCCCGAACGCGCTGGCTCAGCCCAGCTTGTCGATCTTGGCATTCAGGGCAGAAAGCTGCGCCTTCAAATTCGCGATCTCGTCATCCTTGCTACTTTCGGAAGCGGGCTGCGCAGGAGTAGGCGCGCCCGGCATTCCCGGCATGGTAGGCATTCCGGGCACGTTACCGAAGGCATTCGCAGCAGCTTCGATCATCTGCATGTTGCGCTTCGCGATCTCTGCCAGCGGACCACCGCCAAAGGCACCTTTCATCGCTTCCTGGAACTGCATCTGGTTCTTCCGGAACGCGTCCATCGACGCTTCCAGATATTGCGGCACCATCGACTGCATGGAATCGCCATACATAGCGATCAGCTGGCGCAGGAAGTTGACGGGTAGCATGTTCTTGCCCCGCTGCTCTTCCTCCATGATGATTTGCGTGAGGACATTATGCGTAATGTCCTCCCCGGTCTTGGCATCCACAACCACGAACTCGCGCCCCTCACGAGTCATTTGCGACAGCAGATCAAGAGTGATGTAACTGGACGTTTCCGTGTTATAGAGACGCCTGTTCGCATATTTCTTGATGATGACCGGCTCTGATTCATTGGCGGTCTTGGTTTTGGCCATGGATTCCTCTCCCACACCTGTACATTCCGCATTAGCACAAGGCGTTGCCGCACCGCAACATGGCCCGCGGCCATTGCCCCTCTTTCTCGACATTTTATGGCGGGAAACGGAGCATGACGCTGATCTGCGACGGGCAGCATTCCAAGGTCTGCGCAAATATCAGGACGCCACCCGGCCGTCTCCGCCACCAGCGCCCACCGTCTTTGCTGCGGCCGGAAGCGCCAGATTGCTGCGATACGGCACGGAAAATGGCCGTGCGCCCGTCGTCTTCATCCCTTCGCTGATCAACCCGCCACAAGTTCTGGACCTGTCGGAAGGGCGATCCATGCTGCGCCACATGGCCGCAGCAGGACATGACGCCTATCTGGTCGATTGGGGCAGCCCCCGTGCCGAGGACGCCCACCTTGACCTTGAGCATCATGTGACGAAGCGCCTTCTTACTATGCTGGAATCGCTCCCCCAGCCGCCCATCCTCGTGGGCTATTGTTTGGGGGGCAGCCTTGCGCTGGGAGCGGCGGCGGTTGCCGAGGTGAAGGCCGTCGCCACCATCGCGGCGCCGTGGCAATTTGATGGCTTCCCCGAGGCCGATCGCAACCTTATCGCGTCACTCTGGCGCGGCGCGAAGGCCACCAGCGAGCAGCTTGGCTATGTGCCGATGGAAGTGCTGCAATCAGGCTTCTGGGCGATGGACCCGGCCCGCACCATCCGGAAATATGCTGCATTCGCCGAAATGCAGCCCGGCTCTGAAGCCGAGCGTGCCTTTCTGGCCGTGGAGGATTGGGCGAACGGCGGATCACCCCTGACCTTCGCGGCAGGCCAGGAGCTGTTCGAAAACTTCTACGGACGCAATGTCACTGGCCACCGGCAATGGCGAGTCGGTGGCAAGACGGTCCATCCTGAAAGCCTTCGCTGCCCGACATTATCCGTCCGATCCGCCACCGACCGGATCGTCCCGGCCAGCGCCGCGCCGGAACTGGCCGATGGCTTTACACTGCAACTGGGCCATGTCGGCATGATCGTCGGAAGCAACGCCCGTCAGCTGCTCTGGGACCCGCTGTCTCTATGGCTTTCAACCCATGGAGGTTGATGATATTGCAACTGCGAACTGAAACCCTTCAACGAGGACAGGACTTTGTCAGACATCGTCATTACCGCTGCAAAGCGTACCGCCGTGGGCAGTTTCATGGGCGCATTCGGGTCCACGCCTGCGCATGAATTGGGACGCACCGCCATCATCGCGGCGCTCGATCAGGCCGGGGTAGCGGCTGAGGAAGTCGATGAGGTCATACTGGGCCAAGTCCTGAGTGCGGCGCAGGGGCAGAACCCCGCGCGTCAGGCCGCCGTCAACGCCGGAATACCAGTGGAACGCACCGCCATCGGCATCAACCAGCTGTGCGGATCGGGCCTTCGCGCGGTCGCGCTCGCGGCGCAGGCGATCAAGGCGGGTGATGCCCGCATCATGATCGCTGGCGGTCAGGAAAGCATGTCGCTCGCCCCCCATGCGCAATATCTGCGTGGCGGCGCGAAGATGGGTCCGGTCTCATTCATCGACACGATGACGCATGATGGCCTGACCGATGCGTTCAACAACTACCACATGGGCGTGACCGCCGAAAATCTGGCGGAGCGGTATCAGATCAACCGCGAAGCGCAGGATGCGTTCGCCGTGGCAAGCCAGAACAAGGCAGAAGCCGCGCGGGCGTCCGGGCGGTTCAGGGACGAGATCGTTCCGGTGACTGTGAAGGGTCGCAAGGGCGATACCATCGTTGATGCCGACGAATATATCCGCGCTGGCGCGACGCTGGAAGCGATGCAGGGCCTGCGCCCCGCCTTCAAGAAGGACGGCAGCGTAACCGCAGGCAATGCCAGTGGCATCAATGACGGCGCTGCCGCACTCGTTCTCATGACCGCAGCCGATGCCGCCAAGCGGGACGCTGCCATTCTTGGGCGTATTGCCGGCTTTGCCACCTGTGGGGTTGATCCTGCGATCATGGGCATCGGCCCCGCCCCCGCGTCCCGCAACGCGCTTGCCAGGGCGGGTTGGTCGCTCGCTGACCTTGACCTGATCGAAGCGAATGAGGCGTTCGCGGCCCAAGCGCTGGCGGTTGGGCAGGAACTTGGGTGGGACCCGGAAAAGGTCAATGTGAACGGCGGCGCGATCGCCATCGGCCATCCGATTGGAGCGTCGGGCGCGCGCGTTCTGACCACACTGCTTTACGAAATGCAGAAGCGTGATGCGAAGAAGGGCCTTGCCACACTATGCATTGGTGGTGGCATGGGCGTTGCCATGTGCATCGAAAGATAGCTGGTAGTTGGGCCGCCGGATCGAGTTCGGCGGCCTACCACATCCTTATTCCCAGAGCCGATCGTAACGGGGACCAAGGCCGGTCAGCAATTCATATTGCGACAGGCCGGATAGCGCTGCGGTGGCGGGCAAGTCGTAGGCGATGTCGAGCCAATCCCCTTCCGACACTGACGGCATCGCAGAGACATCCACCGCAACGAGGTCCATCGAAACCCGTCCCACGACCGGCAGTTGAACATCGCCCGCGCTAACCATCCCTCGGCCGGAAAAGCAACGCAAATAGCCGTCCGCATAGCCGATGTTCAACACAGCTATTTCCATGTCGCGCTCGGCGATATGCACCGCGTTATAGCCGATGCCATCGCCTGCGGGCACATGGCGTCTTTGCAGGACCTGCGCCTGCGGAAAGACGACCTGCGCGATGTTTCCGGCCGCTTCGGTTCTGGGAATACCCCCATAAAGCGCCAGCCCCGGTCGCGTCAGGTCAAATGCATAGGCTTGCCCCAGGCAAATGCCCGCGCTGTTCGCCAAGCTGTAACGGCGCGCGGTAGCTTTCCCAGTCAGGCCGCCGAACCGATCAAGTTGCAGTTTGCTTAGCCCAGTATCCTCGTCGGCCGACGCCAGATGACTGAGCAGCGTGTCAACGGTCAACCCGTCCAAAGCGGCGGCAACGTCACTCCGCCAATCCAGTCCGAGCCGGTTCATGCCCGTATCAACCATGACGTCGCAGGCGCCTCCGCCCGCCGCCTTCCACCGCGCGATCTGATCCGCCGTGCAGAGAACGGGCCGCGCACGCGACGCAATTGCCGTCTGCATATCCTCGCCGCGCACGCCGTGGAATACGGACAGGTTAATCCCATCCTGCAACATCGGCTCCAGCAAAGCCGCTTCGGCCCAGTTCGATACGAAAAAGTCCCGGCAACCCGCGACAAGCAGGCGGCGCATCACCTCGACCGCGCCGGTGCCATATCCGTTCGCCTTGATAGCGGCGCCACATGCAGCGCCGCCGCTATGCCGTTGCAACCAGCGCCAGTTATTCACAAGTGCGCCGCCATCAAGGCGAAGGCGCAGCGGAGCAGTAAATGCGGTCATCGCCGTTGCGATAGCGGCATCCAGTACAGGCGTCGAGGGTTTCGAAGGGCGCGGCTTCTTGCTTCGGGGTCAGCGGCACCGCCGACGTGACAGCCTTTGAAAGCGGACCCGTTATGCAACTGCGGCAGTCGATCGGCACCTGAAAAGACCAAACCTGACGCAGCCCCTATGGGCTAACGCCTCACGGGGTTTCGGTATCAATAATCTTTGGGCGCGGACGGGAATTCCCACCGCGCCCAACTCCCATTCCTATTCCAGTTCCAGAATGATCGCGTCCACCGGCAGGCTTTCGCCCTGCGCGGCCGACACGCTCTTCACCACGCCCGCCTTGGCAGCGCGCAGGATATTTTCCATCTTCATCGCCTCGATCACGGCGAGCGGCTGACCGGCCTCGACCTTGTCGCCTTCCTTGACGTGCAATGCAACCAGCAGGCCCGGCATCGGACAGATGAGGAAGCGCGACAGATCAGGCGGGATCTTTTCGATCATATGCTTGGCGTGAACCGCCGCATGAGCGGGCAAAATGCGCAGCTTGTGGCTTGCGCCATGAGCCGTCAGCACGAAGCCGGAGCGAACCGGCGCGATCTTAACCGCCAGCAGTTCCTCGCCAAACTCCGCCTCTATCAGGCGATCGCCCGGTGTATATTCCAGCGCCATGTCAATCGCTTCGCCATCCACGGTGACGTCATCCCCGTTGATGACCACGTCATGGACTGCCTCGCCGATCTTCACCTGCCAGCTGGTGGGAGCGCGCAACTTCTTGCCAAGCTGCCCATCGATGCGGCGGGCACGATCGGCCTGCGCCATCGCTGCGAACGCGCCAATCGCCGACAGCTTCCTGAGCAGCGTTTCGGAAGCGGGAGCGCCGGTGAAGCCATCCGGATATTCCTCCGCGATGAAGCCGGTGGTGATGTTGCCCGAACGGAAACGCTCATGCTGCATCAGCGCGGATACGAAATCGATATTGTGGCCCGGCCCCTCGATCTCGAACTGGTCGAGCGCCGCGATTTGCTTGTCGATCGCTTCCAGACGGGTCGGCGCCCAGGTGATCAGCTTGGCGATCATCGGGTCATAGAACATCGACACTTCGCCGCCTTCGACCACGCCATCATCGACGCGCACGCCATCGCCAGTTTCGGGCGGATTGTAGCGGATCAAGCGGCCCGTCGAGGGCAGGAAGCCGCGATAGGGATCTTCAGCATAGACGCGGTTCTCGATCGACCAGCCGTTGATCTTCACATCCTCCTGACGGAAGCTCAGTTCCTCGCCATTGGCGACGCGGATCATCTGCTCGACCAGATCGAGGCCGGTGATCTCTTCGGTGACCGGATGCTCCACCTGCAAGCGGGTGTTCATTTCCAGGAAGTAGAAGCCGTCGCCGGTCTTGTCCGCGCCCGACACGATCAGTTCGACCGTACCCGCGCTAAAATAGCCGACCGCGCGCGCCAGAGCGACGCACTGCTCGCCCATCTTCTTGCGCATTTCCGGCGAAACGAAGGGCGAAGGCGCTTCCTCGACCACCTTCTGGTGGCGGCGCTGGATCGAACATTCGCGCTCATTGAGGTAAACGATGTTGCCGTGCTGATCGCCCAGAATCTGGATTTCGATGTGGCGCGGGCTTTCGATGAACTTCTCGATGAAAACGCGGTCGTCGCCGAAGCTGTTCAGGCCTTCGCGCTTGGTCGCCTCGAAGCCTTCGCGGACATCCTGCTCGCTATAAGCAAGGCGCATGCCCTTGCCGCCGCCGCCAGCCGAAGCCTTCATCATCACCGGATAGCCGATCTCGTTGGAGATACGGACGGCATGTTCGGTATCCTCGATGACCCCGACATAGCCGGGGACGACATTGACGCCCGCCGCCTTGGCGAGCTTCTTGGACTCAATCTTGTCGCCCATCGCGGCAATCGCGTTGGCGGGGGGGCCGACGAAGATGATGCCTTCAGCGTCGAGCGCCTTGCGAAAGCTTTCGCGCTCCGACAGGAAGCCGTAGCCCGGATGCACCGCATCGGCGCCGGTCGCCTTGCACGCCTCGATGATCTTGTCGGCGAGCAGATAGGACTGCGCGGCAGGTGACGGGCCGATATGCACCGCTTCATCGGCCAGCAGCACGTGAGGCGCGCGCGCATCCGCGTCCGAATAGACCGCTACGGTCTTGATGCCCATCCTCCGCGCCGTGCGGATGACGCGGCACGCAATTTCGCCACGGTTCGCGATCAGGATCTTGGTGATTGCCATTATCTATCCTTGCCCCAGTCCTATTTTCGGCCGTGCGGGCCGAGCTAATTCAAAGCTCACCTCTTCCTTCATGCCGGACTTGATCCGGCATCCCGCTACCTTCTCTCCACGCAGGGAAGAAGCGGGACCCCGGATCAAGTCCGGGGTGACGAGCAAGTGAGTGTGTCGGTTACTCCGCCGCCTCGAGATGCCCGTGCGGTTGCGCCATCATCGGCGTCAGCCCGAGCTTCCCGAGCAGCGCGCTATCCTTGTCATCCCCGGCATTGGCTGCGGTGAGCAGCTTGTCGCCCGTGAAGATGCTGTTCGCCCCAGCCATGAAGCAGAGCGCCTGACATGCCTCGCTCATGCTCTCGCGGCCGGCGGACAACCGCACCATCGACTGCGGCATGACGATCCGCGCCACGGCGACGGTGCGGACGAACTCCACCTCATCGATCTTGGCGAGCGGCGTGTCCTTTAGCATGTCACCCAGCACAGTGCCCTCCACAGGCACCAGCGCGTTGATCGGCACGCTCTCCGGATGCGGCATCGTGCCAAGCGCATGGAGGAAGCCAATGCGGTCAGAGCGCGTCTCGCCCATGCCTACAATTCCGCCGCAGCACACATTGATCCCCGCCGAACGCACATTTTCGAGCGTCTCGATCCGGTCCTCGAAAGTCCGGGTGGTGATGACGTTGGCGTAATTTTCCGGCGAGGTGTCGATATTGTGGTTGTAATAATCCAACCCCGCATCCGCGAGCTGCTTCGCCTGATCGGACGAGAGCATCCCCAGCGTCATGCAGGTTTCCATGCCCATCTGGCGCACGCCCTTCACCATTTCGATGAGCTTGGGCATGTCCCGTTCCTTGGGATTGCGCCATGCCGCGCCCATGCAGAAACGGCCCGAACCATGGTCCTTCGCCTGCGCCGCCGACTGAAGCACGGCCTGCACGTCCATCAGCTTGGTGGCTTTGAGGCCGCTTTCCGCCTCGGTCGACTGGCTGCAATAGCCGCAATCCTCGGGGCAACCGCCGGTCTTGATCGACAGCAGGGTCGAAAGCTGCACCTCATTGCGCGGGAAGTTCGCGCGATGGATCGACTGCGCTTCGAACATCAGGTCGTTGAAGGGCAGGTCGAACAGCGCGGCGATTTCGTCGCGGGTCCAGTCGGTACGGGCAGCAGTTTGGGTCAAGCGGCTTCCTCCAGCCCCGCCGGGGGCATGTTGTGGCCGAGGAGGCGCAGCACATCGGCGGCGCATTCCACGACGTTGGAGCCCGGTCCATAAATCCCCTGAACGCCCGCGTCACGGAGATAGTCATAATCCTGCGGCGGGATCACGCCGCCCGCGATCACCTTAATGTCGTTGCGGCCCTTTTCGCGCAGCTGGCGGATGAGTTCGGGGATCAACGTCTTATGCCCCGCAGCCAGCGACGAAGCGCCTACCACGTCCACCCCGCTATCCAGCGCCAGAACCACCGTTTCCTCCGGCGTTTGGAACAGCGGGCCTGACACGATGTCAAAACCCATGTCCCCGAAAGCGGACGCAATTACGTTGGCGCCCCGGTCGTGGCCGTCCTGTCCCATCTTGGCGATGAGTAGTTTCGGTTTGCGACCGAGGCGCCGCTCGACGGCCTGCACGCCGTCAAGAACCTGTTTCCAGCGGCTGTCTTGAGCATAAGGCTTGGAATAGACGCCCTTCACCGGCGTCGGGACCGTGCCATAGCGATCAAAGCTGTCTTCCATGGCGGAGGAAATTTCCCCCAGCGTCGCGCGCGCGCGCGCGCACTCGACCGCCAGGGCCAGCAGGTTATTTTCGATACTCGAGGGCTTGGCTGCACCGTCGCGTAGCGCCTGAAGCGCCGCCTGGCACTTAGCCTCGTCGCGCCCGGCCTTGACCTTGTTGATGCGGGCGATCTGCGCCTCACGAACCTTGGTGTTGTCGACCTCCAGCGTTTCCAGCAGGTCCTCGTTCGCCAGACGATATTTGTTGACGCCGACGATGACATCTTCGCCACGATCGACGCGCGCCTGCCGAGCGGCCGCCGCTTCCTCGATCATCGCCTTGGGCCAGCCTGCCGCCACGGCCTTCGCCATGCCGCCTTCGCCCTCTACGCGATCGATGATTTCCTGCGCGGCATCGACCAGCTGCTGGGTCAGCGCTTCGATATAATAGCTGCCGCCGAGCGGATCGACGACCTTCGTCATCCCCGTTTCTTCCTGGATCACGATCTGCGTGTTGCGCGCGATACGTGCGGAAAAGTCGGTGGGGAGAGCGATCGCTTCATCCAGCGCATTGGTGTGCAGCGACTGCGTGCCACCCAACATCGCCGCCATAGCTTCGATGGTCGTGCGGATGACGTTGTTATAGGGGTCCTGCTCCGTCAGCGACACGCCGGAAGTCTGGCAGTGAGTACGCAGCATCTTGCTGCGCTCATCCTGCGCGCCGAGCTTCGTCATGGCGCGATGCCACAGAACGCGAGCGGCGCGCAGCTTCGCGATTTCCATGAAGAAGTTCATGCCGATCGCGAAGAAGAAGCTCAGCCGCCCGGCAAACTTGTCGATGTCGAGGCCCGAAGCTACGCCATATTTCACATATTCGATGCCGTCGGCGATGGTGAAAGCAAGTTCCTGAACCTGCGTCGCACCAGCTTCCTGCATATGATAGCCGGAAATGGAGATGCTGTTGAACTTGGGCATCTCACGGCTGGTATAGCCGAAAATATCGGAGATGATCCGCATGCTCGGCTCAGGCGGGTAGATATAGGTGTTGCGGACCATGAACTCCTTCAGAATGTCGTTCTGAATAGTTCCGTCCAGCAGCTTGCGGTCGACGCCTTGCTCTTCACCGGCAACGATGAAGAAGGACAGGATCGGGATCACCGCACCGTTCATGGTCATCGAAACGGACATCTGGTCGAGCGGGATGCCATCGAACAGGATCTTCATATCCTCGACGCTGTCGATCGCCACGCCCGCCTTGCCGACGTCGCCGACGACGCGTGGATGGTCGCTGTCATAGCCGCGATGGGTGGCAAGGTCGAAGGCGACGCTCAGGCCCTTCTGACCCGCCGCCAGGTTGCGGCGATAGAAGGCGTTGGATTCCTCGGCGGTCGAAAAGCCCGCATATTGACGGATAGTCCAGGGACGTCCCGCATACATGGATGCGCGCACCCCGCGCGTGAAGGGCGCAAAACCCGGCAGGCCCGGATCGACGGTCACGTCCTCGGCAGTATAGAGCGGTTTGACGGTGATCCCTTCCGGGGTCTCCCAGTTCAAATCCTTGCCCTTCACTTCCTTGGCGGCGGCGGTCGCCCACTGATCCAGCGTCGGCTTGTCGGTCATCTCAGTTCACCCAATCGTCACCCCGGACTTGATCCGGGGTCCAGCTTCCCTCGGACCCGCTCGCAAAGAAGCGGGATGCCGGATCAAGTCCGGCATGACGAAACTCAATGCGCCTCTTTGGGCGTTTCCATGATCTCGGTCAGCACCCCATTCATATCATTGGGGTGGACAAAGAAGATTAGCGTGCCATGCGCCCCGATGCGCGGTTCACCGAGCACCTTCTTGCCAAGCCCTTCGAACCAAGCCTTGGCTTCATGAATATCGGGCACTTCATAGCACATATGATGCTGGCCGCCGGCCGGGTTCTTCGCGATGAACCCATGGATAGGCGAGTTCTCACCCAGCGGCTCGATCAGCTCGATCTGCGTGCCTTCGGTGCCATTCTCGCCCGGCGTATCCACGAAGCAAACCTTCACCCCCTGAGCGGGCAGGTCGAACGGTTCATGCGTCAGCGTCGCGCCCATGATATCGCGATAATAAGCGAGTGACGCTTCCAGCGAAGGCGTCGCCACGCCGATATGGTTCAAGCGACCGAGTTTCATCACGTCTTCCCTACTTCGTCACCCCAGCGAAAGCTGGGGTCTCGTGCCTTGAAGGTCCAGCCAAGCCGCCTGAGATCCCAGCCTGCGCTGGGATGACGACCCTTGCGAGCCATCAAAGCGGAATATTGTCGTGCTTCTTCCACGGATTCTCCAGGCTCTTGTTGCGCAGCTTGCGCAGGCCCAGAGCGATCCGCTTGCGGGTCGAGTGCGGCTGGATCACCTCGTCGATGAAGCCCTTGCCCGCCGCCACGAACGGATTGGCGAAGCGGTCTTCATATTCCTTGGTCTTTTCCGCAATCTCTTCCGGCGTCTTGCCACGGAAGATGATCTCCACCGCGCCCTTGGCGCCCATCACCGCGATCTCGGCGGTCGGCCAAGCATAGTTCAAGTCGCCGCGCAGATGCTTCGACGACATAACGTCATAGGCGCCACCATAGGCCTTGCGCGTGATGACGGTGATCTTCGGCACGGTCGCTTCGGCATAGGCGAACAGTAGCTTCGCGCCATGCTTGATGATGCCCGAATGCTCCTGCGCGGTCCCCGGCAGGAAGCCCGGCACGTCAACGAACGTCACGATCGGAATTTCGAACGCATCGCAGAAGCGAACGAAACGCCCCGCCTTCTTCGATGAATTGATGTCCAGAACGCCTGCCAACACCATCGGCTGGTTGGCGATGATCCCGACGGTCTTGCCCTCGATCCGGCCGAAACCGCACAGGATGTTGCCCGCATGGGCAGGCTGAACCTCGAAAAAGTCGCCTTCGTCCACGACCTTGCGGATCAGCTCATGCATGTCATAGGGCTGGTTCGCATTGGCCGGGATCAGTGTGTCCAGGCTCTCTTCCATCCGGTCCCACGGATCAGCGCTCGGCCGCTCAGGCACCGGCTCCTTGTTCGACGCGGGCAGGAAGTCCACGAAATCGCGGGTCGCCAACAGCGCCTCGATATCATTATCGAAAGCCACGTCCGCCACGCCCGACTTGGTCGTGTGGGTCACCGCGCCGCCCAGTTCTTCCTGCGTCACGATCTCGTTGGTGACGGTCTTCACCACGTCAGGACCGGTGACGAACATGAAGCTCGAATCCTTCACCATGAAGATGAAGTCGGTCATCGCAGGCGAATAGACCGCGCCGCCCGCGCACGGCCCCATGATCACGCTGATCTGCGGCACCACGCCGGATGCCAGCACATTGCGCTGGAAGATTTCGGCATAACCGGCAAGCGAAGCCACGCCTTCCTGAATGCGTGCGCCGCCGGAATCGTTAAGGCCGATCACGGGCGCGCCGACCTTCAGCGCCATGTCCATGATCTTGCAGATCTTCATCGCGTGCCGTTCGGACACCGCGCCGCCATAAACGGTGAAATCCTGGCTGAACACGAAGACAAGGCGGCCGTTGATCGTGCCTGAACCGGTGACGACGCCGTCGCCCGGAATATGCTGCTCGTTCATGCCGAAGTCGACGCAATTATGTTCGACATACATGTCGACTTCTTCAAAGCTGTCTTCGTCCAGCAGGACTTCCAGACGCTCCCGCGCGGTCAGCTTGCCCTTGGCATGCTGGGCGTCGATGCGGCGCTGGCCACCGCCCAGGCGCGCGGCCTCGCGCTTGGCTTCCAGCTGTTCGATAATGGCGAGCTTCGACATAAAGAATATCTCTCCGGCAACGGGACGGTCGGCTTCATTTGCCCCCTTTCCCTGCTTTCGCATTTTTCGCAAATGCAAATTTGCCAATTTGCAAATCACGATTTCGCAAATTAAGAGCCGCGCATGGCACGAGGCAATCGTATTTTCGCAGGTCCACGGCTGCGGCAGCTTCGCCTGGACCACCGGATGGACCAGGCCACGATGGCGCAAGCCTTGGGGATTTCCGTCTCTTATCTCAGCCAGCTGGAAAATGACGACCGGCCTCTCACTGCCAAGGTAAAGGCGGCGGTCGCCAGCGCCTTCCCCACTGATTGGGCCAGTTTCGACAGCCGCGAGGAAGAGCAGCTGCTCGGCGCCTTCACTTTTGCACTGGCCCACCCCGAACTGCCCGGCCCACTGATGGAACCCGAGCGCATCGAAAAGCTGCACCTCCAGTTCCCGGAGTTCGCGGCCCGCTACATCGACCTCTATAACGCCCATATGCGCGCCAACGAGCGCATCAACATGATCGAGGAGGCGATTGCCAACGATCATGAAGTGCAGGCGCGCCTACCCTGGGAAGCGGCGCGCGACTGGTTTCATGAGGCGGGCAACTATGTCCACGCGCTCGATTGCCTGGCGGAGGACATGGCCTCCAGCTTCACGGCCGGACAGGTTCTGGACGAAGGCATGCTGGTGGAGGCTCTCGCCCGCCGCCACGGCATTGAAACACTTATCGCCGACACGCCCGATTCAGCCCTGCGCGCCTATTCGTCTAACGATCGCCGCCTGTTCGTGAATGCGGCCCTCCCGACGGAAAGCCGCAAGTTCATGCTGTCTCACCAACTCATGATGCTGGAGGGCCAGGCCGTGATTGCCGACGTCGTGAACCGGGCAGCGCTGCCGGTAGAAGGCGCCGACCGCCTCCTCGCCATCGGCCTTGGCAACTATGCCGCTGGCGCGCTGCTGATGCCCTATGCCCAATTCCGGCAAGCCGCGCGGGAAGTGCGCCATGACATAGATCGCCTCAGCCGCCGTTTCGGGGTGAGTTTCGAACAGGCCTGCCATCGCCTGTCGACCCTTCAACGCCCCGGCCTGCGAGGCATCCCCTTCTTCTTCTGCCGCGTCGACATGGCGGGCAACATCACCAAGCGGCACAGCGCCACCCGCCTGCAGTTCGCCCGTTTCGGGGGCGCCTGCCCCTTGTGGAACGTGCATGAAGCCGTCGCCATACCCGACCGCATCAATGTCCAGCTTGGCGAAACGCCTGACGGCGTGCGCTACGTGTCCATGGCCAAAGGACTGGTAAAGCCTTCGGGCAGCTATTCACGCACCCCACGCCGCTACGCCGTTGTTTTGGGATGCGAAGTCGCCCATGCGGCGAACTTCGTCTATGCCGACGGGCTACAGCTAGAGATGGAGGGGGCAGCAACGCCCATCGGCATAACCTGCCGCCTCTGCCCGCGCCAAAGCTGTGACCAGCGCGCCTTCCCGCCCGCCGACCGGCCGATCCGCGTCGATCCGGACAACCGCCAGATCGTGCCCTACTGGATCGGCTGATCGGCCTCGCCAGCACCCAGCTTGCGGAAACTGGCCCTTTGCGGGCTTCTCCGGCTGCTTAAGATCGGACTTATGGACCACGGCCTTTTTCACCGCGCCGAATTGCAGGCAGACCTTGCACGCGATGGCTTCGCCCGCATCACCGGACCTCACATGCTGACGATGCTGAAAGCCGATGAAGGATGCTGGGCGCAATTCGCCGATAGCTGGAATGACCTTGGCCCCGATCTCTACATGGCGGACGGGGGACGTTATCGTCGGCGACGGCATGCCGCATTTCGCTGTGAGCAGAGACGTTTCACGCGCAAGCCCCACCAACCGCATTTCCAGAGCCGCGACTATAACCCCCTTAACGGAGACGTGCAGCGCTGGTTCGACCCTGTCCATCAGGCGACGATCGACAACCCTGTCACGCAAGCGATCTTTGCTTTCTGCGCGGCGAATTTTGGAGCCGATGGCGCACGGGAGTGGCATGTCGAAATGCATCAGTTCCGCATCGAGACGCGCGAGGAGCATATCGGCCGCCCGACGCCTGAAGGATTGCACCGCGACGGGGTGGACTGGGTCCTGGTGATGCTGATCGAACGGCGCAATGTGGACGAAGGCGTGACCCGCATCGGCGCGCCGGACAGCACGGCTCTAGGTGAATTCACCCTCGCCCGGCCTGGGGACACGGTGTTGATCGACGACCGCCGCATCCTGCATGGCGTAACCGAAATCCACCCCATCGATCCACGGCAAGCCGCGTGGCGCGACGCATTGGTCGTGACCTTCGCGGCGGCCCGCTGACCTATTTCAGCAGCACCAGTTCCTCGGCCATGCTTGGGTGGAGCGCCACAGTGTCGTCAAACTGCTGCTTGGTCAGCCCCGCTTTCACCGCGACCGCCGCAGCCTGTAGAATCTCCGGCGCGTCTGGCCCAATCATGTGCAATCCAACCACGCGGTTTGTGGTCGCATCCACCACCATCTTGTACAGCGCGCGTTCGTCCCGGCCGGCAAGAACGTTCTTCATGGGGCGAAAGTCTGACGTATAGACCTTGACCGTCCCAAGCTTGTTCTTCGCCTGCGCCTCGGTCAATCCTACGCCAGCCAGGGGCGGATGACTGAATACGGCGGACGGGACGCAGTCATAATCCACCGTCCTGGGATTGTCGCCAAACACCGTGTCGGCGAAGGCATGGCCTTCCCGAATGGCGACCGGCGTTAATTGCAGCCGGTTCGTAACGTCGCCAACCGCATAGATGCTCTCGCAACTCGTGCGGCTATATTCATCGACCTTGATCGCCCCCTTGTCGTCCAGCTCCACGCCTGCATTTTCGAGGCCAAGCCCTTCTACATGCGGCTGGCGTCCCGTCGCAAACATCACCGTGTCGCAGGGGATGGGATCGCCATTGCTGAAATGCATGCACAGCGTGCCATCCTCATTCTTCTCGATCCGATCCATCTCCGCATTGAAGCGGAACTGGATGCCTTTCATCGTGGAGATCTGGAGCAGCCGATCGCGGATCTGCTCGTCATAGCCGCGCAGCAGCGTCGATGAACGGTTGACGATGGTCACATGGCTGCCAAGCTGATGAAATATGCCCGCAAATTCATTGGCGATATAGCCGCCGCCGACAATCACCATCCGCTTGGGCGCATCCTCAAGATGAAAGGCTTCGTTGGACGTGATGCCATGCTCCGCTCCTTCCATTTCCGGGATCGCGGGCCAGGCCCCCGTCGCGACAAGGATGTATCTGGCGCTGATTTCACGGCCGCTTGAAAGCTTCACCGAATGCGGCCCGGTGATCGTGGCACGTTCCGCGATCAACTCGACCTTATGGCTCTCCAGCGTGTTCCTATAGAGCCCCTCCAACCGATCGACATCAGCCAGCACATTGTCGCGCAGGACTTTCCATTCGAAGTCGCAGTCGGGGACATGCCAGCCAAAGCGCCGCGCATCTTTCAAATCCTCGGCGAAATGGGCGCCGTAGATCAGGAGCTTCTTGGGCACGCAGCCGCGAATGACGCAAGTGCCGCCGACCCGATATTCCTCGGCGACCGCAACCTTCGCGCCATGAGCCGCTGCCACCCGCGACGCACGAACCCCTCCCGATCCCGCACCAATGACGAAAAGGTCGAAATCGTAATCGGTCATGCTGCTCTCCGCTGGATGGAGGCCGGATATGGCGGCTATCCAGCGGAGTTACAATCATCTTGGGCCTCTACGCACCGCCCAAGGCCAGATCGATCAGTGCCATGGTCGAGGGGTCGAAGCCCTTCGCCCCTTCCGCCTCGATCGACTTGGCGATTTCCTTGCCCAGTTCCACGCCGAATTGATCGAAGGGATTGATCCCCATCAGCACGGCGTTGGCAAAGGTACGATGCTCGTAAAAAGCAATCAGCGCGCCCAGCGCATCGGGCGTCACATCCTCCAGCAGGATCGTGGTGGAGGGCCGATTGCCGGGATAGGCGCGCGCCGGATCGGCATCATTGTCCTTGCCCCGCATCAACGCCGCACCCTGGGCGAAACAGTTGACCAGCAGCGCCCGGTGATGCGCCGGATCAAGAGCATGGCCAGGATCGATCGAAGCGACGAACTCGACGGGCGCCAGGATAGTCCCCTGATGCAGCAGCTGGAACACGGCATGCTGCGCGTCCGTGCCGACGCCACCCCATGTAATCGGTGCTGTCGGCCCATCGACAGGCTGGCCATCGCGTGTCACGCTCTTGCCATTGCTCTCCATCTCCAGTTGCTGGAGATAGGATGGCAGCAGCCGCAACCGCTCGTCATAGGCGAACAGCGCGCGCGTCTGGCATCCCATGAAGCGGGCATAATATTGGTCGACAAAAGCCGCGATCAGGGGAGCGTTCTGCGCCGGATCGGACAGCCGGAAATGCCGATCCATGGCAGCCGCGCCTTCGAGCAGGCTTTGAAACGCATCCCAGCCAAGCGCCAGCGCAGCAGGGAAGCCGATGGATGACCAGAGCGAATAGCGCCCGCCTACCGTCTCGGAAAATGGCAGAATACGCGTTTCGTCCACGCCCCATTCGATCGCCTTGTCAGGATTGGCGGTCAGCGCAATCACCTTGCCATAGGGATCATCCACCCCCGCCTCGACAAGCCAGTTGATCGCGCTCGCGGCGTTCAACATGGTTTCGGTGGTGGTGAAGGTTTTGGACGCAATGGCGATCAGTGTTGCCTCCGGATCGAAGCGCGAGATCGCCCGCTCCAGTGCGGTCCCATCAACATTGGACACGATCGCCACGTCATAGCGCGCACCGTCGCCGCCCAGCGCGTCGATGATCAGGTCAGGTCCCAACGCCGACCCGCCGATGCCGATATGCAGGATATGGCGGATCGGGCCTAGCGCCTCCCCCTCGATCGCGTCGATTAGCGCGCGCATGCGGGCGTGCAGCATCTTTGCCCGCGAAACGCTTTCCGCATTGCCCTCGCCCCGTTCTGCGGGATGTTCGGCCGCGCGGCCTTCGCTATTATTGATCGGCTCGCCCGCGAAAAAGGCGTCACGCCATTTGGCGAAGTCCTTTTCCTGCGCCAGCTTCAGAAAGCCGTCCAGCAGATCGCTGGTCAGATGCGTCTTGGACCAGTCGAAACGGATAGGCCCTTGGGTCAGCGTGAACTTGCTCAGCCGGTTCGGGTCCGCCGTAAAGATGGACTTCAATTCGGGCTGCGGGATGGCAGCAATGGCCTCCAGTGCAGGGCTGGACATGGAAGGGTAAATCCTCTTTTTTCCGTGTTTAGCGACGACGCCGCACCTGTCGATTCTCCCGCCTCTTACCCAAGCGTAACGGCCAATGCACCGCCCACCATGCTTGACGGCGGGTTTACAACGCAGCAAAAGCCGCAACGGCCTGTTTTCAAGGCGGATCGAAGGACTAGACAATATAGCATGAGCGCAAAATCCGAAACGCGGGACTTCCTTTGGTTTCTCGCTAAGCTGGCGGTGTTCGTCTTTGTCCTGCGCAGCTTCATCGTCTCTCCGTTCAATATACCGTCTGAATCGATGCAGCCCCGCCTTCTGATCGGCGACTATCTGCTCGTTGCCAAATGGCCCTATGGCTATTCGCGCTACTCGCTGCCCTTCAACCTGCCGCTGATCCCCGGCCGCATCCTGGCATCCACGCCGCAGCGCGGTGATGTGGTGGTTTTCAAGGCGCCGCCGACCCAGAAGAATGACTATATCAAGCGGGTGATCGGCCTGCCCGGCGACATGATCTCGGTACGCGGCGGGACGGTTTATCTGAACGGTCAGGCCATTCGGAAACAGAGGGTCGCCGACCTCGTCATCCCCGTATCGCCTAACATGGTCGATGCTGCAGCCAAGGAAGGCAGCCCCTCCCCCTGTTACCGCCCGAAGTTCGAGCAAGATGCGCCAAGCGGCGGGCGTCAGTGCCGTTACCCGCAATATCGTGAGACATTGCCCGGCGGCAAAAGCTACAACGTCCTCGACCTCGTCCCGGACGGCGCGGCCGACGATCGCGACACGGTCCTCGTGCCCGAAGGCCATCTGTTCATGATGGGCGACAATCGTGATCGCAGCGCGGACAGCCGCTTCCCGGCGGTCGAAGGTGGCGGCATCGGGCTGGTGCCTGAGGAAAATCTGGTTGGAAAGGCGATGATTTCCGTGTTCTCCACCGATGGCAGCGCCAATTGGCTGCTCCCCTGGACATGGTTCACCGCAGCCCGCTGGAACCGCATCGGGGAAGGCTTTTGACCAAGGCCGACACGTCTGGCTGGCTCGCCGGGCTGATCGGACGAGCGCCGAAGGACGAGGCGCCTTTTCGTCAGGCGCTTACCCATGGCAGCGCGAATGCCGTAAATTATGAGCGGCTGGAATTTCTCGGTGACCGGGTGCTTGGCCTGATCGTCTCCGAATGGGTTTATGAGCGTTTTGCCGGAGAACCTGAAGGCAAACTGTCGCGCCGCTTCAACGCGCTGGTGTCGGGTGAGACATGCGCCGAAGTAGCGCGCGCGGCTGGCGTCCCGACGCATCTCATCCTCGGCAAACAGGCCCGCGACGACGGCGCGGCCGACAGCGACAATGTGCTGGGCGACGTCATGGAGGCGCTGATTGGCGCGCTTTATCTGGAAGCAGGCATTGACGATGCCCGCAGGCTAGTGCGTCGTCTCTGGGCCGACCGGGTGGACACGCAGGAAAGCGCGCCCAAACATCCCAAGTCCACCCTTCAGGAATGGGCCGCCGCCAACCGCCGCAAACCCCCGGAATATGCGATGACTGACCGTTCCGGCCCACACCATGCGCTGCGCTTCACGGTGACGGTGAGCATCAAGGGCGCAGGAGAAGCGAGCGCAACGGGGGGAAGCAAGCAAGAGGCGGAGACGGCTGCGGCGAAGGCGTTGTTGGATAAGCTGACGAATTGAACGTCCTATCAGTCCCAATTTCCAACCCCCGTTCGCGCTGAGCTTGTCGAAGCGCCCTACTTCCTTTCAGAGCGAAGATGCCTTTCTACACCTACATGCTCCACTGCGCCGACCGCAGTTTTTATGTCGGCCACACGGATGATCTACAAACCCGCGTAGCTCAACACGAGGCGGGAGGGATCGCAAGCTACACTCAGATTCGGCGGCCCGTTAAACTGGTCTGGTCACAAGAGTTCAGCACGCGTATCGAGGCGATTGAAGCAGAGCGCCAGATCAAGGGCTGGAGCCGTGCAAAGAAGCTCGCGCTCATCCGCGAGGACTGGGATCTCATTTCGATCCTCGCGCACTCGAACAAAGATAAGTAAGGCGCTTCGACAAGCTCAGCGCGAACGGAGTATAGTTTGGAAGTTTCAGAACCTCACCAACGCTGCGGCGTCATCGCCATAGTCGGCGCCCCCAACGCTGGTAAATCCACACTGGTCAACGCCTTGGTCGGCCAAAAGGTCGCGATCACCAGTCCCAAGGCGCAGACCACCCGCACCCGCGTCATGGGCGTCGCTATCGAAGGCGACACGCAGATCGTCCTGGTCGACACACCCGGCATCTTCGCACCAAAGCGCCGCCTTGATCGCGCGATGGTTCAGGCCGCATGGGGCGGCGCGCAAGGCGCTGACCTGATCGCATTGATAGTCGATGGGAAGGCGGGCCTCGGCCCCAAGATGGAGCCGATCATCGAAGCGCTCACACATCGGCCCGAACGCAAATGGCTAATCCTCAACAAGGTCGATATCGCCATCAAGGAGAAGCTGCTGGTTCACACCCAGAAGCTTTACGAACGAATTGGCTTCGAAGAGACATTCTTCATCAGCGCCGCGACCGGCGATGGCCTGCCCGAGCTCAAGACCGCCTTCGCCAATGCCATGCCCGAAGGCCCCTGGCACTTCCCCGAAGATCAGGTCTCCGACGCAACCGACCGTATGCTCGCCGCCGAAATCACGCGCGAGCAGCTCTATCACCAGCTTCACGCCGAACTGCCTTACGCGGCCGCAGTCGATACGGAGCAGTATAAAGAACGCGAGGATGGCTCAGTCGAAATCCATCAGCAGATCCTTGTCGGCCGCTCCAGCCAGCGTGCCATCGTGCTCGGCAAGGGCGGCCAGCGCCTCAAGGAAATCGGCTCAAAGGCTCGGGCCGAACTGGCGCAGCTGCTGGGTGTCAAGGTCCACCTCTACCTCCACGTCAAGGTGAAGGAAGATTGGGAAGACGACCGCTTCATCTACCGCGACATCGGACTGGATTGGGTGGAGTAGCACTCATCTATCCCCGTTCGCCCTGAGCCTGTCGAAGGGCTCTTCTTCCTTTCAAAAAAGTAAGAGGCTTCGACAAGCTCAGCCCGAACGGGAGGTGGCGGGAGATCTACTCCGCCGCCGCCTTCTTCGCCGGGGCCTTCTTGGCAGCAGGTTTCTTCGCCGCAGCTTTCTTGGCCGGGGCCTTCTTCTTACCCTTCTTCGCAGGCGCCGCGGCAGCCCGCGCGTCGATCAACTGCGCCGCTTCCTCCAGCGTCAAGGCATCCTGCTCGATCGTCTTGGGCAAGGTCGCATTAGTCGTGCCGTCGGTGACATAGGGGCCATAGCGCCCTGCCATCAGCTTGATCTCGGCCTCGGTACGCGGATGCTTGCCCAGCACCTTCAAAGGCTCGCGCGACGCGCCACCGCGCCCGCCCTTGTTTGCCGCATCGGCCAGCTTGGCGACGGCGCTATTCATCCCCACCTCGAAAATTTCGGCGGTGGAGGACAGTCGACCATATTTGCCGTCATGCAGCAGATAAGGCCCAAAGCGTCCGATATTCGCGACGATCGGCTTGCCCGTTTCCGGATGCAGCCCGACCTCACGCGGCAGGCTCAATAGCTTCACCGCCCAATCCAGCGTCATTTCGCCATCCGGCAAGTCCTTCGGGATAGAGCCGCGCTTGGCCTCCTTCCCTTCGCCCATTTCGATATAGGGACCAAAGCGCCCGGACTTGCGCACGATGTCCTGCCCGGTTTCGGGATGCTGCCCCAGCACCTCCGGCCCCTTGTCATCACCGCCATCGCTGCCGCCCGGTTGCCCGAACTTGCGCGTAAATTTGCACTCCGGATAGTTGGAGCAGGCGATGAACGCGCCGAACCGGCCGCCACGCAATGCCAGCTGTCCGTCGCCACACATCGGGCACGCACGCGGGTTGCTGCCGTCGGCCTTCGGCGGGAACAGCATCGGTTCCAGGAACTTGTCCAGTTCAGCCGTGATGTCAGACGGCTTTTGCTCCATGACCTCGGCGGTCTTGGGCTTGAAGTCGCGCCAGAAGGCTTCCAAAACGGCCTGCCATTGCGCCCGACCGCCAGAAATTTCGTCCAGCTCGTCCTCAAGGCCCGCCGTGAAGTCATAGGACACATAGCGCTCAAAGAAACGCTCCAGAAACGCCGTCACGAGCCGCCCACTCTCCTCAGCGAAGAAGCGGTTCTTCTCCACCCGCACATAGTCGCGGTCCTTCAGCACCTGAAGCGTCGAGGCATAGGTCGAAGGCCGCCCGATGCCCAGTTCCTCCAGCTTCTTGACCAGCGACGCTTCCGAATAGCGCGGTGGCGGCTGAGTGAAATGCTGCTCGGCCGTCACCTTCTTCTTGGCAGGCGCGTCCCCGGCGACGAGGCGCGGCAGCAGCTTGCTGTCGTCATCCTCGGCATCGTCGCGCCCTTCTTCATAGAGCGCGAGGAAGCCCGGAAAGATCACCACCTGACCTGTCGCGCGCAATGCGTGCTGCCCAGTGCCATCGACCAAATCGATCACCGTCCGCTCCAGCCGCGCCGAAGCCATCTGGCTCGCCAGTGCGCGCTTGAAGATCAGGTCATACAGCCGCGCATGATCGCCCGATCCGACCTTGTCCCGCCCAAACTCGGTCGGACGAATGGCTTCGTGCGCTTCCTGCGCATTCTTCGCCTTGGTCTGATATTGGCGCGGCTTCTCCGGCAAATATCCGCCGTCATAGCGCTCCGCGATCGCCTTGCGCGCGGCGGAAATGGCGCTGCCGTCCATCTGCACGCCGTCGGTACGCATATAGGTGATCGCGCCATCCTCATACAGTTGCTGCGCGATCCGCATCGTATGGCTGGCCGAGAAGCCCAGCTTGCGGGCGGCCTCCTGCTGCAATGTCGAAGTCGTGAACGGCGCGGGAGGATTGCGCGAAACCGGCTTCGTCTCGACCTTCTCGACGGTGAAGCGCCCAGCCTCCACGTCCGCCTTCGCGGCCATGGCGTCGCCTTCCTTGCCGATGGTCAGCCGGTCGATCTTCTCGCCCTTCCAACGCACCAGGCGCGCGGTAAAGCCCTGCCCGCCCTGCTCCATCTCGGCCGCGACCGACCAATATTCCTGAGCGACGAAGCTCTCAATCTCACGCTCGCGATCGACCACCAGCCGCAGCGCAACCGACTGCACCCGCCCCGCCGACTTGGCCCCCGGCAGCTTGCGCCACAGCACCGGCGAGAGGGTAAAGCCCACAAGATAGTCGAGCGCCCGCCGCGCCCGATAGGCGTCGATCAGATCCTCATCCAGCGCGCGTGGCTTCGCCATCGCGTCCAGCACGGCTGCCTTGGTAATCGCGTTGAAGGTCACCCGGTCCACGGTCGCAGGCAGCGCCTTCTTCGCGCGCAGCACTTCCTGCACATGCCAGCTGATCGCCTCCCCTTCGCGATCAGGGTCAGTCGCCAGGATCAGGCGCGTCGCCTTCTTCGCCTCATCGGCAATGGCTTTCAGCTGCTTGCCCTTGTCCCCGTAATTTTCCCACGACATCGCAAAGCCATTGTCCGGGTCCACCGACCCGTCCTTCGGCGGCAGATCGCGGATATGGCCATAGCTGGCGAGGACGTGGAAATCGCCGCCCAGATATTTCTCGATGGTCTTCGCCTTGGCTGGCGATTCAACGATGACAAGCTGCATTCATGCCCCGGTTTTTGAGTTCTCTCACGTACACGCGCGAGTCTGGAAGGCGGCGGTGCCCTGCGTCAAGAGCATCACGACAGGCTCACCTTGCCGCCCGCACGACGTTCCAGCCGACCTGCCAGTTCCAATTCCAGCAGCACGGTCTGAACGATGGCTGGGGAAAGGCTAGATAGACGAATGACCTCATCGACAGGCACTGGGGCATGACCCAGCAGACCCAGAACGATCTCCCGCTCCTGCCCCGCCACATCGGACGAAACCGGCGCGCCGCTAAAGTCGAGCCGCCCCTGCCGCACCATGCGCTGGTCGATGCCGCCAATGGCTTCGATCACATCCGCGCCATTCTGTACCAGCGTCGCGCCTTCGCGGATCAGGTGATTGCAACCTTGCGCCCGTGGATCGGCTGGTGATCCCGGCACCGCCATGACCTCCCGCCCGGCCTCGACAGCCAGGCGCGCCGTGATGAGCGATCCCGATTTGGGCGCCGCTTCCACCACCACCGTCCCCGCGGCCAGTCCAGCGATGATGCGATTACGCGCCGGAAAGTGACGCGCGAGCGGCTGCATGCCGGGAGGATGCTCCGTAACCAGCAGCCCCTCACCCGCCACCTGCTCCTGCAAGTCGCCATTTTCTGGCGGAAACACGATATCGATGCCGCAGGCGATAACCGCGATCGTCCCGGTTCCCACCGACCCTTGATGCGCGGCCGTATCGATACCCCTCGCAAGGCCCGACACCACCACCGCGCCCTGCTGTCCCAATTCCTGCGCGAGAGTCCGCGCGAAACGGCAAGCTGCGGCAGAAGCATTTCGCGCACCCACCATCGCCACACACTGCCGCCCGGTTAGCCCAACATCGCCGCGCACGATCAATGCAGGCGGCGAACCATCCATCTGTTCCAGCAGAAAGGGATAATCCTGATCCCCCATCAGCAAGTAGCGCGCGCCGAGCGCCCGGCTGCGGGCAATCTCCTGCTCGACAGCGCCTGCGTCCGCCACAGCCGCCTTCCCGCCGCCCCGCGCGGCAAGCTCCGGCACTGCCCGCAAAGCTTCTCCCGCCTTTCCGAAGCGCGCCATCAACTGCCGAAAAGTAACCGGCCCGATGCGGGGCGAACGGATCAGGCGGAGGCGATCGAACCGCTCCTGTTCGCTCACTCTTTGGCAGCTCCGATCTTGGGTTCGGTCCCCTTCGCGAGCCGCGCGATATTGGCCCGGTGCCGCCACAGCAGGATCAACATCATTGCCAGTGCTACAGGAACCAGATCAAACCGCCCCATGAACCACAACGCGACCGGAGCGCTGATCCCTGCCGCCATGCCGCCAACTGAAGACCATTTCGTCCCGAACAGCGCCCCCAGCCATACAAGCGCAAACACAATTCCCGCAGGCCAGTGCAGCGCGGTCACCACGCCCATCATCGTCGCTACGCCCTTGCCCCCCGCAAAGCGCAGCCACACAGGATAGCAATGCCCGATAAAGGCCATCGCGCCCGCCATCGGCCCGCCATTGTCGATCAACGCCGCGCCGATCAGCACAGCCGCCGCGCCCTTCAGCAGGTCAAGCAGCAAGGTCGCCGCCGCCAGCCCTTTGCGACCCGTCCGCAGCACGTTGGTGGCGCCGATATTGCCCGACCCGATCTGCCGCAAATCCCCGGCGCCTGTGACGCGCGTCAATAGCAGACCAAAGGGTATGGACCCCAGCAGATAGGATATCAGCAGGACGAATGTGGGAAGTAGCCAGGGAGGATTCATGATCTCGCCGAAATGATTGCGGCGCGACCATAGCGTTGCCGCTGCCGGGGGCAATGGCGAAGCTGCACCAACCGAAACAAATCCTCCCCACGCCTTTAGCGCAGGGCGGATCAGGAAACCCCAATATTGACAGCCTCATCCTCACCCGCGACATGTGCGCCATAATGAAGGTCGCCCCGTCAGCCCCCCTGCTCTTCTTCGATTCCGGCGTCGGCGGGCTCTCCATCCTCGCGCCAGCACGCGCAGCGTTGCCCAACGCCCCTATCGTCTACGCCGCCGACAGCGCAGGCTTCCCCTATGGGACGAAGAGCGAGGCGGAAATCGCCGCCCGCGTGCCCGCGCTGCTTGGCCGCCTGGTCGAGCGCTTCCGCCCGCGCCTTGCCGTGATCGCCTGCAACACCGCCTCGACCATCGCGCTCTCCGCTGTCCGCGCCGCGCTGGACATCCCCGTCGTCGGCACCGTCCCCGCGATCAAACCAGCCGCGCTTCTTTCAAAAAGCCGCGTATTCGGCGTACTCGGCACCGATGCCACCGTGCGCCAGCCCTATGTTGATCGCCTAACGGCCGAGTTCGGAGCAGACTGCACCGTCCTGCGTCACGGCTCCGCCGCCCTTGTCCAGCTGGCCGAAGCCAAGCTGCGCGGCGAGCCTTTGAACCCCGCCGTCGCCCGCGACGCTCTTGCTGGTCTTCTCGATCAGCCCGGCGGCGACCTTATGGACATTGTCGTCCTCGCCTGCACGCACTTCCCGCTG
This sequence comes from Sphingobium sp. Cam5-1, assembly GCF_015693305.1. NCBI lineage: Bacteria > Pseudomonadati > Pseudomonadota > Alphaproteobacteria > Sphingomonadales > Sphingobiaceae > Sphingobium > Sphingobium sp. Cam5-1. The sequence goes on along the minus strand of NZ_CP065138.1, from coordinate 976,426 downwards.
GTGGAGGCGGAACTCGCGGCCGCCGCACCCAGGCCCCTCACCTTTGTCCACGGCGGGGAGGGGATCGCGCGCCGCATCGCCTACCTGACACAAGGACAGGATTGGCCAGCCTCGCCCCCGTCCGGAAGAGCCGTGTTCACCCGCCTCGACAATAGCGTCGCGGCGCTCGCCCCGGCGCTCGCCGACTTCGGCCTTACCCAGATGGAAGCGCTTTGAGGGGTGAGACCTTTGGTCCACTCCCAATTTCCCCTATCATCGTGATAGGTATTTCTCCCTAACGCTGCGAACGGTTATCGCTGGTAATGAAGCGCGGCAGCAGGTAAACGCCCGCAAGAGGGGAATGCGGGCCACTAAGGGACTAGGGCGTTACGTGAACTACAAGCATATCTTCGCGCAGGCGATCGACCGGCTTCACAGCGAAGGCCGCTACCGCGTGTTCATCGATATCCTGCGGAACAAGGGTGCCTTCCCTAACGCCCGCTGCTTCCACGGCCATAATGGCCCGAAGCCGATTACCGTCTGGTGTTCCAACGACTATCTCGCCATGGGTCAACACCCCAAGGTCGTCGCCGCGATGGAAGAGGCGCTGCACGATGTCGGCGCGGGCTCCGGCGGCACTCGCAACATTGGCGGCAACACCCATTATCATGTCGATCTGGAAGCCGAACTGGCCGATCTGCATGGCAAGGAAGCGGCCCTGCTCTTCACGTCCGGCTATGTGTCGAACGAAGCCGCACTTTCCACTCTCGCCAAGCTGCTTCCCGGCTGCATCGTCTTTTCAGACGAACTGAACCACGCATCGATGATCGCGGGCATCCGCAATTCCGGCTGTGAGAAGCGCGTGTTCCGCCACAATGACGTCGATCACCTGCGCGAGCTGCTCGCTGCAGAAGATCCCGACGCGCCCAAGCTGATCGCCTTTGAAAGCGTCTATTCGATGGACGGCGACGTCGCCCCCATCGCCGCGATCTGCGACCTGGCCGACGAGTTCAACGCGCTCACCTATCTGGACGAAGTCCATGCAGTCGGCATGTACGGCGCGCATGGCGGCGGCATTTCCGAACGCGATGACGTCGCGCATCGCCTGACCATCATCGAAGGCACGCTGGGCAAGGCTTTCGGCGTCATGGGCGGCTATATCACGGCCGACCAGATGATCGTCGATGTGATCCGTAGCTATGCGCCCGGCTTCATCTTCACGACTTCGCTCTCGCCCGTGCTCGTGGCTGGCGTGCTGGCCAGTGTCCGCCACCTCAAACAGTCCAACGAAGAGCGCGAAGGCCAGCAGGCCGCCGCCGCCACCTTGAAGCGCCTGATGGCGGAATCGGGTTTGCCGGTGATGCCGTCGGTTACTCACATCGTCCCGCTGATGGTCGGCGACCCAGTAAAGGCCAAGCGGATCAGCGACATCCTGCTCGCCGAATATGGCGCCTATGTGCAGCCCATCAACTACCCCACCGTCCCGCGCGGCACCGAGCGGCTACGCTTCACGCCTGGCCCGGCGCATACCGTGGAGATGATGCAGGACCTGGTCCAGGCGCTGGTCGAAATCTGGGATCGGCTGGAGCTGGAACTCAAGAAGGCCGCCTAACCGGACCTCTTGCGGAACAATAGGGGCATTTCCCATCTTCTTGGATGGATATGCCCCATTGGATCGAACCGCACCCCACCGGAATATACGTCCGCCCCGCTGACGCCTGGATCGATCCATCACAGCCAGCCGAACGCGCGCTCGTCACCCACGGCCATGCCGATCATGCGCGCGGCGGCCACGGCCATGTCTGGGCGACGCAGGAAACCCTCGCCATCATGGCGCTGCGTTACGGCACGGCGAGCGGCACGCCCGTCGGCTATGGCGAGCAAATCCGTATGGGCGGGGTGGACATCTCCTACATTCCCGCAGGCCATGTCCTCGGCTCGGCCCAAATCCTGCTCGAACATGCGGGCGAGCGCGTCATCGTCACCGGCGATTACAAGCGCCGCCCCGACCCCACCTGCAAGCCGTTCGAGCCAGTTCCCTGCGACATCTTCGTCACCGAAGCCACATTCGGCCTCCCCGTCTTCCGTCACCCTGACACAGGCAGCGAAGTCGACCGCCTGCTCGCCGCGCTTCAGGCCCATCCCGACCGCTGCGTCCTAGTCGGCGCCTACGCCCTCGGCAAAGCCCAACGCCTGATCTGCGAAGTCCGCGCGCGCGGCCATCATGATCCCATCTACATCCACGGCGCGATGGAGCGCATGTGCGCGCTCTATCAGGATTTCGGCATCGACCTCGGCGAACTCCGCCCCGCCACCGGCGTTCCGGCCAAGGAGATGCGCGGCCACCTCATCGTTTCGCCCCCTTCCGCCCTCAACGACCGCTGGAGCCGCCGCCTGCCCGATCCCATCACCGCCATGGCGTCAGGCTGGATGCGCGTCCGCCAACGCGCGCGGCAGAAGAATGTCGAACTCCCTCTCGTCATTTCCGACCATGCCGACTGGGACGAACTGACCAGCACCATCCGCGAAGTCGCTCCATCCGAAACCTGGATCACCCACGGCCGCGAGGAAGCCCTGCTCCACTGGTGCATGACCCACCAGATGCGCGCGCGAGCGCTGGAACTGGTAGGGCGCGAAGATGAGGATGAGGGCTGATGCTTCGTCCTACCTCGCCATTGGTTTCCCCTCCCCCAGCCCCGTTCGTTTCGAGCGAAGTCGAGAAACGGGAAGGACGCGCATATCGTTTCTGGACTACGCTCGAAACGAACGGAAGTAAGGCATAATGCGCGCCTTCTCCCAGCTCCTCGACGGCCTCGTCTACACCCGTTCGCGCAACGGCAAGCTGGACCTCATTGCCCGCTACATGCGCGAAGCTCCAGACCCCGATCGCGGTTGGGCACTCGCCGCCCTCACCGGCAACCTCGACATCAAGGCCGTCAAGGCCTCGGCCATCGGCGAGATGATCCGCGCCCGCACCGACCCCGTCCTCTACGAAATGAGCCGGGACTATGTCGGCGACCTTGCCGAAACCGTCGCTCTCCTGTGGCCCAAGAGCGAGGACCAGCCGCCAGAGATAGACGACGGCTCCCTCACTCTCTCCGCCATCATCGACCGCCTACACAGCGTCAGCCGAGCCGCCGCCCCGGCGACCCTCGCGCAAATGATGGACCATCTCGACGCCTCCGGCCGCTTCGCCCTCCTGAAACTCGCCACCGGAGGCCTGCGCGTCGGCATCTCCGCCCGCCTTGCCAAGACCGGCTTCGCCCAAGCCTTCAACCTAGACGTCGATGATGTGGAGGAATGCTGGCACGCCCTCTCCCCGCCTTACAAAGCCCTGTTCGACTGGGCCGAAGGCAGGTCTGGCCGCCCCGACCCCGCAGGCACGCCCTTCTTCCGCCCCTTCATGCTCGCCCACCCGCTCGAAGCCGACAGCGTTGACCTCAGCGACTATGCCGCCGAATGGAAATGGGACGGCATCCGCATCCAGATAGTCGGGACCGGCGAGCAGACCCGCCTCTATAGCCGCGCCGGGGATGACATCACCGGCAGCTTTCCCGAAATCGCGCAAGCCTTCACCGCCCACGCAGTCCTTGACGGCGAACTCCTAGTCAAAGGAGAATTCCAGGGTGGAGAAGCAGCCAGCTTCAACGCCCTCCAGCAACGCCTCGGCCGCAAGGCAGTGACGGCCAAGATGATGGCCGACTACCCCGCCTTCGTCCGCCTCTACGACATCCTCCTCCACGCCGACGAAGACCTTCGCGCCCTCCCGTGGGAGCAACGCCGCCCGCGCCTCGAAGCCATCGTCCCGACCCTCAACCCCGACCGCTTCGACATCTCCGCCCTCATCGAAGCGCCAGACTTCGAAAGCCTCGCCGACATCCGCGCAGGCGCCCGCGACGCCGCCATCGAAGGCGTCATGCTCAAGCGCCGCGACAGCCCCTATGTCGCCGGACGCAAGGCCGCGCTCTGGTATAAATGGAAACGCGATCCCCTGACCGCCGACTGCGTCATGATGTACGCCCAGCGCGGCCACGGCAAACGCTCGTCCTTCTATTCGGACTACACCTTCGGCTGCTGGACGGAGGAGGGCGAACTGCTCCCCGTCGGCAAAGCCTATAGCGGCTTCACCGACGAAGAACTCAAATGGCTGGACCGCTTCGTGCGCACCAACACGGTCAACCGCTTCGGCCCGGTGCGAGAGGTGGAAAAGTCACTGGTGCTGGAGGTGGCCTTCGACAGCATCCACGACAGCAAGCGGCACAAGTCGGGGCTGGCGATGCGCTTCCCGAGGATCGCGCGGATCAGGCGGGACAAGCCTGCGGCGGAAGCGGATACTATCACGGCATTGAAACGACTTGTTGGCTAAGTGACTTGAGTGCCATAACGGGATGGTACACCATAAACGTCAAGAAGAGCTGGGGGGCCGCCGTTGAAAGCCGTTACACAGGAAAACGTTTCCGCGCCTATAAAGGTACAAGTGGCCAACGAGGAGCCTTTCTCTCGGCATCCAGCCAATCTGACGATTTACGTTGGATCACCTCCAAAGGGGGAGGAGAGCGACGCCCATATCTGGCCTTCGGTAATTTCTGCAACTGGTAGCATTCTTTCGAGTGCAGCATGGCCAATTGGCATTGTTGTTGTAGCCCTGATGTTCAAGAAACAAATCTCCGCACTCATCGGTCGAATAAAATCGTTCAAAGGACCGGGTGGGATTGAGATTACGACCGAGGAATTGATAAACAATTTGCCCTCGTCACCACCCCAGCAAGAAACTGCGCAGGCACAGGATGTTGAGGAGGTTGCCCGATTATCGCCTATTGACGCCATCGTAACGTCGTGGGTCAACGTTGAGCGCGCAATTGGAAGACTTTATGGTCGCGTACAGTTGGTCACAACCGGCAATTCAGAGCCAAATTTCCGGCGAAAGCTTGACTTCCTTACAAGTGCTGGCGCAATTAGCTCCAGCATCGTTCCGGAAATCCGAATTTTGAGCCAAATTCGTAACAGAGTTGTGCATCATCCGGACGAAGAACTGAGCCAAGATTCTGTCAGAACTTATGTTGCAAACGCACAATCGATCGTTGATTTGATTGACGCCATTCCCGGCGACCCGGCTCTGCAATCCTGAGGTTAGATCCTACTTAAAAGGAGCCCCCCATGCCCTACACCGGAAGCTGCCACTGCGGCGCAGTCACCTTCACCATAGCTACCGACGCACCCACGGAGGCTATGTCCTGCAACTGCTCCCATTGCAGCCGCAAGGGCTTCCTCCTTACCTTCGTCCCCGCCGACCAGTTCACGCTAAACAGCGGTGAGGACAAGCTGACCGACTATCAGTTCTACAAGCACCAGATCACGCACCGCTTCTGCAACGTCTGCGGCACGCAATCTTTCGCGGAAGGCGATTCCCCGAACGGCCCAATGCGCGCGATCAACCTGCGCTGCGTGCCGGAGGTCGATCTCGACACGCTCAAGATCAACAAGGTCGATGGCGCGAGCTTCTAGCCCCCTCCGTTCGTTCCGAGCGTAGTCGAGAAACGGCAAGCGCAAACATATCGTTTCTCGACTTCGCTCGAAACGAATGGCGGTAGCTTATGTCTGACTTTGCGCTGTCACGCGCAGCCCCTATATGGGCGCTTTCGCGCAACGGGCGCGCTTCACCTATGGAGCAGTTAAATTGAGCAAGGTTCTGGTCATTGGCGCAGGCGGCGTCGGGTCTGTCGCGGTTCACAAGATGGCGATGAACAGTGACATTTTCAGCCATATCACGCTCGCCAGCCGCCGCCTCGTCAGCTGTGAAAAGGTGGCCGAATCGGTGAAGGCGCGCACCGGCGTCACCATCGACGTGGCGCAGGTTGATGCCGATAATGTCGAAGAGACGATCGCACTCATCGAGAAGGTTCAGCCGAAACTCGTCGTCAACCTCGCCCTGCCCTATCAGGATCTGGCCATCATGGACGCGTGCCTCGCGACCAAGACCGACTATCTCGACACCGCCAATTACGAACCACGCGACACGCCCAAGTTCGAATATAGCTGGCAATGGGCCTATCAGGACCGGTTCAAGGAAGCAGGCATCATGGCGCTGCTGGGTTCGGGCTTCGACCCCGGCGTCACCAGCGTTTTCGCCTCCTACATCAAGAAGCATCTGCTCGACCGCATCGACACGCTCGACATTCTCGACTGCAACGGCGGCGACCACGGCCAGCATTTCGCCACTAACTTCAACCCGGAAATCAACATCCGCGAAGTGACCGCCCCCTCGCGCCACTGGGAAGGCGGCAAGTGGGTCGAAGGCCCGGCTTTGAAGCACAAGCAGGTGTTCAACTTCGATCAGGTCGGCGAAAAGAATATGTACCTCATGTATCATGAGGAATTGGAAAGCCTCGCCAAACACTATCCCGAAATCAAGCGCATCCGCTTCTGGATGACCTTCGGCGACGCTTACCTCAAGCATCTGGAAGTGCTCCAGAATGTCGGCATGACCCGCATCGATCCGGTGATCTACGAGGGCAAGGAAATCATCCCGCTCCAGTTCCTGAAGGCGGTCCTCCCCGAACCGTCCAGCCTCGGCTCCACGACCAAGGGCAAGACCAACATCGGCGACATCGCCACCGGCGTGAAGGATGGTCAGCAGAAGACCGTCTATGTCTACAATGTCTGCGATCATGAGGACGCCTATGCCGAAACGGGCAACCAGGCGGTCAGCTACACCACCGGCGTTCCGGCGATGATCGGCGCGGCCATGATGCTGACCGGCGCCTGGAAAGGCGAGGGCGTGTTCAACATCGAACAGTTCGATCCCGATCCTTTCATGGACATGCTGAACAAGCACGGCCTTCCCTGGCAGGTAAAGGAACTGGACGCGCCGCTGGATTTCTAATCCTAAATTCCCTCTCCCCTTCAGGGGAGAGGGTGCCGAGCGCAGCGAAGGCGGGAGAGGGGAATGACCCGTCCCTAGCGTTGTTCCCCTCTCCCCGACCCTCTCCCCTCAAGGGGAGAGGGAGAATGGAGCGCATATATGGAAACCAAAGCCGGCGATCCCGCCGCCTTCGCGCATTTCGACCTTCACCGCGTCCCCTCACCCGCCTTCGTGGTGGATGAGGCCGCGATCCGCCGGAACCTGTCCATCCTGCGCGACATAGGCGATCGCGCGGGCATCAAGGTGCTGGGCGCGCTCAAGGCCTTTTCCATGTGGTCCCTCGGCCCCGTAGTAGCCGAATATCTCGACGGCGTGTGCGCGTCCGGCATCTACGAAGCACGCCTCGGCCGCGAAGAATATGGCGGTGAGGTCGCGACCTACTGCGCCGCCTATAAGCCGGACGATCTGGCGGCGATCCTCAAAATCTCCGACCACGTCATCTTCAACAGCCCCGGCCAAATCGCGCGGCTCAAACCCGTCATCGATGATGCCAGAATGAACGGTGTGAACTTCGACATCGGTCTGCGCATAAACCCCCTCCACGCCGAGGGAGAAGTGCCCAAATATGATCCCTCGCAGCCCCACAGCCGCCTCGGTTTCCCCATCGATCAACTCCGCCCGGAACATCTTGAAGGCGTCGATGGCCTCCATGTCCACAACCTGTGCGAACAGGATTTCCTGCCGCTCCAACGCACCTGGGCAGCCATCGAATCTCGCGTCATGCCGCATGTCAGCGGCCTGAAATGGCTGAACTTCGGCGGTGGCCATCATGTCACGCGCGCCGACTATCAGATCAACGACCTGATCACCTTTCTCCAGCGGATAAAGGCGCAGACCGGCCTTGAACTCTATATCGAACCCGGTGAGGCGATGGCCCTCGACGCGGGAATCCTCATCGGCGAAATCCTCGACGTCATCGACAATGGCATGCCCGTCGCCATCACGGACATTTCCGCCACCTGCCACATGCCTGACGTCATAGAAGCGCCGTACCGCCCCGCCATGCTCCATGAACAGGAAGAAGGCCCGGTGACGCGACTCGGCGGCCCCTCTTGCCTCGCGGGCGACATCATCGGCGACTATCGAGTCCCAGGCGGCGCGACTCCAGGACGCCGCGTCGCCTTCCTCGATCAAGCCCACTACTCGATGGTAAAGACTAACACCTTCAACGGCGTACCTCTCCCCTCTATCTGGCTGTGGAATTCGCAGACCGACGAACTCCAGCAAATCCGGCGCTTTTCCTACGAGGATTTCAAGGCCCGTCTCTCCTGACGCACATTTCATAGCGGCGCGCGCAACAAAATTTACGTGCGCGCTTTACAGGGGGGACCCCTAAGCATATATCGCCCTTCCGCTGCCCCATGGGACTTCCACCGCAAGGCAGCTTGATTGCCATGAACTACACTGGAGGTCCCTTGAGTTGCACAAGCACCATAGCGCGCTGGGGGTAGCGACCGCCCTCAAACCGGCAGCACCGGTAACGCTGATCCGCCCGCAGGCTGCGGCCCGCGCTGCCCGATTCTTCGCTGAGAAGTTTCCGGGGCGCTCGCTCTATGCCGTGAAGGCCAATCCCTCGCCGGACTTGCTTCGGACGCTTTGGGACAGCGGAATCACGCATTATGACGTTGCGTCCATCGCCGAGGTTCGCCTCGTCGCGGAAACGCTACCGCAAGCGAAGCTGTGCTTCATGCACCCCGTGAAGGCTGAAGAAGCCATTGCCGAGGCCTATCACGTTCATGGCGTGCGCACCTTCTCGCTCGACACGATCGACGAGTTGGAAAAAATCGTTCGCGCCACCGACGACGCCACGGACCTTGAACTGTGCGTCCGCCTGCGTGTCTCGTCCGAACATTCTGAACTGAGCCTCGCTTCCAAGTTCGGCGCGGAACTCGGCGAAACCCGCGAACTGTTGATAGCCACCCGTCAGGCAGCCGACGCGCTCGGCATCTGCTTCCACGTGGGTAGTCAGGCGATGAGCCCACAGGCTTATAGCGACGCCATCGAGCGCGTCCGCGCAGCGATCGTCGATGCGGCTGTCACGGTCGACATCATCGACGTAGGTGGCGGCTTTCCGTCCGTTTATCCGGGCATGGAACCGCCAGCGCTGGAAGCCTATTTCGACGCTATCTATCGCGGGTTTGAAAGCCTGCCGATCAGCTATTCCGCTGAACTGTGGTGCGAGCCTGGCCGCGCGCTTTCAGCCGAATATAGCTCCATCATCGTGCGGGTAGAGCGTCGTCGCGGCACCGAACTCTATATCAACGACGGTGCCTATGGCGCGCTGTTCGACGCTGCGCATATCGGCTGGCGTTTCCCAGTCGCCCTGCTGCGTGAGGAAGAGAGCGAAGCGGATTTGACCGGCTTCTCCTTCTACGGCCCGACATGCGACGACATGGATCACATGGTGGGTCCGTTCATGCTGCCTGACGATGTGGCTGTCGGCGACTATATCGAAATTGGCATGCTCGGCGCATATGGCGCGGCGATGCGCACCGGGTTCAACGGCTTCACATCAGAAGCGGTCATCGAGGTGGAGGACGAGCCGATGGCGAGCCTCTACGCCGATCCGGTTCCGGCACGCCGTCGCGCAACTGTCATCAAGCTGGGCTAAAAGGCTCAAGCTCCCCTTTGGAGAGGGTGCCTGTCCCTCGCTGCAAATATGTGGCGAGGGATTTTCTTAAGGACGGCGAAAGACCGCCGCCAGTTCGACATGGGTCGACCATCGGAACTGGCCGACCGGCTTCACCTTGTCCAAAACATAACCGCTCGCCACAAGATGCGCCGCATCGCGGGCAAAGCTCGCCGGATTGCACGAAACATAGGCGATGACCGGCACTGTTGACGCCGCCAACTGCATCACCTGCTCCCGCGCGCCCGCCCGTGGCGGATCGATCACCACCGCTGCAAACCGGTTCAGCTCTTCAGGAACCAGCGGCCGCCTGAACAGATCGCGATGGTCGGCAACCATGCGTCGTTGAGCGCGATTGGCCGCCAGTTTGAGCGAAAGCACCAGATCGCGCGCGCCTTCGGCCGCGTAAACCGGACGCTCCTTACCAACCCCGAGCGCGAATGTACCAAGCCCACTAAAAAGGTCGGCAACCGCACCGCTTGCGGGTAGAGCCTCTCTCACGACCTCCAGCAGCGCAGATTCCCCATCTGGAGTGGCCTGAAGGAAGGCGAAGGGCGGAAAGGCTACGGCAACCCCACCAAATGTCATCGTGCCCGGCTCAGGCTCCCAGCGCGTTTGCTGGCCATCGCCTTCATCGATCGTCAATCGCGCCAGGCTGTGAACGGCAGCAAAGTCCCGCAACGCCTCGTCCGCCGCCAAGCCCGAAACCTGAACATTCTCCAGAAGCAGGTCCACGCCCTGATCGATGAGGGACATGCGAACATGCGCGGCCCGCCTATCCGGCAGGATCAGGGGCAGCAACGTTCTCAGCGGCTCGATCAGGGCAAAAAGCCGAGGCTCCAATATCTCGCACATCGCAAGATCGATCAGCTTGTGACTACCCGATTCAGCAAAACCGATGGCGATCCGCCGCCCCTCCCGAACGGCGCGTAATGACGCGCGGCGCCGTGTCCTGGGCGGCGACAAATGAGGCGGCAGCAATGATCCAGGTGGCACCGCCAGGCCCTGCCCCATCAAGGCGCCGGTCACGCGCCCCGTGACGAACTCAGCGAGGCTTTGCTCATCGACATGCTGCAGTTCGCACCCACCACAGGCGGGGAAATGAATACAGGGCGCTTCAACATGATGGGGACCAGTTGAAAGACTGCCATCGGCCGCCAGCCTGTCTCCCGGCGCTGCGAGCGGCACGTGCCTCCCGTCGGCGGTTACGCCATCGCCCTTTGCGGCGATGCGAATAATAAGGTCATTGTCGATGTCGGTCACAGGCGGGAGGCGATAGCCGCTGGCAACCGGGTGATCAAATCATCCGCAATAAACGCCGCTCCTGCGCGTCTCGCTGCCTCGCCATGAAGCCACACGGCTTCGCTCGCCGCGCGAAACGCGTCTCCCCCGACCGCCAGCCGTCCAGCAGCCAAGCCTGCCAGAACATCCCCCGTCCCGGCTGTCGATAGCCAGGATGACGCGCCGGTTGCTACAGCAACGCGGCCATCGGGTGCCGCGATGATGCTGTCCGATCCTTTGAGGATCACTATGGCCCCCGTTCGCTGGGCTGCTTCAACCGCACGATCAATCTTGCTGCCGGGCAGATCGCCAAACAGCCGCACGAACTCTCCTTCATGTGGCGTCAGGATCGACGAAGGCGGAACTGGCCCCACCTGCCCCGTTGCCAACAATGTTAGTGCGTCAGCGTCGAGCACCAGTGGATGACCGCATTGCAGCACTGCTTTCAAACGATCGGCTGCATGCTCATCATGGCCCAAGCCAGGCCCGACGAGTACCGCCGCCAACCTCTCGTCCTGAAGTTGCGCCTCTACCTGATCGGGCTCGTCAGCCCGCAACGTCACGACGGCATCCGAAGCCGAAGAACCTGTGTCTATGACCAGATGTCGAACCATGCCCGCGCCGGAGCGTGCCGCAACCTCGGCAGCAAGCCGCCCTGCCCCCGCCATGCTGCCGCCCACTATGGCTACCAGTCCACGACTATATTTATGATCCGTTGCTCCCGGCGCTGTCAGGCGAGGCGGAGTAAGCCTATGAACGGCTCCGTCACCCCCCACACCAATGTCCGCGCAAATCAGCCGGTTGAACGTGCCGGCCGCAGGATGCAGCACGTGAGCAGGCTTGAGCGCCCCCAGCGCAATACAGACGTCGAATTGCGGCACCGGGGACAGCAGTGCACCACTGTTCGTATCGATCCCGCTCGGCAGGTCGATGGTGTAGCTGAGACCGGCTCGCTGCGTGAGGCTGTTCAGCCGTTCGGCAACAACTGTGTCCAACCCACGCGAAAGCCCCGTGCCAAATAGAGCATCGACCACCTGGGTTGCCGACCCCGCGTCATTGAGGGACTCGATCGGCCCATTCCATGCTACCCGTGCACGGCGACTCGACTCCGTGCGGCTTTCCCCCAAAGCTGCGACACGGACGGGCACGCCCCGCGCCCGCAGCAAACGGGCAACGACAAAGCCATCGCCGCCATTATTACCCGGACCGCACAGCACCAGAAGGTCCCGCCGACCCCCCGCGCGCCAGATGACCTCTGCCGCAGCGGCCCCCGCGCGCTCCATGAGTTCATATTCTGGGATACCGCTCGCGAACACGGCCTGCTCGGCTTGCCGCATCTGGGCGGCGGTCAGGATGGCCGTCCCGATCATGGCACGGCCGCCGGAGGGATGGTTGCTGGCAGCCTATAATGATCCCCGCCAGCGCTGACTTCGATAACAGCGCCGCTGGTTACGGCGATCTTCGTGGGTTCCGCGCCATCAGCCGATGCTAACCCTCGTCCGTTCCCCAGAATATGAAAACGGCGGAACCCACCATCCGGGTGGCGGATGGTTAGAAGCTCTCCGTCCTGCTCGACAACGCAAGTACGCGCCCATTTGGCGTCGGCACCGATCGCGCAGTCCGCAAGAGCCCTCTTTTCCGATGCAGAGTTCGCGAAGGGACTCTGCGCCCCTTCGCCCTGATCACAGCCTGCCAGGGCAAGGCACATCAGCCCCACCCCGGCGATCTGGTCAGATATCCGCATAGACATGGGTTTCGGTCTTCGCTCCGGGATGCGTCACTGCCCCCTTGTAAGCCGGTCCCACATTCTGTGCATAGCGCCAGAGCGCGCCTGACTGATAATCATTCTGGCGAGGCTTCCAGTTCTTCTGCCGCTCGGCCAGCACGGACTCAGAAACCTTGAGGTCGATCCTGCCTGCTTCGGCGTCGATAGCGATGACGTCGCCATTCTCGACCAGCGCGATCGGACCGCCCTCGGCAGCCTCTGGTCCAACATGCCCAATGCAGAAGCCTCGCGTCGCGCCGGAGAAGCGCCCGTCGGTGATCAACGCCACCTTCTCACCCATGCCCTGACCGTAGAGCGCGGCAGTGGTCGACAGCATTTCGCGCATGCCGGGACCGCCTTTGGGGCCTTCATAGCGGATGACGATAACCGATCCTTCGGCGATATCGCGCGCTTCGACCGCCGCAAAAGCGTCTTCCTCACAATCGAAAACGCGAGCAGGCCCTTCAAATTGGAGGCGGTGCATGCCCGCCACCTTCACGATCGCGCCATTGGGCGCAAGCGACCCCTTCAAGCCCACGACGCCGCCCGTCGGGGTGATCGGCAACTTGACGTCATAGATGACCTTCTGGTCAGGATTCCAGGTCACTTCCTCGATATTCTCGGCAATCGTCTTGCCGGTGACGGTCATGCAATCGCCATGCAGCAGGCCGTTGTCGTACAACGTCTTCATCAGCATGTAGACGCCGCCAGCATCGTACATATCCTTGGCGACATATTTGCCGCCGGGCTTAAGGTCAGCGATGTAAGGCGTCGACTTGAAGATTTCCGCCACGTCGAACAGGTCGAAATCGATGCCGCACTCGTTCGCCATGGCGGGCAAGTGCAGCGCTCCGTTGGTCGAGCCACCCGTCGCAGCGACGATCCGGGCTGCATTCTCGAAGGCTTCGCGAGTGCAGATATCACGCGGACGGATGTTCTTCGCCAACAGTTCCATCACTTGACGGCCAGCGGCGACGGCGACCTCTTCGCGGCTCTTGTAGGGAGCGGGCGCCATGTTGCTGTTCGGCAGCGAAAGGCCGATTGCCTCACCCACGCACGCCATAGTGTTGGCGGTATACTGCCCGCCGCATGCGCCATGCCCCGGGCAAGCGACCTTTTCGAGCGCGATCACATCCTTCAGCGGACAGGCGCCCGCTGCATATTTGCCGACCACCTCAAACACATCAACGACAGTAACGTCGCGATTTTCAAACCGGCCCGGCAGGATAGACCCACCATACACGAAGATCGACGGAACATTCAGGCGCAGCATCGCCATCATCATGCCCGGCAGCGACTTGTCGCATCCAGCGAAGGTTACGAGCGCGTCATAGCAGTGACCACGCACCGAAAGCTCTACCGAGTCCGCGATGACTTCGCGGCTCGCCAGCGAGCTTTTCATGCCCTGATGGCCCATCGCGATGCCGTCGGTGACGGTGATGGTGTTGAACCGGCGCGGCATGCCGCCAGCTTCATTCACGCCCTGACGGCAAAAGTCCGCCTGCATGTCGAGCGTCGTGTTGCAAGGCGCGCTGTCATTGCCGGCCGAGGCAATGCCTACGAAGGGACGGCCAATCTCTTCTTCTGTCAGGCCCATCGCATAATAATAGCTACGATGCGGAGCGCGCTCCGGACCAACCGAGACGTGGCGGCTCGGGAGTTTCGACTTGTCGAATGTATGAGACATAAAACCTACCCTTCTTGCGCGCCTCCTTTCCAAAAAGGGACGAGTCACGCAAGGCTATTGCGGCATTGTAGCACGATGGGGCCAATTATGCGGGCGAAGCGGCCTTGTCCTTCGCCATCGCTCACCAAATCCTGCCGCATCTCGATGCCAAGATAGGGTATGCCATTGGCTTCGGCATGACGGTTCATGGTCGCGTTCAGCAAGCGCCCCGAATAAGGCAACTGATCGCCGACCATCAGGCCAGCCTCCTTCAGCATTGGAATGGCGATGCGGGCCGCACGGTCATCTTCATTGTAAAGCACGCCAATGTCCCATGGCCGCTCTGCCTCTGGGTCACTTGCGAGCTGCGGGGTAAAACTGTGCACTGAGAGGATGAAAGGCGACGTCATCCCGTCGAGCAGTCGGCCGATCTGATGATGATAGGGATGGTGAAAGCGGATCATGCGATCAGAAAGGTCCGCATGGCGATTGCCCGGAATGGCATGGCCGTCGCTCATCACGGGCAGCAGGCCCGGCGCGTCATCCTCACGATTAAGGTCGATCACAAGTCTGGAAACGCCACCCAATATCGCGGTGCATCCCAACTGCTCCGCGAGTAACCGGCTGACCTCGGCCGCTCCGATGTCTATGGCAATGTGGTTGCTCAGCACGGCAGGATCGATACCCAGATCGATGTCGGCAGGCACATGAGCCGACGCATGATCCGCGATGATGAGCAGGTCGAGGGGGCCGCCTTCCACCTGTGTAAATGCCTCGCTCACGCTCCGCCGATCTCCGTTTCCATTACCCACCAGCCGGGTTGCATTGCTGATATTGTGCGCGCAGCCACGGCTCGCCCGCCCGGATCATCGAACAACGCAAAGCAGGTTGCGCCAGACCCTGACATCCGAGCCAGCCTGACGCCCGCTTGCTCCCATAGCAGCGAAAGCACGTCGGCAATGACAGGGGCTACCGCGATCGCCGCCGGTTCCAGATCATTGCGCGCGCTTGCGATCACATCGTCGAGGGTAGCGGCAGTCAAGGGGCCTCGATCCAGTTTGTCCCATCGGCTGAAGACATTGGCCGTGGAGACGCCGACACCTGGATTGACCAGGAGCATCGCGGCCCCCTCCAAGCCTTGGACATCGAGCGGCTCGAGCACTTCGCCCCGGCCGCGCACCATCTGCGTAACGCTGCTGACGCAGGCTGGCACGTCCGAACCCAGGGACAGGCCGATGCGCTCCAGTTCAGCGCCGGGGAGTTGTGCGTCCCACAGCCGGTTCAGCAATCGCAACGTCGCCGCCGCGTCGGCAGAGCCGCCGCCAATGCCCGATGCTACCGGCAGGTTTTTCGTCAGCTTCAACGCAGCGCCGCGCGCTTCGCCTAGACGTTCTTGCAACGCCCGGGCGGCTTTCATGACAAGATTATCTGTGCCGGACCCCAAAGCCTTGCCGAATGGCCCATCCAGCGTCAGGCTGATTTCCTCCCCATGGCCTAGACTTCCGCTGAGCAGGTCTCCGTCCTTCGCAAAGACAAACAGGCTTTCCAGGGCATGATAGCCATCCGGCCGCCGATCTCGCACGTGCAGGGCGAGATTCACCTTGGCGAAAGCGGTTTCCGCCAACATTGCAGCTTCAGGGTGCGGCATATTCTGGTGTCATCCCGATTTTCGCCTTCGCATGAAGTCGCGCCGCCACTTCTCCTTCCGCGAAGACGGCCGCGGCCCGCCAGGCGTAGCGCGCTTCATAACGGCGTCCGGCGGCCCATAGCGCGTCGCCCAAATGCTCGTTGATGGTTACATCAGCCGGAGCGCCTTCGGCTGCACGCTCCAGCACCGGCACCGCCGTTTGCACATCTCCAGCCACGAAATGCGCCCATCCAAGAGAATCCGTTATGGACGGGTCGTCTGGTTTCAGGGCATTCGCTTTCTTCAGAAGTTCCAGCGCAGCCGGAACATTCTGCCGCCGCTCGACCTGAGCGTAGCCCAAATAGTTCAGCACCGCCGGTTCATTGGGCGCGATTTTCGCAGCGCGCTCCAGGGCTGTACGCGCTTCGTCCCAGCGGCCCGCCTGCTCAAGCGCACTACCCCGCATCAGCAAGAGAGCCCAAGGCACATTGTCCGCGCCGTAGCGCCCTTCGGCCATCCGGAAGGCGTCAGCAGCCCCGGTGAAATCCTTCGCTTGGGCCAGCAACTGCCCCAGCTTCACCATATGATCCACATCCGCACCAGGCGCCTTAACCAAAGAGCGGGCAAGCGATATTGCTGCCGTGCTGTCATCAGACGCCGCGAGTGCGTTGACCATCGCCGTGTGCCTAAGCGACCCAAACCAACCTTCTGGCGCGACTTGGTTCAGTTCAGACACAGCCTGTTCCCCGCGCCCAGCTTCGGTCAGCAATTGCGCCAGGGCCAACCGCCCATCAGCGCCGCCGGGATTGGCGAAGCTGGCGATGCGAGCCAGCCTGATCGCGAGCATTCGCGTGCTCTCATCCGATGAAATATCGGTAGCCAAACGCGCGAGCAGGCGGGCAAACCCTTGTGCTGGCGTCAGCGCTCGCCCCGCTTCCCCGGCTCCGCGTTTGCGCGCGATATCCTTCCGCGCCAGAACATATTCGGCCCGCCCATCAGGAAGCAAAGCCATCGCCTCCGTTCTCGCGCCCCGAGCCGCAAGCTGCGCAGCGAAGGTCAGCCGCATTTCGGCGAGTTCGACCGTGCGCAGCCCCAGCGCGCGATTGATCGCCAGCCCAGCATCCGCAATGTCGCCACGGCCAAGCGCTTGGAGCGCGATATGCTCATCAATGTATCGGCGCGCGAGGGAGGCATAGCGATCCGCCGGGTCGATCTCTGGCGGCGCAACCCGGCCTTCGCCCACCGCAATCCAGCTGCGGATTATCGGTGCAAGAAACCCGAAATTGCCTTCAGCCGCGACCCGATCCGTGATCCGACCAGCCGCCTTCCAATCCCTTCGGACCAAAGATTCGCCGAGGAACAGGAGCGTCCCGTCCCTTGGCATCAGTTCCTTGGCGTCAAGCAGTCTTGCCGAACGCATGGCCAGAGCCATGTCGCCGCTCATCAAAGCATGCAGATAGGAACGCCTCGCCACCTCCACGCTATCTGAATCCCCGGCCAACGCATCGCGATAGCTATTAAGCGCAATGCGCGCCGCTCCGTCACTGTCGGCCAATCTGCCCCGCGCATAAGCATGCAGCGCGCTCGATCGATCCACCGATGCGCGAGCAGGGGAAGCCAGCAGCATCGGCAGCAACATCGCAGAGAGCAGGCGCCTACATGTTGGGATAGTTCGGCCCCCCGCCGCCTTCGGGCACCACCCAGTTGATGTTCTGCGTCGGGTCCTTGATGTCGCACGTCTTGCAGTGGACGCAGTTCTGGGCGTTGATCTGGAACCGGGGATTGCCCTCTTCCTGCCCAACCACCTCATAGACCCCTGCCGGGCAGTAACGCTGCGCCGGTTCGTCATACATGGGGAGGTTGTAGGCGATCGGGATCGACGGGTCCTTCAACTGAAGGTGAACCGGCTGGTCTTCCTCATGATTGGTGTTCGACAGGAACACAGAGGACAGGCGATCAAAGCTGATCACCCCATCGGGCTTGGGATAGTCGATCTTGTGCCCGATCTCCTTGGGCCAGATCTTTTCATTGTCCGGCTTGTGCTTCATCGTGAAGGGCAGGCCGATCTTCAGCGTGCGCATCCACATGTCGATGCCCGCCAGCAACGTGCCGATCGTATTGCCGAACTTGGCCAGCAGCGGCTCGGCATTCTTGACCAGCTTCAGCTCGTCAGCGATCCAGCTGGAGCGCAGACGATCATCATAGTCATGCAGGACATCGCGCGAGCGTTCGTTCTGAATCGCCTCGAACGCCGCTTCGGCTGCCAGCATGCCGGACTTCATTGCCGTATGCGTGCCCTTGATGCGCGGCACGTTGACGAAGCCTGCGGAACAACCAATCAGCGCGCCGCCCGGGAAAACCAGCTTCGGGACCGACTGCCAGCCACCTTCATTGATCACGCGCGCGCCATAGGACACGCGGCGGCCGCCTTCCAGATACTGGCGGATCGCCGGGTGCTGTTTCCAGCGCTGAAATTCCTCGAAGGGATAGAGGTAAGGATTGCGGTATCCGAGGCCGACCACGAAGCCGATTGCAACCTGCCCGTTGGCCTGATGATAAAGAAAGCCACCGCCATAGGCGTCAGTCAGCGGCCAAGCCTGCGTATGGATGACCAGACCCGGCTTGTGCTTGGCGGGATCAATATCCCACAGTTCCTTCATGCCCAGGCCATAGACCTGCGGTTCACAATCCTTGTCCAGTTCGAACTGGCGCTTGAGGATCTTGGTCAGGTGGCCGCGTGCGCCTTCGGCAAAGAAGGTATATTTGGCGTGCAGTTCCAGCCCCGGCTGATAATCGCCCTTGCGATTGCCTTCCCGGTCGATGCCCATGTCGCCGGTGGCAACGCCTTTTACGCTACCATCTTCATTGTAGAGAATTTCGGCGGCGGCGAAGCCGGGGAATATTTCGACACCCAGGCCCTCAGCCTGCTCGGCAAGCCAGCGGCACAGATTGCCCAGCGACCCGGTATAGGTCCCCTTGTTGTGCATCCAGCGTGGCGTAGCGATGTGGGGCACAGGCAATTTGCCGCGCTTGGTCAGGAACCAATGCTGATTATCGCGTACCGGCACCTCAGCAAGCGAACAGCCCATGTCGCGCCAGTCCGGCAGCAATTCATCAAGCGCCTTGGGATCAATTACCGCGCCCGACAGAATATGGGCGCCGATCTCGGACCCTTTTTCCAGAACGCACACCGCCAGTTCCTGACCGGCGTCATTGGCCAGTTGCTTCAGCCTGATCGCCGCGGACAGCCCCGCCGGTCCCCCGCCGACGATGACGATGTCATAGGGCATCGATTCCCGTTCGCTCATAATCCCTCCATCGAGACGGGCCGGACAGTTTCCCTGTCCTGTCCGGCCGCCGCATTACTCAAACGATTTACCACTGGTTGCCGATGAAGATTCTTGACCCCGGCGTCAACCTCTGGCCCTAGAAGAACGATGCGGGGAATGACGGAAGACTTGGCCGATGCTGCCAGCGCCTATCTGGCGTGGTGGGACATGGCGGGCGTTGATGGCGCGACGACGGAAACGCCGGTCAATTGGCTGCGTCCAACGCCAGCTGCCACCCCGCCATCGTCTACCTCCGCTCCCATCACAGTGAAGAAGCCCGAAACGCTTCAGGATTTCACAACCTGGCTCGCCGAGGACGCGGGACAACCCGAGCGCCGCTGGTCCGGACCATCGATATTGCCGCAGGGACAAGCCGGATCGCCGCTGATGATAATCACGGACATGCCCGATCCGGCCGATATGGACGCAGGCACATTGCTTGCCGATCGCGCCGGACGCTTGTTCGACGCCATGCTCTCTGCGATCGGCTTGTCGCGTGAGACGGTCTACATCGCTTCCCTCTTTTGCGCGCGCCCACCCGGCGGCATGGTGGAGGCGGCGGATCTGAATGCTGCGGCCGACCGCATGCGCACCCATGTTTCCCTCGCCGCTCCCGTTAAGCTCCTGCTTCTGGGCGACCGGACGATCCGCACATTCCTTCCCGTACAAGACAAGCAAGGGATGGAAAGTTTACACTTTTTTAACCATGATGGCGGCATTGTGCCTGCTTTAGCCACTTTCCACCCGCGGCTGCTGCTCGGGCAGCCTGCGGCGAAAGCGGAATGTTGGCGCACATTGCAACGCCTGGTCGAGGATATGCATCAGTGATTCGCGCGCTCACCCGATCTTCCTGTCTGGCTCTGGCCGCCATGAGTGCCGCCGCAGCCATGCCCGCAAAAGCGAATGAAGCGCCGTCGGCCGCAGCGTTCAGGTCCGACTTCAACTCAGCCTTGTCCATCAATGACGCCGACAAGGGGCGTTACTCGGCCATCTACGGCGCACTGGCGAATCAGAGTTGGGCTGACGCAAAAGCCATGATCCTGGCTTTGGATCCGCAGGACCCGATGCGTTTCGTTGCCCTCTCCGACCTCTATGTGGCGAAGGACTCTCCACGCGTTGAGCTGTTCGATGTGCTCGACCTGGTGAACAAGGCAGCTTGGCTTCCCAACGCGGATCAACTTTCGCGTCTGGCGCAAAAGCGCGGCGCGACGATCCTGCCTACCCTCCCGCAAATCCAGAAGATGGTATGGCTGGGTTCCGCACCCCGCCGCGAATATGTCGCCACGACGAAGACCGACCTGCTGGCACAGGCGCTGGTTGGCCAGATCACGCCTTTCATCAAGAATGACGATCCTGTCGGAGCGGAAACGCTGCTGGCGTCCGGGGAAATCGGCCTCACCCCTGAAGGCGTGACGGAAGTGCGCCAGCGTGTCGCCTGGTCCTATTATATCGAGAATAACGACGCCGACGCACGCCGCATGGCCAACCGAGCGCTCGAAACCCGTTCGAGCAGCGACTGGACGGTGCAAGCACACTGGACGCTGGGTCTCGCATCTTGGCGCCAGCATGACTGTGCCACAGCCGCACCTGCGTTCGCCAATGTTGCGGCTCTCGCTGGAAATGCCGACATGCGGGCAGCGGGAGCCTATTGGGCTTCCCGCGCCTATATGGTCTGCGGTCAGGCTGAAAAGGTCGAGGGCCTTTTGAAGACGGCAGCTCGATCCGATGAAACCTTCTATGGCTTGCTTGCCCGCGAGACACTGGGCATGCCCGTTGGCGGCGCCAGAGTGCCGCCCCACTTTGGCGCCGCCGATTGGCAACAGCTCAAGGACAGTCCGAATGTCCGAGCGGCCATTGCTCTTGCGTCCATCGGGCAGATCGCGAAGGCCGACCAGTTTATTCGCCACCAGGCGCGGATCGGCGGCGCGGCCCAATATGACGCGCTGCTGAAGCTGGCCAACGCTCTCAGCCTTCCCGCCACTCAGCTTTGGCTCGCGCATAATGGTCCGGCGGGTAAACAGCCTGGCAGCTTCGCCCGCTTCCCGACGCCCGACTGGCGTCCGGATGGCGGATGGCGTGTCGATCCCGCCTTGATCTATGCCCACACGCTTCAGGAATCGGGGTTCCGTAGCGACGTCGTCAGCAGTGCGGGTGCCCGCGGCCTGATGCAGGTCCTTCCCGGCACCGGGAGCGATATGGGCCTTTCCTCCCCTGCCCAGTTGTTCGTGCCATCGACCAATATGGAATATGGCCAACGCTATCTGGAAAACCTTCGCAGCATGAGCGCCACCGGCGGGCTGCTGCCCAAGGTCATGGCCGCCTATAATGCAGGCCCGCTGCCCGTCGAACGGTGGAACAGCGAGGTCAAGGACAATGGCGACCCTCTCCTGTTCATGGAGTCGCTGCCCTATTATGAAACCCGCGCTTATGTGAACATCGTCATGCGCAACTACTGGATGTACCAAATCCAGGCGAAGGGCAGCGCTGATTGCCTCACCGGGATGGCGCAGGGCATGTGGCCCACCTTCCCCACCGCCAAAGGCGCGCGCATGGTCAGGCTGAGCCAGAACAGCAATCTGTCCGCACCCAGCATCGCGGGCGGCTCTGACTAATGCCGATCGATGAGGACCGGCCATTTCTGCCGGTGCGAATTGCGGTCCTGACTGTGTCCGACAGCAGAGGCCTTGCAGACGATCGATCCGGCGACACCTTGGTCGAGCGGATAAAGGCGGCGGGCCACATATTGGCTGCGCGCTATATCGAAAAAGACGATCGAGCCGCCATCGTTGCGCGCCTGCATAGCTGGATTGACGATCCACAGATTGATTGCATCATCTCCACGGGAGGCACGGGCGTCACCGGTCGCGATGTGACCCCGGAAGCGATCGCCCAGGTCCAGGACAAGGAAATACCTGGCTTCGGCGAGCTGTTCCGTTGGCTCAGCTACCAGACAATCGGAACTTCGACGATACAGTCGCGAGCCACCGCCTGCGTCTCGCGCGGGACTTATATCTTCGCGCTGCCGGGTTCTACCGGTGCGGTGAAGGACGCTTGGGACGGAATTCTCTCCACCCAGCTCGACAGCCGTTATCGCCCCTGCAATTTCGTCGAACTGATGCCTCGCCTGATGGAGCGCTGACCTACCGACGCTTGCCACCATGTTCCCTTTATGTTCTAAGGAAGCATGGTTGCTGAAAAGGGTCGAGGCGCGACGTTGAATGTCGCTAGTCACCGCTTCAATATCGCGGAACAGATCGCTGACGGCGACTGGCTCGATACGCTTGATGCCATCGATGGCCCCGCACCGCGCCGTCGCACACAGGTCACGGTCGAACATCCCCGCACTATCATCAGCCGCAACAAGTCGCCGGATCTCTCCTTTAGCCAATCGATCAACGCTTATCGGGGCTGCGACCAACCCAGTAACAGTTGTGTAATGATTTGTCGGGGCATTCTTGATAATTCATTCTGGGAGGCAGAGAGACATACGGCCACTCAGCTGGGTATGGGAGATATCGTTGAACGACAGTTTTACATGCTCAATCTGTGGAGAAGAGCATCGTGGCCTCGTCAAAGACTGGGCCTACAAGCTGCCTGATGAGGTATGGGCTATACCGGAGGCCGAGCGAGCTGAAAGAGCACGCTTCAATAATGATCTCTGTCAGTTCGATGAGCGGAATTTCATCCGTTGCGTGCTGGACATACCGCTAACGGAGACATCAGACAGCTTTGGTTGGGGGGCTTGGGCAGAGGTCGGTTGGACCACCTTTGAACGCTATCTGGAGCTTTATGACCAAGACGGCTCCACGGAGCCTACGCATTTGGGCACCCTAGCCAACGATCTACCAGCATATCCAGCGTCATTCGGCACGCCAGTTGTCATCCAATTCAGAAATTCGACACAGCGCCCCTCTCTGTTCCTAAACGCAGAGGACAAAAGCCTCTTGGCGAGAGAACAACGAAACGGCATCTGCGAGGCGCGTTATCACGAGATTTTGACCATCATTGAGCGTCGCTAACATCGAACTTTTTTCCCTAACCGCTAAACGCCAGCTTGCGCATTTGTTCTCTTTATGTTCTAGAAATGCAATGCGTAGGGAACGTGGACGAGGTGCAACGCAAAACCAGACCAGCAGCCGTTTTGGTTTGCCAGAGCGGGAAGCAGATGGCGACTGGCTGGACGATCAGGAATCCGTGGATGGCGAAATTCCAAGGCTTCGCACAACTGTTACGGTTCAACATCCGCGCACGATCATCACGAAGAACACGTCTCCAGACATCGGATTTTCGCAGTCTGTAAATAGTTTTTCTGGTTGCGAGCATGGATGCATCTACTGTTTCGCCCGGCCAACTCACGCCTATCACGATCTGTCACCCGGCCTGGATTTCGAAACGCGCCTTTTCGCCAAGCCGGATGCGCCCGCCCTCCTCCGCGCCGAACTGTCAAAGCCGTCCTACAGAGTCTCCCCTATCGCCATGGGGACCAATACCGATCCCTATCAACCGATCGAACGGGATTGGAAGATCACCCGCCAATCTATTGAGATATTAGCTGAATGCCGCCACCCACTCTTCATCACGACAAAGTCCGACCGGGTTCTTCGCGACCTTGATCTTCTGAAGGAGATGGCGCGCGACCAGCTCGTTGCCGTAATGATCTCCGTAACGACCCTTGACCCAAAGGTCGCGCGCACTCTCGAACCTCGCGCGGCTCATCCCCTCCGGCGGGTGGAGGCTATCCGTCAGCTGGCGCAAGCAGGCGTGCCGGTCGTCGCCAGCATCTCTCCCATCATTCCCGCCATCACGGATCATGAGATAGAATCCATAATCGACACCGCCGCCGCCGCCGGGGCTCGCGACGCGACCTTCATCCCGGTTCGGCTCCCCTTCGAGGTGGCACCCCTATTCCGCGCCTGGCTTCAGGAACATCACCCAGACCGAGCCGCGAAGGTCATGGGAATCATTCGTGCAATAAGGGGAGGGCGCGACAATGACCCTGATTTCGGCAGCAGAATGCGAGGACAGGGGGTTTGGGCCGACCTGATACGCACCCGCTTCATCAAAGCGCGAAAACGCGTCGGCTTTTCAGGCGAGAGGCTGATCCTCAGGACCGACCTGTTCCGTCCGCCCGCAGGTCCACAGCTTCAACTCTTTTGATCAGGCCGTTGCCGCGACCAGCCTGAAGCCGGAGCGCCGAGTCCGTGCCCGATACCCATCCGCTTTCGGCTCCATCCGTTCGAAGCTTTGGATGGACAAGCCCGGAATGAGCGCGATCGCATCCACCTGGTCCGCCCCGATCAAGAAATCATCCCCAACGAACATCCGCGCAGCCTTACCGCCCGCCAACGGGGTACGCAGGAAAACCTCGCTGCGCCCGCCCCTGTTGCGCAGCAGCAGCTCCGCCAACGCGTTTACAGCTGATGCATCCTGCACATCCACCACCAATTCCATCCGCGATGCACTGGCGAGTTGGTTGAACTGCTCCACGCCTCTGATCGTGACGCGAGGTGTTTCTTCGCCCGGCATACGATCCAGCTCTACCATCAACAGGGCGCAATCACCGTCCCGCGCCATAGCGTCGATAGCCTTGCATGCATCTTCATCGAAGCAACTCGCCTGAAATTGTCCGCTGCTGTCGGAGAATGTCGCTGCCGCATATCGCGCCCCGCGTCGCGTTTCGCGCCAGCGCACCTCTTCCACCATTGCAGCCATGACCGCATTGGCGCGCCCGCCCTCCGCCACCTGCTCGGCACAGATCGCCCCGTAGCTTCTCGCGCCGCGCGCTTCAGCCAGATGACGATAGCGATCGACAGGATGCGCCGAGAAGTAGAAGCCAAAGGCTTCCTTTTCCTGCGCCATCCTGTCCGCGGTGGACCAGGTCTGATGGGGCGGAATTCGGACGTCTGCATGCGGCGTCTCGACGTCGCCAAACAAGCCGCCCTGCCCGCTTTCGCGTGCTTCGGCGGCACTGGCGGCAACGCTCAGGATAGTATCTGCCGCTGCATGCACTCCAGCCCGGTCGGGATGGATTTCGTCGAACGCGCCTGACGCCGCGAGACTTTCAAGCTGGCGGCGGTTCAACAATCGCGGCTCTATCCGGTCTGCAAAGTCATCGAGGGACTTGAACGACCCGCCCGCATCCCGCTCGGCAACCAGCTGCTCCATCGCCTTTTCGCCGACGCCCTTAAGCCCCCCCAAGGCATAACGCACCGCGAAACCTAGGCGCGCATCCTCACCCTCATGCTGGATCGGTTCAACGGAGAAGTCGGCAAGGCTGCGATTGATATCGGGCGCAAGACAGCTGAGGCCCATGCGTCGCATGTCATCGACAAAGATGGTCAGCTTATCCGTAAGATGGATATCGAACGCCATCGAGGCGGCATAGAATTCCGCCGGATAATGCGCTTTCAACCACGCCGTCTGATAGGCAAGCAGCGCATAGGCGGCGGCGTGGGACTTGTTGAAGCCATAGCCCGCGAACTTGTCGATCAAATCGAACAGCTCATTGGCTTTGGCGGCCGGAATGTCGCTCCCGGCGCAACCTTCCACGAACCGCGCTCGCTGAGCATCCATCTCCGCCTTGATCTTCTTGCCCATGGCGCGGCGGAGAAGATCAGCGTCCCCAAGGGAATAGCCCGCCAATATCTGGGCGGCCTGCATCACCTGTTCCTGATAAACGAAGATGCCGTATGTCTCTTCGAGGATCGGCTTCAGGAGAATATGAGGATATTCAATATCTTCCTGCCCATTCTTACGGCGCCCGAACATGGGAATATTGTCCATCGGACCGGGCCGGTAGAGCGAAACGAGCGCGATGATGTCGCCGAAATTGGTGGGCCGAACGGCGGCCAGGGTCTTGCGCATGCCTTCCGATTCCAGCTGGAACACGCCGACCGTGTCGCCCCGCTGAAGAAGGTCATAAACCGCCGGATCATCCCAACTGAGGATGCTCAAATCGATCTCGACCCCGCGCCCAGCTAGCAGCTGGACCGCCTTTTGCAAAACAGACAGCGTTTTGAGACCCAGGAAGTCGAACTTCACCAATCCCGCGCCTTCGACATATTTCATGTCGAACTGTGTCACCGGCATATCCGACCGCGGATCGCGATAGAGCGGCACAAGCTGTGACAGCGGCCGGTCGCCAATGACGACGCCCGCCGCATGAGTCGAACTATGCCGGGGGAAGCCCTCCAGCTTCATCGCATAGTCAATCAATCGTTTGACTTGATTGTCATTGTCATATTCGGCCTTGAACTCTGCCACGCCGTTCAACGACCGTTCCAGCGTCCAGGGGTCTGTCGGATGATTGGGCACCAGCTTGGCAAGCCGGTCGACATGCCCATAGCTCATCTGCAGAACGCGTCCGGTATCCTTGAGCACCGCCCGCGCCTTCAGCTTACCGAAGGTGATGATCTGCGCCACATGGTCGGAGCCATATTTCTGTTGAACATAGCGGATCACTTCACCACGCCGCGTTTCGCAAAAGTCGATGTCGAAGTCCGGCATGGAAACGCGTTCGGGATTGAGGAATCGTTCAAACAGCAACCCCAGTTGCAGGGGATCGAGATCGGTGATGGTGAGCGCCCAGGCGACTACCGAACCAGCGCCCGAACCACGCCCCGGCCCAACCGGAATATCCTGCTCTTTCGCCCATTTGATGAAGTCGGCAACGATCAGGAAGTAGCCGGGGAAACCCATCTGAATGATGATGTCGGTTTCGAACTTCAATCGATCGAAATAGGGTTGGCGGGCCTCATCTCCCTCGATCCCTGCCTTTTCCAGCCGCCACTCCAACCCTGCCGTTGCCTGTTCCCGCAACATCTGTGCTTCGCCTTCGATGTCGCCAGCAAGGCTCGGCAAGATAGGCTTGCGCTTTGGTGCAGCGACCGCGCAACGTTGGGCGACTACAAGCGTGTTGGCTAGCGCCTCCGGCAAATCCTCAAACAGCCGCTTCATCTCTGCGGCCGGTTTCATCCAGGCGTCGGGCGAACTCGTCCGCCGGTCGGGAGTTTCGACATAGGCCCCGTCGGCGATACAGAGCATCACGTCATGAGCCTCGTGAAAGTGAGGCTCGGCAAAGCAGGTCGGATTGGTCGCGATCAGCGGCAGATCACGCGAATAGGCAAGTTCGAGCAATTCCGCTTCCGCCCTGCCCTCGACGGGATCGAGCCTCCGGCAAATTTCGACATATAGGCGATCCGGAAAGAGAGTCTGAAGCCGGTCAGCATAGGCAAACGCGGCGTCGGGCTGGTCCTCCGCGAACAATCGGGCAAGCGCTCCCTCCGTCCCAGCGGTCAGAGCGATAAGCCCTTCCGTCCGGCCAGCCAGCGCATCCAGCGTAACGTGGGCAACTTCTTCAACCGGACGGTCGAGGTGAGCCATCGAAACCAGCGCGCAAAGATTATCGTATCCCGCTTCATCCTGTGCATAAAGCGCCAGCCAATCATGCACAGCAGCCGCATTGGTAGGGCGCCCGGGCCGCAATATGCCCAGCATGGCTCCGATTATCGGCTGAACGCCCTCGCCCTTGCAGGCATCTGAAAAAGCCATCGACCCATAAAGGCCATTGCGATCAGTGATCGCTGCTGCCGGAAAGCCGAGCGTTCGCGCTTGCTTAGCGATCTTCTTCGGCTCGATCGCGCCTTCCAGCATGGTGAAAGAGGAAAAGATACGAAGGGGTACAAAACCGGCATGAGGCATCCGGCATTGATAGCGCCGCTACCGCCTCGGGCGCCAGTCCTTCTTGAGAAATGCTGTGGATAAACGGCGCTATCTCCGGGTCTCCTGCCCCTTGATTAAGCATTCTCCAACTTATCACAGAAGAGTTCGTGCTGTTGATGCCCGGATTTTTGCTGGATCAGGCGATCGATCGTGCGCGGCAAGTCCAAGCCAAGGATTCAGAATCTGCGGGTGCAGCATGGCCATCAAGAGCTTGGCCCCATCACGGCTTCATTCGGACTCGCAGCCTATCCCGGTCATGGCAAAGCTGGGCAACGCATCCAAACCGCCGATGCAGCGCTACTTCGCGCGAAGACGCAGGGGCGAAACCAGATCGTGGTTGCCGCTGTCCGTGAAGATGCCTCAGTTCAAGGCTGAAGCGTCCTCCAGCAATCCTTCATGAAGACGGACCACGCGATCCATCTTCTCCGCGAGCCTTTCATTATGGGTCGCGACCAGAGCGGCTGAGCCCTCCTCCCGTACAAGGCGGAGAAACTCGGCCAGCACGATATCGGCTGTCCGTTCATCCAGATTCCCCGTGGGTTCATCGGCCAGGATCAAGGCAGGACGGTTGGCGAGTGCCCGCGCCACCGCCACGCGTTGCTGCTCGCCGCCGGAAAGTTGGCTCGGCCGATGATCCAGACGATGACCAAGTCCCAAGGATGTTAGGAGCGACTCAGCACGTGCACGTGCCGCATGGAATTCCTTGTCACGGATAACTTGGGGGAGGATGACATTTTCGGTCGCGTTGAAATCCGGCAGCAGATGGTGGAATTGATAGACGAAGCCCAGCGCATCCCTGCGCAAGCGCGTCCGCCCGTCATTGTCGAGACGCGCAGCTTCCTCACCATCGATGCGGATGGACCCGTCGAATCCCCCTTCCAACAGACCGACCGCCTGCAACAGGGTCGATTTGCCGGACCCTGACGGCCCCAGCAGCGCCACGATCTCTCCCTCTCCGACAGTCAGGTCGACGCCGCGCAGGACCTCGATCGTGACGCCTCCTTGAGTGAAGCTGCGCTTCAGGCCCGCAACCTTCAATATGTCATTCATAGCGCAGCACCTGAACGGGGTCGGTATTGGCAGCCTTGAAGGCCGGATAAAGCGTTGCAAGGAAGCTGAAAATTAACGCCATCAGGCAGATGATCGTGATTTCGATGGGATCTGGCTTGGCCGGCAGTTCGGTCAGAAAACGGATCGAGGGATCCCACAAATTCTGCCCGGTCATGAACTGGATCGCATTTACCACACTCTGCCGGAAGAAGAGGAAGGTGAAGCCCAGCACCATCCCGGCCACCATGCCCAGCGATCCGATGGTCACGCCCACGGTCATGAATATCTTGACGAGCCCAACCCGACTTGCGCCCATCGTTCGCAAGATCGCAATGTCACGCGTTTTCGCTCGCACCAACATGATCAGCGAGGAAAGGATGTTGAAAACTGCGACCAGCACGATGATCGAAAGCACCACGAACATCGCGACCCGTTCAACGGCCAGTGCTTCAAAAAGGGAGGCGTTCATCTGGCGCCAATCGGTCACGACAGCCCGACCCGCAACCTTTCCAGCCAGCGGTTCCAAGATCGTTCCCACCCGATCAGCGTCCACGGTCTCGATCTCGATCATCCCGACCACGTCGCCGAGCAACAATAGGGTCTGCGCATCTTCCACAGGCATCACGACGAACGCCTTGTCGTAGTCGTAGACACCCACCTCAAAGATCGCCGCCACCTGATAGGAAATCTGGCGCGGCACAGTGCCGAACGGCGTCGACCGCCCTGCGGGATTGATTATGGTGATGCTGTCGCCAAGTTGAAGGCCCAGATTTTCAGCCAGCCGCGATCCTATGCCAACCTTGCCCGCGTTGGCGGTGAGGTTATCCATGCTCCCCGCCAGCACCTTCGCCTTCAGTGTCGCATTGTTCCGGATGTCCTTGACGGTCATGCCCCGGACGAGGACCGCTTCGACCCTTCCCTGAAAGCTGCCGAGCAACGGCTGTTCGATAAGCGGCGTTGCGCTGGTGACGCCGGGCGTGGCCTTTGCTTCTTTCAGAATGGATCGCCAATCGGGTAACCGTCCGCCATAGCCCTGCACCACCGCATGGCCATTCAGTCCCACAATTTTGTCAAACAATTCAGCGCGAAACCCATTCATCACACTCATCACGATGATGAGCGCGGCCACCCCCAACATCACGGCGGCGAGGCTTATCCCGGCGACGAGGAAAATGAATCCCTCCCCCTTCCCAGGCAGCAGATAGCGCTTGGCAATCATGCGTTCGTAGCGTGACAAGATCATAATGGCGCGAACGGCCCTTTGCGTGATGTTAATTGCTGCCCGTCTAGCAGGGTCTCCACTAAC
Source organism: Sphingobium sp. Cam5-1 (assembly GCF_015693305.1). Lineage (NCBI taxonomy): Bacteria > Pseudomonadati > Pseudomonadota > Alphaproteobacteria > Sphingomonadales > Sphingobiaceae > Sphingobium > Sphingobium sp. Cam5-1. The sequence continues at coordinate 946,151 of NZ_CP065138.1, read as the reverse complement.
GGCAAGCATCGCAGATTGTTGCACCTCAGCCACAGGCATGAAGCTAAAATCTTCCCGTACGGAAATAGCCCGTGACAGCGGGCCTTCAGAGCCATAGCAAAGTCAACGAAGCACAGGTTAATGGCCGTGGTTCAGGGATACTGCTTCCCGCTTCAAGCTTAGGGGGCTGAGAAGTGGTTGAGGCAGACCAAGGGGGAGACGAGCAATCGTCCATTAGTGCCCGGATCGTGGAAACACGATCCGGGCACTTTTGATTCCGGCTGAAACAGGCCTCTTGAAACCCGATTTCGTTCAACCATATCAACGACGCACGGCCGCCTGATGGGGTCGCGCATCGTATCGCCGGACGCCAGCATGGGTCCGGTAAGATCATTTTGCTCTGATGGAGATTATGACATGCGTGGTTTTGACCTGACCCCCTATCGCCGCTCCACTGTGGGTTTCGACCGACTTTTCGATCTGATCGAAAACAATGCCCGCCTGCAGCAGGGCGACAACTATCCCCCTTTCAATATCGAGCGTCTTTCGGAGGACCGATATCGGGTTACGCTCGCGGTGGCGGGCTTTCGGCCTGACGAAATCGATATCACTGCTCAACAAAATCTGTTGCAGGTTGTCGGACGCAAGGAAGATAGCCCAAACTCTGATCGCTCCAAATTCCTGCATGTTGGCATCGCCAATCGCAGTTTCGAGCGGCGTTTCGAGCTGGCCGACTTCGTGCGGGTGGAAAAGGCCGATCTTGCGGACGGCCTGCTGACGATCGAACTCGTCCGCGAAATTCCTGAAGCGATGAAGCCAAAGAAGATCGCTGTGAATGGCGGGCAGCTGGTTGATATCAACAAGGATCGCGACGCAGCCTGATCGGATGTTCATGGGGCGCGGCCTGAAGGTCGCGCCCTTTTCGCATCTCAAATCTCTACCTGGCTACCCAGTTCCACCACCCGGTTAGTGGGCAGGCGGAAGAACTCCATCGCGCTTTCCGCGTTTCGCAGCATCCAGGCGAAGATTTTTTCTCGCCACAGCGGCATCCCTGGATTGGCAGACGGTAACAGCGTTTGGCGTGCCAGGAAGAAACTGGTCTCCATCATCCGGAATGCCTGGCCACAACCGGTAACGTTCTTAAGGGCTGCTGGAACGTCCGGTTCCTGCATGAAACCATATTCCAGCACGAGGCGGAAGAACCCCTTCCCGAGATCCTCCAGCCTGCATCGGCCATCATCCTCAACGACTGGCACGTCCTTGATCTTCACCGTCAGCAGGATGACCCGCTCATGCAACACCTTGTTGTGTTTCAGGTTGTGGAGCAAGGCGTGGGGAACACCATTTGGCGTGGATGTCATGAACACGGCCGTCCCCGGAACGCGCACAGCGCTGTTGGCAGCTGAAGCCACAAACACAGGGATTGGCATGGCACCTTCGCGCAAGCGATCCTGCACCAACCGACGTCCACGCGACCATGTGGTCAGCAACGTGAATACGACGAACCCGATCAGCAGCGGGAACCAACCGCCATCCGGCACCTTGGTAAAATTGGCCGCGAGATATGCGCCGTCCACGACGAAGAATACCGCAAGCAAGGGTGCGGAATAATACCAGCGCCACTTCCACAGCCGATAGAGCAGCACGGTTAGCAGTAGATTGTCGATGAACATCGCTCCGGTGACGGCGATGCCATAGGCGGCAGTCAGATTGGACGATGTCTGGAACACCAGTACCAGCAGGATGACCATCACCATCAATCCCCAATTGATGAGGGGGATATATATCTGTCCCGCGGTCGAGGCACTGGTATGCGCGATCCGCAAGCGGGGCATGAAGCCCAGTTGGATCGCCTGCTGCGTCACCGAAAAGGCGCCGGAAATGACTGCCTGGCTGGCGATTATCGCCGCCAGGGTCGCGAGGCCGATCAGAGGCAACTGCGCCCATTGGGGTGCCAGATGATAGAAGGGGCTATGGAGCGCAGCCGCGCCTTCGCGGAACAGCAGAGCCCCCTGCCCCATATAATTCATCATCAATGCCGGGAGGACGAAGCAAAGCCAGGACACGCGGATCGGGCTGCGCCCGAAATGCCCCATATCGGCATACAGCGCTTCCGCCCCGGTCACCGCAAGGACGACGGCTCCCAATGCGAGGAAGGCCGGCAACGGATCGGTCATGAAGAACATGAACGCCCAATAGGGATTGAACGCTAGGAGAATGCCAGGCGTCTTGATTATGCTGATGATGCCCAGGGCCGCGATGGTGACGAAATACACCAGCATGATTGGGCCGAATAGGGCAGCAACCCGGTTAGTTCCGAAGCCCTGGATCCAGAACAGGCACACCAATATGATCACTGCGGCAGGTAGAATCGCGGGTGCCAGTTCAGAGTTATAAACGGCGAGGCCTTCCACCGCCGACAGCACTGATACCGCAGGGGTGATCATGGAATCACCATAGAAGAGTGACGTCGCGAACACCCCCAAAAGAACGATCCCGCGCGACCATCGCTGAGTCTTTGTCTGTCCGTTGATCAGCGCGAGCAGCGCAAGGCTGCCACCTTCGCCCTTGTTGTCGGCGCGCATGATGATCGAGACATATTTCAACGTCACGACCAGCATCATCGACCAGAACATCAGGCTGATGACGCCAAGAATGTGGTCAGGATCGAGTGCCAGATGATGATGGCCCGCGAAAGTTTCACGAAAAGCGTAGAGCGGACTGGTGCCGATGTCGCCGAACACGATGCCGATCGCCCCGACGACAAGCTTGGCCGTCGCTTTCTGGCCCGCGTGGCTATGTCCTTCAGACTCGTCATCCTGCGCGTTCGCGACGGCGCTCGCCAGTTGATCAGCCATGAAGGAAACGCCAGATGGTCATGATCATACGACACTCAAGCCAAGGCATGCGCACGGGGGCTACCCCGCTTACCTCACAAAGATGGCGGGCGCCCTATCACGCCTCTTTGACCAGCGCAATTGACGAGCCATGTCATTGAACCGCAGGCGCGCTGTCAGCCAGCATTGCGTCGATACGCTTAATGTTAAGCTCCAGTTCCGCCTTGATTTTCGAGCCTTCAGGCGCCCTCGCAGCCAAAGGCGCCCACAGATCACGGGCGGCCTGCAACTGGCCCGCTCGAACGAGAGCCAGGCCGTAAAAATAGGGCGGAGCAGGCGCTTGTGGGTCAAGCGACATGGCGCGCCGGTAAGCAAAGTCAGCGCTCGGCGAAACCACACCTCCAGCATGTGACACAAGCGCGTTGCCCAGACCCAGCCACAGGTTGGGGTCACCCGGTGATTGCTTGATCCCCGCAAGCAGCACGTTCGCTGATTCTTTCGTCTTGCCCTGCCTGCCAAGGCCGTCTGAGAGCATCAGCCACTGCCCTGCCGGACCATAGCGTTCCGCCATGCCGCGGCGCAGTTGGGCGACTTGCTCGTCAAACTGCTTGCCGTTTGAAGCAGCAGCACTTCTGGGCGCTCCCGCCAAACCAGGATTTCCCTGCCACGCATAACCAGCAAGACCGAGGAGCAGAGCGGCGGCTGTCAGCTCCCATGAAACGCGCGGAATACGGCCGATGGCTACCAGAAGCACCATCAGGCAAATAGCGAACGCAGCCGCTATGACCCATCCTGTCATTTCGGCCCTCCCCGCTTGATCCGTCCGCGCACAAGCAATAGCCCAAGGCCGATCAGCAGTAATGGCGCGCCCCAAAGCGGCCAAAGAACCGGGTCCGCCGTAGGCTCATAACTTACCCAATCGCCATAACGTTCAATGAGCCAGCTCCGGATATGCTCGGGTTGTTCCCCCGCCATGATCCGCTCCCTGATCTGGGAACGCATATCACCTGCCAGACTGGCATTGCTGTCTGCAATGGATTGGCTCTGGCAAGTGAGGCAGCGAATCGTCTCCATCAGCGTCTTCGCCTTCCGCTCGAGCGCTGGATCATCGATTTGCCGGTCTGCATAGGGAGCCGGAGGAAGTGCCGACTGCGCCAGCACCGGCGAACTCATCAGCAATGCAAGCAATGTCAGCAGCCGTGTCATCGCGCAGCCTCCAAACGCTGGAGAATCATCGGGACGTCATCCGCCCTTATGTCACCGACATGCTGGTAGGCGATGCGACCCTTTCCATCGATGATGAAGCTTTCTGGCACGCCGGAGGAGCCAATCGCGATCTGCACGCTGCTGCGCGCATCAAGGCCGATATGGCTATATGGATTCCCATAGCGCCGAAGAAAGCGATCGACATCAGACCGGGCGTCACGGATCGCGACCCCGTCAATTTCCACACCTGCTTGCTTCAGCGCCATAAGCTGCGGAGCTTCGGCCGCGCAGGGCACGCACCAACTGGCGAAGATGTTCAACAGCCGGGGTTTGCCCGTTGCCAGTTCCGCGCTGGCCAGGGCGGGGCGATCGCTCGCCGCTGCTGGCAAGGTGAATTCGGGCAATGCTTTACCGACGAGCTTGGAGGTGATGATCCGGTCGTCCGGTTTCAGCAAGCCACTCCCAAACAGGATGAAAAATCCCGCAAAGAACACAAGAGGTAGCCAGATCAAGAGCTTCTTCATGCCGCAAGCGTCCTGCTGCGCCATTTAAGGAGCCATCCGCGCCGCTCGCGCCCTACCAATGCCAATGCGCCACCAAGGGCGATCAGCCCGCCGCCAAACCAGATCAGCGTGACAAAAGGCTTCCACCAGACCCGCAGTTGCCAACGTCCCTCGGTCGCCTCTTGGCCAAGCACCACATAAAGCTGGCCGTTCCACCGGGTCAGCAGGGCCGCTTCAGTGGTGGTCGTGGGGGGAGAAGGGAAGAAACGAGATTGCGGATGCAGGGCAACCGGTGCGCCATTCCCCCGGCTCGCTTCCATGTCAGCCTGTAACGCTGTCCAATTGTCTCCGGCGATCGGCGAAATCTGCACGAGGCGAAGTTTCCAATCGGCAGCTTCGACGACGTCGCCGGGGCGGACGGCCGCCAGCTTTTCAACGGTAAACGCAGAATCGCAAGCCATGCCCGCGAGGCTGACAGCGCATCCCAGGTGAGCGATGACCATCCCCCAGGTGAACAGCGGCGTACGGCGCAAGTTGCGTTTCCACAGCGGCGCGACGCTGCCCGCCGCTACGGCCAAGGCGATGACCAGCCCAAGGAACGGCAGCACGCCAATCCGTCCCCAGGCGAGCATTGCCATAACGGCAAGGGTGATCAGGGCGATGACGGCCGGAATCATCATGCGCCCGGCAACCTCTGCCAGCTTGTCCCGACGCCAACGGGTCAATGGTCCCGCCACCATGACGATCATCAGGATGAGCGCAATGGGACCGGCTATCCTGTCGAAATAAGGAGCACCAACCGATACCTTATGCCCGAACGCCTCGGTCAGCAACGGATAGAGGGTGCCGATCAGCACAAGGCCCAATATTACCGTTAGCAGCAGATTGTTGACGACCAGCATGGTTTCTCGGCTGACGAGTTCGAACGGTGCGCCTTCACGAACCGCCCCTACCCGCCAACCGAACAACGCCAGCGCGCCTCCGATATAAAGGCCCAGGAGGATCAGGATGAAGCTGCCTCGTTCCGGATCCACGGCGAAGGCATGGACGCTCGTCAATATGCCCGACCGAACCAGGAAGGTCCCAACCATCGACATCGAGAATGCGATAACAGCCAACATCACTGTCCAAGCCCGCAGCGCATCACGGGTAGCAAGCACTGTTACGCTGTGCAGAAGCGCCGTTGCCGCGAGCCATGGCATCAACGAAGCGTTTTCCACGGGGTCCCAAAACCACCAACCGCCCCAGCCCAACTCATAATAGGCCCAGTAGCTGCCAGCCGTGATTCCGAGGGTTAGCAATATCCACGCTGCAAGCACCCAAGGACGCATCGCCCGGGCGAAGTCTGCATCGACCCGCCGCGTCAGCAGCGCGCCAATGGCAAAGGAGAAGGCGACTGAAAGGCCGACATATCCAAGATAAAGGGTCGGCGGGTGGAACGCGAGGCCGGGGTCCTGCAACAGAGGATTGAGTCCTTGACCATCCGCTGCGGGAGGAGTGATTCGTGCGAAGGGGTTGGAAGCGAAGAGCAGGAATGCATAAAACCCCAGGCTAATAGCGGCCTGACCGCCCAGCGTCGCCATATGCGTGTCCCGCCGTAGCGCCCGTTCAAACAGGGCAACGGCAGACCCCGCGACGCCCATGACCGTCACCCAGAGCAGCATGGAGCCTTCATGGTTGCCCCAAGTTCCCGCGAACTTGTAAAGCCAAGGCTTCATGGAATGGCTGTTGGTCGCGACCAACAGCACCGACATGTCCGATCGCATGAAAAGCGTTATCAGCGCCACAAAGGCAATGGCAGTGAGCGAGCCTTGGGCCACGGCTACCGGTCGGACAGCCTGGAGCAATTCGCTCTTTTTTCCCGCTAGCCCGAAAGCCACCAGGCTCAGTTGTAGAAACGCCAGCGCCGCCGCAAGCCATAGCGCGGCCAGACCCGCTTCGGCGATCATGCCGCCTTCTCCGCTCGTTCCCGCCCTATGGCCACCCTAACAGCGTTCACTGGCCTGCTTTCATCTCGTGGGTCGTCTCATTATACTGAATGCCTTCGAGTTCCCGAGGCATGTACCGTTCATCATGCTTGGCCAGCAGGTTGGTGGCGATGAACGTGCCCGTGCCATCGAATGATCCTTCCGCGACCACGCCCGATCCTTCCTTGAACAGATCTGGAGCGATGCCCTTGAAAACAGCTGGAACGGTCGCTTTGCCGTCGGTCACGTCAAAATACATGGTAACGCCGTCGGCGGCTCGTTTAAGACTGCCTTTCACCACCATGCCGCCCAGACGAATGGGTTTGCCCGGCTCGACACCTTTGGCACGAACGTCGGCGGGCGCGTAGAAATAGGCGGCTTCGTCGCGCAATGCCGATGCCGCGAGCAAAGCCGCTCCGATCAGGGCGATCAGGGCCACGATCGCCAGAATGAGGCGCTGATGCTTCGCTTTCATGGCCGGTCTGACAATCTCTGTGCAGCCGACTCTGCATCACGCATGGAACGCCAGCATGCAAGGCAGAGGGCCAAGGTGCCCGAAAAGGTCAGCGCATAAGCGCCGACGACGAAAGCCCATTGGTTCATGCCCTTATCCCCGCGCCAGCCGCTGCATGCGCGCTTCCACCTTGTTGCGCGCCAATATCGTGCGCATCCGCATCAACACGATCGCCCCAAACAAAAGGGAAAAACCGATAAGGGTAAACCCCAGCGGCCAGAGAAGCGAAGTGTCGATACTCGACCCCCGCATCGTGATGCTGGGTCCCTGATGGAGACTGTTCCACCATACGACGGAGCGGTTTATGATCGGGATATTGACCGCGCCTACCAAGCCAAAAATGGCTGTAGCCGCGCTGACGCCGCCCTGTTCCTGACGCGCACTGGCATTCGCCAGCGCTATATATCCAAGATAAAGGAAAAGGAGCACGAGCATGGACGTCATCCGCCCGTCCCACTCCCACCATGTCCCCCAGGTGGGACGCCCCCAAATGGACCCTGTCGCAAGGCAAATAGTCGTAAACAGCGCGCCCGGGACCGCAATCGCGCGTCCCGCAACGGCGGCCAGCGGATGTCGCCAGACCAGCTGCATCAGCGCCGCCACAGCAATTCCTGTCCATCCGGCCATTCCAAGCCATGCCGCGGGCACATGGATATAGAGTATGCGAACCGTCTCGCCCTGGAGATAGTCAGCCGGGGTGATGAACAACCCGCAGCCCGCACCCACCAGAAGCAAAACGAAACCTGGCCAGAACAGCCAAGTGGTCAGCGGCCGAGCGATCTTCAGGAAACGGGCAGGATTGGCGAAGCGGTGCATTTGGAAAGGCTCTTTAGCTGTGCCGAACGCGCAAAGCCAGTGGCCCTTTTTCTGTTGCGCATAGGACATAATGTCGCTGCCACGGCGGCCCAAACAGCCTTTTTTGTTTCAGACAGGCGACAAATCAGGATCGAACCACTATATGCGCGCGCAGCAGCCATTTGAGGCGCACAGCATCGGCTATGGATCCGCTCGCACCCATGTTTACGACAAACCCGTTCGACGACGACAAGCTGCGTGAAGAATGCGGCATTTTCGGGGTCATTCAAGCAGAGACCGCGTCCGCGATCGTCGCGCTTGGCCTTCATGCGCTTCAACACCGTGGACAAGAGGCCGCCGGTATCACCAGCTGGGACGGTCACGACTTCCATACCCACCGCGCCATGGGGCATGTGGCGGGCAATTTCGACCGCGACGAAGTGATTCGCGGCCTGCCAGGCAATACGGCATCGGGCCATGTCCGTTATTCGACCACGGGCGAAACGTCCCTCCGCAACGTACAGCCCCTCTATGCCGAGCTTAATTCCGGCGGCTTCGCCATCGCGCATAACGGCAATATCTCCAATGCGATGAAGCTCCGCCGCGAGCTGATTCGTCGCGGCTCAATCTTCCAGTCGACATCCGACACGGAAGTGATCATCCATCTGGTCGCGACTTCGACCTATCGGACTCTGCTCGACAAGTTCATCGATGCGCTCAAGCAGATCGAGGGTGCCTATTCGCTGATCGTGACCACGCCCGAGGGCATGATCGCGTGCCGCGACCCGCTCGGCATCCGGCCGCTGGTCATGGGCAAGTTGGGCGACGCCACCATTTTCGCGTCGGAAACCGTCGCCTTTGACGTAGTAGGCGCCGACCATGTGCGCTCCATCGATCCGGGCGAACTAGTCATTGTAACTCATGATGGACAGATGCGCAGCCATCGCCCCTTCGGCGAGGTGCATCCGCGCCCCTGCATTTTCGAACATGTCTATTTCAGCCGCCCCGATTCGATCGTGGATGGTTCGAGCGTCTATTCGGTTCGCAAGGCGATCGGCGCTCAATTGGCAATCGAAAATCCTGTCGATGCCGATCTGGTGATTCCTGTTCCCGATAGCGGCGTGCCTGCGGCAATCGGCTATGCCCAGCAGTCAGGGCTTCCCTTCGAACTGGGCATCATCCGTTCCCACTATATCGGACGGACCTTCATCCAGCCGGGCGACAAGGTTCGTCATCTTGGCGTCAAGCTCAAGCACAACGCCAATCGCGCCCTAATCGCCGGGAAGCGCGTCGTTCTTATCGATGATTCGATCGTGCGGGGAACGACCAGCCTGAAAATCGTGCAGATGATGCGCGAGGCAGGCGCCAAGGAAGTGCATATGCGCATTGCCAGCCCGCCGACGAAACATAGCTGCTTCTATGGCGTCGATACGCCGGAACGCACGAAGTTGCTGGCTCATCGCCTGGACATTGGCGGCATGCAGGACTTCATCCATGCCGATAGCCTTTCCTTCATTTCGATCGACGGCCTCTACAAGGCGCTAGGCGAAACGAAACGGGCCGACATCCGCCCCCAATATTGCGATGCCTGCTTTACAGGCGACTATCCGACCACGCTCACCGATCAGGATGATGTCGTGGTGCAGAACCAGCTTGAACTGCTGGCTGAACGGGTCGTCTGATCGACAGGTCATTTCTGGATGGCTGCCCGGTCATGGGCAGCTACCTTTCTCACTAAACCGGCCCTCTCCATCCGGAAGGGCGAACAGGATGCTTCATGTCCACTCTTCCTCTTTCCGGTAAGCTTGCCCTGGTGACCGGCGCGAGCCGCGGTATCGGCGCCGCCACTGCCAAGGCCCTTGGCGCTGCGGGTGCTCATGTCATCCTGACAGCCAGAACTGCCGGTGGTCTTGAGGAGGTGGAAGAATATATCCACGGCGCCGGAGGCAGTGCCACCATAGCGCCGCTCGACTTGGTCGATGGCGAAAGCATCGGGCGGCTTGCTCAAGCGGTTTCGGGCCGGTGGGAGGCGCTGGATATTCTGGTTCTGAACGCGGCGACCCTCGGCAGCCTGGCTGCAGTGCCCGCGATCGACGTGAAGGAATTCGCCCGTCTGCTGACGCTGAACATAGCAGCACCACAGGCCCTGATCGCAGCTTTCGACAGGATGCTCCGCGCAAGTTCCGACGCGCGCGTCATTGCCATCACATCGTCGGTCGCTACCGCGCCGCGCGCTTATTGGGGTGCCTATGGCGCTTCGAAGGCAGCGCTCGAAACGCTCGTCAGCACTTATGGCGAGGAAGTGAAAAATATCTCGGCCATACGTACTCATGTCGTTGACCCGGGCGCGACCCGGACGGCGATGCGCGCCAGAGCCTATCCTGGCGAAGATCCCGCGACGGTGAAGGACCCGGAGGTCGTAGGCCAGGCCATAGCCGATCTCGTCCTTTCGGATCAACCAAACGGCTATCACCAACGTTTGGATTGATTTTAGCCCGGCTTGACCAGCGTTACCTGAGCGACATCGATCGTGCCGCCGCGAAAGCCGCCTTCGCAATACATCAGATAATAGCGCCAGAGCGCGACGAAATGCTGGTCGAAGCTGGGGGGTAATAGACCGCGGTCGACGGCTCGGTCGAACCTTTCCCGCCACCGTCGAAGAGTTTCCGCATAGTGGACGCCAAAATGGCGGACCTCCCTCCATTCGAGCCCATTGGCTTCCGCCAAAGCCCTGAAGCGGCTTTCCGACAGCAGCATTCCGCCGGGGAAAATGTACGTCTGGATAAAATCGGCGCCACGCGCATATTTGTCGAATATGGCGTCGTCGATGAGGATATATTGGATTGCCGCTTTCCCGCCGGGCTTCAGCAGCCTCTCTATGGCGGCGACATAAGCGGGCCAATATTCCTGACCTACCGCTTCGACCATTTCGACGCTTGCAATCGCGTCATATTGTCCTTGAGCATCCCGATAATCCGTCAGCAGGATGTTTGCGCCAGAACCTAGCCGCTCCCGCGCATATTCGGCCTGCTCGGTCGATAGGGTCAGCCCATCATAGCGGATAGCGCAGCGTTGCATCGCCTGCTCAGCCAAGCCTCCCCACCCGCAGCCTATCTCAAGCAGTGCGCCGCCTTCCTTAAGGTCGAGCCGGTCGAGGATGGCGTCCACCTTGCGCTGCTGTGCTCGTTCAAGGCTCTCGATCCGGTCATCGGGATCACGAAACAACGCACTGGAATAATACATGTCCCGGTCCAACCATAGACGGTAGAAGTCGTTCCCGAGATCATAATGATAGGCGATGTTACGACGTGATCCCTTCCGGTCGTTGCGGCGCACCCAATGCCCGAACCGGCCAATCCATCGAGCCGGGCCGTTTGGACGAGCCACATTGCCCAGTGTCGCGGCGTTCGCCATGAACAACTCGAACAAGGGGACCGGGTCCGGACTACTCCATTCACCCGCAGCCCATGCCCGATACCATCCAGCCGATCCCCCGACGACCAGCCGCAACAAAGCCCGCCAGCGGACCAGCCGGACTTCGCAGACCGGTCCCGTTCCACGCCCCCCCAATATTCTCGCGGTTCCATCCGGCAGCGTGGCTTCAAGCCTTCCTTTCAGAAGGCCCGAATCGATACGGTCCAGCAAGCGGTGAAATTGAGGGGCAACCAAGCGCGATGCCCATCCGCGCCTATGTTCCCCGGCCGGGCGCCGCACGGTCGGCGCTCGTCTGCCATGCCTGGGATCGATCGCGTTCATCCCTTCACCCCTGTTCCCTTGTCTATGCGTCCGTCCTTAAGCCCTGCTTTGCCGGTAGGTCGCAAGCGCGCGTTCGCGCGCCTCGCGATGACCAACGCGCTTGGCGGGATATGAGGCCGGTCGTGCATCATAGGCTTCAGGATCGTGAATCGCCGTGTCATCGAGATGAGCCAATTCGGGCACCCATTGCCTGATATAATCACCCGCTTCGAATTTTGGAGACTGGGTCAGCGGTGCCATGATTCGGGAAAACAGGTTTGCGTCAACGCCACTGCCCGCCACCCATTGCCAATTCACGCTATTGTTGGCGTAATCCGCGTCCACCAATGTGTCCCAGAACCATTGCGCGCCGTGTCGCCAATCTATCAGAAGATGTTTGATGAGGAAGCTCGCGGCGATCATGCGAACCCGGTTGTGCATCCACCCGGTTGCCCAAAGCTGGCGCATACCGGCATCCACTATCGGGTAGCCCGTTCGTCCTGTTTTCCAGGCGGCAAAATCATCGCCCGCTTCGCGCAAGCTGCGCCAGGCCAAGCGGTCGAAATCGGAGCGGGCATTTTGTGACCCATAAGTCGGCAATGCCAGAATCTGCGTATGCGCATAGTCCCGCCAGATCAGTTCTTTGAGAAAGGTGGTCGTATCTGCTGCTGCCTCGCTCACTCGGTGCCAGACATAGGCGGGAGAAACCTCCCCGAAATGCAGATGAGGAGAAAGCCGCGAAGTTCCTTCCACGGATGGAAGGTTACGCGCCACATCATATTCATCCGCCTCTTCGAGAAAGGAGGCGACGCGGTGGCGCGCCCCAGCTTCACCAGGCGACCAGTCCCCGGCAAAGCCTGCTGCCCAGTCGGGATAACGGGGGCACAATTCCCAATCGTCGAGCGAATCGCTCACGGGCCATTTTGCTGGCGCGTCGATCCTTGACGGAGTCGCGACGGGTTCGGCCGGTGGCATGTGAAGCATCGTTGCCCGGGCGAACGGCGTGTATATCTGATAAAGATTGCCGCCCGACGTGCGGACACTCCCAGGCGGCAACAACAGCATACCGTCATGCAGCTGAAGATCGATCTGTTTCGCTGCTGCCTTTTCGGCATTCCGCCACCATGGCTCATAATGAACGAGTGCATGCACCCGCTTGGCACCGGTTTCGCGGGCGAGCCTCTCTAGCTGCTCGGCGCTCTCCCCTTTGCGCAGGATGAGGCGAGACCCTTTGCGACGAAGGCTGTCGTCCAGCGACTTCAGGCTGTGATGAAGCCACCACCGCTGCGCGCTGCCCATTTTCCATTGCTTTGGGGATGTATCGTCCAGGATATAGACAGGGATCACCGGCCCTTCCTTCACTGCCGCCGCCAGAGCTGCTTGGTCAGATAAACGGAGGTCTTGGCGAAACCAAAGGATCACAGGATTGGACATTTGCCAGCTTTGCCATTGCCAGGCCGAGCTTCCAATCCCCTCTCCCATTTCGGCGCGAAAAGCTGTCCGCATATGGTGCTGTGCGTTTTAGCGAATGGACGGCCGCTGTTTCGCCCATTATCATTGCACTGCACAAAGCGGTCCAATGGCTTGCGGCCAGGACAATGATCAGGGGACATCATGGCATCGGCGCCAAATGATTCGGAACTCGCGTATCGGCCCTGCGTCGGCGTGATGCTCGTCAGCATGCATGGCAAGGTCTTTGTCGGCCAGCGTATCGATAGCCAGGTGGAAGCCTGGCAAATGCCTCAGGGCGGAATCGATCATGGGGAGGAGGAAAGGACTGCCGCCCTGCGCGAACTGGGCGAGGAAACCGGGATCGGGCAGCATCATGTAGAGATCATCGCGAAGGCGCGGGACGAACATTTTTACGACTTGCCGCCTGAGCTTGTCGGAAAGTTATGGGGCGGCAAATATCGCGGCCAGCGCCAGATATGGTTCCTCGCGCGCTTCCTCGGCAGCGACGAGGATATCAACATCGCTACTGAGGATGCCGAATTCTCAGAGTGGAAATGGATTGAGCCGGAAGCCCTTCCCGATGTGATCGTTCCGTTCAAGCGGAAGCTGTACCGGGACATTTTGCAGGAATTCAAGGCCCTGATCTGACCGGATCACTGATCCTTCCGGCCCACTAGCGCGATCGGAGATAAATAGCCGAATCGCAAGGCTGGAGGCGATCAGCCTGGTCTGGTAAGCTCCGCCCATGAACGGCCTTTCGTCGTCAGACCGCGAACTACTGGATCGCGCCGCAGCCGCCCCGATGCTGGATCAGGTGCAGAAATGGGCGGCTATTAATAGCGGATCGCGGAACCTGGCCGGTTTGGCGATAACTGCTTCGATGCTGGCAGATGCATTCTCCACGCTGCCCGGCGACATTCGCTTGGTCGAAGGCGCAAAAGTCGATGCCGTTGATTCCAGAGGACGCACCCAACTGGTCCAACATGGACAGCATCTGCTGCTTTCCGTGCGTCCCGACGCTGCGATCAGGCTCCTCCTGACCGGACATATGGACACGGTCTTTCCGGCAGATCATGGGTTCCAATCGCTTCGATGGATCGATCCCGGCAGCCTGAACGGTCCCGGCGTAGCCGACATGAAAGGCGGCCTCGCCGTCATGCTGTCGGCACTCAAAGCGTTCGAGGGATCTCCCGCTGCCGCCCGGATCGGCTATGACGTCGTCATAAATAGTGATGAGGAAGTTGGCAGTCCTTCTTCGGCAGACCTTCTCATGATGGCCGCGAAGGGGAAAGTTGCGGCGCTGACCTATGAACCGGCGCTTCCCGATGGCACGTTTGCGGGTGCGCGGCCGGGTAGCGGGAATTTCTCCTTCATCGTCAGTGGCCGCAGCGCCCACGCCGGGCGCAACCCGGAAGAAGGCCGCAATGCCGTGCTCGCAGCGGCCGATCTCGCCCTCCAACTGAAAGCGGGGAGCGGCGCTGGCTTTACGTGCAATCCCGCGCGGATAGATGGCGGCTCTCCCAACAATGTCGTGCCCGACCATGCGATCCTGAGAGTGAATTTCCGGCCTCAAACTGCGGAGGCTGAGCAGAGCGCGAAGCGACTCATCAGCCATTCCGTCCAGGAGGTTGCTCGCGATCATGATGTGAGCTTGAAAGTTCATGGAGGATTTGGCCGACCGCCTAAACCTCTCGATGAGAAAGCCGCTGCCCTCTTCCAGTTGGTCAGGAAATGTGGCGCCGAGCTGGGCGTGGCCGTGAACTGGCGGGACACAGGGGGCGTTTGCGATGGTAACAACATCGCGGCGTGCGGCGTGCCTGTAGTTGACACGATGGGCGTTCGGGGCGGTGCCATTCATAGTGACGAGGAATATTTGATCGTCGAAAGCCTTGCCGAACGCGCGCGGCTTTCCGCGCTCACCCTGCTGCGCATTGCGGAGGGCAAGTTTCCACAGGAGAAGATGGTTTGAGCTTTGTCATGCGGACTGCGCGGGCGGATGATCTGCAAACCCTGTATGAATTAGCGAAAATAACGGGGGGCGGATTTACCAACCTGCCCGCTGATCGGAAGGCGCTGGAGCAGAAGCTGGTCCGGACTGAGACGGCGCTCGCTCGCGAGAGTGGAGGGGTAGAGGATGAGCTGATCCTGATGGTGCTTGAAAACTGCACCACAGGGCAGGTTCGTGGCACCTGCCAGATCTTCAGCAAGGTGGGGCAAAGCTGGCCATTCTATTCCTATCGCCTGGGCGTCCTGACCCAGCATAGCCAGGAATTGTCCCGCACATTCCGGGCGGAGATGCTGTCGCTCGTCACTGATCTGGAAGGCTCGACGGAGGTCGGCGGCCTCTTTCTGCATCCGCGGGAGCGCGCCGAGGGCCTGGGCCTGCTGCTCGCCCGCAGCCGATATCTCTATATCCGCAGTCATCGCGAACGGTTCGGAGACCGGGTGATCGCCGAGCTGCGTGGCGTGATCGATGAGGCGGGAGCCTCGCCTTTCTGGGACGGGCTCGCGGGGCGCTTCTTCGGCATGACATTTCAGGAAGCGGATGAATTCAATGCGATCCATGGCAACCAGTTCATCGCGGACCTGATGCCCAAGACGCCGATCTACACCGCCATGCTGAGCGACAGCGCAAAGGCGGTGATCGGCCTGCCTCATCCCAATGGCCGGGCTGCCATGCGGATGCTGGAGACGGAAGGTTTTACGAATCCCGGCTATATCGACATCTTCGACGGCGGCCCGACGATGGTGGGACAGATAGACGCACTGCAAACCATTTCCCATGCACAGGATATGATCCTGTCCGCCGTTCATGACGGTGGAGGAGAAAGACAGCTGGTAGCCACCGGAGAGCGCGCGAATTTTCGTTGCACATATGCAATGGTGAAGGGAGACGGCGACAAGCTGTCGCTTGACCGGCAAAGCGCCGAACGGTTGGGACTGGAACCGGGGCAGCAATTTACCATGGTGGCCCGCGCATGACGGTCAGGGAAATCAACTTCGACGGCTTGATCGGGCCGAGCCACAATTATGCGGGGCTTAGCTTGGGAAACCTGGCATCGGCGGGCAGCGCTGGCACGGCCTCATATCCGCGGGCCGCAGCGCTGGAGGGCATCGAGAAGATGCGCGCGAACCTGCGCCTGGGACTGGTACAGGGGATATTCCTGCCCCAGTGGCGGCCGGACGGCCGATGGCTAAGCGCGTTGGGTACAAATATCGGCGAGGCTGAGCCCCATATCCGGGCAGCCGCGATGTCCGCTTCCTCCATGTGGGCGGCGAATGCGGCGACCGTGTCGCCCGGCCCCGATACGGCCGACCGACGCACGCACCTGACGATCGCCAACCTCGTCACCATGCCGCATCGAAGCCATGAATGGCAACAAACGCTGGCCCAGTTGCAGATCGCATTTTCCGACAAGGATGCCTTTGCGATACATCCCCCTATCCCCGCGCCATATGGCGACGAAGGCGCAGCCAATCACATGCGACTGTGTGACAGCCATGCGGATCAGGGCGTCGAGATATTCGTCTATGGCCAATCCGGCGGCCCCTACCCCGCCCGACAGCATGTGGAGGCTAGCAAAGCCATAGCACGGCTCCATGGCCTTGATCCGGCACGCACATTGTTCGTCATGCAGTCTGAGGAGGCCATAGCGGCTGGCGCCTTCCACAATGACGTCGTGGCCGTCGCCAACGAGACCGTGCTTTTCGCCCATGAGCAGGCCTTTGCCGACAAGGCGCGATTCTACGATCAACTGCGCGCGACGTTACCCGCACTCCAGATCATCGAGGTGCCGGCGGCGGCCGTTAGTTTGGCCGATGCCATCCAAAGCTATCTGTTCAACGCGCAATTGGTGACACTGCCGGATGGCGGCATGGCGCTGATCCTGCCTGCCGAGGCCAAGGGGGTTGCCAGTGTCTGGAGCTGGCTGGAAAAGCTGGTTGCGGGCAACGGCCCCATTCGCGAGTTGATCACCGTGAATGTGCGGCAATCCATGGCGAATGGGGGTGGCCCGGCCTGTCTGAGGCTGAGGGTCGTGGCTGATCCCGCCAACGTCGATCCCCGGTTCTTGGTGAACGAGGCCAGGTTGGATGAGATCGCCAGCATAGTCGAGCGCTATTGGCCTGAGCGGATCGTGCCTGCCGATCTGGCCGACACCCGGCTGATCGCCCAGATCGAACAATCGTGGTTAATGCTTGTTGACCATTTGCAGCTTTCGGGCGACTTAATTCCCTAGAGCAGGTCGCAGCTCGAGTGGGACCATGAAACGGATCAAGCGCCTCTTCACGATCAAGACGAAATTCGAGGCATTTCTGATCATCTATGCGCTCGCGCTGGGCGCCACCGAACGCGGCGTCGTCTATCTTCAGCAATATCCCGGTTTTGGCGGGCAATTGCTTGCCCTGGCATGCACCGGATCGGTCTTCATGGCAGGCGGAATGATCATCGATGCCGTCGAGATGCGGCGCCGCCTGATCTTCTGAATAACTGCCTTCCGCAAAGCGGCGGTTGACCGGCAACGGACAGCCATGCAGGAGCGGCGTCATGGCCGCCATCATGCTTCAGGGAACAGGGTCCGACGTTGGAAAGTCGGTGCTCGTCGCCGGATTGTGCCGGGCGCTGGTGCGCCGGGGCTACGGGGTGCGCCCGTTCAAGCCGCAGAATATGTCCAACAACGCCGCCGTCACCATCGATGGCGGAGAGATTGGCAGGGCGCAGGCTCTACAGGCGCTGGCCGCTGGCGTAGAGCCGCACAGCGACATGAACCCCGTACTGCTGAAGCCGCAGGCGGATCGTACATCGCAGCTGGTGGTCCATGGGAAGGTTCGCGGCGCGCTGAACCCCGGTAACTTCCGGACAGCTCGTGCCGAACTATTGGACGCGGTGTTGGCAAGCTATGACCGGCTGAAGCAGCAATGCGACATCGTCGTGGTCGAGGGCGCTGGCTCTCCAGCGGAAATCAACCTGCGGGCCGGGGACATCGCGAACATGGGATTCGCCCGTGCCGCCAACGTGCCGGTCATATTGGTCGGCGACATAGACCGGGGCGGCGTGATCGCGGCGATCGCAGGCACGAAGGCTGTCATCGATCCGGCGGATGCGGCGATGATACGGGGGTTCCTGATCAACAAGTTCCGGGGCGACCCGGCCCTGTTCGAAGACGGTTATCGGCAGATCGAGCAATTATCGGGCTGGCGCGGCTTTGGCGTGGTGCCATGGCTTGTCGCTACCGCCCGGCTGCCCAGCGAGGATGCGGTCGTGCTGGAACGGGCAAGCGGCCCGGATGGCAAGCGCATCGTCATCGCCTGCCCTATCCTGCCCCGCATCGCGAATTTCGATGATCTTGATCCGTTCAAGCTGGAACCCGACGTGGCGCTGGTTATGGTGCCGCCCGGCCAGCCCATACCGGCCGAAGCCAGCCTGATCATCCTGCCGGGTTCCAAAGCGACGATCGCCGACCTGCACGCAATGCGAGCAGAAGGATGGGACATCGACATCCTTTCGCATCATCGTCAGGGCAAGCCTATACTGGGAATTTGCGGTGGTTATCAGATTCTTGGCAAGCGCATTTCTGATCCGGATGGAATTGAGGGTGAACCCGGCAGCATCGAAGGACTGGGTCTGCTCGACATCGAAACGCGTCTGACGGGGACAAAATCGCTGGAGAGAGTGTCAGGCACGGCCTGGGCGCAGAGTTTCCATGGGTATGAAATGCATCTGGGTTCAACCGATGGGCCGGACTGCGCGCGTCCCTTCGCTCGATTGGACGACGGACGGGTAGATGGCGCGATCAGCGTCGATGGCCTTGTATCCGGCACCTACGTCCATGGCCTGTTTGCCAGCACAGACGCTCGCGCCGGATTAATGGCCGCGATCGGCGTTCATTCTGAAGGCGTGGATTATTCCGCATCGGTCGATCGGGCGCTGGACGACATTGCAGAACAACTGGAACGACATGTTGATATCGATGCGATGATCAGGATTGCCAACTGCGGCTGAAAGATCGCGATCGCGCTCAACTAGCGCTGGATATTCTCGGGTCTGCAAAATCCCTGGATGATCTGAAATCACGCAAACAGGATCAGCTATAATGCTCTCAGAGGAGCATCTGATAAGCTGCTGATTTTCCGTGAAAAGAAAATGGTGCGCCCGGAACGATTCGAACGTCCGACCCTCAGATTCGTAGTCTGATGCTCTATCCAGCTGAGCTACGGGCGCGTTGTGGAGCGGCAGATAGAGGGGGGCGGGAGATTGGGCAACCCCCTTTTTTCAGTTTTTTTACGGCCTCCGCTCGGCAGTTTCGCCAGCGCAACTTTTTGCAGCGCTGGCACGTTGCGAACAGGGGCAAGGAGGCGAAGCATGGCTTTCACTTTGAACGAGATTTCGCTGCTCGTGATCGCGCTGGCTATTGGATTGGTGATCGGCCTGATGATCAGCGGCCGTGGAAAATATAAGCGGCTGTGGCGTGACGAGAGGTTGGCTCATCGCGAAACGATCAAGGAGCGCGATGCGCGGCTCGCAGCCGTTGCTTCTGACCGTAGAACGGTAGCTGGAGATATTCGCGGCGAACGAAATGACCTGACGCGGATCAGGGGAATTTCGGCAAAAGACGCTGCTGAGTTGGAGGCTGCGGGCTATCACAGCTATGCGCAGCTTGGATCGATTGACCGTGAGGAGCAGGCTGCGCTGGAATCAAGGCTGGGGCGGGAGCCGGGGACCATCGAACGCGAGGAATGGCGCCTGCAGGCGCGGCTGCTCGAAGCGGGCAAGGTGCGCGAGCATGAGCGGCGCTACCTGGAGGTTTAATAAGATCCGGGTGCCCCTCCCACGGTTGCGGGAGGGGCTGGAAGCCTTACTTCTTCGCCAATGCGGCCTGAGCGGCGGCCAAGCGGGCAATCGGTACGCGATAGGGGGAGGCGGAGACATAATCCAGGCCTGTAGCCTCGCAGAAGGCGATCGAGGCCGGATCGCCGCCATGTTCGCCGCAGATGCCGAGTTTGATCCCCGGGCGGGTCGCGCGGCCGCGTTCGGCGGCTAGCTCGATAAGCTGGCCCACGCCCTCCACATCGATGCTGACGAACGGATCGCGGGCGAAGATGCCCTTATCCACATATTGCGTCAGGAACCGGCCTGCATCGTCACGGCTGATGCCGATGGTGGTCTGCGTCAGGTCATTGGTGCCGAATGAGAAGAATTCGCCCACCTCGGCAATCTCACCTGCTTTCAGCGCAGCGCGTGGCAGTTCGATCATGGTGCCGACGAGATATTCGACCGAAGCGCCCTGCTCGGCGAAGACTTCGCTGGCGACGCGATCGACGATCGCCTTCATCAGTTCCAGCTCTTTCTTGGTCGCAACGAGCGGGATCATGATTTCCGGGATCGGCGCCTCGCCGCTGCGCTGCTTAACGAGCAGCGCCGCCTCGAAGATGGCGCGAGCCTGCATCTCGTAGATTTCGGGATAGGTGACGCCCAGACGGCAACCACGATGGCCGAGCATTGGGTTGAACTCATGCAGTTCGGCGGCGCGGCGCTTGAGCGCGTCCACACCCACGCCTGCGGCCTTGGCCACTTCCTCGAACTCCGCTTCGCCATGCGGCAGGAATTCGTGAAGCGGCGGATCGAGCAGGCGGATGGTGACGGGCAGGCCCGCCATGACCATGAAGATCTGCGCGAAGTCGTCGCGCTGTTCCGGGAGCAGCTTGTCGAGGGCGACGCGGCGGCCCTTTTCGCTGTCAGCGAGGATCATCTCGCGGACCGCGGTGATGCGGGCTGCGTCGAAGAACATATGTTCAGTGCGACAGAGGCCGACGCCCTCCGCGCCGAACTCACGCGCGACCTGGCAGTCCTGCGGGGTTTCGGCGTTGGCGCGGACACGCAAGCGGCGGACCTTGTCGGCCCAGGCCATCAGGACGCCGAAATCGCCCGCCAGTTCGGGCTGCACGGTCGGGACTTCGCCCGCCATCACCTCGCCGGTCGAGCCATCGATGGTGAGGATGTCGCCTTCCTTGAGGGTGCGGCCTTCGATGCGGAGCGTCTTGGCGGCGTTGTCGATCGACAGACTGCCCGCGCCGGAAACGCAGGGACGGCCCATGCCGCGCGCTACCACGGCGGCGTGTGACGTCATGCCGCCACGCGCGGTCAGGATGCCCTTGGCGGCGTGCATGCCGTGAATGTCTTCAGGGCTGGTTTCGACGCGGACGAGGATGACGGAATCGCCCAGCTCGTTGCGGCGCTCGGCTGTGTCGGCATCGAACACGATCGCGCCCGAAGCGGCGCCCGGCGAGGCGGGCAGGCCCTTGGTCAGCACGTCACGCGGCGCCTTGGGATCTAGAGTCGGGTGCAGAAGCTGATCGAGCGCGGCGGGATCGACGCGGGCGACGGCTTCTTCCTCGGTGATCAGGCCCTCGGTTGCCATATCGACCGCGATCTTGAGCGCGGCCTTGGCGGTGCGCTTGCCCGAGCGGGTCTGGAGCATCCAGAGCTTGCCCTGCTGCACCGTGAATTCGATGTCCTGCATGTCGCGATAATGGGTTTCGAGAATCTGGAACACCCGCGCCAGTTCGGCATAGGTTTCCGGCATCGCCTCTTCCATCGACAGCGGCTTGGCCCCTGCCCGCTCGCGCGCCTGCTTGGTCAGGTACTGCGGGGTGCGGATGCCCGCGACCACGTCTTCGCCCTGAGCATTGATGAGGTACTCGCCATAGTAGGCGTTCTCGCCGGTTGCGGGGTCGCGGGTGAAGGCGACGCCGGTGGCCGAGGTATCGCCCATATTGCCGAACACCATCGCCTGGACGTTGACGGCGGTGCCCCAATCGTGCGGGATTGAGTTCAGGCGGCGATAGACCTTGGCGCGGTCGGCCTGCCAGCTGCCGAACACGGCGCTGATCGCTCCCCAGAGCTGGTCGTTCACGTCCTGCGGGAAAGGCTTGTTCCAGAGCTTTGAAACAAGGGCCTTATACTCGGCAACGAGCGCCTTCCAGTCGTCGGCGGTCATTTGCGTATCGAGCGTGTAGCCCTGATCTTCCTTGGCGATTTCGAGGGCTTCCTCGAACGCACCGTGGTCGAGTTCGAGAACCACGTCGGAATACATCTGGATGAAGCGGCGATAGCTGTCCCAGGCGAACCGCTCGTCGCCGCTCGCGGTGGCGAGGCCCACCACGGTTTCGTCGTTGAGGCCGAGGTTGAGGACCGTGTCCATCATCCCGGGCATGGAAATGCGCGCGCCGGAACGGACGGATACGAGCAACGGGTCGGCCGCGTCGCCGAACTTCTTCCCCGTCACACCCTCGATATGGGCGATGCCGTTGGCGACTTCCGCCTTCAGGCTATCCGGGAATACGCCGCCATCCTCATAATAGCGGGTGCACATCTCGGTCGTGATGGTGAAACCCGGAGGCACAGGCAAGCCGATGGCGGCCATGCCGTCCAGATTGGCGCCCTTGCCGCCGAGGAGATTCTTGTTACCCTTGCCACCATCATCGACGCCGCCGCCGAAACGATAGACATAACGCGTCGCGGTCGTGCTCATGCTGGCCTCTTCCATTGTCAACATAGTCCCGGCTCTCCCTGCACTGATTGCCGTGTATTTGTGCGTTGCAGCAACTTTCCTACAACAGGCGGGGCGATGAACGCACCCGCTTTTACGATGATCCTTTGTTCTTCTCTATCCTCTATCGCTGTGAAGCGTCGGACTTTTCCGAACTACCCTGCAATTTTCGAGAAGTCGGCGACCGCATGCACGGCGTCCCGCACCCGCGCCAGCAGCGCGAGGCGAGCCGACCGCTTGTCCGGATCAGCGTCGTTCACGGTCACCTTGTCGAAGAAGGCATCGATCGGTGCGCGCAATGTTGCGAGTGCGGCCATGGCGCCTTCGAAATCTTCCGCCGTGACGGCTGCTGCCGCGCGGGGTTCGGCGGTGTCGAGGGCGGTGATGAGGTCGGCCTCGGCGGGTTCGGGGGTGTAGGTTAGAACCCTTGCCTGCTCGTCACCCCGGACTCGAGCCGGGGTCCCGCTGCCGTCCGAACCGCTGAAAGAGCGGGACCCCGGCTCAAGGCCGGGGTGACGGTTGATGGAGAGGCCAGTTTCTTCCTTCTTCAGGATGTTGGCGGCGCGCTTGTATCCGGCGAGCAGGTTTGTGCCGTCGTCGGTGGCGATGAAGGACTGGAGCGCCTTCACGCGGGCGAGCAGGCGGACGAGGTCATCCTCTCCACCGAGGGCGAATACGGCGTCAATCAGGTCGTGGCGGACGCCTGCTTCCTTTTGCTGGACTTTGAGGCGGTCGGCGAAGAAGTCGAGCAACTTCACATTCCTGACTGCCCTCTCGGCTACCTCAGTGGTCGCCGGCAAGTAATCGCCTTTCAGAAGTTGCCCTTCCTCCAACCGAGAGGCCGACAGAAGTACGGTTCGTTCAATCTGGAAACGCTGTCCAATAACCTCAAGCAAACCAAGCCGAACAGAATTAAATTGGGACAGTGCCAACACGCCCAGCGCTGCTCGTCTGAGGGCAAATGGATCTTTCGACCCGGTTGGAAGAAGTCCAATCTCGAAAAACTCGATCAAGGTATCGAGCTTATCAGCCAGCGACACCGCTACCGTCACAGGCGCAGTCGGCACTTCGTCCCCCTGCCCAACCGGCTTGTAATGGTCGCGGATCGCATCAGCCACCGCATCGGGCAAACCTTCGGCGCGGGCGTAATAGCCGCCCATGACACCTTGAAGTTCAGGGAATTCGCCGACCATTTCGGTGACGAGGTCGGCTTTGGCTAGGCGGGCGGCTTGTTCGGCCAGGTCAGCCAATTGAGCGACGGTTGGCGCCTGCCCACCCCCGGCCCCTCCCGCTTGCGGGAGGGGGGAAGGGGTGATGATGCCTTGTTCTACCAGCCAGCGGGCTAGTTTGGCTACGCGTTCCACCTTGTCGGCGACGGTGCCTAGCTTTTCGTGGAAGGTGATGCGTTCGAGCTTTTTGGCGTGGTCTTCCAGCTTCGTCTTGCGGTCCTGTTCCCAGAAGAAGCGGGCGTCGGACAAGCGGGCGGCGAGGACCTTGCGGTTGCCTGCGATGATCGCTTCGCCGCCGTCCTTTGCCTCGATATTGGCGGTGCAGATGAAGGCGGGGGCGAGTTTGCCACCACTATCACGCAGCACGAAATATTTCTGGTTTATCCGTAGGGTTAGCTGGATTACTTCAGGCGGAACCTCAAGGAAGGCCGGGTCGAAATCGCCGAGCAGCGGGACCGGCCATTCGGTCAGGCCTGCATTCTCCGCGACGAGACCCTTGTCCTCGATCACGGTGTAGCCCTTCGCGGCGGCGGCTTCGTTCGCTTTTGCCTCGATGATCGCTTGGCGTTCCGACAAGCTGACGATCACATGGCAGGCGCGCAGTTTTTCGACATAGTCATGCGCGCCGCCGATGGTGATTTCGCCAGGGTGGTGGAAGCGGTGGCCGAGGGTGGCGTAGCCGCTGCGCACGCCTTCGATTTCGATATCGACAAGGTCTTCGCCCAGGATCGCGACAATGCCTTGCAATGGGCGGACCCAGCGGAGGCTTTCCGTCGTCTGGGAGGCGGTGCCCCAGCGCATGGACTTGGGCCAGGGGAAGGCGCGGACGACGGCCGGGACGGCTTCGGCCAGCACTTCAGCGGTAGCTCGGCCGGGCTTGTTGACGGTGGCGAACCATACGCCGTCGCGGTCTTCGAGTTGGTCTTGAGAGAGGCCCGTCTTGCGGAGGAAGCCTTCCAGCGCCTGTGCGGGGGCGCTCGTGCGGGGGCCTTTGAATTCCTCGCTGACGGCGGCGGTTTCCAAAGGGAGATCGCGCGCGATCAGGGCTAGGCGACGGGGGGTTACGAAGCTGTCGATGTTTTCGGACTTCAGGCCAGCCTTGCCCAGCTCCTCGGTGAAGAGGCGGGCGAGGTCTTCGGATGCCTTGAGCTGCATCCGGGCCGGGATTTCTTCGCAGCGGAGTTCAAGGAGGAAATCGGTCATGCGATTTTCTCCGCAGCCCTAGCGGAGGCTGGGGCCTCGTGCCGGATGACGAAGCGCGTGGGGCATGAGATCCCAGCTTCCGCTGGGATGACGGAATTATTCGCTGGGATGACGGAGTTACACATCTGCATCACGCGGCCCACCCGTTTACTTCCATCCACTTTTCGCAGGAGCCTTTCGCAAGGTCGCGGACGCGGCCGATGTAGCTGGCGCGTTCCTGGACGGAGATGACGCCGCGTGCCTGGAGCAGGTTGAAGACATGGCTTGCCTTGATCGCCTGATCATAGGCGGCGAGCGGGACGCCCGCTTCCAGCGACGCCTTGCACTCTGCTTCGGCATCCTTGAACCAGCGGAACAGCTTTTCGGTGTCGGCGATCTCGAAATTCCATTTCGACATCTGCTGTTCATTGGCGAGGAATACGTCGCCATAGGTGACGCCCGCGTCGTTGAACTTCAGGTCATAGACGCTATCGACGCTCTGAATATACATGGCGAGGCGTTCGAGGCCGTAGGTCAACTCGCCCGCGACAGGCTTGCAATCGAAGCCGCCCATTTGCTGGAAGTAGGTGAACTGGGTGACTTCCATGCCGTCGCACCAGACTTCCCAGCCAAGGCCCCAGGCGCCCAGCGTCGGGCTTTCCCAGTCATCCTCGACGAAGCGAATGTCGTGGATCAGCGGATCGATGCCGATCTCCACCAGCGAGCCCAGATAGAGTTCCTGAAGGTTCGCCGGGGAAGGCTTCATGATCACCTGATATTGGTAATAATGCTGGAGGCGATTGGGGTTTTCGCCATAGCGGCCGTCAGTCGGGCGGCGGCTGGGCTGCACATAGGCGGCGTTCCAGGCGTCGGGGCCGAGACTGCGCAAGGTGGTGGCCGGGTGAAAGGTGCCCGCGCCGACTTCCATGTCATAGGGTTGCAGGATGACGCAGCCTTGGCGGCCCCAATAGGCGTGCAGGGTCAGGATCAGGTCCTGAAAGGAAAGCGGCTTGCCTGTCGCCACGGACGGTCCCTTGCGAAAATGACGGTTTGATCGCGCGCGCCTTGGCGCAGGCAGGCTTTTGGGTCAAGGAAAAGCGGGCTTGAAGGCAGTTAATCCGCTTGCCCAAACGCCACCTGCCCCGCATGGATATGGCGAAACTCTTCGCAATGGATCGATAGCCAGTATGAAATGGTCGCTTTCGCGCTTGATGGTTGCAGGCTTGCTGCTGCTAAGCGCCTGCACTCAGGAACAGCAGGCCGCCGCTCGGCCGCCAGCGGCAAAGACCGCCTATGTGACGCCCGCCCTGTGGCAGGTGAAGGATGAGGATACGACGATCTATCTCTTTGGCACGATTCATGTGCTGAAACCGGGAACGGAGTGGTTCAAGGGCGGCATCAAGCGGGCCTTTGATGGGTCGGACGAGCTGGTTCTGGAGATTGTCGAGCCAGAAGACCCGCAGGCGATGGCCGCGTCCATGGCGCATACGGCTCTGGCGCGTGACGGGGTGAAGCTGTCGGATCGCCTGGATGTCGACATGCGAGGCAAATATCAGACGGCGATGGGAGCGAACGGCTTGCCCTGGCAGATGTTCGAGCCATTCAATCCCTGGATGGCTGGCATGGCACTGGCGGTGAAGCCGCTCGAAAAGCTGGGCTATCAAGCGGACCTTGGCGCGGAGAAGACGCTGACGGCGGCGGCAAAGGCCGCGGGCAAGAGGATAGGCGCTCTGGAGACAGTGGAGCAGCAACTGGGCTATTTTGCCGGGTTGCCAATGAACAGTCAGGTGAAGTTCCTGAACGCCACCGTGGAGGGCCTGCCGGACATGGACAAGGATTTCTCCAGCCTGATCGCGCACTGGCAGGAGGGCGATCCGGACAAGCTGGCCGCTGAAATGAACGAATCGCTCGAAGCTACGCCGGAACTGGCGCAGGTATTGCTGATTCAGCGGAACATGGATTGGGCCAAATGGATCAAGGAACGGCTGGCGCGCCCCGGAAGGGTGTTCATCGCCGTCGGCGCGGGGCATCTGGCGGGCAAGGGTAGCGTGCAGGAGCAGTTGAAGGGAATGAACGTCGCATTGGCCAGAGTCGCGGAGTGAACTTGCTGCGGTGGCTGGGTCTGTGCGCGCTGCTGATGATCGCGGCGTGCGGGCCGGAGCCGATTTCTCCTCCGGAGGGCGGCGGGCCTGCCCTGTGGCGAGTGCAGGGGCGTGGGGTCGATGGATGGCTGTTCGGGACCATTCACGTGCTGCCCAAGGGGGTCGGCTGGCGGACCGGCAAGATTGAGCAGGCGATGGACGCTGCGGACCAGCTAGTGCTCGAAACTGCGGAAATTCAGGACCAGACACGAACGAGGGCGCTGTTCGAGAAAATGGGCCGCAGCCCCGACCTCCCGACGCTCGAAGCCCGTGTGCCTGGGGATAAGCGCGATGAGCTTCGGCGGATTGCTGACGAAGGGGGCGCTAATATGCAGCTTCTGTCCGGATATGAAAGCTGGGCAGCCGCAATGCTGCTTTCGGCGGCGGCGCAGCAATCGCTTCACCTGAGCGCAAGCGCGGGTGTCGAGCCGGTGCTGATCGCCGCGTTTCAGGAAGCGGGCAAGCCGATCGGGGGACTGGAGACGGTCGCGCGGCAGTTCGGCGCCTTTGACGCCTTGCCCGAGGCCTCGCAACGGCAGCTTCTGACCCAGACTGTGACGGAGGCAAAGGGGATGAAGGCGCTGTATGAACGCATTCTTCATGCCTGGCTGAAGGGGGACATGGCCGCGATCGCGCGGGAGGATCAGGGTGAAGAACAGCCCGACCCGGTGGTTGAAAAGGCGGTGTTGGTTTCCCGCAATCGGGATTGGAGCGCGGCTATCACGAAGCTGAAGGGGCGCCCCTTCATCGCGGTGGGCACGGGGCATCTTACCGGGCGGGACAATCTTATCAGCTTGATTGAGGCGCGCGGGTACAAGGTGACACGGGTGCAATAGCGCCGCGCCCTTGCCTTTGCTCACCTTTCTGCTACAGGGCCGCCTTCCCGTGATGGTCATCCCTGGAGGCGTTGCGGGAAGTTTTGACATATCAGCTTTTGGAGACACGCAATGAGCGAGCAGCTTACGCTGTCGGCAGAGGCACGCGATCGGGCAGGCAAGGGAGCCTCCCGCGCTCTCCGCCGTGAGGGCCGCGTACCCGCCGTCATCTATGGAATGAACGAAGAACCCCAGTCGATCCATGTCGAGGAAAAGCTCCTCAACAAGCTGCTCGGCACCGGCCACTTCTTCAATTCGGTCGTCATGGTCGAGGTAAACGGCAAGGCCGTGCGCACCCTGCCCAAGGATGTCGCTTTCCATCCCGTGACCGATCGTCCGCTGCACGCCGACTTCCTGCGCGTTTCGGAACATGCCACCGTCCACGTCAACGTGCCGGTTCGCTTCGACAATGAAGACGCCTCGCCGGGGATCAAGAAGGGCGGCGTGCTGAACATCGTCGCGCATGAGATCGAACTGATCGTCGACGCAGCCGAAATCCCCGACGACGTCGTTGTTGACCTGACGGGTCTCGACGTGGGCGAATCGATCCACATCGGCTCGGTGAAGCTGCCCAAGGGCGCGAAGGCTGCGCATGATGAAACCGATTTCACCGTCGCGACCATCGTTGCACCGTCCGCTCTGAAGAGCGCCGAGGGCGACAACGAAACTCCGGCGGAAGGCGAATAAGCCTTTCACCTCGGCTTACCGATTACCGGTTTGCTCACCCCCGTTCGGGCTGAGCTTGTCGAAGTCCTTTGCTTTTCCTTGAAAGAGAAGAGAGGTCCTTCGGCAGGTTCAGGCGAACGGGGGTTCGCTTTGTTTGGAGACGTGGGATGCAGATCTGGGTCGGGCTGGGCAATCCGGGCACCCAATATGCGATGCACCGGCATAATGTCGGCTTCATGGCGGCCGACGTCATCGCCGACATGCACCGCTTCTCCCCGCCCAAAAAGCAGTTTCAGGGATGGGTGCAGGAAGGCCGCATCGGACCTGAGAAGATCATCCTGCTGAAGCCCGCCACCTTCATGAACGAAAGCGGCCGGTCAGTCGGGGACGCGATGCGTTTCTACAAGCTGGCGCCGGAGGACGTGACCGTCTTTCACGACGAACTGGACCTTGCGCCGATGAAGGTGAAGGTGAAGCGCGGCGGCGGCAATGCCGGGCATAATGGCCTGCGATCGACGGATACGCATATCGGCCCGGACTTCCGGCGCGTGCGGATCGGCATTGGGCATCCGGGGCACAAGGACCGGGTGCATGGCTATGTGCTTGGCAATTACCATAAGAGCGAGATGGATGCGCTGGCCGACATGCTTGGCGCGATCGGCGCGGAAGCCGAATGGTTGGCCAAGGGTGACGACGCGCGTTTCATGAATGAGGTTGCGCTTCGGCTGGCGGACTGATCCGCAGGCACGCGCTAGTTAAGTGAAAGTCCGTTCCGCCGCCCTGCCTGTGCGGTGAAATCAGGGGAATGGATTGCGCAGTGCAGCATTGCCGGGCCATAGAAGACGCCTGCTCCACTTCCCAAAGGGATACAGGTGATACTGACCGTCTCGACTAAGCCTTTCAATGACCAGAAGCCGGGCACTTCCGGCCTGCGCAAGAAGGTGCGCGTCTTTCAACAGCCGCATTACGCCGCCAACTTCGTGCAGTCGGTGTTCGACAGCCTGGCCGACTTCGAAGGACAGACTCTGGTGGTCGGCGGCGACGGGCGGTATCTCAACCGCGAAGTCATCCAGATCGTACTCAAGATGGCGGCGGCAAATGGTTTTGGCCGGGTGCTGGTCGGTCAAGGCGGCATATTGTCGACCCCTGCGGCATCGCATCTGATTCGATCGTCAGGCGCGTTCGGCGGTCTGGTTCTGTCGGCCAGCCATAATCCCGGAGGCCCGGACGAGGATTTCGGCATCAAGTATAATGTCGGCAATGGCGGCCCCGCGCCGGAGAAAGTGACGGACGCCATCCACGCCCGCACGCTCACGATCGACAGCTATCGGATAGTCGATGCGGACGACATCGACATCGACACCATCGGCACGGCCCAGCTTGGCGGAATGACGGTCGAAGTGGTCGATCCGGTTGCCGCTTATGCCGACCTGATGGAGCAATTGTTCGACTTTTCAGCCATTCGGGAGATGCTCGCCCAAGGCTTCACCCTCTCCTTCGACGCGATGAGCGCAGTCACCGGCCCTTATGCCACAGAGATTTTCGAACGGCGTCTGGGCGCGCCATCGGGAACCGTGCGCAATGGCACTCCCCTGCCCGACTTTGGCCATCATCATCCCGACCCGAACCTCGTCCACGCAAAGGAATTGTATGACCGAATGATGGGCAAGAACGCGCCCGACTTCGGCGCGGCGTCGGACGGCGATGGCGATCGCAACCTGATCATCGGCCGTAACTGCTATGTGACACCTTCGGATTCGCTCGCGGTACTGGCGGCCAACGCGCATCTCGCGCCCGGCTATGCAAAGGGCCTCAAGGGCATTGCACGGTCGATGCCCACCAGCGGCGCTGCAGACCGGGTGGCGGAAAAGCTGGGCATACCGCTTTACGAGACGCCGACCGGATGGAAATTCTTCGGCAATCTGCTCGACGCGGACATGGCGACGATCTGCGGCGAGGAAAGCGCGGGAACCGGGTCCGACCATGTGCGTGAAAAGGATGGCATCTGGGCCGTGCTGCTGTGGCTCAACATCCTGGCGGCCCGCAAGCAAAGCGTGACGGAGATCATGCAGGCGCATTGGGCCACCTACGGCCGCAACTATTATGCGCGGCACGATTATGAAGCCATCGCCAAGGATCGCGCCGAAGCGCTGATGGGTGCGCTGCGGGACAAACTATCCACCCTTCCCGGCACATCCAATAGCGGCGGAACGGTGAAGAGCGCGGATGATTTCGCCTATACCGATCCCACCGACCAATCCGTCAGCCGCAATCAGGGTATCCGCATCCTGTTCGAGGATGGATCGCGCATCGTGTTTCGTCTCTCCGGCACCGGCACCGAAGGCGCTACCTTGCGCGTCTATATTGAACGCTATGTAGATCGTGACGGCAACCTTGGCATGGAAACCGCCGACGCCCTCGCGCCGCTGGTCGGGGCCGCGCAAGAAATCGCGGATATCGAAGGATTTACCAGCAGGGACCGGCCGAGCGTGATCACCTGACAGACATAAAAACTTATCCGAGGGACATGGGACAGCAAGAGCGAAAGACTAGGGACGCGCCATGTTTCGCCCCCGCACTATTGCTCGTTCTTTCCGCGCATTTCTAGGCGCCTGCACCCTTCTAACCGGCGCTGCCGCGCATGCGGCGACGGCCGAAGATGAGCAGGTCTGGGTGAATCTGACTGCCATGGGGCCGGTCAAAGGCGACCTCATCTTTTTCGCCGAGATCCAGCCTCGGTTCGGCAATGGCGCCTCACGGGCCGACCAGACTCTCCTGCGCGGTGCGGTTGGATGGAAGCTGTCGCCAGAACTCTCCGTCTATCAAGGCTATGCGCATATCGTCCTGCCGTCGCAAGGCGGGCGCGATGTCAATGAAGAGCGCAGTTTTCAGCAGATCAGCTGGACGATCGCCAAGCCATGGGACGGCGAACTATCGTCCCGCACGCGGCTGGAGCAACGCTGGCGTTCGGATGGCAGCGGCATGGGATGGCGGCTGCGGGAGATGCTCCGTTATGAAAAGCCGCTGAACGCCGGCAGCCAGGCCGTCAACGCGCTGGTCTATGCGGAGGGGTTTGCCGCGCTCAACAGCACGGACTGGGGCCAGAGAGCGGGCTTCGACCAGTTGCGCAGCTTCGTCGGCGGGGAGATCAAGCTGATGGGCAAGTCCACAGCCGAGATCGGCTATCTCAACCAGCTGATCAACCAGCGGAGCGGGAACCAGCGCATGAACCATGTCGCATCGATCACCCTCTTCTTCCGCCGCTGAGCACAGGCTGGCCTTCGGACGCGGAACAGGCTATCGGCCCGGCCATCATTTTGACGTGAAGGCAGTTCCATGGGTTTTCGTTGCGGTATCGTCGGGCTTCCCAATGTGGGCAAGTCCACCCTGTTCAATGCGCTGACCGAGACGCAGGCGGCGCAGGCAGCGAACTATCCCTTCTGCACAATCGAGCCGAATGAAGGCCGCGTCGCCGTGCCTGACGATCGGTTGCAGACGATCGCGAAGATTGGCGGCAGCGCCAAGATCATCGAAACGCAGCTGTCCTTCGTCGATATTGCAGGCCTGGTTCGCGGCGCTTCCAAAGGCGAAGGTCTAGGCAACCAGTTCCTCGCCAATATCCGCGAGACGGACGCCATCGTCCACGTACTGCGCTGTTTCGAAGATGGCGACATCACGCATGTCGAGGGCAAGGTCGATCCTATCGCGGACGCGGAAACGGTCGAGACTGAGTTGATGCTGGCGGACCTGGAATCGCTCGAAAAGCGGGTACCGAACTTCGCCAAGAAGGCGGCGCAGGGCGACAAGGAAGCAAAGGTGGCCGCATCCGTGCTCGGCAAGGCGCTGGACCTGCTGCGCGACGGCAAGCCCGCGAGGCTGACGCAGCCCGCCGATGACGAGGAGGCCCGCATCTTCCGGCAGGCCCAGTTGCTGACCGCCAAGCCTGTCCTCTATGTCTGCAACGTCGAGGAAGAAGCGGCGGCGGAGGGCAATGCGCATTCCGCTCGTGTGTTTGAGAAGGCTGCGGCAGAGGGCGCGAAGGCGGTCATCGTATCGGCCGCGATCGAAGCGGAACTCATCACCATGCCGGTCGAGGAGCGCGCCGAATATCTGGAAGCGCTGGGCCTGACCGAAGCAGGTCTCGCCCGCATCATCCGGGCGGGTTACGAATTGCTCGGACTCATCACCTTCTTCACGGTTGGACCGAAGGAAGCACGCGCCTGGACCGTGACCAAGGGGTCCAAGGCGCCCCAGGCGGCGGGCGCGATCCATACGGATTTCGAAAAAGGCTTCATCCGCGCCGAAACCATGGCCTATGCCGACTATGTCCAGTTCAATGGCGAAGCGGGTGCCAAGGAAGCGGGGAAGTGGCGGTCGGAAGGCAAGGATTATGTGACGCAGGACGGCGACATCATGCTGTTCCGCTTCAACGTCTGACGTCGTGACGCTGCGGCCCGGCCAGATTCCGGCCCAGCGCAAGGCCGCTTTTCCACCTAGTGTCGATGAACACACGACGCTGCTGATTCTCGGCAGCCTTCCGGGGGATGCCTCGATCAGGCAGGGCGAATATTATGCTCATCGCGGCAATGCTTTCTGGTCGCTGATGGGTGATGTGCTGGGCGAGGATTTGCGCGCCCTGCCCTATGCCATGCGGCTGAAGCGTTTGCGTGGGCGAGGCGTTGGTTTGTGGGACGTGATCGAGAGCGCAGACCGCGAAGGCAGCCTCGACAGCGCGATCCGTGGCGCGGAACTTCGGGATTTGGGCGCGTTTGTCACGCGCCTGCCTGCGCTCCGGGCGATTGCCTTCAACGGCAAGACGGCGTCTGTGCATGGCCGCCGTCAGATCGGCTCTGACACGGGGCTATCCTTAATCGACCTGCCATCCAGCAGTGGCGCTAACGCCATGCTATCCCGCGACAGGAAGGCAGAGCTGTGGCGGACGCTGCGTCAATGGATCGCGTCATCCCGACATTGACGTAAACGTAAGGTCCGCCTAGATCGTCTGCAACATGAAAGGTGCTGGATCATGAGCGAGATTGTCTATTTCGAAGATGTTGAAGTCGGCAGCAAGCTGGAGTTCGGTTCAATCACCGTCACCCGGGACGAGATCATCGCCTTTGCATCGGAATTTGACGCCCAGCCCTTTCACCTTTCGGACGAAGCTGCGGCAGAAACGCATTTTGGCAGCCTGTCGGCCAGCGGATGGCACACCACTGCGCTGTTCATGAAGATGTTCGTCGCGAAAATGCAGGCTGGCGGACATCAGGATGCAAGCCTGGGTGCCATGGGCATAGATGAACTGCGCTGGCTGCGGCCCGTCAGACCGGGCGACACGCTGCGGGGCGCATCAGAGGTTGTAGAAAAGAAGGCCTCGCGCAGCAGGCCGGAGATGGGCATCATCAAGAGCAAGGTGACGATCTTCAACCAGCATGACGAACCGGTCATGACGCTGATGCCGATCACGATGTTCCGCACGCGTCCGAACTGAACGGATCGGCAGCTATCTGTCGCGCTTTGGCGGCAGCGGCTGGTTGGCGAGAGCATCCGCAGCCATCAGGCGGATCTGGCTGGCTGCCGAGTTCGACAGTTGAATGAGGTGAAGGCCGGGCGGCAGATCGAACCAGACGATCTTCGCAATGCCCGAACATGCTGCGCCATGACCATGGGCGGAAGAGGGAACTGCGCTGCGGCCGGTGACGATATCGACCCAGGCGGAACCAGACAGACCTATGCCCACCCGGGCGGGCGTCTTGATGGCCAGGCTGAAGAGGCCGCCATAGCTTTTAGGCTGCTGATGCCTGGGCTTCACAGCATATTGGACCTGCGCTGAAGGACGCAAGGTTGCGACGATGGGCTTGCCGAGGATCAGCCGAGGCGCGGAAGCTGCTTCGCCCGCCGCTGCCTCCGTCCCGCTCTGATTCCAGCTCGTCCATGGTTCAGGGGGAAGCGGCGCATTGCGGCATGGGTCATCGCCGTGCGTTGCGGCAAGGGCGGGCGCAGACAGGCTCAGGGCAGCCAAGCAGGCGATCATGCGCATGGTCATTTCCTCCCGAACAGCTTCTCGATGTCGCTATGACCCAGCTTCACCCAAGTCGGACGGCCGTGGTTGCACTGGCCGCTGCGTGGCGTGATTTCCATCTCCCGCAGCAGCGCGTTCATTTCCGTGACGCTCAGCATACGACCGGCGCGCACCGATCCATGGCATGCCATCGTCGCTGCCACCAGATCGAGCCGCTCCTTCAAGGACAGAGCATCGTCATAGGCGGCCAGATCATCGGCGAGGTCGGTGACGAGCCCCTGCACGTCGCCCTGTCCCAGCATTGCGGGGACCGCGCGCACGAGCATGGCGGAAGGACCGAACCGCTCCAGTTCCAGGCCGAAGTCGCGCAACTCATCGATACGCGTTTCAAGGCGGTCGCATGCAGGCTCGTCCAGTTCGACCACCTCGGGCAGCAGCAGCGCCTGCGCGGCGACGCCCTGCCCCTCCATCGCGCGGCGCATGCGTTCAAGCGTCAGGCGCTCATGGGCGGCGTGCTGATCAACGATCACCAGCCCGTCCTCAGCCTCTGCGACGATATAGGTTCGCGCTACCTGCCCACGCGCCACGCCAAGCGGGAAGCTGGTTCCTTCCGGCGCGGGTGCGGCGGCGGGTTCCGCGCGCGCTTGGGGCGGAGGGGCGAAGAAGGAAGGGCGGCGATCGGCGAACGCGGCGGCGGGGGGCGTGTAAGATGCTGACGCAGCTTCGAAGATGGGGAGCGCATTGATGGGGGTGGGCGACACAGGCTCTGCCCGCCAGGCGGAAAGGCTCGCCGGATCGGCCTGCTGCACGGATCGGAACCCTTCCGCATCGAGTGCGCGCCGTACGCCTGAAACGATCATGCCCCGGATCATCGCCGGGTCACGGAAGCGGACCTCGGTCTTTGCCGGGTGGACATTGACGTCCACCTCCAGCGGCGGAACGTCGAGGAACAGAGCCACCACGGGATGCCTGTCGCGCGCCAGCATGTCGGCATAAGCGCCGCGCACCGCTCCTATCAGCAGGCGATCGCGAACCGGGCGGCCGTTCACGAAAAGGAACTGATGATCCCCGACGCCACGATTATAGGTCGGGAGCGATGCAACGCCCGACAAGCAAACGCCTTCCCGTTCAAGCGAGACGATCACATGATTCTCGGCAAGCGCACGGTCGGTGAGCGCGGCCACCCGGTCCTCCCGTGCTTCTCCTGCCTGCACGGCGACGGCTCGGCGGCCATCATGCTCCATGGTGAAGGCAACGGACGGATGGGCCATGGCCAGGCGGCGGACGATGTCGAGGCAGGCGGCATATTCCGCCTTGGCTGACCGGAGGAATTTGCGCCGGGCCGGCACTCGCGCAAAGAGTTGCTCGACGGTCACGCGGGTGCCCGGGGGCAGGGCAGCGGGTCCTTCCGACAGTAGCGCGCCATTATCGACAGTGCGGTTCCAGCCGTCCTGCCCCTTGGGGCGACTGTCGATAGAAAGCCGGGCGACGCTGGCGATGGATGGCAGTGCTTCCCCACGAAAGCCCAAGGTCGATACATTTTCGATCGCATCGTCTGGCAATTTCGACGTCGCATGCCGCTCCAGCGCCAGCGCGATCTCGTCAGGCGCCATGCCGCAGCCATCGTCGCTGACCTCTATCCGGTCGAGCCCGCCGCCGCCTAACCGTATGAAAATGCGGCTTGCCCTGGCATCCAGCGCATTTTCAACAATTTCCTTGAGCGCGCTGGCGGGTCTTTCGACCACTTCACCGGCAGCGATACGGTTGACCAGATGTTCGGGCAGGCGGCGTATTGACATTGATTAGTGACTAGCCCAAGCGAGCGCTTTCCGCGAGCCGTTGCCCCCGAAAATTTTGCCTCATCACACGGAATGATGACAGGGGCGGCGGAACGTGGCAGGGACCTCCGAACGCCCCGGTTCGCGTCGCCGGGACGGGCGGGCTGAACAGGAACAAGCATGTCGATCTTTTCGCGACTTTTCAAACTCTCCTCCCAGGATATGGCTATCGATCTCGGCACGGCGAACACCGTCGTCTATGTGCGGGGCCGCGGGATCGTATTGAATGAGCCATCGGTCGTGGCGGTGGAGACGCTGAACGGCGTGAAACGGGTCAAGGCCGTGGGCGACGATGCCAAGCTGATGATGGGCAAGACACCTGATTCGATCGAGGCGATCCGCCCGCTGCGCGATGGTGTGATCGCCGACATCGATGTCGCCGAACAGATGATCAAGCACTTCATCACGAAGGTGCATGGCGGCAAGTCGCGGCCCTGGCGCTTTCCCGAGATCGTGATCTGCGTGCCGTCAGGCTCCACAAGCGTCGAACGCCGCGCGATTCGCGATGCGGCGAGCAACGCGGGCGCTTCCCAAGTCTTCCTGATCGAGGAACCGATGGCCGCCGCGATCGGCGCCGACATGCCAGTTACCGAGCCGATCGGATCGATGGTCGTGGACATTGGCGGCGGCACCACCGAGGTAGCGGTGCTTTCTCTTCGCGGCCTTGCCTATACCACCTCGGTACGCGTCGGCGGTGACAAGATGGACGAAGCCATCGTTTCGTTCGTGCGCCGTCACCATAATCTGTTGATCGGCGAAGCCACCGCCGAACGCATCAAGAAGCAGTTCGGCGTGGCTCAACCCCCCGAAGACGGCGTGGGCGAAACCATCCACATCAAGGGGCGCGACCTGGTGAACGGCGTTCCCAAGGAAATCTCGATCAACCAGGGCCAGATCGCCGACGCGCTGGCGGAACCGATCAGCACCATCGTTGAGGGTGTCCGGATCGCTCTGGAAAACACCGCTCCGGAACTGGCGGCGGACATCGTGGATCAGGGGATCGTTCTGACTGGCGGCGGCGCGCTGCTGAAAGGTCTGGACGATGAATTGCGCGACGAGACCGGCCTGCCCGTCACGATCGCTGAAGATCCGTTGACCTGCGTTGCCATCGGCACCGGCCGCGCGATGGAGGACCCGATCTTCCGAGGCGTGCTGCAGACCGCTTAAGGTCAGGGGGACCACAGCATGGCGCGGCCATCCAGCCGACGTCCCGGCCATAACCGCAAGGCGCAGTACAGCCTGTTTGCCAGCTATGTTGTGGCGGTGACGGGTGCGGCCGTTGGCTTGCTGCTGGTCGCCGTGGCAATTTTCGATCCCACGGGATTCGCGGCGATCCGTATGGCCACGGCGGAAATCTCTCGCCCCGCGTCGCTCGGCCTGCGCAACATGGTAAGCGGGGTGAGTTCGCTGGACGACGTGCTGACCGCTTATTGGCGCGCCGGATCACAGAATATCGCCTTGCGCCATCAGGTGGATGCAGATCGCAACCGCATCATCGAGGCGAAGGCGATCGCACAGGAAAATCTGCGCCTCAAGAAGCTGCTGAAGCTGGTCGATGAAGATCAGAGCGATCTGCTCACGGCACGGCTGATATCCTCCTCTTCGTCCAGCGCTCGCCGTTTCGCCCGCCTGAACGCCGGCCGGTGGCAAGGCGTCCGTCCCGGCATGCCCGTGCGTGCATCCGAGGGCCTGGTGGGCCGCATCCACAGCGTGACGCCCAACACGGCTGACGTGCTGCTGCTGACCGACAGCAGCAACATCGTGCCGGTCCGTCGTGCTACGGACAGCGTGGCAGCAATCTCAACCGGGCTGGGAGATGGAACCGTCGAAATACGTTCGCTAGCGGCGGGCCGAAATCCGTTCAGCCCTGGCGACATCCTCGTCACGTCAGGTGTCGGCGGTATTTATCAACCCAATATTCCGGTTGCGGTTGTCGTGCGCATAGCGGGCGAGATCGCCTACGGTGTGCCGCTCGCCAATCCGGCGAAGGTAGATGCGGTGGTGGTCGAACGCTCTTTTGAAGAGGTCGTGACGCGCGGTAGCCCGACTATGCCTGAAGCTGCACCAGCAGAAGCGGCAGCGAACGCCAGCGCACCATGATCGACCCGCACCTCCAGCATGTTCCGAAACTGGGCCGCACTCCGTCCAATTTTCGGCTGACAGGGACGCCAGTCATCACGGTCATGCTCGGATCGTCCATCACGGTCCTGCCGGTTATCGCACAAGCGCCGGTCATGCCGCCCTTCGGCCTGCTGCTATTGCTGTCATGGCGGTTGCTGCGGCCAGAGTTGTGGCGCGTCTGGATCGGCGTTCCTCTCGGCCTGTTCGACGACATCATGAGTGGGCAGCCGATCGGATCGGCGATGTTCTTGTGGACCATGATGTTGATCGGCATCGACGCGGTTGAACATCGCATGGTGTGGCGCAGCTATCGGCAGGACTGGCTAATCGCGGCGGCAGCCATTATCTTCTGCATCGCCGGTGGCCTGTTCTTTGCTCGGATTACCGGCGGAGGAAACATCAAGCTGGAACTGGTCGCCCCACAAATGCTCTGGACGATCCTGCTCTTCCCCTTCGTGGTGCGGCAATGCGCCCGGATCGATCGCTGGCGCGTGATGGCATGAAGCTGCCCAAGCTCAAGCGTAAGACCGTTAACGAAGCATCCTTGTCCTTCACCTTCACCCGACGGGCGATGGTGGTAGGTGGGCTGCAGGCGGGAATAGGCGCCATGCTGATCGGCCGAATGGGCTGGATCAGCGTTGCGGAAAACGAGAAATATAATCTCCTCTCTGAAAGTAATCGGGTCAACCTGACGCTGATTCCGCCGCGTCGTGGCTGGATATTGGACCGGAACGGCCGTGCGCTGGCCAATAACCGGACAGACTTTCGCGTCGATCTGATCCCCGAACGCGTGACCGATCCGGAAGGCACGATCCGCAGCCTGACGCAGCTTCTCTCGCTGCCGCCCGACGAGGTGGAGCGCATCCAGACGGAACTGGAAAAGGCGCCCGGCTTCCGCCCCGTGCAGGTGGCCGAAAAGCTCACCTATGATCAGTTCGCGGCGGTCAGCGTTCGTCTGCCCGACCTGCCGGGTGTCGCGCCCAGCCAGGGCTTTTCGCGCTACTATCCCGCCGGTGCGACCGTGGGTCATCTGCTGGGCTATGTAGGTGCGGCATCGGCCAAGGATTTTGAGGAACGCAGGGATCCGCTGCTGATCACGCCCGGCTTCAAGGTGGGTAAGGACGGGCTCGAAAAATCGTTCGACAGGGAACTGACGGGGAAGCCCGGCGCGAAGCGCGTCGAAGTCACGGCGCGCGGCAAGATCGTGCGGGAATTGACCACCCGGCCCGACACGCCCGGTCAATCCATTAAATTGACGATCGATGCGGGGTTGCAGGAATATGCGGGACGGCGGCTGGCCACGCAAAGTGGGTCGGTCGTGGTCATCGACTGCCGGAATGGTGACGTGCTGGCCATGGCTTCCATGCCCAGTTTCGATCCCAACAGCTTTTCTGATGGCATCAGCCATCTGGAATGGGAAATGCTGTCGAAAGACGATCACATCCCTCTTCGCAACAAGACCTTGCAAGGCCTGTATCCGCCCGGATCGACAGTCAAGCCGATGGTCGCGCTCGCCCTTCTGGAGGCGGGAATCTCGCCTGCCGACCGTGTGAACTGCCCCGGAGCGATCAGAGTGGGCAACACATTGTTCCACTGCCACAAGAAGCGCGGGCATGGGGCGCTCGACATGCGGGGTGCGATCGCGCAGAGCTGCGACATATATTTCTACCAGATGGCCCAGCGGATCGGGATGGACCGCATTGCCAGCATGGCGCACCGGGTTGGCATGGGTCAGAAATTTTCCCTGCCCTTCCCCAGCCAAAGCTTCGGCACGGTGCCCGACCCGGCATGGAAGCTCAAGAAATACGGGCAGAAGTGGCAGGTCTATGACACCGTGAATGCCACGATCGGCCAGGGCTATATGCTCATCAATCCACTCCAGATGGCGGTCATGGCGGCACGTCTGGCTACCGGCCGTCAGTTGATGCCCAATTTCATCCATGGCGCTCATAGGCCGGAACCGGCCCCTGTCGGCGTGGCGGAGCAACATCTTGTCACTATCCGTGATGCCATGAGCGCCGTCGTCAATGGTGGCGGCACCGGCGGCGCGGCGCGGATGAGCATTCCCGGCGTCCTCATGGCCGGAAAGACCGGTACAGCACAGGTCCGGCGCATCACCATGTCAGAACGCGCGGGCGGGGTGCGCGGCAACGCCTCCCTACCCTTCAAGCTACGCGATCACGCCCTGTTCCAGGGCTTTGCGCCGTTCGACAATCCTCGTTATGCGATCGCCTGCATCATCGAACATGGCGGCCACACCAACCGAGTGGAGGATGCGCCGATGATCGCCAGCGACACCATGTCTTTCCTTTTTGATCAGGCAAAGGCGATAGAAAAGCTGGAGACGCTAGAAAAAGACTGGGGCGGTCCACCTGCCGAGCGGATGGCCCGACAGATGGCCGCGTTCCGCCTCGCCAAGGCGATCGAAAAGGGCGAGGCGCCGCCAGAGGCCGCCAATGCCGCCCAGGCAACGACGGCCGCCAACGCAGCCGCCCCGGCGTCGCCATCGCCCGTGGCGGAAGATGATGCGCCGCCGCCGCCCGGCCCCGGCACGGTGGCAGACTGATGGGCATTATCCCTCAGCCGCTGACGGAATTCCCTTGGCGCGTACTCGCGATCCTGATCGCCATCGCAGGGTTCGGCACACTCGTGCTCTACAGCGCGGCAGGTGGCAGCATCACGCCGTGGGCGATCAACCAAGGCGTGCGATTCATCATCTTTTCGGTGATGGCCTTCACCATCAGCCGGGTGCCGCTGGAGCTTTTCGCGCGCTTCGCCTTTCCGGCCTATGGGGCCATTCTGATCTCGCTGGTGCTTGTAGAACTGATCGGCGGCGTTGCGGGCGGCAGTCAGCGATGGATCAACCTTGGCTTCATGCAGTTGCAGCCATCGGAATTTATGAAGCCGATCATCGTTTTG
The DNA here is from genome assembly GCF_015693305.1 of Sphingobium sp. Cam5-1. NCBI lineage: Bacteria > Pseudomonadati > Pseudomonadota > Alphaproteobacteria > Sphingomonadales > Sphingobiaceae > Sphingobium > Sphingobium sp. Cam5-1. The sequence goes on along the minus strand of NZ_CP065138.1, from coordinate 904,625 downwards.
GCCGTCGCGCGTTTTTATGCTTTGCTTCCGGTAGGTGAAATCCGACGCTGGACGGCGATATGGCCCGCACTCGTCCTCATCGGGGTGCCATGGGCGTTGGTTTTGGTACAACCAGACCTGGGGACAGCGACGATGATCGCGGCGGGCGGCGTGACGGTCATGTTCCTGGCCGGATTGCCGCTGCGCCTGTTCGTGGGATCAGGCCTGGTGATGGCTGCGATCATCCCGATCGCCTTTAGCTTCCTGCACGACTATCAGCAAAAGCGCGTGCTCATCTTCATGGACCCGGAAAGCGATCCGCTGGGCGCGGGCTACCATATCAGCCAGTCAAAGATCGCGATCGGGTCGGGCGGCATCTGGGGCAAGGGCTTCCTGAAGGGGACCCAGAGCCACCTGGATTATCTTCCCGAGGGGCATACCGACTTCGTCTTCGCCACCATGGCGGAGGAATGGGGTCTCGTCGGCGGGATATTCCTGATCGGCGCGTTCCTGCTGCTCTTCCGGTGGGGCATCGGCGTATCGCTGCGCGCGAACGACAAATATGCGCGGCTGGTCGCGGCGGGCCTGACCACGACGATCTTTTTCTATGTCGCGATCAACCTCATGATGGTGATGGGCCTCGCACCTGTCGTCGGTATTCCCCTGCCTTTCATGTCCTATGGCGGGTCGTCCATGTTGACCGTCATGCTGTGCATCGGGATCATCATGGCCATTGACCGGTCCAGCCGACGGGGCGGGAGACGGCCTGGAAATTGGGGCTGAAAGTAGCCGCGACGCAAAATTTTCCGCACTGCGGCGATTTACTGTTTGCAAAGCCGGAGGATAATGCTAACCGCCCGGCCACGCCAAGGCGAGGCTCCAAACGGGGCCATCCGAAAGCGAGTGTGGACGCATAGCTCAGTTGGTAGAGCAGCTGACTCTTAATCAGCGGGTCCTAGGTTCGAGCCCTAGTGCGTCCACCATTTTTTCCTGAAAAAAATGCAGCATTTCATCCCGCGATGGCGTTGCCGCGCCCTGTTCTAATGGACATGCGGTAAGAGCTTCCCGTCCCCGATGTTGCGACCGGTTTCGCTTCGCAGAAGCGGGCCGTCGGCTAGTCTGGCTGGCTGCGGTCCCACGATGTCACCTCAAAACATGACGAAGTGACGCGTTACGCGTAGAATTTACGCGAAGCGCGCAAGGCCCGCTCCTTAAACCGCAACCCTTTCCAATAACTCCGTCAACAGCGGCCGCAGCCGCCCGATTTCCTGCCGATGCGCAGCGCTGAGTGTGGTGAGTATCCCATGCGCCTGCTCAGTCAGTTCGAGCAGCGCCTGTCGGCGATCCTGCTCCGATAAACGGCGCCGCACGAGGCCCAGCGCCTCCAGTCGGTCGATAAGGCCAGTCGCGCTATGGGGTTTGAGGATCAGCCGTTCCGCGACATGTCCGACCGTCGCCCTGCCCCGTGGTGCGGCGCGGATCGCGAGGAGAGCTTGATGCTGCTGGGGCGTCAGACCGCACTGCGCCGCCTCCCTTTCGCTGAACGCCTGAAACTGCCGTAGGGAGAAGCGGAAATCGGCAAGGGCCGCATAGTCTTTGTCGGTCAACTCATCGGCCATGCAACATCATAGCGTGCTAAGGGGCATTGATAAATATCGTAACGCGATATAGTTGCTCCCCGCATGACATTATCGACCTCCTCTCCATCGCAAAGCCTTCTTGCCGATCATAGCGCCAACCTACGCATGATGATGCTGGCCGCCGCCGCACTGATCGTGGGGACGGGCGGTGCGCTGGGCGCATGGCTGCTGCTTCGGGCGATTGCGGTGGCCACCAATCTCTTCTGGTTTGGCCGTCTCTCTGCCGCGCCTGCAGCGATCACGGACAACGCGCTAGGGATCGGCGTCATCGCAGTTCCGGTCATAGGCAGCCTGATCGTGGGTGTGATGGCGCGTTACGGGTCGGAGAAGATTCGGGGGCACGGCATTCCAGAAGCGATCGAGGCTATCCTCTACGGCGAAAGCCGCTTGTCGCCCAAGGTCGCGGTGCTGAAGCCCCTCTCCTCCGCCATTTCCATCGGCAGCGGCGGCCCGTTCGGCGCCGAGGGGCCGATCATCATGACCGGCGGAGCGATCGGGTCTCTATTCGCTCAACTCTTTCATCTGAGCGCGGCGGAGCGCAAAACCCTTCTGGTCGCGGGCGCGGCGGCGGGTATGACAGCGATCTTCGGCACGCCAATGGCCGCTATCCTGCTCGCCGTCGAGGTTCTGCTGTTCGAGTGGAAGCCGCGCAGCTTCGTGCCAGTGGTTATTGCAGTGCTGATCTCACTGCTATGGCGGCCAGTGCTGATCGAAAGCGGGCCGCTCTTTCCCGTGCACCATGCGGTAATGCTAACCCCCGTGCTGATCGGAATCGCACTGAGCATGGGGGCGATCGCAGGGGTGCAGGCGACGTTGCTGTCTGCGCTGCTGTATCGGATCGAAGATATGTTCGGGCGTCTGCCCGTCCACTGGATGTGGTGGCCAGCGATAGGGGGGATTGCCGTCGGTATCGGCGGGCTGGTGGACGCGCACGTGCTGGGCGCGGGTTATGAGAGTATCAGGGGTCTACTGGACGGGTCGTTGGCCGTGCGGGTGGCGCTGGCGTTGCTGGTGGTCAAGGCGGCGGTGTGGCTGATCGCGCTAGGATCCGGAACGTCGGGCGGCGTGCTGGCGCCGCTCTTGATGTTGGGCGGAGCATTGGGCTTTTTGCTCGGCCAATATCTGCCGGGCGGAAGCGCGCTGTGGGCAATGGCCGGGATGGCCGGGACGATGAGCGGGGCGATGCGAGCGCCGCTGACCGCCGCTTTGTTCGCGGCGGAGCTAACTGGGGATTTCTCGATGCTGCCACTGACGATTGCGGCGTCGGTAGGGGCCTATGCGGTGAGTGTGCTGTTGATGCGGCGCTCCATTCTGACCGAAAAGATTGCACGGCGCGGGCGGCATGTTCTTCAGGAATATACGGTTGATCCGTTCGATTTCCTTCAAGCGGAGCAGGTGATGACGCGAGAACCGCAGACGCTGGAAGGAACGATGTCCATTGGCGCGGTCATCGCCTTCTTTGCGGGGCAGGCCGTCCATCGCAGTTATCCGGTGGTGACCAAGGAAGGGCGGCTCATCGGCCTTGTTTCCCGTTCCGATGCGCTGCGCTGGCAGGTGGACGGCGCGCCCGTGCAAGCGACCCTCGCGGAAGTCTTGTCCGATGCATCGCAGCCCTATGGCACGCCAAGTGATCCGATCAGCCGCATCGCGGACATGATGGTCGACGCAGGCATCGGCCGCATCCCGATCGTCGAGCCCGCATCGAGCCGGGTCGTCGGTATTGTCGCGCGGCAGGACCTGCTCAAGCTGCGTTCCGTCCATCACGGTGCGGAGGTGGCCCGGACGAGGGGGTGACCGAGCCGTTCGGTCGGCGGGGTTACACGATCAAGGCAATATCCGAGAAGATCGCTGATCCAACAACTAACCCAAGGAAGGAATTTGGGGCATGATCCGCGTCAGGAAGGTGCGATGCGCTCCATCGTGACGATCCGGGCAGGAGATCTTCAGAAACGATATTGCTAGATGGACCACCCTGTTGGGCGGAGCCATCTGAGCTACCTTTCTCCGCGCCTCAGTGCACAGATTCCCCGGATGATCAGGAAATGGCCAGAACGCCCTGATAGGCGGGATCTTCCAGAGCCTTGCCCGCTCCCATTGCCACGCACATCAGCGGCGTCTCGGCGACCTTCACTGGCAAGCCGGTTTCCTCCATCAGCGCCTCGTCGAGTCGCCGCAGCAGCGCCCCGCCGCCCGTCAGGGTGATGCCTTCCTCGATGATGTCGGCCGCCAGTTCCGGCGCGGTCTGCTCCAGCGCCGTCCTGACCGCCATCTTGATCTGGCCGACAGGTTCGGCAAGCGCGTCCGCGATTTCCGCCTCGCTGATCGTCATTTCGGCAGGGCGGCCATTCACCAGATCGCGGCCCTTGACCACTATCCGCCGTCCTTCGCCGTCGGGTAGCGTCGCCGCTCCGAGATCACACTTCACCCGTTCGGATGTTGCTTCGCCGATCAGCAGGTTGTGGTTGCGCCGGATATGCGATGCGATCGCGTCGTCCATCCGGTCACCGCCGACCCGCGCCGAATTGCTGTAGGCGATACCACGCAGTGACAAGACCGCGACTTCCGTTGTTCCGCCCCCGATGTCGACCACCATCGCGCCACGCGGTTCCGTGACCGGCAGCCCCGCCCCGATCGCCGCCGCCATCGGTTCCTCAATCAATTGGACACGGGCGGCCCCGGCATTGGCGGCGGCGTCGCGCAGCGCGCGTCGTTCCACCATGGTCGATCCAGACGGAACGCAGACCACAACCTCATGCCGCCGACCAAAGCGGCTGCCGTTCAGCGCCTTGTCGATGAAATGCTTGATCATTTGTTCGGCGACGTCGATGTCAGCGATGACGCCATCGCGTAAAGGCCTGATCGCCTGTATATTGGCGGGCGTCTTCCCCATCATCAGCTTGGCTTCATTGCCCACGACCTTTACGCGACGGAACCCCTGCCGGGTTTCGATGGCGATGACCGACGGCTCATTGAGGACGATCCCCCGGTCGCGGACGTGGATAACCGTGTTAACAGTGCCAAGGTCGATGGCCATGTCAAAGGCAGAGGACGAAAAAAATCGGGGCAATTTCATCGAACAGAGGCAATCTTTTTGCGGGAAAGGCTGGCCTCGCCCCTGCCGATGCCTCTAGGCGAGCAGAAGAGCGCTGCGACGACCCGTCCGGTAACCGGGTCCAACCGAAAGGCCCAGCCGTGGCACTAGCGCATTGGGAAATCTGCCCTCGCTCGGACAACGCTCATTCTTTAGAGAAGCCCGCCCTCCCCGCTGCGGCCCAACGATTGTCCTTCCTGTAGAAGCGCCACATGCCATAAGTCCGGAAGGCCAAATTCACCTGGCGATATCCCAGATTTTCAACAACGGCAGCGACGCCGATCATGAAAAGATCGCGTGCGCTAGGCGTGCGTCTGAGCTGCATTTCCTCAAGCGCCAGGGTTCCAAGACTGAGCGCGGTTCCGAACAGCACCGTCAGAGAGAAGAAGGCAAGCACGACCGTGCCCGATCCGATCCCCAAAAAGTAAAGGATAGGGATCAGAAGGTAGCCGAACAGTTCGCAAGGCGGTCCAAGCACATCCTCAATCACGATCAAAGGCATACCGATCAGGCCGATACGGCCGTAACGAGGGTTGAACAGCATGCGCCTATGCTCGACGATCGTCTCCAGCGCGCCCTGTTCCCACCGTGCGCGCTGGTTGCGCAGCCCTCGCCAGCTTTCAGGCGCGTCGGTCCAGCATACCACTTCAGGAACGAAGGCAATGCGATAAGGCCGCTTCTGCTCCCGCATCCGGCGGTGGATACGCGTGACGACTTCCAGATCCTCGCCGACGGTGTCGTGCCTGTAGCCGCCGATTTCTACCAGTGGCGCCCGCCGGAATATGCCGAAGGCTCCGGAAATCAGCATCAGCATATCCAGCCGCGCATTGGCGATGCGGGCCGTCAAAAAGGCCCGAAGATATTCCAGTATCTGATAGCGCGGCAACCAGCGCCGCGGCAGCCTGATCTGACGAACATGCCCGCCTTCGACAATTGATCCGTTCGCGATCCGAATTGCTCCGCCTACTGCCAACAACGAACCGTCATCCGTCATGAAAGGCTCGGCAGCGCGCAGCAAGCCATCGGGCTCTATGATGGAATCGGCATCAATGACGCAAACCAGCGGCGCGGCAGCAAAGCCCAATCCTGCGTTCACGGCATCAGCCTTCCGCCCATTTTCCTTATCGATCAGGATGAGGTTCGGATAGCGAGCGGAACCATAGATGCCCAAAATGCGCGTTTTCTGGAGCACCGCCAATTGTTCCCGTTCAATCGGGCGGAGATCAAATTCTTTAATCAGGACAGGCAGCGTTGCGTCGCTGGATCCGTCATTCACCAGTATCACTTCATGGTCAGGGTATTCCAGCGCCAGCAGCGCGCGCGCGCTGTCTGCGATCGACAGCTCTTCATTGAAGCAGGGCGCGATGACCGACACGGGAAGAGCAAGGTCCGCGTAGCGAGACCAAAGGTCATAAGATCGCTGAGCAGGTCTGACACGCGTCGCAAAAACTCGCGCAGCAAGCAGCAACTGGATGGTCGAAACGAGATTGCGGACGGTGACTACCAGAAAGCACAGGACGCCTATCGCGACCAGGGCGCTCAGCCCAACGCCTTCCACCATAGAGGATATAGAACCCACCCCCATCAAGCAGTCCCCAGCACCTGTTGAGCCTGCTGCGCCCGAAGGCGCACCCAGGGGGAAGGATCTTTACGCAGTTCCGCGATAGCGGGCAGGCTGCTGTTCAGCCTCATCAACTGACAGGTGCGGATAGCTCGGGCGCGGACGGGAGGAGCTGGGTCGTTCAAAAGCGGCAATATCCATTTGGCGCTGCCGGGGTGCCCCAATCGGGCGGCCGAATCCAATGCGGCCAGACGAACGGGCGCATGGGTGTCGGCGGCCGCAGCTTCCAATAGTGAAAGCGCAGAGAAATCCTCCGTCCACCCCAGGGCGTCGATCACTAGTGCCCGCACCGCTGGGGGCAAATCGACGGACTGAGCCAGGCTGAACAGTTCGGATGGATGGCGTGCAGCGATCAACCTGAACAACGTTCGATGCAGCGGCGTGATCTGCGCGCTTCGCAGGTCTAGATGGTCGATCAACTTGTTCGGCGGAGGCAAGGCATCCAACCGAGCAAGCAGCGACGCGGCCTCCAACCGGGTGTCGAGCTTCGGATCCTCCCGCAGCACAAGGTAGAGCATATCGATCGCCTGCCCTCCTCCTATACTGCCGAGTAGTCGCAACGCGTCGATCTGCCGCCTCGGCCGGGACCGCCTTGCCGCCAGCAGCGCCTGCTTGAGCAACCCTTGCTCCTCCACCAGGGCAACAAGCCGCTCTCGGTCTTCACCCCTGAGTAGTTGAACAATCCGGCTGATCGCCGCCAGCCTTTCAGCTGGGCGGGCGAGCTGGAAAGCGGGAGACGCGGCGATATTCTGGCCAGCTCCCATGATTTCCCTCGTCAGGGCGCGGGTCAGTTCCGCCTTGGCGACGCTCGCGCGCTCCTTCCGATCACGACGCATCACCAGAAAGAGCAACCAGGCCGCCATCGCCAGTGCCCCGTAGACGGATATGAATATGGCGATCCGGGCAACATGATCGGCGATGGGGAAGCCCGGCACGATCAGAACCTGACCTGAAGACCTAGAGTTCCACCTGTCCGCCTGTAGGTAGCGCGACGGCGGTCATAGTCGACCCCTGCCCGAAGTGAGACCTTGTCAGCGATCGGCATCGTCGCGCCCGCGAACAGGGAATGAACCTGCCGGGTTATCCCCGCTTCCGTATCGGGATAGGTGGCTGCTCCAGCATAGAGTGTTGCCCCGCCCGAGAAGGCGCGATCCAATCGGCCCGACACGCCCCACCGGTGGGTGCCATCTTCATCCCACAGGTTGATCATCCGGACGGTGGCGGCCAGTCCCAACTTTTGCGCTGCAAGCCGAACGCCGGGCTGAAAGACGGTGACCGACGCATCGCGATATTCCGCATGCCGCAGATCAGCCAGCACCGTAGCAAATGAGGCAATGTCCGCCTCTACTCCAGCTGTCACGCCCCATTTTTCCCGGAAGTTCGCGTTCGGCGTCACGGCTAAAGCGAGGAAGGTCCGAGACTTGTTGCCAAACCGACGGTCGATGCGGGTCTCCAGGCGGGTGTCAGCAAATGATCGCCGGTCTTCTCTTTCCACGGTCAAGGCTGCCGACGTCTTGGAGTCAATGGCGCCGAAAAGAGCGATATTCGTGTCATACCAGGTTTGGCTGGGCCGATTGGCAAAGGACACGCGGGAAACGCTCTGCGTGGCCGCCAAACCCCAGTTCATCGGCGCGGCACTGGCAGGATCGCGATCGTCCAATTGACGCCTGAGGGCAATAGCGTCCGCGTTTGCTGGAGAGCGCTGCTCCATGGCGACAAGCTCCCGCTCTGCCGCTGCCCGATCACCAGACCACAGGTAAGCGCGCGCCAGCGCTGCGCGGATGTCGAGGTCTTCTGGTGCCAGCAGTTCTGCCCGACGGAGCGTTGAGATTGCCTGTGGATAGCGTTTGTCAAAGGCATAAGCACTGCCAAGCATGCGCAAGATTTCCGCATCATTTGGATTGGCGGAATCCGCCTGCTCCAGCCTGCCAACTGCAGCAGCGAAGTCTTGCCGTGCCAAGGCTGCCCGTGCTTGTGCGATCAACTCCGCACGCTGCGAAACAATCGGGCCATCCGGCGTGACGGTTGCCGCTGCAATCGCCAGAACGAGCAGGCTCATTGAACGGGCCTCGCAGATTTCAGGATGGCGTTTACCCGCACAACAAGTTCATCCGGGATGAACGGTTTCGTCAAATAGTCACGAGCGCCAGCGGTCAGCGCCGCCAATATGTCAGCCTGCGCCTTCCGCGACGTCAGCATGACAACCGGCATCCCAGGCCTCTCTTCTGCGAGAGTCCTGAGCACATCGGGACCGGACATTACCGGCATCATGGCATCGAGTACGAGAAGATCATACTCGCCTCTCCGAGCTTCTCTAAGCGCAGATGCGCCATCCTGCTTGATCGTAACATCATGACCTGCCGCTTCGAGCTTGAACCGAACCAGTTCGCCCAGCAGATCGTCATCGTCTGCGACCAGGATATGCGCCACCTGACCTTTTCCTCCGTTTTTGCCGATCCCTTAAGTATCAGCCACATGCGACTAGTGCGAAAACTTTCTTTTCTTAACAACGGGTAAACCGCCATTCCGGTTCAATTCGCCGTAGCGGAAAAACGCTTTGGCAGACGTGCCATGCTTTGTGGAAAGCTGATTTGGGCGCTGGAGCGAGAAATTGAAACGGCGCGACAAGGTCTGCCCTGCCCCGAAGTGGACGACACATCCGACAAATTGGATGTCGGACACACCGTGATCTAACAGCGGGTCTCGAACTGTTCAGTTAATATGCTGCACGCCCCAAAATGACGCGGAATTCGCTCACCAAAATTTACAACTCGAGTAGAAAGCTCTTCTTTTTTACATCAAAAGTTCTATTTATGAGGGGCATATCGCATTGGGGCTATTGCAGATGATCGACCTGTCACCTCAACCTCAGGATGAGACTTCCGACGGGGCAGAACTTCAGTCGGGGCCGCGTCACGATACAGCCATTGGGAGCCGCCCCGCAGAACCTCATCATCGCGCGGGGCCGTTTACCTATGAAAGCGCCGAGGCGAGCGTACAGTTTTTATCGCGTTGGGCGGGACCGATCGCCCTGGCAGGGACTCTTGTTCTTCTCGGATGGTGGCTCGTCGCCTGATTCGCGAAAATGACGGCCTGATTCGAGCAAGCGCTTCGTAAAGGCGGTAAATTTTCGCTTGCACATTTCCGCCGTTGAATTTCGGGTCGTCGCAGATGTGGGGCGCCGTATCTCCCGATCCTAACGGATCATCGGAAAAGAGCATCCGAGCGTCCCAGCAATGATTGCCAGCCCGATACAATTATGTCCTGCTGCTCCGCAACATAATCACAAGGCAGCGGATGCCTGATGTACACATTCGTTCTTCGGGATGAAGCGTAGTTGACGTCAGGACACGAAAAGGGTTGCAGATGTCGAAAATCGATCTGGCGATCGAGGGATTTCCCGGTCGCCAGCCTACAACATCCGCCGTTCAGCGGAACGCAAGGCTTTGGCTGTGCCTATTACTCGTGGCAGCGGATATGGCCGCTCTCGCAACTGGCTTTGGTCTTGGCTTGCGGGCGGCTGGCGTGCCCTTACTCTTCTCGGGGCTATGGCAACCACTTGGCGGGGGCATGATCGTCTACGGGATCGTCGCCTTCCACAATCAGGCATTCAATCCCGTCTGCCTGACCCAATTAACGCCCAGCTTGCGCAATGCATCGCTTGCCCTGGCTGGGACGCTGCTGATCTTCCTGCTCACGGTTTTCTCGCTGAAGGCGACCGGTCAGCTTTCGCGGCTGGGCATTTCGGCGGGCATTCTTTGCAGTGCGACTCTGTTGGTTATGCAGCGCTTAATTATCGTTCGCACGGTGCGGAGACATTTCAGCGACAATTTATTCGCACAACTGATGATCATCGATGGCGGCATGATTCCTGAAGATGTCAGCGGCATGGTAATTGTCGACGCGGAAGGTGCGGGCATCAAGGCAGACCTAGACGATCCTTATATGCTGCACAGGTTAGGCACCTTGCTACGCGATTTCGACCGTGTGATCATATCCTGTCCTGCCGATCGCAAGACGGATTGGGCTCAAATGCTCAAGGGCGGCAATATCCTGGGCGAGATCATCGTGCCGGAACTGGATTCGATGGCGCCCTTGGCTGTGCAAACTTACCGCGGCGTTTCCACTCTCGTCGTGGCGCGTGGTCCTCTCAACCTCGCGAACCGCGCGCAAAAGCGGCTTTTGGATATTGCCATCACCGTACCGCTGCTGATCGCACTGACGCCCTTGCTGGTTGCGATCGCGATCGCGATCCGGCTCGATTCGCCCGGCCCCATCTTCTTCAAACAAGAACGTATCGGTCGCGGAAATAGACTGTTTCACATTCTCAAGTTCCGAAGCATGCGGGTTGAACAATGCGATGCCGCTGGCGCCTCGTCCACACGACGGGATGATGATCGCATCACTCGAGTAGGTGCGTTCATCCGCAAAACCAGCATTGATGAACTGCCTCAACTAATCAATGTTCTGCTAGGCGAGATGAGCCTGGTGGGGCCGCGTCCTCACGCTCTGGGCTCGACGGCGGAAGAACAGCTGTTCTGGCAAGTCGACCGCCAATATTGGCATAGGCACGCGCTGAAACCGGGCATCACGGGCCTTGCTCAAATCCGCGGATTCCGTGGCGCTACCGAGACGCGCAGGGACATTCTCAATCGCGTGGAGGCCGACCTGGAATATCTCCACGGCTGGAGCCTGATGCGCGACATCGCCATCCTGATCGGTACATTCAACGTCCTTATTCATCGCAACGCTTACTAAAGGGCAGGCGGTGTCGCCCTCTACGTAGGATTTTTGCACCACCTCATTGAATTTGCGACGGAATGAGTGACGCTGGGCGCGTACATGAACTATTTGTTAAGCGTAAAATAGGATATGTCTGCTATCTTGAACAGGGCGGACAAATTACGTGGCAGACGATCTTGCGCCGGTTGCCGTTGCGCAACATTCTTCCTTTGATAACAACAAGGATTGTGCGTCCAAACTGGCGTATTCATCCTTCGCGGATCGCGCCGATCGCGGCATCGAAATTCTGTCCCGTTGGGCAGGGATCGTCACCTTCGCAGCTGCAACCTGTTCGATCATCTGGTATTTGGTCTGATTGGGACCCGGCCTAATCTTGCTGCCAGATGAACGGCATCTTGTTTGATACCTTGCTGGCAGATTAACAGTCCTCGACCGCAACAAAGCGCCGACGATCGCTCGTTTTCACGATGAAACGAAGCGTGGCATAGTCGCGACAAGCTGCAGGTTAAGAGGTTCGTTTTGCCCGCAAAGGCGCCTAGCATGCCCTGATTGCTGCAATGCAATAAAGGGTTGCACATTTGGTTATCACTTACACTCCACATTTTTGGAGGCGCTTTAACGCGCCTGCATGTCATGATCTTTCTCCGGTCACTCGGGTGGTTGCCGCAGCCCTAAGCTGTGCTGCGCTCACGGCTCTGCCCTGCCCAGTCAGCGCTCAGACGGCGACAGTCGATGACGCTTCACGGCTCAAGACGATGGGCCTCCATGCGACGGCTGGCGTCGACCTTCTATATGACGACAATGTTTATCGTGTGGATGATCGGCTGGAGAATCCCACCGACGACATCATCGTAACGCCTTGGGCTGAACTGACTTATGGAAAGCCGATAGGACGACATGACCTGCTGCTGAGAGGCCGGGTCGGCTATGATCGGTTTATTTCAGAAGGGCAGCGCAGCAAATTGCGGCTCGATGCCGAAGCGAAGGCAATCATTCGTTTTGGCGCGACCTGTTCCATCACGCCCGTTGCATCTTACAGGCAGCAGCGCGCCGATTATGGCGACATCAATCAGCAAACGGAAAATCTGCAGCGGTTCACCACTTTTGGCGCAGACCTGAGTTGCGAGCGCCCGGGCCTGTTCCCGGTGGCATCCTACCGTCGCGACATGACACGCAACGATAACGCCTTCGATTATGCGGATCAGACGAGCGACACATTTGTAGCCGGGATCGGCTATAACATGCCGAGCCTCGGTACGCTGACCGCCTTTTACGAGCGCGTGAACAGCGACCGAAACAACCTTGGCATCGAAAATCGAACCAATAGCTATGGCCTGCGGTTCAAGCGTGCGGTGTCTCCAATCACGCAACTTGATGCCGAGGTGCGCTGGCTGGATGTGAGCAGCGATTCGGCAGCCGTTGGCAATTATGACGGCCTAGGCTGGGATGTGAGTATTTCAACCAGCATCGTTCCCCGGCTCAAACTGACAGCCACGACAGAACGCAGCATTGTTAACGACAGCCTGATAGCCAGTGGTTTTGCCATCCGGACCAGATATCGACTGGAAGGCGAGTTCAACATTTCAGAGCTCACCTCGGCCGGACTCTACGGCGAACTGGAGCGGCGCAGGTTCCGCCAGGACCCCGCTTTGCGGCCATTTTCCATAACCGCCGACCGCAACCAGAGGTTCGGAGCGATGCTGAAACGCAAGCTGTCGGATCGCGTCGACATCTCGCTCGATGCGCAACGCTACAAGCGGCGCACCGATACGGATGTGGCTGAATATAGCGGAACCCAGGTGACACTGGGCACGGCGATCCGATTTTGACCTCGAACATAAAGGAGCATGAACTGTGAAAGCAGAGGCTCTCCTGACCAGCCTTTCGATCTTCCTTGCAGTCGCCGCGGCAGCACCCGCTGGCGCGCAGACGGCCGAAATGGCGGTCACTACTGCGCCGCCGTCGGCCAAGCCCGAAGCCGATGCGGGTTATCAATTGGGGCCTGACGACGAAGTAAGGATTGCGATCTTCGGTCAACCAGACCTGTCATCCACTACTCGCATCAAGGCAGACGGCACCGTCACTCTCGCCTTGATCGGGCCGGTCCAGGCGCGAGGCAAGACGACGTCGCAACTGGCTCAGGCAATCGCGGCCAGTTACGCGAGCGGAGGCTTCCTCGCCAATCCTTCGGTCAACGTCGAGGTGAGCAATTATGTCAGCCGCTTTGTGACCGTTCTGGGCAATGTTCCTCAAGCGGGCAATTATCCGCTGGATCGCAACTATACGGTCGCGTCGATGCTTGCCAAGGCTGGCGGCTCGACGAAGGATGGCGCCAACGCCGTCATCCTGACGCCAGCCGATGGCAGCGGTGCCGTCCGCATCTCACTCGCCGACATGGCTGTCGGGGGCAGTCGCCAGCTAAAGCCTGGAGACATCCTGTTCGTCCCGCCAGCCGAGAAGGTTTATGTCTACGGCCAGGTGCAGCAACCTGGCGCCTTCTCGTTCGCGCCGGGCCAGAGCTTCCGCCAAGCGCTCGCGCTGGCGGGAGGGCCAACGCTCGCAGGTTCTACCAAGCGCATAAAAGTACGCCGGGGAGGCAAGGAAATACAGGCGAACCTGGATGATCCGGTTCAGCCTGAAGACGTCCTCATAATCCGGGAGAAGCTGTTTTGACGACAATCGATCATGGCTTCGCGCAGGATCGGTCCAGCGGCATGCGGGACTGGCTCCTGTCCTTTCGCCGCAGCACGGCACGTGCCGAGACTCCCAATGGTGGGCCTCGCGCAACAATGGCTGAGCCTCTGCTGCTCGACACGCCCGTGGCGCCCGGGTTCCGGCAACAGCAAGATGAGGTGACGGATGTACCACGCGCTCTTTCGATGGGGGCGATGGCCGCGCCCCTGAAGCCGATCAGCTTGCGGCGGGATTCCATCTACAGCGCTTTCAGCACGGCGATGCCGGTGACGGATCGTCATGGGCTGGCGGGGCGGAATAGCGAGCTGGAAAAGCTGGTCGAGGCCATTGTCGTTCAGCGGAAGCATGCGGTGATCTTTGGAACGCGCGGGTCGGGCAAGACTTCGTTGGCGCGGGTTTTTGGTGATCTGGCGGATGAGGCCGGATGCATCGCGCTTTATGGGTCGGCTAGCGGGGATGCGGACTTCGACGCGTTGTTCCGGCCGTTCCTGAGCGAATTGCCGATGAGTCCGGGGGGGCAGGAAAAAGCGCGGAAATTAATGAATGAAACCATTGATGGAACGCGGTTGGCGAACCTGTTGGTCGAGGACGTACGTCAGCGTACTATCTTGATCCTGGATGAGTATGACCGGGTCCGGTCCGACGAGGCAAAGGCGGATGTGGCGACGCTGCTCAAGTTGCTGACCGATATTCATTCGCCAGTTCAGGTGGTGCTGGTCGGCATCGCTGGCGATGTGGATGGGCTGATCGCGGCGCATCCGTCCTTGCGGCGGCATATCGCGCCTCAGCGGGTTGCGCCCATCCCAAAGCCGGAGTTGGAGCGGCTGTTGATGAGCTGCGCGGACAATGCGCGGTTGAGGCTTGATCCCGACGCACTTGATGCGCTGGCGGGGGCGGCGATGGGGTCGCCATACCATGCGCGGCTGTTCGGCATGCAGGCGGCGCTCGTCACCGAATCAGCCGGGCGCGAACGCATGACGCTGGCCGATGTGGAGCAGGGCCTCGCGTCGGCGCTGGAAGATTGGGCGGAGATGAGCGGGGCGACCCATGCGCTGTTCCGCCGCGTGCTTTGGGAAGCCAATGCGAGCCGCCGGATGATCGCGCTGGCAGGCGTGGCTGCTTCGCAGATGTCGGTCATCTCCTACGAGCGGCTCGTTCGGCTGGGCCATGAGGTGCTGGGCGGCGGATCGATCAATGAAGGTCAGGCGGCCGATGCGATGCGGCGGCTGGAACCCGCCCTTACGCCAATGCCCGGTGGCGAGCTGTTCATGTTCGAGGACACGCTGGCGCCGCAGTTCCTGTTGTTGATGGCGAAGCAGCCGGTGCCAGCGACGCCCCCCGCCCCCACCCCCGCCGAAGAAATGCGGGCCATGTTGCGAGGAGTTGACGGGCTATGACCATGAACCCGATCGATCTGCTGTCGGCCGTGCAGGCGCGATGGCGGACGGCAGCGCTGCTGGGTGGCGCGCTGTTCCTGATCATCGCCATATTGGCGTTTATCCAGCCGCGCCAATATGCGGCAACATCCTCACTGCTGCTGGACCTGTCGCAGACCGACCCCACGGACGCCAACAACCAGCCTGGCGTCCGGGTCGAGGTCGACAGCATCCTCGGCACGCAGACCGACGTCATCCGATCCGCCAAGGTGATCAATGCCGTGGCAAAGGAAGCCGGTTTCGTCGATGCCCTGCCAAAGGACATTCCCCTGGACGCGCGTGTGCAACAAGCCGCTGACCGGGTGCGAGCCAATCTGACCGTGACGACGGGACGGCAGAGCAATGTGCTGCAATTGCAGTATCTGGATGCCGATCCGGCGATAGCAGCCAAAGTCGCGAACCTTGCCGCCCAGATTTACATGCGTGAGCAGGTCGAACTGCGCGCCTCCCCCGCGCGTGGTTCCGCCAAATGGTTCGACGAGCAGACGCAGGAAGTGCGCCGCCGCTATGAACTGGCGCAGAAGCGTTTGTCCGATTTCCAGCGGGCGCATGACATTATCGGCATCAACCGCATGGACCTTGAGGCCGAAAAGCTGAAGAACATGTCCTATCAGCTGACGCAGGCGCAGGCCGAGGCGGCGGCGGCACGGTCAAAGGCTGGCGCGGGGTCCGTTTCGGACATCGAAGGATCGCTGATCGTCCAGAATTTGCAGGAGCAGGTGGCGACACAGTCCGGGCGGGTTTCGGAGCTGTCGAAGACATTAGGTCCGAACCACCCGAGCATGGTCGCGGCCAATGCGCAATTGTCGGAACTGCAATCCAAGCTGGCGGCGGCGCGGTCGAGCCAGGCGGGTGCGGTGAATGCAAACAGCGTCGCTGCAAACCGCCGTGAAGGCGACCTCAAATCCAACATGGCGGGCCAGGAAGATCGCATGATCCGGATGTCGGAGGTGCAGGACCAACTGATGGTCCTGCAACGGGATGTGGATGCCGCGCGACAGACCTACGATACGGTTCGGCAGCGCTTCAACGAGGCCACGCTGAAAAGCCAAATCTCGCAGCCCAATGCAAGCCTGCTGGATAAAGCTTCCGTTCCGCTGATGCCCGCCAAGCCCAATCTGATGCTGTGGCTGATCGCCGGGGTCGCCCTGGGCCTGATCGGCGGGGTGGCGGCAGTCGTGATCGCCGAGATTCTGAAGCCCCGCGTTCGATCCGCCGCTGGCGTCGCGAAGGCGACGGAAGTGGAAGTCATTACCGAAATGCTGCCGGTCCCGACCCGGGGCGGCTGGTTTCTCAAAAGGCAGGAGGCCGCATGAGACTGCGTTCCACGGCAGGCGCCCCACCCCAGTTGATGCCCGGCGGCGGGACCGCCGCGTTACGCCCGAGAGGACGGGACAAGCAGAGCCTCGCGAAGCTGGCGGTCGATCACGGGTTCCTGGCGGAATCCGACGTCACCCGCGTTGACATGCATGCGCGCGAACATGGCCTTGCCTTCCATGAGGCAGCTGTTGAGATGGGCGCGCTGGATGCCGAGGCGGCAAATCTGCTGGCGGCGCTGGCAGGCGGCTTTTCGCTGTTGCCGGCGGGTGACGAGCGGATCGACCCGGCGGTGGTCGCAGCCTTCGACCCCGCAAGTCCCTATGCAGCCAAGGTCAGGACGATCCGGGCGAAGATGCGGTCAGCCGCGAAGGCGGGCGATCCATCCGCACTGCGGCTGGCGGTGCTGTCCGTCGATGCCGGGGATGAGGCCGCGGTCATGGCCGCGAACCTTGCCGTCGTACTGGCGCAGATGGACGGGCAGACGATGTTGATTGACGTCGATATGGGCAACCCGTCCCTCGACCGGCTGTTCCGGGTAGCGAACAAGGCTGGTCTCGCCGAACAGTTGATGGGTAGCGCAGCGTTGCTGCCCGCAGCCAAGACGGCGATCGACGGATTGTGGTTGATGACCGCAGGGCGCGTTTCCGGCAGTGCGTCGAGCCTGATCACGCGCGGCCCGCTGGCCGACACGGCCAACGGATGGGGCCTTAAGGAAACATCGATGCTGTTCTACCTTGCCGAGCGCAAGGGCGAGCAGACCCCGGTTGGCAGCATATTGGCGGGTTTCGACGCCGTGGTCATCGTGGCGCGGCGGGGCGATACCGCGATCGCCGATTTGCGCCGCATCATCGACGATCTGGACCGGCAGGGCGTGCCGATCGCCGGGACGGTCATTGCATGAGCGCAGAGCGAGCCATCCCCCAGCCTTTTCCGTCCGTCGAGCCGCAAGACAAGAGCGTGCTGGTCGGCGGCGTGCCGGTTTCGACCCTCTCGCTTGACGCCCTGATTACGAAGATGGTGCGGGAGGCGCCGCTGCGCCGAATGCAGAAGGAAGCGCCGTTGCTGGTGTTCGACTGCAACGGACAGGGGCTGTCCATGAATGCCCTCGATCCGAACTTTCGCGCCGATCTGGCTCAGGCGGACCTGATCCATGCCGATGGGCAAATCATCGTCATGGCGTCACGCTGGTTTAGCAAGACGCCGATTGCCGACCGGTCGAGCACGACCGACATGTTCATCGACAGCCTGCCGCAGGCGGCTGCGGGCGATGTCCGCTATTATCTGCTGGGCGGCGAGGAGAAGGTGAACGCCGAATGCGCGCGGCGGATCACCGATGCGACGCCCGGCCTGAAGCTGGCCGGGCGGCGCAATGGCTTCTGGAGCGCGGAAGAGGAAGATGCACTGATCGAGGAGATCAACGCGGCGGCGCCGGATGTGCTGTGGGTCGGTACAGGAAAGCCGCGAGAGCAGGCCTTTTGCGTCCGCAACCGGCACCGGATCAAGGCGGGATGGATCGTCACCTGTGGCGGCCTGTTCAACTATGTGACGGGCGATTATCCGCGCGCGCCGATGTGGATGCAGAATGCGGGGCTGGAGTGGCTGCACCGGATGGTCACGCGGCCGCGGCAGTTGGCCTGGCGCTATATCACGACCAATCCCCATGCGCTTTGGCTGATCTGGAAGCATCGCCATGGCTGATGGGACGGCGGTTGCGCAGGCCCACCCCCTAACCCCCTCCCGCTTGCGGGAGGGGGAAAACAAGGAGCGCGCCCCCTCCCTCATGAGGGAGGAAGAGTCCTCCTGCTCGCCGGAGACGCGCGTGCGGAAACTTGGAAGCATCTTTGGCCGCTTCGGCTTGGCCAGCCTGTCGTCCGCTATTGTTTCGGTCAGTCATCTGGCCGTGCAGCTGTTTTCGATCCATCATCTGGGCACCGCGGCGATCGGTACGCTGGCATTCCTGCTGGTTATCATCCAGTTCGGGTACAGCCTGTCGAACGCGCTGGTTTCGACGCCTTATACGATCGCGGTCAATCAGGATGATGAGGCCGATCACAAGTCTTTCGACTTTTTCTTTCCGGTGAACCTGTTGCTGGCGGTTAGTCAGGGTTTGATCTGTGCGGCGATTGCATGGGCGACGGCTTCCCCTGCTGCGGCGGCGATGTTCGGACTGGCGGGCACCTTGTCGCTGGTGCGATGGTTCGGGCGATCCAATGCCTATGCGCATCATCGGCCCGCGCGAGCGGCGCGATCCGATCTTGCCTATGCCGGGACGATCGTCGCGGGACTTCTGGTGGCCTCCCGGACGGGTGCTGATCTGGCGAGCATCGGCGCGATGCTGGTGGTGGCGAGCCTTGCCGGACTGCTGCCGTTCGGGCTCTCCTATTTGCGGCGGCACTTTGCTCTGCGACCGACCAGGGCGATCAGCGCCTATCGTCCGGTCTGGCGCGAGCAATCCGGATGGACCCTCGTCGGTGTGCTTTCGACCGAGGCGACGTCCAACGCGCACAGCTATATCGTGACTCTGCTCGCGGGGCCAACGGCCTTTGCGCCTGTCGCGGTGGGCATGCTGTTCTTCCGGCCCGTCAATGTGTGCATAACCGCACTTACCCAACTGGAGCGTCCGCGCATGACCCGTGCGGTGGCACGCGGCGATCATCACGCCGCGATCAGGTCCGAGCGTATCTTCATGGGCGCGCTGGTCTTCCTTTGGGCGGGGACATGCCTGCTCGCGGCGCTGGTGCTGTTCGTGTTTCCGCAACTGATCCTCAAGCCAACGCTCGATTGGCGGCTGGTCGCCATCGCCGTCGGGCTCTGCGCGCTGCTGTCGCTGGTCCAGTGCGTGCAGACGCCGATGAGCGTCATGACGCAGGCGCGTAAGGCATTCCGGCCGCTTGCTCATCAGAGCCTGCGCAGCTGCGGCGTGGGGATCATCGCAGTGACGCTGCTGACACTGGCGGTTGCGCCTATTTTCTCGATCGCTGGCGTGGTGCTGTCGCAGCTGGTGATGATGCTGGGTATCTGGCAGCTCGATCGCAAATGGCGAGCGGGCCAGCGGGCGGAAGGCTGAACCCATGGCGTCGACATGGCATCGCATGGGCACTGCGCCGTCCCTCCCCTCTCCTGCCGCTTCGCAGGAAAGCCGGATGGTGGTGGTCGCGCAGATCTTTTACTATGTGTTCCTGATGATGGTCTTCATCGGCCAGCAGCCTTTCGCTTCCCGCACGCAAGACGAACTGGTCGCGATGGCGGCGGACAATGACGGGTCGGACCTGTTCAAGCAGGCGCTGTTCATCGGCTTTGCGCTGTTGCTGACGGGCGTGCAGATATTCCGTCAGCATCCGTTGAAGTACCGTTTCACCTTCTGGCCGCTGGCAATCATGCTGGTGTGGTTCCTGATCACCTGTAGCTGGGGCGTCGATCCGTTCGTATCCTTCAAGCGGGTGATGCAGCAGTTCATCGTGATCTACATCACCTTCTGCGCATTGGCGCTGATCGGGCCGGAACGGTTGTTCACTGCGCTGCGATGGGCGCTGATTACGTCGCTGCTCATATGTTGGGTTTCGATGCCGCTGACTTCGGCCGCGGTGCATCCGCCGACCGAGAGCGACAAGGCGTTGATTGGGGCGTGGCGGGGTTTCTTCTTCCACAAGAATATCGCGGGCGCGGTGATG
Source organism: Sphingobium sp. Cam5-1 (assembly GCF_015693305.1). Classification (NCBI taxonomy): domain Bacteria; kingdom Pseudomonadati; phylum Pseudomonadota; class Alphaproteobacteria; order Sphingomonadales; family Sphingobiaceae; genus Sphingobium; species Sphingobium sp. Cam5-1. The sequence goes on along the minus strand of NZ_CP065138.1, from coordinate 884,430 downwards.
GCGCTGTGTTTCATCGTGTGCGGCAATGCGTGGATCGACCGCCGGAAATGGTATTATGCGCTGTTCGCGATCATGGCGTTCGTCTTCGTGATCGGGACAAAGAGCAAGACGTCGCTGGCGCTGTGCATCGGCATGCTGGCGATCAGCAACATCTACCGGGCGCTTAGCGACAATACGCAGAAGCGGGCGATATTGCTCATCATGCTCGGGTTCGGGATGGTGGGGTTTCTGGCGCTGTACATCGCCTATCAACCGACGATCGAGCGGATGTTTGCCGATCCGACGAGCTTTACCGGGCGAGTGTCGATCTGGCGCGTGGCGTTGGACTATCTGGCCGATCACCCGTTCCTGGGCGCGGGGTTCGGCGGCTTCTGGCAGGTGGGGGCGAACTCCCCGGCGCATGATTATCTCAATCAGCAATTCCAGATGCTGACCGCGCATTCGCATGATGGATATCTGGAGATTTGGGTGACGACCGGGCCTTTAGGGCTGGTCATGCTGCTGGTGAGTTTCCTGGCTTTGCCAACCTATTGGTTCCTGACCGGATCGACCAAGGAGAACCAGCATCTGATGGTTCCGGCTTTCGCCATCTGGGTGTTCGTTATGTACCAGAATCTGCTGGAAACCTCCTTCTTCGACAAGGACCGGCAGGTCTGGGTGATCTTCCTCGCGGCGATCGCCACCGCGCACGCCACCTTCAAGGCCAAGCCGCGCCCGCAATGGCAGCGGCGGCGCATTTCTTCCCCGGAGGCTGTTGATGGCTAGGGTTATTATCTGCATCGCTACGTGCAATCGGCCGCAAGGATTGCGACGGACGCTGGAATCGATTGCGGCGCTGGACACGGCGCACAAGCTGGAGGTGCTGGTCGCGGACAATGATGCCGCGCGGGCCGAGGGGATGGGCGTGGTCGAGCGGCTGGCTTCGCAAGGCTATCGCTGGCCGATCAAGGCGCTACTGGTGGCTGAGCGGGGAATACCCGTGGTGCGCAATGCTCTGGTGGCGGAGGCGCTGGCGCGACCCGGCGTGACGCATGTCGCGATGTTGGACGATGATGAAGCTGCCTCCCCCGGTTGGATCGATGCGCTGGTGGATACCGCAATGCGCTGGAATGCGGATGTCGTGGGGGGAGCCGTGGCGCGGGAAATGGATGCGCGGGTTGCGACCTGGGCTGCGCGGCATCCTTTGTTGCAGGCCAAGCGGCGCGGGACTTCGGGGCCGGTGGCATTGGTGGACAGTACGGCCAATGTGCTGATGTCAGCGCAGGCGCTGCACCAGATGGGCGAACGGCCATTCGATGAGGGCATGGCGCTGACCGGCGGGTCGGACAAGCAGCTGTTCAGCCGGATGGCGCGCAAGGGCTTTCGCTTTGCCTGGTCGGAGGAGGCTCTGGTGACGGAGCTGATCCCGGCGAGCCGGGTCACTACCAAATGGCTGCTGATGCGCGGCTATCGGCTGGGGATGACCGACATGATGGTCGAGCGGTTCCACAGGGGGCGGCTACGCACCTTGCTGGGCGAGGCGCCGCGCATTGCCGCAGGATTCTTGGTGGGCACGCTGGGCGCTGCGGCAACGCTCGACCGGGGCAAGCGCGTCGTGCGGCTGGGTAAACTCTACCGTGCTATCGGCAAGATCGCCGGAATCGCGGGCTTCCGTTACGAAGAATATCGAAAGGTGCATGGCGCATGAGCGATGCCGCCCCCTTCTTTTCCGTCGTCATCCCGCTCTATAACCGCGCCGATATCGTGGGTGACACGATCCGGTCGGTGCAAGCGCAGGACTGGCAGCATTTTGAAATCGTCGTGATAGATGACGGATCGCGCGACGACCCCGCTCCGGTGATCGAGGCCATTGGCGACGCGCGCGTGCGGTATATCCGGCAGGATAATGCGGGGGGTGGAGCCGCGCGTAATCATGGGATCAAGGCCGCGCGGGGTCGGTATATCGCCTTCCTCGATTCCGACGACCTCTTCCTGCCGGGCAAATTGTCGATCATGGCGCAGGCGCTGAAGGATGATGACGGCCGCACGGTCCTCTATTCCAGGATGAAGGTCGACCGGGGCGTCGATCGTTATTGGATCAGGCCTGATCGCGGCATTCGCGATGGCGAGGATGTCGGCGAATATCTGTTCTGCGCCAATCAGTTCATGCAGACATCGACCATGGTCGTGCCGAGCGAAATGGCCCGCAAGGTGCTGTTCGATCCGGCGTTGAAAAAGGGACAGGATCTCGACTTCTGCGTCAGGTTGCAGGGCGCGGGAGCGCGCTTCAAGATGATCGATGAGCCGCTGACGGTGTGGCTGGATGCAACGGAAGATGGCCGCACATCCTATGTCCGGGGTTATGAAACCTCGCTGGACTGGCTGGATCGCTGCGGCCACATGCTCACCGATCGGGCACGGCGCGGCTATCGCGCGACGGTTCTGGCCTATCACATGGCGCCCGTGCGCCCTGTCGCGGCGCTACGCGATCTGGTGATCGGCATGTTCGCAGGCGGGGTGCCGCCACGGGTGGTCGCGCGGCAGATATTGCGATCCTACCTTCCAAAGCCGCTCTACCGTTCACTGGTCAACCTGTTCGTACTTCGGTTCGGCAAGGGCGAACCCGCCCATAGCGGAGCGCGGTCGTGATGAGCGCCTGGCAACCTCCATCGCAGCTTCAGGCTGCCGTCGCCCAACCGCTATTTTCGGTTGTCATCCCTACCTATCAGCGTCGGGACGCAGTGGTCGCGGCGGTGCTTTCCGCACTGGAGCAGAGCATCGCGGTGATCGAGGTGATCGTCGTCGTCGACGGATCGACCGACGGCACCGAATTGGCGTTGGGGGCAATCAAGGACCCGCGCCTGACCGTCGTCGTCCAGCAGAACCGGGGTGCGTCGGCGGCACGCAACGCCGGTGTCGATCGCGCACGCGGGCGCTACATCGCCTTTCTTGATTGCGATGACCGTTTCCTGCCGCATCACCTTGCTGACCTGCTGCCCCTGCTGGAGGAGAGTGACGATATCGTCGCCTATGGGCAGGTGCTGGCCGACCGGGGCGGCGGGCGGAATTTCCTGAAACCCCCGCGCGCCATACAAAGAAATGAGCCGGTCGATCGTTACCTGATGTGCGATCGGGGCTTTATCCAGACCAGCAGTGTGGCGCTCAGTCGTTCGCTCGCCGAGAAGGTCCGTTATCGCGAGGATGTGAAGTTCGGCGATGACACCGATTTCGCGTTGCGGTTGTCGCTGGCGGGCGCGCGTTTCGTGATGGCCAGCCGCCCTGGTACAATCTGGGCAGACCGTCAGGCAGAGGACAGGCTGTCGCAGATCCGGGGAAGTGTAGGCAGCCTGACCTGGCTGGCGGACCTGCGCCCCCATATCTCGGCGCGGGCTTTTTCGGGATATATGGGTTGGCACGCGGCAAAGAGCATCTGGCCGACCAAACGGCTTCGGGCCATCCGCTACTATCTGACGGCATTGTTCCATGGCGCCTATGGGCCGCGTCTGGCGGGCGCGGTGCTGATGCAGATCGTTCTGCCGGACGGCGTTTATCGCAAAATCTGTGATCGCTGGATCGATGTCATGCGATTATTGAGCGGGCGGAGGCAAAGCCTGTGAGGCGGCGGGATTTTCTGGTGGGGGCAGCGACGCTGACGGCCTGCTCTCCCATACCGCCCGGCGCCGCCCGCGTCGTGTCGCGCGAAGGATTGGCGGATCATGCCAAGGCTTCCGGGCGCTATTTCGGCGCGGCTGTGAAATCGCGATTACTGCGCGAGGACAGCGCGTATCGCGCAACGGTGGCGCGGGAATGCGACATTCTGGTGCAGGAATATGAACTGAAGCGCGGAACCACCGAACCAAAGCCCGGCAAATATGACTTTAGCGGCGCTGACCAGATCATCGACTTTGCGCAAGCACATGGGATGCGGGCGCGCGGACATACATTGGTCTGGTACACGGCCAATCCGCCGTGGCTGGAACCGGCGGTGCAACAGGCGAGCGATGCGCAGCAACGACAGTTGATGACCGGCTATATCGACGTTGCCATGCGACGCTATGCGGGCCGGATTTCCGAATGGGACGTGGTCAATGAAACGATCGAGCCCAATCAGGGCCGCGCCGACGGGATGCGCGCGGAGAATTTATGGATGAAAGCCATGGGCGAACATTATATCGACCTTGCCTTCCACCGCGCGCGCGAGGTGGATAGCGGCGCGGCGCTGTTCCTGGGCGACTATGGGCTGGAGCATGACTCTCCGCGCTGCGAACGGCGGCGAACCGCCATGTTGAAGCTGCTCGATCGTCTGATGAGCCGGGGTGTGCCAGTGGATGCCATTGGCATTCAGGGGCATCTGAAACCCTATAAGGAGCCGTTCAATCAGCGGCAATTTGCCGATTTTCTGGCAACGCTGAGCGGATATGGATTGAAGCTGGCGATCACCGAACTGGATATCGCCGACCGTGGCGGGCCACCTAATCCGGACAAGCGCGACCGTGAGGTTGCGGCCTTTGCCAAGGCATTCCTGGACGTGGCGCTGGATAATCCGGCGATGGGATCAGTCCTGTGTTGGGGCGTGTCGGACAGGGATTCATGGCTGTCCAAATATCCCGAATATAAATGGCCAGACGGGCAGCTGTCCCGTGGCCTGCCCTTTGACGGTAAGATGGCCCGGAAGCCATTTTGGGACGCAATCGCTGGCGCCTTCGATGCCGCACCTCCTGCAAGGAGGAACCGGGCATGAGGGTCGCCTCACTCACCGGCCTGCGCGGGGTCGCGGCCGTTTCCGTCCTGCTTTATCATATCCCGCATCAACCGGCCTTTTCGCAGTTTGCGATCCCATTGTTTTCACGCGCCTATCTGGCGGTTGACCTGTTCTTCATCCTGAGCGGGTTCGTCATTTCCTATGGCTATCATGATCGGGTGGTGAAGCATCTGGGCCGGGCGAGCTATGTCGATTTCCTGATCAATCGCATGGCGCGAGTGTGGCCGCTGCACCTGATCGTGACATTGGTCTTTGAGCTGCGCATCCTGCTCAACGTGTCGGGCAACCAGTCGATAGAGTTGAACCCGGCCAATATCCTCAGCAACCTGTTCATGGTGCAGAGCTGGGGCTGGGGCACGGAGCCGATCGCGGGCAATAGCTGGTCGGTCAGCACGGAAGTTGCCGCATATCTGATCTATCCGCTGATCGCGATCCTTGCCTTTTCGCGCTGGGCTTGGGCGCAGGCGGCGATCTGCATTGGATTGCTGCTGTTCGTGGCATCGTCGGGACTGGGGGCCAGCGGGCCGCTCGACGTCAATGACAGTGACAGCGTGCTGACGCTGCTGCGCTGCCTTGCGGGCTTTTCGCTGGGCGTGCTGACATATCGCGTTGCGGATCATCCTTTGTGCAAGGCCGTGATTGATCGTAAGGGCGGATTTGCCGCGGTTTGTGGTCTGATCGCGCTGGCGCTGCTGTTGCCGGGCGCCGATGTGCTGGTCGTGTGCCTGATGCCTGCGCTGGTGCTGAGCTGCTATTATGATGGGCCAGCCGCGCGCGCTGTGATGGCCAACCGGCTGAGCTTTCACCTCGGCCTCATCAGCTATTCCATCTATCTTTGGCATCCACTGGTGCGCGACGTCGCCGCGCGAGCAATGGGCGTGGCGCAGCGGCATGGGATCGTCGGGGTGGACTGGCTGTTCGTGCTTGGGATGCTGGTCGTCACCTGGCTGATCTGCTGGGTAAGCTATTTGCTGATCGAGGTGCGAGGGCATCAGTTCATTAAATGGCTGCAAAAAGGGCGCCCGCAGCGTCCCACTGCGCTGGAACCGGCGGCGCCATGATTGGCAAGCCGATATGGATTGCCATTCCGACGTTCCGGCGGCCCGCCGAATTGCGGCACTTGCTGGAAACGCTGGCAAAGATGGTGCAGCGGCAGGATGTCATGGTGCTGGTCGCCGACAATGACGGGACCGAGGCAGAGGGTGGCGCTGTCGTGGAGGCTTTGCGGGATAGCGGCTATCCCTTGCCCCTGACGCTATTGCCGGTAGTGGAGCCGGGGCTTTGCTCGGTTCGCAATGCGATATGTGATGTTGCGATGGCCGATCCGGCTATGCGGTTCATTGCCATGATCGATGATGATGAGTGGCCGCAGCCGGGCTGGCTCGACGCGCTGCTTGCCTGTCAGGCGCAGGGGGGTGCCGATGTGGTCGCGGGACCTGTTGATTTTCACTTCAAGGATGGGCCGCCGCGATGGGCGCAACAGACTTTGGTGTTCCGGCCGGAGCAGCGTGCATGGGGCGCGACGGGCATGTTGTGGGCGAGCAATAACCTGCTGGTGAACCGCAGGGCGCTGGAGATGGTGCCACGGCCGTGGTTCGACATGCGCTTCAACCGGAGCGGGGGTGAAGATCTGGATTTCCTTGCGCGATTGCGGGAAGCCGGTGCGCGGTTCGCCTGGGCACCCGATGCGCGGGTGAGTGAATGGGTGCCGCCGGAGCGGGCGAAGCTCAGCTGGGTGTTGAAGCGGATGTGGCGGATCGGATTTACCGAGACGCTGGCGTGGCGGAAGCGGCGGCCGGGGCGCGTTGCGCAGGTTGTGCTGGTAGCGCGGACACTCGGCATTCTGGGGTTGCGTACCGTCGGCCTTGCAGGACTGATTCTGCCCGGCGTGCGCCGCGTGGACGTTGCCGGGCAGTGGGTCAAATGCTGGGGGCGCCTCTATGCCCTGTCAGGCGGCGCCCATAGCCATTATGGCGCGCTGTAGATGCGCAGGCTCTTGATGATCATGTCTCCTGAGCCATCATCATAGGCGCCGCTGGTCTTCACCGCGACGTCCATGATCGGATACCAGCGGTGCCCCTGGAAGGGATTGACCGACTGATAGGTTTCGACGCCATCCACGAACCAGGTGATATAATCGCGCTGAATATCGACGGCGAAGCGGTGGAAGTCTTGGGCGAAGCCATTGAGGCCGTAAGCCTGCTCAGCCTGGATCGTGACGCCGCGTTGGAAGCTGCGGACGCCGTCCTTGCCGCCGAGGATGGTGTGGCTGATATGACGATCGAAATCCCAAAAGCTTTGATAGCCAAAGCCCTCATAGATATCGATTTCGGGCGGCCATCCGCTGGTGGAGATCAGCCAGAATGCGGGCCATGAGCCGCGACGGTTGGGCATCCGTGCCACCCATTCATATTGGCCGTAGCCGATCTGCGAGGCGATGAAATTGCGGCCATCCAGCACCGACGCGCCATAATACCAGTTCTGGCCTTCGTACCAGATGGGCGACTTCAGCTTCTGGCTGTGCAGGACGAGACCCTGTGCGCCCCAGTAGACTGGACCTTCAATGCCGGGGAATAGCGACGAATCCAGATAGAGGCCGGTCTCTCCATTGGCGATCTGGGTACGGCCATGCGACAGCGAGGTAGCCCAGCGATTCCAGCCGCCGTCGGGCGAGCGCTTGTGCGTTTCCTTGTTCAGCTCGAACTGGAGCGTGCCCGTTGCCGCGAAGGTTCGGGGCTGGCGGAAAGTGCCGGTTGCCTTGGGTGTCGGCGCGAGGGCGCTGGTAGCGGTGATGGTTGCCAGCGATTGTCCTTGAAGGCCGCCCCAGGGCGCTTCCCGCAGCTTCAACTGGAACTGCTGTCCCTCGGCAAGGCTGGTGATCGGTACACCGACCGTCTGGACGAGCGGATCGCCGGGGCGGAAGATCACGACGGTATCTACCGTCTGATAGTTATAGCCGGACAATGCGCGCAGCGTGCCTGACCCGTTCACCGTAATGACCCGCGCGATGACTGTGTTTGGCGTCGGACGATCCAGCGTTACCGGCACATAGGCAGTGCCGCTGCCCGGATGGACGGTCGCATTGCCTAGCGACAGGGTCGATTTGTCCGGCAGCCTTGTACCATTGGCGAAATCGAATGTGGAAAAGCTGGATGAAACGGTCGAAGTGGTATCAGTCGATAACGAAGTTGTCGAAGTGGTTGTCGATGTCGATCCACTACTGAGCAGAGTCGTGGTTGACCCCGTCTGCAAATTAGTCGATGTCGATCCACTCGATAACATCGTTGCGGCCCCCGCCGCCATGACGCATAGAAGCGATAATCCGGCTCCACACATGGAGCCGGTCAGTTTGATATTCATTTTTGCAACCCCCGCTTATTAGCCCCTTGAGGGTCCTATACGAAGATTAACAAAAACTTCCTGTCAAGCACGGCTCATCGCAAAGCCGGAGCTTTTGCGATGAGCCGATACAGCTAGGCTTTATTCTGCTGCCTGGATGAGCGTTTCGGGCTCGGGTTCTGCCCCCCGGCCTACGCTGACATAGGAGAAGCCCGCCGCTTCCGCGTCGGCGGCCCGGTAGATGTTGCGAAGATCGACAAGGCCCTCACCGCTCATCACGGATCGCAGGCGTGGCAGGTCCAGCGCACGAAGCGCGTCCCATTCAGTGACGATAACCACGGCCGCAGCACCCTGGGCGGCCTCATAGGGATTGGCGCAGAAATCGACGCCGCGCAGCATCGAGCGAGCGGCGTCCATACCTTCCGGATCATAGGCGCGCACCAGCGCACCCGCATCCTGCAACGCCTGTATGATCGAGAGCGAGGGCGCGTCCCGCATATCGTCGGTGTTCGGCTTGAAGGTCAGGCCCAGCACGCCGATCGTCTTGCCGCGAACAGAGCCGTTGCACACAGCGACCACTTTGCGGGCCATTGCTCGCTTGCGGCTTTCGTTGATCGCAACCGTTGTTTCGATCAGGCGGATCGGCGCGCCCGCATCTTCGGCGGTCTTCACCAGCGCCAGTGTATCCTTGGGGAAGCAGGAGCCGCCATAGCCGGGACCCGCGTGGAGGAACTTGCTGCCGATGCGGTTGTCGAGGCCGATGCCACGCGCAACCTGCTGAACGTCCGCGCCGACATGTTCGCACAGTTCGGCGATCTCGTTGATGTAGGTGATCTTCATCGCGAGGAAGGCATTAGCCGCATATTTGATAAGTTCGCTCGTGCGTCGGCCGGTGAACTGAATCGGTGCCTGGTTCAGATAGAGCGGGCGATACACCTCCTCCATCACGGGGCGGGCGCGATCATCCTCGATGCCGATGACGATGCGGTCAGGCCGCTTGAAATCCTGTATCGCCGCACCTTCGCGCAGGAATTCGGGGTTGGAGGCGACGGCAAACTCTGCTGCAGGATTGGCTTCGCGAATGATGCGGTCAACTTCATCGCCCGTTCCCACGGGAACAGTCGATTTGGTGACAACGACCGTAAAGCCGCGCAATGCGGATGCGATTTCGCGAGCGGCATCATAGACGTAGCTAAGGTCGGCGTGACCATCGCCCCGGCGCGCAGGCGTGCCAACGGCGATGAAGACGACGTCCGCCTCCGCCACCGCAGCGGCCAGGTCCGTGGTGAAGGTGAGACGTCCTCCCTTCACGTTTCGCGCGATCAGGTCGGCAAGCCCCGGCTCGTAGATCGGTACGCCACCGTCGCGCAGTACCTCGATCTTGGCTACGTCCTTGTCCACGCAGACGACATCATGCCCAAAGTCGGCAAGGCATGCGCCCGAAACCAGCCCAACATAGCCCGATCCGGTCATTACGATCCGCATCACCTATTCTCCTTAAAAAGCGGCTCCGCTTGCGCTGCGATCCAGAGAAAAAAGGCGCAAAACGCCGACCCCGCGAACGCGGGATGATCGGCTTAGCCTTTCACCATGGATCGGATGCCCAAGCGTGAAGCCTGACATCCAAAAGCTGGAACCAGCCAGCTGTTGACGCAGCGCAGCATAGCGTCTCGGCCCAGGTTGATGCAACGCAACCTGCCGCTAAGCAGACACATATGGGCGTGGAACCAGCCGGTTGCTGGTAGGAACCCTGTTAAATGCCGCCAGCCACGACCGGCCAGCCGCCTTCCTCCAGTCGAGCACTCAAATCGGCAATGCACTGTTCCAGCGCTGCGGCCCGGGTTGAGCGGATAACGAAGTTTGCCCCCGTCCGGCCTTCCCGGAAAAAGGGATAGCTGCCGATCTGGCAGCCTTCATGCGTGCGCTCTGTCGCGGCGAGAAGGTCGGCTATTTCGCTTTCCGCGACCCAGCAGCCAATCTGCGCCGATAGCAAGGGCTGCCCGCCCTCCAACGTGCCGGTCAGCATGTCGAGCATCCCAGCCGTGATGTGCGGCACGCCCGCCATGATGAAGATGTTGCCATGTCGAATGCCAGGCGCGCCTGACATCCGGTTTTCGATAAGGTCGGAACCGGCAGGCACCCTGGCCATGCGCAACCGGGCGTCGGTCAGCCCGCCGCGTGTTTCATAATAGCCCTGAAGCATGGCGCGGGCCTGCGGATGAATTTCGACATCGACCTCAAGGGCGCGGGCGATCGCATCGACAGTGATGTCGTCGTGTGTCGGCCCGATGCCTCCGGTGGTGAACAGATAGTCGTGACGCACCCGAAGCGCGTTTACCGCTTCAACGATGGAGTCGCTGTCGTCCGCGATCACGCGTACTTCCCGCAGCCTGATCCCCTGTACATTCAGCCAGGAAGCGATCTGGGCGATATTCTTGTCCTGGGTTCGGCCGGACAGAATCTCGTCTCCGATCACGATCAGCGCGGCGGTCCAGATACGTTCGGTTACGGGCATGAGGCTGGCCATAGCCTCTGACGAACCGGATGCCTAGCCCGACGCGATCGGGGCCTCGCAATATCGCTCTGCTCTGCCTATAACCGGGGCATGACCGAATATATGACGATGACGGCCGATGCGCCGATTTCGCGATCGACCGCGATCAAATTGTATGACGCCGCTGGTTTCGAAGGCATGCGCAAGGCTGGACGGCTGGCTGCCGAAATCCTTGATGCGCTGGTGCCTCATGTGGTTCCGGGCGTGACCACGGGCGAACTGGACGACATCGTTCGGCGCATGACGCTCGACGGCGGCGGCGTGCCCGCTACCCTTGGCTATCGTGGCTATACGCACAGCTGCTGCATCTCGCTCAACAATGTCATTTGCCATGGCATCCCGGGCGACATGAAGCTGAAGGATGGCGATATCCTGAATATCGATGTGACGCCGCTGGTCGATGGGTGGCACGGCGATACGAGCCGGATGTTTATTGTCGGTGAGACCAGCATCAAGGCACGGCGACTGGTAGAAGTGACCTATGAATGCCTGATGCTGGGCATCGAGCAGGCAAAGCCCGGCAACCATCTAGGCGACATCGGCCATGCTATTCAGAAGCACGCCGAAAAGCATCGCTATGGCGTGGTCCGCGATTTTTGCGGCCATGGTCTGGGCCGCGTTTTTCACGACAGTCCCGAAGTCGTCCATATCGGCCGACCGGGCGCTGGGCCGGAACTGCGCCCCGGCATGTTCTTCACCATCGAACCGATGATCAACATCGGCAAGCCCGGCGTGAAGATGCTGGAAGACGGATGGACCGCCGTCACGCGCGATCGCACGCTGTCCGCGCAATTTGAACATAGCATCGGGATTACCGAAACTGGCTGCGAGATTTTCACGAAGAGTCCGGCGGGCCTCGATGCACCGCCATATCTGAGTTAAATGACATTGCCTAAAAATCAGGCACGGTAGGACAATATTGCCCTGAAATCAGGCAATATGGACAAAGATTGCGGCATCGCCGAAAGCGTGGCGTAGCGATTCGCCGTTTGGCACGGTAATTGATTGTTGGAAGGCACGGCGCATGTCGCGGGGGCATGGAGATCGTCGCTTTTGAATAATGAGGGCGAAGATCACTTCGCCATCGCGCGCGCGTTTGAGTTGGGATTAGAGTGATGAAAAAGATCGAGGCGATCATCAAGCCGTTCAAGCTCGACGAGGTGAAGGAAGCGCTGCACGAAGTGGGCGTGTCCGGCATCACGGTTACGGAGGCCAAGGGCTTTGGCCGTCAGAAGGGCCATACCGAACTGTATCGTGGCGCTGAATATGTCGTCGATTTCCTGCCCAAGGTGAAGCTGGAGGTGGTCGTGGACGACGCCTTGGCAGACCGCGTGGTGGAGGCGATCTCCGCCGCCGCGCAAACCGGGCGCATCGGCGACGGGAAGATTTTCATCTCGGCGATCGAAGGCGCGGTTCGCATCCGCACCGGCGAGCGGGACAGCGACGCTATTTGATCTCCACCAATTTTGATTTCGCGTCAGCTTCGTAAAGGAGCTGACGAACTGTAAACATCCACTACCCCTTCGGGGGGGTAATCATGAAAGAAGGGCAAGCGCACATGGCCAACACGCCAAAAGACATCCTGAAGATGATCGAAGAGAAGGAGATCGAGTGGGTCGATCTGCGCTTCACCGATCCCAAGGGCAAGTGGCAGCACCTGACCATGGTGTCTTCGGTCCTGGGCGAAGATGAGCTGAACGAAGGCCTGATGTTCGACGGATCGTCGATCGAAGGCTGGAAGGCGATTAACGAGTCGGACATGATCCTGAAGCCCGACCTCGACGCCGTCTATGTCGATCCCTTCAGCGCCACCCCGATGCTGATCCTGTTCTGCGACATCGTCGAGCCCGACACTGGCGAACTCTACGCCCGTGACCCCCGTTCGACCGCCAAGCGCGCGGAAGCCTTCGTCAAGTCGGCTGGTTTCGGCGACACCGTCTATGTCGGTCCGGAAGCCGAATTCTTCATGTTCGACGATGTCCGCTTCAACAACGACTATAACGAGTCCTTCTACAAGATCGACGACATCGAACTGCCGACCAACACCGGCCGCGAATATGAGGGCGGCAACCTTGCCCACCGTCCGCGCGCCAAGGGCGGCTACTTCCCCGTCGCTCCGGTCGATCCGGCCACCGACATCCGCGCCGAGATGGTCACCACCATGCTCGAAATGGGCCTGCCCTGCGACAAGCACCACCATGAAGTGGCCGCTGCCCAGCACGAACTCGGCCTGACGTTCGGCACGCTGGTGCAGACCGCCGACCGCATGCAGATTTACAAGTATGTGGTGCAGATGGTTGCCCAGGCTTATGGCAAGACCGCGACCTTCATGCCGAAGCCGATCGCGGCCGACAATGGTTCGGGCATGCACACCCACATGTCGATCTGGGACAGCGGCAAGCCGCTGTTCGCGGGTGAAGGCTATGCCGGTCTGAGCGATATGTGCCTCTACTTCATCGGCGGCGTCATCAAGCACGCGAAGGCCCTGAACGCCTTCACCAACCCGACCACCAACAGCTACAAGCGCCTGGTGCCGGGCTTCGAAGCGCCCGTTCTGCTGGCCTATTCGGCCCGCAACCGCTCGGCCTCCTGCCGCATTCCTTATGGTGCCGGTTCGAAGGCAAAGCGCGTGGAATTCCGCTTCCCCGACGCGATGGCGAACCCCTACCTCTGCTACGCAGCGCTGCTGATGGCTGGTCTGGACGGCATCGAGAACAAGATCCATCCGGGTTCCGCGATGGACAAGAACCTCTATGACCTGCCGCCGGAAGAGCTGAGCCAGGTGCCGACCGTCTGCGGTTCGCTGCGTGAAGCGCTGAACAGCCTGGAAGCTGATTATGAGTTCCTGCTGAAGGGCGACGTGTTCACCAAAGACCAGATCGAAGCCTATATCGAGCTGAAGTGGCCCGAAGTGTACCGCTGGGAAATGGCTCCCTCGCCGGTCGAATTCGACATGTACTACAGCGCCTGATTTTTCAGGTTGCCGTCAAGAAAGAAGCTCGGTCACGCAAGTGGCCGGGCTTTTTCTTTGGGCAGGGCCAGCAAAATCAGAAACATTTGCGCAACCTGATAGCCATGATGAGTAAGCCTTCATTGATGATTGCCGCGCCGTCCATGTGGGATATCAACGTACCCAAAATGGAGGCAAGCCGTGACCAACATGCAACCGTCGGCGGGTATCCCCACGCTTAGATCCATGGGCCTGCATCGCCATCGCTTCTTGCGGCGAGCGGCTTTCGCTATCCTGCCGCGGCTCGCGTCCCGAGACATAACCATCTCTCATCATTGGGTCGACGGCGCGAAACTGCGCCTGAATCTGTTTCGTCACCGCGGCTACTGGTATCACGGCCGGGGGCGCGAAAGTGGTGTGATGTCCAGCCTTGCGCGGCTCGTCCAGCCCGGCGACACCGTGATCGAAGCTGGCGCCCACATCGGATATATCAGCATCTATCTGGCGAAGTTGACCGGTCGTGAGGGCAAGGTCTTCGTCTTTGAGCCCAGCCGCGACAATCTCCGCTACCTGACCGCCAACGTGGCATCATTCCCGCAGGTGGAAATCATCCCGGAAGCTGTCGGGGATACCGTAGGGCAGGCGTCTTTCTACGTCGAAAATCTGTCGGGTCAGAACTCGTCCCTGATCCAGGATTATGACAATCTGGAAAAGAATAACCAGAACGCCTTTGCAAACCAGCATTACAACCAGATGCAAGTGAACGTGACCACCATCGACAGCTTCGTGGCGTCAAGGATGATCAGGCCCGACTTCCTGAAAATCGATATCGAGGGAGCGGAACTGATGGCATTGAGCGGCATGACCGAATGCCTGGCCCGCGACCGGCCCAAATTGATGGTGGAAGTCACCAATCAGGAAGACGCCGTGATGCGCCTGATGGCGGCAGCGGGTTACAAGGCGTTCGATAATCGCCTGAAGCCCTTTGGCCCGGATGCCGATCAGGGGCCGAACCGTTTCTTCATACCCGAAGAACAGTCGGGAAGTATCCGCACCTGAACAGGCGGCGCCGGATCAGGACAACTTCATCCGGGGATAGAGGCCCCGAAGAGCAGCACAGGCTCTCCGGCGGGGGATAGCGCGACCTCCCCTCCCGCGCTCGTCACCAGGCTGCGGATCATCCACGCGGCCGCTGTGCGGGACGCGAGGCTGTCTTCCGGGAGCGTTCCTGCTAGAGCAGCGCGAAGATCGGGGTCCAGCACCAGCTTGGGACCTTCGGCACGGACCACGATTTCCGTCACGCCAGGCCGCTTTTCGGCGCCGATGTCCAGTTGGCCACCGCGCACCAGTGCGTCGCCCGCGATGAGGGCGAGGTTCAGCAACACCTTGACGGGCAGCTTGTCCAGCATGTCGTCATCGACAAGCCAGCCAACCTTTACCCGGCCCGCCGCGAACATGCCCTCGATCGCCACGCGGGCTTCGTGCGTGGGCACCGCGTCACCGAAGCCGCCCGCCGACCCGAAGGCAAGCCGGAAGAATTTCAACTTGTTGGCTGAAGTTTTCGCGCTGTCGGCTAGAAGATCGAGGCAGCGCTGGCGCATTTCGGGGTCGGTTTCATCCGCCATCAGCTCCAGGCCGTTGTTAAGGGCACCAACCGGGCTCAACAGATCATGGCACAGGCGCGAACAAAGCAAGCTGGCAAATTCGATGCTGTCGGTCGGGTTGGTCATGAAGGGTTCTGCCGCCGGAATAACTGGAAGGAATGACAGGCTAATGCGCTGCCGGGCCAGATGATGCAACCCCGGCCTGCCGCCTTTGCCTCACATGATGTCGAGCATTGCCTCGGAAAATGTCACCTTTTCCGACCGCCCCATGCTCGCGATCCAAAGCCGCGCCTTCCCATGACCTATGATAAGCCACAGGCTGCCGTCGGGGGCCGCGCAGGCCGCGTCGGTGGCGGATGGTTCAGGGCAACCGCCAGGGTGCGAGTGGTAATGACCCATCACGGCTGGCCCATCCGCTCTCGCGGCCTTGTGGGCGGCAAGGAGCGCCGCAGGGTCAAGTTCGAAATGCCTAGCCGGATCAGGCGCGACATTTGCTGCCGGGCGCGCTTGCGTGATGCAGCCGGAATGCCCCAGCAACAACCCGCAGACTTCGTCAGTGCTGCTCCCCGCGTGAGACATGATCTGTTCCAGCAGCAATCTTGAAATGCGAACCATCATTCTTACATGCTTAACCAATGGGTTCGGGGGATTCTATCATCGAGACGACGATAGGCGAAGCGCAGCATGGCCTTCGCCTGGACAAGGCGCTTGCCGAACTGGTTCCGGAACTTTCACGCGAACGATTGAAGAGCCTGATCGTCGATGGTCAAGTGACACTCGCGGGACGAACGCTGAGCCCGTCGATGAAGGTGGCCGATGGTCAGACTTTTACGATCAGCGTTCCAGCCCCCGCCGATGCCGAAGCGATCGCTCAGGATATTCCGCTGACCATCGTGCATGAGGATGCCGACCTGATCGTCGTCGACAAGCCAGCGGGTCTGGTGGTCCACCCGGCAGCTGGCAATCTGGACGGGACGTTGGTCAATGCCCTGCTCCATCATTGCCGCGGACAATTGTCCGGCATCGGCGGCGTGGCTCGGCCCGGTATCGTTCATCGGATCGACAAAGATACGTCCGGCCTTCTGGTCGTCGCGAAGTCGGACCGGGCGCATGAAGGGCTGGCACAGCAGTTCAAGGCGCACAGCATCGACCGGCTATATGCGGCGATCGTCTACGGGCATCCTCAACCTGCGGCCGGAACGATCGACACATGGATCGGAAGATCGGATTCGGATCGCAAGAAAATGGCGGTTCATCGCGAAGGACGTGGCAAGCATGCTGTCACCCATTACCGCACGATCGAACGCCTGCCCGGCGCCGCATTGGTGGAATGCAGGCTGGAAACTGGACGGACCCATCAGGTGCGTGTTCACATGGCGCATTTGGGTCACCCCTTGATCGGAGACCCGGTTTACAGTAGAGAGAGAAAAGGTTTCAAAACGATACTGGAAACGATGCGTTTCAGAAGGCAGGCATTGCACGCGAAACAGCTGGGGTTCATACATCCGGTGACGGGGCAAAAACTCAGCTTTGACAGCGCACTGCCTACCGATATGCAGGAACTGTTAAGCGAGCTCCACGTATAGGTTTTGACAAGTTTGCGACGGTGCATCGGACGCCTCTTCTGGGTCCCGCCGCGCACGAAAGGGAAAGGTGAAGCGACATGGCTGCAAAAAGCAATGTCCCCGCGGTTCCAGCGCTGGGCGGTGAAGCCAGCCTCAACCGCTATCTGTCGGAAATCCGCAAGTTTCCGCTGCTGACGCCTGAGCAGGAATACATGCTCGCCAAGCGTTACGCGGAACATCAGGATCCAGAGGCAGCGGCGCAACTGGTGACGTCCCATCTACGTTTGGTGGCGAAGATCGCCATGGGTTATCGCGGCTATGGCCTGCCGGTCAGCGAGCTGATCAGCGAAGGCAATATCGGCCTGATGCAGGGCGTGAAGAAGTTTGAGCCGGAACGCGGTTTCCGCCTGGCCACTTACGCCATGTGGTGGATTCGCGCGTCGATCCAGGAATTCATTCTTCGCAGCTGGTCGCTGGTGAAGATGGGCACGACCGCAGCGCAAAAGAAGCTGTTCTTCAACCTTCGCCGGATGAAGAACAACATCGAAGCGTTCGAGGATGGCGATCTGCATCCCGACGACGTCAAGAAGATCGCTACCGACCTGGGCGTGACCGAGGAAGACGTGGTCTCCATGAACCGTCGTATGGCGATGGGCGGCGACACGTCGCTCAACGTCCCGATGCGCGAGGATGGCGAAGGGCAATGGCAGGATTGGCTCGCTGACACCGACCCGTTGCAGGACGAGCTGGTCGCGGATGAGCAGGAAAAGACGCTGCGTCATGATATGCTGGTCGAGGCGATGGATGATCTAAACGATCGTGAAAAGCATATCCTTGCCGAGCGGCGTCTGGCCGAAGAGCCCAAGACGCTGGAAGAACTGAGCCAGGTTTATGGCGTGTCGCGCGAGCGTGTTCGCCAGATCGAGGTGCGCGCCTTTGAGAAGCTGCAAAAGGCCATGATGCGGATTGCTGGCGACAGGCTGGGCAAGATGCGGCTGGCGCTGGCCTGACCCTGATTGCAGTGAGATAGGAAGCCCCGGAGTGATCCGGGGCTTTTTTTGCGACCGTTAGCAGCGACCGATTTATGGCGGATTGGCTCGGCGGTGCGTGCCAGCTTGAATGCTCGACGGATCGCGCTACGAACGAGCAAATGAGTTCCACCATTGCCGCTTCGTCTCGCCGCCGCTTCCGTTGGGCCGGCTTCGTCATCCGGATATTGGGCGGCTTTGTGGCGCTCTCATTGCTGTTGGTGCTGCTCTATCGCTTCGTACCGCCCCCTGTGACGTTGACGATGCTGACTGATCCGAATGGCATCACCAAAGATTGGGTGGGTCTGGACGATATCGATCCGAACATGGCACGCGCGGCCATCGCAGGCGAAGACAGCCGCTTTTGCAGTCATCATGGTTTCGACGCGGTCGCGATCGCGCAAGCGCTGCGCCACAATGCCAGTGGCGGAAGGATTCGTGGCGGATCGACTATCAGCCAGCAGACCGCGAAGAATGTGTTCCTGTTTCAAGGTGGCGGCTTCATCCGCAAGGGGTTTGAAGCCTGGTTTACTGTCTTGATCGAGGCGATTTGGGGCAAGCGGCGGATCATGGAGGTGTATCTGAACGTCGCAGAGACGGGGATTGGGACTTATGGCGTGCAGGCTGGTGCCATGCGCTATTTCCGTCATGGCGCAGGCAAGCTGACGCGCGCGGAAGCGGCGCGGATTGCTGCCGTATTGCCGTTGCCCAAGAAGAGGGGCGCGATTGCGCCGCGAGGCTTTACCCGGCGATATGGCAACAGCATCACGAGCCGGATCGGGGTGGTGCAGCGGGATGGTTTGGATAGTTGCGTTCAGTGACTGAGGGTGTCGAGTTTGGGTGGATTTCGGACATTCCCCCTCCCGCAGGCGGGAGGGGGTTAGGGGGTGGGCTAGCGCAACTTTAGTGAAGTTCATTCCAAGGCTTGCCCGGAAGCTCGCTCCGCTCGCGCCCACCCCTAGCCCCTCCCGCCTGCGGGAGGGGAACGTCTGATTTTGGTCGGAAAGCCGCCCTATTCCCAACGCGACAAAAAATCCCGCTGGAGTTATCCAGCGGGATTTTGAACGCTCAGAATACCAAAATCAGGCAGCGTCTTCGGCGCGTTTGTCCTTTTCGCTGAAGACCCGGATCGGTTCCTTGGTTCCAGCCACGACATCCTTATCGACGACGACTTCGCCCACGCCTTCCATCGACGGCAGATCGAACATCGTATCGAGCAGGATCGATTCCAGGATCGACCGCAAGCCGCGCGCGCCGGTCTTCCGCTCGATCGCCTTCTTGGCGATTGCTGTCAGCGCATCGTCGGTGAAGCTCAGTTCGACATTTTCCATGTCGAACAATTTGCCATATTGCTTCACCAGCGCGTTCTTCGGCTCGACCAAGATCTTGACCAGCGCAGTGACGTCCAGATCCTCCAGCGTCGCGATCACCGGCAGGCGGCCGACGAACTCTGGGATCAGGCCGAATTTCAGCAGATCTTCCGGCTCAGACTGACGCAGCAGTTCGCCGGTCTTGCGCTCTTCGGGGGCCGCGACATGGGCACCGAAGCCGATCGACTTGGCTTCCAGACGGTCGCCAATGATCCGCTCCAGCCCGGCAAAGGCGCCGCCGCAGATGAACAGGATGTTGGTCGTGTCGACTTGAAGGAACTCCTGCTGCGGATGCTTGCGGCCGCCCTGCGGGGGAACCGAAGCGGTCGTGCCTTCCATCAGCTTCAGCAATGCCTGCTGCACGCCCTCGCCCGACACGTCGCGGGTGATCGAGGGGTTTTCAGCCTTGCGGCTGATCTTGTCGATTTCGTCGATATAGACGATGCCGCGCTGCGCCTTCTCGACATTATAGTCCGAGGCCTGGAGCAGCTTGAGGATGATATTTTCGACATCCTCACCGACATAGCCCGCCTCGGTCAGAGTCGTGGCGTCGGCCATGGTGAAGGGCACGTCGAACGTCTTGGCCAGCGTTTGGGCGAGCAGCGTTTTGCCGCAGCCAGTCGGCCCGACCAGCAGGATGTTCGATTTGGCCAGTTCGACCTCACCCGGCTTCGTGCCGTGGTTCAGGCGCTTGTAATGGTTGTGGACGGCGACGGACAGGACACGCTTCGCCCGATTCTGGCCGATCACATAATCGTCCAGCACATCGCAGATTTCCTGCGGGGTGGGCACACCGCCATCCTTCTTGCCGACGAGACCGCCCTTGGTCTCCTCGCGGATGATGTCGTTGCACAGTTCCACGCACTCGTCGCAGATGAAGACGGTCGGCCCCGCGATCAGCTTACGCACCTCATGCTGCGACTTGCCGCAGAAGGAGCAGTAAAGCGTGCTTTTGGAATCGGAGCCTGTAAGCTTAGTCATTCGCCAATCTTTCCTCCCTGCCCCAAGCGAAAAGCCGCGACGGCGAGGGATATTCTGGTCCTAGGATCATCCTAGACCGCGTCACGCCGATTTCACAAGGGGAGAAAACGGCGCGCGCGATTAAGATCCATGTTAGCTGTCAGTCGTTTCGGGTGCAGCGGGACGGCGATCAAATACTTCGTCCACCAGCCCGAACGCCTTCGCCTCATCGGCCTCAAGGAAGGTATCGCGGTCCATCGCGCGCTCAACCTCGTCCAGCGACCTGCCGGTGTATTGCACATACAGGTCATTGAGACGGCGGCGAATCCGGAGGATTTCCTTCGCCTGGATTTCAATGTCCGAAGCCATGCCCTGGGCGCCGCCGGACGGCTGATGCACCATGATCCGTGCATTGGAAAGCGCGATGCGCTTGCCCGGTTCACCCGCTGCCAGAAGGAAGCTGCCCATGGATGCTGCCTGACCGATGCAGACGGTGCCGACTTGGGGGCGGATATATTTCATCGTGTCATGGATCGCCATGCCCGCCGTCACCACGCCGCCGGGGGAATTGATGTACATCCAGATGTCCTTCTTCGGATTTTCCGACTCGAGGAACAGGAGCTGGGCGACGATGAGCGAGGCCATATGATCCTCAACCTGACCGGTCACGAAGATGATCCGTTCACGCAGCAGGCGGGAGAAAATGTCAAAACTGCGTTCGCCGCGATTGGATTGTTCGATGACGATAGGAACAAGCGCGGCCATGGGATCAGACATGATATTGGTCATTTTGCTCTTTCAGGGTGATTTTTGCCCGCTCTCTACATCGGCACAAAAGCGGGCAGGTTCAAGGGGTCCTGTGATCGCCGGTCGCGAGTTCAGCGGCGCGGTTCAAAATCGGAAGGCGCACGGAATGTCAGATAAGCAAGGCGCCGCACTTCCCGACGTCCGCGCACCACGGTGTCAAGGATCAGCCCACACATGACCGATAGGGTAGCAAGTATCATCAGCCCCGTCACGAGGATCGCGGTTGGAAAGCGTGGCACAAGCCCGGTATCGAGATAGGTAAGGATCAACGGCATCGCCAGAATGACGGCGGCTGCTGCCAGCAACGCGGCGATGATGCCGAAGAAAAGAATCGGCTTTTCGATCCGGTAGAGCGTGAAGATCGTTCGCAGGATGCGCCAGCCGTCGCGATAGGTCGAGAGCTTGCTGACCGAACCTTCCAGCCGGGCGCCATAGGCAGTCATGATTTCGGAAACGGGCATCGCCAGTTCCAGCGCATGAACGCTGATTTCCGTTTCGATTTCGAAACCTGCGGACAGGACGGGGAAGCTCTTGACGAAGCGGCGGGAAAATACGCGATAGCCCGACAATATATCGGTGAAGCTGCGGCCAAAAAGCTGCTTGAGCAGGCTGGTGAGCGCCCAGTTCCCAAAGCGATGACCGCGGCGATAGGCTTCTTCCACCTCGCTTTTGCGCGCGCCAACGACCATGTCGAGATTATCTTCCAACATGGCGGCCACGAGGCTGGGCGCGGCGGCGGCATCATAGGTCGCATCACCGTCGGCCATGACGTAGATGTCAGCATCCACATCGGCGAACATGCGGCGCACGACATGGCCCTTGCCCTGCTGCGTCACGCGGCGAACGATCGCGCCAGCTCCAACGGCGAGTTCAGCGCTACCGTCGCTGCTGTTATTATCGAAGACGTAGATGTCGGCGGTCGGCAGCGCGCGGCGGAAATCCTGCACCGTCTTCGCGATCGCACCAGCTTCATTATAGCAGGGCAGGATTACGGCAATGCGCGGACCTGCCGCCCCCTGCCCGCTTGCCACTGCCGGAAATTCCTTCATCTGCCCCAAACCTCACCCGAACTTATCGCGGCATGACGTGCCGGGATTAACATTTCGTCTGCCATGCCGAGTGCTAAATGAAAAGCGCCCGTCTTCCCTCTGGAGACGGACGCTTTTCATGTTTTGGCAGTGGCCCCGGCTCGCATCGACGCTGAGCCAGGCAACCCCAATCCTTATTCAGCCTTGGCAGCAGCCTTCTTGGCCGGAGCCTTCTTGGCCTTTGGCTTCTCCTCAGCGGCAGCTTCTTCAGCCACGGCCTCGTCCTTCTTGGCGGCAGCCTTCTTGGCCGGAGCCTTTTTCGCCGGAGCTTCTTCAGCCACAGGCGCGGCTTCGTCAGCGTCCGCAGCCTTCTTCTTGGGAGCAGCCTTCTTCGCCTTGGGCTTTTCGTCATGATCGTGATGATCATGGCCGCAACCCGGGCCGTGGACATGCGGCTTCAGATCGCCATCTTCTGCTTCGATCGCTGCTTCCAGCTCTTCGCGGCTGACAGCGCGATCGGTGACTTCGGCCCTGCCGAACAGGAAGTCTACGACCTTGTCTTCATAGAGCGGCGCACGGAGCTGAGCGGCGGCCATCGGGTCCTGGCGGACATATTGGACGAACCGTTCACGATCCTGCGGGCCGTACTGCTGAGCGGCCTGCATGATCAGGCGGTTCATTTCCTGATCGGAAACCGTCACGCCATTTGCCTGACCGATTTCGGACAGCAGGAGGCCAAGGCGCACGCGGCGAACGGCGATCGCGCGATAGTCCTCCTTCTCGGCTTCCATTTCCTTCAGAGCAGCTTCCGGGTCCGCCTCATGGCTGGCTTCGTGCTGAAGCTGCGCCCAGATCTGTTCGAACTCGGCTTCCACCATGCTCGGCGGGACGTCGAAATCATGGGCAGCGGCAAGCTGATCGAGCAGCTTGCGCTTCATGTGCGTGCGGGTAAGGCCGTTATGTTCCTGCTCGATCTGGCCCTTCAGCAGCTCCTTGAGCTTGTCGAGGCCTTCCAGACCCAGCGACTTGGCGAAATCATCGTCCAGCTTGGGCTTGTCGGCGTTCAGGATTGCCTTGACCGTGATGTCGAAGGTGGCTTCCTTGCCAGCAAGATGCGCAGCGCCATAATCTTCCGGGAAGGGGACGGTGATGGTCTTTTCGTCGCCCTTCTTGACGCCGGTCAGCTGCTCTTCGAAGCCGGGGATGAACTGGCCCGAGCCGATCTTCAGCTTCACATCTTCGGCCGAACCGCCTTCAAAGGGTTCGCCGTCGATCTTGCCGACGAAGTCGATGGTCAGCGTGTCGCCGTCCTTCGCCTTGTGCGAAGCGGCATGCTCTTCCAGCGCGCCCTGCTGGGTCGCGATGCGGCCAGCGGCTTCATCAACCTGCGAATCAGCGACTTCGACGGTCAGACGCTCCAGCTTCAGACCTTCGATGCTGGGCGCGGCGATTTCAGGAAGCACTTCCAGCGCGACCTTCACCTCGGCGTCCTTGCCGAATTCAAAGCCTTCATCCAGCTCCACGGAAGGCTGCATCGCCGGACGCAGCTTATTGTCCGCGATCAGCTTCTGAATGCCTTCCTGGATCGAATTGTTAAGGGCATCGCGCTGAAGCGATTCACCATGCATTTTCTTGACGAGGTTGGCAGGCACCTTGCCGGGGCGGAAGCCGGGCATACGAACCTGCGGTGCGATCGCCGCCACTTCCTTTTCCACGCGGGCGTCGATGTCCTTCGACGTGATGGTCACGGTGTAGGCGCGCTTCAGGCCCTCGTTCAACGTCTCGACAGTCTGCATCTCTTCTCTCAAACGCTTTCTTCAGCTGAATTCAGGTGGCGCCTGACATGATACAAGCCGGGCGCACTGGTGCGGGCGAAGGGACTCGAACCCCCACATCTTGCGATACCAGAACCTAAATCTGGCGCGTCTACCAGTTTCGCCACGCCCGCATCGGCCGCCGGTCGGCGCGGCATAGAGAAAAGCATCCGGGGAGGCAAGCAATTGTGGATAACTTGCCCGGAACTCACGCAGGGCTCCAGGCGTAACGTTTGCGAAGGAGAGAAATATGGCCACTCAGCCTGATCCGGAACCGATCGGCGTCCCGCCGCCCGACACGATTCAGCCGCAGTCACCCCCGGAGTCGCCTCCCCCCTCTACCCCGGATGAAACTCCAGCGGGCGAACCGCCCGAGTTCGTGCCGACACGGCCCGATTTTGACCAGCCGGATCGGTCCATCCCGGAATTGCCGCCGGATTGAGTGTATCGGTGGCGTCATATTCTTGCAGTAGCGAGAAATTTTCTCCCTCTCCTGTGCTGGACAGGCCCCTGCAAGCATGATTGAACCATGACAGATAGAAGAAAAGCGGGAGAGGCGCGGCTGACATCAAGGGGGTCATCGTGCATCGGGTTCGCGCCAAATTAGACTGGTTCAAGGCAGTTATATTACCACAGGAAGCCGCGCTTCGGGGTCGGCTCCGGAGGATTTTGCCTTCGTTCCTGGAACTTGACGACATCGTCGCCGAGGTCATGGCCCGTGCTTATGCCACAGAAAATTGGAACAATGTGACGACAGGCCGCGCCTATCTGTTCACGATCGCCCGCAATCTGATCATCGACAATGCCCGCCGCAACAAGGTGGTCAGCTTTGAAACGATCGCTGACCTGGAACTGCTGCAAACCGAAAACAGTGTCGAGGCTCAACTTCATGCTCGCGAAGCCCTGCGGCAGATCGAAGCGATCGTCGAAACGCTTCCGCCGCAATGCCGGAGGGTATTTGTCCTACGCCGTATCCATGAAAGATCGATGATCGAAATAGCGGCAGAAATGTCCTTGTCCGTTTCTACAGTTGAAAAACATCTGGCCAAAGCCATTGCGATAGTTATGCGGGCATGGTCGGAACGTGAGGAAACGGATTTCGAACGTGCAAACGTCGGGAGCAGGATCAAACTACAGGAGCGAAATCGAGGCGGAAGCCGCGCGTCTGCTGGCAAGGGCTAATACGGACCCGACTGCTCAGGATGAGGCGGAACTTTCCGCGTGGATCGAGGCGGACCCGCAGCACGCAATAGCTTACGCAAGGGCGGAGGCGGCATGGGAATCCGCTGAAGTGCTGAAGAGCGCGACGGCGGACAACGATTTGCCGACTACCGCGCACATCGCTAGCGAACCGCAGCGCCGCTTGTCGCGCAGTATCATGATCGCGGCTGGAGTTGCGGTAATCCTGTTCATCATCGCCGCCATCTTCTCGGTTCGCACGGTCGACAACGCCGATCATCAGGAAATGCGAATCGGAGAGATGCCCCTTCGCTCCGCTTGATGAGTGGTGCCGAGGCATCACTGGCGGAATCTAGGCCAGTAATTCCCGTACCAGATCAGGCACGAGATCGCTGGCGAGACCGATGCGAGTTTCCTCGAAATAGAATCTGCCCGCCGAGGGCTCCAGATTCAACTCCAACGTTCGGGCGCCTGCATGCCGGGCCGTCTGGACAAAACCTGCGGCCGGATAGACCGCGCCGGAGGTGCCGATCGACACGAATAGGTCGGCCCGGCGGAGCGCCGCATCGATAACATCCGTCTGGTACGGCATTTCACCGAAGAACAGGATGTCCGGACGCAAGCTCGCACTGCGGCACGCTCCGCACGGCGCGCCCGGAGGCAAGGAATCAAACCAGGGCCCCGCCTTGCCACAAGCCGCGCAGAAGGCCGATCGAAGTTCGCCGTGCATGTGTATCAGGCGACAAGCACCCGCCCTTTCGTGAAGATCATCGACATTCTGCGTGACGATGAGCAGCTCGCCTGGCCATTGCGCGTCCAACGCTGCCAAAGCCTGATGCGCCGCATTGGCCTCCACTTCATGCAGCTTCGCGCGCCGTTCATCATAGAAGCGATGCACAAGTGCGGCATTGCGCTCCAGCGCCTCTGGCGTGCAGACATCTTCCACATGATGGCCTTCCCACAGGCCATCAGGCCCTCGAAATGTCGCGAGGCCGCTTTCGGCGGAAATTCCGGCCCCAGTCAGAATGACGATGTTGAAGATGTCGTCCATCTTGTCATCATGTCTGCTGCTCAATCCAAAAGCTACATCTTCCAGATGACAAGGCTGGGTCATTCTGGCATCGGACGGGCGGATTTCCGGGGACAAGCACCATCATGACGAAGATCGGACTTTTTGGAGCAGCGGGCCGAATGGGACGCACGATCGCCCAGGTCGCGATCGAAGCAGGGCTGAACATCAGTGGTGGTACCGATCGCGAAGGCAGTGGAGAGCTTCTGCCGGGACTCGCGATCACGTCCGATCCGCTCGCACTGGCCGAACTGAGTGACGTTCTGATCGACTTTTCGGTTCCGGCTGCGCTTTCCTCCCATCTTGATGCGTGCGTTGCGGCCAGGAAGCCGATCCTCATCGGCACCACCGGACTGGAGCAGGTTCATCACAATCTGATCGATGAGGCCGCCCGGTTGATCCCCGTGCTCCAGACGGGCAACACCTCCCTGGGCGTAAACCTCTTATCGGCCTTGGTCGAGCAGGCTGCCGCCCGGCTCGGGGATGATTGGGATATCGAAATCGTCGAGATGCATCATCGGCATAAGGTTGATGCGCCGTCGGGCACCGCGCTTCTGCTGGGTGAGGCAGCGGCACGTGGCCGAGCCATCGAGCTTTCCAGCAAGAGCGAAAGGGGCCGCGACGGCATTACCGGCGCGCGAGCGCAGGGCGCGATCGGGTTTGCGGCACTGCGGGGCGGGTCGGTTGCGGGTGACCATCAGGTGATCTTCGCCACCGATGGCGAGCGCATTGAACTCAGCCATCGCGCGGAGAGCCGCGTCATCTTCGCACGCGGCGCCGTGAAGGGCGCGGCCTGGCTGATCGGCCAGCCTGCTGGGCGTTATGACATGAAGGCAGTGCTTGGCCTTTGATCCTGCGATGAACAAGGCGCAGATCTTCGACTTCTTCAGCCGTCTCGCGGAGGCCAATCCGGCGCCGCGAACGGAGCTGGAATATGGCAACGACTATCAGCTTCTGGTCGCGGTCGTGCTGTCCGCACAGGCGACCGACGTCGGCGTCAACAAGGCCACGCGCGCGCTTTTCAAGCAGGTGGAAACGCCCGCCGAGATGGTGGAGCTTGGCGAAGAGGGCTTGAAGCAGCACATCAAGACGATCGGCCTGTTCAATGCCAAGGCGAAGAATGTCATTGCCCTGTCCGAAATATTGGTGCGCGATTTTGGCGGCGAAGTCCCGCAGGATCGTGACATACTCACGACGCTGCCGGGGGTGGGCAGAAAAACGGCAAATGTAGTGATGAACACAGCCTTCGGGCATGAGACTTTCGCCGTCGATACCCATATCTTCCGCGTCGGCAATCGCACTGGCCTCGCGCCCGGCAAGACGCCGCTTGCGGTCGAACAGAAACTGGAGAAGCGCGTACCCGGCCCGTTCCGGCGCGATGCGCACCACTGGCTTATCCTTCATGGCCGCTATGTGTGCAAGGCGCGTCGGCCGGAATGCTGGCGCTGCATCGTCGCTGACCTCTGCCGATACAAGCCGAAGACCCCCGCTCCCAAAGGAGCCACGCCGATCAGCTGAACGCCCGCCATTATCATGCGGTTCAGTCAAGCTGTGCTAGGGCAAAGACGGAACGCGTCGTTCGACGACGTGTTACCCGTGACGACAATAAGGAGAGACAATCATGTTCGTCCCTGTTTCCCCGGCGCTTCGTCTGGGTGTCGCCGTGGCGCTCATGTCCCTGATTGCCCCGGCCACGGCCAAGACGCGGCCGGACAATCTGGTCGCAGCTGGCAAGCCTGTTGATTGCATCCAGATAAATTCGATCCGCCAGACCGATGTTCGTGATGATCGGACGATCGATTTCATTCTGAACGGCAATAAGGTGTACCGGAACACACTGCCTAACAGTTGCCCAAGCCTGGGTTTCGAAAAGCGTTTCATGTACAAGACAAGCCTGTCGCAGCTATGCTCCGTCGATATCATCACGGTTCTGTATAATTCGCCTGATCTGATGCGCGGTGCCAGTTGCGGGCTCGGCAAGTTCCAGCCCATGAAGAAGATCAAATAGTCGGCGCGTCGCGATTTTGGTGCTGGCGTCGGCAGTTGCGCTTTGCTAAGCGGCGCTTCGCACCAAGCGACACGCACCCATAGCTCAGCTGGATAGAGCGTTGCCCTCCGAAGGCAAAGGCCAGAGGTTCGAATCCTCTTGGGTGCGCCAACCTCTGCATTTATGCGTCCTTTTCCAATAGGTTATCGCTCGCGTTCGCTAACCTTTTGCGAAAGTTAGCCATCAACATCTCTCCGGCCTCGTCCGAAAGCGTGCGCTGATCGGCTGCCGCCGTGTATCGCGCGACCTCACTATCGGTTGTGTGGCCGGTCCACGATTTTGATCTGCTGGTTGGTGCATCCAGGCTCTGCGAAGCGGCGCGCAGCAGCCTTCCGCAGACCGTGCGCGCTGCACTCTGACAGGCCAGCCTCATCGCACCAGTCTCGGAACTTGTTGCCGAACCCCTTGCGCGTGAATGGCTTGCCACGCCCGTTGACAATGAACACCATCGCGCGGGAGTGCGCACCACGATCAGCGACAAGGCGGCGCCATGCCCGCTTGATCACGTCAACCGCCAGTTTTCCGCGCCCGCGCCGAATATACTGTGGGTGTCGGACTTCACCTACGTCGCGACCTGGATGGGGTTCGTCTATGCCGCCTTCGTCATCGATACCTATGCTCGGCGGATCGTTGGCTGGCGGGCCGGCAGGACGGCCCATGCAAGCTTCGTCCTTGATGCCTTAGAACAGGCGCTTCACGATCGACGGCCGACCCATCGGGGCGGCCTCATTCATCACAGCGACCGTGGGTCGCAATACGTGTCCATCAAATACACTAAGCGCCTCGCGGAGGCTGGAATCGAACCTTAGGTTGGCAGCGTAGGCGATAGCTACGACAACGCTTTGGCCGAAACAATCAATGGCCTCTACAAGGCGGAGGTGATCCATCGCCGTGGACCCTGGCGGTCCTTCGAAGCGGTGGAATACCCGACCCTTGAATGGATCGACTGGTTCAACCACCGCCGACTGCTGGAGCCGATCGGCAACATCCCGCCTGCCGAAGCCGAGGATCAGTATTATGCTGCCGCGGACAACATCGATATGGCAGCGTGACCCACAACCCTATGCCTCCGGCAAACCCGGCGCGGTTCAATACCCGCTACGACCGCTGCGCTCACACCTTCATGTCAGCCATCTGCATCGCTGCAACCGTCATCTTCTGGCTCAATCAATGAGTCCTGATCTTAATTTGATTCAGGTCAAAGTGTCGGGCTCCGTAAAGTGACATATGTCATTTAAATCGGATGCCGACATCAGAATGAGCGGGCGTACCGGCATTGAAAATGCCGCGGAGCGCGAAGAGTCCGGTTCGAGTGTTGATGCAGAGGCTCTGACGGCAAGGTTGCTCGTCATGCGGGAGAGAATGGAATGAATGTTCACTCAAGAGTCGAAGGCCAGCATCCGCTGACGGGCGAGCGCTACTTCGATCACGATTTTGCCCGGCGGGAATGGAATGCTGTTTGGGCTAGATCGTGGCTCGTAGTCTGCCGTGAAGACCAGATCCCCGAACCTGGTGATTTCATCGTCGAAGAATTTGGGCAGCAGTCGGTCCTGGTCGTGCGCCAGGAAGATTCCAGTGTGAAGGCATTTCACAACATCTGTCAGCATCGTGGCAACAAGCTGGTCATGTCCACAGAAGGATCCATGCCCTCGTTCACATGCAATTACCACAGTTGGAAATGGTCGCTGGATGGTACCTGCATTGATGCTCAGGACCCGGAAGATTTCCAGTCAGGAAGCCCGTGTGGCCGAATCCGTCTGGCCGAACTACGCTGCGAGTCCTTTGCCAGTTTCGTGTGGATCAACATGGACAAGGACGCGATCCCGTTGAAGGAATATCTTGGGGAGCTTTATTCCGTTCTGGAGAGATATCCGTTCGAGGACATGGTCGCCTATCAGGCCATCACCATCCATATGCCCTGCAACTGGAAGATCCTGCAGGACAATTTCCGCGAAACTTACCATATTCCGACGGTCCACCCGATAGGGCTCTATGTGAACGAGCCGGACTATCGTCAGGCGCGAATTGAAAATTTGGCCAATGGCCACTCGCTTCTGCACACCCCGGGGAGCCAACCGTCCCGTTACCTGCCCGGCAGCAAGCTCGTCGTCGATGATTACCTGATCAAGGATCTTCGGGCCTGGGAACTGGATCCGGAAGAGTACAGGGACAGTCCGCTAGCCGTCCGTACCGCCATCCAACAGCAAAAGCGCAAGCTGGGGCCGAAGCGAGGGCACAAACATTATGATCGAATGGACGACGACCAGCTGACAGACACGTTCCTTTATTCGGTTTTCCCGAATGTTACCTTTACCTGCTTTTCCGACGGGATGCTTTTCCTGCGCGCGCGGCCACATCCGGCTGATCCCGAGCAAGCGGAGTTCGACTGCTTCTTCTTCGCGAGCGGCGCGGAAGACTTCTTTACCCGCCAACTGACCGCATCGGGCGGCGTCCAGGGACAGGAACTGGGAAATGTCGAGCGCAAATACGTCAAGTTCGGAGAAGGCAGCGTCGGCGTCATTCTGGACGACGATGCCGGCATTATGGAAGCGCAGCAGAAAGGCATGCATTCTCTGGGCTGGAAGGGCGCGGACCTTGCCGGTCAGGAAAAGCGGATCGCGCATTATCACCGCCGCATCGATGAACTCATCGAAGCCGAAGAGGTGCTGCGGCAAGCTGATGGGCGCGGCAAATTGATGGGTGTCCACGAATAGACCGGCAGCGTCCGGCCAGCCTGGCAGTTTGCCAAGGGGATGGGAAAGATGACGGAAGGTTTCTTTGGAAAGAATTTCGGTCGGCCAGGCACCGGATGGAAGGTGCAGGGCGAACTCGACTATGACGATGTCCTGAGGGCCGACGGAAAGGCTCCATGGCAGTTGGAGGAACGGGGATGCCATGTTCCCAAGGCAGGACCTGTCGATCTCGCACGCTATTTCGATCCGAAATATGTCGAACTGGAGATCGAGCATCTCTGGAAGAAGCAGTGGCAGGTCGCTTGCCGGGAAGAGGACATTCCCAACGTCGGAGATCGCATTCGGTATGATATCACCAACTTGTCTTTCATGATCGTGCGAACGGGACCAGACGCATTCAAGGCTTTCTACAATAGCTGTCCCCACCGGGCGCGTTCGCTTTGCGACGGCAAGGAAAGTGGTCAATCGATCCGCTGCCGTTTCCATGCGTGGACATGGGATATCGACGGAACGATGCGTTGGCTGCCATCCGAAGAGAGCTTCCCGTTCGTTGACAAGAAGGCCTATGCCTTGCCCGAGGTCCAGACCGCAAGGTGGGGTGGGCACGTGTTTATCAACCCCGATCCAGAGGCCGCGCCGCTCGACGATTATCTTGGCGTGCTCAAAACCCATTTCGTCGAGCATCCGCTGGAGAAACGATATACTGCGGTGTTTGTGCGCAAGCGTTTCGATGCCAACTGGAAGATTGTGCAGGAGGCGTTTCTCGAAGCCTATCACATGGTGGAGACGCATTGGGACGCGCTTCCCTTCAGCGGCGATACGGCAACGCTTTATGATTGCTGGGAAGAGGGCAACGTCCACATTGACCGGCTGACGACGCCGCTCGCCGTACCGAGCGGCTGGTTCGATGGTGTCGTCAGTACGGAGGTCGCGCTTCAGCAGTTTCTCAAAAGCAGTGACCTGCCTGAGCAACCGCTCGAAGGGCACGCCGGAACGATCGGGGATTCGCGTCGCCGTGCGGCCGATTTCAAGCGCATGCTGCTGAAGGAAAACTTTGGTCTGGACTGTGATGATGCTCCCAACAGTTACCTGCTCGACGCCTGCCGTTACTTCCTCTATCCAAACTTCCATCCGTGGTGGGGCGAGGGCGTACCGGTCACGTACCGTTTCCTCCCCGATGGAAAGAATCCTGCCAGCAGTTTCATGGAAATCCGTATCCTGTTGCCGGTCATGGAGGGACAGGTTGCTCCTGCCGCCGCCGAAATGATCGAATTGAGCTCCGAGGATTCGTGGACTACCGTTGCTGCCCTCGGCTTCCTGGGCCATATTCTCGATCAGGACACGCAAAATATTGGGGAAATTCAGAAGGGCGCGCAAGCAGCCGCACCCGGCCGGGCCTTTCTGACCCTCGCCCGACATCTTGAAAGCAGCATATCGCATTTCCACGAATATTACGCGACTACTCTGGGGCTTAAATGAGGGCCAGATTAGCGGCTGGGGCCGCGTCGCGGGAGTGGTGCAGGTTCCGACGGTAGCACTGCTGGCCGGACGCGCGCTTTCCAAATGGCGCTGTAGCGGTCGGCTAGCAGCGCGGGAGGTCGCCGTGAGTTTCGGTTAGGTTTGGGTTGCGAAGCTAGGGTCACGGCCTATTAAATCTCTTGCCGAGCAGAAGGTTGATTGATTCAATGGCTGCGTGAGGAGACGTTGCCATGAGTGATCTGATCTGGCTGTCGGAGGCGCAGATGCGCCGGATCGAGCCCTATTTCCCTCTTTCTCACGGCGTGCCACGGGTGGATGATCGTCGGATCATCAGCGGTATCATCTTCGTCATCAGGAACGGCTTGCGATGGCGCGATGCGCCCGCCGACTATGGTCCGCCCAAGACGATCTATAATCGTTTCATCCGGCGGAGCCGGCTCGGTGTGTTCACAGGATTTTCTCCGCCCTTTCGGCGCAAGGCGGCAAGCCAGACCAGTTGATGATCGATGCGACGCATCTGAAGGCGCACCGGACAGCTGCCAGTCTGTTAAAAAAGGGGCTGTTCCCAGACGTATCGGACGCACCAAAGGCGGCCTGAACTCGAAGCTCCACGCCGTGTGCGACGGCAAGGGCAGGCCACTGGTCATGCTGCCAAGCGAGGGCCAGATGAGCGACTACAAAGGAGCAGCCCTGATGCTCGACGCTTTGCTCCGTGCCAAAGCCCTGCTCGGCGATCGAGGCTATGACGCCGACTGGTTCCGCAAGGCCCTTGGACTTGTAACGGTTTTGTGCCGGTCACCTATCTCATTATGCCACCTTGGCTTCGAACGCGAGCGGGCTGATGCCGCCCAGGTATGAATGGCGGCGACGGGTGTTATAGAAACCATTGATGTACTGGAAGATGGCAGCTTCCGCCTGACGCCGCGTTGGCCAGCTTTGCCGCCAGATGAGTTCCGCCTTCAGGGATTTGAAGAACGTCTCAACAGAGGCGTTGTCGTAACAATTACCCTTGCCGCTCATCGATGGACGCAGGCCATAGGCCTGCAGCTTTTTCTGATAGTCGTAAGAACAATATTGGCTGCCCCGATCCGAATGGAAAAAAAAGCAGCCCTCCGGAGGCTGGCGCAGGCGCACCGCCATATCCAATGCCCTGATCGCCGGGTCCTTGTTGGCTACGCCGCCCTTCGGGTCATCAGACGCCCGACCCGGCGCTCACCAACATCGAGCCCCACTTCTTTCAACTCCATCGTCATGCGAGGGCGGCCGTAGCTGCCAAGGCTCAGCCTGTATTGTTCGCGGATATGGGCCAAAACCTTCATGTCTGTCTGTTCCCGGCGGCTGATCGGTCGCGAGCGCCAGGAGCGATAGCCGCGTTCACTGACAAGCGACGGGGCAGAGCAGTTCAACAGGCCAGCGGTGCCGCCAGCTATGCACAAAGGCGAACTTCACGGCCTTTGGCACGCGAAGAACTGCGTGGCCTTTTTTAGAACTTCCCTCTCCTCCCGGAACACACGGTTCTCAAGGCGAAGCCGTTCATTCTCGCGCGCCAGATCTGCCTGCGGCGCTGAAACCAGATCACTGGGCCGATACTGCGACACCCACTTGTTCAGCGTCGACTTGCCGGCCCCCAAATCCGACGCAAACCGCTGGTCAACGCAATGCGCACCGCCTCCTGCTTGAACTCTTCGCTATGCTTCATCATCTCGTCGGTCTCCTTGATCGAGCTCTAAACTCTCAAGTGACCGGCACAAAACCGTTACAAGTCCAGTGCGGTCACTCCTCACCATCGAGAATCTCGAAAGTTTCCACCGTCACGTCCGCGAACGCAGGACAGACGGGGATATCATCGTCTATTGCGGCGGCTTTCCTGCGCCGCCGGTGATCCGCGCGTTGCGCCGACTATCTGAATTGTCTGGCGTGGCCCGCCTCCATCATTGGGGGGATGTCGATGCGGGCGGCGTGCGCATCGGTCGGTTTCTTGAGGAATCTCTACCGTTACCCATTGTTCCGCACCTGATGACTGACGCATTGGCGCTTTCCAGCGGGCGGGCCGTGCCCCCTCTCAATGGCATGGAGAATGTCCCGACCCATTCCGCCTTCGCGCTGCTGGCGCGCTTCCTTGCGTCGGACAGCGCGCATGTTCTGGAGCAGGAGGTTCTCGATCCTCAACCTGTGTCGTGAGAGGTGCATGCATAAACTGGCCTGGACCTTCGCTTTATGGTCGGATCCATCTCGCCCCGGTGGTTGGTGGGCGAGGCAGAATCAAAGTGGCGATAAAGGGGTGCGAAGTGGACGTAACCGGTGCGTTTCCGGCGCTCAAACAATGATCACCCTGTTCTTATCTTCGTCATCTTGGGTGCGCCATTCTCCTCCGCTTCGCAGCACAGACTGCTCATGATCCAGCAGGTATCGCTTGGCCTCCAGCCCGCCAGCAAAGCCGGTCAGCGCGCCCGCCGATCCGATGACCCTATGGCAAGGCGCAATGATCGAGAGCGGATTGCGGCCGTTAGCGGCACCGACCGCGCGGGAGGCTGAGGGACGGCCTATATCCAATGCGACCTGACCATAGCTACGCACTTGCCCGAACGGAATGCGAAGCAGGGCTGCCCAGACCTGTTTTTGAAAATCCGTCCCATGAAAATCGAGCGGAATATCGAAGCGGGTGAGTTTGCCTGAAAAATAGGCGCACAATTGCTTCGACGTTTCCTGGAGCAGTGGGTGATCCGGGGCCTTCGCCCCAGGTCTGGCCCGTACTCGCAGGGGATCGTCATTTGCCCATAACAGGGCGGCCAAGCCCTTTCCGCTGGCGATCATGGTGAGATCGCCCACCGGCGACCGGAATATGTCAAAGGCGAATGTCACGGCCTGTCCTTCCGACTTCGGAAAGACTGAAGAATAGCTCGCCCTCTTCGCGTTGGCTTCCTGCCGCTTGCCTTCAAAGATCGCCGTGCAATCAATGAGCGTCCACCCCCTCCGGCAGCACCACAGCGGACCAGCTCTTCCCCGGAACCAGATATTTGGCGGCAAGCGCCTGAAGCTGAGCGGGGGTCACCGACAGCATGTCCTTCGCCATGGTCTGCATGGCCTGCACATATTGCGGGTTCTGGGTCGCGCCTTCCATCTGGTTCATCCAGAAGGCATTGCCAGTGCTCGCCCGCATCAATAGCTGGCGCATTGGCGCGACGGCGCGCTGAAGCTCGTCATCGCTGACCGGATTTTTGGCGAGGTCAGCCGCCGTATCCTTAACGACGTCGTAGAAATAATTGATGCGGTCGGGACGCACCTGGCTGGTCACCAGAATATAGCCGCCGCTTTCATAGGAAAACGGCCAATTATTCTGCACGCTGGGCGAATAGGCCGCCCCTTCCGTCGATCGGAGGCGGTCGAACAAGCGATCATTGAAGATTTGCGTGAGGATTTCGAGCTGGCGCGCTTCCTTCGTGAGCGCAAAACCGCCTGCCGTTGGCCAGGCCATGACCGCCGCCGCTTGCTCCTTGTCGCCCTTGTGCCGCAGAATGACCGGCGTCGCGACATGGGCGGGGAAGCGCATCTGCTCGTTCGCGGGCGGAACCGGGACATCTGGCCTTGCGGGCATCGCGCCGAAGGTGGCTGCCACCGCCTCTATCGCCTCTTCGGGCTTCACCTGCCCAAAAATCTGCACTTCGATTGGGCCGGAAGCCAGCAGCGGTTCCCAAGTGGAGCGAAACGCCTGCGGGGTCAGCGCCTCTATCTCATTTCGTGAAGGGGTGCGAAACCGGACGTCCTTATCATGCAGCAACCAGTTGAGATCGCGTGCCAGCACCGAATCCGGCGCGCGCGCCATCGCATCATAGGCAACGGCGGTGCCTGTCTTCACCCGGGCGATCGGCGCAGGGTCCCACCCGGGAGCAGCCAGCTTGGTCGCGAAGAGCTGCAACTGATCCCGGTAATCAGCCGGGCGCGTGACGGCCTGCATTTCGAAGGCATCGTCATCGATGGAGAAATCCATTCCCATTCGACGGCCGTTGGTCAGGTCATCCAGCTCACGCTGACCCAGCTTGCCGATGCCACTGGCCACCAACGCATAATTGGCGGCCCAGCCCGGTGCCGCCTTCGTAGGCGAAAATGCCAGCTGTCCGTGACCGAAGCGGACGTTGATCCGCACCTTTTCCGTTTCAGCATTGTTGGCGAACAGGGTGAGTTTCACACCATTAGCGAAGGTCACGCTCTCCATGCCGGGCAATCCGACCTGCGTCCGCGACACCACTTTTCCGGGAGGACCAAGCTTAGGAAGGTCCGCCATCGTGATCGCCTTGTCCGCCAGCCGGGCGTTGGTGGCGGCCTTCACGGGCGCGGCAAGCGCAGCGGACAGGCGGGCGTCGATCCCCGGCACCGGCTTGCCCGTAATCAGGAGGGCTCGGAACACACCGGCAGAAAACAGGCGGCGCGAGGAGTCCAGTATCTTCTGCGGCGTCATCGCCGGTTTGCCGGATCGGAATATCTCCAGCGCAGCCTGAGGGCTGACGGTGGTTTCGCGA
This sequence comes from Sphingobium sp. Cam5-1, assembly GCF_015693305.1. Taxonomy (NCBI): domain Bacteria; kingdom Pseudomonadati; phylum Pseudomonadota; class Alphaproteobacteria; order Sphingomonadales; family Sphingobiaceae; genus Sphingobium; species Sphingobium sp. Cam5-1. The sequence continues at coordinate 847,686 of NZ_CP065138.1, read as the reverse complement.
ATATCGACGGCGCTTACCAGATCGCTCGCCTGCTTGGCTCCTGCTTCCGTGTCGGCGTTCTCGACCTGAATGGCGAGCGCCGTGTCGATCTGGGCATATTCCCGGTCAATTTCGAGCTGGCTCGGCGCGCTAGCCTTCGCGTCCTCGATAATCGCGCGGACATCGCCCAAGGCCTTTTCCCAATTCTCGCCGGTCGGGACCAGGGTGACGAAGGTCCCGTCGGCCGAGCGGCTGACATCCTGCTGATCGACGCTGGCCTGAATGAAGCTGCCGCCGCTGCGGGCCGCTTGTTCAAGGCGGCGGCTGATGATCTGCAACGCCAGCATGTCCGTCAGCTTGTCCTGATTATAGACGATGGTGTCGGCATGGGGCTTCCATGGACGGAGCCAGGCCATGGTCAGGCCCGTTGGCGCGCCGGGCTCAACGGCGACGCTGGTCGCAGGTGCTTTGGCATCCGGCTCACCGAAATCCGGGAGCGCAGCCCCCTGCCCCGGCACCGACCATGATGCGAAATTATCCTTGATGATCTGCTCGGCTACCGCGGGATCGATGTCGCCCGCTATCGAGATCACTGCATTTTCCGGGCGATACCAGCGCTGATGAAAGGCTTCCATCCGCGCGGCCGTGGCAGCATTGAGGCTGGCGACCGTGCCAATGGGACTACGCTCTGCCAGAAGCTGGCCAGCGAAGAAGTGGCGGCGACTTGCGTCGGAGATGCGCATTTGCGGCCCATCCCCTTCCCGCCGTTCGGCCAGCACGACCGCCCGCTCCGCTTCAACGGCACTGTCCACGATGTTGGGATCGACCATCATGCCCGCGAGAATTTTCATGCTCTCGCCGAGGCTGGCCGGTGTCGCCTGAGGAAGGTCGAGCGCATAGGTGGTGCCGGTGGGCGTCGTCTGCGCATTGCTGTCGCTGCCGAAGGTAACGCCCAGCCGCTGCCATATTCGTTTGGATTCGCCATCGGGCACATGGCGCGATCCGCGAAAGGTCAGATGCTCCATGAAGTGCGCAAAGCCCTGCTCATCGGGCTGCTCCATCAGGGCGCCCACATCCATGCGCAGGCGGACGGAAACCTGTCCCGGCGGAACGCCATTGCGGCGAACCGCATAGCGCAGGCCATTGGGCAAGGTGCCGAAGTGCCATGCCGGATCGATGGGCACGTCGCTATTTTCATAGAGCCACGGCCTGACCTGCGCCTGCGTATCGTTGGTCGCCGACGCCGACTTTGCCGGGGCCGGGCCAGTTCTGGCTGACAGGGAAGCAGGAACGCCCGAAAGCAGTAACGCAATGACGGACAGCGAAACGGCAGGACGCCGGAGGAAAAAGCTCATGGCGCCGTAGCCTAGAGCCAAAATTCTGAATGGCTACTGACAAAGAGCAACCATGTTTCACGAAGGAGGTCAGGATGGCGCCACCCGGCACCATCCTGCCTGAAAACTTAACGGCCGCCGGTCTTTTGCACAGCACCCTTGTGTGCGCCGACCCCGTTCCGGTTGCGACGGAAGTTCTTCTTCGCGGGCTTTGCTTCTCCGTCGGGGCGGTGAGCCCGTTCTGCGGTGCCGCGCTGTTGCTTCTGCTGGTCCTGATAGCGGCGCTGGCCATCGGCCCGACGCGTTTTCTGTTCCGGCGTTTGCTCGCGACCCTTGCGCTGGGGTGCGGGCTTCGGAAGATTGCGGACGGCTTCGGTGAAATTGTCTGGCAAGGGCACGATCTCGAGCTTCACCTTTGCGGTACGCTCGATCGCCTTGAGATAGGGCCGTTCATCATCAGCCACGAAACTGATCGCAATACCTTCCGCGCCTGCCCGCGCGGTGCGGCCAATGCGATGGACATATTGTTCGGGCACATTGGGAAGCTCGAAATTGATGACGTGGCTGACGCCAGACACGTCGATGCCGCGCGCAGCAATGTCGGTGGCGACGAGCAGCTTAACATGGCCGTGGCGGAACGCCTGGAGGGCTGTGGTCCGCTGCCCCTGACTTTTGTTGCCATGGATCGCGACGGCCTGAATGCCCGCGCCTTCCAGGAAACGGACGACGCGGTCGGCGCCGTGCTTGGTGCGGGTAAAGATCAGCGCACGATCGATCGGCTCGTTGCGAACCGTGAGAGTGAGGAGCGCCTGCTTTTCCGCCTGATTGACGAAGGTCGCCTGTTGCCGGACGCGCTCTGCCGTGGTGGACTGCGGCGCGACGCTGACCTTGACCGGGTTGTTCAGGAACTGGGCGGCCAGCGCCTCGATCTCACCCGGCATGGTGGCGGAGAAGAAGAGGTTTTGCCGTTCCTTGGGAAGCAGCTTCGCGATGCGCTTCAAGGGGTGGATGAAGCCCATGTCCATCATCTGGTCGGCTTCGTCGAGGACGAAGATTTCCGTGTCCTTGATGGTGAAGGCGCGCTGATCGATCAGGTCGAGGAGACGGCCCGGCGTGGCAACGACGATGTCGACACCCCGGCCGAGTGCGCGGATCTGGCGATTGATGGGGACGCCGCCGAAGACGACTTCGACTGACAGCTTCATGAAGCGGCCATAATCGCGGAAGCTCTGCGCGATCTGGGCGGCCAGTTCGCGGGTGGGGGAGAGAACCAGCATCCGGCAGCCCTGAAGCGGCGTCGGCTTGGGATTGCGGGCGAAATGGTCGAGGCTGGGCAGCGCGAAGGCAGCGGTCTTGCCGGTGCCGGTCTGGGCGATGCCGCACAGGTCCTTGCCCTGAAGCAGGACGGGAATTGCCTGCGTCTGGATGGGTGTGGGATTGGCGTAATTCTTGGCGGCGAGCGCCTTCAGGATGGGCTCGGCGAGACCAAGGTCGGTGAATTGCATGAATGAACTCTCGAATTAAAAAGGCTCAGGCGTCCATAGGTTGCGAATCGCAACTGGATGCAAAGCGGGTTGCGAAACGACCCGCGTGAATAGGGAAGCCTCAAAAGCTTGGCGCAGACTTTCATTGGCCGGCCCCGTCACCCCTCAAGGGTCGGGACGATCACGCTGCCAATCGCTGATGGGCCATGAAGGCCGCCCGCTGCGCTGCGGGCCATATGCTTTCATTCATGCAAAAAAGCAAGGGCTTCGCCGAAACGAAGCCCCCGTCGAGACATTAGAGCGAGATTTCCACATGCTTCCCGCGCATCTCATCGCGCACGTCGCCGCCGAACAATTGCTTGAAGACCCCGCCCAGCGACATGTCCGCGCGCCAGATTTCCGCATGGCCAAGGTCAAAGCGGAGCATGAGCAGATTGGGGTCTTGCCGCCCGCCGGGATACCAGGCCGCGACTTCATGGGTCCAGTAGCGGTCGATCACCGCCGGGTCGGTTTCCTCCACAAGAGTACCGTCGATGCAGGCGAACAGGTAATGCCCCTTCCCCGCAAACTGCGCCATGGCGGGGCCGCCCTTCGCCAGACGATTGTCCCGGGTGGTGTAGAACCAGAAGCAATGGTTGGCACCGGGGTCGAGCTGCGCCGTCATCGGCAGGCTATGTTCGTGCGATCCTTGTAAGCCGATCATCAGAAAAGGGCTCTGCGACAATTCTGTCCAGAAACGGTGGCGGATATCGGATTCGGTGCTCATCCTTCTGTCTCCTGCTCATGCTGATAGGAGTTTAATCGCCAGCATGTGGCGAAGTTCCCCAAAAGCCCGTCAGCACGCTTGATCTTGAGCAAGCTTCTCTCCACATAGCGGCCATGCTGATCGAGACCGAACCAACGCCAAATCCGGCAACCGTCAAGTTCATCCCCGGCCGGGTCGTCATGGGCATGGGTACGCGCGATTTCGCGACGCCCGAGGAAGCGGAAGCCTCTCCGCTCGCCGACGCCCTTTTTGGCCTTGGCGACGTCACCGGCGTGTTTTTCGGCGGCGACTTCATTTCCGTCACCATCGCGCCCGGCGCGCAGTGGAGCGATGTGAAGCCCGATATCCTGTCGATCCTGCTGGAGCATTTTTCGGCGAACATGCCGCTGTTCACCCCCGGATCGGCGGGCGAAATCTTTATCCCCGAAGAGGAGGAAGAGTTCACCGATGATCCCGCCGACGCGGAGATCGTTGCGCAGATCCGTGACCTTATCGACACGCGCGTGCGGCCCGCCGTCGCCAATGACGGCGGCGACATCGTTTATCGCGGCTTCGAGCGCGGAACGGTCTATCTGCGTATGCAGGGCGCCTGCTCCGGTTGCCCGTCCTCAAGCGCCACGTTGAAGAACGGGATCGAGCAACTGCTCAAACATTATGTCCCGGAAGTGACGGAAGTGCGCGCCGTCTGAAATAGCAGCGGCGGCGTTTGGCAAAACGATCGCGATCGACTAACCGCTTGCCACAGGCCGCCCGCTCCCACGCCGGTTTTCACAGGGGATTTTCTTGCGCACTCTCGTCATCGACACCGCTACGCAGGCGCTGTCCGTGGCGCTGCTGGAGGATGGCAGGACGATCGGCCATTTCCATGAGATAGTCGGCCGGGGCCATGCCGAAGCCCTGGTGCCCGCGATAGCCGCCCTGCCCGACGGCGGCCGGGCGAACGCGATTGCGGTCGACCTTGGCCCCGGAAGCTTCACCGGCGTGCGCATCGGCATAGCGGCGGCAAGGGCGCTTGCCCTCGCATGGTCGCTGCCTTTACATGGTTATTGCGCGCTGTCGTTGATCGCGGCCAAGGCGGCCCAAGGTCAGGACCAGCATCAGGATGACGGGCCGATAGCGGTCACCATCACCGGAGGGCATGGCGAACTGTTCTGGCAATGTTTTAAAGCCGATGGCCTGACCGCCATCAGCCCGCCCGCGTCGACCGCGATCGCGATGCTTGCCGCGATGCTGGACCAGCCGGTAATATATGGCACCGGCGCCGAAGCATTGGTGACAGCGCGCGGCCATGGCACGGCCATCAGCCTTTATCCCAATTCGGCCGATTATCCGTTGATCGCGGGGCTGCCATCGCTGCCCCCCTCCCCCATTTACTGCCGCGATGCCGACGCGCAGCCCATGATGCAGCCTACCCCGCAGCAGGGCCGTTCATGATCCCCGGCCTGACACTGGACATATATGAGGATGGCGAACGCAACGCGCTGGCCGACGCGATGGATGTCATGGCGGAGGCATTCGACCCCGCCTATGGCGAGGCATGGACGCTGCCACAGCTTTCCGGCGTCATGATGATGCCGGGCACATGGCTGACGATCGCGCGCGTGGATGCGGCGGCGATGGGTTTCGCACTGGTCCGGTCGGTGCTGGACGAATGCGAACTGCTGTTGCTGGCCGTCCATCCGGCATGGCGCGGACGGGGCATTGGCCGGGAACTGTTGATCGATAGTTTGAAGACGGCGCGACGGCGAGGCATCAAGTCGATGAATCTCGAAGTCCGTTCGTCAAATACAGCAATCAAACTATATGAAAAAGCTGGGTTCGAATATGTGCATAGGCGTCCCGGTTACTACCGGGGTGCCGACGGACAACTTCACGATGCCCTGAGCTTTCGTATAGAAATGCTGGGATAGACTGGATCGCCCTTGCTAAGCGGCGTATCCGGGTATAACGCCGACATACCGCTCCTGAAACGAATTCACCTGAGCGGGTCGCACTCAATTCAGCATTCGCGGGATAAAAGAAATGGAAATCGAATCAGCCCAGAGCGAGCTGCTCATTACTTTGACTTCGGACATTGTGGCAGCACATGTTTCTAACAACAGTGTCGCCGTGTCTGACGTTTCGACGCTTATCCAGAACGTTCACGCCGCCCTTTCTGGTCTGACCAAGCCCGCTGCTGCGCCGGAAGTAAAGCCGGAACCAGCGGTGTCGGTGCGTTCTTCGATCAAGCCCGACTATATTATCTGCCTGGAAGACGGCAAGAAGTTGAAGATGCTGAAGCGGCACCTGATGACCCATTATCAGATGACGCCGGACGATTATCGCGCGAAGTGGGGTCTGCCCGCCGACTATCCGATGGTCGCCCCCAACTATGCCGAACAGCGCCGTTCGCTGGCGAAGAAGATCGGCCTTGGGACGAAGCGCCGCCGCACTCGCGCGAAATAGGCAGCAATTGCGGGCGATCCGTGATGAGAGGGGCGCATTTGCCATGCGCCCCTTTTATAATGACGTTTATGCCGCTAGATTCCCGCTGATTATCCGACACACCTGAATGAGCGAGCCCGCATGAACCGCAAGATCGATGTAGAAGCCCTCTGCCATGAGAAGGGCCTGCGCATCACCGAACAGCGCCGCGTGATCGCTCAGGTGCTGAGTGACGCGGTGGACCATCCCGATGTGGAGGAACTGCACAAGCGGTCGTCCGCCATCGATCCGGGCATTTCAATCGCGACCGTGTACCGCACCGTCCGCCTGTTCGAAGAGGCGGGCATATTGGAGCGACACGACTTTGGCGATGGACGCGCCCGTTATGAGGCAGCGCCCGAAGCGCATCACGACCATCTGATCGATGTCGAGACCGGCAACGTCATTGAGTTCGTCGATCCGGAACTGGAGCAGTTGCAGAAGCAGATCGCCGAGAAGCTCGGCTTCCGCCTGGTCGACCATCGGATGGAATTGTACGGCGTATCGTTGGACCGCAAGAACTGACAGCCTTGCGGCGACTGCGCTATTTTTACCGGCTGGGCGCGCTTGCCGCATGCCTGTTCCTATGCCTGATCCCGCATCTGTTGTGGCGGGCCGTAGGAGCGCGATCGCCCTGGCCTCCCCGCTTTCTGGGAATGGCGGCAAGGGCCGTCGGTGCGCGGGTGCGGGTAGAAGGGCATCCCTTTCACGGCGACAGCTTCATCATCGCCAATCATGTCAGCTGGGTCGATATATTGGCGCTGGGCGGCGAAACCGGCGCTGCCTTCGTCGCGCATGACGGGATTGCGGGCTGGCCGATCGTCGGGTGGCTGGCGGCGCAGAATAATACCCTGTTCGTCGCGCGAAACCGGCGAGGTGCGCTTGGCGGACAGATCGAGGCGCTGCGCGCGGCGCTGGCGGGGCACCAGCCGGTTGCGCTGTTCCCAGAGGGTACGACCAGCGATGGGCAGGGCCTGCTGCCGTTCAAGCCGTCGCTGCTGGCGGTTCTGCTGCCGCCGCCGCGCGCGGTGATGATCCAGCCCGTGCACATCGACTATGGCGCGGCCACGGCGGAGATTGCGTGGCATAGCGACGAACCGGCGGGGCAGAATGTGCGGCGACTGCTGGAACGGCGCGGCAGGTTGAACGTCACGCTGCGTTTTCTGGAGCCGTTCGACCCCGCGCTTTACCCCGATCGCAAGCAGTTAGCGGCAGTGGCGCGCGAAAGGATCGCCGCGAGCATTGCGATGCACCTGCCGCCTTTCACTCCGGTCGTGGCCCCTGTATAGATGGACGGCATGAATCGTAACGACGCCCCAAAGACTCCAGCGACATTCCACGTCAAATCCTTCGGCTGCCAGATGAACGTCTATGATGGCGAGCGCATGGCCGAGATGCTGGGCGAACGGGGCATGACCGCAGCGGCCGATGGGGCTGAGGCGGATCTGGTGATCCTCAATACCTGCCACATTCGCGAAAAGGCGGTGGACAAGGTTTATTCCGACATTGGCCGCTTGAACCGCGGGGATGGGACGCGGCCGATGATCGCGGTCGCTGGCTGCGTTGCGCAGGCCGAAGGGAGCGAGATAAGTCGCCGGGCGAAGAGTGTCGATATCGTGGTGGGGCCGCAGGCTTATCACCGGCTGCCTGACCTGATCGAAAAGGCCGGGCGTGGCGAAGAGGCGGTCGATACCGACATGCCGCTGGCGTCCAAATTTGCTGCCCTTCCGGGGCGGACGAAGCAGGCGCGGCCGACCGCTTTCCTGACGATCATGGAAGGGTGCGATAAGTTCTGCACCTATTGCGTGGTGCCCTACACGCGTGGGGCGGAGATCAGCCGGACTTGGGGCGCGATCCTGGATGAAGCGAAGGCGCTGGTCGATGGCGGCGTGCGGGAGATCACGCTGCTCGGGCAGAATGTGAATGCCTGGGCTGGCGAGGATGACAAGGGCCGCATGCAGGGCATGGACGGGCTGGTGCGCGAGTTGGCGAAGATCGGCGGGCTGGCGCGTATCCGCTATACGACCAGCCATCCCAATGACATGAGCGATGGGTTGATCGCGGCGCATGGCGAAGAGGCGAAGCTGATGCCTTTCCTGCATCTGCCGGTGCAATCGGGGAATAACCGTATATTGAAGGCGATGAACCGTAGCCATAGCGTGGACAGCTATTTGCGGATCATTGAACGGGTGCGGCAGGCGCGGCCGGACATTGCGCTGTCGGGCGACTTCATCGTCGGCTTTCCGGGCGAGAGCGATGCGGAGTTCGAGGATACGTTGAAGATCGTCGAGCAGGTGCGTTATTCGCAATGCTATTCGTTCAAATACAGCCCCCGCCCCGGCACGCCTGCGGCGGACATGGGCGGGCAGATTCCTGCGGCAGTGATGGACGAGCGGCTGGCGCGGCTGCAGGCGGTGATCAACCGGCATCAGGTGGACTTCAACGCCGCCACGGTGGGCCGCACGACCGAGATATTGCTGGAGCGCAAGGGGCGCCATGCCGGGCAGTTGATCGGGAAGACGCCGTGGCTGCAATCTGTCCATGTCACAGCGCCAGAACTTTCCATCGGCGACATGGTCGAAGTGGATATCATCAGTGCCGGTCCGAACAGTCTGGCCGGCGAACTCAGCAGGAGGAAAGCCGCTTGAACCCAAAACCCGTCGTTCCCGCTTTTGCAGGAACCCATCTCCGAGCCTGTCCACCGGGATCGAAGACCAGGAGATGGATAACCGCCAGCGCGGTTGTGACGGATGGAAAGGGAGGCTGCTGAATGTCCAAGAAACCGAACCATAATCATCGCGTGGATGTTGCCGAACGTGCGCGGTTGGAAGTGACTTTCGAGAAGCCGCACCTACTGGGCGCGCTGTTCGGGCAATATGACCAGAATCTGGTGGCGATCGAGAACCGGTTGGGCGTCTATATCGCGGCGCGGGGCAACAAGTTGCAGATCGAGGGCGATGCTGAAGCGGCGGCGCGGGCACGGGACGTGATGACGGGGCTCTACAACCGGATCGTGGCTGGACAGGAAATCGACAGCGGCGCGGTGGAGGCGGTGATCGCGATGTCGGCCGAACCGATGCTGGATGGCATCATCCGCCATGACGTAGCCGAACCGCCCAAGGTGATGATCCGCACCCGCAAGAAGACGATCGTCCCGCGCTCCGCCACGCAGGTCACCTATATGGAGGCGCTGACCCGGAACGACATCATCTTCGCGCTGGGTCCGGCAGGCACGGGCAAGACCTATCTCGCCGTCGCGCAGGCGGTGAGTCAGCTGATCACGGGCAGCGTCGATCGGCTGATCCTGTCGCGGCCTGCGGTCGAGGCGGGCGAGCGGCTGGGATTTCTGCCGGGTGACATGAAGGAGAAGGTCGATCCCTATCTGCGGCCGATCTATGACGCGCTGTACGACACGCTGCCCGCCGAACAGGTGGAACGGCGGATTGCCAGCGGGGAGATCGAGATCGCGCCGCTGGCCTTCATGCGTGGGCGGACGCTCGCCAACGCGTTCATCGTGCTGGACGAGGCACAGAACACGACCATCGCGCAGATGAAGATGTTCCTGACCCGCTTTGGCGAGGGGAGCCGAATGGTGATCTGCGGCGATCCTCGTCAGGTCGACCTGCCGCAGCCGGGCATTTCGGGACTGGCTGACGCGGTGGCGCGGCTGGAGGGGGTCGAGGGCATATCGGTCGTGCCGTTCGGGATCGGCGACGTCGTGCGCCATCCGGTCGTCGGACGGATCGTGCAGGCTTATGAGGGGCCGGATGCTTAAGTGCGGAGCCTGTTTCTCGACTTCGCTCGAAACGAACGGAGCTTATTTGGATGATTGAAGTTGCGGTCCTTCATGATGAAGGCTGGCCGGGTGAGGATTGGGAGTTACTGGCGCAGCGGGCGGTTGTGGCGGCGATTACGCATAGCCCCTATGCGTCCTTTGCCGCAGACCAGGCGCTGTATGAGGTCGCGGTGAAGCTGACCAGCGATGAGGAGGTGCATCAGCTAAACCGCGCCTATCGGGACAAGGACAAGCCGACCAACGTCCTGTCTTTCCCGATGGTGCAATCCGACCTGCTGGAAGGGACTGGCAACACCGACGATGGCGAGGTGCTGCTGGGCGATATCGTGCTGGCGGAGGGCGTTTGCGCCAGCGAGGCGGCGGAAAAAGGCATAACGGTCGCCGAACATGCCACCCATCTGATCATCCATGGGACTTTCCATTTGCTGGGATATGATCATATGGAGGATGCCGAGGCAGAAGCGATGGAGGCGTTGGAGACGCAGTCGTTGCTGAGCCTTGGCATTTCCGATCCCTATGGGGATCGCCTGACAGGATAATAGGAAGAACAATGGCTGAAGGCAGTCCGAAGGACGGCAACGGTTCAAAGGAATCGGACAGTAGTAGTCACGAGGGCGGTTTATGGAGCGGCCTGAAGTCGCTGCTGTTTGGCGAGGAGGAGAGCCCCAGCCTGCGGCGCGAGCTGGAAGAGGCTCTCGACGATTATGATGAGGATGCGCAGGACGAAGGCGCGCCTGCTGCGGCCAAGGGCGACCTGTCAGCGATAGAGCGGCAGATGGTTCGCAACCTGCTGCATTTTTCCGAGCATACGGTCGATGACGTCGCGGTGCCGCGCGCCGACATCATCGCGATCGAGGAGCGGGCAAGCTTTGCCGAACTGGCGGCGCTGTTCGCCGAAGCGGGGCATAGCCGCATCCCGGTCTATCGCGAGACGCTGGATACGATCGTGGGCATGGTCCACATCCGCGACGCCTTTGCGATATTGGCGGGTAAGTCCCCCGTGCCGGATACGCTGGAGCCTCTGATCCGTCAGCCGCTTTATGTGCCCGAGAGCATGGGCGCGCTGGACCTGCTGGCGGAGATGCGTGCTAAACGCACCCATCTGGCGATTGTGCTGGACGAATATTCGGGGACAGAGGGCCTGCTGACCTTCGAGGATCTGGTCGAGGAGATCGTCGGCGATGTCGAGGATGAGCATGATGATGCGCCCGAGGCCCTGCTCGTTCCGCTGGAGGGCGGATTGTGGGAAGCGGACGCTCGCGCCGAACTGGAGGACGTCGCCAAGGAAATTGACGAGCGGTTGGCCGATGTCGAGGAAGATGTCGATACGCTGGGCGGGCTGGCCTTTGTCATCGCCGGGCGAGTGCCTGACGCCGGTGAAATATTGAATCACGAACAGAGCGGCTGGAAGCTGGAAATCGTGAGCAGCGATGGACGCCGGGTGACGCGGCTGCGGCTTCATCCTCCGGCTGAAAAAGAAGAAAATGACGACGAATGAAATGGGACGCCTGCGCAATGGTGGAGACGCGCGGGCAATGCTGGGGAAATGTTAAGAGCTGATCGTTAGGGTGCTGCCTGCTTTGTTGCTTCCGGTTGGGAGTGATTTGGTGAGGGTGTGAGTCCGACGAGTGTTGCGCTGCCCCCTCTCCCTGCCCTCTCCCCGAGGGGAGAGGGTTTTGTGGGTGGAGCGGCTTGTGCGGCACGAACGACTATCGATTTCTTCGGGGCGGGCGATGCTTTCGCCTATTGCCGTGCCGGTCACGGCGGTGGAGCGGTGGCTGCTGGCGCTGGTCTGCGCCGTCACATTGGCATTTGCGATCATCACGCCGCCCTTTCAGGCGCCGGACGAAAATCAGCATTATATGAAGGCCCAGCTGCTGGCGGATGGCCGGGTCATGACCGAGCAGCGGGGTGCGGCGATCGGGGCTGAGCTGCCACGATCGGCGTTGGAACTACACGGGATCGACTTTCCCACCGATGTTACGGGCAAGGCGCGGCGCTTTGATCGCGCGATGGTGGAGCGGGCGTGGAGGGCGGACGCAGGGCGGGCGGGTACGGCCTTTGCCGACTTCCCTAATGTCGCCAATTATGCGCCGACACTTTATGCGCCATCGGCCGCCGGTCTGCGGGCTGGAGAGGCGCTGGCCCTGCCGCGCATGGGCAGTTTCTATGTGGGGCGGTTGGTCAATGCCACGGCCGGACTGATATTGCTGGCGGTGGCATTCGGGCTGATGCCCTTTGGACGCGGGGCCTTGCTGGCGACGGCATTGTTGCCGACATTCTGTTATCAGACGGGGTCGCTCTCTCCCGACGCCGTCATCAACGGGATGGGCTTTGTGGGATTGGCGCTGTCCTTGCGCCTTGCCGCAATGGGTAGCAGTCCGGGCCGGTCGGCTGGCCTGATGATTACCGCGCCTCTGCTTGCGTTGGCGAAGGGGGTTTATCTGCCGCTGATGGCGGCGGGATTGCAATGGCCGCAGCATCGGCGGGACAGGCGGCCATGGCTGCTGCTGGGCGCGATGGCGCTGGGAGCGGCGGCTTTCATCGGCTGGATGAAAATGTCCGGCGGCAGTCAGGCGCTTTATCATATCGTATCGCGCAAGACGGGCGAGAATGTCATGACCGCGCCGCTTGGCGCGCAGTTGGCGGTCATCTTGGCCGATCCCGTCGCCTATGTTCGGACGTTGGCGTCCAGCATTATCGAGCGGTCGCCGGTTTATGCGTTGCAGCTTGTTGGGCGCTTCGGGTGGAATGCTATATTGTTACCGCTTGGCGCCTATCTGCTAGCGGCTGTGATGCTGGGGGTCGCGGTGTTGAGCGGATCGGGCGTCCGGGTCGGTGCGGGGCAGAGGCTGTGGTGGCTGGCTGTGGCGGGCGGCACTGCGCTGCTGATTGAGACGGCTATGTATCTGACGGGCACGCCATTGGGGGCGGATTATGTGCAGGGGACGCAGGGGCGCTATTTTCTGCCGCTGTTGCCTTTGGTGTTGCTGGCGATGATGCCGGAAGCCGGGTTGCGGGCGGCGCGAGGCGTCTTTGCCGGGTCGGCGGTGTTGTTGCTGATGATTGCGCTCGCCAGTGCCTATGACAGTTTCTGGGTGCATGGCTTCGTCACGGCGGACGGGATGCCGCCGCATGGGCAGCTAAGCGACGCTCTGATCCTGCCCTCGCCCCGTTGGTAGCCAGTAGCGGCAGAGGCATAGCCAGCCCAGGCCTTCGATCCAACCGGCAAGGACGTCGGTCGGCCAGTGGACGCCTAGCCAGACGCGGCTGGTGCCGATTAGGGCGATGATGAGGGCGGCGGCGAGGTAGGCTGGAGCGTACTGCCCTTCTCCTGGAATAAACCACCCCGTTCGGGCTGAGCCTGTCGAAGCCCTCTTCTTTCTAAAAGAGGAAGTAGAGCCCTTCGACAAGCTCAGGGCGGACGGTGAGGGTGGGGCGCCAAGTTCCAAACGTGTCAGCATGGCGAGCGCGCCGAACAGGATCATGGTCCCGGCGGAATGGCCGCTGGGGAAGCTGTAGCTATGTATTATGTCTAGATGCGGCAGGAGCTCGGGGCGCGGCGCCGCGAAAATCTGTTTGAGGCCGGTGTTGAGCAAGGTGCCACCGACCGTGACCAGCGCGAGCCATTGAGCGGCATAGCGCTGCCGCCGATAGAGCAGGCCGATCGCAACGGCGGCCATGATGAGTAATCGCCCGACCGTGTCGCCGATGATGGACGCAGCCATCATGACTGGCGTGATCCACGGGGCGCCCGCCCTGCCCGCTCCTGCTGCCTTCATCGCGGCGATGTTCAGCGGATCGAACCAGCCCGATCGCTGGAGCAACGCGATTGCCAGAACGGCGAGGAGCGCGAGGAGGAATATCCCCGCGCCCCTTTGCCATGAGCGGCGGTCAGATATGGAGCGCGCGTCCATAAGCGGCGAGCACGCTTTCGTGCATCGATTCCGAAATGGTCGGATGCGGGAAGACGGTGTGCATCAGTTCCGCTTCGGTCGTTTCCAGCGTCTTGCCGACCGTGAAGCCCTGAATCATTTCGGTGACTTCGGCGCCGACCATGTGTGCGCCCAGCAGTTCGCCGGTTTTGGCGTCGAACACGGTCTTGGTGAAGCCTTCCGCCTCGCCGAGCGCGATCGCCTTGCCATTGCCGATGAAAGGGAACATGCCGACCTTTACCTCATAGCCTGCCTCCTTCGCCTTGGCTTCGGTGAGGCCGACCGAGGCGATTTGGGGGTGGCAATAGGTGCAGCCGGGAATGTTGCGCGGGTCCATGGCGTGGGGGTGCTTGCCTGCGATGGCTTCGGCGGTGATGACGCCTTCATGGCTAGCCTTGTGCGCGAGCCATGGCGGGGCGGTTATGTCGCCGATTGCCCAGAGGCCTTCGATGTTGGTGCGGCACATCTCGTCGGTTTTCAGGAAGCCGCGATCGTCGACGGCGACGCCGAGTTCCTTTAGGCCGATATTTTCGGTGTTGGGGACGATGCCGATGGCGACGATCATATGGCTGAATTCGGCAGCGCTTTCCTTGCCTGCCTTGTCCTTCAGCTTGGCCTTGATGCCATTCGCGCCGACCTGAATATCGCTGACGCCAGCGCCGGTCAGGATGGTCATGCCCTGCTTCTTGAGCGCCTTTTCGAGGAAGGCGGAAACGTCCGCATCCTCGACTGGCACGACGCGGTCCATCATTTCGACCACGGTCACGTCAGCGCCCATATCGTTGTAGAAGCTCGCAAATTCTATGCCGATCGCGCCGGAGCCGATGACGAGCAGCTTGGTCGGCATTTCAGGCGGGGTCATGGCGTGGCGGTAGGTCCAGACGCGCTTGCCGTCAGCGGGGGTGCCGGGCAGGTCGCGGGCGCGGGCGCCGGTGGCGAGGATGATGTTCTTTGCGGTCAGTTCTTCGGTCTTGCCGTCCCTGGTGACGGAGAGCTTTCCTTTGCCGGTGAGCTTGCCGTCGCCCATGTGGACAGTGATCTTGTTCTTCTTCATCAGGTGCGTGACGCCCTGATTGAGTTGCTTGGCGACGCCGCGCGAGCGTTTGACGACGGCGGCGATGTCCGCGCTGATCTTCTCAGCGGCCAGGCCATAGTCGCCTGCATGCTGCATATAGTGGAAGATTTCCGCCGAGCGGAGCAGCGCCTTGGTCGGGATGCAGCCCCAGTTGAGGCAGATGCCGCCGAGATTTTCACGCTCGACAATGGCGGTCTTGAGGCCCAGCTGCGCTGCGCGGATCGCGGCCACATAGCCGCCAGGGCCGGAGCCCAGAACGATGACGTCGTAATTTTCAGCCATGGATTTCAGTCTCTCTTGTCTGAAGCCGCCGTCATGGGCGGGACGGTGCGGGGCTGGCGATCTTCACCGATCGCCACGAAGGTGAAGGTGGCACGGGTCACGCGGTAGGAGCGATCGTCATGGCGGGTGCGGCGCCATGCTTCGACATCGATCTTCATCGATGTACGGCCAACAGAGGCGAGCTTGGCGAAGACCGATACCTCGTCACCGACGACGACCGGGCGGAGGAAGGTCATGCCTTCGACCGCGATGGTCACGGCGCGGCCCTTGCTATGGCGGGCGGCGACGGAGCCTGCCGCCGAGTCCATGAGGCTCATCAGCCAGCCGCCGAAAATATCCCCATAGGGATTGGTGTCGGCGGGCATAGCTATGACGCGTACCGCCGGGCTTTCCTCCGGCGGCAGCTCGTCGGCGGCGCGCATCAGGCGAGCATACCGAGGGGGTTCTCGATCAGTTCGCGGAAGACCTGCATCAGGCGGGCGCCGTCCGCGCCGTCGATGGCGCGGTGGTCGAAGCTGCCGGTCGCCGACATGACGGTCGCGATCTGGAGCGAGTCATCGACGACGAACGGACGCTTTTCGCCCGCGCCGATCGCCATGATCATAGCCTGGGGCGGGTTGATGACGGCTTCGAACTGCTTGATGCCGAACATGCCCATGTTGGAGAGCGAGGCGGTGCCGCCCTGATATTCTTCAGGCTTAAGCTTGCCGTCCTTGGCGCGGGTGGCGAGGTCCTTCATCTCGTTCGAGATGGCGGCGACGCCCTTGCTGTCCGCGCCGGTCACGATCGGCGTGATGAGGCCGCCGGGGATCGATACCGCGACGGAGATGTCAGCGCGGCTGAATTGCAGCATCTGGTCGCCTGCAAACTGGACGTTGCATTCGGGCACCTGGATGAGGGCGACGCCGAGTGCCTTGATGAGGAGGTCGTTGACCGACAGCTTGACGTTGCGGCTGGCAAGACCGGCGTTGAGTTCGGTGCGCAGCTTCAGCAGCTTGTCGAGCTGAATGTCGACGGTGAGGTAGATGTGGGGGATCTGCTGCTTGGATTCGGTCAGGCGGCGGGCGATGGTCTTGCGCATGCCGCTGAGCTTGATGACTTCGTGCGGGATGCCGAAGTCCTGCGCGGCTGCGGTTGCGGTGGGCGCGGGGATCGGGGCTGCTGCGGTCGGAGCCGGGGCGGCCGTGGGAGCCTTGGCCGAAGCGCCTTCCAGATCGGCCTTTACGATGCGACCGTTGGGGCCGGTGCCGGAGAGATTTGCAAGGTCGATGCCTTTTTCCTCGGCGATGCGGCGCGCGAGGGGGCTGGCCTTTACGCGGTCGCCGGATTGGGCGGGCGCAGTCTCGGCTTTTTGCGCCGGAGCTTCTGCCTTGGCGGGCACGGGATCGGCCTTGGGCGCGGCGGCGGCTGGCTTGGCGGCAGGAGCGGCGTCGCCTTCGACTGCCTGGGCGAGGTCTTCGCCTTCTTCGGCGATGATGGCGATGACCGTGCCCACCTTCACGCCTTCGGAGCCTTCGGACACGAGGATCTTGGCGATCTTGCCTTCGTCCACGGCCTCAAATTCCATCGTAGCCTTGTCCGTCTCGATCTCGGCGAGCAGATCGCCCGACGACACGGTGTCGCCTTCCTTCACCAGCCATTTTGCCAGCGTCCCCTCTTCCATCGTGGGAGACAAGGCGGGCATCTGGATTTTCTTGCTCATGCGTGAAGGCCTCTCTTCTTTTCCCGGGCGAGCGGGTAAGCGTTGGAGGCCGTTTTGACCCTTTGGGCGGGAGGGTCAAGGGCGTGGCTTGCGCCTTGGGCGATAATCCGCCACATTTCACCAGACTGGTTCATAATTTACCAGATGGGTTCAGACAGAAAGGCAGCCGGAGACCAAGCTGCCCATTTCGGCGTGGGGTGCGGCAGCTATGCGGACTTATCTGGTTGTAGTGGACGAATCGCCGGAGGCCGAAACCGCGCTGCGTTTCGCGGCCCGGCGCGCGGCGAAGACGGCGGGGTCTATCCGTATTCTCGCGCTCGTGCCGCCAGCCGAGTTCGTACAGTGGGGCGGCGTGCAGGCGACGATGGAGGATGAGGCGCGGCAGCGGGCCGAGGCGCTCGTCACCAGCGCGGCGGGCACGCTGACCGAGGAGTCCGGCATTCGCCCGAGCATCACTGTGCGGCAGGGGGACGCGGTGGCGGTGGTGCGCGAGACGCTGGACGAAATGCCCGACGTCGCGGCATTGGTGCTGGGCGCGGCGGCGAGCGGGCATCCCGGCGCGCTGGTGTCGCACTTTGCGGGGGCGGATGCGGGCAAGCTGCCCTGCCCTATCATGGTTATTCCGGGTGGGTTAAGTGCTGAGGCGATTGATCGGTTGAGTTAGAGATCGGGGCTTGGACCTGCATGCTCTCAATTGGCGCCGCCTCCTATTTTCGTTCGCGCTGAGCCTGTCGACCCGAAGGGCGGCGATAGCCAACGGCTCTACTTCTTTAGAAAGAAGAGAGCTTCGACAGGCTCAGCCCGAACGGGGTTAGGTAGTTCAGTTAAAACGCGGTGATGGTTCAGTTAAGAGGCGTGATGCCAGGCTCAGCGGCGGTGCTTGCCGCGTTTTGCGCCCATGTGCCGGATGTTCGCGGGGCGGCCGCGTTTCGCGCCGGGACGTGTCCTGTCCTTCTTGAAGCTCGGCCGCTGCGGCGGGGCGTCGGGGAGTTCGAAGCGGAGGGAGCCGTTTATTGGGTCGGCTTCAGCAAGGCGTAGCTGGAGATGTTGGCCGACGGTGTAGCGGTCGCCGCTCTCGACGCCTTCCAGCGCACGGCCTGCTTCGTCGAAGAAGAAGCGTTCGTCACCCATGGTTGAGACGGGGACGAGGCCGTCGCCACCGAGTCCTTCAACAGTCGCGAAGAAGCCGAAATTTTGCACGCCCGTGATGCGCGCGTTGACCATTTCGCCAACATGAGCAGCGAGAAAGGCCGCGACATAGCGGTCGATCGTCTCCCGCTCCGCCTCCATCGCGCGGCGTTCATGCTGGCTGATCATCTCGCCGACGCGGCCCATATTTTCATGATCGTCGGCGCTGAGCGAGGTGCGGTCCGGCAGCGCGCCACCCTTGGGCGCGGGAAGTTCAAGCTTGTAGCCGCCGACGAGCGCGCGGTGGATCAGCAAGTCGGCGTAGCGGCGGATGGGTGAGGTAAAATGCGCATAAGAGCCGAGTGCCAGGCCGAAATGGCCCATGTTCGCGGGGCTGTAATAGGCCTGGGTCTGGCTGCGCAGGATCTGCTCCATGATCTGCGGCTTTTCCTCCGCCTCGCCGATGCGGTCGATCAGCCGGTTGAAGGTGGAGGGCTTGATGACCTGCCCCAGCGCGAAGTCGATGTCGAAGGTCGCGAGATAGTCCTTGAGCGCGACCAGCTTGTCACGGCTGGGCGGTTCGTGGACGCGGTACATGACAGGGGCCTTTTTGCCTTCGAGCGCCTTGGCGGCGGCGACATTGGCGGCGATCATATAGTCTTCGATCAGCATGTGCGCGTCGAGGCGTTCGCGCACGGCTACGCTGACGATCTTGCCATGCTCGTCGAGGACGACCCGGCGTTCGGGGAGGTCGAGGGCTAGCGGGCCGCGCTTGTCGCGGGCCTTGCGGAGGAGGTTCCAGCAGGCCCAGAGGGGTTTTAGGGCGGTTTCGAGGAGGTCCGGCTGATTTGGAGAGGTTTCGCCTTGCCCACCCCCGGCCCCTCCCGCCTGCGGGAGGGGAGATGCGCCGTCGATTGCGGCTTGCGCGTCTTCGTAGGCGAGGACGGCGGCTACGCGGATTATGGCGCGGGTGAAGCGCCAGGCGGTTACCTTGCCGGATGCGTCGATGGTTAGGTGGCAGGCCATGGCTGCGCGATCCTGCCCGGCGCGCAGCGAGCACATGTCCGACGATAGCTGGTGCGGTAGCATGGGGACGACCAGGTCAGGGAAATAGACGCTGTTGCCGCGCTTGCGGGCTTCCTTGTCGAGCGCGCTGCCGGGGCGGACATAGTAGCTGACGTCGGCGATGGCGACGATGGCGCGGTAGCCGCCGGGATTGGCGGGGTCTTCGTCAGGCGTGGCCCAGACGGCGTCGTCATGGTCGCGCGCATCGACGGGGTCGATCGCGACGATGGGCAGATGGCGCAGATCCTCGCGCTTGTCCTCATGCAGGGCGATGCCGGAGGCGGCGAGGGCCTCATCCTCCACCCGTTCGGGGAAGACATGCGGGATGCCATATTTGTGGATCGCGATGAGGCTGAAGCTGCGGGGGGCAAAGGGGTCGCCCAATATATCGGTCACGCGGGCGCTGATGCGCGGCGGGCGGCCTACGGGCTCGGCCAGGACCAGGTCGCCGGGATTGGCGCTGCCCACATCGCTGATCGGTGTGTCCTTGCGGATGCGCTTGTCGACTGGGCGTAGCCACAGCTTGCCGCCCTCCCCCGCTTCCACCACGCCAAGCAGTTCCTCGGCCGCCTTGGCGAGCTTTTTCATCGGATGGGCGACCCAGCCGCGCCCAGCCTCTTCCGTGCGGGCGAGGATGCGGTCGCCGATGGTCAGCGCACCTCGCTTGCCGCGTTCCATTACGCGCAGGCGGGGTGCGGGCTGGCCTTCGGCCTCCCACCGTTCCGGCGTGGCGATGAGGGTGGTGCCGTCGACATCGACGATGCGGAGGACGGTGACCTTTGGCACGCCGCCCATTTTGTGGAAGGCGCGCGCGGGGCCAATGTCGAGCAGCCCTTCGTCGGCCATGTCCTTCAGCAGCGCTTTCAGCGCGATCTTTTCCTGCCCCTTGAGGCCGAAGGCTTTGGCGATTTCCCGCTTGCCTGCGGGTTGATCGGATGAGGTGACGAATTCCATCACCTGATCGCGAGTGGGGAAGCCGGCGGGCCGGACTTTTTCGGGTTTCTTCTGCTTTCGGGTCGATGCCATGGATCAGCTATAGGGAAGGCCCGGGCAGCGTACCAGATGGCGGGGTGAATTTGGCAGCCTGAACGGTCAGAGGGTGATCGTCTTACAGAAAGGCATCCGCATTAAGGCTTCTTTTCCGACACCCCGGGCTCGACCCCGGGGTCCCGCTACCTATTCAGCGTCAGAAAGAAGCGGGACCCCGGAACAAGTCCGGCGTGACGCGTTAAAGTGGCGTACGGATGTGAAACACTACTCAACCAGATTGCGGGCTCGATCGCGCCAGACCTCGGCCAGGACGGGCATATTTGCCAGTGCCCGGACGGCTTCCGGTTCAACCTTGTGCCGCCCGCCGATCAGCAGGCGAAAGACGCGCGCTATGGGCCATTCAGGCAAAGGACGGTCGAGTAGTTCCATGCGCCCTTTCGCTTCCGCCTCCCCTTCGCGCAATACGCGGAAATAGAGGCCCGCGCGGCCGGTCTTCACGATGGTGGCCAATATGTCGCGTGAACCGAAGCGGTGGTCGAGCTTCCAGCAGGGTTGGCGTCCATGGCTGACCTCTACCAGCGCGCTGCCGAGGGAGAAGCGGTCGCCGAGGCAGATTTCCTCCTCCGTCATGCCCAGCGAGGCAATGTTTTCGCCGAAAGCGCCGGGGGACTGAAGCAGTGGGTGGTCGGGCTTTCGTTCGCGCCACCAGCTGTAATGATCCTGTGGGTAGAGGTGGATTGCCTTATCCCAACCCCCATGGTGGACAGGGTCGGCGACAGCATCCCCTTCAAACCCCTGCCATCCGATCCGGACGACGCCGTCCATAGGCCGTTTCGCGATGGCGCTATAGTCACCGTCGCGGAAGGGCATGGGCGTGCCGGTCAGCAATGCCTCGATGGTAAGATGTTCAGCCATTCCGCCCCTATGGCAGCGGCGCGGAAAATTGGCGAGAGGGGGTCAGGCGCGGCTTAGTTCCGACGCCAGTTTCAATACTTCACTGCCGCTGTCGGTCTGGACGAGATAGGCGGGGTTCTTTGCCGTTCCATTGCGGCGGATCAGCGCGCCCTCGATCGTCTTTTCAACATGGCGGTCGAACCGTTCGGCCACGCGCCCACGGCCTACGCCCTGCCCCCAATTCCACTTGACGCGCATACCCCTGCGGAAAGCTTCGGACATCTTAATCCTTCTCCTGCCGCGACAGCATTGCGGCGGTTCGATATGGTGATGACGACAAAAATCCCGGTTGCGGATGCGGTTCCCTTGGGTTTTTCGTTTGGCTGGGTTAAGGCGCGGCGGATGGACGTTACTGGCCTTCGCGTCGCGCTCTTCAGCGGCAATTACAATTATGTGCGTGATGGCGCGAACCAGGCGCTCAACCGCTTTGTGGGCTATTTGCTGCGTCAGGGTGCGGCCGTGCGCATCTATTCGCCGACCGTTGCGACACCCGCGTTCGAGCCGACCGGCGATCTGGTGAGCGCGCCTTCCCTGGCGATACCGGGGCGGAAGGAATATCGCGTACCCTATCGCATGTCGGGGCATGTCCGGCGCGACCTGAAGCGGTTTCGGCCCAATCTGGTGCATGTATCGAGTCCTGATCCATTGGGGCACCGGGCGGTGACATGGGCGAGGAACAGCGGGCTTCCGGCGGTGGCCTCGGTCCATACGCGATTTGAGACCTATCCGCGCTATTATGGGCTGGCCTTTCTGGAACCTGTGATCGAATCGATGCTGCGGCGATTTTATCGGCGTTGCGATGCTATCGTCGCTCCTTCGGAGTCCATGGCGCAGCTGCTGCGCGAACAGCGCATGAGCTATGATGTCGGCATCTGGACGCGGGGGATTGACCGGGACATCTTCAATCCGGGACGTCGCGACATGGCGTGGCGGCAATCGCTGGGGATCGAAAATGATGAGCCGGTGATCGGATTCATCGGTCGTCTGGTGATGGAAAAGGGGCTGGACGTCTTTTCCGATGCGATCGACCAGCTGAAGATGCGTCATGTGCGGCACAAGGTGCTGATCATCGGCGAAGGCCCGGCGCGGGAGTGGTTCCAGAACCGGCTGCCGGACGCTGTTTTCACCGGGTTTCAGAAGGGTGATGAGCTTGGCCGGGCGGTCGCCAGCATGGACATGCTGTTCAATCCATCGATCACCGAGACGTTCGGCAATGTGACGCTGGAGGCGATGGCTTGCGCCCTTCCCACGGTGGCGGCGCGGGCGACGGGTAGCGAAAGCCTGGTTACCGAGGGCGTTACTGGCCGCCTGATCCGTCCGGGGGCGATCGGGGCCTTTGCCGATGCGTTGGCGAGCTATTGCACAAATCCCGACGCGCGGGCCGATGCCGGGGCAGCCGCGATGGCGGAGGCGGAGCGATATGGGTGGGATCAGGTGAACCAGGCGCTGGTCGATACCTATGTCCGGGTGATCCGCCAGCGGATGCAGGGCGCGCGGTTGCCCTCCAGCCCGGTTCCTTAAATCGCGCACTTTCCCTATATCGGGGTAATGGCTGATCTTTTTGCTTCCGATGCCGTGAACGAGCCCGGTGACGCCGGGGAGAATGCGCCGCTGGCCGACCGCCTGCGGCCGCGTACTTTGGCCGATGTCGTGGGGCAGGAGCATCTGACCGGGCCGGAAGGCGCGATCGGGCGAATGGTGGCGGCTGGGCGGCTTTCGTCCATCATCCTGTGGGGACCTCCGGGTACGGGCAAGACGACGATCGCGCGGCTGCTGGCCGACGCGGTGGATATGCGGTTCGAGCCGATCTCCGCAGTGTTTTCGGGCGTGGCCGACCTCAAGAAGGTCTTTGCGGCGGCTAAGGAGCATGCGCGGCGCGGGGACAAGACTTTGTTGTTCGTGGACGAGATCCACCGCTTCAACCGGGCGCAGCAGGACAGTTTCCTGCCCTTTGTCGAGGATGGGACCGTGACGCTGGTGGGGGCGACCACGGAGAATCCCAGTTTCGAATTGAACGCGGCGTTGATGTCGCGAGCGCAGGTGCTGATCCTGCATCGGCTGGATGCGGCCGCGCTGGAGCTGTTGCTGGAGCGGGCGGAGGGGATCACGCAGCGACCTTTGCCGCTAACGGCGGCCGCACGGGACGCGTTGCTGGCGAGTGCGGATGGCGATGGGCGGTTCCTGCTCAATCAGGTCGAGACGTTGTATTCGATCGATATTGGGGAGCCGCTTGATCCGGCTGGGCTGTCCGCGCTGCTGCATCGGCGCATGGCGGTCTATGACAAGGATCGGGAGGGGCATTACAACCTGATCTCGGCGCTGCACAAGGCGCTGCGCGGATCGGACCCGCAGGCGGCGCTCTATTATCTGGCGCGGATGCTGACGGCGGGGGAGCAGCCGCTTTATGTGCTGCGGCGGCTGGTGCGGTTCGCGAGCGAGGATATTGGCTTGGCGGACCCTCAGGCATTGGTGCAGTGCCTTGCGGCCAAGGACAGCTATGACTTTTTGGGAAGTCCGGAGGGAGAACTCGCGATCGTGCAGGCGTGCCTCTATTGCGCGACGGCTCCGAAATCGAATGCGGCCTATGCGGCGATGAAGGCGGCGTGGAAGTCGGCGCGGGATACCGGGTCGCTGATGCCGCCGAAGAATATCCTGAACGCCCCTACCCAGCTGATGAAGACCATCGGCTATGGCAAGGGCTATCAATATGATCATAACAGCGCTGAGGGCTTTTCCGGCGACAATTACTGGCCCGAGGAGATGGAGCCGCAGACCTTCTTCGCGCCGACCGATCGCGGGTTTGAGGCGCGGATAGCCGAGCGCATGGCCTATTGGGACAAGCTGCGGGCCGAGCGCGGCGGAGGCGAATGACGCCGCGCTTCGCCCGCTATGCTGCGATCGACTGGTCAGGCGCGAAGGGTGTGCGGCATAAGGGGATAGCGGTGGCGCTGTGCGAGCGTGGTGACGCCGTGCCCCGGCTTATCCATCCGAAAGACGGCGGCTTTTGGTCCCGCGCGGCGGTGGCGGAGTGGTTGATCGCCGCGGCTGCGGAGGCGCCGACGCTGTTCGGTTTCGATTTCAGCTTTGCGCCGCCCTTTGTGGCGCGGGAGGCGTATCTGCCGGGCGATGAGGTGCCAGTGACGGGGCCTGAATTCTGGGCCTATGTCGATAGTGTCTGCGATGATCCCGATCTGGGCGCGGGAAGCCTGCTACACGTCACGCACCGCCGCCATTTCTACTTCGGCAAGGCGGACGGAGTGAAAGCCGACTTCATGCACAACCGGGTGTGCGAAGCCCATTATAATGCGGGCGGCGGGGGCAAGCCGTCCACCGTCTACGACGCGATCGGCGCGGCGCAGGTGGCGAAGGCGAGCTTTGCGGGGATGCGCCTGCTCCATCATGTGCGGGATCAAGTTCCCGTCTGGCCATTCGACCCGGCACCACGCGACGGGTCGCTGGTGGTGGAGATTTATACCAGCATCGCGGCGCGGGCGGCGGGGCGGCCCAAGGGGCGGACGAAGATGCGGGACCTGGGCGCTTTGGACGATGCGCTATCCACGCTCGGCTCTCAGCCCTATGAGGGATTGCCGCCGGATGATCATGGCGCGGACGCGATCGTGACCGCCGCATGGATGCGCAACGTCGCGCCAAGGCCGAGCCTCTGGACCCCACCCGCGCTCAATCCGCATATTGCCGCAACGGAGGGCTGGACGTTCGGTGTCATCTGATAGTAAGGCGCTTTTCCGTCCAAACGACGTGCCGGCTTAGCTCAGTTGGTAGAGCACCTGATTTGTAATCAGGGGGTCAGGGGTTCGAACCCTCTAGCCGGCACCATCGCTCTTGCAGGACGGGCTTCTACAGATCGGTGAGACCTACGTGCGCGGTTTATCCCGTGGCACTTCCACCGTCTTTATCCCAGTGTCGAGTGAGCCATATTTCGGCGTGGAATCGGGGCCGGGTTTGGGGCCGCTGTCCCTGGGGCCTCGGTCTCCTCCGCCCCCACCGCCACTGGATGCGGCGATTGCTTCGGAGCTTAGCGAAGTGGATAAAAGGATGGTCATGGCAGGCGGGACCGTTGCCGCGAACCGGCCGCAGGTCTTCAGAAAATTGCGTCTGTCCTCCGTTACCGACGAATTCAGCTGGTCATCCATGATGCGATCCTTCTCTATCCTCCTCATAGAGTACAGAAGAGCCGCGCCGATGGATTGGCAATAAAGAGACATAGACTTTAGGATAATGGGAAACGGCGCAGGCAGCCCAAAAGCAAAATGGGGGCCGACATTGCTGTCGGTCCCCACTTCCGTCGTGTCCCGGATCCGCTTCCCTTTCAGGATGCGATCATCGGACTCGGCGCGCGATGCTTCTACCGCGAAGGTTTGGCATCGTGTCTGCTCCGGCTGTCCGGCTATTCGCCATATTCCGCAGCCGTCTTCAAAATTCCACGTCCGACGTTCGCTTTCGCGCGTGCATGACCGGTCTTTAGAAGACCATCAGTTTCCATTCGAACCTTGCAGTTCCAATTTCAGCCTGATGACCGAAACGTCAGTCAAATCTTTGATATGATCGCCGATTTGATGATCCGGATTTCTCCGTTTCTTCTTCCGTTTCGATAGGTCGAAGGTCTCACCAAATGTGAGTCGTTCAAAGCGGAATCTGACGGTTCAGCGACAGTCCCTGTCTAAAGCTGTGGATAAGTGTGGATATTTTTTTCGCGCCGGTCAGCGGCCCTTCCACACGCCCGGGCGCTTCTCGACGAAGGCGGTCATGCCCTCTACCCGGTCTTCCGTGGCGGTGAGCAGCTGGAACAGACGCCTTTCGGTAAGCAGCCCCTGACCCAGCATGGTTTCGAAGGCGAGGTTCACCATCTCCTTGTTCACCATGGTCGCCATGGGCGGCATGGAAGCAATGGCCGCAGCGGTCTTGAGCGCGTCATCCACCAGCTCCGCCGCCGGTACGATGCGTGACACCAGGCCCGTACGCTCGGCTTCTTCCGCGCCCATCATGCGGCCGGTGAGGCACATTTCCATCGCCTTCGCCTTGCCGACCGCCTTGGTCAGGCGCTGCGACCCGCCCATGCCCGGCGCGACGCCAAGCTTGATTTCCGGCTGACCGAATTTGGCGGTATCGGCAGCGATGATGAAGTCGGCCATCATGGCCAGTTCACAGCCGCCGCCCAGCGCAAAGCCCGCGACAGCGGCGATCCACGGTTTGCGCGTCGCCACCACATGTTTTTGCCAGCCGGAGAAGAAGTCCTCCAGGAAGAAGTCTGCGGCTTCCTTGCTGACCATTTCCTTGATGTCGGCGCCTGCGGCGAAGGCCTTTTCGCTGCCGGTCAGGACCAGGCACAGTTGCGAAGGATCAGCGTCATAGGCCGCGAAAGCGGCGCTGAGATCCGCCAACACCTGCGTGTTGAGCGCGTTCAGCGCCTGCGGACGGTTCAGCGTGACCAGCGTCACCGCTTCGCGCTGTTCGACCAAAATCGTTTCGAAGCTCATCGTCATCTTCCTTCAAATCTGCGGTGCAGCGGGGCAGCAAGAGCCACCGCCGATCACCGTCCCATATGCATGAAGTCGCGGTCGTAGCTGCGCATATGCGCGCCACCGTCAACATAAAGCGTCTGCCCGGTGACGGCGCTCGCCTGCGCCAGATAGAGGACCGCCTCCGCAATCTGCTCCGCCAACGGCAAGCGGCCGAGCGGCATGGCCGATTGGAGCCGTTCCATCTGCGCTTCATCATAATCGGGCGTTGCGATGGTGAGGCCGGGCGCGACTGCGTTGACCCGGATATGTGGAGCGAGGCTGGCGGCGGAAAGGCGGGTCAGCCCCGCCAGCGCCGACTTCGACAAGGTATAGGCCAGCTGATCGGCGTGCGGATGATCGATCCGCTGATCAAGGATATTGATGATGCACCGATCCGCCACCCCGGCCGGGATGGTTGCGAAGGATTTTGTGAGCAACGCGGGCGCGGCGCAATTGACGGCATAATGCCGCATGAGATCGTCGGCGGAGACATTATCCAGCCGGTCCTGACCGAAGATCGCGGCGCTATTCACCAATATATCGGGCGGACGGCCGAAACGTTCGGCGACCTTGGCAACCAGTTCCTCGGCGCTTTCAGGATCAGAGAAATCGGCGGTAAAGCCGTCCCATTCGGTGCCATTTTCATCGAGGGTCAGGGCAAGCGCCGAGTCCAACCGCGTGTCATGGCTGCCGTGAATAGCGAGGGAATAGCCGACGCGTGCGAACCCGGCGGCAATGACGCCACCCAGCCGCCTGTGGCCGCCGGTGATAAGCGCCAACCGCTTGTTCGCCAGCGGAAGCGGTCCTTCGGCCTGCCCGCGCGCGCCGCCGAGCGGGCGGTATGCGGGTGTTTCCTTGTCGTTCACGATTCGATGAGCTTCAGCACTTCCTCGCGACTTTTTTCGTCCTCGCGGAATACGCCGAGCATGCGGCTGGTCTTCATCAGGACATTGGGCGTACGAACGCCCCGCCCGGTCATGCAACCGTGCGTCGCCTCGATCACCACGGCCACGCCCTGGGGCTTTAGATGTTCCCAGATGCAGTTCGCAACTTCAGCTGTCAGCCGTTCCTGAACCTGAAGGCGGTTTGCGAAAGCGTGCAGCACGCGCGCCAGCTTGGAAATGCCGACCACATATTTGCCGGGCAGATAGGCGATGTGCGCGCGGCCGATGATCGGCGCCATATGATGTTCGCAATGCGACTGGAACGGAATGTCCTTCAGCAGCACGATGTCGTCATAGCCGCCCACTTCATGGAAGATGCGCGACAGATGAAAAGCCGGATCGTCGCCATAACCACGGCAATATTCCCGCCACGCACGCGCGACGCGTTCGGGGGTTTCCAGCAACCCCTCGCGTTCAGGATTGTCGCCGGACCAGCGGATCAAAGTGCGGATCGCCTCCGCCACTTTCGCGGGTACAACTTCCTTAATCGCTTCGCCTACAGCCTCGGCATCGGGATCATAGTCCATGGATGGCACTACTCCTCATTATCTTTGTTCAGGGCGCATATGGCGGCTATGTTTGCGGAACGCCAGCCCCCTTTACCGGGACTATGGACAGGGGTCATGCCGGGTGGCACATCAACGCGCATCACAAGAAGCCGATCCGATAAGCATGGCCGTCCCGTCGCCCTTCCCCCACCCATGGCATCAAGGCTGAGGCGTGCGGACTGAACGTATCGCAGCCGTGTTGCTGGCCGCGGGGACGTCGTCGCGCTTTGGCGAGGCGGACAAGTTAATGGCTGACCTCAATGGCAAGCCGGTCGTTGCCCATACGCTGGAGGCCGTTGCCTCCCTCGCCTTCGCAGAACTGGTGGCGGTGACGCGGCCCATCGCCGATGCTCCCGATATCCATCGGAAACTGGAGAGGCGTGGTTACAGCATATTGGTCAATGACAAGCCTGAAGAGGGGCTGGCGAGCAGTATCGTGCTGGCCGTGAGCCATGTCATGCCGATCAGGCAATGTCGGGGCATTCTCATCTGCCTTGCCGACATGCCGTACGTCCCGCAGTCGCATTATAACCGGATATGCCTGGCGGCGGAGGATGTGCGGTCGGTGGTGGCGAGTACGGACGGCTTTTCTTCCTCGCCGCCCGCCTTCATCGGACGAAAGCATTTTCCCGAGTTGCTGACCCTGCGCGGTGATCAGGGCGCTAGGGCATTGTTAAGCCGAGGGCTTCAAATCGAAGCGATGAGCAGTTCGTTGGTCGATATCGACACGCCGGACGACCTGCCGCAGGGATAGCCGTTCAGCTCGACCGGGTCGGGTCGGTCATCGGGTCGTCCATCTCCCGCACATCGGGCATCCTGCCGATCGGCAGCGAGCCGGTCTGCCTTTCCAGCATGCGGTGAACGACTGGCGGATGAGGTCCGCTGTGCAACGCTGCAAGAGCGTCGGAATTGGCGGTATCGGCCATGGTCCGGCGGCTGTTGTGGCGGACATAGTCCAGCCAGGTGGAGACATGATAACGCTCGACCCATAATTCGGGGTCGGCAAGGTCCCTGAGCAGAGACCAGCCATGCGCGCCGTCGCGCCGGCGAATGCGGCGGCGCTCGCTCATCGCGGTGAGGAACGGCACGACGGAGCCTGCCGGGATGCGATATTCGATGGTGATGACAACCGGCCCGCTGCGTGGCTCGATGGGCACCGAGGTTTGCGGTTCCTGCCAGCGGTTCAGAAGGTCGAGATTTTCATCGCCGGTCTGGGATAGCGGCAGGAAAAGGCCGACCATCGCCGCCGCGAACTGCACCCCGGCGGCGACGTGGAGTGACGTCACCACGCCCATATGTTCCGCCAGCCAGCCGAACAGCCAGGCGCCCAGTGCCATGCCGCCAAACGCCGTCATCTGGTAAAGGGCGACGGCGCGCGCCAGCACCCATCGGGGGGCCGACATCTGGACCGAGACGTTGAAGGTCGACAGCGCGATAACCCAGCCTGCGCCGCAGAGCAGGAGCCCTGCTATGGTCACAAGCAGCCAGCCGGTGGAAGCCGTGATCGCGGTGCCTATTGCCAGCGCAAGGGCGGCCGTGCGAACGATGGTTTCGATCGCGAAGCGGCGGCGGAGCCTGCCTGACGAGAGCGCGCCCAGGACTGCGCCGATGCCGAACGCCCCGCTCAGGATGCCGAAGGTAAGGGCGTCGCCATTCAACAGGTCCCGCGCCACCAGAGGCATGAGGGCGGACACCGCGCTCGCTCCGATGCCGAAAGCTCCTGCGCGCAGGAGGACGAGCTGGATCTTGGGCGACATGGCGACATAGCGCGCGCCTGCCCTCATCGCGAGGCCGAGGCGTTCGCGCGGCAGGAGTTTCGGCCCGCGTTCGGGCTGCCAGCGGAGGAGCACTATGGTCAGGGCGATGTAGCTTAGCGCATTGGTGAGGAAGGCGGCGGCTGCGCCTGCGGCTGCGACGATGATGCCGCCGAGTGCGGGACCGACACTGCGCGCAAGGTTGAAGCCCATGCTGTTGAGCGCGACGGCGCTGGGCAGCTGGGAACGCGGGACCATGTCGCCGACCGATGCTTGCCACGCCGGGCCGTTGATGGCGGTGGCGCAGCCGACGAGAAAGGTGAAGGCGAGCAGCGACCAAGGCGTGAGTAGCCCTGCCCAAGCGAATAGCGCGAGCGATGCGGACACCAGCAGCATCGACAGCTGGCAGGCGAGCATGACAAGGCGACGGTCGAGATTATCCGCGACCGCGCCTGCCCAAAGGGAGAGCAGCATGATCGGCAAGGTGGTCGATGCGGGCACCAGTGCGACGAGCATGGGGGAGCCAGACAGCGAGGTCATTATCCACGCCGCGCCGACCGATTGGATCAACCCGCCGAAGTTGGACGCGAGGCTGGCGAACCATACCGCGCGGAAGATGGGGATGGCGAAGGGCGATGGCGCTGGAGGAGAATCTGCCTCTGACACGAAAAATGCATGAACCCGAAAACGATTGGAGCGTCAAACGCGGAAGGTAGGAAAGCAGTTCAATGTTAAAGCGAATAGACTTGCACTTTACGTAAACGTAAATACATTTGCGGCGCGCCGGACGCCAAGCGGAGAGGAATGACAGAGCAATGGAAGCCTTTATCTACGATGCCGTGAGGACGCCCCGAGGCCGGGGCAAGCCGGACGGGTCGTTGCATGAAATCACCCCTATCCAGCTGGCGACGCAGGTGTTGCAGGCGGTGCGGGACCGCAATGCCATCGACACGGCGGACGTGGACGATGTGATCCTTGGCTGCGTCACGCCGATCGGTGAGCAAGGCGGTGACATCGCCCGCGCCGCCGTGCTGAACGCCGATTATGCGCAGACCGTGCCGGGGGTGCAGATCAACCGCTTCTGCGCGTCGGGACTGGAGGCGGTGAACATGGCGGCGGCGAAGGTCTATGCGGGGGAAGCGGGCCTGGCGATCGGCGGCGGTGTTGAATCGATGAGCCGGGTGCCGATGTCGTCGGACGGCGGCGCGATCGCGATGGACCCGGCGGTCGCCTACAAAACCTATTTCGCGCCACAGGGCATTGGCGCTGACGTGATCGCGACCAAGTTCGGCATTAGCCGCGACGACGCCGACGCTTATGCGGTGGAAAGCCAGCGGCGGGCGAAGGCGGCGTGGGACGAAGGGCGGTTTGCCAAATCGATCATTCCTGTGCGTGATGTGATCGGCCAAGTCGCGCTGGACCATGACGAGCATATGCGGCCCGACGCGACGATGCAGTCGCTCGCCGCGCTGAAACCGAGCTTTGCGGCGCTGGGCGAGGAGATGCCGGGCTTCGACGCAATCGCGCTGCTCAAATATCCCGAGTTGGAGCGGGTCAACCATGTCCATCATGCGGGCAACAGCAGCGGCATCGTCGATGGTGCGGCGGCGGTGCTGGTCGGCAACAAGGAGATGGGCGAGAAATACGGCCTGAAACCCCGCGCCCGGATCAAGGCGATGGCGTCGATCGGCTCTGAACCGTTGATCATGCTGACAGGGCCTGAGTTCGTGGCGGGGAAACTGCTCAATCGGGCGGGGATGAGCAGCCATGACATCGACCTGTGGGAGCTGAACGAGGCCTTTGCGAGCGTGGTGCTGCGCTACATGCAGGCGATGGACCTCGACCATGACAAGATCAACGTGAATGGCGGTGCGATTGCCATGGGCCACCCGCTGGGTGCGACGGGCGCGATGGTGTTGGGCACGGCGCTGGATGAACTGGAGCGGTCTGGCAAGGGCACGGCGCTGGTGAACCTGTGCGTCGGTGCGGGGATGGGGACTGGAATTATTATCGAGCGGGTTTGAGCGAGATTGTTCCCCCTCCCGCTTGCGGGAGGGGGTTAGGGGGTGGGCAGGTCCAGGCGCAAGGATAGCGCGGACACCCCCACCCCAACCCCTCCCTTAAAGGGGAGAGGCTTTAGGGAGCCAATTATGCAGACCATCAATTTTGACATCGATGCGGACGGTATCGCTACGCTGACCATCGACGTGCCCGGCCAGTCGATGAATGTCATCGGCCCCGACTTCCTGACCGATCTGGATGAAGCGATCACGCGGATCGGGTCGGAGGATGCGATCAAGGGCGCGGTCATTGCTTCGGGCAAGGACAGCGGGTTCATGGCGGGCATGGACCTGAAATATTTCGGATCGATGCTGGCAAGCGGCGCGGGCAAGCGCCCTGCCCCGGCCGAGATTTTCGACAAGCTGTTCGTATTGAACCAGCTGTTCCGGAGGCTGGAGACATGCGGTAAGCCGGTTGCGTGCGCGATCGAGGGGACTTGCGTCGGTGGCGGGTTCGAGCTGGCGCTGGCGTGCCATCGGCGCGTGGTGGGCGACAGTCCCAAGACGCAGCTTGGCCTGCCTGAAATCCTGATCGGCCTTTTTCCTGGCGGTGGCGGATCGCAGCGTTTGCCGCGCCTGATCGGGGTGCAGGCAGCGCTGATGTATATGTTGCAGGGCAAACTGTTGCGGCCAGCCGAAGCGGCGATGCTGAAGGCGGTCGATGAAGTCGTGCCACAGGGCACGGCGGTCGCTAAGGCGAAGGCGTGGGTTAAGGCGAATCCGTCTGCCAGCGCGCAGCCGTGGGATGTAAAGGGCTTCAAGTTCCCCGGTGGCGCGGGGGCTTTCAACCCCGGCTTCGTGCAGACGATGGTCGGCGCGGTGCCGATGACATTGAAGCAGACGCAGCGCAACATGAATGCGCCGGTCGCTTTGTTGTCGGCGGTTTATGAAGGCGCTCTGCTGCCCTTCGACCGGGCGATCCGGGTCGAGAGCAAATATTTCGCCAAGGTCGCGGCCGAGCCGCAGGCGGCGAACATGATCCGAAGCCTGTTCGTGAACAAGAATGCCGCCGAACGCGGCGCGCGACGGCCGAAGGATCAGCCCAAGGCGCCGACGAAGAAGCTCGCCATGCTGGGCGCGGGCATGATGGGCGCGGGGATTGCGACGGTGGCGGCGCAGGCGGGCCTTGAGGTGATGCTGTTCGATCGGGACCTGGCCTATGCGGAAAAGGGCAAGGCGCATGTCGAGGACGTGCTGAAGAAGCGCCTGGGCCGTGGCATGACGCCCGAGAAGATGGCCGAGACGCTAGCGCGCGTGACGCCGACGACTGACTATGCGGCGCTTGCCGGAGCTGACTTCGTCATTGAGGCGGTGTTCGAAGATGTGGCGATCAAGGCCGAGGTCACGAAGAAGGTCGAGGAGGTTTTAGGGCCTGATGTGATCTTCGGATCCAACACATCGACCCTGCCGATCACCAAGCTGGCCAAGGCGTGGAGCAAGCCCGCCAATTTCATCGGCATCCATTTCTTTTCGCCGGTCGAGAAAATGCCGCTGGTCGAGATCATCCTGGGTAAGGAAACCGGCCCGGCGGCCATCGCCAAGGCGCTGGATTTCGTCAGCCAGATCAAGAAGACGCCGATCGTCGTCAATGACTCGCGCGGCTTCTATACCTCGCGCTGTTTCGGCACCTATGTGCAGGAAGGCGTGGAGATGGTGGCCGAGGGGATCAACCCGGCGCTCATTGAAAATGCCGGGCGGCAGCTGGGCATGCCGGTCGGGCCTTTGGCAGTCGGCGACGAGGTGTCCATCGAGCTTGGCCACAAGATCGTCGTCGCGGCTCAGAAGGAATTGGGGGACGCTTATGTGGCGCAGCCGTCCGATGCAGTAATGGCGCGCATGGTCGAGATGGGGCGGCTGGGCCGCAAGAGCGCGAAGGGCTGGTATGATTATCCTGAGGGCGGCAAGAAGCATCTGTGGGCTGGGTTGGATGACATGTTCCCGCGCGCGGCGGTGCAGCCTGATGTGGAGGAAGTGAAGGAACGGCTGCTTTATCGGCAGTTGGTTGAATGCGCCCGCTGCTATGAGGAAGGCGTGCTGGAGACAGTGGAGGACGGCGACCTCGGCGCGATATTCGGCTGGGGCTTTGCGCCTTGGACGGGTGGGCCGTTTTCCCACATGGATACGGTCGGGATCGGCCATGTGGTGGCCGTGCTGGAGCGGCTGGCGGCGCGGCATGGGGATCGCTTTGCGCCGACCGTGCAGTTGCAGGACATGGCGGCTAGCGGGGCGACTTTCTATGATGCGGGGGTGAAGGCTGCGGCGGCTTGAGGGCTGAAGCTGATGGTTTAGGTTCCTCTCCCCCGTTCGGGCTGAGCCTGTCGAAGCCTTCTCCTACTAAGAAGAAAAGTCCTTCGACAGGCTCAGCCCGAACGGGGGTTGGGTGGGGGTAAGCCGTGCCCCCGGTCGCGGCGTTCGTCCAGATGATCTCGCAGCGCAACACGGAAGGCTGTTAATCGTTCGGACAGTGGGTTAGGTCTCGCCCGACATTTTCGGGAGACATGCCTTTTATGAGCGAAAAGCCGACGGTTCTGGTCACGGGTGGTGCCGGGTATATTGGCAGCCATGCAGTGCTGGCGCTGCGCGACGCAGGTTATGGCGTCGTCGTGATCGACAATCTGGTAACGGGTTTTCGTTGGGCGGTGCCGGACGATGTGGCCTTCGTAGAAGGCGACATTGCCGATCAGCCACTGGTGCAGAAGGCGCTGCGCGATCATGACGTCAAGGCGATCATGCATTTCGCAGGCTCCGTCGTGGTGCCGGAATCCGTCGAGAACCCGCTCAAATATTATCACAATAACAGCGCGAAGACCCGTGACCTGATCGAGAGCGCTGTGACGGTCGGCGTGCCGCATTTCATCTTTTCCTCCACCGCCGCGACCTATGGGATTCCAGAAGAAAGCCCGGTCAAGGAAACGACGCCGCAGCGGCCGATCAATCCCTATGGCATGTCCAAGCTGATGACCGAATATATGCTGCGTGATGTCAGCGCGGCACATGCGATGAACTTCTGCGCGCTGCGATATTTCAACGTCGCGGGCGCCGATCCGCAGGGGCGGACGGGTCAGTCGACGGCTGGCGCGACGCACCTTATCAAGGTGGCGGTTGAGGCGGCGCTGGGCAAGCGGGAGTTTGTGTCGGTGTTCGGGACGGATTTCGATACGCCGGATGGGACGGGTGTCCGCGACTATATCCATGTCACCGATCTGGCGGCGGCGCATGTGCTG
The DNA here is from genome assembly GCF_015693305.1 of Sphingobium sp. Cam5-1. Classification (NCBI taxonomy): domain Bacteria; kingdom Pseudomonadati; phylum Pseudomonadota; class Alphaproteobacteria; order Sphingomonadales; family Sphingobiaceae; genus Sphingobium; species Sphingobium sp. Cam5-1. The sequence goes on along the minus strand of NZ_CP065138.1, from coordinate 812,684 downwards.
GCGTTGGACGCGCTGATGGCGAAGCCCGAACAGAATTATCTGCTCAATTGCGGCTATGGGCGCGGTTTTTCGGTGCTGGAAGTGTTGGATGCGATCGATCGGGTGACGAACATCAAGATCGAACGGCGGATGGAGGGGCGGCGCGCGGGCGATCCGGACTCGCTGATCTCCGACAATCGGGCGATCATGGCGGAATTTCCGTGGCAGCCGCGCTATGCCGATCTGGATCAGATCGTCACGCATGCGCTGGCGTGGGAGCGCAAACTGACGGACATAAGGGGCAATCGCGATGCCCACTGAGCATCTTTTCGTTGATGGGGGTCTGGCGGCGGCCGACATGGCGCGGCGGATCACGGTCGTATTGAACGACGCCATTGAGGCGCGGGGCGTGGCGACCATTGCCCTCTCTGGCGGACGGTCTCCCCGGCCGGTGCTGGAGGCGCTTTCGGCGGCGGCGCTGGAGTGGGACAAGGTCGTCGTGACGCTGGTCGATGAGCGATGGGTGGCGCCCGATCATGCGGACAGCAATGAACGGCTGGTTCGCGAGACGCTGTTGCAGGGCGCAGCGGCGAAGGCGCGGTTCGTTGGCATGAAGAATGACGCGGCGGATGCCTATGCCGGACAGGCGGCGTGTGAGGCGGCGCTGGCGGATCTGCCCTGGCCGCTCGACATCGTGCTGCTGGGGATGGGCGAGGATGGGCATACGGCTTCGCTGTTCCCGGAGGCGAAGGAGCTGGCGGAGGGGCTGGCTGCGAGCGCGCTGACGCTGGCCGTGACGCCGCCTGCCGCGCCGCATCAGCGCATGTCCTTGAGCGCGAAGGCCATCCTGAAGAGCCGGCATATCTTCTTGCAGATCGGCGGGGCGGCGAAGAAGGCGATTTATGACCGGGCGCTGGCGGGCGGGCCGATCGAGGAACTGCCGATCCGGGTGGCGCTGTGCCAGCATGGCGTGTCGGTCGAGGTCTGGATTTCGGAGTGAGGCGCGCATGATTGCGCAGATCGATCCTTTTCACGCCATCGCCATTGGGGTGGAGGCGCACCGGCTGGAGGCCGAGGGGCGGTCGATCCTGCATATGGAGTTCGGCCAGCCTTCGACCGGCGCGCCTGCTGCTGCGATTGCCGAGGCGCATCGGGTGCTGGACAGTGATCCGATGGGCTATTGGGAAAGCCCGGCTCTAAAGGAGCGGATCGCGTTGCTGTACCGGGAACGATATGGCGTTGCGGTGGCGGCGGAGCAGATATTGCTGACCTGTGGGGCCTCGCCCGGCTTGGTGCTGGCGCTCAGTTGCCTGTTCGCGCCGGGCGCGCGGGTGGCGACGGCGCGGCCGGGCTATGTGGCTTATCGCAATACGATGCGGGCAATGTATCTGAAGCCGGTCGAGGTCGACTGCGGGCCTGCCGAGCGATACCAGATCAGTGCGGCGGCTCTGGAGGCGATAGAGCCCGCGCCCGATGGGGTGATCATCGCGAGTCCGGCAAATCCCACCGGCACGATCATCCCTGCCGACGAGATGGCGCGAATCGCGGAGGTTTGTGCGCGGCGCGGGATCAGGATCGTGTCGGACGAGATTTATCACGGCCTCTCCTATGGCGAGGCGGCGCATTCGATGCTGGAGTTCGCGCCGGATACGGTAGTCGTGAACAGCTTTTCGAAATATTTCTCGATGGCCGGGTGGCGGCTTGGCTGGGTGGTGTTTCCGCCAGCGCTGGTCGAAGCGGCGCGGGCGCGGATGGGGAATTTGTTCCTGACACCCCCTTCCCTCGCCCAGCATGCGGGGTTGAAGGCGTTCGACTGCTTCGACGAGCTTGAGGGGCATGTCGCGAATTATCGGCGGAATCGGGAGTTGCTGCTGGCGGCGCTGCCCGCGCTCGGCCTCAAGGAAATCGCGCCGCCCGATGGGGCCTTCTACATCTATGCCGATGTCGGGCATTTGACGGATGACAGCTTGGCTTTTTGCCGGAAGCTGCTGGAGGAGACCGGCGTAGCGACGGCGCCGGGGGTTGATTTTGATCCGGTGGATGGGCACCGGCATATCCGCATCAGCTTTGCCGTTTCTACGGATCGGGTGGAGGAAGCAATCCGGCGGTTGGTGCCGTGGTTTGCGGCGCAGCGGCGGCGGGTTTAGTTTTTTCCACGGGAGGATTGTTGGAGTCCCTTGGCGCGTCAGATGGAAGTGCGCTGGAGTAGCCATGATCCCGCTGCCCCTTCACGACATCCATGCGGCTCCGCATGAATATTTTTCGCGCAGAGCTCGCAGAGGCGCAGAGAAAGAAAGAGCAGGAACGCAAATACTACTCTGCGCCTCTGCGGGCTCTGCGCGATACAGAATCTCGCTGCGCGGGCCGGACATGGGTGTTTGATCCATTATGAACCGAACTCCGGCCGATTAACTAGAGTTGTCATCTTTTTACGCTAGGGAAGCCCCGCGACCCGAGGCTTTTACCTGGTAAAAGTCCCCCTTGGCCCGGCGGCTTCGTGCTGCCGGGTCTTTCTTTTTCTCGATGGGGGATGGTCCGGCTGAGCGGAGCGAAGTCGAACCCGCGCGATGGGTTGGGGGGCGGCATCGCGCAAACAAAGATGGTGCGGGCGGTCGGAATCGAACCGACACTCCTTTCGGAACCGGATTTTGAGTCCGGCGCGTCTACCAGTTTCACCACGCCCGCGTGCATGGCTGCTCGCGCCAAATGGCAAAATCAGTTGCCAGCGTCCAGACAAAAATCAGCCGGGGTGCACGATAAGGCTACCCGGCGGTTGCAGGGGCGACTGCGCGCCGATAGCCTGCTTGCGTAACGAAACCGGACCGCTATAGGACCGTTTCGTGCAGACCTGAAAAATTCCTCCCAACGGAAAAGGGCATCCTTTGACCGATCCGTCTGCCACGTTCCTGCTTTTCGGTGCCACCGGCGATCTGGCGCACCGCATGATTTTTCCGTCCCTCTACAATCTGCTTAGCGACGGGCTGCTGCCCGACGACTTCATGATCGTGGCGTCGGGCCGCACGGAGATGGATGACGAGGCGTTTCGCGCCGACATCGACAAGGCGCTGCGAAAGTTCGTCGGCGCCGATCGCTATGATGCGGAAGTCGCGGCGCGGCTGAAAGCGATGATCGCTTATCAGCCGGTCGAGGCGGGGAAGCCGGAGCAATTCAAGAAGCTGGCGAAGCGGCTAGACGGACGCGCGGAGCGCGGGCTGTCGGTCTATCTGTCGACGCCCCCTTCCCTTTTCGCGCCCACGGCGCAGGGGCTGGCGGACGCGGGCCTCATCACGCCGACGACGCGGATCGCGATGGAAAAGCCGATCGGCAAGGACCTCGCCTCCTCAAAGGAGGTGAATAACGGCATCGGCGCGCTGTTCGACGAAAGCCAGATTTTCCGGGTCGACCATTATCTGGGCAAGGAGACGGTGCAGAACCTGCTCGCCCTGCGTTTTGGCAATGTGATGTTCGAGCCGTTGTGGAACGCCACGGCGATCGACCATGTGCAGATCACGGTGGGCGAGACGGTGGGGCTGGAAGGCCGGGTGTCCTATTATGACGGCGTCGGCGCGCTGCGTGACATGGTGCAGAACCATGTGCTGCAAATCCTGTCGATCATCGCGATGGAGCCTCCTGCCCGTATGGACCCGACCGCCGTGCGCGATGAAAAGGTGAAGGTGCTGCGGTCGCTGCGGCCCATGACGGCGGAGTCGGTGAAGGCCAACAGTGTGCGCGGGCAATATACGCCGGGCGCGGTCGGTGGCGAGATCGTCACCGGATATTCCGACGAACTGGGCAAGCCTTCCGACACGGAAACCTTCGTGGCGCTAAAAGCCCATATCGACAATTGGCGCTGGCAGGGCGTGCCCTTCTACCTGCGCACGGGCAAGCGGATGCCGACCCGGCAATCGGAAATCCAGATCCAGTTCAAGCCGGTGCGCCATTCCATATTTGGCCGCGCCGGTGGACTGGAACCCAATACCCTTATCATCCGGCTTCAGCCCGACGAATATATCCGCCTGTTGATCATGAGCAAAAGGCCGGGGCTGGAGCGCGACGTCCATCTGGAGGAGGTGACGTTGGACGTGTCGCTGACCGCCGCCTTTGCCGGGCAGCGGCGGCGGATTGCCTATGAACGGTTGATCCTGGATCTGCTGGCAGGCGACCAGACTTTGTTCGTGCGCCGGGACGAGGTCGAGGCGCAATGGACATGGATCGATTCCATCATCGACGGCTGGCAGGAAGCGGGGGTGAAACCATCGCCCTATGCTTCGGGGAACTGGGGGCCGTCTTCGGCCATTGCCCTGATAGAACGAGACGGAGCCAGCTGGCATGACTGACCTTCATCCGGTGATCGCCAAGGTCACCGAACGCATCGTGAAGCGGAGCGCGCCGCGCCGCCGCCAATATCTGGACCTGATCGAGCGGGGCCGCGACGCCGGGACCAATCGCGCGCAACTGTCCTGCGGCAATTTGGCGCATGGCTTTGCCGCGAGCGGCGAGGACAAGCCGGTGATCCGCACGGGCAGCGCCATGAATATCGGCATCGTCACTGCCTATAACGACATGCTGTCCGCGCATCAGCCCTATGGCCGCTATCCCGAAGCGATCAAGATCGCGGCGCGCGAGGTCGGGGCGACGGCGCAGGTAGCGGGCGGCGTGCCCGCCATGTGCGACGGCGTGACGCAGGGACAGGCGGGCATGGACCTGTCGCTCTTTTCCCGCGACACGATCGCGCTGGCGACCGCGATCGCGCTGAGCCATGCGATGTTCGAGGGCGCGGCGCTGCTGGGCATATGCGACAAGATCGTGCCGGGACTGCTGATCGGGGCGCTGCGTTTCGGGCATCTGCCGACGATCCTGATTCCCGCAGGGCCGATGCCATCGGGCCTCGCCAACAAGGAAAAGGTGCGCATCCGCCAGCTTTATACTGAGGGCAAGGTCGGCAAGGATGAGCTGCTGGAATCGGAAAGCGCCAGCTATCATGGCGCGGGGACCTGCACATTCTACGGCACGGCCAACAGCAACCAGATGATGATGGAAGTGATGGGGCTGCACATGCCCTGCGCGTCCTTCGTCAATCCGGGCACGAAGCTGCGCAGCGAACTGACGCGGGCGGCGGTGCATCGGTTGGCGAGCATCGGCTGGGACGGCGATGATTATCGGCCGCTCGGCCTTTGCATCGATGAGAAGGCGATCGTCAACGCGATCATCGGCCTGATGGCTACCGGTGGATCGACCAACCATGCGATCCATGTGCCAGCGATAGCGCGGGCGGCAGGGATCAGCGTCGATTGGACTGACTTTGCGGAGATTTCCGACGTGGTGCCGCTGCTGGCGCGGGTCTATCCCAATGGCGCGGGCGATGTGAATAATTTCCACATGGCTGGCGGCATGTCTTTCGTCATCCGCGAACTGCTGGACAACGGCCTGCTACACCGGGACATCATGACGGTCGCTCGGGCCGACCTGACCGATTATGGCAAGGAGCCGGTGCTGGAGGATGAAGCGCTGCAATGGCGCGACGTTCCGGTATCGCGCGATGACGCCATCCTGCGGCCGGTATCCAGTGCGTTCAGCCCTGATGGCGGCATGCGCCTGCTGGCGGGCAATCTGGGCCGCTGCGTCATGAAAGTGAGCGCGGTCGAGAAGGAACGCTGGACCATCGAGGCTCCGGCGGCCGTATTCCACGATCAGGATGATGTGCTGCGCGCCTTCAAGGCGGGTGAGTTGGAACGCGACGTTGTAGTCGTGGTCCGATTCCAGGGACCGCGCGCGAACGGGATGCCGGAATTGCACAAGCTGACCCCGGCGCTGGGCGTTTTGCAGGATCGCGGGTTTCGCGTGGCGCTGCTGACGGACGGGCGCATGTCGGGGGCTTCGGGGAAGGTGCCTGCTGCTATTCACCTGTCGCCTGAAGCTTTGGGCGGCGGGCCGATCGCCAAGCTGCGCGATGGCGACATGGTGCGGGTGTGCGCCGACAAGGGCATAATCGAAGCGCTGGTCGACGCGGCGGAGTGGGAAGCGCGGGACATGCCCGTCCCGCCGCCCCCGCCCTATGACACGGGCCGTGAGCTGTTTGCGCTGTTCCGCCATCATAGCGATCTGGCGGAACAGGGCGCTTCGCCGGTGCTGGCGGCAATGGAAAGTGAACTTTGACTAGCCGTCATCCCAGCGCAAGCTGGGATCTCGTGAGGCTGGGCCGTGCCCTCTCGCCCGAGATGCCAGCGTTCGCTGGCATGACGTAGAATAAATGGGATGCCCAGAATGACCGACATCATCGCCGCCGACATTGGCGGAACCAACGCCCGCTTTGCACGCGCCAAACTGAGCGCGCGGAACGTGCCCACGTTGGGCAAGGTGCGGAAATACAAGGTCGCTGACTTTCCCAGCCTGCAAGCCTGTTGGGCCGCTTTCGCGCATGATGAAGGCGGCAATCTGCCCAAGGCGGCATCGATCGCCTTCGCCACCGCGATCGGGCGCGATGTTATCAAGCTGACCAATAGCAGCTGGATGATCCGGCCCGACACGCTGGACGAGGAACTGGGCCTGAAGCAGATGCGGCTGGTCAATGATTTCGAAGCGGTGGCGCATGCCGTCGCGCGCCTGCCGGACGACAATCTGCCGCTGCTGTTCGGGCAGGACCGGCCATTCCCCCGCGACGGCGGCGTGACTGTGGTGGGTCCGGGCACAGGCCTGGGCGTCGCGATGATCGCATTCGACGATGGCGAGCCGCACGTAATCGCGACCGAAGGCGGGCATATCGACTTCGCACCGCTCGACACGATGGAGGAAAAGATCCTCGCCTATCTGCGCGACAAGTTCCTGCGCGTGTCGACCGAGCGGATTGTGTCAGGGCCGGGCCTCAACAATATCTACAAAGCAATGGCAACCATCGGTCATGACCGCGTCATCCTGATGGAAGACGCCGAATTGTGGCAGGCAGCCATTGACGGCACGGACGAGTTCGCCCGTGCGGCGTTCGATCGCTTGTGCCTTTGCTATGGATCGGTCGTGGGCGACCTGGCGCTGGCGCAGGGGCCGAACGCGGTCGTGCTGGCAGGCGGACTGACGCAGCGGATGCGCGGCTTGCTGCCACAGAGCGGCTTTCATCGACGCTTCATCGCCAAGGGGCGGTTCGAAAGCCTGATGGCGACGGTGCCGATCCGGCTGGCGGTGCATGAAGAGATTGGACTTTACGGGGCGGCCGCCGCCTTTCGGGAGAAGAAATAATGTCGCTCAGCGTTGAACAGGTCATGGAGCTGGCGCCGGTCATCCCGGTGCTGGTGGTGGATCGGGTGGAGGACGCGCTGCCCATCGCGCAAGCGTTGGTGAAGGGCGGCCTGCCTGCGCTGGAAGTCACGCTGCGCACGCCCGCTGCGCTGGACGTGATCCGCGAGATGGCGAAGGTGGAGGGTGCGGTGGTCGGCGCTGGCACCGTGTTGAACCCATCGCAGCTGGACGCGGCGATGGAGGCAGGCGCACGGTTCATCGTTAGCCCCGGCCTCACTGAACCGCTGGGCAAGGCGGCGGTCGCGGCACGGGTGCCGTTTCTTCCCGGAACGGCCACGGCGGGCGACATCATGCGCGGACTGGACCTGGGCCTTACCCATTTCAAATTTTTCCCGGCGGAGACTTCAGGCGGGCTGCCCGCTTTGAAGGCACTGGCCGCGCCCCTGCATGTCGCGCGCTTTTGCCCGACGGGCGGCATTACGGCGGAAAGCGCGCCCAAATGGCTGGCCGAACCCTTTGTGAAGTGCGTCGGCGGAAGCTGGGTCGTGCCCAAGGGGCCGGCCGATGCCGCGAAGATCGAGGCTTTGGCACGTGAGGCGGCGGCGCTGCCGCGCTGACGTTTCGCGCTGACGCCATTGCGCGGCGGGATTTCCCGCCCTAGATCAGCGCCATGATCCTGCGTCGGCTGCTCCCTTCCATCGCCCTTTTCCTTTCTGGCTGTGCCGGGACGCTGACGGGCTATCCTTCACTCGCCAAGCGGGCGATGGAGAATGCGCCAGTGGGAGAAGCTCCGGCTCCTCCGGCACCGATCGCGGCTGATCCGGCGTTGCTGGCGCAGGTTGACCGACTTGCGGCGCAGGCACAGGCGGGCAATGCGGCGTTCGATAAGGCATGGCCCGGCGCGGATCGGGCAACGCGGGCTGCTTCGGGCGCGGCGGTGTCCAGCGAGTCCTGGGTCACGGCGCAGCTTGCGATCAGTGCGCTGGAGGCGGCGAGGAACGATAGCGTTTCGGCGCTGGCTAGCCTCGACACGCTTTATGTCGAGCGCAGCAATGCGCTGGCGGAGGACCAAGCCAAAGGTGGGGTGGAGCAGATCGATGCGGCGCGCAAGGTGGCGCTGGCGATCGTGGATGCTCAGAATGACCGGATCGATGCAGTGAAGGGGCGGTTGGCTCAGCCTTGAGCTTTTTTGGGAATATGCGAACGTTAGGTCTCCGTTCGGGCTGAGCTTGTCGAGGCCCCTTTCCTTCTAAAGAAATAGAGCCCTTCGACGAGCTCAGGGCGAACGGATGGAAGTATGTGGTTCAGCCGTCAGACTTCAATGCGCCCTTGTGCGCCTTTGCATTGTGGACATAGCGGTCAACGCCTTCGCGCATGTCGATCAGCGCTTCATCGCTCAAGTCGCGCACATATTTGGCCGGGCGGCCGGTCCAGAGCTGGCGGTGCGGAACTGTGCGGTTTGGCGATAGCAGCGCTCCGGCGGCCAGCATCGCGTCGCTTTCGATCACGCAGCCGTTCATCACCACCGCGCCGAGGCCGACGAACGCCCGGTCCTTGAGTCCGCAACCGTGGATCATCGCCATATGGCCGATCAGAACATCATCGCCGATGATCGTGGGCCAGCCGTCCGGCTTGGCGGGATCGGGGCCGTCGCAGTGGATGACGCTGCCGTCCTGAATATTCGTGCGCGCGCCGATGCGGATGGCGTTGACGTCGCCGCGTACGACGCAATTATACCAGATGCTGCTGTCCGGGCCGATCTCCACATCGCCAATGATGCGCGCACCAGGCGCGATGAAGGCGCTGGGGTGGATGACAGGGGTCTTGCCGCCAAAGGTCAGGATGGTTGCGCCCGGATGATCGAGATGGGCGGCGCGCGGATGATCGGGCATGATGTCAGGCTCCCAGCAGCCGCGCGGCGTGGAGCGCGTGGTAGGTGAGGACACCCGAACAACCGGCGCGTTTGAACGCGAGCAGCGTTTCCAGCACCAGCGCGTCGCGATCCCCTACTCCCGCTGCGACGGCGGCTTCGATCATCGCATATTCGCCGGACACCTGATAGGCAAATACGGGCACCTCGAACCGGTCCTTCACTCGCGCGATGATGTCGAGATAGGGCAGGCCCGGCTTCACCATGACGCTGTCCGCACCTTCGGCGAGGTCGAGCGCGACTTCGCGCAAGGCTTCCTCGCTGTTGGCAGGGTCCATCTGATAGCTTTTCTTGTCGCCCTTCAGCAGGCCGCTGGAGCCGACCGCGTCGCGGAACGGGCCGTAAAAGGCGCTCGCATATTTGGCGGCATAGGCCATGATCTGGACATTGGCGTGGCCTTCTTCCTCCAGCGCCTCGCGGATCGCGCCGACGCGGCCGTCCATCATGTCGCTGGGCGCGATGATGTCCGCGCCCGCCGCTGCCTGGTTGAGGGACTGGCCGATCAGCACATCGATGGTGGCGTCGTTGATCACATAGCCTTGCTCATCGAGCAGGCCGTCCTGGCCATGGGCGGTATAGGGATCGAGCGCGACGTCGGTCAGGATGCCGATTTCCGGCACCGCATCCTTGATCGCGCGGATGGCGCGGCACATGAGGTTGTCGGGGTTAAGCGCTTCCTCCCCGTCATCGCTGCGGCGATCAGCCTGCGTGTTAGGGAACAGCGCGAGGCAGGGAATGCCAGCGTCGCGGGCTTCCCGCGCACGGGCCACCATGCCATCGACCGACCAGCGCGAGACGCCGGGAAGAGACGCGATCGGCTCTTCCACCCCCTGCCCTTCGGTCACAAAGAGCGGCCAGATGAGGTCGCTGGGGTGCAGGCGATTTTCGGCGTGCAGCGCGCGAGTCCAGGCGGCGGCGCGGGTGCGGCGCAGGCGGAGCGCCGGATAAGAAGCGTGGGTCATCGGCGGGGTTTAGGCTGCCCGGACCGCCCGATCAAGGTTCCGCTGTCCCTTCCAAAGCTATGTTAGAATGCGGGCAGAGCGAAAGCTGACTTTCTTGGCGAGGTCCCACGATCCACCGTCACGATAATGCCAGGCGGCTAGACCCACGATGCGGAGCGGGCGGGGACGAAACTCTGCCTTCAGCTGATCGGCAAGTGCGCGAGCGACCGAAGGCTCCACCTTGTTCTGGACAGTGATGTGCAGGCGGGCACGCGCTTGATCCTGCGGGGTGAGCAAGCCGCGAAAAGCTTCGGCCAGTTCGTCCCGGATAGCGAGCAGGCCGTCACTGCGCACGTCGAACGCGACGCCCCGGCCGAGCAACATGACGCCGGTTATCATCGCGAGCGGCGGTGCCCCGGCACACAGCCCTTTCATCCTGTCGCTCAGTTCCGGCAGCAGGGTCGGCGGCAGATGATGGAACAGCGAAATATGCGCGGGCACCTTATTGCGCTCCGGCGGGAAATGGGCGCGGCGCAGCCCATCCGCCCAGGCGAAGTCCTCCGCTCCCATAAGCGCCGTTAATAGGATCGGCGCGGTGCCCGTGCCTTCAGTCAGCCGGATGTTCCTTCAGCCATTGCAGCACCGGTTCCGGGCTCGTCTGGCCGTAGGGATCATCATCCTCCCCGATATCGTTGATGCCGGGCTCCTCGAACCATGCGACCACCTGACCGTCATCGACGACCATGGCGTAGCGCCAGCTCCGGTCACCAAAGCCAAGATGATCCTTCTTCACCAGCATGCCCATGCGGCGGGTGAAGTCGCCCGATCCGTCGGGCAGCAGCTTCACATTCTTGATGCCGAGATGCTTGCCCCACTGGTACATGACAAAGGAGTCATTGACCGAAATGCAGTAGACATCGTCCACTCCCAGCGCCTTGAAATCGTCGTAGAAGCGTTCGAAAGCGGGACATTGTTCGGTCGAACAGGTCGGGGTGAAGGCGCCCGGCAGTGAGAATACGACCACCCGCTTGCCCTTGAACAGGTCGCCCGTCTGGACATCCTGCCAGCGGAAAGGATTGGGGCCGCCGACGCTTTCATCGCGCACGCGGGTCTTCAGCGTTACATCAGGTACGGAACGTCCGAGCATTTCATCATCTCCCGGTCAGCATCGCTTTCACGCGGTGAAGCGCATCTATATGATGGTCGGCTACGTGGGCAAAGGCTTCAGGGAGGGAAAACTCATATGAGCGCGTCACGATCCTTCAAATTCATCGCAATCGGCCTGCTGATCTGGAATTTGATCGGCGTGGCGGCCTTTGCCATGCAATATGGCGCTGATCTGGCGGCGCTGGCGAAAAGCGATCCCTACACCGCTCGCATCTTTGCAGAGATGCCGGATTGGGCTTGGGCGGCCTATGCCGTCGCGGTGGGCGCGGGGACAGCCGGAGCCATGCTATTGTTGCTGCGGAAGGCGGCGGCGGTGGCGTTGTTCGCGCTGTCGATGGTCGCTGTCGTGATGCAGTTCGGGTACAGCTTTTTGGGCACCGATTTGTGGGCGGTGAAGGGCGCGGTGGCGGCGGTGTTTCCGGCGGTAATATTCGCCATTGCGGTTGGGCAGTTGTTTTATGCCGTGCGGTTGAGGGCGCGGGGTGTGCTGCGGTGAGTTGGCGGAAGGGTGCTATTTCCCCTCCACCACCGCTTTGCGGCGGTCCCCCTCCCCACGCCTTTGGCGTAGGGAGGATTTACAACACTCTTAAAGCTCCCCGCGCGCGCGGCGGATTTCGAACCATTTGCGGACATTCTCATTATGCTGCTGGAGCGTGTCGGCGAAGATGTGGCCGCCTTTTCCGTCAGCGACGAAATAGAGCGCCTTTGTTTCGGCGGGATGCAGCACGGCCAGGATCGACAGCTTGCCGGGGTTGGCGATCGGCCCCTTGGGAAGTCCGGTCATCGCATAAGTGTTATAGTCGTTGACCGCAGCGATCTCCGACTTTTTGATACGGCGGCCGAGCGGCTTGCCCTTGGTGATCGGATAGATGATGGTCGGGTCTGCCTGAAGCATCATCCCGGCCTTCAGGCGGTTGCCATAGACGCCCGCGACGGTGGGCCGCTCAGCAGGGACCGCGGTTTCCTTTTCCACGATGCTGGCAAGGATGATCGCTTCGCTGGGTGATTTCGCCACGCTATTGGGCGCGCGTTCGGCCCATAGCTTGGCGAGAGTGCGCGTCATCGCGTCCTGCATGCGTTTGAGCACAGCGGCCCGGCTTTCGCCCTTGTCAAACGCATAGCTGTCGGGAAGCACGCTGCCCTCGGCGGGGACCGAGACATCGCCGGTCAACTCGTCATTCGCCATCAGCCGTTCATGAACCATGATGGAAGGCATTCCCTCCGGTATGGTGACCAGCCGTGTCAGCGTCTTGCCGCCTTGAAGGATCGAGAAGATGTCGGCGTTGCTGGCGCCCTTGGGGATCAGGAATTCGCCCGCCTTGATCGACTTTCCACGCCCGAACACCTTAGTCCGGGTGAGGAATGCGTCTGCTGAACGCACCGCACCCGCCTGTTTCAAGAGGACGGCGGCGTCCGCTACGGTCGCTCCATCGGGGACGACGACCGTTATGTCGCGCGGCGCAGGCCCCGCTTCGGTCCAGCCATATACGAAGCGGAACGCCACGAAGGCGGCGACGGCCAGGCCGATCGCAAGGATAACCAGCCCGAACCGCCGCATGGCTTTGTCCTCAGATCGCCTTCATGATGAGCGACGCGTTGGTGCCGCCGAAGCCGAAGCTGTTGTTGAGGACGGCGCGGACCTTCCGCTCCTTCGCCACATGCGGGACGAGGTCGACGCCCGCGCAGCTTTCGCTCGGCTCATCAAGGTTGAGCGTGGGCGGTACGATCTGGTCGCGGATGGCGAGGATGCAGAAGATGCTTTCCACCGCGCCCGCGCCGCCGAGAAGGTGGCCAATCGCCGACTTGGTGCTGCTCATCGACATGGTCGAGATATTGTCACCGAACAGCCGCTTTACCGCGCCCAGCTCCAACTCGTCGCCGAGCGGGGTCGAGGTGCCGTGGGCATTCACATAGTCGATGTCGGCGAGGCTGAGGCCGGACTTTTTGAGCGCCATTTCCATCGAACGGTAGCCGCCGCTACCCTCTGGATGCGGAGCAGTGACGTGATAGGCGTCGCCGGACAGCCCATAGCCGATGACTTCGGCATAGATGTGCGCGCCGCGCTTCTTGGCATGCTCATATTCTTCGAGCACGACAACGCCCGCGCCTTCACCCATGACGAAGCCGTCGCGGTTGACGTCATAGGGGCGGCTGGCTTTTTCGGGCGTGTCGTTGAAGGCGGTCGACAGCGCGCGCGCCTGAGCAAAACCGGCAATGCCGATCGGGCAGATCGCGCTTTCGGCGCCACCCGCCAGCATGACGTCGGCGTCGTCCATCGCGATCATGCGCGCGGCGTCGCCGATCGAGTGCGCACCGGTCGAGCAGGCGGTGACCACCGCATGGTTGGGACCCATGAGGCCATATTTGATCGAAACCTGACCGGAAATCAGGTTGATGAGGCGGCCATGGACGAAGTGCGGGCTAACGCGGCTCGGCCCCTTGTTGGCCAATACCAGCGATTCGCTTTCGATGCCCGGCAGGCCACCGATCCCCGACCCGATCGAGCAACCGGCGCGCAGACGCTCTTCCTCGCTCATATTGTCGAGGCCCGCATCACGCAGCGCCTGGCTGGCGGCGGAAATGCCATAGACAATGAAAGGATCGACCTGGCGCTGGATCTTGTGATCGACATCCAGGCCCGGATCATAGCCATATTCATGGTCCGCGGGCTTCACTTCGCAGGCGATGCGGCACTTATATTCGCTGGCGTCAAAGCGCGCGATCGTCGCAGCGCCGGACTTCGAAGCAAGGATGTTCTTCCAGGTAGTTTCGACATTCCCGCCAAGCGGGCTCACCATGCCGAGGCCGGTTACGACAACGCGACGCATATATCTGCTCCGAAAATCTTCATAGGTTTGGGCCGCTCCTTAGCTGCTTCGAGAGCGCTTGTGAACGGTGCACCAGATACGAAAAGGCTCCCCAAGACCGGATTCGCCGGACAGGAGGAGCCATTTCCTTCAAAAAACGCAGGCAGCCGACCCCCGGTCAGCCACACAACATTCTTACTGCTTGCTGTCGATATAATCGATCGCATCCTTGACGGTGCCGATCTTTTCGGCGGCGTCGTCAGGGATTTCCACGCCGAATTCTTCTTCGAACGCCATCACCAGCTCAACGATGTCGAGGCTGTCTGCGCCCAGATCATCGATGAAGCTTGCATCCTCGGTCACCTTTTCGGCTTCGACGCCCAGATGTTCGACGACGATTTTCTTAACGCGATCCGCGGTCTCACTCATGAGTGGTCCTTTTTACTGGGTATCGTTGAGGTTGTGAATATTTGTTAAGGCATGCCCTAGAGGCAAGCCCCGACGGAGGCAAGAGGCAAGAAAAGATCGAAACGCATGATTCCCGCCCTTCCATGCGCCTGAATGGCACATTGCCACCCGATTGGGACGGAACAGCGAGCCCTTTCAGCCTATTACCGAGCGTCAAATCATCGCCATGCCACCATTAACATGCAGGGTCTGGCCAGTGACGTAGCCTGCCTCGCGACTGGCGAGATAGACAACGGCAGCGCCGATATCCTCGCCTGTGCCGAGGTCGCCTGCGGGGATCTTTTGAAGGATGGCGCCCTTCTGCGCATCATTGAGCGCGTCGGTCATAGCAGAGCGGATGAAGCCCGGCGCGACGCAGTTGACGGTGATACCTCGGCTCGCCAGTTCCTGGCCGAGCGATTTGGACATGCCGATGATGCCCGCCTTTGACGCGGCATAGTTGGCCTGGCCGGGATTGCCGGTGACGCCGACCACGGAGGTGATCGAAATGATGCGGCCGAAGCGCGCCTTCATCATCGGCTTGGCGGCGGCGCGTGCGAGGCGAAAAGCGGCTTCCAGATTAACGGAGATGACATCCGACCATTCCTCATCCTTCATCCGCAGTATGAGGTTGTCGCGGGTGATCCCGGCATTGTTGACGAGAATGTCGATCTTGCCCCCCAGCGCTTCGACAGCCTGAGCCACGAGGCCGTCGACTGCTGCGGGATCGGCCAGGTTGCAGACCAGCGTCTTGTGATTACCGCCCAACTCAGCAGCGAAAGCCTTGAGCTTTTCCTCATTGCTGCCCGAAAGCGCCAGCGTCGCCCCCTGCGCCGCGAGCGACCGGGCGATTGCTGAGCCGATGCCACCCGAAGCGCCAGTCACCAGCGCGGTCATGCCTGTCAGATCGAACATATTCTTACTCCGTTATAATTTGTTCGCGCAGAGGCGCAGAGGACGCAGAATCATTATGGTTATTCACGAGACGACGGATACCTTCCCTCATTGTCTCGGCGCCGAAATTGAGGATCAGCCCAACAGGTTGCCTAGTGAGCCGGAGATACGTCAGCAGTTGCTTCGCATGAACCTTGTGTATCTGCTCGACCGATTTGATTTCGACGATCAGTCTTTCATCAACCAAAATATCGATACGAAATGCGGCTTCGAAACGCAGCCCATCAAATTCCATGTTGATCTGCCGTTGCCGATCGACCCTGTAGCCCAGACGATGCAGTTTTGCCGCCAGCACCATCTCATAAACGCTTTCGAGGAGCCCTGGACCAAGTTCGCGATGTATGTGCATCGCGATACCGATCACATCTCGCGTGATGTCATCGATCGGTCTCAACGCCCCTCCGCGTTCTCTGCGCCTCTGCGCGAAAAAGATCAAAAGCCAGCGAGCGCCGCCTCAATGTCGTCCATGGTGACGACGCTGCGGACGGTGGCCTCGGGGGCGATGCGCTTGACCATGGGGCCGAGCACTTTGCCGCCCAGTTCGACGAACTCGGTTACGCCCGCGTCCCACATGGCAGCGACAGATTCGCGCCAGCGGACGCGGCCGGTCACCTGTTCGACCAGGCGACGCTTGATTTCTTCGGGGTCTGCGATCGGGGCGGCGAGGACGTTGGCATAGACGGGGAGCAGCGGGGTGTTGATGGCTGCCTTGGCAAGGGCATCTTCCATCGCTTCGGCGGCGGGCTGCATCAACGGGCAGTGGAACGGTGCGGAAACCGGCAGCAGCACGCCGCGCTTGATGCCATGGTCCTTCACTAGGGCGACCGCGCGCTCGATTGCGCCGCGATGGCCGGAAATGACCACTTGGGTCGGATCATTGTCGTTGGCGACGGTGCAG
Organism: Sphingobium sp. Cam5-1; assembly: GCF_015693305.1. NCBI lineage: Bacteria > Pseudomonadati > Pseudomonadota > Alphaproteobacteria > Sphingomonadales > Sphingobiaceae > Sphingobium > Sphingobium sp. Cam5-1. The sequence goes on along the minus strand of NZ_CP065138.1, from coordinate 796,331 downwards.
ACTTCGCCCTCAGCCGCCGCGTCAGCCAGCGCCTGCGCCTTTTTGATATCGGCGCCCAGCAGGGCCGCCATTGCGCCCTCCCCCACTGGAACCGCCGCTTGCATCGCCTGGCCGCGCAGCTTGAGGAGGCGCGAGGTGGTGCCGATGTCGAAGGCTTCTACAGCACAAAGCGCGCTATATTCGCCAAGGCTGTGCCCAGCGACGAAATCGCCCTTTTCCGCCAGCGAGAAGCCGCCCTCGCGCTGCATCACCCGCAACGTCGCCAACGCATTAGCCATGATCGCGGGCTGCGCATTTTCGGTGAGGGTAAGGTCGCTTTCAGGACCTTCCACCATGATGCGGAACAAATGTTGCGACAGGGCGTCATCGACCTCTTGAAACAGTTCCTTTGCGGCTGGGCTTGCTTCGGCCAAAGCATTCCCCATGCCAACCGACTGGCTACCCTGCCCCGGAAAAAGAAATGCCCTCATCATTCACCTTCTGACGCAAGGACGCCTGCAAAAGCGCCGTTTTTCAACATCGTTACACTTTGAGACACAAATGCCGTTGAGACATAAGGTCCCTTTCGGCAGTTTCCCTGACTGGACCGCCTCAACCCCCAAGGTGGCGTCCCTTTAACGACGACGGAGTGCAAGGAAAAGGTGCGATATCGCATTGGCTGGATCAGCGGGACGGCTTTGACGCTCTCGGCTTGCGCGGCGGGACCCGATTACCGGGCGCCGCAACCGGCTGCATTGGGTGTGCCGGGCAGATATCATGCAGCTCCAGCGGGCGGTGCGCTGAGCGAAGCAGAGCTTGCGCACTGGTGGACCCGGCTCGATGACCCGGTGCTCACAGGGTTGATCGACCAAGCGGTGGCCAGCAACCTCGACATCGTGCAGGCGCAGGCGCGGTTGCGGCAGGCGCGGGAGTCCCTTGTGCAGGCGGGGGCAGCCTTCCTGCCGCAGGTCAATGCGTCGGGTTCTGGCGGGCGTAACTATTCCAATCGTGGCGGCGGCACGCGCGTTATCGACGGCAATGTCGTGTCCACCGGATCGGATAGGTGGAGCAGCAGCTATTCGCTGGGTGCGAATGCGAGTTGGCAGATCGACCTGTTCGGGGAGTTGGCCCGATCAGCCGAGGCTGCGCGCGCGGATCTGGCCGCGTCCGGCTATGACCTTGCCAATGTGCGGCTGACCATCATAGCCGAACTGGTCACCAACTATGTTCAGGCAAGGCAGGCGCAGGAGCAGTTGCGCATCGCCCGCGAAACGCAGGCCATTCAGCAGGATAACTACAACATCGCCAACTGGCGGTTGCAGGCGGGGTTGGTATCATCGCTCGATGAGCAGCAGGCCCGCGCCCAGCTTGCCCAGACGAACGCGGCGATCCCGCAACTGGAGGCCAGCCTGCGCGGCAGCCTGAACCGCATTGCTGTACTGACCGGGCAAGCGCCGGGCGAAGCGACCCGCGCGCTGGAAGCCGCCGCACCGATCCCGGTTGCTACGACCACGATTACGACCGGCATCCCCGCTGATACGCTGCGCCAACGGCCCGATGTCCGCGCAGCAGAGAGGAATTTGGCGGCGGCGACAGCGCGGATCGGCGTGGCGCAGGCGCAGCTTTACCCGTCATTGGGGATCAGCGGGAATATCGGCACCAACGCGACCAGCATCAAAAACCTGTTCGACATCATTACCGGCGGCGTGTTCGCCAATGTCGCACAGGTCATCTTCGATGGCGGACGGCTCGCTTCCCAGGTGCGATCGCAAAGGGCGGCCACGGATGCTGCCTTCGCTGCCTATAAGCAGAGCGTGCTGACCGCGCTTGAGGATGTCGAGAATGCTATGGCGTCCCTTAACAGCGCCCGCCAGCGCAAGGCAGAGTTCGCCACTGCCTTCGACGCGTCGAACAATGCCGCCCTTCTCGCGCGTAGCCAGTATCAGTCGGGATTGATCGATTTTCAGACGCTTTCCAACACCGAAACGACGCTGTTGAACGCGCGCAACAGCCTTGCGGCTGCGCAAGCCGACGAGGTCCTTGCCATCGCCCAGCTTTACAATGCGCTGGGTGGCGGCTGGCAGAATATGGACAACCGCCCCGATGAGTGAAGATGTGAGCACGGACAAGGATCTGGACGAATTTCTCGGCGCGCGTCCCGAAAAGCCCTGGCGCAAGTGGGTGGTGCGGGGTGCGGTCGGGCTGGCGCTGCTGATCCTGATCCTGCTGCTCGCCCGCTGTTTTTCGGGCGAGGACAAGCCGAACTTCGCCACGCGGGAGGTGCGGCGCGGCGACCTGACGGTGACGGTGTCGGCCACCGGCAATTTGAAGCCGATCAATCAGGTGGATGTGGGCTCCGAACAATCAGGAAAGATCACGCGCGTCTATGTCGATGTGAATGATCGCGTCACCAAGGGCCAGCGGCTGGCTGAATTGGATACGCGGCGTCTGGTGGACTCGGTGACGCAGAACCGGGCGCAGGTGGCCGCATCGCAGGCGAGCGTTACTCAAGCGCAGGCACAGGTCGCTCTCGCCAAAGCGACACTCGACCGGCAGCTGAACGTCTTCCGCCTTTCGGACGGGCGTGTGCCAGCGAAGACGGAACTTGATGCGGCGCGGGCGGATTATCAGTCAGCGCTTGGTAATTTGAGGGCGCAGCAGGCGCAGGTCAGTGTCTCGCGCGCGCAGCTTGCGACGGCGCAAACCAATCTTTCGATCGCGCAGATCGTGTCGCCGGTGACTGGCGTCGTCCTTTCGCGCGACATCGAGCCCGGCCAGACGGTCGCGGCTTCCTTCAATGCCCCCGTGCTGTTCACCATTGCCGAGGACCTGACCAAGATGGAGGTCGAAGTCGCGGTGGACGAAGCCGATGTTGGCCAGGTGAAGGAGGGTCAAGCCGCGACCTTTGCCGTCGATGCTTTCCCGGGCAAGAGCTTTCCAGCGCGGGTGACGCGGGTCAATGTCGGCTCCAATGCCTCCAGCAGTTCCTCATCCTCGTCATCAGGCAGCAGCACGGCCACCAGCACCGCTGGCACGGTAGTGGCGTACACGGCGGTGCTTGCCGTCGATAACAAGGACGAGACTTTGCGCCCCGGCATGACGGCGACCGCCGACATCGTGACGCAGCAATTGAGCAACGTCCTGCTCGTTCCGAACGCAGCGTTGCGGTTCAAGCCTAGCGCAGGCGCCGGTCAGGGGGGCGGCATTACCAGCCAGATCGTGCCCGGCCCTCGCCGCTTCCGCCGTGGCGGCGCCAACCGGCAGGTCAGCTTCGGCATCGGCAGCAGCCAGACCGTTTATGTCGTGGGAGAGGACGGCAATCCCAAGGCCGTGCAGGTAACCGTCGGCGCCAGTGACGGAGCGCGCACGGCAATCACTGGTGGCGGATTGAAGCCCGGCATGCGAGTCATCACGGGCCAGCTCGCGGCGGGACAGGAACAGCCTGCGGAGGATAGCTCGGATGGTGGCGGCCAGCGGCGTGACCGCTCCGGAGGCGGCGGGGAGCCTCGCGGCACCGGGCGGCAGAACGGAAGCTGACGCAGTGGCTGATCCGATCATTTCCCTGCGCGGCGTGACCAAGGTCTATGGTTCAGGCGCCACCGCCTTTCAGGCGCTGAAGGGCATCGATCTCGACATTGAGGAAGGGGATTTCGTCGCGGTCATGGGGCCTTCGGGTTCGGGCAAGTCCACGACGATGAACATTATCGGTTGCCTCGATGTGCCGAGCGGCGGGGAATTTCTGTTCAAGGGCCGACACGTCGAAACACTGGACCGCGACCAGCGGGCGCTGCTCCGTCGCCGCTATCTTGGCTTCGTGTTCCAGGGCTTCAACCTCTTGTCCCGGACGAGCGCGCTGGAGAATGTCGAATTGCCGCTGCTCTACCGGGGCGAGGACAAGAAGGCGCGCTATGATGCGGGCATGGCGGCGCTCGACAAGGTGGGATTGAAGGAATGGTGGGACCATACGCCCGCTGAACTGTCTGGCGGCCAGCAACAGCGTGTCGCCATCGCGCGTGCAATCGTGACGCAGCCTGCCGTGCTGCTGGCAGACGAGCCTACGGGCAATTTGGATTCAGAACGATCGATAGAGATTATGGAACTGCTGGCCGACCTCAACCGGAACAGCGGCATTACCGTGCTGATGGTCACGCATGAGCCCGACATGGCCGCCTATGCCCGCACGATCGTGCATTTCAAGGATGGACTGGTGGAGCGGATCGATGCGGGGGTGAAGGCGTGAGGATGCTACGGCCCAGACCTTCTCCCTCAAAGGGAGAAGGATACGTAGCCTTGCTCGCGCAGCGAGTTAGGCGCAGTTGGATGAGGGTGAGAGGCTGGGCACTTCCCCCTCTCCCAGCTTCGACTAGGCAGCAAGCTGCCAAGTCTGCGCAACCCTCTCCCCTGAAGGGGCGAGCGACGTGGAAATGCTAGGCACCACTGTCACCCTGGCGTTCCGGGCGATCAACCGGCACAAGCTGCGCAGCTTTCTGACGACGCTGGGCATCATCATCGGCGTGGCGGCGGTGGTCACGATGGTGACGCTGGGCAATGGCGCGACGGCGGCCGTGCGGGAGCAGATCAGCTCGCTCGGCGCCAACGTCTTGCAACTGCGGCCGGGCCAAGGCTTTGGCCGGGGCGGCGGCGGGCCGAGGCCACCCGACTTCAAGCCAGCCGACCTAACGGCGATCGAGAACCAGCTGACGGGCGTCCGCGCCGTCGCGCCACTGGTGCAGTCCAGCGGCACAGCTATCTATGAAGGCAGCAATTGGTCGACCACCGTCTATGGCACAACCGCCGCCTATTTCGAGGTGCAGAGCTGGAAGGCTGACGCGGGCCGCCTCTTCATGCCCGAGGAGGAGGAAGCGGGCAAAGCCGTCTGCATCATCGGCAACACGGTACGCAACAACCTGTTTCAGGGAAGCGATCCCACAGGCAAGCGCCTGCGCATCAAGGGGGTTTCCTGTCAGGTCATCGGCGCTTTGGCGACACGTGGCCAGGGGGGCTTTGGCGATCAGGACGATGTCGTCGTCATGCCGATCAAGTTCGTCCAGCGCCGCTTCACCGGCGACCGCGACATCAGCCAGATCATGATCGCGGTGGACGACGCTTATGACACCTCCACGGTGCAGGCGAGCCTGGAGGAACTGATGCGCGAACGGCGCAAGGTGAAGCCGGGGGCGGACGATAATTTCAACGTCTTCGATACCAAGCAGATCAGCGACACGCTGACCGGCACGACCACCATCCTGACGCAGATCGTCGCGGCGGTTGCGGCCATTTCCCTGCTGGTGGGCGGGATCGGCATCATGAACATCATGCTGGTTTCGGTGACTGAGCGCACGCGAGAAATTGGCATCCGCCTCGCCATCGGCGCTGTCGCGCGGGAGGTGCTGATGCAGTTCCTGGTGGAAGCCATCGTTCTCTCCTGCCTGGGCGGGCTGATCGGCCTGATCCTCGCGCTGATCGCGTCGATTGTCATTGCGCCGCTGATGCAGGTGCCTTTCATCTTCGATGTGAAGGTGAACATGATCGCCTTCCTCTTTTCAGCGGCGATCGGCGTCGTGTTCGGCTATTTCCCGGCGCGGCGGGCAGCGGCGCTCAATCCGATCGACGCGCTGCGGCACGAATAGGCGCTGTTACAATTTCAGACAGTTGAACCGTCTCACCGGCACAAGCTTGCGACAAGTCCGGCCTAAATCTGTCTTCAACGCCGAAGAAGGCGCGACAGATCAAGAGCAAAGGAGCAAGTGAGATGATCAAGAAACTGCTGATGAGCCTGGCCGCAACGGCGATGGTCGCAAGCCCCATGGTCGCCGCGCAGGCGCAGGCCGCGCCGCATCGCGAAGTGACCCGCGTCGTCCATCAAGGTCCGCACGGCCGCACCATAGTCAAGCATAAGGTGGTCAAGCACAAGACGGTCGTGCGCAAGAACGACTATCGCCGCTGGGGCAAGGGCCAGCGCTTCGACCGCCGCTATGCCCGCGATTATCGCGTGATCAACAATTATCGCGACTACCGCCTGAACGCCCCGCCGCGCGGTTATCACTGGGTCCGTTCCGGCAATGATGCGGTGCTGGTCGCGATCACCAGCGGCATCATCGGCGCGGTTATAGGCAGCGCCATCCGCTAAGGCTTCGACCGAGCGGCCAGAAAGCGCCCCGGGGACCTCTCTCCCTCCGGGGCGCTTCATGATCCATATCAAACATAATGTTTAAACCGTTGAGGGTTAGAAACCGGGCAAGGGGCTCGATATTTTCCGGGAAGCAACATGTCCTTGTATCAGATCATGTATATCAGCAGCGCAACAGGCGCCGTCTCACCCAGCCAGTGCGCGACGATCGCACAAGCTGCCTCGCAAAGGAACAGTGGCGAGGACGTGACCGGATTGCTGCTCTACAACGGCAAGCGCTTTCTCCAGGTGCTTGAAGGGCCAAAGGACAATGTCGAGCGGATCTATAACCGGATCGGGCTTGATGCCCGCCACCGGGGGCTCGTGATGCTGCGCAAGCAGGAAATCGATGCCCGTGAGTTCGGTGAATGGGGCATGGCCTATGACGACCCCTTCCGTCCTTCCGAGCCTTTGAAGCACAAGGTCGCCGCGTTGCTCGACAGGGCGGGAGCCTCCACGCGGGCGCATTTTATCGGCACTGCCGAGATGCATCGCAACTGAGAAGTCTTCCTTGCCAACCCGGCGCATTTCCGCCATAGGCGCCGCTTCGCGTGGGCCGGGGTGACTCGGATGCCGCGCGGATGAATGCTTGAGACGACAGCCGGAGGGGCGTTCCACATGGGGTGGGCGTCAGCGATCGGCCAACAGATGAGGCAATACCCATGGCTCTTTATGAGCATGTGTTCCTTGCGCGCCAGGACCTGGCACAGGCGCAGGTGGACGCGCTGGCGGAAACCGCCACCAAGATCGTCGAGGATAATGCTGGCAAGGTGACCAAGGTGGAAACCTGGGGCCTGCGCAGCCTCGCCTACAAGATCGCCAAGAACCGCAAGGCTCACTATGTGATGCTGAACATCGACGCCCCTGCTGGTGTCGTCGCGGAACTGGAGCGCCAGACGCAGATCAACGAAGACATCATCCGCTACATGACCGTCAAGGTCGATGAGCTGGAAACCGGCCCGTCGGTGATGATGCGCAAGCAGGAACGCGCCGAGCGCGGTCCGCGCGGTGATCGTGGTGACCGTGGTCCTCGCGAAGATCGTGGCCCGCGCCGCGACCGCGATGAAGCCCCGGCTGGCGAATAAGGAGATCTGAACAATGGCACGCCCGTTTTTCCGCCGCCGCAAGAGCTGCCCCTTCGCCGCCAAGGATGCGCCGAAGATCGATTATAAGGACGTCCGTCTGCTGCAGGGCTTCGTGTCCGAGCGCGGCAAGATCGTCCCCAGCCGCATCACTGCGGTGTCCGCCAAGAAGCAGCGTGAGTTGGCCCAGGCCATCAAGCGCGCCCGTCACCTGGGCCTGCTGCCCTACATCGTGAAGTGAGGGAGTAAGACTCATGGAAATCATTCTCCTCGAACGGATCGAGAAGCTGGGCGCCATCGGTGACATCGTCACCGTGAAGGACGGTTACGCGCGTAACTTCCTGCTGCCCAACAAGAAGGCGCTGCGCTCCAACAACGCCAACAAGAAGGTCTTCGAAGCCAACCGCGCGAAGATCGAAGCCGACAACGCCGCCCGCCGCGGCGACGCTGAAAAGGCTGCCGAAGGCGTCAATGGCAAGCAGATCGTCCTGATCCGCCAGTCGTCGAACGCTGGGCACCTCTACGGCTCGGTCGCGGTTCGCGACGTCGTCGAGGCGCTGCAGGCCGATGGCATCACCAACGTCACCAAGGCGATGGTCGTGCTGGAACGTCCGATCAAGACGCTCGGCGTATTCGACGTCAAGGTCGCGCTGCACCCCGAAGTCGCCGTCACCATTCAGGTGAACGTTGCCCGCTCGCCGGAAGAAGCTGATCTGCAGGCGCAGGGCGTCGACGTGATGGCCGACCTGTTCGAAAAGGACGAGGCTGGCTTCACCGAAGAGTATGATCCGAACGCGGAACCCGGCGAAATCGCCGTGGAAGCGGAAGAAGCTCCGGCTGAAGAAGCCTGAGTTTTTCTCACCGGACCAAAAAGAAAGCCGCCCCTCACCGGGCGGCTTTTTTGTTAGGTAGTTGATTGCTGGATGTTGCGATCCTGCTGGCGCGTCACGCCTATTATTTACATAACTAAACCCGTTCGGGCAGGCTCAAGGCCAACGATCGCATGGGAGAAAATTCAACCCACGCGCCCGCCTGATAGCGCTTCAATAATCGATGCGGATCTGCACCTGCGAGACATCGACGCCTGCGTGTTTCGCGACTTCCCGCTTCGCTGAGTCGATGACATCATGAAGCTGCTGACCCAGACGGGCATTGCCCGCCCCTGCGGGACCATGCGACGGCGCGACCGCCTCACCCAAAAGCAATTGCTGCTCGGTCAGGCCGAATGCCTGGGCGAGGGCAATCAGGCTCCTTCGCCGGGGCATGGTTTTGCCCACTTCCCACGCCCACAGCGACGGCTTACTGAAACCCGTCAACTTGGACAACGCTTCCCGGCTAAGGCCGCGTTCGCGGCGCAACCGGCGCAGACGCGCAGGAAACATTTCAGGACCTTGCGCATCGGCGGCATGGTCGATCGGCCTGCCATTGCTGCGCACCGTGCTGCGAAGCCGGGTCGCACTGACAGCGGCTTGGGGGAGCGCCTCATCGAAACGGCATCCAAATAGCGGTTCATCCTGCCAAACGACGCGGGCGGAGACGGAACCCGCTTCGGGCAGGGACAAAAGCACGCCTTGGCCAAGTTGCAGTTTTGAGCTGGTTTCAATCAGCATCCCCGCCGTGGAGATATCGTGAACCACGACGTCGGCTGATCCCTCACCCAGTGCTTCGGCCACCTCAAGGCGAATGGGCCAACGAATATCGGCGCGCTTGTCGCCGGGTTCGGGGGATTGCTCCATGATCGGATCGATAGCCATGCTATGATACTCGCATTTAATGGGTTTAAAGCAAGTTAATGCCTGAAGCGGGGTTGGACCGATCCGGGCCATTCTTCCCTGCCCCGTTCTGTTCAATCGTCATTCCGTACCCGGATGAAAATAAGCCCCCTTTCCTCCTTACCCTATCCTGCTCTATGGCGAAGGCCATATTTCCGAAGGGGACCGACAACTTGATCCTAGACCTTGCCGCCGCGGCTTCGGGCGCCATTCGTTTCGATCAGCTGGGGCTGAGCCCGGTCGCGCTCGACCTCGGCTTCTTCACGCTCAAATGGTACAGCCTCGCCTATCTGGCAGGCATATTGATCGGCTACTGGTATCTGCTGAAACTCATCGCCCAGCCGGGTTCCCCCATGGCGCGGCGGCATGCCGACGACATGATATTCTATGCAACGCTCGGCATCATCATCGGCGGGCGGCTGGCCTATGTCTTCTTCTACCAGCCCGAAATCCTGCGCAATCCGCTCGACATCTTCAAACTGTGGAACGGCGGCATGTCCTTCCATGGCGGGGCGGCTGGCGTGTCGCTGGGCATCCTCTACATGGCGCGGAAGGAAAAGCTGTCATGGCTGCGCATCCATGATTTCGTCGCCTGCTGCGTACCCTTCGGGCTGTTTTTCGGCCGCCTCGCCAACTTCGTGAATGGCGAGCTGTGGGGCAAGGAGACGGACGTGCCGTGGGCGATGATCTTCCCGACCGGCGGCCCCTTCCCCCGCCATCCGAGCCAGCTTTACGAAGCCTTTTTCGAAGGCATCATACTCTTCCTCATCCTTGCCTTCGCCTTCTGGAAGACGCGCGCCCGCTACAAGCCGGGAATGCTCGTGGGGATTTTCCTGCTCGGTTACGGCATATTCCGTTTCGGCGTGGAATATTTCCGCGAAGCTGACGCGCAGCTGATGGAATTTGCAGCGCGCACCGGCCTTCACATGGGCCAGTGGCTGTGCGTGCCGATGATCCTCGGCGGACTGTACCTGATCGCAACCGCGAAGGGCCGCCGCGTTCGCGTGGAGCCAATCGCGGGGAGCGCGAGTGTCAGCTGAACCGCTGACCCTCGCCCAGCGGCTGGCACGGCAGATTGATGCCGGGGGGCCGATCTCGGTCGCGCATTATATGGCCGAGGCGAACCAGCATTATTACGGCACGCGCGATCCTCTGGGTGCGGCAGGCGATTTCACCACCGCGCCGGAGATCAGCCAGATGTTCGGCGAACTGGTCGGCCTGTGCCTGGCAGACCTGTGGATGCGATCCGGCAGCCGCCCCAACGCACTTTATGTTGAGCTTGGTCCGGGGCGCGGCACCCTGGCGTCCGATGCACTGCGCGCCATGGGCAGCGCGGGATTAACGCCCCAACCGCATTTCGTCGAAACCAGCCCAACACTGCGCGAGCGGCAACGCGCGCTCGTCCCGAACGCCTTCCACCATGACAGCGTCGGCGCCTTGCCGGACAATGCGCCGCTGCTCGTCGTTGCGAACGAGTTTTTCGACGCCCTGCCTGTCCGCCAGATCATCCGTTCGGGCGAAGAATGGCGCGAGCGTGTCGTCATCTGCCCTGATGACACCGACTCGAACCGTTTTGAGGCCGTGCCGGGCTATCGGCGGGTCGAATCGAGCATTCCCGCCATCGCGGCGGACGCTCCCGACGGGGCGATCATTGAAATACCGCTGGCTGGGACCGCTATCGCGCTGGAACTGGCGCAGCGGATCGCGCGGCAGGGCGGCGCCGCGATCATCATCGACTATGGCTATGAAGGTCCAGCGATCGGCGACACCTTGCAGGCCGTGCGCGAACACCAGTTTGCGGACCCTTTCCTGGAACCGGGCGAAAGCGATCTTACCACCCATGTCGATTTCACCATGATCGGCAATATGGCGCGGCAGGCGGGCCTGCGAGTGTTGGGGCCGGTGAACCAGGGTGAGTTGCTGCGAAAGCTAGGCATTGACGCGCGGGCGGATCAGCTCGCGCGCACATCCCCCGCACGGGCGGCAGAGGTGGAGGCTGCGCGGCTGCGGCTGACTGCCGATGACGCCATGGGGACGCTGTTCAAAGCGATGGCCTGGGTGCATCCGGATTGGGCGGAACCGGCGGGATTTGAGAGGTAAGATCCGTCGCTCGGCTTCGATCGAAACCGGCGAAGGCTGGAAAACCACTCTTCCTCAATCTTCCTGATGATAACGGCTCAACCGGCGGATGAAGCCGATAAGGCCTGTCTGGCGGCTGCGTTTCATGCGCTCTGCATGAAGGATCGTCTGGACCCGCCTGAAGCAATCCTCCGCATCGACATTGCAGAGAACATAATCATAGCCGTCCCAATGCGCGATTTCATTGGCGGCGCGGGACATGCGGCCTTCGATTACTTCCTCACTGTCGGTCGCACGGCCACGCAGGCGGCGTTCCAGCTCTTCCATCGAGGGAGGAAGGATGAACACGCGCACGACATCGCCCCCGGCGATCTGGTGCAGCTGCTGAGCGCCCTGCCAGTCAATGTCGAAAAGTACGTCGCGGCCGCTCTTCAACATCGCCTCGACAGGCGCGCGCGGCGTACCGTAGCGCTGACCAAAGACGTGCGCCCATTCGAGAAATTCATGCTCCGCCGTCATCCGGCGAAATTCCTCCAGATCGACGAAATGATAGTCCTTGCCGTCCACTTCGCCCGGACGCATCGGCCGCGTGGTAGCGGAAACGGACATGGCAAGGTCCGACTCAGCAGCCAGAAGCTTGCGCGCGATGGTGGATTTGCCCGCGCCAGAAGGCGAGGAAAGAACGAAGAGCACGCCACGCCGCTTGAAATCGGGCGCCTCAATAGGGATGCTGTCGGCCATGGCCGCTAGTGACGCCGTGGAACGCGTTTGGCAAGAGGCCGTGAAGGGGGACGATCGTTGAGACGAAAGGCACTACGCAACCGCCGGGGCTTCATTGCCGCCGGGATCATCCTACTGCTGACCTGCGCGCTGCTGTTCCTGATGGCGCGGCCACCCATCTGCACTTGCGGCCATGTCGAGCTATGGCATGGCGCACTGGACAGCGGCAACAGCCAGCATATCGCCGATTGGTACAGCCTCAGCCACGTAATCCACGGCTTCCTCTTCTACGCAGGGGCGTGGGCGTTGATGCGGCGGCAACCGATTGGTCCACGTTTTGCGCTGGCGGTGCTGGTCGAATCCGTGTGGGAGATATTGGAGAACTCGCCGATCATCATCGACCGCTACCGCGCGGCGACGATCGCTTTGGGCTATAGCGGCGACACCATCCTGAATTCGATGAGCGATATAGGCATGATGGCGCTCGGCTTCCTCTTCGCGGCCCGCGCGCCGGTCGCCGTGACGATATGCGCTGGCATCGCATTGGAAATCATCGCGCTAGTGGCGATCCGCGACAATCTGACGCTCAACGTGCTGATGCTGGCTTGGCCGATTGAAGCGATAAAAAGCTGGCAGTTGGCCCTTTAGGCCTTTTTCGTGCGGGCTTCGGTGATCGGCACCGGTTCGTTGCTAAGATCAGGCAGCGCCTTCACCGCACGTTTGCGATCGACTTCGCGCTTCGTCTCATAGGCTTTGCCCGCCAGATAAGCGCCGGTGACGAACAGCGCGCCCATCGGATAGCGCATGATCAACCGCTTGGCGCCCATGCCCGCGATAAGTCCGACCACGCCCTTCTTTCCGGTAGCCGCAGCGACGCGCGCAGCGACGACGGCCGCGCCCAGGCGTGCCGTCTTTCGCAGCAGCCCTGCCTTGCGCGGCGGGCGGACGGTGACAAGCGGCTGTTTGGACGTGATCTTCTTCATATGGCGATCAATGTATCGCAGGACGGGCGGTTCCGCCAGTTCACACCATATTTTCCGGCCGGACCAGCCGATCAAAACTTTCCTCATCGATCAGGCCAAGCGCAAGGCCCGCTTCCTTGAGCGTGAGCCCTTCTGCATGCGCATGCTTCGCGATCTTCGCGGCGTTGTCATAGCCGATCTCGGGCGCGAGGGCGGTGACCAGCATCAGCGACCTGTCGACCAGTTCGGCAATACGCTTCTCGTTCGCCTCCAGCCCCTCGACACAGCGTTCGGCAAAGCTGTCCATGCCCACGCTCAGCAGATGGATCGAACGCAGGACGGCAGCGCCGATCATCGGTTTGAAGACATTCAATTCCAGATGTCCCTGAAGGCCGCCGACCGTGATGGCCTGATGATTGCCGATCACTTGGCTCGCCACCATGGTCAGCATCTCGCACTGGGTCGGATTGACCTTGCCGGGCATGATCGAACTGCCCGGTTCATTGGCGGGAAGGTCGAGTTCGCCAAGCCCGGAACGCGGCCCGCTGCCAAGCAGGCGAATGTCGTTCGCGATCTTGGTGAGTGCGACGGCCAGCGTGGCGAGGGTCGAGGAGAGATGGACCAGCGGATCGTTGGAGGCAAGCGCTTCGAACTTGTTATCCGCCGTGCGAAACGGCAGGCCGGTGATCGCCGCAATCTCCCTTGCCATGGCGACGTCAAAGCCCTCGGGCGCGTTCAACCCCGTGCCCACGGCGGTTCCCCCCTGAGCCAGCGCCATCATCCCGTGCATGACGGCAGGCTCGATCCGATTGCGACAGCGGTACAGCTGATGCGCGTAGCCCGAAAATTCCTGCCCCAGCGTCAGCGGTGTCGCATCCTGAAGATGGGTCCGGCCGATCTTCACGATGCCATCCCAGGCCCGCGCTTTATCCTCCAGAGCCTTATGGAGCCGGTCGATCGCGGGGAAGAGTTGCTCCATCGCGGCGCGCGCGGCGGCGATGTGAAGCGCGGTGGGAAAGCTATCGTTGGACGACTGCCTCATATTTACATGATCGTTCGGATGAACGGGTGACTTGCCCCCCCGCTTGCCTGTCAGCGCTTCATTGGCGATGCCCGCGATCACCTCATTGACGTTCATGTTCGATTGAGTGCCGCTGCCCGTCTGCCAGATGACGAGCGGGAATTGGTCGTCATGATCCCCCGCGATCACTCGGGCGGAGGCCGCCTCTATCGCCTCGGCCAGTTCCGGCGCCAATCCTTCCGCGCGATTGACCCGCGCAGCAGCCTGTTTGACGATGGCGAGAGCGTGGATAATCCCGATCGGCATGCGCTCCATCGCGCCGAAGGGAAAATTTTCGATGCTGCGCTGGGTCTGCGCGCCCCAATAGGCGCTTGCGGGCACCTCTATGGCGCCGATGCTGTCGGTTTCCGTGCGGCTTTCCATGCAAAGGCTCCCGGAACATAAGGTCAGGTAGCCAATCTGGGAGGTCGGGCGGCTGTCCGCCAGCCCTTATTTCTTCTTGCCGAAATCCACCGTCACGACGTTGGAGCCGTCTTCGGTCGTGACCAGCGGCGCGTCATTCTCCGCTTCCTCATGCGGTTCGGGCAATCCGTCCGACTGCACCTGGAACTGGAGCGCGAAATTCACCGCAGGATCCACGAAGGCCGTGATGGCGGCAAAGGGTATGACAAGATGCGACGCAACCTGATTGAATGTCAGGCTGACTTCGAACCCGTCGCTGCTGACTTTCAGATCCCAGAATTTATTCTGAAGGACGATCGTCATCTCATCCGGGAACCGTTCCACCAATTGCTTGGGGATCACGACTCCGGGAGCCTGCGTTTTGAACGTGATGTAGAAATGATGCGAACCCGGCAGACCGCCGGAATGCTCGACCTCGCCCAGCACGCGGCCGACCACGGCACGCAGCGCCTCCTGCACGATTTCGTCGTAGGGAATCAGGCTGTCAGGCAAGTCGTCGCTCATCCCCCATTGTCCTAACGGCGCGGCGCGGCTGGTCAAGTGCGCCCCGCACATGCAACGCCACATTGCATGCCACCACCACTTCGGTATAGGGCGCAGCCATGCGCACGGCCGAAATTCACCGCAACACTGCGGAAACGCAGATCGACGTGACCGTCAATCTCGACGGAACGGGGATCTATACCGTCTCCACCGGCATCGGCTTCCTCGATCACATGATCGAGCAGCTGTCGCGCCACTCGCTGATCGACATGACGGTCAGCACGGTCGGCGACCTGCATGTCGATCAGCATCACACGACCGAGGATACGGCAATCGCCATCGGCGAGGCTGTGGCTAAGGCCTTGGGCGACAAGCGCGGCATCACCCGTTATGGCAGCGTCTATTCGCCGATGGACGAGACGCTTTCGCGCGTGTCACTCGACATTTCTGGCCGTCCCTGGCTGGTGTTCAACGCGCCCTTCACGGTCCAGCGCCTCGGCGAATGGGATACCGAGATGATCGAACACTGGTTCCACAGCTTCGCGCAGGCTGCCGGGATCACGCTGCACGTCGAAAATCTCTATGGCAGCAACAATCACCACATCGTCGAAAGCTGCTTCAAGGGCCTCGCCCGCGCGCTGCGGCAGGCGGTGGAGATCGACCCACGCAAGGCGGACGCCATCCCGTCCACCAAGGGGATGTTGTGACTGCGCTAGCCCTCATCGATTACGGCGCAGGCAACCTTCATTCGGTCCACAATGCCCTGCGCAAGGCGGGGGCGGAGGATGCCGTCATCACCGCTGATCCTGAGGTAGTGGCGAAGGCGGACCGCATCGTCCTGCCGGGCGTAGGCGCCTTTCGCGCGTGTATGGATGCGCTGTCCGCCATTCCGGGCATGATCGGCGCGATGAACGAGGCAGTGGGCCAGCGCGGCACGCCTTTCCTTGGCGTGTGCGTGGGTATGCAGTTGCTCGCAGACGCGGGCGAGGAGTTCGGACGGCATGAAGGTCTGGGCTGGATTCCCGGGACTGTTCGGCGGATCGAGCCGACCGATCCCGCGATCAAAGTGCCACATATGGGCTGGAACAAGGTCGTGCTGAACGGGACGCCGCCGCTGTTGGAAACCGGCGAGGCCTATTTCCTGCACAGCTATCATTTCGAAGCGGACAATCCCGCCCATGTCGCCGCCACCACCGATCATGGCGGCCCGCTGGTGGCCGCCGTCGCTCGCGACACGATCATCGGTTGCCAATTCCATCCGGAAAAGAGCCAGACCTATGGCCTTTCCTTCCTTTCCCGTTTCCTGAAGTGGCGTCCGTGACCCCGCTTCGTCGCCCGTTCGGATATTGATATGAGCCTGATCGTCTTTCCCGCAATCGACCTCAAAGGCGGACAGGTCGTCCGCCTGGCCGAAGGCGACATGAACCGCGCCACCGTCTATGGCGACGACCCCGCCGCGCAGGCGCTGATCTTCGCGGAGGCAGGGGCCGAGCATCTGCATGTCGTGGACCTCGACGGCAGCTTTGCTGGCCATGCGGTCAATGCCGAAGCGGTAGAGCGCATCGTCGAAGCCTTTCCCGGCCATGTCCAGCTAGGCGGCGGCATCCGCAATCGCGAGGCTGTGGAGCGCTGGTTCGACCTTGGCGTATCACGCATCGTCATCGGCACCGCTGCGCTCAAGGACCCGGCCTTCGTCAAGGCGGCCGCGCGCGACTTCCCCGGCGGCATCGTGGTTGCCGTCGATGCACGGGATGGTTTCGTCGCGACGGACGGCTGGGCGGAAAAGTCCGACATGCCCGTCGCGGACCTTGCTCGCCGGTTCGAGGATGCGGGCGTCGCCAGCCTGCTCTTCACGGACGTAGGCCGCGACGGCTTGCTCAAGGGCTGCAACATCGACGCGACCGTCGAGTTGGCGCGCGGCACGGACATACCCGTCATCGCCAGCGGAGGCGTGGCGGGAATCGCGGACATTCGCGTACTTAGCCTGCATGCAGACGAAGGCATCGAAGGCGTTATCACCGGCCGCGCGCTTTATGACGGACGGCTGGACCTGAAGGCAGCACTGGCGATCGCGAAGGCGGCGGCGTGACCGTCTGCACCCGCGTCATCCCTTGCCTGGACGTCGCCAATGGCCGCGTGGTCAAGGGCGTGAACTTTGTCGACCTGCGCGACGCGGGTGATCCGGTGGAACAGGCGCGGGTCTATGACGCGGCTGGCGCGGACGAGCTGTGCTTCCTAGACATCACCGCCACCCATGAGGCGCGCGGCACCATATTGGACGTGGTGCGCCGGACCGCCGAAGTCTGCTTCATGCCCGTCACCGTCGGCGGCGGCGTGCGCAGCCCGGAAGATGCGCGAGCCCTGCTGCTCGCGGGCGCAGACAAGGTGGCCGTAAACAGCGCCGCAGTGGCGCGCCCCGAAGTGGTGGCCGACATCGCCGACCGCTTCGGCAGTCAGTGCATCGTCGGATCGGTCGACGCCCGGCGCGTCGGCAACAACCGCTGGGAAATCTTCACCCATGGCGGTCGCAAGCCGACCGGCATCGACGCGGTCGAACATGCGGTAAGGCTGGCGCAACTCGGTGCGGGCGAACTGCTCGTCACTTCCATGGACGGGGACGGCACGAAACAGGGCTATGACCTCGCCCTCACCCGCACCATCGCCGATGCCGTGTCCGTTCCCGTTATCGCCAGCGGCGGTGTCGGCACGCTCCAGCATCTGGTCGAAGGCGTGATCGAAGGTCATGCCAGCGCGGTGCTGGCCGCCTCCATCTTCCACTTTGGCCAGCATACCGTAGCCGAAGCGCACCAGGCGCTTGCCGCTGCGGGCGTGCCCGTCCGTTCGCGATGAACAACTTTTCATTGACGCATCAGGCGGTGAAGGCTTGATGGACAGCATGCGCTCGACACTCTTCGATCTTGAAAAGACCATCCGGCAACGGCGGACAGCTGACCCGTCCCAATCCTATGTGGCGAAACTGACCGCACGAGGCCGGGGCAAGATCGCGCAGAAGGTCGGTGAAGAAGCCGTGGAGACGGTGATTGCCGCCATGGCATCCGATCGCGAAGGCGTGATCGGCGAAAGCGCGGATTTGCTGTTCCACCTGATGGTTCTGCTGGCGGACCTCGACATTCCGCTGGACGCCGTGTTCGACGAACTGGACCGCCGAGAAGGCGTATCCGGGATCGCGGAAAAGGCTGCCCGCCCGCGAGATTGATACATAGCCGGAAAGAAATCCTTCCATCGGCGTTTCCTGATCTGCCTCAAGGCAAACAGGGAGGACGACGGCATGGTAAGGACGATCGCGGGCGGCATATTGGGCGGCTTCGCTCTTTTCGTGATCCGCTTCCTCTTTTGGCAGACGCCGCTTAGCGCCCTCGCCTTTCACCGCACAGGTGAAGCCCCGGGGGCGAACCTTCAGGCAGCGCTCGCCCAATCTCTGACGCAGACCGGAACCGGCGTCTATATCGTCCCCGACCCGGCGACCGCGCAGGGCACGATCCTGTATGGCAAGGGACCGATTGCGACCATCTTCTACAACAATAGTGGCTTTCCGGTGACGGATAGTGCCGCGCTGATCGGCGGGCTCGTCCTGGCCCTGATCGCCGGGGTACTTATCGCCCTGGCGCTGAGATTCGCGGCGGCGGACTTCGGCAACCGGGCGCGCATTGCCCTGCTTTCCGCGCTCGCGGCCGTGCTGTGGTTGGACATAGGCCAAGCCGTCTTCAACCACGCGCATTGGGGATATAGTCTCTACCTCGCCTTCAGCGACTTCATCGCGCTGGCCGCTGCCGGACTAATCGCGGCTCGGCTGATCGTGACGGCTCCCGCCGCATCGGTTAACACTACGACGATGCACTAAGCCTCGTTTCCGCCTCTTCCGCCAGCCGGATCATGCAGGCGGCGTGACGCTCTGCCACCGCCATCCTGTCCTCACCATAGCCCCCACCCATGGTGCTGGCGAGCGGGATGCCCCGGCTACGGGCTTCCCGCATGACTGTGCGGTCCCGCTCTTGCAACCCCGCATCGCTCAGCGCCAATCGCCCCAGCCTGTCGTCAGCATGCGGATCGACACCGGCCTGGTACAGAATCAGGTCCGGGCCGAAGCTATCAAGCGTCTGGGGCAGCACCTCCATCAACGCCGCGAGATATTCGCCATCGCCCGCGCCGTCGGGAAGCGCCACGTCCAGCGACGATCGCATCTTGCGCACGGGGAAATTCTTCTCCGCATGGACGGACAGCGTGAAAACATCGTCCCGCCCCTCCATCAACTGCGCGGTGCCATCGCCCTGATGTACGTCGAGATCGAGAATCAACACCCGCCGCGCGTCCCCTTCCCCGATCAGGCGATTCGCCGCGATGGCCAGGTCATTGAACACGCAATAACCCGCCCCGCTGTCATAAAGCGCATGATGACTGCCGCCAGCCGCGTTGGCGGCATAGCCATGAACCATCGCCAGCTTTGCCGCGGCCCAGGTTCCACCGGGAGACAGCATCGACCGCCGCATCACCCGTTCATTCACCGCAAAACCGATCCGTCGTTCCTTTTCGGGCGGCACATTCAGACTGGCAACCTCTTCGACATAGGCGGCGGCGTGCACTGCTTCGATCCAGTCGCGGGGCATGATCGCGGGTTCATGGATGGTAAAGGCGGCGCCACTTACCCCAAGTGCTTCCATAACCAGCCCATATTTATCAAAACGAAAGCGGCTGCCGCCTGTGGCAGGGGAAACATAGGCAGGATGGTGAACGACGTGGAGCATCATCTTTTTTCCGCGATCATAAGTTTGAACGATGAGGGCTTTGCGCTATCTGGTCCAGCATGAACCGTCCCAATTTGATCCGTCTCAGCCTCAGTTCCCTCATGGGACTTGCCGCGACACCTGTGCTCGCGCAGCCGCCCGCTGTTGTGCCGACGCTGCCCGCGCCCGCTCCGCCGGTCATCGCGCCGCCCGCCGTGGTGACGCCGCCCCCGGTGCCGATCCCGGCTCCATCGGCCGCGCAGCAGGCTTGGCTCAACAACTGGCTGAAGGGCGGCGCTGAACAGGGCCTGATGGCGCGCAGCAAGGCGACCGGCGTTCTGAGTGGCGACGCGTTGGTCACCGCCGTTCTGGACAGGGCCAAGGCGCTCAGCACCGGCAGGGTCGATACCGCCGACTTCCTGGACATCTGGGCCTTGCGCCCGGCGGCCGTCGATCCGCGCCCCGGCCTTGCCCGCGCCATTGCCGAAGACCGCCTGCCGCAATGGGCGGCCACTCTCACGCCGCCCTATTCGGGTTATGAGGGACTGCGCCGGGGTCTTGCCACCTATGAGCAAATTCGTGACGCCGGGGGCTGGCCGGTTCTCGGCGCGAAATCCGCGCCCGACGCGGTGCGCAAACGCCTCGCCATCGAGGACAAGAGCGTTCAGCCCGACGAAAAGCTGTCCGACGCACTTCAGCGGGCGCAGCGCCGCTATGGGTTGAACCCCACCGGCCTGCTGGACGCCCGCACGCTGAAGGAACTCAACGTTCCAGTGGAGGAGCGCATCGCCGCCATCATGGCGAATATGGAACGCTGGCGCTGGATGCCGCGCCAGTTGCCGGTCAACCGCGTGCAGGTGAACATCGCCGCCGCCGTCCTCACGGTGTTCGAAGGCGACCAGCCCGTCACATCCATGCGAGCGGTCACCGGATCGCCGGACAATGCGACCCCGATGCTGACATCCAGCATCCATTCGATCGTCGTCAATCCGCCATGGAACGTCCCCTCCTCCATCGCAAAGAAGGAATTGTGGCCCAAGGGTCGCGCGGCTCTGCTGCGCCAGGGCTACAAGATCGTCGGCACGCCGGAGACGGGGGAGCGGATCGTTCAGCCAGCGGGTCCCGGCAGCGCGCTTGGGCGGTTGAAGTTCGACTTCAACAATCCCTTCGCCGTCTATCTGCACGACACGCCTGCCCGCGCGAAATTCTCAAGCTATGACCGGCTCGCCAGCCATGGCTGCATCCGGCTTGAAAAGCCCGTTCCGCTCGCGGAATTGATGCTGCAAAGCGACCCCAACCTCGCTGGCAAGGTGCAATCGCTGATCGACACCGGCAAGACGCAGCGCGTGCAATTGCCCAAGGAAGTCGCCGTTTACCTGCTTTACTGGACCGCCTTTGCCAGCAGCAACGGCACAATGAATTTCCGGTCTGACCCTTATGGCTGGGACAAGCTGCTCGCCCAGAAGATCGAGGCATCCAGCCGTCGGCTCGATCCCACTGCCGCCCCGGCGCCCACCATCGCATCGAAGGACTAAGACCCCATGCGCAAGATTGCCCTCGCCGCTCTCGTCGGCGCACTCGCCCTCTCCGCTTGCGGGAAAAAGGAAGAGCCAACGCCCGCGACCAACAACATGGTCGAACCTCCGGTTGAAAATGTGATCATCGAGGAACCGGAAGCTCCGCTGCCGCCAGCCAACAATGCTGCGCAAGCGCCGGAACCCGCGCCGCCGCCAAGCATTTCCGAGCAGCAGCAGATCCAGGACGATGCTGAAGCGACTGGCATGACCGCACGGCTGGACCAGTCGGCCGAGGGAAGCAATTCGACCAATTGAGCCGAAGGCTGGCCGCCTTCGGACGAATGGCGGCCGCCCATCTGTGCTCTGCCCTTTAAGCGGGCAAAGAGCTTTGCTATACTGCGATTCATGGATCGCCGTAGTTTTACGAAGGCCGCTTTAAGCGGACTCGCCTTTTCATTCCTAGCAGACAGCGCTGGACGCGCGGCCGTGACGGCCATGCCACAGCCTGCCGCGCCAGTGCCGCCCCCTGTCACCCCGCATCCGGTTACGCCTTTGGCGCAGCAACCCTATGCGCGGCTGCTGGACCGGGCAAAGGCAGCGCTGGACGAACATGCGCATATGTTCGAACTGCGCGACCGGATCGCGCTGGCCGATTTCAACGCCCCGTCGCGTGAGTTGCGCTTCCACATCGTCGATCTCGTCGGCGGTCATTCCAGTTCCTATCTGGTGGCTCACGGTCGCGGGTCCGATCCGGGACATTCCGGTTGGCTCCAGACTTTCTCCAACGAGCCCAATTCGCTCGCCAGTTCGGCTGGCGCCTACAAGACCGGACAAATTTACGAAGGACAGCATGGCCGCGCCATGCGGCTGGCAGGCCTCGATTCGCAGAACAACAATGCCGAGATGCGCGCCATCGTGATCCACGGCGCCGACTATGTGAGCGAAGACCATATCGCTTCATGGGGCAAGATTGGGCGCAGCGAAGGCTGCTTCGCCGTCGCCCGCCACATGTTGCCGCAACTGCTCGGGCTGCTTGGCCCGGGCCGCATGGTTTATGCGAACAAGCTCACGGCGATGGGGGCTTGAAGAGCCCCCCGCTCTATTCAATCAGCTTTTCCTAACCCCGTTCGCCCTGAGCCGGTCGAAGGGCTTTATTTCTTTTAAGAAAATGGAGGGCTTCGACAAGCTCAGCCCGAACGGGATTAAAAGGTGGTGCTGGTTAAATCCAACTCTGGTCTACCGCGCCACCAACTCGCAAAAGCGTCGGGCCATGGCGAACTCTTCCCGCCGTCTGGCTGATCGGGCGGCGGCTTCGGCATCCTCGCCCCACTGTTCGACTTCCCAGGCCTCATCTATTTCCGACGCGGTCCAGATCATATCCGCATCATGCCCGCCCTCGACGATCGCCAGGCCGCAGACCAGCGAACCCGAAAGGGCCACGAGCGTGGACAATCCCGCTAGCGTGAAAGGATCATAGGCTTTCACCGCCGCATCCAGCCGCTCCAAAGTCTCTGGCGGCTGATCGACCGGAATGATGCCTTGGGTCACGCGAAAGGTGACGTCATAACGCCGCCGCGCCCAGTCCAGCAGCGGGTCCCACGCCGCCGCCTCCCGCGACACCAGTTCCGCAGGCCCTTCGGCGCGGTAGCACAGCAGGTCGCTGGTCCCATAATTGGCAATGCCCGAAGCGAAGCTCTCGCGATTGGGCGCAATCTGGTCGATGGCCCCGTTGGCAAGGCCGGTGAACGGCATCGAGCGCGGATCGACCGTATCACCCTGCCCGCGCCACTCCTCGGCCACCGCCTCCGCCAACCCCACGGTCGGCAGGGCCAGCGCCGCGCGCGCGGGCGTTCGCACCGGACGCCCGTCCAGCTGTATCTCATGCCCAGCCTCGCCGGGAATCACCGCGACATCCTTATAGAAGCGCCTCATTGCGGAGGCCTCCGGAACAGGGCCAGCAGCAGACGCGGCACGATGATGAACTGGAACAGGCCGGCCAGCACGAATATCATGCCCATCGCCTTGGCCTTGCTGCCCTGCACCCAGCTAAAACGCTCCATCAGGATGAGGAAGCCGAACATCACAAGCAGGGCACCCGAAAGGCGGAACATGCCAAGCGCGAAGTGACGCTGGCGCGCGACCTTTTCAGGATCGACGGGAGGGGGAGGAAAATCGGTCATGCTGCGCGGATATGGTTCCTGAGTTCATCGCTGTCCATCGCCACGGCATGCGCGCCAGCCGCGATGAGATCGGCGGGCAGATGATAGCCCCAGCCGACCCCCAACGCCCTCGCTCCCGCGCTCAGCGCCATGTCGATGTCATAGCTGGTGTCGCCGATCATCACCGTCGTTTCCGGACTCGCGCCCGCTTCCGCCATGGCGGTCAGCAGCATGGACGGATGCGGCTTGGACGGATGCCGGTCCGCGGTCTGAAGCGTTACGAAATGCGCGTCGATGCCATGATGCGCCATGCAGAGGTTCAGCCCCCGATCCGACTTGCCCGTCGCCACGCCCAGCAGCCATCCGTCGGCATCCAGTTCCCGGATCAACGCGGCTATCCCCGGATACAGCGGCTCCGACACCGCATTATCGCGGCGCATCTGCTGGAAAGCGCGCTTGTAGCTTTCCGACAGATGGTCGTGGAAATCGGCCTCCGCTTCCGGCAGCAGCCGCGCGATCGCCAGCGGCAGTGACAGACCTACCACGGACAGGATGCTTGTGCGGTCGGGCGCTGTCAGCTTCTCGCCTTCAAAGGCCAGCGTCATCGCGGCACAGATGCTGTGCTGGCTATCGACCAGAGTGCCGTCGCAATCGAAAACGGCAAGGCGGTTGCTCATTTCTTGCGGGGACTCCCGCTACCGCCCGATCCGCGCGACCGCCGTTCCCCACGACGCTCCTTGCGCACTTGCTTGGCATGGGCGCGCGCCGCCTTCTTCTCATCCTCGCGGGTTGGTGCGCGGGCGATTTCCTCGTCCAGCGGCAGGTCGCCTGCGTTGATGTCGAAGCCCAGTGAGATCAAGCTCGCCGCGAAATGCTCGGGCAGGTCGGCACGCACATCGACCCGCCCACCATCGGGATGATCGACACGGATGCGGCGGGCGTGCAAATGCATCTTCCGACTGATCGAGCCAGACAGAAACGCTTCCTTGCCGCCATATTTGCCGTCGCCGACAATCGGATGCCCGATAGCCGCCATATGCACGCGCAACTGGTGCGTGCGGCCCGTATGCGGTTGCAGTTCGACCCAGGCGGCCCGGTTCCCCGCGCGTTCGATCACGCGGTAGCGCGAGCGGGCGGGCAGCCCCTCTTCCTCATCAACATGCATTTTCTCGCCGCCGGTGCCGGGCTGCTTGGCGATGGGCAGTTCGATCATGCCGTCATTGATTGAGGGCACGCCCATGACGATCGCCCAATAGACCTTGCGCGCGGTGCGGCTGGAAAAAGCCTTCGCGAAATAGGCCGCCGACCGAGCCGTGCGGGCAACCAGCAACGCGCCGGAGGTGTCCTTGTCCAACCGATGGACCAGCTTGGGCCGCTGATCCAGCTCATATTCCAAAGCATCGAGCAGGCCGTCGACATGCTCGTCGGTTTTGGTGCCGCCCTGCGTCGCCAGGCCCGGCGGCTTGTTGATGACGATCGCCTGCGCGTCGCGATGGATCACCATATTCTGTGCGAAACTGATCTGATCTTCGCTCAACTCCGGCCGGACGCGGCGCGGCTTGGTGGTCTCTACGGCTTTGGGTTCGGCAGGAGGGACGCGGATCAGCTGGCCCTCGGCCACGCGATCGCCGGGCGCAGCGCGCGCGCCATCGACCCGCAACTGGCCCGTGCGAGACCAGCGCGACACGCTGTTGAACCCGATGTCGGGCAAATGCCGTTGGAACCAGCGATCCAGCCGGATGCCGTCATCATCCGCCCCAACGCGGAACTGACGCACGTCCAGCGAAACGCCTTTCCCCGCAGCAGCAGCCTTGGGCGCAGCAACCTTGGGCGTTGCGGCCTTGGCCGGAGCAGGCTTGGCGGCCGTTTTCGCCAGTGACCTCGGCGCATCAGGCTTGCGCGCCCGCGCCGCCTTTGCGCCACCACGAGCGCGGCCGGGCGCGCCACCGCCGGGCTTGCCCCCACGCGAGGGACCGGAAGGCTTGCCGGGAGGACGCCCCTTCATGCCACGCTCCGCATCATGCCAAGGCCAAGGACCAGCGCGCCGACCGCCGCGATGACTGACAGGGCGGCATAGCTCATCGCCATGCCCAGCTGCCCGCGCTCGATCATCAGCACGGTTTCCAGGCTGAAGGAGGAGAAGGTAGTAAACCCGCCAAGCAGTCCCACCGCCAGCAACAGCCGCAGGGCCTCCCCCGATGCGCTGCCGAACCGCGCCAGCCAGCCCGCAAGCAGACCCATGGCAAAACCGCCCAGCACATTGGCGGCAAAGGTGCCCCAGGGCCACTGCACACCCGGCAGCATGTGACCGGCAAAGCGGCCCAGCTGGTAGCGTGCCAGCGCGCCAACCGCGCCGCCGCCCATGACAAGGAGGATATTGTTCATCCCGCCCGCCCTAGAGGCAAATCGCAGTAAAGAAAATGGCGGCGCGCGCCTTTCTGCGCGCTTACCGTCCCTTGTCGGCGATTATATCGACATTCGTCCGCCCGCCCGGCGCATCGGTGAAGACCAGCAGGAAGGCGGCGCCATCATCGGCGCGCGTGCCGCCAAGCACATGATCGCCGCCCATAACCGTGTGTTCAGCGTCAAACCCGGAACGCCGCGCCTGCGTATAATAGTAATCCATGACGTTCTGGCGGGGCACCGGCGTCACAAAAGTGGCCGCGCGCAGCGTGCAACCATTTTTGTCCGCGCCCGCCGCCTCCGTCAGTTTAGCGCCCGGATACACACCGAAGGGATCGGGCAGGCGGCTGGCCCACTGCATGCCATAGGCCAGCTGCTTGCGGCAGAAGACATTGCCGCCGGGCTTGTCCTGATCCTGCGCGGCGGCGGCCAGCGCAGCCGCCGGTTCCTTACCCTCACCTGCCGTTGGAGCAGGGGTCGCGAGCAGCTTGCCGCCCGCCAGCTTGACCGATTCGGCCAGTGCCTTGGCCGCGTCGCCCGTGAGCTTCGGCAAACCCGCAATGGCAGGGCGTCCGGATTGACCCATCAATTTGGGATCGACCGTGATCTTCCCACCCAATGCTTCCTGCAAGGCAGGGTCCACCGCATTGTTGGTCAGCTGGGCGTCGAGGGCGTTGAGATCAGCCTCCTTGCCCCCCTTCCCGCAACTCGCCAATGGCAGCGCGAGCAGCACGGCAAGGGTATAGACAGAACGGAAAGGCGGCATGGCTTAACTCCTTTGTAAACAAGAGGTGAATGTCAGGAGTTAATTTTTCGTTAGTGATTTTGGTAAATCGCTAATTTTTCCCATGCCATTAAGATAGGAATGGCATCCGCGCCCATCTTGCCTCCGGGCGGAACAAGGCCCATTTCATCGCGATGCTAAACGTCCTCTCGGTCCTGATCGGCCTTTTCGCCCTCCTGCTGATGATCCCGGCTTTCCTGCCGCTTCTGGGGATCGCCAATTGGCTGCTGGTGCCGATCGCACTGTTTGGCGCCGTGATCGGGATATTATCGACCCGTAACAGCGGCCGCAACCTGTGTCTCATCGTCGCGGCCATCGGCGCATTCCGCCTTTTCCTGGGCGGAGGCATTTTCTGAACCCGCATGATCAGCAGCTAAGGACTGGCCTGATCGCTGCGGTGGCGGCCTATGGCCTCTGGGGCCTGCTGCCCATCTTTTTCAAGCTGCTCCACGCCGTGACCCCGGTCGAGGTGGTGGCGCAGCGGGTCATATGGTCGCTCGTCCTGATCATCGGCGTACTCGCGGCACGGCGGAACCTGGGCGCGCTTGGGGCAGCATTGCGCGACAGGCGGATCGTCCTGCCCCTCGCCGCTTCCGCGCTGTTCATCGGCTTCAACTGGCTGGTCTATGTTTGGTCGGTCAATAACGGCCACGTCATCGCTGCCAGCCTTGGCTATTTCCTCAATCCACTGGTCAATGTGGCCCTTGGCGTTCTGGTGCTGAAGGAAAGACTGCGGCGTGGGCAGGCCATCGCCATCACGATCGCTGCGGTGGGTGTCGCCATCATGGCGGCGGCGGCCTTGACCACCCTGTGGATCAGCGTCGGTCTGGCGGTCAGCTTTGCCTTGTACGGCCTCGTCCGTAAATTGACCCCGGTTGCGCCGATGGTCGGGCTGGGCGCGGAAACGCTGCTGCTCGCGCCGCTCGCTCTTGCATATCTGCTATGGCTGTGGGGCCATGGTGGCATCAGCTTTGGGCAGGACAGCTATACCAGCAGCCTTCTGATCTTCTCGGGCGCCTTGACGACGGTGCCGCTGATCCTGTTCGCCATGGCTGCGCAGCGCCTGCCGCTTACGACGCTCGGCCTCATCCAATATCTCGCGCCCACGCTGCAATTCCTGTGCGGCGTACTGCTCTATGGCGAGAAACTGACGCAGGGCCAGATGATCAGCTTCGCGCTGATCTGGCTGGGCCTTATCCTGTTCGCAACCGACAGCCTCGCCGCCGCCCGCAAGAACAGGCTGGCGGCGGCGTAGGCCGGGGCGTTCAGGCGAACTCGGTCGCCTCGAAACGCACGGCTTCGCCCACCGCTTCATTGGCCAGCGTATCTTCCCACATGACCCGATTCCCGCGCACGATCGTCCCCACGGCCTTGCCGGTGAGGTCCATGCCTTCAAAGGGTGACCAATTGCAGCGTGAGGAGAGCCAATCGCTGCCCACCGTCCACCGCTTCTTGAGGTCCACCACTGTAAAGTCGGCATCATAGCCAAGCGCGATCCGCCCCTTGCCGACAAGCCCGAACACCCGCTGCGGCCCGGAAGAGGTCAGCTCGATAAACCGCCGCAGTGATAAACGCCCTTCCGCCACATGGTTGAGCAGCAACGGCACCAGCGTCTGGACGCCCGGCATGCCGCTGGGCGATCCGGGATAGGCTTTCGCTTTCTCCTCGATCGTATGCGGCGCATGGTCGCTGCCCAGCACATCGGGCACGCCCTGATTGAGCCAGTGCCACAGGCCGTCCCGGTGCGAGGCCGATCGGATCGGCGGGTTCATCTGCGCATAGGTGCCAAGCCGGGGATAGGCATCCTCCGCCGCCAGCGTCAGATGCTGCGGCGTCACTTCGCAAGTGGCGATATCCTTATGCCCGGCGATATATTCCAGCTCCGCAGGCGTCGTCACATGCAGGATATGGATGCGCCGACGCGCCTGACGGGCAAGACCAATGATCCGCTTCGTCGCGATCATTGCGCTTTCATCATCGCGCCACACAGGATGGGAGGAAGGATCGCCATCGACCCGCAAATCCTTGCGCGCATTCATCCGCGCCTCATCCTCGGCATGGATGGCGACGCGCCGCGTGCCGCTTGCCAATACACGCGACAGCGCCGCGTCATCATCCACCAGCAAACTGCCGGTCGATGCGCCCATGAAGATCTTCACCCCCGCTGTGCCGGGAATACGCTCCAGTTCCTTCAGCGCTTCGGCATTGTCCGCCGTCGCGCCGACATAAAAAGCATGGTCGCACCACATGCGATGGTGGGCGCGGGCCAGCTTGTCATGCACGCGTTCGGCGCTGTCCGTATTGGGGTTGGTGTTCGGCATCTCGAACACAGAAGTGATCCCGCCCAGCACGGCGGATCGGCTGCCTGATTCAAGGTCTTCCTTATGTTCAAGGCCCGGCTCGCGGAAATGCACCTGGCTGTCGATGCAGCCGGGCAGCACGTCCAGCCCCGTGCAGTCGATCACCTCGCCCGCATCGCCTAGCGAAGACCCGATCGCCACAACCTTGCCGCCGCGCACGCCGACATCGGTCTGCTCGGACCCCCCGGGCGTGTGGACAGTGCCGTTCTTCAGGATCAGGTCGAAATTCTGGGACATGATTGCTCGCCGCTTGGATATGATCGGCGTCTGTCCTACCTAAAGCCGATGACCGGCACCACCCTAACCGACCGCGCGCTACTCAGAATTTCAGGTGAGGAGGCGCGGTCCTTCCTGCAAGGCCTGCTGACCCGCGACGTCCTGACGCTCAAGGCGGACGAACCACGCTGGACCGGCCTGCTCACGCCGCAGGGCAAGGCACTGTACGACTTCATTCTATGGGCGGACGGCGACGATGTGCTGATCGATTGCGAGGTGGCACAGGCCGACGCGCTGGCCAAGCGGCTCACCCTCTACCGCCTGCGCCGTAAGGTGACGATTGCACGGGAGGATTCACTCGCGGTCCACTGGTCGCTCGCAGCCACTGACAAGCCCCTCGACCCGCGCCTCGCTAACCTCGGCCATCGCTGGCTCGCTCCGCCCGCGTCGGACGACGCCTCCGCCGCCTTCCGCGCGCACCGCCTGTCGCTCGGCGTTTTCGAAGGCGCGGATGAACTCGGCCAGGACCAAACGCTATGGCTGGAAACCAATGCAGGCGAACTGCATGGCGTCGACTTCGACAAGGGCTGCTATGTCGGTCAGGAAAACACCGCCCGCATGCATTATCGCAGCAAGGTGAACCGCCGCCTTGTCGCCGTGCCCTTGGCCAACGCTGACGAGAAACGCCAACGCGCCGCCCTCCCCGACCTTAACCTGTCCATCGAACTGCGCCGCGTCGAAGACATCGATCCCGCGACCCTGCCCCCATGGCTCGCCGCCGCGATCGCGGAGCAAGCTGCCGAATGAAGCACTTCCTGCTCGCCCTGCTCGGGGCTTTCGGCATCGCCGTACCCGCATGGGCCGACACTCCCTGGACGCTGGTCAAAGCCTATCCTCACGATCCCAAAGCCTTTACCGAGGGCCTCTTCTTCCATGACGGCGCCCTCTACGAAAGCACCGGGCTTGAAGGCCAATCGGAAATCCGCAAGGTCTCGCTTGAGGACGGCAAGGTCCTCGAAAGCCGCACCCTCGCGCCGCAATATTTCGGCGAAGGCATCGTCAACTGGAAAGACCGGCTGATCAGCCTGACCTGGCGCCATCGTCAGGGCTTCGTCTGGAAACTCAATGACTTCTCGCCCATTTCCCAGTTTCGCTATGAAGGCGAAGGCTGGGGCCTGACCCAGGACGGCCACCACCTCATCATGAGCGACGGCACATCGCAGCTTCGCTTCATCGACCCCGAAACGCTTGGCGAAACGCGCCGCATCACCGTGACCCTCCACGGACGTCCGATCGAGCGCCTGAACGAACTGGAATATGTGAAGGGCGAGCTATGGGCGAACATCTGGTATGACACGCGCATCGCCCGGATCGATCCCGCGACCGGCAATGTCATAGACTGGATCGACATAGCCCCCCTCATCCGGGAAAGCGGCGTCGCTGATAGCGAAGCTGTGCCCAACGGCATCGCCTATGACCAAAAGCGCGACCGCATCTTCGTCACGGGGAAATATTGGCCAAAGCTGTTTGAGATACGCCTGCAAAAGCAAAGCAGGGACGCGCGCTAACCGGCCGCCTTCTTGCGCCGCGTTTCCCATCCCTTCTTCGCCGCCGCAGATCGATCCGCCGCCGACCGCCCAGCCGAAGCGGCACCGCCCTTCCGACCGCCTTTGCGTGAAGAAACATGCGTGTCAGGCTTCCCGCGCCCCGACCCGGACTTGTTTCCGCCGCCAGATTCCTTGTTCACCGTCGCCCAGGCCCGCCGCTCCGCCTCCTTGCGGGAAACGCCGCGATCCTCATAGCCTTCCTCGATATGTTCGGCCTTACGCTTTTGCTTGTCGGTATAACTGCCCTTATCACCACGCGGCATGATCCATCTCCTGTCAGCAGTCCCCACACTGCCTTCCAACGATCATCCGGCCATCGCGTTCACAACGCTGCGCTTGCGTCACGAAACTGGCGGAACGGAAGCTGATGGGCGGGCGTTCCCCGGCTATGGAACAGCGCACCCTTATCGAACGGCTGGCCCGCCATCTCGCCGCGCAGGACCCCGATCAGTGGCAAGCGCACGTAGCCGACGCAGCCAGCATCCTCGCCATCATGAAGGACCCTGACCCTGCCATGCGCGAGGCGGGAGACGAAGCCCAATGGCGCGCTATGATCAACGCCGCGCTTCGGGAGCGTTGGGCGGTCACGACCCATCCCGGCGGCGACCATGCCGAACCCGGCACCGATGAAGAGGGCGAATTTTCCCTTCATCCCCATGGCGTTACCCAGGACCGTGCCGACTGGGTCCATGTTCATGACAGGCAGGAGACATCATCATGAAGGGGTTGCTGAAACTGGCATTTCTTGGCGGGCTGGGCGCTGTGGCTTGGCGTAGCTGGAAAGACCGGAAGGTCCAGGCCGGAATTGACGATCGCGCTCCGGTGGGATCGTCGGGGATCATCCGGGACGCCGGTCCCGCAGAACAGCATATCGCGCCAGGCGACTGGGACATGATTGACGAGCAGGTGGACGAATCCTTCCCGGCAAGCGATCCACCCGGCAACTATCGCGGCATCGCCTGACCTGCTCTGACCGGCGCGGTTGCTCCTGACCGGCCCGCACTCTATGAGGCGGGCCGGTAATCGGCCGGGTCGGCATTGACCTACAAAAGGGGAAATCCAGCAAATGCCTTCGGGTCTCATCGCGCTGCTCGACGACGTAGCGGGAATAGCCAAGCTCACAGCCACCTCCCTAGACGATGTTGCCGCAGCCGCAGGCAAGGCCGGGTCCAAGGCGGCCGGGGTGGTCATTGACGATGCGGCGGTGACGCCCCGCTATGTCATGGGGCTGACGCCGGATCGCGAGCTTCCGATCATCTGGAAGATCGCGCGCGGGTCGCTGCGCAACAAGCTGCTGTTCCTGCTGCCCGCCGCCCTGCTGCTGAGCGCTTTCGCTCCTTGGCTTCTCCCACCATTGCTGATGCTCGGCGGCGCATTCCTCTGCTTTGAGGCCGTCGAAAAGCTGCTGGAGGCAATTGAGGGCGGGCATGACGTCGCGCAGGAAGCGCTCGCCACCCACAGTTCACAGGAGCTGGAGGACCAGAAGGTCTCGGGCGCCATCCGCACCGACTTCATCCTTTCGGGCGAGATCATGGCGATCGCGCTCGGCACCGTGGCGGCAGAACCGCTTTGGGAACAGGCGCTGATCCTGATCGTGGTCGCGATCCTCATCACTGTAGGCGTCTATGGCGTCGTCGGCTTTATCGTAAAGATGGACGACATCGGCCTGCACCTCACCGACCGCCCGTCGCCAACAGCGCGCAGCGTGGGACGCGGGCTGGTTCATGCCATGCCGATCCTGATGAAGATCCTGTCCGTGGTTGGTACGGCCGCCATGTTGTGGGTCGGCGGCGGCCTGATCGTTCACGGGTTGCATGAGTTCCACTGGGATCTGATCCCCGGCGCCATCCACCATGTTGCGCAAAGCGTTGCGGCCACTGCCCCAGCCATCGGGCCTTTCCTGGATTGGACCATAACCGCGATCGGCGGCGCCATCGTCGGGCTGGTGATCGGCGGGATCATCGTTGCGGTGCTGCACCTGTTCAAAAAGCATTGAAGGACGCGACACGCCGGGCATTCGGCCAATGCAGAACTTAAGAACGCCCCAAACCCATTCCCCCTGGCGTGTAGAGGCCGTCGCCCTGCTCGCCCTTGCGCTGCCGATGATCGCGGGGAATGTCGCCTGGGCAGGGATAGCCGCGACCGACCTATTGCTGATCGGCCGTCTGGGCGCGCAAAGTGTGGCGGCGGGCGCGCTCGCCATCAACCTGTTCCAGACCCTGCTCATATTCGGCATGGGCCTTGTCACCGCCGCCGCGCCGCTGATCGCCAATGAACGTGGCCGCCGTCGCCATTCCGTCCGCGACGTGCGCCGCACGGTCCAACAGACGCTGCGCGCCGCCTTTTTCTTCGTACTGCCCGCCTGGGCACTGCTCTGGCATAGCGAAGCCATCCTTCTGGCCATGGGGCAACAGCCTGACCTTGCCCATCAGGCCGGAGTCATGATGCGCGGGCTGCAATGGGCGCTGCTTCCCTTCCTCGCCTTCTCGACGCTGCGCAATTTCATGTCGGCGCTGGAGCGGCCGGTCTGGGCCGTGGTCGTCATGCTGCTTGCCATACCCTTCAACCTCTTGGCGGGCTGGGTTCTGATCTTTGGCAAGCTGGGCATGCCAGCCCTTGGCCTACTGGGCGCGGGCCTCGCCAGCACCCTCTCCTCCTGTTTCCTTTTCTTGAGCCTTCTGGCGGTGATCCTGATCGACCGGCGCTTCCGCCGCTATCGGGTGATGGGTCGCTTCTGGACCGGCGACAGGGACCGGCATCGCGCCGTCTGGGCGCTCGGCCTGCCTATCGCGATCACAGTCGGTTTTGAAACCACCGTCTTCAACGCCTCGGCCATCCTCATGGGCCTCATCGGCCGCGATTCCCTCGCCGCGCATGCCGTCGCGATTCAGATCGCCGCGCTTCTATTCATGGTGCCCATGGGCATAGGTCAGGCGGCCACGGTACGAGTCGGCCTCGCTCAGGGGCGCGGCGATGCTGCCGAAATCGGACGCGCTGGCTGGCTCGCCCTCCTGCTGGGCTTCGGGTTCGCGCTGGCCGCCGCCATCCTGCTTATCACCGTGCCCCGTCTGCTGATCGGCGCCTTCCTCGACCTCACCGATCCCGCAAACGCTCGAACGGCGGCGCTGGCCGTCAGCTTCCTCGCCGTAGCCGCGCTGTTTCAACTGGTGGATGCCACACAGGCGGTCGCCGCCGGTGTTTTACGCGGCCTGCACGATACGAAGGTGCCGATGATCTTCGCGCTGATCGGCTACTGGATCATCGGCATGGGCGTGGGAACAGTCCTCGCTTTCCCGCTCGGGATGAATGGCCTCGGCATATGGTTGGGCCTCGCCAGCGGCCTTGGTGCGGTTGCGATGCTACTGCTCATACGCTGGACGATGCGGGAACGGCTGGGCCTCGTCAGCTCATCCTGAAAAGCGCCCGGATGCACTTTACGCCGATATTGCGGCGCACAAAGCAATTGAAGACAGCCTGCGAATCGGTAATGACGAAAATCATGACTGCCCCGACGACCATTTTCGAAGCCATCGCGCTTCAGAAATGCCTGAAGGCGACCTATAATAAATTGGTCGTCAAGCTGGCGCCCCACATCCTTTACACGCGCCATGATGAGATGTTCATCGACGCGGTGACGGTGGAACGCGAAGGCGGTCCACCGCGCGAACTGAAGCTTGGCACATTCAAGCTGGCGGGCCTCAACGACGTCACCGTGCTCGATGAGACGTTCGAGGCGATGTACGGCCTCTATAATGAAACCGACGACAAATATAAGGGCGTGACCCTCTTCGCCGTCGCGCCCGAAAGCGCAGTCGCCTGAGAGCCGACGGAGCGGCCCCGGCAGGCCGCTCCCTTCATTTCTTCAGCCGATAGCCGGTACGGAATACCCATCCGATAACCGCCAGGCACACCGCCAGCATCGCGGCGATGAACAACAGGCTGAACTCGATCCCCACGTCACCCCGGCCGAAAAAGGTCCAGCGGAAGCCCGACACCAGATAGACGATCGGGTTGAACAGCGTCACCGTACGCCACGGCTCGGGCAGCATATGCACCGAATAGAAAGCGCCGCCCAGAAAGGTCATGGGCATGATCAGCAGCAGCGGGATAACCTGCAATTGCTCAAAGCTCTGCGCCCAGATGCCCAGGATGAACCCGAACAGGCAGAAACTGATCGCGATCAGCACCATGAATGCCACCATGGCAATCGGATGCTCGACATGGACATCCACGAAAAGATGCGCCGTCACGAATATGATCATGCCCACGCTCAACGCCTTGGTCGCCGCCGCGCCGACATAGGCGATCACCGTTTCCGTCGCCGATACCGGGGCGGAAAGCAGCTCGTAAATGGTGCCCGCGAATTTGGGCATGTAGATGCCGAAGCTCGCGTTGAAGATGCTTTCAGTGAACATCGACATCATGATGAGGCCGGGCACGATGAACGCCGCATAGTCGATGCCGTCAATCTGCGTCATCCGCGACCCGATCGCGCCGCCGAATACTACAAAATACAGCGATGTCGTGATCACCGGCACCAGCAACCCGGTCAGCAATGTGCGGCTGAACCGGTGCAGTTCGAATTTGTAGATCGACCAGATCGCCCGATAATTAAAGCCGCTCATGCCGCCTTCTCCTGATGGACCAGGCTGACGAAAATATCCTCCAGGCTGCTCTGCTGCGTGTTGAGGTCCTTATAGCCTATGCCCAGGTCGCCCAGCGTCCGCAGTAATGACGAAACGCCGGTTCGCTCCGCTCGCGTATCGAAAATATACTCGATCTCGTGGCCATCGGACTTGAGCGACAAATCCCATTGGCCCAGTTCCGCCGGAAGCCGGTGCAGCGGCTGGTTAAGCGCCACGGTCAGGCTCTTCTTGCCCAGCTTCTTCATCAGCGCCGTCTTTTCCTCGACCAGGATCAGCTCCCCATTGTTGATCACGCCCACCCGGTCGGCCATTTCCTCGGCTTCCTCGATATAATGGGTGGTCAGAATGATGGTCACCCCGGTCTGCCGCAGCTCGCCGATCAGCTTCCACATGTCCCGGCGCAGTTCGACGTCCACGCCAGCGGTCGGCTCGTCCAGAAACAGCACGCGCGGTTCATGGCTCAGTGCCTTGGCGATCATAACGCGCCGCTTCATACCGCCGGACAGTTCCAGCATCTTATTGTTGCGCTTGTCCCAAAGCGACAGGTCGCGCAGCACCTTTTCGATATGCGCATCGTCGCGCGGCTTGCCGAACAGTCCACGGGAAAAGCGCACCGTGTCGATCACCCGCTCGAACGCGTCGGTGTGCAACTCCTGCGGAACCAGTCCGATCGCGGAGCGCGACCCGCGGTAGTCGCGCACGATGTCATGTCCGGCGACGGTCACTGTCCCACCGCTGGGCCGCACATTGCCGCAGATGATGGAGATCATCGTCGTCTTGCCCGCGCCATTGGGGCCTAGCAGGGCGAAAATCTCGCCCTCCTCAATCTCCAGATTGATGCCCTTAAGTGCCTGAAAACCCGATGCGTAGCTTTTCTTCAGCCCGGATACGGTAATGATGGACGCCATGCGCGCAAAAGCCCCTTTTTATCTGCACGCCAAGATAGGGGCGCCGGGTCCAAGCGCAACCGGCCTATTCGCCCTGGCGATGAAAGCGGAACACTGTTGCGGGTGGAAAATTGCGCACCGTCTGTCCCACGCGTGCGACTTCCAGATCCAGCGCATGCAGCACATCGCGGCTTACCGGCGGCCGCGTCGAATAGGTAAACTGGATAAAGCTGCCACCCGGCCGCAGCATGCGGAATGCTTCGGACAGAATGTCGGCGTGCATGTGGCGGTCCATCGCCAGCAGCGGCAGACCGCTTATCACCGTCTGATATTGTCCCGGCTCACCCGCCGCCGCCGTCGATACGATCTGCGCTGGCGTTTCCAGCACCGACACATGCGGAAAGTGCCGCCGCAACCCGCGCGCAAAGGCAGGGTTGATCTCCACCACCTCCAGTTTTTCAGGCGGCAGGCCAGTTTGAAGGATCGCACGGGTGAACACACCCGTGCCGCCACCCAATTCCATCACCCGGCCATCCAGCGGGTCGATATGGGCCACCATCAACCGGGCAAGATAGCGGCTGCTCGGCACCACCGAAGCGGTTTGGCGCGGCTTTTTCACCCAAGCGGCCAGGAAATCCAGATATTCCGTCGCCCGCGCCCGGAATTCGCTCCGGGGCATAGCGACTGCCCGGCCACGTTTGGACTTGTCATGCATGAGCGAAAGGTGACCAGGAACATGTCATCGCGACTCCCCTTAGCGAGCCTGAAGCGCGCCGTCGATTGGCTTTAACATGCCTTTAGATGGCAAATTTTTCACTTGTGCGGCGCGCATCGCGATTCCGGCTGGACCCGCCCTACAGTCTTGCGTGAACAAATATGTGATATCAGCCTGAAGGTGATCGGCTCAACATCCTGCTTCAGATCATTAAAGTCGAAAATACGCATTTATAATCAACATATTAGCTTGTTGCCGCAGGTTCATGCAACCTCCTCCAATATTAGCGGGTTGAGCAGCAAATCATTGTTTCGGAGGAGAATTATGCGCAAAGCCATTATCGCCCTGTCGGCCCTCTCGATGGCCATCCCTGTGTCCATGGCGGTCCCGACCGACGGGGTCAGCGCGCGGGAACATTACCGCTATCGTGAATGGCGTGGACGCGATGGCCGCACTTATTGCCGCAAGTCCAACGGCACGACCGGCCTTATCGTCGGCGGCGTTGGCGGTGCACTGCTCGGCCGCGCGATCGACACCCGCGGGGATCGCGCTACCGGCACGATTCTGGGCGCTGCTGGCGGCGCGCTCCTTGGCAAGGAAATCGATAGCAAGCGCCGCTGCCGCTAATCTGCCGATACACAAAAAGGGCGGCCTCAAAACAGAGGCCGCCCTTTTTCATATCCCTAAGAAACGGTCGGCTTATTCCGAAGCAGCTCCGCGAGCCTCTTCCACCTTGAACGCAACCGGCTGGCCGCCAGACACGCCGGACACCTTGCCGTTTTTGATCGCCAGGTTAAACGCAACGGCATCTGGATAACGACGGCCTGACACGAGCCGACCCGTCTTTGTGTCCTTCACCTGATAGACATAGGTGTAGCCTTCGTGGGTGAAGCGCTGCTTGCCTTCTTCCGCATGGGCGGGGGCAAGGGCAGCGGCGAGGGTGCCGACTGCACCGGTAAGAATGAATTTCGACAGCATTCGCATAGGTTTTCTCCTTGTGAATGCCGATCAAACACCTCTGCATTTCTGTTCTGTTGGTGTCGAACCTATGGGCCAGACACATGCGCGCAATCGCAAAAGGCGGATCACCAGTTGCACCCGACGCAACCGGCCATGCATCAAGCCTGCGACATCGCCACGATGTGACGGAACTGCGCCTCGGTCAGGGGGGACACTGACAGGCGCGACTGCCGCAGCATCACCATATCGGCCAACGCCGGGTCCGCCTTCATCGCCTTCAGCGTAACGGGCTTTTTCAGCTTTTCCTTCGGCGCGACATGCACCGCGATCCACTTGCCGCTATCGTCAGTGCTGTCGGGCGCGGCTTCCTCGACAATCTCCATGATACCGACTGCCTCCACACCAATATTGCTGTGGTAAAAGAGGGACAGGTCGCCCTTGCGCATCGCCTTCATGTGAAGCTGGGCGGCGTGGTTGCGAACACCATCCCACTCGGCCTTCCCTTTCCTGACCAGGTCGTCATAGGAAAAGGCATCGGGTTCCGATTTCATGAGCCAATAGTTCATGATCGCCTCCTTGCATCAGCCGCTTGGGCCGATCAAGGATCGGACGGCGCCAATTGACAGAAGGAAAGCCGAAACTTGCCGCACGCACCGCTGGAACAGGTTCCCCTGCTGTCCCTCACCGCGATGGCAAGGCAGAATTTTGCAACGGCGCTCGGCGATTCGTTCCGGCAATTCGGCTTCGCCATGGTGAAGGACCACGGCATGGATGCCACCCTGATCGATGATGGCTGGAGGCTCGCCCGCGCCTTCTTCGCCCTGCCGGAAGATGTAAAGCGCCGCTACGATGCCAGCAACAATGGCGGCCAGCGGGGCTACACAGCGTTCGGCCGGGAAATCGCCAAGGACGCGAGCGAGAATGACCTCAAAGAATTCTGGCATGTCGGCCGCGACTTACCCGCCGGACACCCCCTTGGCGCCACCATGCCGCCAAATATCTGGCCCCAAGAGATACCGGAATTTCAATCCACTTTAAGCCGTCTTTATGCAGAGTTCGACCGCATAGGCGCCCAACTTCTCGCCGCGATCGCCCTCTATCTCGACTTGCCCGAACATTGGTTCGACGACGCCATCGAAAACGGCAATTCGATCCTGCGCCTGCTGCACTACCCGCCAGTGTCGCCCGAAGCCCCCGGCATCCGCGCAGGCGCGCATGAGGATATAAACCTTATCACCCTGCTACTGGGCGCCGAGGAAGGCGGGCTGGAGATAAAGGACCGCCAGGGCAACTGGCTCCCCGTCGTACCGCCACCCGGCGCGCTGGCGATCAATGTCGGCGACATGCTCCAACGCCTGACCAACCACCGCCTGCGATCAACCAGCCACCGCGTCGTCAATCCTCCGCCGGAGCGGCGCGGCGTCGCGCGCTATTCCATGCCCTTCTTCCTGCACCTGCGGCCGGATTTCCTGATCGAACCGCTGCCGCAATGCGTGGACGCGGACCACCCGCGCCGAGACCCGCCGATAACCGCGCACGACTATCTGATCGAGCGCCTTCGCGAGATCGGGCTGGTGAAGGGCTGAACGCCCGTCAGCTCACTTACGCCACCGGCCCAGAGTAATGCCGATTTCCTCACCCTTCTCGCTCAACGCCAGCTTGATGATCTTAACTTCGACATGCAGCACCTTGTCATCCTGAAGGAAGATGGTGTCGATGATATGGTCCGCCACCGCTTCGATCAGCGTGAAATGCTGTCCTTCCGGCAATGCGCTCGTGGCGGCATGCTTCAGGTCCATATAATTTTTCGAACGGGATAACGGCGTATCCAGTTCATAATGATCGGCGACCTTCAACTGCGCGCGGATGGATATGCGCAGCGGTTGCGGCAGGTGGGTTTCTTCCGAATAGATGCCCGTCAGGACATCGACGTCCAGATGGTTAACCTCCAGCGTCAGAAAATCGTCAAATCCGCGGTCCATGGCTTTCCTGCTGCTGGCGATGGCCAGAATAGACTTTAATTTTGCGGAACAGGCGTTAATCCCGCCGCTCCGGCGCGGTCCATGCGCCATTGACGGCGGATCGGCAAGACGTGTCTCATATTGTGCCCCTCAACATCGTGGCGGAAGAGGCGATTGAGCAACTGCTCGACGCCGCCTTTGGCCCCGACAGGCACGGCCGCACCGCCTATCTGATCCGCGACGGCATGCCCTGGGTGCCTGAGTTGTCCTTCGGCATGATGGATGAACATGGCGAGCTGGCCGGTTCGCTCCAAAGCTGGCCGGTCGCGCTCACCCATGCCGACGGAACCCAGACACCGCTCATCATGGTCGGCCCGGTCGCCGTCTCCCCCACCCTTCAACGCACCGGTCATGGCCGCGCACTTATGGACGCGGTCGTCAATGCCGCTCGCGCCCACCATAGCGATCCGCTGATGATGATCGGCGATCCCGAATATTATGGCCGCTTCTGGGGCTTTTCCGCTGCATCCACGGGTGGCTGGACCTGCCCCGGCCCCTATGAGGCGCGCCGACTGCTCGCTCTTTCGGTCGATGGAGCCGCGATCGGTGGCGAAGGGATGCTTGGGCCGCGAATCACCACTCCGATGTGATTTCCCTTTTGCCTTCGGCGCCGCGCGATCCTATCTCGACGCCATGCCGATGGACCCGCCACCTGATCTTGCCAACCTGTCGCT
This sequence comes from Sphingobium sp. Cam5-1, assembly GCF_015693305.1. Lineage (NCBI taxonomy): Bacteria > Pseudomonadati > Pseudomonadota > Alphaproteobacteria > Sphingomonadales > Sphingobiaceae > Sphingobium > Sphingobium sp. Cam5-1. Next base: position 755,911 of record NZ_CP065138.1, on the reverse strand, counting down.
GGCCGACATAGCCCGTCTGGCCGAGGAAAAGCGGCTGCCGCCCGTCGAAAAGTGGAATCCCGACCATTGCGGCGACAGCGAAATGCGCATCGCCCGCGACGGCACATGGTTTCATCAGGGTTCGCCGATCGGCCGCGAAGCCATGGTGCGCCTCTTCTCGACGATCCTGCGGCGTGAAAAGGACGGCTCTTATGTCCTTGTAACACCAGTTGAAAAACTCTCGATCGAAGTCGAGGACGCCCCCTTCCTCGCCGTCGAGCTGAAGAGCGAGAGTGAAGGCCGCGACCGCGCCCTCGCCTTTCGTCTCAACACGGGCGACCTTATCCCCGCAGGCCCCAAAAACCCGCTCGTCATTCGGGAAACGGCCGATGGCCCGCACCCCTATCTGCACGTGCGTGGCGGGCTTGAGGCGCTGGTCAATCGCAGCGTCTATTATGAGCTGATGAACCTCGCGCTGGACGAAGCAAGCGACCCGGTTGGCCTCTGGAGCAATGGCGCCTTCTACCCGCTGGACGGTTCCGCATGACCTTGGCCGACCGCGTCCGCGCCGCGCTTGCCGAAGGACATGCGCGCGAAGTCGGGATCATGCTATCGGACACACGCGATCCCCGCATCGACGGCGAACTCGTCCTTGCGCCCGCCGCCGTGCTCGTGGCCATCACTGACCGACCGGAACCCGGCCTTATCCTTACCGAGCGTGCGGCTTCCCTGCGCAAACATGCGGGGCAGATCGCCTTCCCCGGCGGCCGCGTCGATCAGGAAGACGCCAGCGAGATCGCCGGAGCGCTTCGGGAGGCGCACGAAGAAATCGGGCTACGCCCTGACATCGTGGATGTCATCGGCACGACCGACCGCTACCACACCTTCACCGGCTTCGACATTGTGCCCGTGCTGGGCGTCATCCCGGCCGACCTGCCGCTCACGCCCCAAGCGGACGAGGTCGCTGACTGGTTCGAACTGCCCCTATCCTTTGCGCTCGATCCGGCAAACCGCGTCAGCCATTCCGCCCATTATCAGGGTGTTGAACGACATTATTATGAAATAATGTGGAATGGCCGCCGTATCTGGGGCATCACCGCCGCCATACTCGCCAACCTGTCGCGGAGGCTTGATCTTGACCGCCTTATTGCCTGACGCCGATTGGCGCCACCGGCCGGGCCTTGACGGCCTGCTCGCCGCGTTGGGGGCGGAACAGGGTCTTGCCCGCTATGTCGGCGGCGCGGTGCGTGACGGACTGCTGGGGCTTCCCGTCAACGATCTCGACATCGCCACGGCGCTGGAGCCGCAAGAGGTGATGGAACGCCTGAAGGCCGCCGGGATCAAGGCTGTGCCCACCGGCATAGACCATGGCACGATCACGGCGGTGATCGGGGGCTGGCCGGTCGAAATCACCACCTTGCGCCGCGACGTCAGCACGGATGGCCGCCGTGCGACCATCGCCTACACCACCGACTGGCGAGAGGATGCTGCCCGTCGCGATTTCACCATCAATGCGCTGTACGCCGATCCCTATACCCATGAAGTGACCGACTTTTTCGGTGGCGTTGATGACCTGGCAGCAGGCCGCGTCCGCTTCATTGGCAGCGCGGCCGAGCGGATCGCGGAGGATCATCTGCGCATCCTGCGCTATTTCCGCTTCCTTGCCCGCTTCGGCCGCGACACACCGGATGAGCAGGCTTATGCCGCCTGCCGCACTGCCGCCAACAGCCTGATGGCCCTTTCGCGGGAGCGTATCGCTGATGAGCTGATGAAGCTCCTCGCCCTCCCCGATCCTTTCGCCTCGCTCCAATTGATGATCGAAGGCGGCATCCTCGTTCCCGTTCTTCCGGAGATCGACAGGGACGGACTTGCTCGACTAGCTCAGTTGATCGCGCGTGAAGCCGACGCTGGCATTCCGTACGCAGCGCTGCGCCGCCTGGCAGCCCTGCTTCCCCCCGACGCGCGCACCGCTGATGCCGTGGGCGCCCGCCTCAAACTGTCGAACAAGGCGCGAAAACGCCTCGTCCTCGCGCTGGAGCCCCATAAGGCGGCCCCATCGCTCAAGGCGCTCGCCTTCACCATCGGCGTCGAAGGTGCAATCGATCGTATCCTGCTCGATCCCATGGCCCCCCTCGACAGCATCGCCTCGCTCGAAGGCTGGACGCCGCCGCAACTCCCGATCGGCGGAGGCGCCCTGATCGCGCGCGGCCTTCCGCCCGGCCCCGAAGTCGCCAAGGCGCTGGGCGAGGTGCAGCGTATCTGGGTAGAAGAAGGTTTCCCGGAGGCAGGCCGGGTCGATCAGATCGCGGATCAGACCGTTTCGAAATTCCAACGCGCGCGCCAATAATCGAACGCGTCATTTTCGGGCATGGGGCGCGCGAAGTAAAAGCCCTGCCCGTGGCTGCATCCCATGGATTGCAGCGCATGGGCCAGTTCCTGCGTCTCCACGCCTTCAGCCGTGACATGCAGGTTCAGCGATTCGGCCAGCGACAGGATGGTGCGGACGATCGCCTGCTTGTCCTTGTCATCCAACATGTTGGACACAAAGCTGCGGTCGATCTTCAAAATGTCGATCGGCAGGCTGTGCAAGCTGGCAAGGTTGGAATAGCCCGTGCCGAAATCGTCCATGGCGATCGGCATTTGCAGGTCCTTCAACGCGACCAGCAGTTTCCGGGCCTTGTCCGGATCGGCGATGATCGCGCTTTCCGTCAGTTCGACGGTCAACCGCTTGCCCGACACGCCTGAATAGCGCAGCGCTTCCTCGAACATCGACGCCACATCATCGCGCGCCATCTGGATCGGCGACAGGTTCACATTGACCCCGACCGGCATTGCCTGTCCGAATTTCGCATCCCACCGGCTCAGCGCCTGCGCCGCCTCATAGGCCGCCCACCGGCCGAGAGGGGTGATGAGGCCGCTTTCCTCGGCCACGGCAATGAATTCGCACGGGGAAACATGGCCCAGTTCGGGGTCATTCCAGCGGGCGAGCGCTTCAAATCCGGTAATCTCCCCCGTCTGCAACTGGATGAGTGGCTGGTACGCCAAGGTAAGATCACCGTGTGTCAATGCGGTGCGCAGGCGGCTTTCGATGGAAAAGCGCCGCTGCGCTTCCTTCAGCACGCCGTTGCGATAGATTTCCACCTTGCCGCTACGCTTGGCGATCTTCACCGCCGCCTGTGCCTTGCGGATTATATCGTCGGGGTCATCGTCCAGGCTGGTCGCCAGAGCACATCCGATCGCACAGTCGACTCGAATTTGCAGATCGCTGAGGCGGATCGGCGAATTCAGCGCATCCCTTACCCTCTGTACGATATGAAGACAGTCGGACAAGCCATTGTTCAATCGAGCGAATATCGCAAAATCATTGCCGCCGATCCGCGCCAGCACATCGCCCTGCCGCAGGCTCGACTTCAAGCGCTTGGCAACCGTGATCAGCAGTTCATCGCCGGCCATCGGCCCCAGCGATTCGTTAACCCGGCTAAATCGGCTGAGATCGATCGCGATGATCCCGAACTGCGAATTTCTCGGCCATGGGGAATTGCGCAGCCGGTCATCGATCTCTTCGCCAAAACCCGTACGGTTTGGCAGCGCGGTCAGCCCGTCGGACAACAGCTCGCGACGCAGATTGCGTTCGGTCACGCGATCGCTAGTACGGTCCAGCGCTGTGAAGAGAATGAGGTGCGCCGCTTCGTCAGTCGAGGGCAGCAGCCCGGCGGTGCAGGAGAAATATTCCGGCCCTAAAGGACCATCACGCCGCAATTCAAACGTGGCGGAGACGCTTTCCGAAAGCGCAACCTTGATGATCCGTTCGCGCCAGTCCTTGCAATAAGGCGACTCGGCGCCGGTATCGCCCCTGTCCAGGAAACTGTGATAAAAAGTCTTGTTAACAGCAACGATCGACAAGTCATTGTCTTTTAAACACAACATGGCTGCGGCGTGGGGCACCGCCTCCAACCAATGCTCCATCTCCGCCAGGCAACGCAGATGCGTACGCTCGAACCTCGCGAGGAGGTTGTCGTCCAGCCTTTGACTTGGCCGAATACGCGCTGGCACCGTTTTCATGCCACCGGATTAGATACCAGTGGTAAATTTTCAGGAAATGACCCGATGTAATTTCAAGAAGATATCCGGCTTGTTATGCGATCGTCAAAATCGGTTGTCTCGCGGGAAGCCGACCGGCGGCATCCGCCCTGCCGCCCCGCGCGCCACACGCCACGGCGTCATGTCGGCCTCGGTTCGGATGCGCCCGCTCCCTCCGCCCATCGCCCAGCTCAGGCCATCGCTCATCCGGAAAGTGACGGCGTCCGACAGACCGCCATCGCGATAACGCTGCATCTGCACGCCCTGCCCGCGCGACATGCGCGGCATTTCGACCAGCGGGAACACCAGCAGCTTGCGATTCTCACCGACCACGGCGACGCTGTCCGCCTCTGCCCCGATGACGTGAACCACCGTCAAGCGCGAGCCCGGACGCACGTTCACCACCTGCTTGCCCTTGCGCGTCTCGGCAATGACATCCGCGACCGCCGCGACAAAGCCCCTGCCGTCCGACGCCGCCAGCAACAATTCGCTTCCTGTCTTCGCAGGGAACAGCGCCACGATGTCGCCTTGATCATCCATATCGACCAGCGACCGCACCGGATCGCCAAATCCGCGCCCGCCCGGCAACTTGTCCGCCCCCAGCGTGAATATGCGCCCGCTCGCCGTCGCCAGCAGCAGCTTGTCGGTCGTTTGCGCATGGAAAGCGATTTTCGGCCCGTCGCCTTCCTTAAACTTCAACGTGTCCGCCGAAGAAAGGTCGCGATGACCGCTCATCGCCCGTATCCAGCCGCGCTCCGACAGGATCACGGTGATCGGCTCGCGCTCGATCATCGCCTCCAGCGGAATTTCGCGCGCGGGCGCTGCTTCCTCCACCAAAGTCCGCCGCCTGCCGATATCGCTCTCTGGCGAATAGCGCTTGCGTAGTTCCGCCAGATCCTTTTTCAGCCGGTTGCGCTGACGGGTAGGACTCTCGACCAGCTTGGTAAGCTCATCCCGTTCCTTGAGCAGCCCCGCATGCTCGCGCCGCAGCTCCATCTCCTCCAGCTTGCGCAGCGAACGCAGCCGCATGTTGAGGATTGCTTCGGCCTGCCGGTCGTTCAGCCCAAACTCCTCCATCATCACTGCCTTGGGCTCATCCTCTGTCCGGATGATTTCGATCACCCGATCGAGGTTCAGATAGGCGATGATATAGCCGTCGAGCAGTTCGACCCGCGCGGCGATCTTGTCCAGCCGATGCTGCGCCCGCCGCACCAGCACGTCGATCTGGTGCTTCAGCCACTCGATCAACACCGGCTTCAGCCCCAGAACGCGCGGCGTCCGGCTCGCGTCCAGCACGTTGAGGTTCAGCGGAAAGCGGTTCTCCAGGTCAGTCAGCCGGAACAGGCTGTCCATCAGCACATCGGAATCGACCGTCCGTGCCCGCGGTTCCAGGACAATGCGGATCTCCGCGTCGCTCTCATCCCGTACATCCGCCAGTATCGGCAGCTTCTTGTCGTTGATCAGCGCCGCGATCTGCTCGATCAGCTTGGACTTCTGCACCTGGAAGGGGATTTGCGTGACCACTGCCACCCAGGTCCCGCGCCCGCCATCTTCCTTGTGCCAGCGCGCCCGCGTGCGGAACGATCCCCGCCCCGTCGCATAGGCTTCCGAAATGATGGAAGCGTTATCCACCAGCACGCCGCCGGTCGGGAAATCCGGCCCGCGCACGATCTGCATCAGCTCTGCATGTTCAGCGTCCGGATTTTCGATCAGCAGGCTCGCCGCATCGATCAGCTCTGCGACATTGTGCGGCGGAATGCTCGTCGCCATGCCGACCGCGATCCCGCTTGCGCCATTTGCCAGCAGGTTGGGGAAAAGGCCGGGGAAAACCTCCGGCTCTTCATCCTCGCCATTATAAGTGGGCCTGAACTCGACGGTCCCCTCGTCCAGCCCGGCCATCAAATCGGCCGCCGCCTGCGTCAGCCGCGCCTCGGTGTAGCGCATGGCGGCCGCATTATCGCCGTCGATATTGCCGAAATTGCCCTGCCCATCGACCAGAGGGGTGCGCAGCGAGAAATCCTGCGCCAACCGCACCATGGCGTCATAGACCGACGTATCGCCATGCGGGTGATATTTACCGATCACATCGCCCACGACGCGCGCGCATTTCTTATAAGAAGTCGTGTTACGCGCCGGATTGGCGACCAGCACATCCGGCGACGCCCCGCCCGGCTCCATCTTGAGCAGCCGCATCGCCCACAACAGACGCCGGTGCACCGGCTTCAATCCATCGCGCAGGTCAGGCAGCGACCGCGCCGTGATCGTGGAAAGCGCATAGACGAGGTAGCGCTGGGACAGCGCTTCGTCGAACGGGTGATCCTTGATAGCGTCGAACGGGTCGCGAAAATCGGTCATCGCGATCGGAATAGCAGCGCAACGACAAAACGGAAACGGGGATTACAGCCCCGAAAAATTCACCTCCTTCGCCCTCCGGGGCTTGCACATTCCCCGCCACGGGCCAATTTGCGCCCGTGTCCGATTCCAACCCACCTCCTGTCATCGCCCTCCCGCCGCCGCCTGCCTCGCTGCTGACCGGCGCGGCGCTGTTTCTCGACTTTGACGGCACCCTCGCGCCGATCGCCGCCACACCTGACGGCGTAGTCGTGGATGGCGACCTCCTCACCCTGCTCGGCGAATTGCGCGATGTGCTGCAAGGCCGTCTGGCAATCGTCAGCGGCCGGTCGATCGTCACCCTGCGCGATCTGGGGTTCGCCGACTTCCTGCTCGCCGGAACACACGGGCTGGAATTTGCCCAGCCCGGCGAACAGGTCGAAGCCGCCCCTCGTCGCCCGGCGGTCGATGATGCCGAAGCGGCCTTCCACAGCTTTGCGGAGGGCAAGCCCGGCATATTGGTCGAACGCAAATCGATCAGCGTCGGCCTGCACTTCCGCGGCGCCCCTCAATGGGGTGAGCAGGCGGGCGAACTGGCCCGCGACCTCGCCGCCAAACTTGGTCTCGCCGTGCAACCGGGCAAGATGCTGTTCGAACTGCGCCCCGGCGGCGCGGACAAGGGCAGCGCGGTCCACACGCTGATGGCGCGCACCCCCATGGCAGGTGGCCGCCCGCTCTTCATCGGCGACGATGTCACGGATGAGGAAGGCTTTGCCGCCGCCACCGAACTGGGCGGCGCGGGCATTCTGGTCGGCCCGCCCCGGACGACACTCGCCGCATTCTCTTTGGAACAGGTTGCCGCCGTCAGGCATTATCTCGCGCGGGGGGTCGTCCGGCCCGGCTGAGCCATGGCTGGCGCCCCCTTCGTTTGAACGAGCCAGGGGGGCAGACCGATAGTCAGGACCAGTACAACGCATTCCGCCGGAAACGAACGCACTCTCGATCTCTGGCCCATCGGCAATTGCCAGGCATCCGCGCTGATCGATCGCGCAGGGCGGATGATATGGGCGTGCGTGCCCCGCGTGGACGGGGACCCCGTCTTTTCCGCCCTACTCGACGACAAGAGCTGGGACGCGCCGGAAGCGCGCGGCTTCTGGGCGATTGAGCTGGAAAACTGCGTCAGCGTCGAACAACATTATATCCGTAACACGCCCATCCTCGTGACCCGCCTGACCGATGATCACGGCAATGCCATAGAGCTTTACGACTTCTGCCCGCGCCATCGCCATATGGGCCGCATGTACCGCCCGGTGGCGTTTGCTCGGATCGTCCGGCCTGTGGCTGGCAGCCCCCGCATCCGCGTGCGGCTCCGCCCGACCACGTCCTGGAATTCAGAAAGCGTGCCGATCAGCTATGGCTCAAACCATATTCGCCTAGTCCTGTCCTACATGGCGATGCGCATGTCGACCAACGCGCCCATCGGCCTCATTTCTCAGGAAAGCTGGTTCCGGCTCGAACATGACATGCACTTTTTCCTCGGGCCGGACGAAAGCTTTTCGGATGCGCTTCGCCCCGAAGTGGAGCGCATGCTGGACGACACCATCCATGAATGGCAGGTCTGGGTGCGCGGCCTCGCCATTCCCGCCGAATGGCAGGAAGCGGTCATTCGCTCGGCCATCACGCTAAAGCTTTGCCAGCATGAGGAAACCGGCGCGATCGTCGCGGCGCTGACCACCAGCATCCCGGAACATGCCGATTCAGGCCGCAACTGGGACTATCGCTACTGCTGGATACGCGACGCTTATTACACGGTGGAAGCGCTCAACCGCCTCGGCGCGCTCGACGTATTGGAAAGCTACCTCGTCTACCTTCGCAACATCGTCGATGGCGCAAAGGGCGGCCATATCCAGCCGCTCTATGACGTGCGCGGCAACGCCACGCTGGAGGAACGCGAGGCGCAGAACCTTCCGGGCTATCGCGGCATGGGGCCGGTTCGCGTCGGCAACGCCGCCTATTCCCAGATTCAGCATGATGCCTATGGCCAGATCGTCCTGTCCTCGGTTCAGGGCTTCATTGATCAGCGCCTGCTCCGCATGGCGGGCATGTCCGACTTCGAATCCTTGGAAGCAGTCGGCGAACGCGCATGGTCGGTCTATGACCAGCCCGACGCTGGCCTGTGGGAACTGCGCACCCGCGCTCATGTGCACAGCTATAGCGCGGTGATGTGCTGGGCCGCCTGCGACCGCCTCGCCCATGCCGCCGCCGCGTTGGACCTGCCCGAGCGGGAGGTTTATTGGCGCGAACGGGCCGAGATCATGAAGGCCCGCATCCTGCAATCGGCCTGGCGCAGCGGCAGCAACGCCATCTCCGCCAATTTCGAGGATGATGCCCGCGACGCCTCGCTGCTTCAGCTTCTGGACCTGCGCTTCCTGACCGCCGACAATCCGATGTTCGTCGGTACGTTGAAGGCACTGGAAAAGGATCTCCGCCGGGGCAACGACATGCTTCGTTACAGCACACCGGATGATTTCGGGGAGCCCGTCACCGCCTTCAACGTGTGCACCTTCTGGCTGATAGAGGCCCTGCACCGCACCGGCCGCACGGAAGAAGCACGGCTGCTGTTTGAAGAAATGCTGTCCCGCCGCACCGCCGCCGGGCTGCTGTCGGAGGATATCGATCCCGCGACAGGGGAATTGTGGGGCAATTATCCCCAGACCTACTCATTGGTCGGCATCATCAACTGCGCCGTTCTGCTGAGCAAGCCGTGGAGCGTGATGCGATGAGCCGCCTGATAGTCATTTCCAACCGAGTCAGCAGACCCAACAAATCCGGCAATCAGGGCGGCCTTGCCGTCGCCTTGTCGCAAGCGCTGCGGGAAAGCCGGGGCATCTGGGTAGGCTGGTCCGGCGAAATCACCGAAAATTTCACCGGCCATATCGGCTTCTCCGAAGATGAAGGCGTCAAGACGGCAACGATCGACCTCGAAGAACAGGACGTCGATGAATATTATAACGGCTATGCCAACAAGACGCTCTGGCCGCTTTTCCATTTCCGCATCGATCTGGCCGAATATGCCCGTGATTTCGAAGGCGGCTATAACCGCGTCAACCACCGCTTCGCCGACACGACCAGCCCGTTGATCGAGCCCGAAGACATCATCTGGGTGCAGGATTATCACATGATCCCGCTCGGCCAGATGTTGCGGGACAAGGGGCATAACAACCGGATGGGCTTCTTCCTCCACATCCCATGGCCGCCCACCCGCCTACTCGTGTCCCTGCCCCATCATACCAAGTTGGTGCAGACATTGTTCGCCTATGACGTCATCGGTTTCCATACGGAAGAATGGCTCGAATCCTTCCGCCACTATGTAGAGCGGGAGATGAACGGGACGGTAAATGGCGACTTCGTCACGCTGGGCGACCGCACGATTCAGGCGATCGCCTGCCCCATAGGCATCAACGCGCAGGAATTTTCCAACGCCGCCGTCAGTGAACCCGCGAAAAAGATGTTCGAACAGGTCCGCCGCTCATTGCAGGACCGCGCGATGATCGTGGGCGTGGACCGGCTCGACTACAGCAAGGGGCTGGAGGAAAGATTCAGCGGCTATGCCCGCTTCCTCAAGGACCATCCCGAACATCATCGCAAGGTGGTCCTGACGCAAATCGCCCCGCCGTCGCGGGGGGAAGTGGAAAGCTACCAGCACATTCGCTCGACGCTCGACGCCACCGCCGGGCGCATCAACGGCGAATATAGCGACGTGGACTGGACCCCGATCCGCTATGTGAATCAGGGCTATCCGCGCGACAAGCTGGCGGGCATCTACCGCGCCGCCCGCATCGGCCTCGTCACCCCCTTGCGCGACGGCATGAACCTCGTCGCGAAGGAATATGTCGCCGCGCAGGACCCCAATGATCCGGGCGTCCTCATCCTCTCCCGCTTCGCTGGCGCCGCGACCCAGCTCAAGGACGCGCTGCTCATCAACCCCTACAGCCCGGAGGAGATGTCCGACGCGATCAACCGCGCCCTCGCCATGCCACTCGATGAACGCAAGCGCCGCTGGCGTTCGATGATGGACTGTGTCGAGGAACAGGACATCAGCTGGTGGCGCCGCTGCTTCACCGAACGGCTGACGGCGGTCCACCGCGACGATGAGCAGACGGCGGACGTCGAAATCGCGCACTGAACCGACCTCGCCGGACGAAGCCATTGAACCCATGTCGGTTCGCGGCCAGATCAGCGCGCTAATTGCACCCCCGCCTGCTTTGGTCTATGGGCCACGCCAGCAGCCCCGGCACCCGCTGATCCTCTTCGATTCGCGTTGCCGGGGCACATTCTTTTCTTGGGAAGACAGGAACGCGCATGGCCCGTCGCCGCCAGATCTACGAAGGCAAGGCAAAGATCCTTTACGAAGGCCCTGAGCCCGGCACGATCATCCAATATTTCAAGGACGACGCGACCGCCTTCAACGCGCAGAAGAAGGGCACGATTTCCGGCAAGGGCGTGCTCAACAACCGCATTTCCGAACATATCTTCACCCTGCTCGGCCAGATTGGCGTGCCCACCCACTTCATCCGCCGCCTCAACATGCGCGAGCAGCTGGTCCGCCAGGTCGAAATCGTGCCGATCGAGGTCGTGGTGCGCAACGTCGCCGCCGGTTCCTTGAGCAAGAAGCTGGGGATTGAGGAAGGCACGCAGCTGCCCCGCACCCTCATCGAATATTGCTACAAGGATGACGCGCTGGGCGACCCGCTCGTATCCGAAGAACATATCGCCTGCTTCGGCTGGGCCACGCAGGAAGAGATGCACGACATCGCCGACATGGCAATCCGCATCAACGACTTCATGTGCGGCCTCTTCGCGGCCATCGGCATCCGCCTTGTCGACTTCAAGCTGGAGTTTGGCCGCTTGTGGGACGGCGACTTCAGCCGCATCATCCTGGCCGACGAAATCAGCCCGGACGGCTGTCGCCTGTGGGACATGAACACCGGCGAAAAGCTGGACAAGGACCGCTTCCGCCGCGACCTTGGCGGCGAAGTCGAAGCCTATCAGGAAGTCGCCCGCCGCTTGGGCCTCCTGCCCGAAGGCGCGGACACGACCGTCCTCGACCTCGACACCCACCGCAAAAAGCGCAGCAAAGACTGACTCCCAAATCCTCCCCATCGATAGATGGGGAGGGGGACCGCTCGCAAAGCGAGTGGTGGAGGGGAAAATCCCCTATCCCACCACCGCATCCACCATCAACTTCACCCCCAACAGCACCATCAACACATAAATCAGCGTGTAAAACCGCGCCGGATCAACCTTCCGCGCCAACACCACCCCCGCATAGGTCGCTCCAATGGCCACCGGCGCCAGCATCGCGGTCGCCATCAAATTAGCCCGCGTAAATTGCCCCAACGCCGCATAAGCGGGCACCTTGATCCAGTTCATGATGGCAAAGGCAATCGCCGTAGTGCCGATCAGCACGTCACGCGCCAGCCGCTTGGGCATCACCCACATCTGGAATGGCGGCGCGCCCGCATGCGCGATTTGGCTGGTAAATCCGCTCGCAACGCCGAGCAATGTGCCCACCCAATCCGGCGAACTGGACGGCAGAACGACCTTCCCGCCCCGCTCAACCCACAGCCTCTGCGCGCCGAACAGCGTCGAAATGAAACCGAGCGCCCCCAACACAGCCGTCTCAGGCACCCGCGCAGCGAACAGATAACCCAGCCCCACGCCGACAACCATGCCCGGCATCATCACCTTCAATATATGCCGATCCCAGCTATGCCGGAACGACCAGACGCTCACCGCATCCTGCAATATTAGGATAGGCAGCATGATCGCCGCCGCCCGCACCGGATCGATGCCCAGCGCCATGATCGGCATGGCCAGCGCCCCGGCCCCGGCAAAACCACCCTTGGCGAGCCCGGAAAGGACAACCGCCACGATCGCGCATGCATAATAAAGATAATCGCCGCTCATCGCCCCGCCCTAAAACAGAGGACCGCTGAAACGAACAACTTTTCCAGTTAAGCTCAAGCGCTAGCCCGGTATCCGATCAGAACACCGAAGGCGAAGGTAGCCAGCAGGGCCAGCTGAACACGCCCATGCGGATCGTCATAGCCGACGATCTGCTGCCCAAAGGCAAAAAGCCCCACAAACATCGCCAGCGCAAGACCAGCCATATTCAAAACCCTCTGTCCCGTCCCCGCAACCATAGCGTCGGCCCACTAATAAAGGGATAATGCCTTGCCTGGCGCGGCGCAGGGGACTAGGGGGTGCGCCATAGCAATCCACGGAGTTTTTGGCCTCATGAAAGCCCGCATCTTCGTCACCCTCAAGGGCGGCGTCCTCGACCCGCAGGGCAAGGCGATCCACCACGCACTCGACGGCCTCGGCTTCTCGGGCGTCAACGACGTGCGCGCGGGCAAGCTCATTGAGCTGGACCTTGCCGACGGCACCAGCGACGAAGATATTGACGCCATGTGCCGCAAGCTGCTCGCCAACACGGTGATCGAAAACTACCGCATCGAAAAGGTGGCCTGAGCCATGAAGAGCGCCGTCATCGTCTTCCCCGGCAGCAATTGCGACCGCGACCTCGCCGTGGCTTTCGAGGCGGTGAGCGGTGAAAAGCCGGTCATGGTCTGGCATCGCGACACCGAATTGCCCGAAGGCATCGACCTGATCGGCGTACCCGGCGGCTTCTCCTACGGCGACTATCTGCGCTCCGGCGCGATGGCCGCCCGCTCGCCCGTCATGCAGGCCGTCGCCAAGGCGGCCGAGCGCGGCACCTATGTGCTCGGCATCTGCAACGGCTTCCAGGTACTGACCGAAAGCGGCCTGCTCCCCGGCGCGCTGCTACGCAACGCAGGCGGCCATTTCGTCTGCCGCGATGTCGCGTTGACCGTCGAAAACGCCCAGAGCGCCTTCACCAGCCGCTATGCCGCTGGAGAGACAGTGACCTATCCCGTCGCCCATCATGACGGCAACTATTTCGCCGACGCCGCCACGCTCGACCGCCTCGAAGGCGAAGGCCGCGTCGCGCTACGCTATGACGAAGCCGTCAACGGCTCCGCCCGCAACATTGCCGGCATCCTCAACGAAGCTGGCAATGTGCTGGGCATGATGCCCCACCCCGAACGCGTCATCGAACCCGCCCACGGCAAAACCGACGGCCGCCGCCTGTTCGAAGGCTTGGTAGAGGGCCTACTGACCCGCGCCTGACCCGGCGCGCGCCACCCTCCCACGCCCCCCAAGTCCCTGATCCACCCCAACACCCGTCATCCAGCGGAGGCTGGGATCTCAGGAGGCTGGGCAGCGCGCCATCAACTTACGCTGGCATGACGAGATCGGGGACGGCAGCAAGCGACCATTTCCCGCCGTTCAGCGCCAATTTTCGATCGCCAGGTGCGGAAGGGCTGCTTTTCGATCTTGGGCACCCAGAATGGCCGATTACGGAATGGCGCCTTTCTCGCATCGATTGGAGAAAACCAGTCACTCGCCGGGCTGACCACAAGGCTGGACGCGCCAACTGGATTTGCGGCATCTTTCACACGGCCCTGTCTCGGAGCGCGATGAAAATTGAGGGGCGCTTATTCAGATGACAGTGGGCGCAGTTATGCCATTATCCGGGCCGGATGTCGCCGGGGGGCGACTGCTTTTCGGGTTCCAGTTGTCTTATTTGAACGGCCGCCGACGTAGGGTTATGAACGAACAGCCATTTCCAAAACTGACTCCTGAGCTGCTGCGGGCCTACGCGGATGCGGCGCTGAACAACAGTGAGGAGTTGCTCGCCGAAGCGGCACTGCTGTTGGAGCACGACCACATGGCGCGCGCCTACTTCCTTGCGTTCTCATCCGTGGAAGAGGCTGGAAAGGCGTTGCTCGCGTTCCACGCTCAGCTCCGCAACTTGGCAGACCCAGCGGTCTGTGCGCGGCTGAAAGCTCACATGGCGGATCACCGGCAGAAGATCACCTACGCCCTGAGCATGTGGGCTCTGAACGACTCCGATCAACGGGCTGGACTGGAGAAGGCCTTGGATCTTGCTCTCCATCTAGCGCATGGGCGCGAACCGTCGATGTACAGCGACCTTCGAGCAGATCCCGACCGAGTGCAAACGCCTCGCGAGGTCGTGCGGGACGTGGCGGCGCGGGACTGCGTGAAGCTCGCGGAGGCCTGCCTTGCGAACGCTCGACGGCACCTCAGCGAGAAGACACCTACCGAGACTACAGCCGCGCAGGACAGTTTGCTCACGATGAAGTCGAAGAAGTTCCATGAGCTGATGAGTACGGAAGAATTTTATTGGTACTACCTCGGCCAGATGGAGGCTGGGCAATCCGACTTTGCCGAGGCAGTGATCGGGTACGAGCGCGACCACATCAATACAGGCGTGCCATTCCGCACGGAGTAGAGCATTTAACGCTTGTAGCTGCCGCCGGTCACCCCGCCTGCGAAACGGTCCTCGCCCCCTCCCTGCTGTGGCTAACGGTGTCGCAAGCAGCAGCAACGCCGATATGGCGTCCGCATTTAAGCGCCACGGTTTGGCTCCAGAAAGTCAAAAATTGGCGCACCGCGGTCGAGGATGCTCAGCCGTCAAGCGGCCGCTATCCCGCTAAAGCGCGCTTCAGAACTGACCGCTCGCTCACCACCATCCAAGACATCCCCCTCCCGCAAGCGGGAGGTGTTAGGGGTGGGCGCGAGCGCAGCGAGCTTCCGCGTCAGCCCCCCTCAACAATGCCGATGTTGCGCGACTACAGCCCCCGCACAAACGCAGGCAGATGCGCAACCCCGCTAGGATTAGGCCCCGCCATATACAGCGCCATCACCGTCCCCAGAGCAATCGCCACACCATAAGGGATCGGCCCGCCCGGCGCGAAGATCGACAGTGAAGACCCTTCCCGCACCGCTTTCGGCACCATCCGCCGCCCAGCGATGATCAGCAACGCCAGCATGCCGCCACCGACCGTCACATAAACAAACCAGGGCAGCGCCGCACCCCAATCGAACCACAGCGCGCAGGCCGCCAGCAGCTTGACGTCACCCCCGCCCATCCATCGCAGCGCGAACATCAGGCATCCGAGCGCAAACACGGCCAGAAACAGCGTGCCATTCTGCCAGATGTCATTTTCCCATCCGGCCAAGGCAACCCAGGGCACGAACAGCCCCATCACCAGCAATGGAAAGATGTTGGATATCCGCAACCGCGCAATATCCTCGATCGCCGCGCCCAGCAGAACCAACGACAGCGCAATCAGGACAAGGTCCTTCGTCATGGCCTTGCCCCCATGCCAGCTAAAGCCGCAGTCGCCTCCGGCTGAAAACTCTCGGACTCCGTGACCGCGCGGCTCAGATAGGCCCGCGCCTTCACCGCATCCCCCATGCGCAACGCCACCTGACCCGCATCGCTCAGCCGCCTGGCCCAGCTATTGGCGTCATCGGCGGCGCGCCTTTCTATATCGCGTCCAGCCATCACCTGCGCGGCATCGCTATGCGCGATGAGGCGCGCGTCATCGGGCGCCATGTCCCGCGCCTTGTCGAATATGGCGATCGCCTTGTCCGCCTGTCCCTGCGCCATCAGCGAAAGCCCATAATTGTTCAGCACCTGCACCGGCCTGTCGGTCAACTGAAAGGCCCGCTCATAGGCGTCGGCACTCAGCGCCCAGGACTTTGCCTTGTCATAAGCGACGCCCAGCGCGTTCCACGCCCGCCAGCGCGACGCACATTGATCGACCGCGCGGCGCAGCGCTTCGACCGCCTGATCCGCCCGGCCTAGCCGCAACCTTGCGATGCCCAGCCCTTCATCGATCCGGCAATCCGCCGTTCCCGCCTCGCCGATTGCGGAAAAGCGCGCCTCCGCCTCCGCATCCTGCCCCTTGGCCAGCGCCATTTGCGCGACCGTGATGTCAATGCCCCGCTTGTCCTGCGCCTGCGCCCCGTCGCGCCATTGGCTCAGCATTAGCTCGGCCTGTACGATCCGCCCGCCTTCGATCGCGTCATCGATCAATCGGCCATAGTCCAGAGCCGCTGCGGGCGTCGTCTCGGCTAGTGTCGCGCCGGGCGAGATGGCCCCAGCCGCCAGCAGCAGCAGGATGCTCATCCCCGGCCCCCGCTCCACGCCCATAGCTTCTGGAACAGGCTGTCGGGCTCATCCCCCCCCGCCATCGTCGCGCAGGGGCGTGACGCTCCCGCACCGGAGCCATCCTTGGGCTCACCACAGCCTGCCGCCGTCACTTGAACAGGCGTCGGCCGGGTCATGATCGGCGCCGCCAACGACCGCGAGAGCGTGATGGCTGGCGCCGCGCCAACCCCATCCGCAACAGTCACGATCGCGGTATTCAATTGCGCAATGGCCCGCCCCGGCAGCGCAGCCTGTGTGACGCCCGTTGACACTGTGCGCAGCCGCACCTCGCCCATCGAAACCCGCTCCAGCTCCAGCCCGACCGCCCGCACGGGTGCCGCCGGACGCTTGCCACCGTCCATCGCGATCTGCGCCAGCGTCGGGCGGCGCGCACCACCAGCTTGCACGCCCTGCCCGATCTCAGCCAGTAAAGCGTTTGCTTCTCCCTGCAAACCCTGCGCGTTCAGGCTTCGCGCGAAGTTGCGATGGATGCGCTCGTCCATCGGTGCACGCGCCAGAGCCAGCTCGAAATAATCCCGCGCCAGATCATGCCGCCCGATCGCCGCATAGCTGATCGCAACGCCGTTCAGCGCGTTCGCATCGGCCGGGTCCTGCCGCATCGCCCGCCGGTAGGCATCCAGTGCCAGCGCATATTCTCCCCGCGAAAACAGCAACTGCCCCCGCGCGATGGCGTCCTTCCCCGCCGCCGCCGCCGCCTCGGCATTTACAGGCCGGATCGCCACTTCCCGGTTGGCCGAACTGCATGCCGCGCACGCCAGCATCAGCGATATCGCCACTGCCTGTCTCATCATGCCCCGTCCCCCTTCTTGCTTTCCGCTACCGGGTCATCACCGGCAGGATATCCCGCACCACCCGCACCACGGCGGGCAGCATCAGCACCCCGATCATCACTGGCAGCATGCACGCGACCAGCGGCACCGACAGCAACACCGGCAGCCGATGCGCCTTCTCCTCTGCCCGCATCCGCCGCTTCTCGCGCATTTCCGCCGCATAGACGCGCAGCGTCTGACCGACGCTCGATCCCAGCTGGTCCGACTGGATCAGCAGCGTGGCAAAAGACCGGATTTCGTCCACATCCACATCATCCGCCATCCGCCGCAGAGCATCCGCCCGGCTCATCCCCGCGCGCAGTTCCAGCACGACCTTGCCCAGCGCCTGCGACACCAGCGGGTGCGAGATGGCGAGTTCGCGCCCCACCCGATCCATCGCCGCTTCCAGCCCCAGCCCCGCCTCGACGCACACCAGCATCAGGTCCAGCGCATCGGGGAAGCCATGAACGATCGCCTCCTGCCGCCGCGCCGCCTTGGCCGAAATGAAAAGGTTCGGCAGATACAGCCCCAGCACCGCAATGGCGGTCGCCATGAAATACAGCTTCACCGGGCTCGGCGGCTCCGGCTTGTTGAGCGACATCAGCACCAGCACCGCAGGCAGCGCCAGCGTCAGCACCAGCCGAATGAAGGTAAATATCTTCGGCGCCTCGGGCGAAGGATAGCCTGCCGCGATCAGCCGCTTGCGCAAGCTGTCATTCTTCGTATCCGCCAGCGAAATACCCAGCTTCTCGATCCGATCGACCAGCTTCTTCCATTCGCTATTGTTGCGCTCGTTACGCAGCGACTGCCCACCGCCCTGCACCGCGCCACCGACGTCGCTAACGACATCCAGCCGACTCCGCACCCGGGACGTACGCGCGACCGCCTCCGTCACACCATAGACAATGGCCACGATCGCGACGAACAGCAGGATCAGCAACATCGGCCGAAGCTGTGAAATGAGGGCGAAGTCCAGCATCAGGTCACACTTTCAAATCAACCATGCGGCGTATCGTGACGAAGCCGATGATGTAGAGGATGATGAGCCCGGAAAAGCCGAAGATGAACATCGGGTCCTGCGCGATATCCAGGTAGAAGGCGGGGTTGAGCAGGAACAGCGCCACAAACGCCAGGATCGGCAAAGCCGTCAGCATGACCGCCGTCATCCGCCCCTCGGAACTCAGCGCCCGCACCTTCAGGAACAGGCTCGCCCGCTCCCGGATCACCAGCGACAGATTTTCCAATATCTCGGCCAGGTTGCCGCCCGTCTCCGCCTGCACCGACAGCGACGTCACGAACATGTGCATCTCGTTCATATCCCACCGCTCGGCCATGCGCTGCAAAGCATCGCGCAGGTCCGACCCATAGGTCACCTCATCGACCACGATCCCGAACTCACTGCCGATCGGGTCGCGCATCTCCTTGGTCAGCAGGTCCAGCGCCGCCGCGATCGGATGCCCCGCGCGCAAGCCCCGCACGAAAGTATCGAGCGCGACCGGAAACTGCTCTTCCATCTTCTTGCGCCGCCGCTGGCTCAACCGGCTCAGCACCATGATCGGCAGCAGCACGCCCAGCGACACGGCAAAAGCCCCCGCCATCACGATCATCCCAGCCGTCATGCCATAGCCCGCCGCCAGCGCGCCGATCACCACGATCAGGAACAGCACCCCCGTCGCAATCGCCATGAACGTCAGCACGACGCGCGCAGGCACGCTCAGCCCCGCGCCATGCAGCGACCGCACGACGCCCAGAGCCATCCGCCCAAACACACTGTCATGGTTGAAGTTCAGGCTGTCGTCATTACGCCGCAGCTTCGACAGCACCGTGCTGCGCTCAAAGCCCGCCGCGATCATCTTCAGCCGCTTGTTGACGACCCGCTCAGTCCCTGCCCGTGCCCGGAACCAGCTATGCACCCCCTCGATCGTCAGGATCACCGCCGCGAACAGCAGGACCAGCACAAAGGCGCGGATGTAGAGCGGATTGATCATTGCACCACCGCATCAGGACGGAAAAGTTCGGCGGGCAGATGGATGCCCCGGTCGGCCAGCTCGCCCATGAATTTGGGCCGGATGCCGGTCGCCTCGAAATGGCCCCGCACCATGTCATTCTCGTCCCGGCCGGTCATCTTGAAGCGGAAGATTTCCTGCATGGTGATGACCTCGCCCTCCATGCCGGTAATTTCCGAAATGCTCAGCAACCGCCGCCGCCCATCCGACAAACGCCCGACCTGCACGATGACGTTCAGCGCCGAAGCAATCTGCGCCCGCGCCGACCGCGGCGAAATATCGATCCCGCTCATGCCGATCATCTGCTCTACACGCGACAGCGCATCGCGCGGCGTATTCGCATGAACCGTCGTCATCGACCCGTCATGCCCCGTATTCATCGCCTGAAGCATGTCGAAAGCCTCCCCGGCGCGCACTTCGCCCACGATGATACGATCCGGACGCATACGCAGCGCATTCTTGACGA
Organism: Sphingobium sp. Cam5-1; assembly: GCF_015693305.1. NCBI lineage: Bacteria > Pseudomonadati > Pseudomonadota > Alphaproteobacteria > Sphingomonadales > Sphingobiaceae > Sphingobium > Sphingobium sp. Cam5-1. The sequence goes on along the minus strand of NZ_CP065138.1, from coordinate 736,114 downwards.
GATCGCGCTGCGTAACCTCGCCCCGCCCCTCGATGTTGGGCGGCCGCGTCTCCAGCCGCACCACATGCCGCTGCTGCAACTGAAGTTCCGCCGAGTCCTCGATCGTCACGATCCGCTCGGCCTCATCGATGCTTGCCGACATGGCATTGAGCAGCGTCGTCTTGCCCGACCCCGTGCCCCCGGAAATCAGCACATTGCGCCGCGAAGCCACCACCGCCGACAGCACCTGCGCCATCGGCGCGGGCACGCTGCCCAGCTCCGAAAGCCGCGCCATGCTGATCGGCACCTTGGCGAACTTACGAATGGACAGCAGCGATCCATCGACAGCCAGCGGCGGCACCACCGCATTGACACGCGAGCCATCCGCCAAACGCGCATCGACAAAGGGCGAAGCCTCGTCCACGCGCCGTCCCACCGCCGCCACGATCTTCTGGATGATGCGCAGCAGATGCTTCTCATCCTTGAAGCGCGTCGCCGTCTCCACCAGCCGCCCGCCGCGCTCGACAAAGACGATCTTGTGCCCGTTCACCAAAATGTCGGTGACGCTATTATCCTTCAGCAGCGGCTCCAACGGCCCCAGCCCCAGCAGCTCGTCCAAAATATCCGAAACCAGCCGCTTGCGCTCTTCCAGGTTCAGCGCATGCTTCTGCAACGCCAGCTGCTCATGGACGATCTCGCCCACTTCCGCTTCCACCTGCGCGCGCGACATATTCTCCAGCGCCGACAGGTTGATCAGGTCAATCAGCTTCTGGTGCAGCGCGACCTTCAGCTCGGTATGCCGGTCCTCTTCCCAATGGACCAGCTCGGTATCGGTCGGCCCCACCTCATCGCGAGGATCACCAAAGCGGCTGTCGCCCTTCCGGATCTGCCACATCACCCTTTCTCCGCCTGACGCCGCGCTTCGACCGCCTGCATCGTGCAATCGACGATATCCTGCATGTCCTTGCAAATACGGCTGCGCGCCTTCAATTCCTGGATCAGCACCCCCTGATCCAGCGCAGAGCTGACCAGCGGGAAGTCGTTCGCGATGCTAAGGTTCACCGGATGATCCAGCGCCGCCGCCGCATCCTCCAGCCCGATCGCGCGGAACAGCTTCTTCTCGACCCGATTAGCGATCACATGAATCCGCGCCGGATCGATATCCTGATCGCGCAGCAGAGCGATCTGCCGCCGCGCCTGCCGCAGGCTGGCGATCGTCAGTTCGCACACCAGGAAGATAACTTCCGACCGCGCCACCAGCGACATCGACCAGTTGGTCCAGTTGCCCGGCAGGTCCAGATAGATGGTATCATAATTGCGCTGCGCCAGTTCGACCACGCGGAACACCTGATCGGCGTTCACCGCCTCCAGCGGCATGATGTCCGTCGGCGCCGTCACGACATGCAGCCCGGTCGGCGTCTCGACGGTGACAGAAGCCAGCAGCTCCCGGTCCACCCGATTGCCACCCTGCAACAGGTCCGCCAGCGTCAACGGCGAAGTGATGCTCAGGAACGTCCCCGCATTGCCGAATTGCACATCGAAATCGAACAGGCAAACCCGCTCGACCGTCTGTTTGGCATTGCGCGCATGCAGGCTGGCCGCCTGCGTCGCGATCGTCGTCGCCCCCACGCCGCCGACGCTCTTGATGATCGACACCAGCGCGCCAGTCTTGACGTCACGCCCGCCCTTGGCCGCGATTTCACCCCGCAGTTGGTCGATGATCGACGACAGCTCGCTCGCCTGCAAAGGCAGCGCCACCACATCGTTGATCCCACTGCGCAGCAAGGCGCGCACCAACGGAATCTCCGCATTGCGCACGGCGGCCACCACCAGCAGCGCCGGATGAGCCGCCCGCAAAGCCGCCAGCCGCCGCGTCGACGCATCGTCGTCCGGCTGCACCTCCAATATAACGGCCTTCGCCTCCGCCACCAACGACTGCGGCAATGGCGCCCCGGCAGGCAGCATGGACAAGGCCAACGACTGCCCGCTCAACTGATCCCCAAGAATATCGGAAGCCGCCACCTCCTGCTCCGAAAGGATCAGATGTATCCCCTCATCCCCCACATTGAGTGTCCAGCTCTCGGCCGCTTCCGCTGTGTTCGTCACGATGCCCAAGATCTTGTTCCTCAATTTGATACCGTGCCCTGACCGTCTTCCATGGTGAGGGCGGCGCTGAAGCTGGGTAGGTTGAACGTCGTCTTGAAGAGAGCGAAGGTTATCGGCCGGAATGTAACCGTATTTGGCCTGATACTGACAGTTATCAATGGCGCGACATCCGATCCATTCGGATCGCCCGCATAACCGAGGCCCGAATTGGCGTAACTCACCTGCACGCCCGCAGCAGTCAGTTCCGGCAGGAACTTCTGCATACGCACCACGATAGCATTGAACGCGGTCGTATTCGGGCTTGTTGTCCATGACGCAGGACAATTGCTCCCCGAGCAAGTGCAACTCGTCGATGTGCAGGTCACGCCGCCAAAAGATGAGAGCGGGATGGCGTCACCTTGCGTCAACCCACCCGACACGACAAAGCTGTAATTCTGCAGACCAGATGGCACCATGTCGGTAGCTACCGCATAGCGAACTCCCATCTGCGTTGCCTTTTCAGCCTTGTTCCATGTCCACAACAGACGGCCCACATCGATTGTGCCCAGCAAAAACACAATGAGCAGCGGTAGCACCAAAGCGAACTCCGCTGAAGAGGAGGCGCTCCCATCTCGGACAAGTCGGCGGATAGCCAAAATCATAAGCCCTGCACCGCCGCTTCCGACTCCGACACAAGTTGGGGTGATGATTGGGTGAAACCCAACGTATAGAATAGCGATGTGTACGGCACCGTCGCCGACACCTTCACCTTAGGTACATTACTCATCCCCTGATATATGCCGGAGTAATTGCCTCCACTGATTGCAGCGCAAGTCAATGTGACAGAAACAGTGGCAGGGTTTGTCCAACCCGCTAGCCGTGCCGGGCCGCCGCTGGCGACTTGGCCTGTGCGCGTCACATTCTGCGTGTTGGTGACAACACTGCTGTCAACGCCCGCAGGGCAGGTGAAATAGTTGAATGATTGTCGGGCGGCATAGCGTGCGCCATCTCTTACGGCCTTTGCGACCACATGCTCGCTCAGGAAATAATTACCCACTTCGAAGGAACCGAACATCAGTACGATCAATATGGGCGTTACCAGCGCCATCTCGGCCGCGGCTGCGGCATCATTGCTCGATGCAAGACGAGATAGAAAAACGCGTGCCATCGTTGTCACTCGATCAAATAGGGCACATTGCGCTGGATGACCTGACCTGCAGTCGTTCCCACCGTGCCGTTGGGCGTTTCACCAATGATTTCCGCATAAATGTCTGTTTTATTAGTATATTTTTCGTTGCAACCGCTTCCGCTCTTGCATTTGCTTCGGTCTATTGATGGTTCGACCAGAAACAAATCCACCCATTTGACCACGGGTTGATTGACCTCATGTCCGTTGATGCCCAGCGCGTTACAGTTGAGTACGGCAGCCGATATACGTCGGCGATCAGCAGTCGTGCCGCCGGGTTGAATTCCATACGGTGCTGTCGGCGTTGCAAGACACATTCCAGCGACGGGTTTGCTATACGCCGTTTTACCCCCCGTTCCGGCTTTTGGCGTGCTGATCCGGCTTAGATCATCCATCTCCCACTGATAAACCTGATACCGGGTCGGATAGCCCTGCGGCTGAGAGCCGTAAGTTGCGGCGCTGACCTCTCCCGCATAATTCGCACCATAATTCGATCGCCAATATGCGTTGATGTCCCACTGACCATTGCCAATCCGGCCGTTTCCGCCACCTGTGCAGTTCCCACTCAGGCTCCAAGCGTGACACATATCCCTGGGGAGTCCCATGATCTCCGGAGTTTCAGTTATCGCCCCAGCAGAATCCGGGCGGTAGCGCTTGTCCCTGTAATTGCTTGGGGTCGCATCATTCTCTTCCCAGCCGTTGCCGGTGATGCCGCAGGCATTACCACGAACCAAGTCTTTACGAACGTTTACCGATGGCGAGCATGTTCCTGTAACGCCGTTCACCGTCGTGCAGGTGTTCCCATTGGCGTCGATGTCAAAGCGGGTGTTCAATCCATCGATGACGGACGCGTTCAGGCCCGTCTTTGTACTGACCCCGTTCAAAGGCGAACAGTCGCCCGGCGGCGCGTTCCAACCCAAGGCAGCCAGAAGTGCATTGGCGCCGCTTCCATAGCCTGTATCGAGATATCCGAAATTCCCTGGCGCGTACGAACCATCGCCAGATAATCGCAACCCAAACCCTTTCCGCCCGTTCGCATTAAAGTCGTAATATGCGTTGCCATTACCCGTCGGCTCGTCCGGATTGCAAATCATGACGGGCGGCACCTTGCAGATAGCAGACCCTACGCCCGCATATGCCGCTGCAGATAAACCGCCCGATGAAAAGGCACTGACGATCGGAGTTAATGCGAAAAACGCAGTACGGGAATTAACCGTGACTTCGACGAAATTGGCGTTCGAGTCAGCCGTTGCCAATGTGGTCTTCGGCTTGTCTTGGTAGAATGTTATTGTGCCGGCGTTGTTACAGCCTGGCGACACAGTACCTCCAACCTTGACCGCTCTTCCGCAGCTGTCATTGGCAAATCTGGTATCGTTCTGAATCAGATTATTGACCGCGTCCGTTGCACGCTGGCGAGCATTACTTTTCCCATCCAATTGGGTCGCCGCCGCCAACGCCGCCTGATCAGCTGCCGTCTGCAATTCCGTATCCAGGCTCGCCATCCGCGCATAGTCAAACGCGATGCCGCCCGCCGCGATCAACCCGAAAAGCGACAGGGCCACAGTCGGCGCCACCGCACCGCTGGTTGACCTTAGCAGGCTGTTCCGACGGGCAGACATGGATCGAAGCCCTCCCCGCTTACCGGCCGCCCGAGCCACCGCCGCCGCCGCCAGACCCGCCGCCAGTGCCGGAGGTCGTGCTGATCGTCGCGGGCTTCTTCACCTTGTCGGTGCGATAGCGTTCCACCGCCGCCGCGCTGCGCTTGCCCTCGCCCCCTTCGACGAGCGTGCCCTCATAGCGCGGCTCCGGGTTGATCACCTGCTGCGCATAGTTATTCCGCACCGCCCCGCCAAAGGTCGGGTCGTTCGCCGTACATCCCGCCAGCGCCGGTACGGCAAGCATCGCGGCCAGGGACAGTCTGCGCATGGTCTCACTCCCGCTCATAGTTCATACCCGCTCTGGCTCGCCCCTGCCGGAGCCTGAGCCGGAGCCGGAGCCGGAGCAGCCGCCGCCGGAGCAGCAGGAGCAGGCACGGCCTGGCGCTTTTCCGGAGGCATCGCGTCGGGGTTGAGCGGATTGATCCCCACCGCCTTGTCCGTCCGCCCCATCAGGAACAGGTCCAGCTCGTTGGGATTGCCCACCCGGTCGGTCGGCAAGCTCACATCCTCCGCTCGCATCGGCTTCACCAGCCGCGGCGTCACGATCATGACCAGTTCGGTCTGCTGCTTCTGAAAGCCCGTCGAGCGGAACAGCGACCCGATAATCGGGATCGAACCCAGTATCGGCAACTGCCGCACAGTATCCTGAAAGTCGTTGCGCAACAGCCCGGCAATGGCAAAGGACTGCCCATCGCGCAGTTCCACCACCGTCTTGGCCCGCCGCGTCAGCAACCCCGGCACCACCAGCCCGTTGATCGTCACCGATGCGGACGGATCGATCGAACTCACTTCCGGCTCGACCACCAGGTTGATGATTCCGTCGCTCAACACCGTAGGCGTAAAGCCCAGGCTGACACCGAACGGCTTGAACTCGACGGTAATGCCATTATTGCCACTGCCGCCCCCGCCGCCGCCATTTTGCACCACGGGAATCGGAAACTCCCCGCCCGCCAGGAACGACGCCGTCTCACCCGAAAGCGCCACCAGCGTCGGTTCGGCCAGCGTCTTCACCAGCCCCTTCCTCTCCAGCGCATCCAGCGCGGAAAACAGGTTCAGGCTGCCGATCTTATACGCCCACGTCCCCACACCGAATGCATCGGACAAACCGTCCAGCTTGATCGTGGGAATGCGGTCATTATTGGTCGGGATGATCGAATCCCCGGCCAGATTGCCGATGCTGCCCGCCGTCCGATTGCCCGTAAAGCTGTGGTTCAACCCGATCTGCTTCGCCGCCTGCCGGTTCACCTCCGAAAAGCGCACTTCCAGCATCACCTGCTGCGAAGCACCCACCGACAGCATGTTGACGACCTTCTCGTCACCGCCCGCATAGGTCCTGGCGATCTGCACCGCCCGATCCACAGCCGAAGCACTCGACACCGTGCCCGTCAGCACCACCGCATCGTTGGAGATGCGCGCGCCGATCTGCTCGCCGGGGATCAGCTCCGCCAGCTGCCGCTTCAGCGTCACGACATCCGGCCCCACCGCCACATCGACCACCGCAATCAGCATGTTGCGGCTGTCATAGAGGGTAAGGCTCGTCGTCCCCACCTTCTTGCCCAGCACATAGAGCGACCGGTTGGTCAGCGGCAATATGTCCGCAACCTCCTGATTACCCACCAGCGCCTTGGAAAAAGCGCGATCAACCGTCAGCACCTGGCTCTTGTTGAGCGGCACGTCCAGCTGCCCTGCATGATCCACATTGCTGGCGGTCAGCGAGGCGATCTGGGCCGGGGCAGGCGTCGCCGCCCCTGCGACCAGCGCTGCCCCCAGCGCCAGCGCCCTCATGGACTTACCGCGAACCATAGCGCTTCACCTCATAGCTGGTGCCGGTCGTGCCGCGCACGATTTCGACCGATGCGGTCGCGGGCAGGGCGGAAACATTTTTCGGAACGCTGCGCCGGGGCGCACCCATCCTGGGCATCGGGGCAGGCGCGAAGCCAGCCTCCGCGATCCGGGCGCGCGGGCCGGAGAACCCTCCGACATAGGCGCCGTCACGCAAATCCTCGATCCCCACGGTCTGCACCGCCGGGTTGGGCTGGTCCGTCACATTGCGCAGCACCAGCGTCAGCTGGCCGACCTGCTGGCCCAGGACCAGCTTCTGCGCATCGACCTGATTGACCTCCAGCGTCGCTGTCTTGCCGACCGCCGGGTCCTTCGAACTGTCATTGGCATTCTGGTCGATGGCGATGATACGGATGTTTTGCAACAGCACGTCGGTGATCTGCTGGCTACCGCCCGCGCCGTCCTGCGCCGTGCGCGTGACGAAGACATCGACCGTATCACCCGGCAGCACGAAGCCGCCAGCCGCCGCCACATCGCTCACGCGAACCGCGACCGCACGCATTTCGGGCCGCAACACACCGGACATGGTGGCACGGCCCCCTTCTGCGGACAGCTTGGATGTCAGAATCGGCTCACCCGGCTCGATCTGGCGCAGCACAACCCGCTGCTTGCCAAGGGAGGTGAGCTGAACCGGATCGCGGAAAGCGCCCGGCGGCACCGACGCCGCAGGCCAATCGACCACCCTAATCTTTTCCGGAGTAACCGCCGTGCCAAAGGCCAAAGGCATCGATGCAACGACAACCTTGACCATGCCCCCTTGCGGAGTAGCCTGCGCCTGCTCGGCCTTGCTCAAATAGGCATTGGCCACGAAAACTGCCGCCAGACCAAGAAAGATCGCAAAGCCAAGAATTATAAGAGATCTGCGCTGCCCCACGACTCCCCCCTTTTTGGATGTCCATGCCAAGGCATGGACATCCAATATTTATTTAGCAGTTCAACCTTATTGGCATTTCGCCAAGGCGCCAGTTCCAACCACCGCATTAGAAATACAGGTGGACGACTGATCCATGGCGCCCTTAATTGAACCGCCTAGATTAAACGCCGCCACTGCAATGCCAGTCCCCACAATCGCTAGGATCAAGGCATATTCGGCCGCCGAGGCGCCGCTCTGATCGTTCCAAAGCGTTTTGACGAAAATCATTGCTCGATCCTTTAACTCAACAGGCACCACTAGTGCTGCCGTTGGAAATGCAATTGGTTGCCTTGAACATGGCGCCTTTGATCGCACCACCAAGATTGAAGGCCGCCAGCGCAATGCCGGTGCCAACAATGGCGAGGATCAACGCATATTCGGCCGCCGAAGCACCGCTCTGGTCGCACCAGATTGTCTTGAAGAAAGTCATGTCTTTTACCCCTATTTAACCGGAAACCATTTTCCCGGCTGCTCTCGCATCAGTTCTGCGGAGGGGCCTTTGCCACCTGGCGACCCTAGCGGTGTTTTTCCACTCACCAGGCAGTTGGGCAGTTTCCCGTAGAACTTGTCCCCAAATTGGCTCAAAGACGGGGCAAGTCAACATGGTAAAAAAAGACTATATTTTACAATATCTTACGCCAATTTTTTGTTAACCATTTTTGATTTCCATACCTGTCCCTGCAAGTAATACTGCCGAATTTTTTAATATATCTTTGGTTATATATCACTCGAAATTGACAGAATCGCACCCATTTACTGTCAGGAATTTTTGCATCTCGGCCAGTATAACTTGTGAAGCTAATAGTAAAAACGCGAATAACGGAAATCTATACTTTTACTTCTTAACAGTATAAAGGCCTAATTAACGATATATATCCATCGCTCTTGGCGATCCGGCGCGCCTCGAGCTCACCGCAGATAGCTCGGCCGACCATTCCACCCCGTCACCTTTTAAGGGCACAGTCTCGCACCACCGCCCGGCGTCGCACCTCACGCTCCATCGCGAATCAGCAACAACCCGCCGCGCGTTACAGCCCGCGAATCACCAGCATTTTTTGGAGAACGACTCGGCCCGGCTCCCCGCCCTGCCGAACCACGCGATCAGTTCGGGATCACGCCGAACGCTTTCAGGCGCTCACCCGGTTGCGAAAAGTGATGTTCACCCGCTCCGACAACAGCAAATAGGGCAACCATAGCGCCGCGCTGATCAGCACCTTCTTGATATTGCCGCTCAGCAAATCGACCAGCGCCAGCTCAACGGCATGAGGCACATCGCCGATGCGCGCCACCAACTGGGCAATGCCCAACTGCGCCATCAGGTCCACGCCCCACACCATCACCAGAAACCGGGGGAACAGCGGCACCATGCGCAACGCCATGGCAAAGGCGAACATGTAAAGGCAGGACAGCAACACCACATCCGCCAGCATCACCGCATACAGGCTGACGAACCAGCCCGGCGCATAGCTGCCCAGTGCAGGCATGGCAGTCAAAAACTCCAGCGTCCGCACCGGCACGTTGAGCGCGATGCCCAGCAACAGCGACGCCATCACGCCATACAGCCCGAACTGCGACATCTCGCGCGCCTTCAGGCAGTCGATCTTGCGCCACCGCCCGACCTTGGCCAAACGAATGCTCGGCTGCGCATGCACGCGCCCGGCCGGAAACAGCTTGAGGCCCAGCAGCAGCGTGGCCACCGGCGCGCCTACAACCGGCAGATAGGGCAACAGCCCCGCTTCGCTCGCCCAGGGTACTCCCGCATAGGGTGTAGCCGGAAACGCCAGCCGCACCCCGCAAGCAAAGGCCGCGATCACGACCCAGGCGGCAATGATACGCTCCATGTTCAGCTGCAACGACAGCACCAGTGCCACGCTCTTGCGGTAAAGATGATCCTGAACCAATCGCACCATCGAAACCCGGACCTCCGCCCCGCCACCTAGAAGGGCCGACTATCAATCATTCTGGTTAACCCCCGGTAAAACGTCCCGCCCCCGAATAGTTCTGCCTTCGAAATCCTCCCGATCGAAAGATGGGGAGGGGGACCGGCGAAGCCGGTGGAGGGGAAAACACGCAACATTCCCTAAATGCCCGCCCTAACCTCAACTCCCCCAACACCAACCCCACCCCCTCACTTCCGAGGCACAGTAATCTGAATCATCGTCCGCCCGCCCAGATTGTGCAAATACACCTCGCCCCCCAATCCCTGTATCCGCCGCATCAACGATCGCGACTGCACCGCGCCGGTCGACCCCAGCCTTGCCAGATTGGGCACACCATCATCCGTCACATGCAGCGCGATCCGGTTGCCCGCCGGTCGCAGGGAAAATTCCATCGTCCGCGCTCCGGCATGGCGCACCGCATTGGCGACGATCTCGCGCACGGCAAAGCTCAGTTCGCGGCCGATCATCGCGCTGGTGGCACAATTGCCCTCCTCCACCCGCAGGTCACACTGGATTCCCCATTGCTGCGCCAGTGACCGGACGACCATCGACAGCGTTTCGGGCAGATAGGCAAAATCATCCTCATCCTGAACCGGATTGATGATCCACCTTATGGTGCCGATCTGATCCTTCGCGATCTGATCAATAGTGCGCAGCACGGGAATAGCGTCCTCTGCCGTCCCGTTCAGCACCGGCGCCGCCTGATAGCGAATGCTGGCCAGCGCCTGCAGCACGCTGTCATGCAACTCCCGCTGCAACCGTTCACGCTCCCGCGCGCCTGCGATAACATGAGCCAGGTCCAGGCTGTTGCGGACCATCAATTCCTCGCACGCGCTTTCGAACACGCGCTGCGCGATCGCGGCCACATCCTCATGCGTCGGATCGTCCAGTTGTACCGCGCCCACTGCCTCGAACGTGCCCAGCGATACGTGCAACGTCATCACCGTTTCGGCATCCAGCAGAGCTGCCCAGCCCCGGCCACTCCGCGTCAGGGGCTCGATCTGGCTGACACCATCCTGCGAAAGGCTGATCGACGCGCCACGGCGGCGGTCATGCCATCCCGTCTCAACCGCCAGCAATGCGTCGCTGCCCTCCGGCACCCTCTCTCCGAAGCGGCTTGATGCAAAACGATAGGCTTCCGTGCTGGCGGTACGGAACAGCAGCGCGCCATTTTCACCGCCCGTCGCGATCTTCAGCGCCTGCAACAGGAAAGCGCCAGCGCTGCCCTTCACCAGTTGCAGGCCGCCTTCCGTCAGCTTTCTTGCCCGCTCCTGCTGAAGCAGCTTTTCGCGGCGCGGGCCTAGCAACATGCCCGTCACCGTGATCACCACCGCAAGGTAGAGGACGCGCAAGGCCACCCGCTCGGCATCCGGTTCGGATGGAACCACGACCACGTCATTCACCCAAATGATCAGGATCGCGGTTATCGCTGCAAACGCCCCCACAAACAGGTGGAAGCGCCGCCGGACGATCAGCGCGATCTCGACCACGACGAACAGACTGCCAGGAAAATAGGGGCTGGTCGATGCGTTGGTGACGACCAGCAGCGCCAGGAACAGCAGAGCATCCAGGCACACCACCGGCTTGCGAATGCGCAATTCCGTGACCCAGGACCGCCCGGACAGGATCAACGCACCCACCGCCAGCAGCAGCATGGCGGCGATGATGCCGTTCTCCGCGACCTCGGCCCAGGATCGGGGCGTCGCAAAGGCGAAACTTACAAAGCCATAGACGCTGGCGAGCACAAGCCGCGTGACGTCCAGCATGCGCCAGGGCCGAAGCGCGGACGGGGCGAACGAACGCCACCCGCCCAAGGTCCGCAGCAGTTCGGCATGTCTTCGGATCATGCTCTCACGACTCCGCCCGCCTATCTTATAGGACTGGATATATGTCTTTGGATAAGTATCTGTTGATTTCACTTAATAAGGATGAAGTGAATCTAAATGATATATCCGGGCAAGAGCAATCATAGATTGCAACGGACGTAGTAAATTAGCGGAATCACTCCGCGACGATGAACGAAAGCTAATCTTCCTCACACCCCCTTCTCCCGAACCCGCGCCATGATTGTAAGCGTCTGACCGGACCATCGCAGGACCGCCTCCATTACGCAAGGGCGACAGGAAAAATCGGGCGCAAAGTCAATCACATGCCCCGCTCATTGTTTCGACCCCGAAACAAGATTTCAGAAGATGGTTCTTCTCACCATCTCATCCATGAAAATAATCAAAAATCTGCTGCGCCACAGCTTTCGAAACGCCCGGCGCTTTCAGCAAATCTTCCAGCGCCGCGCTTTTCACCGCTTTCGCCGTTCCAAAATGCATCAACAGCGCCCTCTTCCGCGACGGACCAATTCCCGGCACCTCATCCAGCGAACTGGTCGAAATCGCCTTGCTCCGCTTCTGCCGGTGCGCCCCGATCGCAAAACGATGCGCCTCATCCCGCAATCGCTGCAGGTAGAACAGGACGGGATGATTGATCGGAAAACTGATCTCCCGACCATCGGGCATATGGAACACTTCCCGTCCATCACGCCCATGATGCGGCCCCTTCGCGATGCCGATCATGCAGATATCCTCGATTCCCAAATCTTCCAGGATCGCACGCGCCGCCGACAATTGCCCCTTGCCGCCATCGATCAGCACCAGGTCGGGCCATTCCCCGCTATCGCGATCGGGATCTTCCCGCGCTGCCCGGCCAAAGCGCCGCTCGAACATTTCCCGCATCATCGCGAAGTCATCGTTCGACGTCTCCGGGTTCTTCATATTGAACTTGCGATAGGCATTCTTGCGAAATCCTTCCGGCCCCGCGACCACCATCGCTCCCAATGCGTGACTCCCCTGGATATGGCTGTTGTCGTAAATCTCGATCCGGTCAGGCACGCCATCCAGCCCGAATGTCTCGACCATCTCTTCCAGAATTTTAGCCTGCGTCGTCGTCTCGGCCAGCCGCCGGTCGAGCGCCTCAACCGCATTGCGCTGCGCCTGCTTGATCAGCCGCGTCCGATCACCGCGCTGTGGAACCTCGATCCGCACCTTGGAGCCGATGCGCTCCGTCAGAGCCTGCGCCATCAGTTCACATTCCATCGGCGCGCGATCGGACAGAATCAATTTAGGCGGCGGCACTTCCTCATAAAATTGCGCCATGAAGCTCGCCAGCACCTCATCCTCCGCGACTTCAGCCGTGTGGACAGGGAAGAAGCTGCGATGTCCCCAATTCTGTCCGCCCCGAATGAAGAAGGCCTGGATGCACATCGACCCACCCTTCGTCGCCAGCGCAAAGATGTCCGCATCGCCCAGCCCTTCGGCGTTGATCGCCTGGCTACCCTGAATGAAGGTCAGCGCCTTCAGCCGGTCGCGCAGAACAGCAGCCTGCTCGAAATCCATCGCTTCCGAAGCGGCCTGCATCGCCTCGCCCAGCTTCTTCTGCACGGCGGTCGATTTGCCGCCCAGGAAATCCTGCGCATCCTTCACCAGCTCTGCATAGCCCGCCTCGTCGATCCGCTGGACACAGGGCGCCGAACAACGCTTGATCTGAAACAGCAGGCAGGGACGCGAGCGATTGGCAAAGAAGCTGTCCGTGCAACTTCGCAGCAGGAACAGCTTTTGCAGCGCATTGATAGTCCGCGTCACCGACCCCGCGCTGGCGAAAGGTCCATAATAGCGCCCCTTATATTTGCGCGCGCCACGATGTTTCTGGACCCGAGGAAAATCATGATCCTCCCGCAGAAGGATAAAGGGGAAGCTTTTGTCGTCCCGCAGCAGCACATTATAAGGCGGCCGGAACCGTTTGATCAGTTGCGCTTCCAACAGTAGCGCCTCGGCCTCGCTGTTAGTCGTCACGATCGTCATCGACCGCGTTTGCGCTACCATGCGCTGCAACCGCTTTGGCAGGCGATCGACCTGCGTATAATTCGCCACCCGATTGCGCAGCGCCCGCGCTTTGCCGACATAGAGAACGTCACCGCGAGCGTCCTGCATCCGGTAAACACCGGGCCGCGTCGGCAGAGTCTTCAGCGTGGTACGGATCGCCTCAACCCCTGCCTCGATATCCGGCGTGCCTGCTCCGCGTACGGTGAAGCTGGCCTTGTCCTCATGAAAACGGTCGGGAGATTGGGGATGCGACATGGGTGCAGAGATAGCGGTGACACAGACAAGCGCAATGGCTGGGCGCCGCTTCCTGAACCTTGGAGTCTAATTCAGCGCGAACCACCTTGACCATCTTTGGCCTTGTTCACGCGTAATTATGCGACCGCAACATCCGGCCCCCTTTCCAACATCGGAGCGCGGATGGCCGGAAAGAATCGTAGAGACTTTGATCCTCGGCAACCCGGAGACACTCGACATCTCCGCGGAAGGGAATCGTTTACGAGAGTGGGATCGTCGCTGGGCACGATATTCAACTGCTAACCGGACGCAGAGGAGCGACACCCAATGCCGCATGGCCATCGACAACAGCAGGCTTTCAGATCGATCTTCTCTGGCTAGCGCAGCGCGCGAAATATTAGAGCATTTTCGAAGCAGATGGCATCATCTGCTGGCTCGGAAAATGCGGGAAAAAAACAAATAGAGCATGATCCGATCCAGTCTGATCGGATCATGCTCTAGCTGGGAACAGACAAGGCCGATCCACATCCAGACATAAAAAAGGGCCGGTGCGACAAACCGCATCGACCCCTTTCAAGACGAAATCGTCAGCTTCAGATGCTAGGGCCAAGACCCTTGATCGCGCTATCAACCAACTGCCGATCCGCGCCCGCGTCATGGTTCTGCGCGATTAGCGTTGCAGCCGCGCTGGTGGCAGCGTTGACGGCCTTTGTACGGATGCCCGCAATGGCAGCGCGTTCCGCTGCACCGATCTTGTCCTCGGCCATCTTCTGGCGACGGGCGACCAGCGCAACCGCATTGGCCTTGGCATCTTCAAGCAGCGTTGCCGCTTCGCTCTCGGCCGACTTGCGCATCGCTTCGGCTTCACCAGCCGCATTGGCCAGCTTCGCCTCATATTCAGCCTTCAGCGCGTCAGCCTCGGCGCGCAGCTTCGCAGCTTCCGCCAATTGTTCCTTGATTTGGGCGATCCGGCCATCGAGCACATTGCCGATCAGCGCGGGCACCTTCTTGATCAGGAGGATGAGGATGAAGACCGCCATTGCCAGGCTGACCCAGGCGGTCGCGTCCATGCCGACTGCCTTCGGGTCAGTGTGAGGCGCCACGCCTTCATGCGCGACGGTGCCTACCGGCTCCATTCCTTCGGAGTGAATTGCGTCGTCAAGATGCGGAGGCGTACCTTCGCTATGCTGTGCTGCTGCCTCAGCCATGGGCCAGTGCCGCCTTTACTGCGTTGCGGGCCGCTTCGTCCGACGCGCTCACGCCGGAAATACGAGCCACCATGTCGCGCGCCGCTTCGGCGGCGACGGTTTCAATCTCTGCCATAGCTGCCTGACTGGCCGTCTGGATGCGGGCTTCAGCAGCGCCGATCCGCGTGGCGATTTCAGCGTCGGCGGCAGCAAGCTGCACTTCGGAAGCCTTCGCCGCTTCCGCTTTCGCACGGGCCAGCGTTGCCTGGGCCGCAGCCCTGCTTTCCGCATCGCGGGTGCGATAATCAGCCTCTGCCTCATCGGCGCGGGCGAAGGCAGCCTTGGCCGCGTCCAGATCACCTGTGATCTTCGCGTCGCGCGCGTCGGCCGTCGCCTGAACCTTAGGGACCATACCCTGGCCGATGACGAAGAAGACAAAGCCGAATGTCAGCAGCATCCAGAAAATCTGCGATGCATAGGTTTCGGCAATTTGCGCGATTTGAGGCATTATAGGTCCGTCCGATCAGGGCGCCGTCAATTCATGCGTGCGGGCGGGACGGCGACAGCCGCCCTGCCCGCACGCCAAGTGCTTGTCAGGCCACGAACACCAGGATCATGGCGATAACGAACGCCAGCAGACCCAGAAGTTCGGCTGCGGCGAAACCGATGAACAGGCGGCCCTGCTGGCCGTCAGCGGCGCCCGGATTGCGCAGCGCGCCTTCCAGGAACGATGCGAACACGTTGCCCACACCGAGCGAGGCGAGGCCCGCACCAATCGCGGCCAGGCCAGCACCGAGCAGCTTTGCGGCTTCTGCGTCCATGTCGTAAACTCCCTTTTCTAAACTCGAACAAATGGTTGGAAAAATAGTGGAAACTTAATGCAGGTTCTCGGCGTCGTTCAGATAGACCGAAGTCAGCAGCGCGAACACATAGGCCTGGATCACCGCGACCAGCACTTCCAGGGCGCTGATGCCGATCATCAGGATGAAGCTGGCGGACCCGACGGTCAGGCCATATCCGGCACCCGCGTTGGAGCTGTTGATGACGAACCCGGCCAGCACCTTGAGCAGAACGTGCCCGGCGGTCATCGCCACGAACAGTCGCAGGCCAAGGCTGAACGGCCGCACCATGAACGATACCAACTCGATCGGGAAGATCACCGGGATCATGGGCAGCGGCGTACCATGGGGCACGAACAGCGAGAAGAAGTGCAAGCCATGCTTCCAGAAGCCAACGATCAGCACGATCGAGAAACTCAGAATCGCGAGAACGCCGGTAGCCGTGAAGTGGCTGGTAAAGGTGAAGGGATGCAGGCCGATCAAACCAAGCGGCAGCAGGCCAAGCAGGTTTGCCAACAGGATGAACATGAACAGCGAGAAGACATAAGGAATATACTTCTTGCCGCCTTCACCCACATTGGCGATCAGCAGGCTTTTGATGAAGCCGGTCATATATTCGACCGCCATCTGCCAGCGGCCGGGCACCAACTCACGCTTCATGCCGCCGATCACGAAAATCCACAGCACCACAGCAGCAGCCACCATGTAGAGCGCGCTGTTGGTGAAAGCGATGTTGAAGCCGCCAAGCGACAAGTGATCCGTACCGAACAGCGGTTCGATCGCAAACTGGTGCATCGGATCGATTTTGCCGGATTCTGCCACGTTGACCCCTGTAACGTCTGGTATTCGGACTAAGATAAAAGCGCCCCTATTCGCCGGGACGCTTCGTCGTCGTCAATCTGATGATGTTCCTGAAAGCAACCACGATCCCAAGACCGAGGAACGCCAGCAGGAGCCATGGGGATGTTCGCAGAAAGTAGTCCAAAGTCCCACCAACCACGGCACCACCGGCAAGACCGCCGATCAGTTCTGCGAGAACCCTGTTGCCCAGGCGCGATCCATCATCGCCCTGTTGCTTGGTGGTCCCCTGTCTGACCTTTTCGGCTCGTTCGGCCTTCGCGATCCGCTCCTCAAGGGAAGTGATGCGCTCGTCCTCATCTACCGGGTCTTGCCCGGGCACATCCTGCGTCATGGCCGTTCCTTTTCGTTCAGGCAGATAAGCCAACGTCAGGCGGCATGGCGCGTGCGGTTGCACCCGTCAAGGCGCGGCCCGTTTAGAAAGGGCTTTCGGGATAGTCAACCGTAGTTGGACAGGAGAATTGCGCTTCCGCCGGGTGCGGCGGCGAAACTCCCCGCAGTCGCGTAATTACCCTGCAGTTGCGCAATAGGTCGGCAGGGCGATCGGCCCGGCACCCTTGGTTTGCCAGGGTCCCGCCCCCACGCGATAAACCTGGCCTTGCTTCACGCGGTTGCTCAATGTCTGGCAACCCGTGGCTGCCGCCACATCCTGAACCGTGACGCCTCGCTTGCTGGCAAGGTCGGTGTAGGCCGCGCGCCGCTTGATGTTGATCGATTCGACTTCCGATCGCACCGCCGCGCTCACCGATCCAGCAATGCCCAAATAGCCGTCCGCCTGCTCGCCCACCGCGCCCTCCGCCATAGCAGCGGCAACCGCGCCCGACTGCGCGCGAGCGGGCGCGCTCGCGACAAGGCCCGTGCCCAGCACGACGGCGGCACCTGCGACGATCATCAAAAGCTTGCGTGTCATTGCGGGAACAACTCCGGGTTATTCTGGATAAGATCCTGTGCATCACGCTGAAGGCGTACGACGACCTCCTGCTGCACCTTTACATTCAGGTTGATTTCGATCGGCTTGTCCGGTGCCTTCACCTGGATGCAGCCCGTCAGGGCCAAACCGGCGAAACCCGCCGCAAAGATAGCTTGTGTTTTCATTTCTGTTCCCTGTTTCTCACAGTGTCGCTTTCCGCAGGGTTAACTGCAATCCCTTGGCGAATCTTCTCCTGCACCTGATCCCCTATGCTGTTCTGGATAAGCATAGTGGGATCGATGAAGGACTTTGCCGTGCCCAGCAGGCCGCGAAATGGCGCCGCGATGCGCACATTGAAGATGAAGGGCAATCCGGTCAGGTTTCGCGCCATGCCCGCCGGAACATCGCCCAGCTTCCCCCGGTTGACGCCGTTGAACACGACATTGGTCACCATCTCTCCATCAAGCGCGCCGTCCATCAGGATCGTGAGGCATTTATATTGCAGATTCTTGAGCGCATCGAAGGCCAGCTTGCCCATCACGCCCAATTGCTCGTTCGAAACCGGCCCAACATAGGACAGCGTCCCCGACTGGCGGTTGGGATCGCACGGCACCGTGGGCAGCACCCCTTCGGGCATGATGAGCGGCGGCATGCCCTGCTGCCTTGCGGTCAGCACGCCCCCCGCGACGCGCCCGCCCTGGGCATTGAAGATCAGCGGCATGATCCCGTCGAACGTGCCTGTGGCCGATATATTCTCAAGCTCCATCGTCTGGATGAAGGCACCCGCATCTATGCCGATGACGCGGAACGTCAGATAGCGGTCCACATCGGCACTGAAGTCCATCGTCGTGGGCAACAGAACCAGTTGCCCTCCGGAAAAGGGCCAGCCGCCGCCCTCGATGCGAACCTTCTGCCCAGGCTCCAGCCTGTAGCGGACAAGGCCATCGCGCACTTCGACGCCGGGATTGACGGTCCTCATCCGCACTTCCTGCCCCGGCGCGCTCACCAGCCCCAGCAAATCGGTAAAGCGCAATTCGCCGGTCATTCCCTCGACGGGACCGAACGCCGCCGCCAACTTGGCGTTGTCGGTGCGGAACACGCCATCGCTGGTCACATCCGTGCCGTTCCATCGGATATGCCCTTCGCCCGTTACCGTCGCATCGACGTTGGCGACAACCCCCAACGCCAGGCGGGTTACCTCCTCGGGCTGCAAATTGGGACCGAACACCAACCCCGGCACGGTCAGGTCGGCCTTGCCCCGGCCAGAACCCAGATCATGCGCAATGTCCGCACGTGCGACCAAAGCATCGTTGCGCGGAGCCCGCAGCGTCCCTGTCGCCAGGATTCGGCCGTCCCGCAAGCTGAGGGCGAAGTCCGGCACCTTCAACGGCTCGAACCGTCCCGGGGTCTGGGCATCGCGCACCATAACCGCTGCGGCGAGCTTCAACGCTCCTTGGGCGAAGCTCCATTCGCCCGCGCCATCCTCCACGATCAGCGGAACGGAACCGATTCGCGTGTTGGTCCCTGCCAGCTTTCCCGTCAAACCCTGCGCCGCAGCCCTGCCGGTCAGCGTTTGCGCGACCAGCCGCACCGGAGATGCTTCAGGCCCTATCGCCAGTTCCGCCCGAGATAGCGAAAAGCCCTCCTGACCGATGGCGACCCTTGCCCGCTCCGCCGACAGCCGCATTGGACTCTGGCCGCTATGTCCTCGCAGGTCGAGATTGCGAATCTCGGCCCCCGCGCTCACCCCGCCCGGCCCCGTCGCCACCAGAGCGCCACCGCCGATTGGACACAGCGTCTGCCGGGTGCGCCCGAGCGAAAAGCTGCCGTAGCGCGCCTCCTCCAACACCAACGGCACGCAGCGCCGGTTGATAGCGATCGACCCATCAGCATTCAGCTGTCCCGCAACCGGCACCACAAGCCCGCGTAGCCGCCCGCCGGGCAGTGGGCCGTCCAGCCTTGCCACCGTTGAAAAGAGCGTATCTCCCCGAGGTCCGGCGGTGAAACGCACCGGGTCGAGCGTCAGCCTGGCGTCACGAGCCGCATAGGGGTCGATAAAAAGCTGTCCACCCAATCCGCCACCCGGACGCCGTGCCAGCCGCAGTGCAGCCTTCGGCAATCCACCCCCGTCCGTCGTGAGCGCGCCATCCAGCGCCCAGTCGACAGCCGCTCCCGCCTTGCCCGGCCAGGCAATGGTCACCCTGCCCTCGCCCGGAATCGTCACGCGCGCGCCGCTGCGTGATTCGAATCTACTGTTCGTCAGCACCACGCTTCCACCCTGGCCGCTTTGCGCGAAGGCCAGGCTGGTTCGCAGCACATTATCCTCCCCCGCGCGGCGCACCGCATCGGCCAACCGTTCGGCCAGCGGCGCCAAAGGCGTGCCCGCCGCAGACCGCTTCAACCCCGCCAGAGGATCGCGTCCGGGAAGGCTCAGTTGATGCGCCGACAAACGCCCGCTGGCCTGTGACTTACCTTTTGCGACGCTCCAAGCGCCGACAATCTCCGACTGACCTGCCTTGAGGCCCGCCATAGCCAGTGCCGCCGCGCCGATTCGCGCGCGGCCAGCCGTCGCCGTCGCATTGCCATCAAAGTCGATCCGCGCGACGGGCTTCGCCAGCACCATGCCAGAGGACTTCAACGCCTCGGCTCCCAGCACGACATGGCCATTCCACCGATCCAGCGCCTTGCCGATCCAGACGTCCATGTCCGCCCTCGGCTTCGCCGCGCCGGTGGCGCTGTTCCTGCATCCAAGAGCTGTCGCCTGCGCCGGTCCAACCAAATGCGGTCGCTCATTCCTTATGGCGACATCCAGCAAGGCGGTCATGTCGGCCAGCTTGCACCCCGCGAACGCCGCCCGTGGCATGGCGGCGGCAAGACGGCCGTCGAAGCCCGATCTCAGATTACCCTTGCCGTCGATCTGCACGCCGACCACTCCGGCGTCGGTATCAAGCCGCATGCGCGCATCACGCAGCGCAAGCGCGATGTCCGGCAGACTGAACGGTGCTTTGGACGCTGGATCGCGAAACTTGTCCAATTCCCCCAGCCGGAGCACCCCATCACGATAAGAACCGCGCAGCCGCACGCCGCCTGCCCTCACAGCCGCCACATGCGGGGACAGGCCGGTGAAGCCCAGATCCACTTCCACCCACCGGGCAGTCAGATCCGGATTCGCGGGATCGCCAAGGACAATATTCTCGATACGTTGAGTGCGCAGGCCGATGTCCTTCAGGTCATAGCTTGCCTGGACGCCGCGCCGGTTCATCTCCCGCCCAATGAAATTTTCCGCGATCGGCGCTCGCTGGGTCCACAACGCAACAAGGATCAGCGCCAGGGATCCCGTCCCTACGCCCAGCCAGCGTAACCAGCCGCGGCGAATTCCCTCTTCGCCGTCCTCTACTTCCATGCTTATGGCCAACCCCGGCTTTCACACTTGATCCGTAACGCCTGCATAACGTCTGACGCTCCCTAAATATCCTTGCCCGATATTTGCGCAACGCATAGGTCCATTTCTCTGAACGGGGGATTATAAGGCATTGGCGGACAGGGAAGTTGTGGTCAGCCATGACGGCGTGGGTCATCGCGCCCGACTTCGGCAAAAGCTGGCGGAAAGCGGCGGTGATGCGCTGCACGATCATGAGCTTATCGAATATCTGTTAGCTCTCGCCATTCCCCGCCGCGACACCAAGCCGCTTGCGAAGGCGTTGCTGCGTGAATTTGGCGGCATCGGCGGCCTGATGACCGCCGATTGGCAGGCGATCGCGCGCGTTCCCGGCATGGGCGACACCAGCATTGCCGCCGTCAAGATCGTGCATGCCACCCTGCTGCGCATGCTCCGCAACGAGGTCGCACAACGCCCGGTCCTTGCAAGCTGGCAGGCCCTGCTAGACTATCTGCGCGCCGACATGGCCTATCTGCCCGTAGAGCGCGTCCGCGTGCTTCACCTCAACAGCCGCAACATGCTGATCCGCGATGAACATATGGGCGACGGGTCGATCGACCAGGCCGCCATCTACACACGTGAAGTCATTCGCCGCGCCATCGACCTCGGTTCGTCAGCGCTGATCCTGGTGCACAACCACCCCAGCGGTTCTCCCGAACCCAGCCGTCAGGACATTGAAATCACGCGCCAGATCGCCGAAGCGGGCAAGCGCCTCAACATCGCGGTGCATGATCATATCATCATTGGATCGCAGGGGCACAGCAGCCTGCGCGCGATGGGGCTATTGTAAAGCAACCCTTCAGGCGTCAAACCCGACGGAGAGAAATTCGGGCACAGGTCCATTCCAGCCCTCGTCCGGCCCCTCGTCCACAACCTCGTTCCGGCGTGGACGCGCAGCATTGCCCTGCTGCCGTGCGACGCGCGGTTCTTCGCGGCGTTCCTCGTCACGCCGCTTACTGGGCCTACGCTCCGCTTTCCGCTCACTCTCGCGGCGCGGCTCTTCGGCCTTATCCGCCTTTGCAGCGGCAGCAGCGGGCATGTCGATCGTTTCGATCTTCTGCCCGATCAGCTTCTGGATATTGTCGATCGCCTCGGCATCTTCCGGGGTCACGAAGGTATAGGCGACACCCGACGCCCCCGCGCGCCCGGTACGGCCA
This sequence comes from Sphingobium sp. Cam5-1, assembly GCF_015693305.1. Taxonomy (NCBI): domain Bacteria; kingdom Pseudomonadati; phylum Pseudomonadota; class Alphaproteobacteria; order Sphingomonadales; family Sphingobiaceae; genus Sphingobium; species Sphingobium sp. Cam5-1. The sequence continues at coordinate 714,015 of NZ_CP065138.1, read as the reverse complement.
ATACGATGGACATAATCGTCCGGATGCCAGGGCGCATCGAAATTGAAGACGTGGCTGACACCCTTGATATCCAGCCCGCGCGCAGCGACATCGGACGCTACCAGGATATTCACCGATCCCGCGCGGAACCGCTCCAGTTCGGCAATTCGCGACGACTGGTCGATGTCGCCATGGATTTCGCCCGACTTGAAACCGTAGCGCTGCAAGCTCTTGTTCAGTTCACGAACCGTCGTCTTACGATTGCAGAAGATTACCGCGCTTTGCACTTCTTCATGCTCAAGCATCGCTCGCAAGGCTTCGCGCTTCTTGCGCGAGTCAACTTTCACCAGCCTTTGGGTGATGTTCGTGGAGGCCGTCGCAGGCCGCGCCACCTCAATCGACTTGGGATTGCTGAGGAACCGATCCGCCAGCTTCTTGATCGGCGCGGGCATGGTCGCTGAAAACAGCAGTGTCTGCCGCTGCGAGGGCAATTTGGTGCAAATTTCCTCGATATCCGGGATGAACCCCATGTCCAGCATGCGATCCGCTTCATCGATGACCAGCATCGAACAGCCGTTCAGCAATATCTTGCCGCGCTGGAACAGGTCCATCAGGCGGCCCGGCGTGGCGATCAGCACATCGACGCCCTTTTCCAGGGCTTTGAGCTGATCGCCCATCTGCACGCCGCCGATCAGCAGCGCCATGTTGAGCTTGTGATATTTTCCGTACTTCTCGAAATTCTCGGCAACCTGCGCCGCGAGTTCGCGCGTCGGCTCCAGAATGAGCGAACGCGGCATCAACGCACGAGCCCGGCCATGAGCCAGAATGTCGATCATCGGCAACACGAAGCTGGCGGTCTTGCCCGTCCCCGTCTGCGCGATGCCGATAATGTCCTTCATCATCAGGACAGGGGGGATCGCCTGCGCCTGAATCGGCGTGGGCGTATCGTATCCGGCCTCGTTAACGGCCTTCAACAGTTCATCGGAAAGGCCGAGATCGGCAAAAGTCATTCAATTGTCCGGGACAGAGGCTCTCCGCAACGCGCTCATGCATCACGGAAATCGCGCGCGCCTTGCGGAAATATTGGCATCTTGTCAAGAAAATCGCGCATCGGAGCGCGTTTCGACAAGGGTCAATCGTCCCCGTCCGCCTCTTCCAAACGCCGGAAACTGTCGATCACACAACTAAGCCCGCTTCGCGCCTGCAATTCATCGCGCCCTGAACAAAGCGACCCATCCTCATCCGGCTCGACATAAAAGCCCGAGTAGAAGCCCGTCGAACTGCACCCCCGCTCCAGCCGAGCCCTGTAGCGGTGATTATCTGCCAGCAGCAAATCGACGCCATTATCCACAATGACGCTGGCCGACCGGATCGACCGCAAGGCGATGCAGCGCGGCCCCTTCTTTTCCTTCCACGCACGCCGCGCCTGCGGAGCGATGCGCGCGGGCGCTCGTCCCTTTTTCGCCATCGGCACGCGAATGATGATCCGTTGCTCGATCGACATCTGCGCCAATTGCACGGGCTCACTCACGGGCGCGACAAGGAGCAACAGGACGGAATGAAGCAAATCGAACCCCTTTTGGGGCGGCACGCTATGGGCCGGTGGTTGAACCGTCGATGAATTCCGGGGCATAGCATTGCAGTATGATAGGGCAAGACATCATCGACAGGTTTATAACCTTGCTTGGACCGAAGGGCGTCGTCACCGATGCGGACGACATCGCTCCCTGGCTCACTGATTGGCGGGGACGTTTTCACGGCGCCGCTGCCGCCATTCTCCAGCCCTCCAATACGGACGAAGTTGCCGCGACCGTCGCACTCGCGGCTGATCTTCACGTGCCCCTGGTTCCTCAGGGAGGAAATACATCGATGGTCGGCGGCGCAACCCCTCCGGACGACGGGTCAGCGCTCATCCTGTCGCTGCGCCGGATGAACCGCATCCGCTCCCTTTCTCCCGACGACAATCTCGCAATATGCGAGGCAGGGGTCATCCTCGAGACTCTGCACGATGCTGCGGAGCAAGCCGGGCGCCGCTTCCCGCTCAGCCTCGGCGCGAAGGGGTCGGCCACGATCGGCGGTCTCATATCGACCAACGCAGGCGGCACTCAGGTGCTGCGCCATGGCACGATGCGCGCACTTGTCGAGGGGTTGGAGGCAGTCCTCCCCGACGGCACCATCCTGCATGGCCTCGATGCACTAAAAAAAGACAATCGCGGCTATGACCTCAAACAATTGCTGATCGGCGCGGAAGGAACGCTCGGCATCATCACCGCCGCCTCGCTGCGCCTAGTCCCTGCGATCGCGATCCGCGCAGTCGGTTGGGTGGGCGTCCGATCGCCCGCCGACGCGCTTGCCCTGCTCCGCCTGACCGAAAGGCAATTGGGCGACAGCGTCGAGGGGTTCGAAATTATCGCCGACGATGGCCTGGGCCATGTCCTCTCCCACATTCCCGGCACCCGCTGCCCGATCGAGACGCGCACGCCCTGGCATGTGCTGATCGAAGTCGATCATGCCGACCTGTCCAGCCCATCCCCCGCCGAGCGTCTTGAGGGAGCGCTGGCTCAAGCTCTCGAACAAGGCCTCGCTGTCGATGCCACGGTCGCCGCCAATGATGCTCAGGCAGCGGCGTTCTGGCGCCTGCGCGAATCATTGTCCGAAGCGGAGAGGGCGCAGGGACCGGCGCTGCAATATGACATCAGCGTGCCCGTGGCCCGCATGCCCGCCTTCATGATCGACATGGCCGCGGCGACCGAACGCACCTTCGCGGGCACCACCGCCTCCTCCTTCGGTCATCTTGGCGATGGCAACGTCCACTTCCATGTTCGCGCGCCCAAGGGAACGACAGACGGCCCCGCCTGGATCGCGGCAGAAGGGAAGTCGATCAACGCCTTCGTCCATGATGCCGTCGTCGCGGCGGGCGGCTCCATTTCGGCGGAGCATGGCATCGGCCAGATGAAACGGGCCGAACTCGGCCGCTTGGCCAGTCCCGCCCGGCTACATGCCCTGCGCGCGATCAAGGCTGCGCTTGACCCCCTTGGCCTCATGAACCCGGACAAGCTGATCCCCCGTCCCGAAGAGAGCTAGAGGCGGCGGGCGGCTCGACAAAGCAATTGCCTCCCACCAACAAGGTCTTTATCGCCCACACCCAGTTTTTAGGAAAGGTAGCGCAGCCAACATGCGCTGCTTCGATAGGATGGAAGAACAGCATCATGGCTAGCGCGCCCGCCAATAATCTCCCCGTGTTTTACAACGACCTGCTCCCGCTCAGCAGCGTCGATCATGCGAGCTATCGCAGCCGCTCGGTGGAGTCCGCGCCCTTCCTCACGAAGCAGCATGCCGTTCCCCTGACCGTCGATGAATTCGTCGCGGCCCAACGGTTCGTGCCGATCATCTTCTCGGCCGGTGACGAAGCGGTGCCGCTGGCGCTGATGGGCCTGAACGAAGGCGTCAACACCTTCCTCGACGATGAAGGCAAGCTGCGCGGACCCGCCTATGTCCCCGCCTATGTCCGCCGCTACCCCTGGATGCTGGCAAAGCTGCGCCCCGACACCGACGAGCTTTCGCTCTGCTTCGATCCGACCAGCGAGGCGGTCGGCGAATTCGAGGAGGGCCAGCCCCTTTTTGAAGATGGCAAGCCGACCGAACTCACCCAGGGCGTCCTCAAATTCTGCGAGGATTTCGAACAGGCCGCCGCGCGTACTGGCCAGTTCATGAAGGACCTGAAGGAACTGGACCTGCTGATGGACGGTGAAGTCGCCATCCAGGTGCCCGGCAACGATCAGCCTTTCGTCTATCGCGGCTTCCGCATGGTGAACGAGGAAAAGCTGCGCGACATGCGTGGCGACCAGCTGCGGAAGATCAGCCAGAACGGCATGCTGCCCCTTATCTACGCGCATCTTTTCTCGCTGCAGCTCATCCGCGAAGTTTTCGAGTCGCAGGTCACGCAGGGCAAAGGCCCCATTTCCGTCCCGGCGGCGCCCCAGACCGCCGACGCATAACGCTGAAAATTAACCTGCATCAATAATGCGATAGAAAAGGTTTCTGCTCGCCACTTGAAAGTGAGCGGGACCTTCTTTATCTTCCAAACATACGGCGCACCTGCCCCCCTTTCGGGTGTGTCGTATGGGCGCCTCCCCCTTTTGGAGGCGTCTCCTCCCTGAACCTTGGCCACCCCATGTAATACATGGGGTGGTTTTTTATGGGCCGAACAGGGCAATTGGTTTCGCTTGACGGCGAACCCCTCTCCCCCTAAACGCCACCGCCTGCCTGCCGCCCGTGCGGCCAAGGCCCCTTCGTCTAGCGGTTAGGACGCGGCCCTCTCACGGCTGAAACACGGGTTCGATTCCCGTAGGGGTCACCACTCTCTCATAGATAATTTGCACCGCGAATGTGTCCCGCGATCTCTGGTTGCGGTCGCCACCCGCACATCGAGCGCTCGTAATTTCAGCGCCGTTCGGCACGTTTGTGACATATGGATCGAACTAACTTGCGTCTCTGTCGTTTGACGTTGGCAATTGTGGAGACGAACCATGCGTAACACATTCTTATTGGTGGCAGGATTGGCAGCCGCTGCCAGCGTTGGCGGCTGTTCTCGTGAAACGACGCGCGATGGACTGCGGGGTGCAGGCATCGGCGCGGTCGGTGGTGCAGTAGCAGGTGCGATCGTGCCCGGGCTTGGCGTTGCCGAAGGCGCGGCGATCGGCGCTGCGGGTGGTGCTGTCGTAGGCGCGGCCACGTCCGATGGACAACGCCGGTGGGAACGTGACCGTCGCGGCCGCGAATATTATATCGATCGCAACGGCAACCGCGTTTACCGCTGACGCCATATCGCCGCGCGTCGCACGCGGCATTCAATGACATGACAGCATCTTGGGCGCAGCGATGGCAGGGCCGGGACAGAATCGTCCCCGCTATTGCGGCGCTCTTGGTCAATGTCGTGATCGGCTATGCGTTGATAATCGGCCTTCGAGCGCCTTCGCTGTTACGCTCTGCGATAGATAGCACCCCTTTGGCGTTGTTCAATCTGAAGCCCCCCACGCCGGACCAATCCAAACCTCCCCCGCCTGAAGAAGCTCGCAAATCCAAACGCGAAGGCGGCGCTGCGTCCGGATCTCCTCCACGCGCCGAGAAGGTGCGAGATCAACCGCCACCCCGTCCCAGCGTTGTCGCACTGTCGCCCGTGATAAATACCTCCGCTCCTACCCTGCCCACCGCGCCGACAGCCTCCATAACGAGCGGTGCAGGCGGCGCGGGTAGTGGCGCTACTCCCGGCTTTGGCAGCGGGTCCGGCGGCACTGGAACCGGCACTGGTCGGGAGGATGGCGAGGGAGGCGATTTCTCGCGAGCGCGCCAAACCGGTGGTCGCTTTCGCAATTCGGATTTCCCTGGCTCCTTACGCGGCGTAGGCCGCGTGACGATCGGCGTGCGATACGCCATCGGTCCTTCGGGACAAGTCGATAGATGCGAAGTTATCGAAGGAAGCGGCTATCCGGAGATTGACGCGATGACTTGCCGGGTCATCATGGAACGATACCGCTTTCGCCCTGCTCGCGATCCCGAAGGATATGCCGTTACCGAGGTGCGGGAAGAGGATTACCGCTGGCGTGTGCGCTAGGCAGTCCCTTAACGAACCAGCATCGACACCCACCACCCAGGAAACGCCGCGACCGCCAGACATGTGCCCAGCGGCACCCGCGTCGCTGCACTCACCTTCCGGCCCAACGCGACGCTGGCCAGTACGGCCACCAGGCCAGTCCCCGCAGCCATCAGCAGGATGAACGGCAGCGCCTGCCATCCAAACCAGGCCCCAAGGCTGCCCATCAGCTTCGCATCGCCCAGGCCCAATCCTTCGCGCCCCCGCGCCATCCGATAGCTGACCGCCACCGCCAGCAGAACGCCATATCCTCCTGCTGCCCCGATCACGCGATCGGACAGCGCCGCATCCGTCACCCACAGGCCCAATGTCAGTCCAAGGAATGCCAACGGCAACGTCAGCGCATCGGGCAACCAGAAATGCTGCCAATCCAGGATCGCCAATGTCAGCAGCAGCCATCCCAGCAATGCCCATCCAGCCCCCGCCAGCCCCGGCGCCAGACCGCAGGCGAGCGCCCCGATCACCGCGCACCCTGCCTCCATGCGCCCGTGCAGCGGTGCGATCTTCCCGCCGCAAGTCCTGCACCTCCCCCGCAACAGCAGCGCGCTTATCATCGGGACAAGATCGACCGCGCTCAGCACCCGCCCGCAGCTATCGCAGGCCGAACGTCCACGCATGACGCCGCGACCCTCGGGCCAACGCAATATCAGCGTCCCCAAAAAGCTGCCCGCGATCGCCCCTGCAACCGCGCCCAGCCCCGCCCACAGCGGATCGATCACAGCGTTCCTTCAACCTTCAGCACCCGCGCGCCGCCTGTCCCGGCAAAGCCAGCCTTCGCCAGCGCATCGCCGAGCGCCGCGTCCGCCGTCTCCACCCGCATCTCGGCGACATAGCGCCCCGACCGCCATATCCGCAGGTTGATCTTCTCCAGCCCGGACTGGCTCACCAGCGGCAGCAACAACGCCTCGCCATCACAACTCGCCACACCCGACAGCCCTTGCGTCAGGTTGAGACCCGGAAATTGCCCTGCCATCTGCGCCCGCACCCGACCCTCGGCATGACCGCAACGGTCACCGGAAAAATAAGCTGTCACATCCTCCATCGCCAAACTCGCGATTGGCAGTGGCGCAAAGCTTCCTCCGATCGGCACAGTCCCCGTCACATCATCAATGCCCACGCGCCCAAAACCCACGGTCAGCGCGCCACTCAGATCATCCGCCGCGCCCTGCCGCCGCCAAATGTCGAACCGCACCCGCCCCATCAGCAAAGACACCGGCGACAAAGCGGCATTCACCGACCCAACCGGCATCGTGCCCAGCATCAGCTGATCTATCCGCCCGCTCCAAAGCGTCCCCCGCACCTCCCGCGCGGCGACGCCCAACCGCTCCACCCCGGACAGCCCCAGCGCAATTCGCATCGGCATGAACAGGATGAGCCCGAAAGCAAACAGCAGGACCAGCGCGATCCGCATCCTCCGCGACCAATTGAGCCGCATCATTGCCCCGCCCCTCGCACCAACACCGCCTGCACCGAAACGCTGCCCGCCGTCGGCGACGGCCGCGCGCTCATCGTCTCCACGCGGACGCCCTGCGCCTCCAGCGCCGCCAGCCACGAAAAGAGCGCCACCGGCCGCACCGACGCCATCGCAATCTCGATCCGCGCCGCGCCCTGCGCCTCCGCCCGCTCCAGCGTCAGCCCAGCCTCGCCCGCGCTCTGGCTCACCAGTTGATCGATCGCCATCCCGGAACTCGTCGCAACCCCTCGCGGCAATGCCTTGAGCAACTTCACCTTCGCCCGCATCGCCGCATTGCGATCGGTCGCGGCGAGCAGCCCCTCACGCGCTGATCGCTGCGCCGAAGCCAACGGCCCCACCACGCCCAGCCACAGCAGCACCACCGCCAGCAGCGCGAACATCACGCCCAGCATCCATTGCTCGCGCGGCGACCTTTCGCCCCACATCGTCTTCACCGCATCCATCATGATCGCACCGTAATGTCAGCCAGCGCCCGCCCGCCGGGGTCTTGGGAAGGGGTCGCCGTGATGGTGAAGCCCGCGCTCTGCAACGCCAGCAACACAGTGTTGATCTCTTCCACCTTTGCCGCCGCCAGTGTCGCCCGGATCATCCCGTCGGGATCACGCGACAGCGCCGTCATCGACACGCCCGGCGCCTCCTGCAAGGCGCTCAGCAAGCCCGCAACCGGCGCCGTAAAGGCATAGGCGCCCGCTCCCCGCGCTGCCAACTGCCGCTCAATTTCGGCTTCTGCCTGCGTCAAGTCACTCGCACCCGGCACCACCTGCCGCGCCAGCGCCAGGCTCTCCGCATCCAGGCCCCGCGCCGCCACATGCTGTCGTACCATCACAGTCAGCGAAATCAGCAGGCTGATCAGCAAAATCAACCCGCTCCACAGCAGGATCCGCCGAAGCACCGCCTTGTCCGCCACCCGCCGCACGCGCCTGGCAAAGTCGCCCTGCCGCAGGTCCAGCGGAGGCAGCTCCAGCGCCTCGACGGCCCTCGCCTGCAACAGATCGGCGGGCACATCCTCGATCGCCGCATCGGCCGCCAGCACCGAAGCCAGATCGCCGCCAAAAGCAACGCCACTCCCTCGCAACACCGCCTCGCCATCCAGCGCGCCACGCACGAAACCCTCAACAGGCTCCGGCAGCAACAAATGCGCAGGCACGATAATATCCGGGTCCAACCCATGATGCTGCGCCCAGAGCAGCCAATGCTGCATGTCACTCCTTGCAGCGACAGCGACCACATGCGGCCGCGCCGGATCATCATTCTCATCAGCCGCCGCAAACAGCTGATCAGCAGGCACGATCCCGCCCGCCAGCGCCGCCAGCCGCGCCGCCGCCCTCCCCTGCCGGGGCGCCAGCTCAGGATAGGCCGCCCAGTGCAACGTCACCATCGCAGCAGGCGGCACCAGCATCACCACCGTATCGGCAGGCAACGCCGTCAGGCCACAAGCGGCCAGCCAGTTTGCCCCCCTGCCGCTCTGCGCCACAGCGCCATCGACAACGCGCATCCACAGCGGCTCGCCCTCTTCAAGCAGCGCCACGATCAATCCATCACGCACGCTCACGCGCCGGTCCCCCAGCTACGGCGGATCAACCTCGCCGGGTTCTGCCGGGCATCGATCAGCGCCCGCTCCACCACCTGCGTTCCCCCAACGTCCACCGTCACGTCCACCCCGAAAAATCCTGTGGTCAACTTGACCTGATTGGCCGCTTCCTCAAGCGGATTGATACCTTGGGCAGCAAGCGGCGCCCAGAATTGCACCGTGCTGCCGTAACCCTCGGCGGGCCGCTGCGCCAGATATTGCCGTGCCTGCGCCACGCTGACCTGCCCCTGCAACAGCATCGCGAACAGCACCGCCTGATCGGGCAGCAGCGTGTTGACGTTGATCGGCGACAAATCCGCGGTCGGCAGCGCACAAACCCACGGCCGCGCCAGATCATAAATGGCGGGCGTCACGCCATGGACCGCGCGCAACTCACTCGCATCCACCATGAAGCGATTTGCCGTACGATAGGGCCGCGCCGCCTGCGCATAGACCTCATCCTCCGCCCCGCCGGGCTGCGGCACGCTATCGCTGTCGATCCAGTCGGCCAGAGACGCCGCCGCCACCTGCGCCTGCCGCGCATCGACGCCCAGCGCCTGCAACAGCGCCTGAAATTGCGAAACCCCAACCGGCCGCACCTTCAAATTGGACTCATTCTCGCCAGCCACCACGCTGTTGAGGTTGAAGCAGTTCCCCGCATCGCTCACCCGTGCACTCGCCACACCACCGGGAACAGCGACCGGCTGCGGCGTCCCCATCCAGTTTCCCGCCAGCGTCGTCTTGCCCGGATTGGCCGCGACCAGATCACCGATCCGCAGCCGCGCCATCTCCGCCCCGGCATCGGCAAAGGCTCGCGCCTGATCCACCGCGCCGCTATTGCCCGTCATCCGCGTCGCCAGCGCCAGCCGCTCCAGCGCCGTGGAAGCAACCACCGCCATCACCGCGACCAGCAGCAATACGGTCAGCAACGCCGCACCCCGCTCGCCCTTTTTCCCGGGATCAGGCACCGGCCATCTCCCCTTCCAGCTTCTCCGCAGGCCCCGGCCCCACCAGGAAGCGCAGCGTCACGGGCGGCTCCCCCGTGCGCGTGATCGTCATCTCAACTGCGCGCGGCATCAGGTCGGGCTGCGTCGGTATCCACTCGCCACGCCACTCCCCCTGCGCATCCCGAAAGCGCAGCGCGACATCATCGACATGGTCCAGCAGGGTAGCTGGCTCATCACCCGCCGCGCCATCCACCTGCGCATAGGTCCGCCGCTCCAGCCTACCCTGCCGCACCCAATATTCCACCTTCTGGAGCGAGGGCCTTGGCAAATCGCCCAGATTGTCCCAGCCGCCCCGCACGAACTGCATCACCGGCACGGCCTCACCCTCAGGATGCGACCAGAATGCTGGCGCCAGCGTCCCCGTCTCCGTGCGGCTGATGCGCGGCACCGCCTGCCCAAGATCGGCAGCCAGCGCGCCACCTGCTCGCTGCACGGCCGCCATGTCATCCAGCCGCGCCTTGACCTGCGCCTGCGCCGACACGCTATTCCCCAGCAAGAGCACACCCGCCGCCGCCAGCATCGCAAAAATCATCAACGCGACGAGCAATTCGATCAGCGTGAAGCCCGCCTGCGCATGCCTTTCCCCGTATGCGCGCGCCATCACTGCACCACCCGCACAAAGCTCAACACAACCGGCAAAGCCCCAGTCTGCCCATTCACCGTCAGATCAACCTGCAACAACCGCTTGTCGTTCGTAGCTTTGACCGCCCGCTTCCAGTGCCAGCGCCGCCCGCCATTATCGACATCGCCCTCTTCGCTGCCCAGCGAAGGCGGTGCAGGATCGGTCTGCACCTCCACCATCAGGTTACGCGCGACAATCTGCCCCAGCGCCTTGCTGTCGAGATCCGCCGCCGTCCGCAACGTCACCCCCTGCAACCGCACCAGCGCCAGCGCAGCCAGACTGAACACGGCCAACGCGACCAGCATCTCCAACAGCGTAAAGCCCGCTTCACCTATTGGAGCCGTCCTCTCACCCGTTCGGGCTGAGCCTGTCGAAGCCCCCTCCTTCTTTCTCGCATAACAATCGAGAATGCCGACCCTACCCACCGACCATGACCTTGCCAGCCATATCGACAGTCACGGAAACCCGCTCCGCCTCCCGCGCCAAAGTCACCGTCATCGCATCCGTGGGCAAACCCGTCCCATCAAAGCCGATCTGTTGCCGCCCATCCTTGCCGACCAGCGCCCGCGTCCCCGATTTCCAGTTCGCCGTCACGAATGGCTTCTCCTCCACCGGCACCCACTGCGCCCCATCACGACGCTGAAAGCCATAGCCTGAAGCCGAAACCCAAACCCCCATTGGCCGCGCGGTGACGACCGCTTCGTCGCGCGCGGCAGCAACGCGCGCGGCAAAGCGATCGGCATCCTCGACAACCCGCCCGCGCGGGTCAGGCATGGCCAGCACCACCGCAGCGGAAATGAAACCGATGATCGTCAACACGACCATCAGCTCGATCAGGGTAAAGCCGTTAACCGGGGGAGGCGAGGCACTTTGCTTCACCCCGCCTGTAACGTCCAGCTGAACAAGCCGGAAATCAAAGCTCGCTGGAATAAATATCCGCATTCTCGCTCTCGCCGCCCGGCTGGCCGTCCGCGCCCAGCGAACTGATATCAAACGCGCCCTTGCGCCCCGGCACCGCATAATTATAGGCCCGGCCCCACGGATCATCCGGCAGCTTCTTGATATAGCCGCCCCGGCGATAACGCTGCGGCTGCGCCAACGATGCGGGCGGATTGATCAGCGCCTGCAACCCATCCGTCTGCGAAGGATAGCTCAGATTATCGAGCCGATACTGCTCCAGCGCCTGCTCGATCGTCGCAATATCCGCCTTCGCCTTCTCCACCCGCGCCGTGTCGGTCGCCGGAATCACGTTGATCGCCACGATCGTCGCCAACAGCCCGATGATGACGATCACCACCATCAGCTCGACCAGCGTGAAGCCGTGTTCGGCGGAACGCCTCGAGAAGGTGAAGCCATTTTCGACCGGCCGACGGTCCACCCCGTTCGCGCTGAGCTTGTCGAAGTGCCTTTCTTCTTTCTGGAAAAAGCGCATGGCTTTCGAAATAAACATAATCACTCCTCAAGCCCCCGTAAGGCTCTGCAATTGCAGGATAGGCAACAGGATCGACAAGATGATCACCGCCACGATCCCACCCATCAATATGATGATCACCGGCTCCAGCATGGCGAGCGCGGCGGAGGTGAAGCTGTCAAACTCCCGCTCCAGATAATCGGCCGCCCGCTCCAGCATCGTGTCCAGCCGCCCCGCACTCTCGCCGCTCGCTGCCAGATAGACCAGCAGCGGCGGAAACACCCCTGCCCGCCGCAGCGCCGCCGACAGACTCCCGCCCCCACGAATGGCCTCGACAATCTGCTCGGAAGCCTGCCGCAACACCCGATTGTGCACGGTCTGGGTGGTCAGCGTCAGCCCCTCCATCAGCGGCAGCCGGCTCGCCACCATCGTGGACAACGTCCGCGCCATCCGCGCCGCATGCAGGTCGCGGATCAGTCGCCCCAGCAGCGGCAACCACAACATCATGCCATCGAACCGATACCGAAAACTCTCAACCTTCAACGCCCGCCAGAACCCAACAGCACCAAGCCCGATCAGGATCGCCAGCAGCCACCAATAGCCAGCCAGAAACGCGGAAATCCCCATCACCATCCGCGTCAGCAGCGGCAGGTCCTGCCCCACCGTGTCAAACTGCTCCACAACCTTGGGCACCACAAAGATCATCAGCGCCGCCACAACGCAAACGGCAAAGACCGCCAGCACGCTAGGATAAGCGATCGCCGTCAGCACCTTCGACCGGATCACCGCCTGCCGCTCCATCAGGTCGGACAATCGCTCCATGATCGTCGGCAAGCTGCCGGAACTTTCACCCGCCGAAATCATCGCCCGATACAGCGCCGGAAAGCTCTTCTGCTCCGCGCCCAGGGCATCCGCCAGCCGTCGCCCTTCCAGCACCCCCGAATGCACCTTGCTGACGATCGCGCGCACATGCTCCTGCTCGCTCTGCCGCCCGATCGTCCGCAGCGATTCCTCCAGCGGGCTGACCTGGATCAACGTCGATAGCTGGCGCGTGAACAGCGTCAATTCCTTCGCCGACAGGCGCGGCGCGCGCAGGGAAAAGGCCGCCCGCCTGGCCACCTTCTCCACCACGTTCGGCTCGATCCGCACGATGAACAGCTTGCGCGCGTCCAGCTTCGCCCGCGCCTCCTCGCCCGTCTCGGCCTTCACCTTGCCGCTGCGTTCCTTGCCCGCCGGATCGATGACCAGATAGTCGAACTCAGCCATCGGCGATGGTTTCCACCTCCGCCGCATCGCGCCGCGACACGCGGATGGCTTCTTCCGCCGTGGTCTGCCCGTCCCGTACCAGCGCCCGCGCCGCCGACCCCAAATTGGGCGCATTCAGGAAGGCATGGCGCGCGATCAGGGATTCATCGCCCCCGTCATTGATCAACCGGCGGATGGTATCGTCCACCCGGATCGCCTCGAACACGCCGATCCTGCCCTTGTATCCGCTACCGTTGCACTCCTCGCACCCCCGCGCGCGATAGATAATCGTTCCGGGATCGAAACCAAGCAGCGCGCTTGCCGACTTGTCCGCCTGCACCGGCTCGCGGCAATGCTGGCAAAGCCGCCGAACCAGCCGCTGCGCGATCACCGCGCGCAGGGTCGAGGCTAGCAGGAACGGCTCCACCCGCATATCCCGCATCCGCGTGATCGCGCCCACCGCATCATTGGTATGCACGGTCGACAGCACCAGATGCCCCGTCAGCGACGCCTGCACCGCGATCTCCGCCGTCTCGCGATCCCGGATCTCACCGACCATCACCACATCGGGATCCTGCCGCAGGATCGCCCGCAACCCGGCGGCAAAGGTCAGGCCCACTTTCGCATTCACCTGAGTCTGCCCGACACCCTCAACCGCATATTCGACCGGGTCCTCCACGGTCAGAATATTACGGGTCCCGTCATTCAACTGCCGCAGCCCCGCATAGAGCGTCGTCGTCTTACCCGACCCCGTCGGCCCCGTGACCAAAATAATCCCGTTCGGTTCATGCAATCCTTCACGGAAAATCCGGTCAGCGGCCCCCGCCATACCCAGCAGGTCCAGGTTCATGCCCGCATTCTCCTTGTCGAGAATACGCAGCACCACCCGCTCCCCCGCCCGGCTCGGCAGCGTCGATACACGTACGTCGAGCAGTTTCCCGCCCAACGTCAGCCCAATCCGTCCATCCTGCGGCACCCGCCGCTCGGCAATGTCCAGCCGCGCCATCACCTTGATGCGGCTCACCACGACCGGCGCGACATGCGGCGGCATGCGCAGCGTCTCGCGCAGCACCCCGTCGATCCGCATTCGCACGATCAGGCCCGTCTCATACGGTTCGATATGAATGTCCGAAACGCCCTGCCGCGCTGCTTCGGCGATGATCCCGTTGATCAGCCGGATAGCCGGCGCATCATCGGCGCTGTCGAGCAAGTCGTCAGCAGTCGGAATGTCTGCGGCAAGAATATCAAGCTCGTCCGCACCCACTTCCAAAGACCCTGCCATGGCGGCAGCGCTGCCCTCCATCGCATAGTGATCGGACAAGTGCCGGTCGAACTGCACGCCATCAACGAACCGTACATCAAAACTGCGCGCCAGATGCCGCCGCACCTCCAGCAATATACGCGGATCGCTCCCCTCCCGAACTGCGATCGTGAGCCGGTCTCCGTCCAGCGGCAGCATGACCACGCCATGCTTGCGCGCAAAGACATAGGGAATATCGACCGCCCGTGGCGCGCTATGCGGCACGTCGAAATCGGAGTGCGGCTCGCTCACCTTAACCTCCGTTCGGGCCAAGCCTGTCGAAGCCCACTCTCGGAAAAGCGGTTCACCGCCGATCTCCGTTCGCCGCACCGTCCACCGGCCGCACCACCCCGCTCGATTGCCGCACCGTCGGTTCAATCACCTGCGCCGGAGCCGCCGCGTTCGGCTGCACCACCGCATCATTCGGCTGTATCGGCGCTGGCGGCTCCGCCCCCATATAGTCGCGCACCAGCTCGTCGATGCTCGGTTCCTGATCGGGGTTCCGCGCCAACTGCATGTCCCGAACATAGCCATAGCGTTGCTGCGTCAGGCGCTGCGCATCCTCCTTCGACCGCAGGATCGTCGGACGGATGAAGACCATGAGGTTGGTCTTGCTCCGGCTCTTGCTGCGCGACTTGAACAGCTCGCCCAGCCCCGGAATATCGGACAGCAGCGGAATACGCTCGATCGTCTTGCGCTCATTATCGTCCAGCAGGCCGCCCAGCGCCAAAATCTCGCCATCATCCACCGTGACCGTCGTCTCGATCTCGCGCTTGTTGATGATCAGGTCGCTATTATTGTTGGACACCGGCCCGGCGACGCTCGACACTTCCTGCCTCAGGAACAGCTTGATCGCGCCGCCCGTGTTGATCTGCGGCTTCACCTCCAGCTTGATGCCGACATCCTGCCGCTGCACGGTGCGGAACTGATTATCGAAATTCTGGCTGAGCGCCTCCCCCGTTGTGATCGGCACTTGCTGCCCGACAAGGATCGACGCCTTCTGATTGTCCAGCGTCATGACCGAAGGCGTGGAAAGGATATTGCTGTCTGTATCGGACCTCACCGCATTGATGATCGCCCCGAAAATCCCGTTCCGCCCGATCTGCGTTGCGACCCCGCCAAAGCCGCCCGTCGCGTTCATCAGGCTATCGACCGCCGCCTGCTGCAAGGTGTTAGCAAGTTGGCTGTTCTCGGTCGTCGTGGTGGTCGTCGTCACGCCTCCGTTCACGGTCGTGGTGGTCGTCTTCCCCAATTCATTCGCGCCAATAGCCCCGGCCAACGTCAACAGATTGGGCGAAGCGTTCGAATAATTGGTCGCAGCAAAGCCCGTCTTGGTGCTGCCGATCAGGAACTGCACGCCCAGCTTCTTGGCGGCGGCATCGCTGATCTCGACGATAATCGCCTCCACCAGTACCTGCTCCCGCCTGGTATCAAGTTGCCGGACGGTCTCGCCAAGCATGCGCTGCACGTCGCTGTTGGCCGCCACGATGATCGCATTGGCACCCTCATAGCGCGTCACGATCGCAGGACCCCGCGTCGAAATGCCGCCACCCGAAGAACCGACCGAACTCACCGCAGGCGCTGCAACCGGAGCAGCACCATTTCCCGCCGTCGGAACCGAGGACGTCACGGCAGAGCTGGACGATTGTCCAACCAACTGCTGCAACACAGGCAACAGCTTTTCGGCATCCGCATGTTCCAACCAATAGACGCGGATCTCCGTCCCGCTTGCCGCCTGCCGATCAAGATCGCGTGCCATCTGCGCCAGTCGCGTCACCGTCCCGGCATCGCCCCGGATCGCGACCGAATTGCTGCTGTCGATCGGCACGATAGTCGCCGCCCGCTGCGCCCCTTCGCCGCTGCTCTGCACCAGCGCCTGAAGCGAGGTCGCTATTTCTCGCGCGCCAGCATTCCGCAGCATCACCGTCTGCGTCGCCGCCGTATCGCGATCGATCCGCGCCAGCACCTGCCGGATGCGTCCGATATTGTCGGCATAGTCGGCAACGACCACGCTGTTTCCGGCGCGATTGGCCGTCACCGAACCATCCTTGCTGACCAGCGGCCGCAATGTCTCCAGCGCACTGGCCGCATCGATCGATCGCAGGCGGAAAACCTCAGTTACGAACTGGTTGCGATTGGCGCCCCGTCCAACGACGCTTGGCTGCCCGGCTGCCCCATCGGCAGGCTGAATGCGATAAGCACCGCCCGGCGCTGGAACCGCCACCAGCCCGTTCGCCCGCAGGGTCGACAGGAAGATCTCGAAATATTCCGATCGCGACAGCGGCCGGTCGGTCACGACCGAAACCTTACCCTGCACCCGATTGTCGATGATGAAGGTCCGCCCCGTCACCCGCGCGGCGTCCTGTATGAAGGCGCGAATATCAGCATCGCGCACATTCAGCGTCTGCTGCGCCATGACGGGCGAACCAACAGGCGTGGCCAGAGCGAGGGCCGTCGCGGCGGAAAGAAGGAATTTTCTGGTCATTGGCCTTGCAGAGTAAGGTTGATCGTCGAAAGGCTAGCGCCCCGCTCGACGGTCAGGGAAATGCGCGCGCCGGGCATGATTTTGCCTTGCAGCACCTGAAGGTCGCTAGGCGAGCCGACCGGCTGCCCATCGACCTGGGTGACAATGTCGCCGGGCTGAAACCCGGCATTTTGGAAGGTTGGCCCCTTGGCGGTCAGGATCAGCCCCGTGATCCGGCCATTCTGCATACGCGGCGCAAAGCCGATATCGCGCTTCAGCCCGTCCGCCGTCGGATTGTCGATCCCGGCCACAGGGCTTACAGCGCCCCCCTCTCCTGGCGCTACGGCCGCAGGCGCGGGCTGTGACTGATCAAGAAATATCTGCTCTTCCGATCCACCCCGGTCGATAGTGACATGATCGAACGCCACACCCTTCAACAACACGCCCGGCAATATCTCGTCACCCACGGCAAAGCTGTTTTGCACCCCGTCGGGTCCGGCAATGATGGCCGATCCCAAGCCCGATCCTTCGTTCAACCGAATGCCGTAGACGGTCAGCGCCAGCGAGGTCACGACCCCACCGCTCACCGCCTGCTGCGGTCCAGCCCGGTAAAAGGGGTCAAAGCTTGAAAACAATGCCTGCCGCGCCGCGAAATTCGGAAACTGCGCCTGCCGCCCTTCCCACGGCCCAAAACTGCCGACCGGCGTCAGGACGGCCCAGATCAGCCTCGCACATTGCAGCACCAACAGGCCCAGCAACAGCTTTTCGGCAACCCGCGCCCAGTCGATCGGCGCGAGGCGGCTGCTAAGGTCCTGAAAATTACTGCGAAACGCCACGCGCATGAACCTGGTAATCCCCCTTGATACCCGCGCTGCTAGGCAATTGTTTTTACTGCCGGATGACAGAAATGTGACCTATCCATGACAACCGCAATCCGCAAGCGATGACACTTGCATTTCGAGCGCCGAGCGATAGCAGAAAGGCTGCTTTCTCGCCCTCAAAGGCCGTCCATGCCTAACCAACCCATTGTGAAATCAGCCGATGCCGATCCGGCCTGGATCGCATCCCATCCACGTGTCCAGCGCGTGCCCAGCCGCGATCTGACGCTCTTCATCCAGCGCGATTTCCTGACAGCGGAAGAATGCGATGGCCTGATCGCACGGATCGAGGCGCGCCGACGCCCTTCCACCATCGCCGATGCCAATGGCGACACAGGCTTCCGCACTAGCGAGACCTGCGATCTCGATAGCGCCGATCCCTTCATCGCGGCGATAGATGAAAAGCTGGCCGCCTTCGCCGGGATCGACCCATGTTTCGGAGAACCGATACAGGGGCAGCGTTACGCCGTGGGTCAGGAGTTCAAGGCGCATACCGACTATTTTGATCCTGCTGGCCTCGACTTCGCCCGCTACTGCTCCGTCTCGGGCAACCGCACATGGACGCTGATGGTCTATCTGAACCAGCCCCCCGCGGGCGGCGCGACCCGCTTCGTGAAGATCGGCAAAACGGTACAGCCCGAGCGCGGGAAGCTGCTCGCCTGGAACAATCGCCTTGAACCCGGACGCTATAATGGCGCCAGTCTGCACCACGGCATGAAGGTACGCAGCGGCGTCAAACATATCATAACCAAATGGTTCCGGGAAAAGCCCTGGGCCTGAGCTTCAGCGCCAAAATCGCTTTCTATTCGCTAATTCATCATGGGCTTTGCGAGCCGCCGCCAGCAGCTTCTTCTTGCCCCGGCCACCCTTCACCAGATCGGCATCGACCGGCAGTCCATGCCGCGCCAACAGGGCGCCCATATTGACCAGATCATTGAGCGCGCCCAGTTCATCCTGCAAACCCTCCAGCGCATCGATATAGCGCGCGTGCCGCCGCCGCTGTTTCTTGGCGTCAAACAGACCCGCGAAAAATTCGGCCGCGTAGCGCAGCTTCTTCGCCTTCTTGCGCACTTCGTGACGGTGCGCGTCATCCAGCTTCGCCAGATGCCGTGCATGCTTCATCTGCCAGCGATGAAAATGCTGCAAACGACGCGCGGCAAACGCCTCCGCAGCCTCATCGCGTAACCTGCGGCCCTCAGCATCCGGCTCGCCCATGCCGAGCGTCAGCCATTCCACCATATCGATCATCAAGCCTCGTGCCCGATCGGATTCCAGCGCATCGATCACCCTCGCATGGATCGCCGCGCGGACGGCGGCCAATTGCTCGTGCAGTTCGCCCAACTTCATCCGTTCGATCAGCACATCCAGATCACGCGCCTCTCCCAGCAGCTGCGCCAGCCAGCGAAGCTCATCCTGAAATCGGATGACGTCTTGCGCCGCCAGCATTGACCTGAACAGCGTCAGTGCAGAACGCAGCCGCCGCACAGCTACACGCGCCTGATGCACGGCCTGGGGATTATAATGGTCGAGCAGCAAATCTTCATTCAGGCGGTATTGCCGCACACAGTTGCGAATAATCGCCGCGAACGCCACTTGCGCACTGATGCCCGGCTTCAACGCCAGTCTTTCCGCCTTGAAGCAAGCGGGCGCTGGAGCCAGCAGCTGATAACCTCGTTCCGACTTTGCCGCGACGCCCAGCCGCACCGGCACCGCCGCCTCTATCCGCCTCGCGAGCGCAAACAAGGCGGCGGACTCTCCTGCCTTCAGCTCCAGTTCGACTTCACAGATGGGCGACTGCCGCTCTCCCGCGCGGACCCATCCCCTGTCGAGCACCAATTCGATCTCCGCGCGCCCCTCGACAATCTGCCATGTGCGCCGCTCGACCTCCACCCTGAACGCGGGCTCGATCATCTCCGCTGCATCGCTCAGAATGCCCGCAATGGGTGTGCGACTATCGATCACCGGCTCGTCCTGCCTGACCGGCATTTCCCATTCCGCCCGCGAGAACAGCGCTCCGCCCCGATCTTCACTACCGGCCTTGACGGTCTGGACGCGCTCCTCCCCTGATCTGCGGATGCGCAGCGTATATCCTCGCGCTTCCAACTGCCTGTCGGGCGTGTCGAAATAGACGGCCTGAAGTTGCGCCCGGCCTCCCTCAGCGGGCAGCAGCGCCAATTGCTCAAAAGCCTCCGCCGCCTGCTGCGACAGCTCCATTTTCAGCTCGACTTCCTGCTTCACCGCCTGCCTCCGCTTCAGGCCAATCCCTAACACGGCGCAGGAAAGCGTGCGAATCACAGATGGCAAAGCGGCCGATCCGCACGAAGCAGACCGGCCGCCAAGCCTCATCACAGAAAGTTAAATCAGAGCGCCACGGTCAGTGAAGCCGCAAAGGTCGTCCCGATCTTGTAGCGATTGTAGAACACCTTGTTGCCGCCCAGTTCCTGGAATTCCTGGAACTTGCGCCCCGTGATGTTCCGCGCCTCGAACTTGAACTCGCTCTTCACCCCGCCCGGCAGGGTCACGCCCTGCCGCGCCACAAAGTCCAACGTCAGGCCCGGCTTTTCCTTGATGTCGGGCTGAAGGTTGGGGCCACGGCTGGTGACGCGCGGGCTGGCATAGGTCAGCAGCAGCGTCTGCTGCGACAGCCTGTCCGTATCCTCAAGGCCCAGTTGCAGGTTCACGAGATGGTCCGACTGGCCGGTCAGCGGCACCCCATCCTGGAAATAGTCGGACGCAGCGGGCAACGGGCCGGTCGTATAGCTGTAGGGCGTGGTCGTGTCGCCCGCGCTCACCTTCAGCTTCGACTGCGTATAGGTGTAGTTGCCGATCAGCACGATCCTGCGGCTCTGGAAGAAGGGGCTGCTCCAGTTATCGAGCGGCAGATATTTCTGCGCTTCGAATTCGACGCCATAAAGCGTGGCTTCGGGCGCATTGGCGAAGCTGGTGGTCACGTCATATTTGTCGTTGATGGTCGTGTAAGTCTCGATCGGATTATCGATCTTCTTCCAGAATGCCGCCGCCGTGAGGCGCTCGTCCCGACCCATATACCATTCCGCGCGCAAGTCGGCGTTCCACAGCTCGCTGTCCTGCAAGAAAGGATTGCCGCGATAGAAGCGGTTGGAATCGGTATCGATATAGGGCTGGGCGATCAGCTCGCGGAACTGCGGGCGCGCGATTGTCTTGGAACCGCTCAGGCGGAACTGCAGACCCTTGGCCGCTTCGACGGTGATCGTCGCGGCGGGCAGCCAATATTCCTTGTTGATGCGGTTCACCGGCTCAACGCCTGTATTATAGACGTCCACGCCCGTCACCGACTGGCGGCCCTTCTCATACCGCACGCCCGCGTCCACGGTCACGCCAGCGAGAGGCTGCACCTTCAGCTGCGCATATCCGGCATGCGTCCGCAGCGCCGCATCATAAACGGGATAGTTGCCCGAAAAGTCCAGCAGCGGCATGTCGAACAACTGGATCGACGCATCCGACAGAAGATAATCGGGCCGCAACTGCTGCACCGCGATCGGCAGGTTGGTCGCGTCGAAATGCAGCTCATAGCGCGAGGACGTGCGCTTCGTGTCGCTGAACGCATAACCGACCGTCGCCGTCAGGTCGGGCGAGAATTTATAGCTGAGGTCCCAGCCCGCCGACCACAGGTCTTCATTAAGGTCGCTAAAGGTGATCGATGCATCGCCCCGCTGGCGGTTCAGCGCATTGACGAAGCGATCGCCGACGGGATCGACTGCCAGGTCGCGATTGGTCCGCACATATTCAAACTCGCGCTCATAGGGCGCTTCCCGCTGCGAATTGGCATAGCCGCCGCGCAGGTCGAGGCTCAGGCCCTCCATCAGCTTGAACTCGCCCACCATCTGCGTGTCGATCAGCTGCCGCTCATACCAGGCGGTATTCTGCTTCATATAATCCGCGCCCACGATCGCGCCGTCATTCTGCCCCAGCGTCAGGGAACCGCGCTTCAGCGTGTCGCGGATATAAACATTGGTCCAGCGGATCTTCTGATCACCCAGTTCCAGGCCAACCCCGAACAGGCTGTTGAACGTCACCTCATTGTCCGTCGATACCTGAACGCCGTTCTTGCCCGGCGCCTGCTCAAGGTTGATCGACGCCTGCTGTAGCGAGGAGCGTGTGCGCCACTTGTTGCTGTAGGACGCGGTGAACAGCACGCCCAACCGACCGTCACTGCCCACATCCATCGCCGTCCCGGCATTCAGCGATCCGGAAAAGTTGAACGGCAGGCTGTTGGTGCGCTGGAGCACGGAAGTCTTCGCATTCAGCAACTGCATCGAAATCGCCTGCAGGTCGCCGCGCGTCATGTTGGAAAATGGCACGCCGCTACCGAATGCCTGCGCCAGCAATGGCGGAACGTCGCGCGAACCGTCGTCAAAGCCGGTCCAGTCCGACTTTGATCCATAATAAGTGTAGCCCATATTGCCCGACGTCTCGGTATTGGCCGAACTTCCGATTCCCAGCTCAAGATAGCTTTCAACCGGAATAGCCTTGGTCGTCAGGTTGATGACGCCACCGCCAAACTCGCCGGGGAAATTGGCCGAATAGCTTTTCTGCACCATCGTGGATGCGATGACGCTGGTCGGGAATATGTCGAGCGGCACGACGCGCTTCAACGGTTCCGGGCTCGGCAGCGGCGATCCGTTGAGGAGCGCCAGCGAATAGCGATCGCCAAGACCACGCACATAGACATATCCGCCCGACACGACCGAAAGGCCGGTCACACGCTGCAAGGACCCGGCGATATCGCCTTCGCCCGTGCGCTTGATGTCGGCGGCCGACAGGACGTTCACTACCTGCGGCGCGGCCTGAGATATGTTGCTGGTGCGGCGTCCCGTAACAATGATGTCCGATCCGGGAACGGAAACGTCGACATTGCCGGTCTGCGCATCGGCTTCTTCGGACGCACTCGGCACGCCTGATGTGGGCGCGCTATCGGTCGTGGTCTGCGCCATCACCGCCGGAGCGGAAAGAGCGGTCGAAATCAGGAGCATGCGCGCCAGGCTGAGCGGCTTCGACATGGCTTGGGGTCCCCCTTGGGAAAATTCTTTTGCAAAGAGAGCGGGGAAGCGGCTGTGCACGCTCCCCCGCCCTGTTCAGGGTTCAGGTCGATCAGGTGGTCGGAATGGCGGTGCAGTTCTTGCTGCTGCTGCCAAAACTCGCCGTGACCGAGTTACAGGTCCAGCCTGCATACCAAGTGTCGTTGCTGTCCTTCACCGCGCCGACATAGTTGGTGGTGGTGAAGTTGCTGTCGATCGTCTTGGGGTCGATCGCGGTGCGGGCCGTTTCCGTCGCGCCGTTGATGAACAGGCTGGTCAGCGACGGCGTATACGCAAAGCTGCTGTTCGGATCGGTGGAGAAGATCGACTGGACCGTCGTGGCATCGACGCCGCCAGTGCCCTTGAACGGGGTGGCGTTGCACTGCATCACGACCGACAGGTAACGCGGCTTGCCCGCATCCTGCAGCGCCGCATCAGCGTCACGCACCGTCGCCGCGCTGTTGATGCGCAGGCAGCTCTGATCGGGGCTGACGATGATGCCGTTCACCATGGCCAGGTCGGCACCACCGCGCAACAGCATGGCCGCGCCGTCATCACCGGTATTTGACCGCTGGATGTGCGTGAAGTTCGCGACCTTCAGATATTGGCGTGGCAGCGCGTCTTCGGAGAAGCTGGTGCCGGTCGTCGAACCATTCGAGTCCGTTTCGGTGAAGGTGTCACCGATATTGTTGTTCGCACGCTGGACCGAGATGACGAACTGCGCCGTGCCGCGGAAGCCTACGTCCGTATCCAGATTGTCGTCCTCATTGCCGGTCAGGACCAGATATTTCATGTGGGTCGAACCACCGAAAGCCTCGATGCCGTCGTCCGAACTGTTGTGGACCTGAATATGGTCAAGCTGCGTGCCGGTGCCGACGCCCGAAGGGGTCAGGCCCTGCAGTTCCTTGCCATTCGCCAACACGAAGCCGGAATAGCGGATCTGGACATAGCTCATGCGGCCCGAATTGTCGGCGTCATTGTCGCCGCCATAGAGCGCGCCAGTCGTGCCCTCAGTGTCGCGCTGGCAGGCGGTGGTGCCCGGAGCCGCGTTAGGCGCCTGATCGCAGTCCGTGATCTTGGCGCGTCCCAGCAGCACGATGCCGCCCCACTGACCCGAAGACTGGTCGGTCGCCGATCCGGTGACGTTCTCGCGGCTGGTGAAGACGATCGGCTGCGTAGCCGTGCCAACAGCGTTAATCTTGTTCCCGCGATTGACGGCCAGGAACGCGCTGCCAGTGCCAGCGAACACCACAACGCCCGGATCGATCGTCAGCGTGACGTTGCTCCCGGTGCTCGCAGCGCCCTGATCGGTGCCGACATCGACGCGGCCGGGGAGCGAATAGATGACGCCAGCCGTCTTGGCGATCGCGGTCGAGCTGTTGAAACGTGCGGGGAAGCCGCAGTTACGCCATGTGTTGGTGCCATCGCTGATGGTGCCAAGGTTGGTCAGCTGATCTGCACCCGAAATGGTCGGACAGTCGGCGGCAGCAGTCACATTGCCCGGCGTTGGAGTCGGCGTCGGGCTTGGCGTAGGCGTCGGCGCGGGCAGGACGATGGTCCCCTCGCCCGGCGAAGCGATGTCATCGGCACCGCAGGCGCTCAGAGCAGCGCAAGCGCAACCCGCCATCAGGATGGTAGTGATACGATTAGTCTTGACCATGTCGTCTCCGCTCCGGTCATGCCGGTTTGTGGTAGGATGCGGAGCGAAGGGGATTCACGAATCGGACAACGCCCCCTGCCGCCCTCAGTCGCCGCAGCTAGGCGCGCCAGATGACAGAGACATTTTGCTTCCGTGACGGGAGAGTGACTTTAAAATGACAGTTCAAAGACTCTTGTTGCACTTTGATGATTGCGAGGGCCGCGAACGCAACAAGAAGGGCGCCGTCACACCGACGACGCCCCACTGTTCAATGACTTAACGCTTCAAAGTCAGCGCATGGCGTAGCTCGCCTCCAGACGGCCAAGCGCGCGGCGCGCAATATCCCGTGACGACGCTTCCTCACCATTCGCAAGCAGCAAAGTCGATTCCGGCGCAAAGCGGGCAGCGCCATAAGCCTCTCGCGCATCCTTCATCCGCCCCAGGCCTGCATAGGCGTTGCCAAGATTGATCAACCGAGCTGGGTCGTTCGCCCCGTCTGGCCACATAGGCGCAAGCCGACGGATGGCCTTTTCATAATCTTTTGCCACCAAGGCCGGAGCGGCCAATCGCCCATCGGGAACACCAACCACAACCACCTCATCGGATGCAGCCACGGCCGCGCCCGACATGCCCCCCGCCAGCACCAGCCCGATGATCGCCGCTACCTTCATCATCCAATTTCTCCCAAAAAAACTTTCTACAATAGCCGGGATTATTTCATCTTGATGACAGTTGAACAAGCAGCGAACCGTACACAAAAAAGGATTTTTACTCCTTACGATTCAACATGTTATAATATTTTCTTCTAAATGTCATAAAACTGTAATTGAACCGTCTTGGTTCTGAGCGACCGATTCGCGGTGGTAGATTTACCCACGCATTCGATAATGCGGCCACCCGCGACGCAGGACGACCACAAAAATCTCTCGAATGAAGGAAGTCCGGAGGATTCTGTTGCCCGGCTCCTCCGGAAGCCGCTGAATTCCCTTCTGTTGCCCGGTGGGTTCAACCGCGTTCTTTTTGGGTAATGTCAGGCCGTGAGGCCATCAATTACGCAGCAAGAGCAAGAGCCTCGTTATCGTTGGCACTTACGTGTTTTGAACATTTTTACGGCTTACTCAGGCCGGGTGAAGACATCGCCTTTCAACACACGTCGATCCTAGTTCGGCCCCGTCAGACACCCCGTGCAAGCCGGGATATGTGGTGGAGCCGCCGGGTACTGCCCCCGGGTCCGCTGCGCCTATTACACGACACGATTTATCACCATAGCCGGGCGAACCCGGCAGAACCCATATGGGGCAGCGCTCCCCATTTATCAACCTTTTCGGTCAGGCCGGGACCAGATGAACGGCCTTGGGCTTGGCGACCGGCAATCCGCTCGCTTTCGCCTGTGCCATCAATTCCTGCTTGCGCGCCAACATCCTGTCGCGGAGGTCGACCAGATCGACATCCGCCTTCCGGCACTGGGCGAACATGCCGTCCGACTGCCTTTCCTCTTCCTTCACATGGTGCTTGATCTCTTCGGACAGCACCTTGACCTTGGCATCGTAGAAATCATCTTCGGGCGACCCGGCCTCGATATCATTTACCAGCACCTTCGCACCGTCATGCTCGACATAGGCTTCGTCCAGCGTGTCGTCCTCGATCTTGCCACGGAAGGCGGGGTAGAAAATCTCCTCCTCGATCATCGTGTGGATCTTCAGTTCGGTGCAGATCTGATACGCGATGTCCTGCTTCCGGTTCGCGGCCCTTGCCTTCTCATACTGGTCGAACAACTCCTCGACCTTGCGGTGATCAGCTTTCAACAGGGCGATCGCATCGGTAAACTCAGCTTTGGCCATTTCCGTCCTCCTCACGAACACATATCGTCAAGAAGCGGCTGACAAGCTTCCGGGTTCCGTCCCGCTGTCATTCATAGCCCAGATCATGACCGTGCGGCTTCGCGTGCCCCCCGGCGCGCAGATAACGGCTGTCGATTTCGCGGATCAACTGCTCGGCATC
This sequence comes from Sphingobium sp. Cam5-1, assembly GCF_015693305.1. NCBI lineage: Bacteria > Pseudomonadati > Pseudomonadota > Alphaproteobacteria > Sphingomonadales > Sphingobiaceae > Sphingobium > Sphingobium sp. Cam5-1. The sequence continues at coordinate 687,715 of NZ_CP065138.1, read as the reverse complement.
CTTGCCCCCCGCCATTTTCAGCAGCTCGTCCACCTTCACTTCCAACCGATCGTCATTTTCCTTGGAGGCTGGCGAGCCGACATAGAGGAAATAGGCCAGGCCCACGACTTGCCAGATCAGCTGGAGAAATTCCGACTGCCAATTCTCGAACGTATCCCGGCCCATCTCGATGGCATAGGCCGCCAGTTCAGGCACCTGCCCGTGCGTCTTTGCGTCATCCACATAGGCCCACCAGCCAAACACCCAATGACCCACGATCGACACCAGGAAGAACAGGGCCGTGATCCAACCATAGGCATAGCGCTTCATACCATCCTCCCTCATGTCGCTCCGGAAGGACAACGCAGAAGCATGTAGCCGGTTCAGCCAGCGCCAAGCGCCGATTCCGATTGGCCCGGCGCGCTTCGCTCTCTATAGCCATGCTCCCATGATCCTCGTCATCGACAATTATGACAGCTTCACCTGGAACCTGGTCCATTACCTCATGGAACTGGGCGCAGAGGTGGAGGTCGTCCGCAACGACGCCATTTCGGCAGGCCAGGCCCTCTCCAGCGGCGCCAGCGCCTTCCTGCTTTCACCCGGTCCCTGCACGCCCAATGAGGCGGGCGTCAGCCTAGACCTCGTCGCCGCCGCCGCCGACGCAGGCGCGCCCTTGCTGGGCGTATGCCTCGGCCATCAGGCGATCGGCCAGCATTTCGGCGGGCAAGTCGTTCGGGGCGGCCTGATGCATGGTAAGACCTCCCCTGTCACTCATGACGGCACAGGGCTTTTCGCGGGCATCCCATCGCCCTTCACCGCGACCCGCTATCATTCGCTCATCGTGGATGACATTCCGCAGAGCCTCATCGTGAATGCGACCAGCGAGGATGGCTCGGTCATGGGCTTCCGCCATCAGAGCCTTCCGATCCACTCGGTCCAGTTCCATCCGGAAAGCATCGCCACCGAATATGGGCATGAGATGCTGGCAAACTTCATGCGGATCGCCGGGATTCCGGTGAAGGAGCGCGCGGCGGCCTGATTCGGTCAGACTTTCCCGCACCCCACCCTCGACTCCTGCGGCCCGTCATGATTAAGGCAAGGGCGATGACCCGCCTGCCCGATCCCGCAGCGCCGCTGAGCGCCACCCAGGCCGCCGCCGCCTTTGACCTGTTGTTCGACGGCGACCTGCCAGAGGCGGAGATCGCCGCCTTCCTCGTCACCATGGCTCAGCGCGGCGAGTCCGCGACGGAGATCGCCGCCGCCGCCCGCGCCATGCGCGCGCGCATGATCCCTATCGCCGCCCCCGCAGGCGCAATCGACGTCTGCGGCACAGGCGGAGATGGCCACCACACGCTCAACGTCTCGACCGCCGTCAGCCTCGTAGTAGCCGCCGCCGGAGTGCCCGTCGCCAAGCATGGCAACCGCGCCGCGTCATCCAAGGCCGGGGCCGCCGATACGCTCGAAGCGCTCGGCCTCGATCTCGATCGGGTCGCCGATACGGCGGAGGCAACGCTGGCCGATCTCGGCATCTGCTTCCTGTTCGCACAGAAACATCACCCCGCGCTCAAACGCTTCGGCCCCATCCGCAAGGCCATCGGCCAGCGCACCATCTTCAACCTGATGGGTCCGCTCGCCAATCCTGCCGGCGTGCGCCGTCAGCTAGTCGGCATCGCCCGCCCCGCCTATGTTCCCATCTATGCCGAGGCGCTGGCGGAACTCGGCGTCGATCGCGCCATGATTGTCTCAGGGGATGAAGGCCTTGACGAGCTCTCCCTCGCGGGCGGCAACGACGTCGCCGAAGTCACCGCGCAGGGCATCGTCGCCATGCGCCGCCTCACCCCGGCCGACGCTGGACTACCGACCCACCCGGTTGAGGCGATACGCGGCGGTGACCCCTCGCATAATGCCGCCGCCCTGCGCGCCTTGCTTCAGGGTGAGCCGGGCGCCTATCGCGACGCCGTACTGCTGAACGCAGCCGCTGCCCTTGTCGTCGCGGACGCCGTTGCCGATCTGCGCGAGGGTGTCGAGGAAGCTGCCGAAACCATCGACCGCGGGCTTGCCAATGCGTTGCTCAATTGCTGGATTGCCTATAAATGACGAACAAGCTGATCGAAATCTGCGATACGAAGCGTGAGGAAGTGGCCCGCCGCAAGGCAGCGATCACCGTCTCGACGCTCCACGCCCGCGCCGCCGAACAGACGCCGCCGCGCGGCTTCCGTCAGGCGCTCGACAGCGCCGCCCGTTCCGGCTTCGGCCTGATTGCGGAGATTAAGAAGGCCAGCCCGTCGAAAGGCCTGATCCGAGAGAATTTCGACCCGCCCGCCCATGCTCAGGCCTATGCAGCCGCTGGTGCCGCCTGTCTCTCGGTCCTCACGGACGAACCTTATTTTCAGGGCCATGACGACTATCTCATGGCCGCCCGCTCTGCCTGCGCCTTGCCCGTCCTGCGCAAGGATTTCATGGTCGATCCCTGGCAGGTGCTGGAAAGCCGCTCGCTCGGAGCCGACGCCATCCTCATCATCGCCGCCGCGCTGGACGATAATCAGATGGCCGAGATAGAAGATGCCGCGCTTGGTCTCGGCATGGACGCGCTCGTCGAAGTCCATGACGCCCATGAACTGGAACGCGCGCTGAAGCTCCGCTCGCGGCTGATCGGCGTCAACAATCGCGACCTGCGCGACTTCAGCGTCGACTTCGCCCGCACCTACGAACTGGTCGGTCAGGCTCCGGAAGGCTGCACCTTCGTTGCGGAGAGCGGCCTTGGCAGCCATGCCGATCTGGTCGCCATGTCCGAACATGGCGTCCGTTGCTTCCTGGTGGGCGAAAGCCTGATGCGCCAGCCCGATGTCGAAGCCGCCACCCACGCGCTGCTGAACGGCGAATGAGCAAGCTCACTCATCTCGACGAAGATGGCTCGGCCCATATGGTCGATGTCTCCGCCAAGGCGGTGACTGCCCGTGAAGCCATCGCCACCGGCCATATCGGCATGAGCGCTGAAGCTGCGGCCGCCATCGCGCAAGGACTGGTGAAGAAAGGCGATGTCCTCGCGGTAGCGCGCGTGGCGGGCATCATGGCGGCAAAGCGGACCGCTGATCTCATCCCATTATGTCATCCCGTCGCCCTGACCTCTGTCACGATCGACTTCGATCTGGGAACAGAGGGCGTCAGCGTCACCGCCACGGCCAGAAGCGCGGGCCAGACCGGCGTCGAGATGGAGGCGCTCACCGCCACCTCCGTTGCGCTGCTAACCATCTACGACATGGCAAAGGCGCTCGATAAGGGCATGATCATCGGTAAGGTCCGGCTGCTCGCAAAGTCGGGCGGCAAGTCGGGCGACTGGCGCGCCGCATGAGCCTGCTCCCGGTCGCGGAGGCTCAGGCGCGCCTGCTCGCGCTGGGCCGCCGCTTGCCGGAAGAGGACGCCCCGGTTTCCAACTGTGCAGGCCGATGGCTCGCACGTGACATCTTCGCCCTGCGCGATCAGCCTTGGGCAGATCTATCGGCCATGGACGGTTACGCTATTCGCGCGGAAGAATGGCCTGGCCCCTGGCGCCTAACCGCTGAAAGCACGGCGGGCGGCTCCCTTCCCTCCGCTTTGGCTCCGGGGGAATGCTGTCGCATCTTCACCGGCGCACCACTGCCGCCCGGCGCCGATACGGTCCTTATCCAGGAAGATGCGCAGCTGGACGGCCAGCTCGTGCACCCCCTCGGCGCTCCACTACCCACAGGACGAAATGTGCGCCCAGCGGCAAGCGACTTTGGCGCAAATCATCTATTGCTCGCTGCCGGTGCCGCATTGGGTCCCGCGCAGATTGCTCTCGCCGTTCTTGGGGGCCACGGAACCCTTCCGGTCGGCGGCCGCCCGCGCATCGCCCTGATCTCAACCGGCAATGAACTCGTCCCTCCCGGAGCGCCCACGCCCTCTGGCCGCTTGCCGTCCTCCAACGCGCCCATGCTTGCGGCCATGCTCGGCCAGACAGGCGCAGAGGTTATCGACGTCGGCATCGTTCCCGACGATCTCGACGCAATGGTCCGGTCCCTCAAAGAAGCCGCCGGGGCCGACATCATTGTCTCGACCGGAGGTGCCTCGGTCGGCGATCACGACTTGGTGCGGCCAGCTTTCCAGGCGGCAGGCGGCACTCTGGATTTCTGGAAGATTCGCATGCGCCCCGGTAAGCCGCTCATGGCGGGAAAGCTGGGTGATACCCTATTCCTCGGCCTCCCCGGCAACCCCGTATCCGCCTTCGTGACGGCAACGCTGTTCCTGATGCCGCTCGTCCGCCACATGGCCGGAGCCGCCAACCCGCTCCCGCGTACGACGATCGCGGAACTCGCTGCCGCACTTCCTGCGACCGGATCGCGCGACGACTATCTTCGCGCCTATCTCACTGATGCTGGTTTGGTCTCGGTTACTTCGCAAGACAGCGCGGCGACCGCAGCCCTGGCTCAAGCGGGGTGCCTGATCCTTCGACCGGCCGACTCACCCCCGGCCGCCGTAGGTGACAAAGCAACCATCGTACCGCTCTCACAATGAGAAAGGGGCCGCAAAGCGGCCCCTCCCCGTGATCTAACCGAACGTAGATCAGCGCTGCTGCTTGCTGTGATCGCTTTTGTCTTTGCGGCTTTCGCCCATTTGACCCTGGCGATTTTCCTGCTGCTGCTGACGCCCGCCCTGGCTTGAGCGGTCACCACCTTGCTGGCGGCGCTGTTTGTCCTGATCGTTCTGGTTGGCCATCTTACTCTCCTATTCACCCTCTTTGGGAAGGCCGCTATTGAACGGCCGTGACGCAGGTCCGTTCCTTTCGTTACGCTTGGCGCAACCTGCTTGGTTATTATCCCCTTGAAACAAGTAGGCGGATATGGCATATAATGGGCATGAGCAACAAAGCCCCTACGCTGCGCCAGTTCCAAGACCGCTTCCCGACCGAGGATAGCTGCCTCGATCACCTGATGCGCGTCCGCTACGGGGATCGCCACGATTGCGAGAAGTGCGGCAAGTCGGCCAATTTCTACCGCGTGAAGGGCCGTCGCTCCTACGCTTGCGAATATTGCGGCGCGCAGGTTTATCCGACTGCCGGAACGCCTTTTGATCGCACCCGCACCAGCCTGCGCGATTGGTTCTTCGTCATGTTCCAGTTCTGCGCCTCGCGGAACGGCGTTGCCGCCAAGGAAGTCGAGCGCCAACTAGGAGTGACCTACAAGACCGCTTGGCGCATGTGTCACATGATCCGCGAATATATGGGCCAGGTTGACGGCGACGATCCAGTGGGCGGCTTCGGCAAGATCGTGGAAGTCGATGAAACATACATCGGCGGGAAGGTTGAGAATAAGGGAACCGGCAACTACCGCGCCAACAAAACCATCGTGATCGGCATGCGTGAGCGCAACGGCGACGTTATCACCCGCGTGGTGCCGAACCGGAAGAAGGCCACGCTAGAGCCGCACGTGTTCGCCAATGTGAAGCCGCATAGCGAAATCCACACGGACGAACTGGTCAGCTACCGCGATCTGGGCGAGTTCAAGGGCTACTGGCACAAGACCGTGAACCACAGCGCGGAACAGTATGTTGGGCCAACCGGAACGACCGTGAACGGCATTGAAGGCTTTTGGGCGCAGCTAAAGCGCGGGATCAACGGCACCCATATTCATGTCAGCGAGAAGCATCTTCCGAAGTATCTCGCGGAGTTCGAGTTTCGTCACAATATGCGCGACGTTCCGCATCTGATGCTTGATCACCTGATGGTTTCTTTTTCCCGCTAACAGGCGCGTGGCCGTGGGCCATCGCGTCTAGCAGGCGGTCAAAGCGCTTATTTGGGTCCAATATACTTCTCCTCATTAATCTAACGCGCCAGATAGCGAATCCGACCCATCCCAAGACTCCCACGCCCCACAAAGTTGCTGCTATACCCCACCCCCATCGAGGGGGAATGTCTATGTGGAATTCGGCAGCGCTGCTTTCGGGAATAGCATGGTACTCATTGATGGCTACCGCAGTTTTCGGAGGTTTGGCGGTAATAACAGGGTTGGTCGGCGGTGTAGCCGCGACGAGATCAGCAGACATCAAAAGCGCCGAAGACGCCACGAAAATCGCAGAAGCGGATGCGCGCGCCGCAGATGCTAATGCACGGGCAGAAGAGGCGAAGGCCGATGCCGCCAAGGCGCACCAGCGAGCCGAAGAGGCTAGCGCAGAGGCCGAAAAAGTAAGAGAGCGCCTCCAAAAATCCCAGGAAATGCGGCAACTTACTAAGTCCCAGGCAGATGCAATGTTGCCTCTCCTAAAGTCTGATCTTTTCCAGAAAGAGCCTCTCCCATGGATTACGGTCGCCCATGTGCCGGATGCTGAGGCCCAAGCCTTCGCATACCAACTTTGCGACTTCTTCAAATCATGCGGCGTCCAGCAAGGGCCATTCGGCGAAGCGTTCCAAAAAGTGCCAAGCAAATCGGATTTAGCCTTTGCAGTTAAAACTAGCGAACCGACCCCAGAAAACCAGCCTTTCACTCGCCTTTCCCACGTCATGCAAGAGTCTGGAATTTCAATCGGTGTCATAGAGGACAAGGGTTTGAAGCCGAACGAGTTGACCATCATCGTACTCCGCAAACCAGAGGCGCGTGATAACTTACTTGTCGGAAAGGGATAATAACCACCTGCTTGACTTGCCTCCTTACGTTTCCTATGCGTTCTCCATCCGTTCCATGGAGGATAAGTCGGCATGCTGACGCCCAAGCAACAGGAATTGCTCAGCTTCATTCAAACTCGGCTCGATGAAGGCGGGGTTTCGCCTTCGTTCGAGGAGATGAAGGAAGCGCTCGATCTGCGGTCGAAATCCGGGATTCACCGGTTGATTAATGCGCTGGAAGAACGCGGGTTCATCCGTCGCCTGCCGAACCGGGCGCGCGCGCTGGAGGTTCTGAAACTTCCTGAAGCAATGCATCGCGCCCCCAAGGTCGCAGCGACACCCAAGCCGCAACTGTCGGCCAAGCCCCCGGTCGCAGCCAACGACGTGATCGACATTCCCCTTCACGGGCGGATTGCCGCAGGCGTTCCGATCGAAGCCATGGAAGGACAGAATATGCTGTCCGTTCCTGCCGCTCTACTGGGCGCCGGAGACCATTATGCTCTTGAGGTTTCTGGCGATTCGATGATCGACGCGGGCATCCTTGACGGCGACTTTGCACTGATCCAGCGCACTGAAGTCGCGCGCGAGGGGCAAATCGTGGTTGCACTGATCGAGGATAGCGAGGCGACGCTGAAATATTATCATCGCCAGGGGCCTAAGGTCAGGCTCGATCCTGCCAACAATGCTTATGAGCCGCAAATCTACGATTCGCAGCAGGTGCGCATTCAAGGAAAGCTGGCTGGTCTGCTCCGGCGGTACAACTGACCGGATCGGCGACGCGACGGTAAATAGGAAGGCCGGGCGACCCACGGATGTGCGTCGCCCGCTATTTTCCCGGTTCGCACGGTTCCTCCATCAAGATCGATCGCCAGCCCCCCGGTATGTGCCAACAGCCGCCGGTCGGCTTTCAGCCAGCGGGGCCGACACCATGGCGGCAGGCGGCGATCAGCGATAACGATGTCGGCACGCGCGCAATCGCGGGCCAGGCTGTCCTTGGGCACGACAACCCCGCTTCTCGTCACCAATAGCTGCCATATGCGCCCTCCTCCGGTTAGGGCCACCATGCACAAGTCCATGGAACAACGCGCCTCGGGCAAGTCTGCAAGAGCGCCCAGCGGACCTCCATAGCCTGCACTTTCCGCAATCATATCGCGGACATAATCTCCAGCCCGTTCGCGCAGAATAGCCATGCCACCGTCCTGCCCGCGAACGGCAACATGGCGCCCATCGGCTGTCACAAGAATGTCGGGTGGCGAACTCATCATGATGATGGCCATCCCCAGCGCCAAGGGGGCCAGTCCTACCCAGCGCCAAGCGCTTCGCCAAAGCAGACACCAAAGGCCGCCCAGCACGATGATCCCGAAAATCAGGTTGGACACGGAAGGCGCAGTGACGATCGCCCAAGGACTTGCCGCCACCCAATGCGCGATCAGCAGCAGCAGGTCGAGCGCGCGGCCCGTCAACCACCAGGCAGGAGCCCCAAGACCGGCAACATCCAACAGCAAGGCCAATGCCTCCAGCGGCATGACCACAAAGGTTGTCAGGGGAATAGCGACGAGATTTGCAAAAGCGCCTATCATCCCGGCCTTGTGAAAGTGGAACAACGCGATCGGCGCCAAAACCATTTCCACCGCAAAGCCGGAGAGAAGCAAGACGGCAAGGTGGCGACCCAGTCGCCGAAGCACTGACTCCTCACGGGATGCCGCGAACGCCCGAAAGCGGTGATGTTCGCCCAAGGCAACAATGGCGATAACTGCGGCGAAGCTCATCTGGAAGCTTGGCCCTGCCAGCGCCTCTGGCCATGCCAACAGAACCACCAGTGCACCGGCGGCTATCAGCCGCAAGGTGATGGCCTCACGCCCTAGCGCAAGCCCGCCCAGCACCAACAGTGCCGCGACGCAGGATCGAACCGTCGGCACTTCCGCACCCGTCAGCAAAGTATATCCCAGGCCCGCCAGCGCGCCACCGGCCGCAGCGATCAGCATCAACGGCCAGTCCAACGCCGCATGCCGACTAAGTGCCATGACCCGCATCAGCAGAAAAATGACTGCGCCGATAAGGGCGGTGACGTGCAGCCCGCTGATCGAGAGCAGATGGGCAAGGCCGCTGCGGCGCATCGCGTCGGCGTCCGCCTCGCTGATGGCGCCCTGATCCCCCGTCGCCAGCGCTGCGGCTATGCCCGCCCCGTCGCCATGCGCATTCTTCAATATATGCGCGAAAAGACGATTGCGCAGAGGCGGCGCCTCCGTTGATGGGCGTAGCACGACGATGGGCTTAAGCGCGCGTCCCGTTGCCCCGATCCCCTGAAAATAGGCTCGACGCGAAAAATCATAACTGCCGGGCAGGCTCGCTTCGGCAGGAGGCATCAACCGCGTGCGAAAGCGAATGATGGCGCCTTTGCCAACCCCTTCGGGTAGGTCCGCCGCTGCTATGTTCACCCGGATCAAGGAAGGCAGCGCAGGCATGTGGATCGGACGGATCGATACGCGACTCATCTGCTGCGCTGGCACCGTATCGGCTGACCTGACTTCGCCAGTCACTTCTACAAATGTCGCACGCGGCAATGGCGCCGTGCCGACGATCAGGGCTTTCCCCCATATTAACAGGCAACCTGACGCCGCGAGCAGACTGCCCAATATAATCGCGTGGCGTATCCGGCCGCCCTCCGGCAGCATCAATCCGCCACTCGCAATCGCAATCGCGCAACAGCAAAAAGACAACCATGTCAGCTGGTTAGGCAGAAAGAACCAAGCCGCGATGCCCAATCCAAGGCCCACCGGAACCCAAAGCGCAAGTTGCTCGCGCTCAGCCTCCAATGCCTGTTCGAGGCGCGCGAAAAGCTGATGGCCGCTGCGCCTTATTATCGGCGCAACGGACGTTTGTCGTGGCTCAAAAGCCATGCTAGGGGGCGTCGCGTTCATGAATGAGCAAGGCGGATGTCGGGGAATAAAACGGTGAGTGCAACGGGTTTGAACAAGCAGGTGGTAACCCGTTTCGCGCCATCGCCCACGGGATTTCTTCACATCGGCGGCGCGCGCACCGCGTTGTTCAACTGGTTATTCGCCCGACACCATGGCGGCAAGTTCCTGTTGCGCATCGAAGATACCGATCGCGCCCGTTCGACCGAGGACGCTGTCGCCGCAATCTTCGACGGCCTTGACTGGCTTGGCCTTGCAGGCGACGAGCCCGCCGTCTTTCAGTTTGAGCGATCGCAGCGGCACGCGGAGGTCGCTAACCAGTTGCTCGCGGCAGGCCATGCCTATCGCTGCTATGCGACCCCCGAAGAACTGGCTGAACTGCGCGAACAGCAGCGCGCCGCAAAGCAGCCGATGCGTTATGATGGCCGCTGGCGGGACAGTGATCCATCGGAAGCTCCGGCCAATGCGCCGTTCGTCATCCGGCTCAAGGCGCCGCGCGAAGGCGAGACGGTCATCGACGATGCGGTCCAGGGCCGGGTAGTTGTCCAGAATGCGGAACTGGATGACATGATCCTGCTCCGCTCCGACGGGACGCCAACCTATATGCTCGCCGTCGTTGTCGACGATAACGACATGGGTATCACACATGTGATCCGTGGCGACGATCACCTGAACAATGCGTTTCGTCAGCTCGGCATTATTAAGGCGATGGGCTGGGACGAGCCAGTCTATGCCCATATTCCTTTGATCCACGGATCGGACGGCGCAAAGCTATCGAAACGGCACGGCGCGCTGGGCGTCGATGCCTATCGCGACGAGATGGGCATGCTGCCCGAAGCCGTGCTCAATTATCTTCTGCGCCTCGGCTGGGGCTATGGCGACGAAGAGACCATATCGCGAGATCGCGCGATCGAGCTGTTCGACATAAGCGGCGTGGGCCGATCGCCCTCCCGCTTCGACATCAAGAAGCTCGAAAATCTCAATGCATTCTACCTGCGCGAGGCGGATGACCAGCGCCTGGCGGAACTGGTCCTGCCGCGCGTGACGCAACGGCTCGGCACGACCCCGTCGGTCGAGGCGATGGCGCTTCTTGCGCAAGCCATGCCTTCGCTCAAACCACGCGCGAAGACGCTTAACGAGATTGCCGAGGGCGCGGAGTTCCTGTTCAAGGCAAGCCCGCTGGATTTTGACGACAAGGCTATTGCTCTGCTAGACGACTCGGCGCGCGAGCTGCTTGGGAAAACCGCCGACGCTCTTGAATCCGTCCCCTCCTGGACGGTCGAAGCAATCGAGGAAGCGACCCGCCGCGTGGCAGAGGAAGTCGGATTGGGGCTGGGCAAAGTGGCTCAACCGCTACGCGCGGCGCTAACCGGTCGCACGGTTTCGCCGGGGATATTTGATGTCCTTTTCCTTCTCGGAAAAGACAGGAGCTTGGAGCGGCTCGCGGATGCCAGGCAGGCATCGCGCGCTGTTGGCAATTAAGGAGAACGAGATGTCGGACAATAATGCCACTTTGACAGTCGGCGGCGATACCAAGGATTATGGTATTCTGAGCGGTTCCGTCGGCCCCAAGGTTATCGACGTTCGCAAGCTCTACGCCAACACCGGCATGTTCACCTATGATCCGGGCTTCACTTCTACGGCCAGCTGTGATTCCGGCCTGACCTATATCGATGGTGACGCCGGCATCCTGCTGCATCGCGGCTACCCCATCGATCAGCTGGCAGAACAATCCAGCTTCATGGAAGTCAGCTACCTCCTGCTGAATGGCGAACTGCCTTCGAAGGCGGATCTGGAAGACTTCACCCGCACAATCACGCGCCACACCATGGTGCACGAACAGCTCACCACCTTCTATCGCGGTTTCCGCCGCGACGCACACCCCATGGCGATCATGTGCGGCGTGGTCGGCGCTCTGTCCGCATTCTACCATGACTCGACGGACATCAATGATCCGGAACAGCGCAAGATCGCGAGCCACCGCCTGATTGCCAAGATGCCGACGATCGCGGCCATGGCGTACAAATATTCGGTGGGACAGCCTTTCGTCTATCCCCGCAACGACCTCAGCTACACCGCCAATTTCCTGCGGATGACCTTCTCGGTCCCCGCCGAGGAATATGAGCCCGATCCGGTCATTGTGGACGCGATGGACAAGATCTTCATCCTGCATGCTGACCACGAGCAGAACGCATCGACGTCGACCGTCCGTCTCGCTGGCTCGTCGGGCGCCAATCCCTTCGCTTGCATCGCCGCTGGCATCGCTTGCCTCTGGGGTCCTGCCCATGGCGGCGCGAACGAAGCCGCGCTCAACATGCTACGCGAGATCGGCACGGTGGACCGCATTCCGGAATATATTGCCCGCGCCAAGAACAAGGATGATCCGTTCCGCCTGATGGGCTTTGGCCATCGCGTGTACAAGAACTACGATCCGCGCGCGACCGTCATGCAGAAGACGGCAAAGGACGTCCTCGCAAAGCTGGGCGTCAACGATCCTGTCTTTGACGTCGCCAAGGAACTGGAGCAGATCGCACTCAACGATCCTTACTTCATCGAAAAGAAGCTCTACCCGAATGTGGACTTCTATTCGGGCGTGATCCTGTCGGCGATCGGCTTCCCGACCGAAATGTTCACGGTGCTCTTCGCCCTCGCCCGCACGGTTGGCTGGGTCGCGCAGTGGAATGAAATGATTTCTGACCCAGCGCAGAAGATTGGCCGTCCGCGCCAGCTCTACACCGGCCCGGCAGAGCGCAACTATGTCCCGGTTAGCCAACGCTAATTGCGGCCAACCCGGAAAAAAGAACGGCGCCCAATCGGCGCCGTTTTTTATTCTAGCTGCTTGCCGGTAGCGTCAGCGTAAATCGCGCACCCCCACCAGGGGCATCGCCGATCTGAATGTCTCCACCCATGGCAAGCGCAAGTCGGCGAGAGATATAGAGGCCAAGACCGCTACCGCCAGGATCACTCCGACCGAGCCGTTCGAACTTTTGGAAGATGCGCTCCCGGCTGTCTTCCGGGACACCTGCTCCTTGATCCATGACAGCAATCCAGGCTCGTCCGTCATCGACACCCGTCTCTATCCGCACCTCGCTATCCTCGGGCGCATAGCGCACAGCGTTGCCGACGAGGTTCATCAGGATTTGCAGTGCGCGCCGGAACTCACCCGTCGCGACGGTCTTATGCTCCGCCTCTGGTGGGAAAAGTTTGATCTTGCGGCTCATCGCCTTGACCACGAACAGCCCTGCGGCCCGTCGTCCAATATCGGCCAGGTCCACGTCCTCGGTCGCCACGGTGAAGTCCAACCTGTCGATTGCCTGCAAGTCCGCCAGATCATCGATCAGCGCCATCAGGTGACGGCCCGCAGCCGCGATGTCGGAAGCATAACCCGCATAGTCCGGGCGCAGCGGCCCATCGAACTGCGCATTGATCGAATCCGCATTGGCGATGATCCGCCCCAGCGGCTGGCGCAGGGAACGATCGAGGCGCCGTCCAAACTCTGCCGGATATATGACGACGGCGGGCGCAGGCGGCACATGAGGGGCCAGAATCGCTCGATCCAATGGAAATGCCTTGCCCCGGTAACCGAGTAGCTGCCCCGCCAGATCGAACATCGGGAACCCCGAAAGCCGGAAGCATTGCTCAGGTTCGGCAATCAAGGTCGCGATCTGGTCACGGAAGGCGCGACGCTGCGCAAATCCGCGCAGAATGGCGAGGTCGCCCTCTTCATCCGGCCGCAGTTCAAAATAGCTGGTCAGACGACTACCGGGTATCGGGGGCTCCTGCGGCAAAGCACTTTCCAGCCCTGCCCCTTCCAACACCATCTGGAAGCGCAGCTGCGTGTCGATTTGCCAAGTCCAGCCTTCCGAGACGGCCGCAATATCTGCTTCACGGCGCATCATGTCGACAGGAGCAGTCGTCGCAGGCCGCTCATTCCATTCGATCACGGATATCTGCACGCCGTCGGCTTCTGGCTTTGCGCGCACCCACATGTCGATGTCGCCGCGCTCGGCCGCCGCCGTGACCGATCGTGAAACGGTAACAGAAAGGCGCGACGCAAGCCGCGCTAGCGCCGCCAATTGAGGAATAGCCAGCACCGCGCCAAGGTCGGAGCCTGCCTCACGCTGCAAGGCCAGCAAAGGCGCATCCGCGCTCAACAGCAATCCATTCGCCGCTACAGTCGCGCGGATAATGGCAGGATGCACCGGCATATTCATCAGACAGTGATCCGCCGCAGATGATCGATTTTCGCACGCAGTGCCCGAGGCGCGCGTAATGCGTTCACCAAACCGTCCGCCTGCGCCTCTGTCAACGCCTGATACCGCTCCGCCTCTACGATGATTGCAGCGTCCGTGAGAGAGGGCCGGACAGGCCGCAATGCAATCAACAGATGACGATAGTCGGCATCCGATCCCCCCAGTGATCGGCAAAGCGCGGCCAGTTCAGGGACCGGCCCCATCACCAATATGTCAGCCACATGCGCGCTATCCATGCGCAATCGCCGAGCCGCGAGGGACGCAAATAGCAGGAATCGCCGCTGGCCCAGAGCAGCGCCCAGCAATTCGGGCATGTCGGCACGTTCACCCAGGCGGCGCACCAACCTGTCTGCCGCTGCGATCGGGCTCCGGCTCTCGTCATGTTCAGCCAATAAGGCCCACCCAGCTTTTTCTACCGCGGGCAGGATTTCTCCAGCATCCAATAACGACGCCCGCTGAACGACAGCCATCAGGCACGCGGCGGCCGTCCATAGGAGTTCGGCATAATGTTCGGCAGGAATATCCGGCTGCATCGGCTCGTCTTCCCCGCCCAGCGTTAGCCAACGCCCCTCCGCCATGGCAAGGGCAGCCAGCGCTTCCGTCACGGCTGGATCATCGGTCGGAAAGATGATCTCTGCTTCTGTCTCGTCCAATCGATCATCGGGCTGACCAAATTGCCGCAGCAATAGCGTAACACCTGCACGCATCTGCATGTGAGAGAGCAAAGCCGGGCCGAGCAATGTTGGCTGAGCGCAAATGGTCGGCCAGCAGATCGCTTCGGGCTGTTGCGCGAGCAGGCTCGCCACGTCTGGCCGGTCAAGTGCGAATCGCAGGGCATGTTCGATGCCAGCGACGCAGCCGCCCAGATGGCGCCGCGTTTCGGCCATCAGCGCATCGTGACGTTCCCGCCCTTCATTGGGAAAGAAAAATGCCAGATCAATGGCATGACCTACGGGCACGGCCGACATGCCGGCCAGGACGGGTGCCGCAGGCCAACTGTCCGCCGCCGTTGGTCCGGTAAGGAACGAAAAGGCGCTCATGGCGGCCAACATAGCCGCACGTCCTTAAAATGCACTAAACCCTATGCGCGAAATATATCAGGCGGGTTTGCGCAGGATGATCGCACCTGCGGATGCTATGGCGGCCAGCATTGCAACTTCAAAACCCATCATCGCCGCGCCCAGTGAAGTCGTCAGCAACATAAGGATCACCGCGCTTGCAGGCGTAAAGATCATCCAGGCCCTCGCTCCCCCCGTCCTGTTCCAGCGGTCAGCAAATTGAATGATGGCAAGCAGCAGCGCGAGGCATGTTGCCAGCACGCTCCCTCCCGCGAGAGATATCCCGCCAACCGCGAAGAAGGGGACAATGAATGCGGTCCATCCTGCCGGTGGTGATCGGAGGGCCAGTTCATCCAGCCGATCCGCGATTTCCGCGAGCCCCAACGCCAACAATAACAAAAGGAACCCCGTCGCGGGCCAAAGCAACTCTATCGGCACCAGGGCAATCGCACCCAAAGCCATGGCTGCGATACGCACCTGTGCCGCCGGGACTTGGGTGCGCATCAGGGCGGGACTGAACAATCGGGCGGCAGGGCACAGAATATAATGTTCAGCCAAGCCGCGCATTCTCTTCGCCGACGAACCGGCCGACATCACAGCTTGAGCGACCAGATCCGCCTGCGCCTGCCCATCGACCAGCGCAACACGCCCCGTCAGCAGATCATCCTGTGGAACCGTGATTCGACGAGCGCCATTCTGCACGGCCGCGCGAACGAGTGTCAGCGACAGGTCCCAGTCACCGATCATGTCGAGCGTCCCGAAAAGCAGGTCTGGACTGATCCGGGCCAGGCCAGCCCATCGCTGACCTGCATCGATCCGCTCCAGCGGAGCGCTGGCATGACTGTCATCTGTGACCAGAAGGGCGTTGCCCTCGCGCTCGGCTATGGCATCGAAATGGCCCTGTGCAATGACGACCCCGTCAGCGACCAGAACCACATCGGCATCGCGCGGCGCGTCCCGGACCATGGACACCGTGTCGCGAACCAGGGCGACGGAAATCCCGTCGGCACTCAACCTGTCGACAGCCTGTGAAAGGGCGGGCGTTATGACACTCACAAGTATCATGATGCGATCTGCCCCAGCCCGGGCGGCCTGGCGCGCCTGATATTCAACCAGCGTCTGCCCCGCAAAATGCAAGCTGGCGCGAAGGACCGCCGAAGAATCGCTGGACGCCCGGCTGGCGCTGAGAATGGCCGCAAAAGTCATGCTGAGATGGAACTGACCCGTTCTTGTGTGAACCTGCCTTTTCGCAAGGCTGCCGCCATCACGCAAGCATGCTGCGATTCAGCTTTGTTGAAGCCGGTCGATCGCCATTCGCAACTGCCGAAGAATGCGCGGATCGCCCCTTGCACAATCCGCTGCTTCGTCCGCTAATGCCATGAGGTGCGTAAGGCCAAAACTCGCCGCCAATCCCTTCAGCCGCCATGACGCGACTTCCCAGTTCGCGTCGGACTGCGCATTGCGGAGGAGGCCGAGCTGGCGTTCGGCGCTTTCCATGAAGGCCACACGCAGGTCCGCGATCAGCGTGAAATCTTCGCCGACAGCGGCAGCAAGAGCAGCATTCAGGGCACCAGGATCATAGGACATGGGCCGAACGCTATCGGGCTTGCGTTAAGTTTTGGTAACAGGGCATTTTGTTGCGCTGAAAAGATGATAGGATGGGATCATGACCGGGGGCAGCACCATCGTCGAATTCTGGCGAGACAAAAGCATCGCGACTTCTAACGAGTCGCGGAAGGACGATACACTGCTGTTGGAGCAGGTCGTCCATGACAGCGATGAAGACGGCGAGGATGGGGAGCACCGCGATCCTTTCAGTCGCCGGACGCAGGCCATATTCGGCTTTGCAGCTCTGCTGTGGCTCGGCTTTGCTGGATGGGCGACAGTCTCGACGAACCAATGGCAGGCAGGCCCTGCCGTTTGGCCCGGCCTGATCACGACCATATTGCTGCCGGTCGTGGGGCTTGGCGTCTGCTATCTGCTGCTCGCTCGCACCAGCCGCGCCGAGTCGCGCCGCTATCTCGACACAGCCCGCGCGCTACACGCGGAGGCGGAGCAGTTGGAAGCCCGGCTCAGCCGCATCAACAGCCAACTAGCTAGCGCCCGCGAAGCTATGCAGGACCAGGCCGAACTGCTCGACAGCTACGGCGCGGCCGCCAGCAGCAATATGGAGGCCTCGGCCGAACTTATCGCCAGTCGCGCCCACAGCACGACCGAAAAGGCGGAAGCGGCCGAGCGCGCAGGAGCCGCCCTCGTTACGCGCATGGATGCCCTGATCGCTGCCATGCCGGAATTGGAGGATCGGGCCGGTCGCATGGCAGCGCAGATCATCGATAACGGCCATGCGCTAGCGGAACGGATCGACACGCTGGAGGCTCGGCTTCACGCTCTTGGCGAACTGTCCGATGATGCCCGCGCCCGCACACTGACTGCCACGAAGAGTCTGTCGAGCCAGCTCACCCAGTTGCAGGAGGCTACCCGCTCTGCGACCGAGGAAGTGAACGGCATGGCCGACATTGCGGCTGGGCGGATCGACGCCACAGCGCAAAGCGCCCGCCTGACGATGCAGGAAGGAGCAGCTGAACTGGATCGGCAAGCGAGCACCCTCGCCAGCCTGCTGGAACGCGCACGCGCTGGCATAACCAACAGTGCTGAAGCGACGATCGAATTGCTCACGCAGAACCTTGACCGGGTTGAAGGGGACGTGCGGCAGCGTCTTGAAACGACTGTGGCGCACGCACAGCAGAGCATGGCGGCGGCCGATCGTGATCTGACGGCGCAAGCTGAGGCGCTCCGCGCGCTTGTCGAGACCGCGCAGGCGGGCATCGCCGCGACGAGCCAGAGTGCCCTCGCCGCCCTGTCCCATGACTCCGAACAGATCGAAGCTCAGCTTCGTGAACGCACTGAGGCCGCCTTCGCGCGCGCGAAGGATGGCGTAACCTTCACTGAGGAAGGCCTTGCGCGGCAAGCTGAAGCTCTCGACGCGCTGCTGACGCGCTCACGCGGCGATATTCAGAGCATCGGTGACGAAACCGTGTCAGCCATTTCCGACCACATGACCGAAGTCGAAAGCCGCCTCCACCAGATCAATGATCTGGTAGAGGGGCAACGCGCACTCGTGTCCGGTCTGCATGACACGCTTGGCGAGGCCATCGAAAGCGCGCAGTCGCGTTTTGCCGCGCTGGAAGAAAGCGCTCTGTCCCGCAACGATCGGCTTACCGAAGCACTGTCCCGCCTCACCGTTGAAACACAGCGGATCGATGACGCCCTCGCTGCCGGTGGGGTGACGGCGGAAAAGCTGATCAGCTGTGCCGAAACCCTGCTTGTCGCCCTTGATTCGAGCGTCCGGGAACTGGACGAAACCTTCCCCGCCGCGCTGCAACGCTTCGACACGCGCATTTCCAAGAGCCGGGAGCTGCTTGATAGCGCGGCACCTGAGATGGAACGGCTGGAGGCCATTTCCGAGGCGCTGGTTGGCCGCACCCAAGAGGCTGAGGAACTGCTGCGCGGCCAGGGCCGCCGCCTTACCGAATGGCTGGAAAGCACGCAAAGCGGGGTTGAGGCCAACCGCGAACTGGTTGAGAAGCTGCGCACCGCACTTGATCACGCTCATCAGGACGCGACGCGGATCACCGAAGGCGCTGGCCCATTGCTGGTAACCGCATTGCTGCGCGTCAAGGATACCGCCGATCAAGCTGCCGAGCGCGCACGTCAAGCACTAGGTCGTGCCATCCCTGACGCGGCGCAGTCTCTGGCTGAAGCCAGCGAAGCCGCGCTCCAGCAGGCGGTCGATGATAAGGTAACGGCCCAGATCGAAAAGCTCGCTCAGGTCGCGGAGGAGGCTGTTCGCGCTGCGCATCAGGCGTCCGATCGCCTTACCCGGCAGCTGCTGACAATTGCCGACACAAGTGCGAGCGTTCAATCCCGGATCGAGGAAGCGGAACGGGCCGCCGAAGACCGCGACCGCGATCATTTTGCGCGCCGATCGGCCCTGCTTATCGAATCGCTAAACAGCACCTCGATCGACGTCGCCAAAATCCTGTCGAACGACGTGACGGACTCCGCCTGGGCCTCCTATCTCAAGGGCGATCGCGGCGTTTTCACTCGCAGGGCGGTCAAGTTGCTGGATGCAGGAGAATCGCGTGAAATCGCCCTGCACTATGACAATGATGCCGAGTTCCAGGAGCATGTGAACCGCTACATCCACGACTTCGAATCCATGCTGCGGATCATCCTTTCCGCGCGGGATGGCAATGCACTCGGGGTGGCGGTGCTTTCGTCCGATATGGGCAAGCTCTACGTCGCGCTGGCTCAGGCGATTGAACGGCTGCGTCAGTAAAATTCGCGGACAAAGACCGAGGAAGCCATCGCGAGGATGGAACCGGACCATGCCGGGCGTCAAAAGGGTGACGCCCTAGCTGCCATCGCAAGTCCGGCCCCTCACTCAATGAGGAGCGCGACGGAGACAGTCAGCCCCTACCCGTTTCTATGATACTCATATTCAAACGCGCGGCCCTGTTGCTTGGTCAGTACCGCGCCAATGATGGCGCCGCCTGCACGGCGCATGCGGTCTACGGCCACTCTCAGGCCGCCATGATGGTTGCGCCCCCACTCCACGATCAACACTGTCGCCTCCGCCTTCGACGCAAGTAGCGAAGTATCCGGGACTCCCAGGATCGGGGGCGCATCGATCAGCACCGTGTCATAACGTCCCTGAACAGCCGCGAGCAGCACGTCCAAAGCGGAAGTGGACAGAAGTTCAGCGGGATTAGGAGGAATCGCGCCGCTAGGCAGAAGCGATACACCGGGGACATCGCTACCGACGATCACATCCTCCGCCTTGGCCTGTCCCGTCATGACTTCGCTCAGGCCGCGTTCGGGCGTGACATGGAATAGTCCATGCTGTCGCGGCCGACGCATGTCAGCGTCGATCACCAGCACCCGGCGATCGAGTTTGGCGAGGGCAAGAGCCAGTGCGTGGACGGTAGAAGATTTGCCTTCACCTTCCTGCGCGCTGGTGATCAGAATGGAAGCAGGCAATCCCGCCGAGGATGCGAGCAACAGCGAGGATGCAATCGGCACATAGGTTTCCGCAGCCGGCTTGTCGGTAACCGGAACGGTCCCCAGCAGCGGCATATTGGCACGCTCCGCCAGCGTATCGGCGGAGGTCACGGCATCGTCGAACACATGGCGTCCCGCGACCATCAGCAAACCCAGCAACAGACCGCCAAGCGAAGCCATCAGCATCGTGATGCCGATATTCGGAGATGACGGCCGCGAAGGGACGGCGGCACGGTCCAACGACTGTATGCGTCCAGCCTGAAAACCAGCCTGCGATGCCATGTCACGGTAACGCTGAAGCAGGCTGTCATGCAGCAGCCGGTATGTATCGACCGAGCGCTCGAGGATGCTCATCTGCACGCCCCGTCCACGCTCTGCCTGCGCTTGGCGCTCCACGCCTGCGATCTCAGCCTCGATCTGCTTCTCACCATGTACGGCAACTTCAAACTGCTCGTGCAAGGAGGCGCGGATGCTGTTCGCCATCACAGTCGCCTGATCGTCCAGAGCAGCCAGCCGCGCCCGAGCCTCCCGCATTTCGGGATGGGCATCCTTTCGGAACTGCCGCTCTTCCACCACTGCTGCCCGCGCTTGCGCCCGTTGCGTCATCAACTGCTGCATCGCGCCGTTGTTCAGCACTTCGGGCAGCGTCTCGACACTGGAAAGGCGGGCACTTTCCCAACGCTTCTGGGCTGCGATCCGATCTGCGGTCGCCTGCGCGCGAAAGGCATTCAACTGCGCAAGCCGCGTCGCGGTCGTGCCGTTCGAGTGGGTAGGCCCGTCGCCTCCATCCACATCCGTCGCTGAAGGCGCCCCGGTCTGAGCCGCATAGGCGGCAAGGTCCCGTTCGGCGCGCTCCAGATCCCGTCGCGCACTGTCAAGCTCCCCCAACAGGAAGCGTCGGGCCTGTACGCCAGATTCAAATCCGCGCTTCAGGTCGGCTCTGATCAGACTGTCGGCATAGCTGTTCGCTACCCGCGCCGATAATATAGGATCAGCACTCCTGAAACTGATGCGGATGACACGGCTCTTGCCAGGCAACTCCACTTCCAGGTTTTCGCGCAGAAGGCGGATAACGGCTTCGGTTTCGACCTGCCTCTGGCTGAGCGATCCTGACCCGCGCTCGGGGCGGCGTTCATCCATCCCATCAAAAAAGGTTCGGCTTCCGACCAGCGCCAACTCACGGGCCACATCTTCAGCCAAGGCGCGGCTGCGGAGCACCTCCAATTCGGTCTGCATCAGCGCTTCATTGTCTGCTGGCGCGGCCGGGCGCTGGATTGCTCCCGCTCCCGCCGCGCCTGCGGGTACGTCCTCTACCTCGACCGAAGCTGTAGCGCGGTAATCAGGCGTCGAAACAAGTATGAAGATGATGCCTGCCAAAACGCAAAGCGCCATGGTGACCAACAGGATAATACGATGACGCCATATCGCCGTCCAGGCAGCGCGGGCGGCCGTCACAATGCGAGCGCTGCGTCCCTCCGGTCCAAACGGCGCATGGTCGTTATCGATGCGGATCGTACGGCCTGCCATCAATTCTCTCCGTCGAGAGACACAAAGGCCGCCCCCAATAAAGGTAGCGCCAGCAACGTCCCGCCCAGGATGGCCTTCGCTCGTGATAGCCCAACCATGATCGTATCGCCCGGCAGAATTTCAGGGTCCTGCGCCTCACCCCGGCGGATCGCATTCAAGTCGAACATCGCCGCTTTCCGTTCGCCTTCCACCTGACGAACAACGATGATCTGCTTCAGGCTGGCAAGGCGGCTCGGCCCCCTCGCCAACGCGACAGCTTGCAGCAACCCGATGCGCCCTTCGACGGGATAAAGCCCTGGCTGCCTCACCTCGCCATCCACAGTGATGCGGCGACCGACGGCCTTTTTGACGAAGACGGTAACTTGGGGCGAAACCAGATAGCGCTCGCCGAGCCTTCCAGCGATCACGTCTGAGGCCTCGCTGGCGGACAAGCCTGCGACCGGCACATCGCCAATCAAAGGCAGACGCACCATACCTTCCGCCGTAACCGCCGCATCCTCCAGCGACAGGCCGGGCTCATGATATATCTGCACCCTCAACACATCATCGGGAACGATGTGATAGTCCAGCCCGACAGCCTGCGAAGCGGGTATCACCGCATAGGCAGCGGCTTCGCGCGGAGCGTCTTCAACCGTTGCACAGCCCCCAAGCGAGGCAGAGGCCAGAATGATGGCCAGAGCCCGATGCTTCCTGTTGGTCGGCCAGCCCATTGGTGAAAATTCCCCACGCCTTTCAAACAGTCCGCCGAGGGGCGAAACGCTTGGGCGGGGTTAGCGAGGCTAAATGGCCATGGCAACTGCGGCCATGGCACTCTGGGCCAAGCAGCTCTCGGTCAACCCGCCATACGCCCCGGCTGATCGTGCGGCAGGCGGCGTGGCTGATCGGGCCATACGCCGCGCGTATCGTAAACCGCCTTGCCGAAGCGCTCGTCCACCGGGACTGATTTGAACATATCATGATCAACCAGAATGACGAAAACGCCGCATTGTTCCAGAGCCGTATCGAGATCGATGAGTTCCGCCCCGGTGCCCGCAAATTCCATGGGCAAAGCCTGCGCGTAAGGCTCAACCAACTTGATGCGGCGGCCGTAACGACGGGCCAGACGGCTCGCCACTTTCACTGCGGGACTTTCGCGGAAATCGTCGATATTTGCCTTGAAGGCCAGGCCGAGACAGGCGACGTCCTCGCCTGGAAGCTCGTCGATCAGGTCCGATACCTTGGCAACGACATGGTCGGTCTTTGCATCATTCACCTCGCGCGCTGCGCGGATCAGGCGGCTGTTCTCGGGATCGCCATGGACGATGAACCAGGGATCCACGGCGATGCAGTGCCCGCCCACTCCCGGCCCGGGTTGAAGGATGTTTACACGCGGATGACGGTTGGCGAGGCGGATCACTTCCCACACGTCGATGTCCATGCCTTCCGCAATTACGGACAGTTCGTTAGCGAAAGCGATATTGACGTCGCGGAAGCTGTTTTCGACGAGCTTCACCATCTCGGCGGCACGCGCGCTTGTCGTGATGCAGGCTCCGCGCACGAACTGACGATAAAAGGCCAATGCCTTGCGCGCGCATCGCGGTGTTATGCCGCCGATGCAACGGTCATTGTCGATCAATTCGACAAGAATGCGGCCCGGCAGAACGCGCTCCGGGCAATAGGCGATTGCGACGTCCCCAGCCGTGCCCGGTCCCGGCATTTTGAGGTCAGGACGAATCTTCGCGAACAGGTCCCGCATCGCCTCGGTAGTGCCGACGGGCGATGTGGACTCCAATATTACCGTGTCGCCCGCTTTTAGCACTTCAGCGACCGTCCGAGCCGCATTCAGCACATAGGAAATGTCCGGCGCGCGATCTTCTGCCACCGGAGTGGGCACGGCGATGATGAATACGTCGCTAGGTTTGACTGTCAGGCTGGCCCGCAAATTCCCCCGTGCGACCACGCCCTGCACCAGACCGTCAAGATCGACTTCCTCGATGTGCACTCGGCCCGAATTGACGGTTTCAACCACATGAGCGCTGACATCGACGCCGACCACACGCGCTCCCCCACGGGCGATAAGGGCGGCAGTCGGCAACCCGATATAGCCCAGCCCGATGACGGAAACCTTCTGCTGCTTGTCGATAGGCATGCAATAATCCCGGAAAATCTATCAGTTGCCGCTGTTTTTGAAGGCAAATGCTGAAGATTCCGGTAACGAACGATCGCCGCACGATAAGGTCGGAAACTGTTGGCGAACGCAGGATCAGTAAACGGGTACGACCAAGCTATGCGGCCTCCTCCAGACCTGCCGCCTCGACGCTTCCCGTCGCGATGACGGCCGCGATCCGTTGCGCCGCGCGCCCATCGCCGAAGGGATTATGCGCCCGTGCCATCGCCCGGTATGCCTCGTCATCGTCGAGCAACGCCAACACCTCACCAACAATGCGGGTACGGTCGGTGCCCACCAGCTTGGCTGTCCCTGCCGCCACGCCCTCAGGCCGTTCGGTAGTTTCGCGCATCACCAATACCGGCTTGCCAAGCGACGGAGCCTCCTCCTGCACGCCGCCGCTGTCGGTCAGGACCAGATGGCACATGTCGAGCAGACGCACGAAATGCGGATAATCGAGCGGTTCGATCATCGCGACGTTCGACAGCTTCCCAAGGACCGCCTCCATGATCGGGCGCACATTGGGATTGGGATGGACCGGGAAGATCACCGCCACATCCGGGCGCGACGCGATGTCGGCAATGGATCGGGCAATCGCTTCCATGCCCCCGCCGAAATTTTCCCGTCGGTGGCTGGTGACGGCGATGATGCGCTTTCCTGCAAAGCGCGACGCCAGTTCATCAAGGCCCGACGCGAGCGCAGGCGTGCCCCCAATTCTTTCGCGCGTCGCAAGCAGCGCGTCGATCACCGTGTTGCCGGTGATATGGATGCTGGCCGCATCGCGATTCTCCCGCATCAAGGCATCGGCCGCCGCCCCGGTGGGCGCAAAATTCATGTCGGCCACGCAAGCGACAACGCGCCGGTTCACCTCTTCAGGCCAGGGATGATAAATATCCCCACTACGCAATCCCGCTTCCACATGCGCGACCGGAATTTGCCGATAATAGGCGGCGAGGCTCGCGACCATGGTCGTCAACGTGTCACCATGTACGACGATCCGATCCGGCTTCTCCGCATCGAACGCCTTGCCCAGATCGACGATCAGCTTAGCGGTAAGACCATCCAGAGTCTGGTTCGGCGTCATCACATCAAGGTCGATGTCCGGTTTGATACCCGCAATGTCGAGTACCTGATCCAGCAACCCTCTATGCTGCGCAGTCACGATCACGCGCACGTCGACATGATCCCGCTCGCGCAACGCGTGAATGACGGGAAACAGCTTGATCGCTTCGGGGCGGGTCCCGAATACCACCGCAACTTTCATCTTTGCCCCCTGATGCGAGCCTTTAAGGCTACCCCCTGCCACCAAATCGTAACCATCCCCTGAACAAGGGGTAATTCCGACGCATGCTTTCGCAGGTGCGATGACCTATGCTAGGGCGCAGTCAATCCTTCATTTTTTCTCAAACGAGGCAGCGGGTAGTTTATGAAGATCACGATGATCGGCACGGGATATGTCGGCCTGGTATCGGGCGCCTGTTTCGCCGATTTCGGCCATGACGTCGTGTGTGTCGACAAGGACGCTGGCAAGATCGATGCGATCTTGTCCGGCCGTATGCCGATCTATGAACCCGGCCTTGATCAGCTCGTCGCCAACAATGCTGCGGCCGACCGGCTGACCTTCACCACCGACCTCGCTGCGGGGGTCAAGGGCGCGGACGCGATCTTCATCGCCGTGGGCACGCCCTCGCGCCGTGGCGATGGCCATGCGGACTTGAGCTACGTCTATGCCGCCGCGCGCGAAATTGCCGAAGCCGTGGACGGCCCGACGGTCATCGTCACCAAATCGACCGTGCCGGTTGGCACGGGTGACGAGGTTGAGCGCATCGTCCAGGAAGTACGCCCAGGCCTCGATATCCAGGTGGTCTCCAACCCGGAATTCCTGCGTGAAGGCGCCGCGATCAGCGATTTCAAGCGACCAGATCGCGTCGTCGTGGGCACCACCGGCAACGAACGGGCCATGACCGTCATGGCGCAGATTTACCGGCCGCTGAACCTCAACCAGGCACCCGTCATGTTCACTGGACGGCGCACAGCGGAACTGATCAAATATGCCGCCAACGCCTTCCTCGCGACGAAGATCACCTTCATCAACGAGATGGCGGACCTCTGCGAGGCTGTCGGTGCCGAGGTGCAGGACGTGTCGCGCGGCATCGGCCTCGACAACCGGATCGGCAGCAAATTCCTCCATGCCGGTCCCGGCTATGGCGGCTCCTGCTTCCCCAAGGACACGCTGGCGCTGGTGAAGACGGGGCAGGATTATGACACACCGATCCGCATCGTGGAAACGGTTGTGCAGGTCAACGACCTGCGCAAGCGCGCGATGGGCCGCAAGATTGTGAAAGCGCTGGGCGGCGAAGCGCGCGGCAAAACCGTTGCTCTGCTCGGCCTCACCTTCAAGCCCAACACGGACGACATGCGTGATGCGCCCAGCCTTGCCATCGTGCAGGCGCTGGAAGATGCGGGCGCCCGAATCATCGCCTATGATCCCGAAGGCATGGAGGTCGCCCGACCGATGATGTCAGGCGTCACCATGGCGAAAGACGCCTACGAGGCCGCGACTGGCGCCGACGCCCTTGTGCTGGTCACGGAATGGGATATTTTCCGCGCCCTTGATTTGAAGCGCCTTGCCGCTTCGATGAACAAGCCTCTGCTCATTGACCTGCGAAATATCTATCCCCGCAGCGAAGCCGAAGCGGCAGGCTTTGCCCTCACCCGCGTCGGCGGCAAGGGCGTCATTTGATGAATGTTCAGCCGGAGGGGGGCCGGGATGATCTCGGCTCCCCCCGTCTCCATCATTGGCTGATCGCGGCAATGGCTCTGTTCGTCATGACCCTGACCCTCCCCGTGATAGCGGGCTTCATCTGATCCATCCACACCGGGGCCAGATCAGGCTTTGAGCTTCCACCCACGCTTGAGCAGCACATAGCACAGCAGCGCCAACGCGACGTTCAGCACCAGCAGAACGATGCTTCCCACGACCACATCTCCGTCCGCCGCCGCGACGAAACCATACCGAAAGCCCGATATCGCGTAGAAAAACGGGTTTGCATGGCTGATTGCGCGGAACACGGGCGCCAGCCGGTCAATGGAATAGAAGGTGCCGGACAACAGCGTCATCGGCCCGATCACGAAATTAGTAATCGCGGCGGCATGATCGAACTTTTCCGCCCAGATCGATGTCAGCACTCCAATGAACGCGGTAAGTGCCGCTCCCATCAGGCCAAACCAGACGATCGCCCAAGGATGCGCCGGTGTCACATGGACGCCCGGCCACAGCGCCATCGCCCCCCACAGCGCCAATCCCACGCAGCATGCCCGCGTCACCGCCGCGCCAACCAAGGCCAACAGCAATTCGCTATTGGAAAGCGGCGGCATCAGATAATCGATCAGCGTACCCTGCATCTTCCCCGCCAGCAGGGAGAAGCTGCTGTTGGCAAAGGCATTGTTCATCATGCCCATGATCATAAGCCCCGGCGCGATGAAGTCCGCGAAGGGGACGCCCAGCACCTGCCGGTTTGCCCCGCCCAACGCGATCGAGAAAATGATAAGGAACATCAGCGTCGTAACCGCTGGCGCCCAGATGGTCTGGAGCTGCACCTTCATGAAGCGGCGCACCTCTTTCTGGTAGAGCGCGCGGGTCCCCGCCCAGTTGACGTTGCGGATGACAAGTTCACCCGGCTCATGAAAAGGAGGAGGCGAAGAGGCGGATACGGAAGATTGGGGCTGTTCGTTCATGCTTCGATCGACTATCGGCTGGTCTGTTGTGCCGCAAGGGCGTTGTGCATGGGCTTTAACCTGTGCAGGCGCGTCCCATATAGGGCGCTAGCCAGAGAATTTGAGGAGTCATTCATTGTCCTGGACCGACGAGCGTATCGACCAGCTCAAGGGAATGTGGGAAAAAGGCCTGACCGCCAGCCAGATCGCGGACGAACTGGGCGGTGTCAGCCGCAATGCCGTGATTGGCAAGGCGCATCGCCTTGGCCTGCAATCGCGCCCTTCGCCCGTAAAGCCGAACGAGACGCCCAAAAAGGCTGCTCCCGTCCGCAAGCCCGCACCCGAGGCCGAAGCGCCCAAACCCGCCGCGCCGTTGCAGCATAGCGCACCCGCTCCCGCCCGCCCCGCTCCGTCGGTTGCGCCCGCGCCCGCACAATCTGCCGCAGCTCCTGCCGCAGACGCCCCTACACCCGCGCCGCAGCCTCGCATCATATCGGTTGGTCCGGGCGGATTCCTTCGCCAGGGTCCCGGCGACCAGCAGGCACCGATCCCACCTGCCCCTCCCCGCCGCCTGGTCCCTGCCAAGCCTAGCCCGGAAATCGCAGGCAAGACATCGCTGCTCGACCTGACCGAGCGTATCTGCAAGTGGCCGATGGGCCATCCGGGCGAACCGGACTTCCACTTCTGTGGTGAGACCGTGAACCCCGGCTTCCCTTATTGCGTGGAACATTGCGGCCGCGCGTATCAGGCTCAGCTGCCGCGCGGTACGCGCCGTCCGCCTCCGCCCCTGCCTTTCGGCGGTCCGCGCGTTCGCTGACTCTCCGTTAAGCTCTGAAATTTGAAGGGGCCGGTCGATTAGGGTGTGTGGGGATTCAGTTCAGGATAAGGCGAAAATGGTGAATTTCGAGAACCGGCGCGCAGCGTACTGCAGTACGTGAGCACCGGAAGCGCAGAAAGTCGCCATTTGCAGCCCGTCATGGGCTGAATCCCCACACACCCTAGACCGGCCCCTTCTTCATAGCTCCTGCTTGCGCCCGCCGCCGACCCGCTTATAGCTTGTGCGCATGTCCGATCTGTTCGCGAGCCAGCCGCTTTCCTCCTCCGATTACGATGCATCCTCCATCGAAGTGCTCGAAGGACTGGAGCCGGTTCGCCGCCGTCCAGGCATGTATATCGGCGGGACGGACGAGCGGGCACTCCATCATCTCGCCAGCGAAGTGCTCGACAACAGCATGGACGAAGCGGTTGCGGGACATGCCACCCGTATCGAGGTCATGCTGGAACCCGGCAATAAGCTGACCATCACCGACAATGGCCGCGGCATTCCGGTTGGAATGCACCCGAAATTTCCCGGCAAATCGGCGCTGGAGGTAATTCTCACCACGCTCCACTCCGGTGGCAAGTTCACCGACAAGGCTTATGCCACGTCCGGCGGCCTTCATGGCGTAGGCATCAGCGTGGTGAACGCGCTTTCGATCGTGACCGTGGTGGAAGTCGCGCTCAACAAGGAATTGTTCCGTCAAAGCTTCGCGCAGGGCTTGCCTACCAGCGGCCTTCAGAAGA
The DNA here is from genome assembly GCF_015693305.1 of Sphingobium sp. Cam5-1. Classification (NCBI taxonomy): domain Bacteria; kingdom Pseudomonadati; phylum Pseudomonadota; class Alphaproteobacteria; order Sphingomonadales; family Sphingobiaceae; genus Sphingobium; species Sphingobium sp. Cam5-1. The sequence goes on along the minus strand of NZ_CP065138.1, from coordinate 658,877 downwards.
TCGGCGGGGCACCTAATCGGCGGGGCACATCGGTCAGCTTCATCCCCGACCATGAAATTTTCGGCGAGCAAAAGTTCAAGCCCGCTCGTCTTTACCGGCTTGCCCGTTCCAAGGCCTATCTGTTCGCGGGCGTCGAGATCCGCTGGAAATGCGCGCCCGAACTCATAAGCGACGATACGCCAGCCGAAGCCGTGTTCCAGTTCCCCGGTGGTCTTGCCGATCATCTGAAGGAACAGATCAGCACACGCGAATGCGCGACCAGCGCCTTCTTCTCTGGTAGCCAGGATTTTCCTGACGCGGCGGGCCGCGTCGAATGGGCGATCGCCTGGCCGCTTTGGTCGGACGGCAGCTATAGCTGGTATTGCAACACCATTCCGACGCCCGACGGCGGCACACACGAAACAGGGGTGCGCGCCGCTTTGGTTAAGGGTATCCGCGCCTTCGCCGAACTGGTCGGCAACAAGAAGGCGAAGGACATCACCGCAGACGACATCGTGACCTCTTCCGAAATCATGTTGTCGGTCTTCATCCGTGATCCCCAATTCCAGAGCCAGACCAAGGATCGCCTGACCAGCCCGGAAGCCGCCCGCCTCGTCGAGAACGCGGTGCGCGATCATTTCGACCATTATTTGTCGGACCATATGGAGCGGGGCAAGGCGCTGCTCGCCTATGTCATCGACCGTATGGACGAGCGGCTGAAGCGCAAGGCGGAAAAGGAGGTCAAGCGCAAGACCGCGACATCCGCCCGCAAGCTGCGCTTGCCGGGCAAGCTTACCGATTGTTCGACCGACGATCCCGAAGGCACGGAAATTTTCCTGGTCGAAGGCGATTCGGCAGGTGGGTCGGCCAAACAGGCACGCGACCGCAAGACGCAGGCGATCCTGCCCCTACGCGGCAAAATCCTGAACGTCGCATCAGCCAACAACGCGAAAATCCTGGCGAACCAGGAAATCGCCGACATGATCCTGGCCTTCGGTTGCGGCACGCGCAAGGACTGCAATCCCGACAATCTGCGCTATGAGCGCGTCGTCATCATGACCGACGCTGACGTCGATGGCGCGCATATCGCCACACTGCTCATGACCTTCTTTTTCCAGGAAATGCCGGAACTGGTGCGGCGCGGGCACCTCTATCTCGCCCAGCCGCCGCTCTACCGCCTCGTTGCCGGGGGGAAGAGCCTCTATGCACGCGACGACGCTCATCGCGAAGAATTGCTGCGCACCGAGTTCAAGGGCAAGAAGGTCGAAGTCAGCCGCTTCAAGGGCCTTGGCGAAATGAACCCCGGCCAGTTGCGCGAAACCACCATGGACCCCAAGACCCGCAGCCTCATCCGCATAACCCTGCCCGACGATATCGAGGATCGTCAGCAAGTGCGGGAATTGGTCGAGCGCCTGATGGGAACCAACCCCGCCCACCGCTTCGCCTTCATTCAGGAAAATGCGGCCACGGTGGACGAAGAAGCGATCGACGCCTGACCCTCTCGCAGGCAAGCATCGCCGCGCGACAGTGCCCCCTCCGGATTTCGTGGCTACCGCAGCATTAACCACTGCGGGCGACGGGATGTTCAATCTTCCGCGCGATACGGGCAAGCATGTCAGGCTTCGCCCAGATCCTTCGCATCGCACCGCTTGCCGCACCGGCTCTGCTGCTGTCGGTGCAGAGCGGCACCGCGCTCGCGCAAACCCTTACGCCGACCGGCAGCATCACCAGCGCCGCGTTAAAGGGCGCAGACTATGGACAGGCCGATCGCCTCGCATCCACCCTACTCGCAGGCGGCATGAGCCGCCTTGCCGCCATCAGCGCGCAGCAGGGCAGCATGTCATCCTTCAACTGGGCACCGCCAGTCGCGGAACCGCAAGCTATCGTCAACGACAGCCGCGTTGACCGGACGCTTTCGCGCATGCCCGGATGGGAACTGCAAGGCATCCGCCTGACCCTCAGCCAGCCTGCACTCAGCTATAAGCAGCCCGACCTCGTGCCCACCTTCATGCGCGACCTCATCACAGCGCCTGTGGCCACCTTCGCCATGCCAAAGTCCACCCCGCTGCCATCTACTCCAGCGCCGCGCGCGGGACAGCCGGACATCTTCGGATCGGTGGCGATGGCAGTCAGCCGGACACCGCTCGACGACAAATGGGCCGCCGCTACCCGGTTCGCTCCGGCTACCGTCCTGTCGGCCAGCCTCTTGCGGTCGGCGCGCGCCGCTGCCGGGCTACAGCAGGTGGAGATGGTGAATAGCTGGATCAACAGCCGCCTGCGCTTCGTTGACGATCGGCAAGGCCACGACAGCTGGGCTTCAGCCAGCCAGTCGCTCCAACGCGGGGCTGGCGATTGCGAAGATTATGCCATCGCCAAGATGCAGCTTCTGGAAGCGGCTGGCTTCGATCGCCACGCCATGTTCCTCGTCATCGCGCGCGATCTGGTGAGGCAGACCGATCACGCGGTGCTGGCAGTGCGTGTTGGCAGCGACCTGATGATCCTAGACAATATGACAGATCGGGTGCTGCCTTCTTCAGAGGTCAGCGACTATCGGCCGATCATGAGCTTCAACGCTTACGGCCGCTGGACGCACGGCTATCGCGTAACGAAGCCACTGCCGGTCCAGTTCGCCGCTCGCTGAGCACAGTCACTGCTTACCGCTCCCGCAGAGCCTCCGACCGCGCCTTCATGATGGGCTTGAGCAGATAGGCCAACACCGACTTGCGGCCCGTCAATATCTCCACATCGCACACCATGCCGGGCGTGATGGGCAGCTTGTGCGCGCCAGTGCCCAGCCAAGCGCGGTCGGTTTCAACTACCACCGTGAAATAGGCCTCCCGCGTCGCTTCGTCATAGACGCTATCAGCCGACACCTGCTGCACGGTGCCGCTCAGGCCCCCATAGATGGAAAAGTCATAGGCGGTGACCTTAACGACCGCACGATCACCGGTCTTGATGAAGGCGATGTCGTTCGGCTTCACCCGCGCCTCCACCAGCAGCTTGTCGCCGATGGGGACGATCTGCATGATCTTCTGCCCCGCCGTCACGAAGCCGCCGATGGTCGTCACCTGCACATCGTTGACCACGCCATCGACGGGCGAACGAATTTCCGCGCGTTGCGCTCGACCCTTCGCGCCGCGCAGGGACTCGCTATTGACCGCAATCTTGGCCTCCAGCTGACTACGTTCGTTCAGCGCATCCTGCTTGAATTGAAAATTCGCCTCGGACAGTTGCGCCTGGGCCTCGCGGATCGCGGCCGATGCACGCGACGCCTGCTGCTGCGCCGCGTTAAGCCGCCCTTGCGCATCCACCAGTTCACGCCGGGCGTCGAGCAATTCGGTCTGCGGGACAATGGACTTGGCCGCAAGCGGCTCCAGCATTGCCACCCTCTGCCGCGCCAACTGAACGCTGCCACCCAGGCTGTCGATCGTCGCCTGCGCCTCGCCCAGTTCGCGGCGGCGCTGTTCCACCTGGGCCGAAAGCCCATCCTGCTTGCTGCGAAGCGCCGATTGCCGAACTGCGGCTAGCGCCTGCTCCTGCTGACATTCGGGGCCACCCGTGGCGCAGTTGGCCCCTGTCCCGGTGCCTTCCTTCTCCAGCCGTCCTGCCCGAGCCGTCAGCGATCGCGTCTCCGCCTGCAACTGCCCCAGTTCGGACGCCAGCATTGCGTCGTCCAGACGCACCAGCAACTGCCCCTTGCTGACCTTCTGCCCTGACCGGACCAATATCTCCTCGATCGTGGTCGGCTCGGCGGACTGGATGACCTGCGCTTTGCTCGACGGGATAACCCGCCCCTGCCCGTGCGTCACCTCATCCACCGGAGCGAGGCTGGCCCATAACAGGAACGCCAGCATGCCTCCGCCGCTATACAGGATGACCTGCTTGTTGCCCGGCTGCCCCCGCAGCCAGCTGATCCAGCGCCCCATCATGGTTTTGCCTCTTGCATTGCATGTTCATCGGCGGCGAGCGCCACCGCCTTAGCCTTTTCCTGCGCTGCCAGCATGCTGGTGAGAGCGCCGCCCCCTTGTGAAGGATCAGGAATGGAGAGCTTCCATCCCTTGGACGGGTCCATCCGCCCGCCCACATCATTGGCCGCCCGGCGTTCGGGCAGCGCCGCCACCGCAGGATAATCGATCTGCGGCTCCCTCACCGCCACCATCTGCGATGGATCGAAGGCAGGGATATATTCACCCCCGGCATAGCGTCCCGTAAAAGCACGCGGCAGGCCCCACGCGCCCGGCCAGCGATAGAAGATGTGTGCGCCAATCTTCACCAGCTTCGCCAGATGCGGCGCCCATCCAGGGAACACATAATCGGCATGATAATGGGTCGCCGTGCCAACGCTCGGTTCGACCTGTCCCGCCAGCGCCGCCGCCGCGATCCGCTGCGCCCGATTCCAGAGGACGGCCATCGGCCGCCGCGCAAGTGAACCATCACATACGAAACTGAACTGGCACACTGACGCGTTGAAGCGCTGATACACCACGCCGCACACCGTCTTTGCGAACGCGGGATGACGTACACGGTTGAGAACGACCTGCGCCACCGCGCGCTGTCCGCTTTCCGGTTCGGCTGCTGCTTCATAATAGATCGCCTGCGTCAGGCATTGCAGCGCGCGGCTCCTGTCCTCGCCTGCGGATTGAAGCGCCCGGAAAGGCGATGCTGCGGCAATGGCTCCGGACACAAACCGCAGCCTGCCATTCTGCGCCTCTGCCTCCTGCCCAGTCGTCAAGGGCGCAGCTTCGCTCTCTGTGATCTCCACCAGCGCGCGATACTGACGGGGTATTGCGGGCGCACCGTCGATGACCTTCGTTTCGACCGCAGCCTTGGGAACGTCGTTCCCGCGCCAGCCAACCGTTCCCGCCGCCAAGGCTATAACAAGCGCCCCGCCGAGGCCGAGCATGCAAGCCTCAGACGCTGGCAACCTCCATGTCCGTCCGATCATTGGACCGCTCCTTTTTGAAGCTGCCCGATAACCTCATCGCGCGGCCCGTCGGCCAGAACCACACCCTGGTCGATCACGATCAGCCGGTCCACGATCCGCAGCAGGGCATGGCGGTGCGTCGATACGATCAGCGTCTGTTCGGGCTCCAGCGCCCTTGCCAGATGGTCGACAAACAGATTTTCCGTTTGATTATCCATCGCCCCGGTCGGCTCATCGAGGAAGAGCAGCCTGGTCGGCTCCACCAACGCCCGCGCCAACACCAGGAAGCTCCGCTGCCCGCCCGACAGGCGACTGCCGCGCTCACCGATATGAAGGTCGAATCCGGCGGCATCCCGTCCAAAGAAGCGCGAGGCCCCCGACCGCTCCAGCGCGTCCAGCAGCTTCTCATCATCTGCGTCCCGCGCGCCCAGCAACAGGTTTTCCCGCACCGATCCGCTGAACAGCTCCGCATCCTGCCCGACATAGCGGAAGGCAGCGCGCAATTCGTGCGGATGATATTGGCGGCTATCCACATCATCGATGGTCAACATGCCGCCGCCCGGAGGATAAAGGCCGCACAGCACCCGCCCCAGCGTGGACTTACCCGACGCCACGCGTCCGATGATTCCGATCCGTTCGCCCGGTTCGACGCGCAGGTCGATGCCTTTGAGGCTGGGCTGAGTGACGCCCGGATAGCTGAATTCCAGTCCCTTGGCGACGATTGCGCCCTTGCGCACCTTCGGGATGATACCACGCGCGCCGTCCAGCCGTTCGTCAGGCTGGTCGATCAGGGTCTGGAGGCTGCTCAAAGTCGTCATCGCCTGCCGCGCTCGCACGATTACGAAGGCCAGCTGTCCAACAGGTGCCAATGACCGGCCCGCTAGCATCACGATGGCGATAATCGCACCCATGGTGATCTCGCCCGCCGCGAACATGTAAAATCCGCCGATCACCAATGCGATGCTCGTCACCTGTTGGCACAGCGACGCCAGTGTCACGCTGGTCGAGCTTAGCCGCCGCAGCTTTTCCTGCGTCGATGCACTCATCCGCGCATAACGGCGCCACCGGTCCAGCATCCGCCCTTCGGCGCGGCATGCCTTCAGCGTTTCGATGCCCCCGATCGCTTCCACCAGCGCGGCGCTTTGCAGGCTCGAGTCCGCTTGCGCATCACGCGACAGGCTGGCCATGGAGCGCTGAAGGAAAAAGCCAGCCGTGGCCATGATGCCGATCATGACGACAGGCACGACCGCGAGCCATCCGCCCAGAAGCGCGATGATGCCGACAAACACAAACAGGAAGCTGATATCCACCACCAGCACCACGGTGGTCGATGTGAAAAATTCCCGGACGCTTTCGAATTCCGACACGCGTCGTGCCAGCGCACCAGTGCTGCCCGCACGGCTGGCGAGCGGCACGTTCATCACCTTTTCGAACAACCGCTGCGACAGCCGCTCGTCGATTTCCCGGCCAGCCTCGTCCACCAGCCGCGCCCGAGCGAGCCGCAAGGCAAAATCCAGCCCAAAGGCCAGCATGACGCCCGCGCCCAATACCCACAGACTGGAAGCCGCCTTGTTCGGAATGATCCGGTCATAGACGTTCATCGTGAACAGCGGCAACGCGAAGGCGAGAAGGTTGATGATCCCCGCCGCCAGCATGACGTAGCCAAAGGACCCACGCGCCCGCCAGACTTCGCGCCAGAACCAATGCTGCCGCGCCCGCTCGTCCCACGGCCTTTCCTCGGCTCGTTCGCGGCCGTGATCGGCCATGACCGCCAGCGCCTCGCCGGTGAAATAGGATTCCAGGTCGGAAAGCCGCGCCCATACCGGTTCGCTCGCATGAGGCAATTGAACCAGCGCATCGCCCTGCTTGATGTCCAGCAGGAGGAGGAAACGCTCGCCCCTTAGCGGCAGGATAGCGGGCAGGTTGGCGGGCCGCCATTTGTCCAGCCGTCCGCGAACATGATCGCTCAGCAGGCCGATCTGATCCAGCGCGGACTCCGCCTGATGAAAGGGCAAGCGCCCGGATTCATCAACGGCAAGACCCGCCCGTAGAGCGACGATCCCCGGCGATCGATCGAAATGCCGCGCCACATGGGCGATGCATTCGGTCAGCTCGTCACCGGGCGAACTCTGATGGTCCAGCCATTCGGCCAGACTTAATGTGCTTCGTTCCAACATTGTTTACCCCGCGCCACCCCGGCCGAAGCCGGGGTGACCCCAAAGATGGAAACTCAGCCCGGATAGCGCCGCCGCTGCAATTCGGCGGGCGGAAGGTCCGGGACATCATATTTCTTGCGCGCATAGGGATTGGCGCCCGAAGGCTGGGCTATCCCCAGAGTGTCGAGCAACTGATTGGTCGCCGCCAGAATCTGATATTGCGCGAAGATTTCAGAGAAGCGGGAGGTTTCCGTCCGCACCTGCGTATTGAAGCGGGTATTCTGCGTATCCAGCACGTCGAGCAGCGACCGGCGGCCGACGTTGAACTGCTCGCGATAGGACACCAGCAGGGAATCAGACACCGTGCCCTGACGCGACAAGTCGGTCAGCCGCTTCTTTTCCGTATCCCAACGGTTCCAGGCAGTGCGTACATCATCTTCCGCCTCGCGCTGACGCTGGCTGAGCCGGAAACGCGCCTCGCTGGCCCGACGGGTCATTTCCTGGACCTTCGCCCGGTTGATACCGCCATCGAAAAGCTGCCAACGCAGGACGACACGCCCCTGCACATCATTGGTACTGCCACGAAAGCCGTCCACATCCTCACCGACGCGGCCGCGCCCTTCCAGTACAACCTTGGGTCCAAGCTCGGACTCCGCCTCGTCTACGACCGCATGGGCAGCCTGGATGTCAGCCTCAGCTTCCCGGATCAGCGGGTTGTTGGCGCGCGCGCCCGCAATCGCTTCGTCCAGCGTCGGCGGTACAGCGCTCGTCACCGCATCGGGCATCGACACTTGATCGATCGAAAGACCGGTCAGAGTGCGGAAGCTGATCGCCGCGTTGGTCAGGTCCTGCTCAGCTTCGCTCTTGCGGACCAGCGCTGATTGCAGCCGCTCTTCGGCCTGCTGTTGGTCAGCGATGCTGATCGACCCCTTCGACACGCCCTCGCCCAGGTCGCCCAGCAGCTTGCGGTGGAAAGCGATATTATCCTCAGCCGCGGCAACGACCCGCTGTTGCAGCATATAATCCAGATACTGCCGCGTGACGTTCAGCGCGACGAACTGCGACCGTTCGCCCACGCGCAGCGCAGCTCCGTCGATCCGCGCGGCCTGACGCCGCTTTTCAGCGCTGCGATAGCCCGAATCGAACAGCGTTTCTTCGGCCAGCACGCTCGCTTCCAGCGGATAGAGCGTCTGGTCGCCGATGCCGAGCGTCCGCCGCGTGTTATTCTCCAGCCGACGAATGCCAGCCGATCCTTCCACGCTGACCCGGGGCAGATACAAGCCCTTTGCCTGTTCCCGTTCGAACTCGATGGCTTCCTTGTTCTGGATCGCCTGGTTGATTTCCGGATGACTGTCGATCGCCGCCGCAATGGCGCTCTTCAGGTCCGTAGTCTGTGCCCAGCCGGTCGTTACCATGGTCGCGGCGCACAGCGCCATCAGGCTGCCGCATGTCTTGCGCAGGATTGTCATGATTGCGCTCCCCTCAATTCGTGCTGGCAGTGACTTCGACCCGACGGTTCATCGGTTCGCGCACATTATCGGCAGTTTCGATTTTCAGCTGGGTCTCGCCCAGCCCGCTGACGGTCATCGCGTCCATCGCGATACCACCCTGGCTCATCAGCCCGGCGACATTCTGCGCCCGGCGCAGCGACAGCCCGTCATTATAGCCCTTGCCGCCCGACGTATCGGTGTAGCCAGTAACGCCGAACCGCGTCCAACCGCACTGGGCCGCCGATTGCGTGAGTTGGTTGATCGTCGCCGCGCCCTCGGGCAGCGGCGTGTCCATGTTCCAGTCGAAGAATATGGACACCGCCGGTGCCGTGCAGTCCAGCGCGGGTGGGGCTGAAGCTGCGGTCGGCACCGGCGGCGGTGGCGGCGCCGAAAGGCGTGCCACAAAGTCGTCGCACTTATTGATGCTGTCCGCATCCTTAGTGCCGGATTTCATGAAGCCCAGCGCAATGCCGCACTGGTTCTTGGCCTCCACGGCCCAGGTCCAGCGGCTGTCCTGCGCTGCCCGTAGGCTTGCGTCGCCAGCCGCCGCAACGGCCGTGTCATAACGGCTTTTGAGCGCGCCCTTAAGCTCCGAATTGCCCATCTGCATCAGGGGCGAAGCGGATGCCGCCAAGGCCCCCGTCGACATCATCCCCGCCGCTAGGCCGAAGGAAGCGATGCTTCTCAACCTGTTCCGCATAATCATTCTCCCCCAAATATTCCCGCGAGAAATCCGAACCATGGCGATCACCCGTGAGCGACCGCCATCGCTTCATGCGCGACCATCGCCGCATCGAAGACACTGGCCGCCATCGCCATCAGATGGCCTGCATCGCCGGCGTCGCCCGCAACCGGATTGAGCAGCACTGGCGCATGCTCGCCCCCCGGCAATGCGGCCAGCAACGCATCGATGTTTGGCACCCCTGCATGGCCCAAAGCTTCGGCGACCACCTGTGCTGCTTGCGCATTCGGAGCCGCCTCATGCGCCGCAACGAGCGCCGCCGCATTGCCGTCGAAGACCGGGAGATTAACCGCCTGGGCGAGCAAGCCCTGATGATCGTCCAGCGCGGGCTGCGCCTGGCCATCATCATTGGCGGCATGAACCGGTGCATCATCGCCGCCCGAAAGCGTCGCATGATCTGGAGCCGCATCGTCGCTGCCGCTATGGCTCGCCCGTTCGACCGGCTGATCCGCAGCATGGCTATCCTGGCTTTCGCTCGACACCGATGTGCTGGCGTCACCTTCGTTGGCAGGCTCAGGCGCCGTGCTGGTTGTAGCCGCCGGTGCGGTATCCACTGTCGTCTCGGCCTGCGCAACGACCGGAGCAGGCGCCTGCTCCACCGTTTCGGCAGCACCGGCCACCGCCACCAGGCTCGCCGCTATCAGCGCCTGGTTGAAGCCGCTGGTCGTGCTTTCCGTCTTGGCGAGGTCGACATCCTTGGAGGTGGCGAACACCACGTCACCGACAGTGCCCGTCGTGCCGTCAGTACGAGTGAAGGTCGCTTCACCCAGCACCGTCACGTCGCCGCCCGCCGCCTGATAGCTCTGGCCATCAGAGGTCAGCTTGATCGATGCGATGCCCATGTCGGCCAGCGACTTGAACTCGCCGCCATCGACCACACCGTTGCTGTTCAGATCCTGCCAGACGCCGAATTCGGAATAAGCGGCATCATGGGCGTCGAACACGCCATCGCCATTGCCGTCATAGGCAAGGCGCAGACCTTCCAAATCGCTCTTCGCCCCCGGCGCATCGTCGGCGAAGACGATGTCGTAAGAACCGCCCGTCGCATGAGCGAGCAGGCCGTCGTCGGAAGAGACCCAGGCCGTGCTGACCGCACCGCTGCCATAATCGTGGGTGACACCCAGCGAACGATCGACAAATTCCAGACCGTCACCGTCGAGGTCGATCGCGACCGGCGGAACCGGCGCTCCGCCTTGGAAGGTAACATCGATCGTGGTGGTGGGCGTCGTGCTGGTGACAATGTCACCATCTGCGTCCTTCACCGTGACCGCGAACTGGAGCACCCGATCGTCAGGAATGACTTGCTGCGTTACGCTGAAATTTTCAACGCGCGCCGCCGGATTGCCGCTCTCGCTGTAATCAAAACGGACAACCATGTGATCGAAATCGAGTGTCGGATCGATATCGACATGGGTGATCCCGTCAGCGTCCTTCGTAACGAGGAAAGTGCCGGTTTGAAGTGGCACCGAGCCAGCTGTCGGCGTGCCGCCCGCATAGGTCGCCCAGCTCACAGTCACCGTCGATGTGTTCGGCTGGAAATTGACGTCGAAGCTCAGGGACGAAGAGTCGGGATTACTGAACAGGAAGCCTTCATTGTCATTGACGAGGTTGTTCGCGACGCCAAAGCCGTTGCCTGACGGATTGATCGTCGATCCATCGTTGGTGAAGGCTTGGGCCGTCGTCGTCCCGCTGCCGTAGGAAACGCCGTCGAACACCTGCCCGCCTGGCAAGGTAACCGTCGTGTAATTGCCAGGCGCGATGTTACTGAAGCTGAGCGGCGTATCGATCACTGGTCGTGTAGTCAGCACGTCCACAGTATAATCGCCTGTCACCTGATCAACGGATACCGTGAAATAGGGAGTGCCATTGACGCTGGCTGTCACCGTTCCGGTGCCATCGCCCGTGTAAACAATTCCCGTTATGTCAGTCAGATGAGTGAGCGTGATGCTGCCCGCCTCATCAGCGCCATAGGTGAAGTTGATGTCATTCCCGCTATAGGTGTGAATGGAATTCGCCACCGACAAATCTGTGACGGAAGACAATGTCGGAACATCATCCACGATAGAGACGACGATCGATCCAGGCGTCGCATCGCTGTCGCCGGTGGCGTCAGTCACCGTCATGCTGATCGTGTCGGTCAGCGGGTTGATCTCGCCCTGGCCGCTGTGCGTCAGCGCATGATCCAGCGTATAGCTGTAGCCATAGGTCACGACGCCGTTCACGTCCGGTGCCGAGATCGAGGTGATCGTCAGCACGCCCTTGCTGGTCACCACCTGATCGCCCACCGCCGTGATCGTCATCGGATTGGCATCGCCATCAAGCGTCAGCGTGTAGCTCTCGCCATTGGCATTGACCGTGAACTGGCCAGTCGTGTCGGTCTCGCTGGCCGCGCCATGCTGCAAACCGTCGGCCAGACCATCCTCATAGACCGTGCTCGTGTCGCCCGTCACATCGGGCACGCGGCCATCCTGGTTCAGGCTGATCACCAGCTGGGCCAGGTCGGTGTCGCCGTCCCCATCCTTGATCTGATAGGTGAAGGTCTCGCTCGTCACCCCCGCCGGGATCGACGCGGTCTTGAGCGTGTAGGTGTAGCTGCCATCCGACTTGATCAGCAGATCGCCATAGGTGCCGCTGATCGTCGTACCCGCAGCACTCACCCCCGTCAGCGCACCGCCACCAGCTTCGGTGCCCACCCGAGCCCCCGTGACCGCACCGCCAGGCGCCGCGCCGTCTGCGCCGATCGTGTCCGCCGTGCCGTCGGTCGAGTTAGCGTCCGTGCCGCCAACCCCGGTGAACACATTGCCGTCGGCCTTGTTGCCAAGACCTTCCGTTACACTGTCCGCATCATTGACCGCATGCGGCGCATCATCGACGATCCGCACGATCAGCGTGTCGCTGCCGCTGGTGCCGCTGATGCCGGTCACGCTCACCGTGACGCTGTCGTCAAACTCGGTGAGGGTCGCGCCCGTCTTGCTGTCATTGTCGATCGTCGCGAGCAGCGTGTAGCTGTAGCTCACCGCTCCCGTCGCGGCATTGTAGCCGGTCAGCAGCAGCGTCCCCTCGCCCGTGTTCACAACGCCATTGGTCGTGCCGAACGCCTGCATCTGCGCCAGGGTGAAGCTCGTGCCACCCACCGTGATGCTCGCGATCCCGTCGGTCGCGCTCACCGTGAAGCTGCCGCTGGTCACATGGCTGCCGTCATGCGCCGTGCCGCTCGGCAGGCCCGCCTCATAGACGGTCGCGTCCGGACCCGTCGCTGCCGCCGTCACCACGCTCGCGCTGTCGTCTGCACCCTTCACCGTGATCGTCAGGGTCGCGGGCGACTGGTCGCCGTCCGCATCCTGCATCGTATAATGGAGCGTGAAGTCTTGGCTGAACCCGCTGCCCAGCGCCTGCGTCGCCGCCCGGCTGTTGTCCAGCACATAGCTCCAGCTGCCATCGCTATTCTGCACCAGCGTGCCGTAGCTATTGAGCTGCGCCACCACCGCCGCGTCCGCGCCCCAGGCAACAAAGCTCTTGGGCGTGTCCGCACCCGACACATCGTTGGTCAGCACATTGCCCGACAGGCTACCCGCCACATCCTCGGTCAGCGTGCCGCCCGCATCATTGACCGCATGCGGCGCATCATCGACGATCCGCACGATCAGCGTATCGCTGCCGCTGGTGCCGCTGATGCCGGTCACGCTCACCGTGACGCTGTCGTCAAACTCGGTGAGGGTCGCGCCCGCCTTGCTGTCATTGTCGATCGTCGCGAGCAGCGTGTAGCTGTAGCTCACCGCTCCCGTCGCGGCATTGTAGCCGGTCAGCAGCAGCGTCCCCTCGCCCGTGTTCACAACGCCATTGGTCGTGCCGAACGCCTGCATCTGCGCCAGGGTGAAGCTCGTGCCACCCACCGTGATGCTCGCGATCCCGTCGGTCGCGCTCACCGTGAAGCTGCCGCTGGTCACATGGCTGCCGTCATGCGCCGTGCCGCTCGGCAGGCCCGCCTCATAGACGGTCGCGTCCGGACCCGTCGCTGCCGCCGTCACCACGCTCGCGCTGTCGTCTGCACCCTTCACCGTGATCGTCAGGGTCGCGGGCGACTGGTCGCCGTCCGCATCCTGCATCGTATAATGGAGCGTGAAGTCCTGGCTGAACCCGCTGCCCAGCGCCTGCGTCGCCGCCCGGCTGTTGTCCAGCACATAGCTCCAGCTGCCATCGCTATTCTGCACCAGCGTGCCGTAGCTATTGAGCTGCGCCACCACCGCTGCATCCGCGCCCCAGGCAACAAAGCTCTTGGGCGTGTCCGCACCCGACACATCGTTGGTCAGCACATTGCCCGACAGGCTACCCGCCACATCCTCGGTCAGCGTGCCGCCCGCATCATTGACCGCATGCGGCGCATCATCGACGATCCGCACGATCAGCGTATCGCTGCCGCTGGTGCCGCTGATGCCGGTCACGCTCACCGTGACGCTGTCGTCAAACTCGGTGAGGGTCGCGCCCGTCTTGCTGTCATTGTCGATCGTCGCGAGCAGCGTGTAGCTGTAGCTCACCGCTCCCGTCGCGGCATTGTAGCCGGTCAGCAGCAGCGTCCCCTCGCCCGTGTTCACAACGCCATTGGTCGTGCCGAACGCCTGCATCTGCGCCAGGGTGAAGCTCGTGCCACCCACCGTGATGCTCGCGATCCCGTCGGTCGCGCTCACCGTGAAGCTGCCGCTGGTCACATGGCTGCCGTCATGCGCCGTGCCGCTCGGCAGGCCCGCCTCATAGACGGTCGCGTCCGGACCCGTCGCTGCCGCTGTCACCACGCTCGCGCTGTCGTCTGCACCCTTGACCGTGATCGTCAGGGTCGCGGGCGACTGGTCGCCGTCCGCATCCTGCATCGTATAGTGGAGCGTAAAGTCCTGGCTGAACCCGCTGCCCAGCGCCTGCGTCGCCGCCCGGCTGTTGTCCAGCACATAGCTCCAGCTGCCATCGCTATTCTGCACCAGCGTGCCGTAGCTGTTGAGCTGCGCCACCACCGCCGCGTCCGCGCCCCAGGCAACAAAGCTCTTGGGCGTGTCCGCACCCGACACATCGTTGGTCAGCACATTGCCCGACAGGCTACCCGCCACATCCTCGGTCAGCGTGCCGCCCGCATCATTGACCGCATGCGGCGCATCATCGACGATCCGCACGATCAGCGTATCGCTGCCGCTGGTGCCGCTGATGCCGGTCACGCTCACCGTGACGCTGTCGTCAAACTCGGTGAGGGTCGCGCCCGCCTTGCTGTCATTGTCGATCGTCGCGAGCAGCGTGTAGCTGTAGCTCACCGCTCCCGTCGCGGCATTGTAGCCGGTCAGCAGCAGCGTCCCCTCGCCCGTGTTCACAACGCCATTGGTCGTGCCGAACGCCTGCATCTGCGCCAGGGTGAAGCTCGTGCCACCCACCGTGATGCTCGCGATCCCGTCGGTCGCGCTCACCGTGAAGCTGCCGCTGGTCACATGGCTGCCGTCATGCGCCGTGCCGCTCGGCAGGCCCGCCTCATAGACGGTCGCGTCCGGACCCGTCGCTGCCGCTGTCACCACGCTCGCGCTGTCGTCTGCACCCTTGACCGTGATCGTCAGGGTCGCGGGCGACTGGTCGCCGTCCGCATCCTGCATCGTATAGTGGAGCGTAAAGTCCTGGCTGAACCCGCTGCCCAGCGCCTGCGTCGCCGCCCGGCTGTTGTCCAGCACATAGCTCCAGCTGCCATCGCTATTCTGCACCAGCGTGCCGTAGCTGTTGAGCTGCGCCACCACCGCCGCGTCCGCGCCCCAGGCAACAAAGCTCTTGGGCGTGTCCGCACCCGACACATCGTTGGTCAGCACATTGCCCGACAGGCTACCCGCCACATCCTCGGTCAGCGTGCCGCCCGCATCATTGACCGCATGCGGCGCATCATCGACGATCCGCACGATCAGCGTATCGCTGCCGCTGGTGCCGCTGATGCCGGTCACGCTCACCGTGACGCTGTCGTCAAACTCGGTGAGGGTCGCGCCCGCCTTGCTGTCATTGTCGATCGTCGCGAGCAGCGTGTAGCTGTAGCTCACCGCCCCGGTCGCGGCATTGTAGCCGGTCAGCAGCAGCGTCCCCTCGCCCGTGTTCACAACGCCATTGGTCGTGCCGAACGCCTGCATCTGCGCCAGGGTGAAGCTCGTGCCACCCACCGTGATGCTCGCGATCCCGTCGGTCGCGCTCACCGTGAAGCTGCCGCTGGTCACATGGCTGCCGTCATGCGCCGTGCCGCTCGGCAGGCCCGCCTCATAGACGGTCGCGTCCGGACCCGTCGCTGCCGCCGTCACCACGCTCGCGCTGTCATCCGCGCCCTTCACCGTGATCGTCAGGGTCGCGGGCGACTGGTCGCCGTCCGCATCCTGCATCGTGTAATGAAGCGTGAAGTCCTGGCTGAACCCGCTGCCCAGCGCCTGCGTCGCCGCCCGGCTGTTGTCCAGCACATAGCTCCAGCTGCCATCGCTATTCTGCACCAGCGTGCCGTAGCTATTGAGCTGCGCCACCACCGCTGCATCCGCGCCCCAGGCAACAAAGCTCTTGGGCGTATCCGCGCCAGACACATCGTTGCTCAGCACATTGCCCGACAGGCTGTTGGTGGCAGCATCTTCGACGACAACATTGCCGACATCATCAATGGCGTGCGGCTGGTCATCCACGATACCGATAGTCAGCGTCGTGCCTGCGGTGTCTCCATCACTATCGGTGACGGCGACGGCGAAGCTATCCTTCGTGTTGTCGCCCGATGTCGCCGTTTCCAACGTATAGCTATAGCTGTATCCCGATGCCGGGGATCCGGTGACGGTCAGGGTGCCGAAGCTGCCCTGGACGGTCCCGCCATTGGTCACATCCACATTATTGATGACCAGCGAGCCGACCGTGTCGTTTCCGGTCGTAACAATCAGCGTTCCAGCGGCGGTCTCCGCCGTGGATTCCGCATTGGAGCCATTGGGATTGAGCGCAGACTCATCGACCTGCGTGTCTGACCCAGCCTGAACCTCCACGGTCGGCGTAGAATCGGGCTCCAGGGTGACAGTGACTGTCGCCTGGGAGGTATCGCCATCGCCATCCTGAATCTGGTAGACAAAGGTTGCCGTGCCTTCCTGCCCAGCCGCCGGAGTGAAGGTGAACAGCCCGGTCGCGGGGTCGTATGCCACCGCTCCTTCTGCTGGACCGCTCACAATCGTCACGCGCACGGCGGGATTATTGTCGATATCGACCCCATCTGCGCCGAACACGTCATTGGTAAATGCGTTGATGACGACCGGCGCACCTTCTGCACCCTGGTGAGCCAGGTCATCGTGCGCGGTAGGCACGTCATCGATGACGTTGACCACCAGCGCCTTGGTGACGCTGTCCCCGTCAGCATCGGTAACCGTTACCGTGAAATTGTCGGTCACAGTATCGCCCGAAGTATTGTCGGCTAATGTATAGCTGTATTCGATCGCACCTGGAGCAACACTGGTAATCGTCAGCGTACCGTGAGCGCCGACTATCGTTTGCCCCGGTCCAGTGACGACCTGGCCGTTGATGCTGATCGTCGCGGGTGTATCAACCGCAACATAGGTGATGGTACCGGCGGTCGTCTCGACCGGGGCCGGTTCGTTCGAACCAGGAGATCCGCCGGGACGGTTTACCGTGCCGAGGCCGGACTCGTCCACGACAGTGCCAGGGCCGGAGGTGGGGACCTCCAGTTCAGGCACATGATCTTCTTCCGGCGCGATGGGGAGGATTTCCCGCTGTTCAGGCTGCGTAAAGGCCAATTCGGTCGGTGGGAGCAGATCGCCCAGGCCGTGAGGATTTCCGACGTCCCCCTCAGCTGCCAGGAAATTGCCGCCAGAGCTGCGAGCCGGACCAGCAGCGGGCTGCGGTTCCTCGCCGATCAACAGCGCCGCAAGGTTGACCGAAGGAATTTCCACGTCGCCGACAATGATGTGCGGCATTACGACCGCGCCGTCCAGGATCACCATCTGAGTGCCGTCCGGCAACGTGACGATCAGGTTGCGGCCATCGACCTCTATTTGATTGATGTCGGTTCCGGCAGGAAGGACGACAACGCCATCCGGGCCAGCGGCCGCTGTGCGCATTGTGCCTGGCTGGATATGGTGCCCCTTCACCCGAGCAGCGAGTGCATCCAACACCGGGTCATGCGCTTGCTGACGGTCAGCGGCGGCATCGACATTCCATTCGCGCTCGAAATCCATCTTTCCATCCCACCTGTCGTCATGGGACGGTTCAAAGAAGTGCGCAGAA
This sequence comes from Sphingobium sp. Cam5-1, assembly GCF_015693305.1. Lineage (NCBI taxonomy): Bacteria > Pseudomonadati > Pseudomonadota > Alphaproteobacteria > Sphingomonadales > Sphingobiaceae > Sphingobium > Sphingobium sp. Cam5-1. Next base: position 641,321 of record NZ_CP065138.1, on the reverse strand, counting down.
GACCGCTTCCTCAACGCGCATGCATTGAGAAATTCCATCTTCATCGACTCATGGCATTAGCGGATCAGCTATTGCCCATTGTCTGCGATCTTCCGTTGGCAAGGCTTTATCAGCCCTCCCCGCCCCGGATTAATCCTATCGTCTTATAGTTCTGACCCGATAAACGATCATATTAGGCGGGGATAAATAGAGTCACCAAAAATCAACTTTTGTTAACCATTTAAATACGATAGCGGCCGAAAAATAACCTATGCTCTATTACTTGAGATATAGGTATTCCACATACATTATATCATTGGTTTTATACCCTGCATTTAATGCAGCCTAATGATCGGAGTGCTGCCCGGCAACGACTCGGGAGGTATCGCTGAAGCTATGGAGCTACAGATCTCCGGGTGACCACGAACATCTCTGAAACGATAAGCGGACGGCCAGCCCTTCGGCCAGCCGCCCGCTCATTTTTGCGACCCAACGGAATTATGTCCGGTGCCAACGCCCAGTCCCCAAACTCACGCCAATGCACGCACTGACCAGATATTGGGAGAAAATGAACGTCGCCGTCCGATGGTGGAGTGGGGATAGCAGCGGCGGATGGTTTAGCAATTCACCCTAAGGGCTATAATCATCGATATAGTGGCGAATGGAGGCGGAAACGCGATCGTCAGTTCACCGGAATAACTGGATCGGGTTTGGGCATTTGCGCCGCTATTTTTTCCATGCGCTGCGTGCGCTCGCTGGCGGTGCCTGTTGTCCGGCGAAAGAGATCCAATGCATAGCCCACCAACGGCCCAGCCGCATCCATCCGTTTGCGCGCCAGATAGAAATCGATCAGGTTTTCCAGCGCCATCTGGCAATTGGGGTCATCTTCGCCCCGCGTGCGCAAATAGCTGTCGAATACTCGGCGGAGCAGTTGTTCAGCCTCGCGATGATTGCCTATTCCTTCCAGCAATAGAGCCAGATCATTTGCGGAAATCAACGTGCGCGGATCATCCGGTCCGAACAGTTCGTCAGCCAGCGCCAGCGCCTTGCGCGCGGGTTCTGTGCCTTCTGATAATCGTCCGCCTGTGTAAGCGGTCTGAGCTTCCGCCACCAATGATCGCCATTGCTTCTCTCGCGCCTCGGTAACATCGGCAACATAGGGCGCTTGCCCCCATGCGGGAGACGCCAGGGAAAGCAGCAGCAGCGCACATGCTCGTCCGCTATGGTTGAAGCCGCGAAAGGTCATCCGCCTACTCCTCGATGCGCACGACGGCCTCGCACCAGCAAAATGGCGGAAGCGTATGCCTCGGTTCAGGAGAGAAGCGCCTCGACCAGCGCCTTCACCTTCTTCTGCCGCCATTGGGGCAGCGGCGCGATCAACCAATAGGCCAGCGTAGACGCCTCCGGCTCCCCAACTTGCCGCACCCTGCCCGCCTCGATATCGGCCTGTGCGAGCAGCAGCGGCACGGTTGCTCGTCCAAAGCCGTTGATCGCGGCTTCAATGGCAAGCCCGGCGTCAGCAACCCGGATCGCCGCCGGTTCGCTTGCCGTGGGACAGCCCGGCCAATCGACGCGATGCGCCGGACTTCCACCAGCCGCTTCGACAGTGACGAAACTCGCCTCGCCCAGCTTCACCCCTTCATGTTCGCCCGGCCCGTCGGCCAGCCGCAAGGCAAGGTCCAGATTGGCCTCCGTGAAATCCAGCGTCTCGTCCGCTGCCACCAGAGCGAATTTGAGATCGGGCTGGCTCGCCGCATAGCTGGCGAGGCGCGGTTGCAGCCATTTGGCCGTGACGTCTCGCGGCGCGGCGATAGTCAGCGAAGAACTGGATTGTCCCGCCTGCATCGCTCGCACGGCTTCTTCAAACTCCAGAAAGCCCGCGCGCAAGGCTTCAAGGCCCGCTTCGGTTTCCGGGGTCAGTTCCAGACCCTTGGGCGTCCGGCGGAACAAGACAACGCCCAGCAAATCCTCCAGCGCCCGGATCTGCTGGCCAACCGCCGCCGGGGTCACCGCCAGCTCATCGGCCGCCCGGGTAAAGGAAAGGTGCCGCGCGGCCGCATCCAGCACGCGCAGACCGTTCAACGGCAAATGCGTACGCTTCATTCGGCAACCGCCGGGGCTACGAGCGCGAAATGAGGGATAGCGATGTCGAACGTCTCCCCGCTGGCGCCGATCATATGATAATGCCCGCGCATCGATCCTGTCGGCGTGTTGAGGGGGCAGCCCGAAACATAGTCATAGCTTTTCCCCGGCTGCACCACAGGCTGCTCGCCCACGACGCCATCACCGTCCACACGATGCTGCGCGCCACGCCCATCAGTGATCACCCAATGGCGCGTCAGCAGCTGCACGGGCTGATCCCCGCTATTTTCGATACGGATATGGTAGGCCCAAAACCAGCGCCCCCGGTCAGGCTCTGACTGTTCCGGCAGGAACGTAACAGCAACATGCACGTTGATATCACGTGTGGTCGCATGAAAGGGAAATAGCGCGTTCACGTTAAAAGAAATGCGCCTTTCCCCCTGCTTTCGTCAACGGCCTATCGACTTGAGAGCGCGATCAAGATCCTCGATCACATCATCCGCATCTTCAAGGCCGACATTCAGCCGCAGCATATCCTCGGTGATGCCGACTTCCAGCCGCGCCTCTTCGGCCATGCCGAAATGCGTCGTCGAAGCAGGATGGGTCATCAGCGACCGGGAGTCCCCGATATTATTGCTGATATCGACCAGTTCCAGCCCATTAAGCAGGCCATGGGCCTCTTTCCGTCCACCGCCGACATAAAGCGAGAAGATAGGCCCTGCCATCTCCATCTGCTTTGCAGCCAGAGCATATTGCGGATGGCTTTCCAGCCCCGGATAAAGGACCTTCGCCACCCGGCCCTCCAGAAACTTCGCTACCTTGAGGGCGTTCTCGCTCTGGCGGCGGATGCGCAGATCCAGCGTCTCCAACCCTTTGAGCACCACCCAGGCGTTGAACGCGCTCAGCGTCGGCCCCGTATTGCGGTGGAACGGCAGCAATGTGTTGATGATGAAATCCTCGGTGCCACAGATCGCACCGGCCAGGACACGGCCCTGCCCGTCCATCATCTTGGTCGCGCTATAGGCGACCACATCCGCCCCGAATTCCATCGGTCGTTGAAGGGCTGGCGTCGCAAAGGCATTGTCGACGACGCTCGTGATCCCGTGCTTCTTGGCGATGGCGCACACCGCCTCCAGGTCCACGACATCCATCGTGGGGTTGGCCGGCGTCTCGAAGAAGAACACCTTCGTGTTGGGCCGCACAGCTGCTTCCCAGGCAGCATTGTCTGTCGCATCGACGGTCGTCGTCTCGATCCCGAACTTTGGCAGCAGCGTGTCCGTCAGCCAGCGGCATGACCCAAACAGCGCCTTGCCAGCAACCACATGGTCGCCCGCCGACAACTGACACAGCAGCGCCGCGGTCATCGCCGCCATGCCGGTTGCGGTCGCACGGCACGCTTCGGCGCCTTCCAGCAGCGCAATGCGCTTTTCCAGCATCTCGACCGTCGGGTTCTGCAGGCGGCTGTATGTCATGCCCTGCTGCTCACCAGCGAAGCGCGCTGCCGCGTCTTCGGCGCGGTCGTAGCAATAGCCGCTGGTCAGAAACAGTGCCTCGGACGTTTCGCCCCACTCGCTGCGCGCGCTGCCGCCCCGCACCGCAAGCGTGGCAGGCCGCCAGTTCTTGGTGATCGCCGGGTCCTGCCCGCTCCTGCGCTTCATCGCTTCTTCCTTACTTGAGAGCCGCCAATACCGCGTCGCCCATCTCGACCGTAGTCATGCTTCCGCCAAGGTCAGGGCTGCGCGCGCCGTTGGCAAGCGCCTTGGCAACTGCAGCCTCGATCCGGTCAGCCTGTTCCGGCATGCCCAGCGAGTAGCGCAGCATCATCCCCGCCGACAGGACCGTTGCCAGCGGATTGGCCTTGCCCTGCCCGGCGATGTCGGGGGCGGACCCATGGATCGGCTCATACAGCCCCTGCTTGCTGTCGTTGAGGGTAGCCGAGGCCAGCATGCCGATCGATCCGACGCACATGCTCGCCTGATCCGACAGGATATCGCCGAACATGTTGCCAGTAACGATCACGTCGAACTGGCCCGGATCGCGCACCAGCTGCATCGCGGCATTGTCCACATACATGTGGGACAGAGCAACGTCGGGATATTCGGCCGAAACCTCGATCATCACGTCGCGCCACAGCTGGCTGGTTTCCAGAACATTGGCCTTGTCCACCGAGCAGAGCTTGCCCCGGCGGGCACGCGCAGCCTGGAAGCCCTGATGCGCGATCTTGCGCACCTCCTCTTCATTATAGGACATGACGTCATAGCCTTCGCGCAGCCCTTCGGCCGTCTTGCGCATGCCCTTTTCACCAAAATAGACGTCGCCATTGGTCTCGCGCACGATCAGCAGGTCGATGGCGCTCGCCACCTCCTTCTTCAGGGCAGACGCGTCCGCCAGCTCCGGAAAGACCTTCGCAGGACGCAGGTTGGAAAACAGCCCCAGTGCCTTGCGCAGCCCAAGGATCGCCTGCTCAGGCCGCAAATGCCGCTCCAGCGAGTCGCAATCGGGATCACCGACTGCGCCAAACAGGATGGCGTCCGCGCGGCGGGCTATATCCAGCGTCTCGGGCGGCAGAGGATGCCCCACAGCCTTATAGGCAGCCCCGCCAACCAGCCCTTCCTCATAGGTCAGGCCGTCAATCGCCAAAGCATCGAGCACGCGCCGTGCCTGCGCAATGATCTCTGGGCCGATACCATCTCCGGGGAACAGGGCGATCAACATGGCGCGAAAACTCCTTCAATGTCGTGGCCGCCCCTTATGAAGCCGCCGCGCCTCACGCAACCGCTCTTTTCAACCTGTCGACGAGCCTTTCCCGCGCGGCCAGCGTGTCGGCCCTCCAATCGGTCAGCACCGACCGTTCCAGAAAAAAGCCGGTCAGCCGTAATCCGTCCAATATGCCGGGCCAGTCGCCGCTGCCTCCCTCCAGCAGAAAAGGCGGCAGCGGCAGCAACCGGCTCTCATATCCCGCAGCCCCCGTCCTGCTGACCGCCGCTGCGCTGCGCGGGCTGACAAAGGCCAGATCTTCGGCGCCACCTGTCGCTGCGCACCGACCAAAATCGAGGCCAAAGCCAAGTTCCGCGAGCAACAACAATTCGTAGCGCACCAGAGCCGCCGCCCATCCCCGCGCGGCGGGCGCCGCGTCGATCGCGCCCAGCACGCCATCCAAGGCCTGATAGAGGGTCGGATATGGCGTCCCTTCCGGCAGAGCCGCCGCCGTCAGCGCGCAGACCCAATCGATAGCCGCAGCAGGCAAGGGCTCGGAAAGCAAAGGTGCGCGGCTATGCTCCATTTCGACCGTCAGCCCGGCAAGCTGCTCTTCAGTGCGGGCACGTAATTCCGCCTTTACGCTATTCCCAGGCAGCAGCACCGGACGCAAGGCGCGGGATCGGCCTCCACGCACATAGCCCGCCAGCAGTCCATGGTCTGGCGTCAGAAGGCGCGCAATGGCTCCATGTTCGCCATGAGAACGGACCCCGCAAACCAGGGCAGAAGTGATCAGCACGGCCATGCGTGATCCTTAACCGTGCAGAGCCCTGCGCGCCACTGCTGGGGACGCACCAGTGTCGGGTCGATATAGGTTGTTTCTGTTGCCCGCCTGTGGTGAAACATCGGTGTGGGAGTCGGGGGACAAGCCACCATGTTGAATATGCCCAAGGCGTCATCTTCCGCGATGGACCGCCTGGTGCTCTGGTTGGGTCGATCGCCGACGCTGGGTTTTGCCGTATCCCGCGTCGCCTTTGCCGTGGCCGCCACGTGGCAGATCGGCGCGATGTTCAACAACGAACCGGACTTCGCCCGCACCATCACAGTTTTGCAGGGTGGCGTCTGGCTCTGGACCCTGTTCGGCATTGTGCAGCATGTGCTGGCGCCGCCGCTTGGCTTGCTGGTCCGCCCTCTGTCACTGATCCTCGACGCGATCATCTTCCTCACGGTGATCGCCCTATGCCAGCCGTTGCAGATCGCAGCGCTCGCCTGCCTGTTTTTCGTTGCCTGGTCGGCGTCGGAGCGCTTTGGCCGTGGCTCGATCATCGTCCTCGCCCTTTGCCTGGTTCTCGCTTTCCTGGCGCGGGGTTCCTACGAAAGCTGGGCCGCCGAACGCCATATGGCAGAGGTGGACCGGGCGATCGATGGGATCACGGTGATCATCGGCTGCACCATCGCCGCGGCGATGCTCAGCATGTCGATCCTGGAAAGGCGGCTGATCGATTGGTCGGAACGACTGCAGGCCGTCGGGCTGTCTTTCCAAAAATCTCTTCCGCGCTTCGTGGTGGAGCAGGTATCGGAACTGATGGCGGCCCGCTATTGCGCTCTCGTCTGGCAGATGGACGATGGCCCGATCCATTGCGAGCTGATCAATGCCGAAGGGGTCAATGCGATCTGCGTCCCGCAGCCGCAACTGGAAACATTGCTGGGCCTCGCACCGCCGGAAGCGCCCTTTCTCTATTCCGGTCAATCGAGCCGCCTGTTGCTGCGCAACCGCCTCGGCATCACGCGCAATGAAAAGGCTTCTCACCTGACGGAAGCGATATCCGACCTGCTGGGCGCAGGTCAGGGTTTGAGCTTTCAGGTGCAGGCCGGTGAGCTGCGCGGCCGCATTTTCGTCGGCACCCGCCATGGCTGGTCGCCCGCCGCCCTGCTCCGCGCACTGCGTATCCAGGAGGGGTTGGAACTCTTCCTTGAACGGCATTTTTTCCTGCTCGCCTGGCGCGATCGAACCTTTGCCGAAGCACGTCTTGCGCTCAGCCGCGATCTGCACGACAGCGTTCTTCAGACCCTTGCCGCCCTTCGTGTCCGCCTTGTGACCGCGCAACATGGGCTTGCCGCTATAGATGCCCCGCATCACCTGGCCGAACTCCATGCGATGGAAGAACTTGTCACCGCCGAACAGGCTCATCTGCGTCGCCTGCTCAATGTGACCGGGACCAGCCCGGACGATGTCGATCTGGTCCGCGATGTCGAAAGCTGCTGCCGCTTCATTGCCCTGCAATGGGGAATTGAGTGTCGGCTGAACCCGGTAGACCATCCCATGATGGTCACGTCCGAAACGGCCGCGGAAGTGGAGTTCCTTCTCCGGGAGGCTACCGCCAACGCCGTAAAGCACGCTGCCGCCCAGCATATTACCGTCTCACTTGCTCAGGCCGACGACGAGATAATGATCGCGCTCAAGGACAACCCGGGCGACCGGGGGATCGAGCAGCAAAGCTATACCGGCGACTTCGAATTGCAATCGCAGTCCATCATGAAGCGGTTGGGCAAGATCGGCGGCACCGCCTATTTCCACAACTTAAGCATGAATTCATTAATTTCGATTAGATTACCTTCATCCTTGCCGAGGTCCCCAATATGATGGCTCAGATTGCGATAGTCGACGACCACCCCATCTTCCTGGATGGCATGGCGCAGTTTCTGAGCTCGCACGGGCATGACGTCGTCTTCTGCGCCCGTTCTGTCAGTGAAGCCATCTCGCGCCTTCAGGATGATCAGCCGGACTTGCTGATCCTGGATGTGAGCATGAAGGACGGTGGCGGCCTCGCGATCCTGTCTGCCATCCGCGACAGCGGCAGCAATGTTCCTGTTATCTTCATGACGGTCCACATCCGCCCTGATCAGACGCTGGAGGCGATTAAGCTGGGCGTGGATGGAGTGGTGTTGAAGGATAGCGATCCCAATGAACTGCTATCCTGCATCACGCAGGTTCTGGGCGGCAACAAAAGCATTGCCCCCGCAGTGATGGAACAGGCGCTTGTGCACAGCATCTCGGCCCCGCCCAACGACAACAACGCGCTTTCCAGCCTGACCGACAGGGAAATGGAGATCGCCGGATTTATCCGGGCCGGCCTGCGCAATCGCGAAATCGCCGCACGGTGCGGCCTGACCGAAGGAACGGTCAAGGTGCACCTGCACAGCATCTTTCAGAAGCTCGGCATCAAGTCCCGGTCCGAACTGATCATCATGATGTTGTCGATGGACAGCGCTATACCGGCGGTCGGCCTGCACTGAACCAATCAGCTATCAGTACAAGCTCAGTCCGTGTCCGGGCCGAGCTTGTCTAAGCCCGCAACCGCCCCGGAGCGAACATCATCCCACGGCCATCATGAAGGATGCGTCAGCCGCTCCAGCGTGACCCAGCCCTCGACATAATTGGCATAATATAACCCGAACAACATCGCCGACAGGACCGTCGCACGTAACGCAACGACGCCGGGCCGGAAGTTGCTGGGCGCGCTGTCAGCCTGACCTTTCAGCATCACCTCACCCGTTTCGTCGGGCGTCCGGATGCCGAAAGGCAGAACGATGAACGCGCTGATCACCCAGAACAGCACATAAATAGCCAGGATTGCGTACCAGTTCATGATGCGGAGCCTTTAGGCGCGAATGAGCAGAACGTCCACCACCGGCTTCTTGCCCGTCCAGCGCGTGGCCGTCCGCCGCACTGCCAGCCGCACACGCTCGCGCAACGCTTCCTCTTCCTGAGACCCCTTGCCCACGGATTCCGCCGCTTCCTCCGCGGCTTCTGCCAGGAAAGCTGCCTTATCCTCTTCCACCGGCACGCCTTGAGTACGCAGTGCGGGCTCGCCCACTACCTTGCCTTTGCGGTCCAGCGCGACCGCCACGCTGATCTGCCCGTGCAGGGCGATCTTGCGGCGCTCGTTCATCGTTGATCCGTCTGCTGGCAGGATTACGTCGCCATCCAGAACGAGCCGCCCCGTGGCCTCATGCCCGATGATCTCGGGACCATTGGGAGCCAATCGCAACATATCGCCATTGGACTGCACGATGGCGCTGGGGACGCCACTTGCCAGACCAAGCCGCGCCTGCTCCGCCATGTGCCGCCGCTCGCCATGGACGGGCAGCAATATCTGCGGCCTTACCCAACGGTACATCGCCTCAAGTTCGGGCCGCCCCGGGTGGCCCGAAACATGGACCTCGGCCTGGCGATCCGTCACCATCAGCACGCCCTTGGTCGCCAAAGCATTCTGGATACGCCCAATCGCGATCTCGTTACCCGGTATCTGCTTGGACGAGAAAACCACCAGATCCCCGGTGTCCAGCTTGATCGGATGACTGTCGAAAGCAACGCGAGACAAGGCCGCACGCGCTTCACCCTGCCCGCCCGTGGCGATGATCATCACCTCGTTGCGGGGCAGCGCCATCGCGTCATCCCAATCGACCGTCGGCGGGAAGTCCTTGAGATATCCTGCTGCCTTAGCGGTCGAGATGATCCGGTCCAGCGATCGCCCGGCCACGCACAGCTTGCGTCCGACCGCATTCGCCACTTCGCCGAGCGTCTGCAAACGCGCCGCGTTGGAGGCGAAAGTAGTCACCAGCACCCGCCCCTTCGCGCCGGTGATCGTCTGCATCAGCCCTTCGCGCACATCAGCTTCGGAGCCGCTCGCCTCGGAATTGAATACATTCGTACTGTCGCAAACAAGCGCCAGCACCCCCTCATCACCGATCGCGGTCAGCTCCTCGGGGGTCGAAGGCTGGCCCAGCAATGGCTTCTCATCGATCTTCCAGTCGCCCGTGTGGAAAACACGTCCGTAAGGCGTGTCGATCAGCACGGCATTGCCCTCGGGGATCGAATGAGCCAGCGGCACGTAACGGAACCCGAACGGCCCCAGCGCGAAGCTGCCTTCATTGTCGATGACATTCAGCTTGACCTCTTTGGTCAGCCCCTCTTCCTCCAGCTTCAGCCTGATGAGGCCCGCCGTAAACGGCGTCGCATAGAGCGGCACGCCAAGGTCAGCGGCCAGATAGGGAATCGCACCGATATGATCCTCATGCCCATGGGTGAGCACGATGCCGAGCAGGTCCTCGCGCCGCTCCTCAATGAAAGACAGGTCCGGCAGCACAAGTTCAACGCCAGGATAAGCCGGGTCGGCGAAGGTCAGGCCAAGATCGACCATCACCCACTTGCCCTGGCAACCATATAGATTGACGTTCATGCCAATCTCTCCCGACCCGCCCAAGGCCAGGAAGAGCAGCTCGTCTTTAGGTATCATCAGTTCTTCAAACTCCGTTCGTGCAACAGCGCGAGACCCAGAATGGTCAGGTCCGGTGCGATCGCATCGAAAATTTCACTATTCTCATCAAACAGGACGGCCAGGCCGCCTGTCGAAATCACTTTCGCCGGGCGGCCAATCTCCGCCCGCGTTCGGGCAACCAGCCCTTCCATCATCGCGACATAGCCCCAGAAAACGCCGATATGCATCTGCGCTTCCGTTGTGCGACCGATAACCGAACGGTTCTCTGGCGGCGCAATGGCAATCTTTGGAAGCTTGGCAGCGGCCGCGACCAATGCATCAAGCGACAGGTTGATCCCCGGCGCAATGATGCCCCCCTTGTACGTCCCTTGATAATCGATGACGTCGAAGGTGGTCGCGGTTCCAAAATCGATGACGATCAAATCGCCTTCGTACAAATGGTGGGCGGCAATGGCGTTTACAACCCGGTCGGCACCCACGGAAGTGGGCTCCGCAACGTCCAGCTCAATGCCCCATTCGACCGGCGCTTGCCCCGCGACCAGCGCGGCCGTCTTGAAATATTTCTCCGCCAGCACCTGAAGATTATGCAGCGCGCGTGGAACAACGGTGGCGATGATGACTGCATCGACATCCGCAAGGGCATAGCCTTCCAGCATCAGCAACTGGTTCAGCCACACGGCATATTCATCCGCCGTCCGGCGCGGGTCGGTCGCGATCCGCCAACGCGCGCGAATCTCCCGCCCGTCAAGCAGTGCGAAAACCACATTGGTATTGCCCGCGTCGATCGCGAGAAGCATGGCCCGTCCCCGGATATCAGATGAGAAGGATGTCGCCCGCATGAATGGCACGGGTATCGCCATTCGCCAAGCGGAGGATCAGCATCCCTTGCTGGTCAAGCGTATCGAAGCTGCCCTCGACGATCTCGCCATCAGGCTGCACGACGCGCATTGCCGTGCCGCTGGGATGCGCGTTCAGCAACCAGTGCGCCCGCACCGGCTCCAGCCCTTGCGCGCGCCAAATCGCCAGCCAATGCCCGAATAATTCGGCCAATCTCTCCAGAAGCGCGCCAGCTTCTGCATCTGCGGCCCCCTGCGCTGCAAGGCTCGTGACGGGCCGGTCCAGCCCGACCGGATGGCCCACCACATTGATGCCGATTCCGATCACGATGGCGTCACCCGCCCGCTCAAGCAGGATACCCGCGATCTTCGCGCCATCGACCAGAACATCATTGGGCCATTTGATCCGCGCTTGCCCCTCGCACAAAGGGGCCACCAGCGCATGGACCGCGTTGGCCGCGACCAGAGCCAGCAGATGGGCAGGCGGATCGCCCACCCGCAGCCGGACCAGCGTGGAACAATAGAGATTGCCTACGGGACTTTCCCAGGTCCGGCCCATGCGGCCTCGACCACCGATTTGCCGCCCCGCGCGCAGCCATGTCCCTTCCGCCACGCCCTGCTCCGCCAACGCCAGCATGTCGGCGTTGGTAGAGCCGGTCTCTTCGACGAAGCGAATATCGCTCAGAATAGCGAAGCCGCAGCCGCCGCGCTTGCCTTGTCCAGCACGGGGTTCAACAGATATCCGACGACGATCACAGCCGCGCAAGCAGTCAGGATGATATTCTCGACCGCCCCGCCCTGCGCTTCATAAGCTGCGGCAGGTTCGTCGAAATACATCGTCTTGATGATCTTCAGATAATAGAATGCGCCAATCACCGAAGCCGCGATGCCGAACGCCGCCAGCGCGGTCAGCCCCGCAGCCACCGCCGCATCAAACACCAGGAACTTCGCCCAGAAACCGAACAGCGGCGGGATACCGGCCATGGAGAACATGAAGATCGCCAGCGCGGCGGCCAAGCCCTTACGCGACTGCGACAGACCCGCAAGGCTCGCAATGCTCTCCACCGGACGTCCTTCGGCGTCCCGCATCTGCAAGACGCAGGCAAAGCCACCGATCGTCATCACGACATAGATCGCCATATAGCTCATCGTCGCCGCCACGCCCGCAGGAGTAGCAGCAGCAAGACCGATCAGCGCGAAGCCGACATTGTTGATCGACGAATAGGCCATCAGACGCTTGATGTTGGTCTGGCCGATGGCCGCCACCGCGCCGAAGATGATCGAAGCCAGCGCCACGAAGATAACGATCTGTTGCCAGTCGAGGCCAGCCGGACCCAGCGCCTCGATCGCGACACGCACGGTCAAAGCCATCGCCGCAACCTTGGGCGCGCTGCCGAAGAAGGTCGTAACCGGCGTCGGCGCCCCTTCGTAAACGTCGGGCGTCCACATATGGAACGGCACAGCGCTCATCTTGAAGGCAAGACCGGCCAGCAGGAACACCATGCCGAACAGCTCGCCCTTGCCCACGCCATCGCCCAACGCAACGGCGATGCCGTCAAAGCTGGTGCTGCCGGTAAAGCCATAAAGCAGCGCCGTGCCGTAGAGCAGGATGCCGCTCGCGAGCGACCCGAGCACGAAATATTTAAGGCCGGCCTCAGAGGACCGCTCATCCTGACGCATGAAGCTCGCCAGCACATAGGCGGCCAGGCTCTGCATCTCCAACCCGACATAGAGGGTCAGCAGATCACCTGCCGACACCATCATGCCCATGCCGATGCTGCTGAACAGGATCAGGACGGGATATTCCGGCCGCAACGCGCCATCGACGAGGAAGTAGCGCGGCGCCAACAAGATTGCGGCACCCGCCGAACCATAAATAAGTGCCTTGGCGAAAACCGAAAACGCATCGGCACGCACCAGCCCGTCAAAGGCGAGTGGCCCATGCGCCAGGGAAACCGGCAGAACCAAACCCGCAACGAGCAGCGTCAGCACCGACAGCCAGTTGACGGCGCGCGCAGTCCCGTCACCGCCAAAAGCGGCAATCAGCAGGAGGACCAGCCCACCCGCCGTAAGGACAAGCTCCGGCAGAACGGCAAGAAGGGAAGCGGAATCAATCATCAGTGCGCCTCCCCCGACGCTTTTTCATGGGACATTGCGCTATGGTCTTCGCCCTGATGAGCCGCCGCCGGTGGGACAGCCGGACCCATCTTGATCCTGGAATCGCCCGCCGGAGCCGCGGAGGCAATGCGGGCTTCCAGCGCACGAATGTCAGACCGCATCGGCGCCAGGAAGCTTTCGGGATAGATACCCATCCACAGGACGGCAGAAGCGATCGGCGCCAGCAGCCACATCTCCCGCATCGACAGATCCGGCATCGCAGCAGCATCGGCATTCTTCTGCTCGCCATAGGCGATGCGGCGGTAGAGATAGAGCATATAGGCCGCGCCCAGAATGATGCCTGTCGTGCAAACCAACGCGACCCAGCTCGAAGCCTGATAGATGCCCATCAGCGCGAGAAACTCACCCACGAAGTTGCTCGTACCCGGCAGGCCGACCGACGCCATGGTGAACAGCAGGAACAGCACCGCATATTTCGGCATATTGATGCTAAGGCCGCCATAGCGCGAAATCTCGCGCGTATGCAGACGGTCATAGATGACGCCGACGCACAGGAAAAGCGCGCCCGAAACCAGCCCATGGCCCAGCATGACCATCATCGCGCCTTCGATCCCCGCCTGGTTGAACGCGAACAGGCCGACCGTCACGATCGCCATATGCGCGACCGAGGAATAGGCGATCAGCTTCTTCATGTCGGTCTGCACCAGCGCGACGAGGCTGGTATAAACCACCGCCACCATCGACAGACCCCATACCAGCCACGCCAGCTGCGCCGAAGCTTCCGGGAACATGGGCAGCGAGAAGCGGATGAAGCCGTAGCCACCCATCTTTAGCAGCACGCCCGCCAGAATGACCGAGCCAGCGGTCGGCGCCTGAACGTGCGCGTCAGGCAGCCAGGTGTGAACCGGCCACATTGGCATCTTGACCGCAAAGCTCGCAAAAAAGGCCAGGAACAGCCAGACCTGCACATGCGGATCGAAATTATAGGCCATCAGCGTCGGGATGTCGGTGGTGCCTGCTTCATGCACCATCCACATCATCGCGATCAGCATCAGCACCGATCCGAGCAACGTGTAGAGGAAGAATTTGTAGGACGCGTAGATGCGGTCAGCGCCGCCCCAAATGCCGATGATGAGGTACATCGGGATCAGGCCGGCTTCGAACATCACGTAGAAGAGGTAGAGATCCTGCGCCGTGAAGACGCCGATCATCAGCACCTCCATGAACAGGAAGGCCGCCATATATTCGCCGACACGCTTCTGGATCGCTTCCCAGCTTGCCCCGATGCAGATCGGCATCAGGAACACGGTCAGCATGATGAGCACCAGCGCGATGCCGTCGATGCCCAGCGCCCAGGCAAAGCGGCCGAAGATCGGCGCATATTCCTGGAACTGCCATTGCGCCGCGCTGCCCGAGTGGTCGAAATTCGCCCAGAGCAGGATGCCAAGCGCAAGATCGACCAGCGTCGCCAGCAGCGCGATCCAGCGCGCCGAGTTCGCGCCCGCATAGAGACAGGCGATGGCCCCCGCCATCGGCACTGCCATCATCATGGAAAGGATGGGGAAACCGTCCATTATCGTGTCATCGCCCATGTTGCGGCCGCGGCGAGGCCGATCAGCATCACCAGCGCGTAGGTATAGAGGTAGCCGGACTGAAGCCGACGGGTGACTTTATTGCCCTGCACGACCAGCGCGGCGAGCCCATTGGGGCCGAAGCGGTCGATGAAGCCGACGTCACCGAACTTCCAGAAGAAGCGCCCGATGGCGAAGGCAGGCTTGACGAACAGGAAATGGTACAGCTCGTCAAAATACCATTTGTTGAGCAGGAACTGGTACAGCACGCCAAATTCGGCAACGAAACGGCGCGGCCAGTCGGTGTTCTTGATGTAGCTCAACCAGGCTACGACAAAGCCGGTCAGCATCACCGTGAACGGCGCGAACTTGACCCACACAGGCACTTCATGCGCCGCGTGCATCAGATGGCTGTCGAAGGCCAGCGCCCCCTTCCAGAACTCGACGCCGCCCTCAGCCCCGATGAACTGATCGTGGAAGATGAACCCGGCGAACACCGCGCCCAGGCTCAGCAACACCAGCGGCAGCAGCATGACCCAGGGGCTTTCATGCGGATGATAACCCGCCGTTCCCGTCAACTCATGCCCCTGCTCGTCATGACGGCCGTGGCCATCATGCGCGGTTTCTTCGTCCGGCGTCTCATGATGGCCATGAACGGCGTGCTGGATATGCTCCGACGCGGCCCAGCGCGGCTTGCCAAAGAAGGTGAGGAACACCAGCCGCCAGCTGTAGAAACTCGTCAGCAGCGCCGCAAAGGTGCCGACAAGGAACGCGCCCACGCCACTGCCGCCCGCCGCGAAGGCCGATTCCAGGATCGCATCCTTCGAATAGAAGCCCGCAAAACCGTAGCCCAACAACGGAATGCCCACGCCCGTGATCGCCAGCGTACCCAGCGTCATCGTCCAGAAGGTGATCGGGATCTCCTTCCGCAGGCCGCCATAGTAACGCATGTCCTGTTCATGGTGCATCGCATGGATGACCGAGCCTGCGCCCAGGAACAGCAGTGCCTTGAAGAAGGCGTGCGTGAACAGGTGGAACATCGCCGCACCGTATGCGCCGACACCCGCCGCGAAGAACATGTAGCCGAGCTGCGAACAGGTCGAATAGGCGATGACGCGCTTGATGTCGTTCTGCACCGTGCCAACGGTCGCCGCGAACAGGCAGGTCGCCGCGCCGATGAAGGTCACGAAACCCAGCGCCGTCGGCGACACCTCGAACATCGGCGACAGACGGCACACCATGAACACGCCTGCGGTCACCATCGTCGCCGCGTGGATCAGCGCCGACACCGGCGTCGGACCTTCCATCGCATCCGGCAGCCAGGTGTGGAGGCCAAGCTGCGCCGACTTCCCCATCGCGCCGATGAACAGCAGCAGGCAAAGCACGGTCATGGTATCAAAGCGATAACCAAGGAACCCGATGGTCGAACCGGCCATGGATGGTGCCGCTTCCAGGATTTCCGGGATCGATATGGTGTTGAACACCAGATAGGTGCCGAAAATGCCCAGCATGAAGCCAAGGTCGCCGACGCGGTTAACGACGAACGCCTTGATCGCGGCCGCGTTCGCGCTCGGTTTACGGAACCAGAAGCCAATCAGCAAATAGGAGGCAAGGCCCACGCCTTCCCAGCCAAAGAACATCTGCAACAGATTGTTGGCCGTCACGAGCATCAGCATCGCGAAGGTGAAGAGCGAGAGATAGGCGAAGAAGCGCGGCTGATCCGGCTCCTCCTCCATATAGCCCCAGCTATAGAGGTGGACGAGGCTCGACACGCTGGTGATCACGACCAGCATGACCGCCGTCATCGCATCGACGCGCAGTGCCCATTGAGCATCAAAACTGCCCGACTGAATCCAGGTGAAGGCCGGTGCCACATAAGGCTCCGCATGCCCGGTCAGGAAGGCGATAAAGATCGGCCAGCTAAGCGCGCAGCTGACGAACAGCGCGCCCGTAGTGATGATCTTCGCAGGCAGCTTGCCCAGTGCCTTATTGCCAAGACCCGCGATGACAGCCGCAATGAGCGGAAGAAGGACGATAAGCTGGATCATCGAGCTTTAGCCCTTCATCCGGTTGACATCATCAACGGCAATGGTGCCGCGACCACGGAAATAGATGACGAGGATGGCAAGGCCGATGGCCGCCTCACCCGCCGCGACAGTCAGCACGAACATGCTGAACACCTGCCCCACCAGATCGCCCAGGAAGGCGCTGAAGGCGACGAGGTTGATGTTCACGCTCAGCAGGATCAGCTCGATCGCCATCAGGATGATGATGACATTCTTGCGGTTGATGAAGATGCCAAGCACCCCCATCACGAACAGGATCGCGCTGACCACCATATAATGCTGAAGGCCGATCACAGCTCCACCCCCTGCCCCACGGGCTGATTGACGTTGCGCACGGCATCCTGCGGACGGCGGCGGTTCTGACGGGCAATATTCTGGCCCTTTACGCCGCCGCGCGCACGGTGGGTCAGCACGATCGCGCCGATCATCGCCACCAGCAGGACAATGCCTGCCGCTTCGAACAGGAAGATATAGCGCGTGTAGAGCAGCGTCCCGATCGCCTGGATATTCGACAGCTCCGGGTTCACCGGTGCGGCGCGCTGGGCAAGCTCAATCGGCCCCGCGCTCCAGATGCCAATACCCAACACAATCTCGGCCAGCAGCACCAGCGCGACCAGCATGCCGAAAGGCAGATAGTCGACGAACCCGGCCCGCAATTCCGCGAAGTCGATGTCGAGCATCATGACGACGAACAGGAACAGCACGGCAACCGCGCCCACGTAAACGATGATGAGCAGCATCGCGATGAACTCGGCACCCAGCAGCACCATCAGGCCCGCCGCGTTGAAGAACGCGAGGATCAGCCACAGCACCGAATGAACCGGATTGCGCGACAGGATCGTCAGCGCGCCGCTGCACACCACCAAAGTGGCGAACAGGTAAAAGGCAAGCACGTGAATCACAGGATCATATATCCTCTTCGATCGGGTCGCGGCTTAACGATAGGGTGCATCGGCGGCAAGGTTCGCGGCGAGTGCGCGTTCCCATTTGTCGCCATTTTCAAGAAGCTTCGCCTTGTCGTAGATGAGTTCCTCGCGAGTTTCCGTTGAAAACTCGAAGTTCGGACCTTCTACGATGGCATCCACCGGGCAGGCTTCCTGACAGAAGCCGCAATAGATGCACTTCGTCATGTCAATGTCGTAGCGCGTCGTACGGCGGCTGCCATCGTCACGTGGCTGCGCCTCGATTGTGATCGCCTGCGCCGGGCACACCGCCTCGCACAGCTTGCACGCGATGCAGCGCTCTTCGCCATTAGGATAACGGCGCAGCGCATGCTCCCCCCGGAACCGCGGCGAAATCGGGTTCTTCTCATAGGGGTAGTTGATCGTAGCCTTGGGCTTGAAGAAATATTTTAAGGTCAAGGCGTGCGCCTTCACAAACTCCCAGAGCGTGAAGGATTTGACATAATAGCCGAGGCTCATTGTGCGCCTCCGTAGCGCGTAAACATCAGGAAGCCTGATACCAGGAAGACGAAGAAGAGCGAGGTTGGCAGGAATACCTTCCAGCCCAACCGCATCAGCTGATCATAGCGATAACGGGGCACCGTCGCCTTTACCCAGGAAAAGACGAAGAAGAAGAACAGGATCTTGGCAAACAGCCAGATGATCCCGGGCACATAGTAAAGCGGCGCCCAGTCGATCGGCGGCAGATAACCACCCCAGAACAGGATTGCGTTCAGCGCGCACATCAGCAGCACGTTCGCATATTCGCCGAGCCAATAGAGCGCGAACGACATGGAGGAATATTCGGTCTGATAGCCCGCGACCAGCTCGCTTTCGGCTTCGGTCAGGTCGAACGGGGCACGGCCCGTTTCCGCCATCGCCGATATCAGGAACATGATCGCCATCGGGAACAGCAGCGGATTGAACGCATGGCCGTTGATGAAACCATAATAGCCGCGCTGGCTTTCCACGATCGTGGTCAGGTTGAAGCTGCCCGCCCACAGCACCACGCAAACCAGGATGAAGCCGATCGACACTTCATAGCTGATCATCTGCGCGCTCGCGCGGATCGCGGAGTAGAAGGGATATTTGGAGTTGGACGCCCAACCCGCGAGCACGATGCCATAGACGCCCAGCGAACTGATCGCGAGAATATAGAGTAGGCCGACATTGATGTTGGCCAGCACCACGCCCGCCTGGAACGGGATCACCGCCCAGGCAATCAAGGCAACCGTGAACGTAATGATCGGCGCGATCAGGAACAGCGCACGGTTGGCAGCCGAAGGAATGATGGTTTCCTGCAGGAACACCTTTGCCCCGTCCGCAAAGGACTGAAGCAAGCCGAAAGGACCTACAACGTTCGGGCCACGGCGCAGCGCCATTGCCGCCCAGATCTTGCGATCGGCATAGATGATCATCGCCACCGCCAGCATCAGCGGCAGGGCAATCACCAGAATGCCGATGACCGTGGACAGCAGCCACGCGCCGTTGAAGGGCATGCCCAGATTTTGGAAGAAAGCAGTCACTCTGCGGCCTCCGCGAAGCTCGTCCCATGGATCAGTTCGGCCGAGCATTGCTGCATCGTCGGGCTGGCGCGGCAGATGGCGTTGGTCAGGTAGAAATCCTTGATCGGCGAGCCAAACTCGCCGCTGGCTCCGGTCGGCAACGACGGCACCGACCAGCCATAATCGGCGAGGCCCTCGACGCCCAGCGCCGGAACCGCCTTGGCCATTTCCGCCCGCAACGCGTCGAAGCTGTCAAATGGCAGCGTCGCGCCCAGCACTTCCGACAGCGCGCGCAGGATCGACCAGTCCTCACGGGCATCACCCGGCGCGAACACGGCCTTTTCGCCGCGCTGCACCCGACCTTCCAGATTGACGTAGGTACCCGCCTTCTCGGCATAGCTCGCCCCCGGCAGGATCACGTCCGCCGCATGCGCACCCTTGTCGCCATGGTGGCCGACATAGACCTTGAAGCTGTCGTCAAAGGCCGAATAATCGACCTCGTCCGCGCCCAGCGAAAAGAGCAGCTTCGGCTTGGCCGCCGCCACAGCCTTGACCCCGCCCTGGGTAGCATAGCCAAGCATCAGCCCGCCCATGCGCGCCGCCGCGAAGTGCAGGACGTTATAGCCGTTCCAACCTTCCTTGATCAGGCCCAGCGTTTCAACCAGCGCCAGCGTGTCACCATGCGCACCATCCTTCGCCAGCACGCCGCCGCCCACGATCATCGCCGGACGCGCCGCCTTGCCGAACGCCTCCACCACCGCTTCAGGCAGCTTTGCCAGCAACGACGCGTCATTGCCCAGCCACTCGACCTTATAGGTAAGATCCACCTGCGGGCCGAGCGCAAACACCTTCGCACCCCTCTTGATCGCCTTGCGAATGCGGGTGTTCACCAGCGGCGCTTCCCAGCGCAAATTGGTGCCGACCAGCAGGATCACGTCCGCCGTCTCGATACCGTTCAGCGTCGTGTTGAAGTTCACCGCCGACAGGCTCGATACATCATAGGCAAGACCCGTCTGACGCCCTTCCAGCATCGAACCGCCCAGCTTCTCGACGAGCAACTTGGCCGCAAACATGGTCTCGCAATCGAGCAAATCGCCCGCCAGCGCCGCGACGCTGCCGCCATGCTTCACCGCCGCGATCGCTGCAAAAGCCTCATTCCAAGTCGCCGGAACCAACTTGCCATCCTTGCGGACATAAGGCTTGTCGAGCCGCTTGCGCACCAGACCATCGACATTGTGCCGAGTCTTGTCGCTTGCCCACTCCTCGTTCACGTCGTCGTTGATGCGCGGTACGGCGCGCAGCACCTGGCGGCCGCGGCTGTCGAGGCGGATGTTGGTGCCCACCGCATCCATGACGTCGATCGCCGGCGTCTTGCGCAGTTCCCAAGGCCGCGCCTCAAAGGCATAGGGCTTGGACGTCAGCGCGCCCACCGGGCACAGATCGACCACATTGCCCGACAGCTCGCTTTTTGCGGCATGTTCGAGATAGGTGGTGATCTGCATATTCTCGCCGCGATAAATGGCGCCGATTTCCGGCACGCCCGCGACTTCCTCGGCAAAGCGCACGCAGCGGGTGCACTGGATGCAACGGGTCATGACCGTCTTGACGATCGGACCCATATATTTTTCGGTAACGGCGCGCTTGTTTTCCTCAAAGCGGCTGCCGCCACGACCATAGGCGACCGACTGGTCCTGAAGATCGCATTCACCGCCCTGGTCGCAGATCGGGCAATCGAGCGGGTGGTTGATGAGCAGAAACTCCATCACCCCTTCCCGCGCCTTCTTCACCATCTCGGTCTGGGTGAAGATTTCCTGATTGTCCGCAGCCGGCAGCGCACAGCTGGCCTGCGGCTTGGGCGGCCCAGGCTTCACTTCGACCAGACACATGCGGCAATTGCCCGCAATGGACAGACGCTCATGATAGCAGAAACGCGGGATTTCCTTCCCCGCCATCTCGCACGCCTGAAGGACAGTCGCGCCCGCCGGAACTTCGAGTTCTACGCCGTCTACTTTGACCTTGGGCATGATTACTCCGCTGCCTCCATGACGGGGGCGCTACCCTTATTCTCATTGATCCGCCGCTCGATCTCGGGCCGGAAGTGCCGGATCAAGCCCTGGATCGGCCAAGCCGCCGCGTCACCGAGCGCGCAGATGGTGTGGCCTTCGACCTGCTTGGTGACCTGCTGCAGCATATCGATCTCGCCGATATCAGCCTCGCCCGAACGCAACCGCTCCATGACGCGCCACATCCAGCCCGTGCCTTCACGGCAAGGCGTGCACTGGCCGCAGCTTTCATGCTTGTAGAAGTAGGAAAGACGGCTGATCGCGCGAACGATATCAGTCGACTTGTCCATCACGATCACGGCGGCGGTCCCGAGACCCGACCCGAGCGCCTTCAAACCATCAAAGTCCATCGGCGCATCCATGATCTGCGCGGCGGGCACCAGCGGCACCGACGATCCACCGGGGATGACCGCGAGCAGATTATCCCAACCGCCGCGAATGCCGCCGCAATGCCGGTCGATCAGCTCCTTGAAGCTGATCCCCATCGACTCTTCGACGACGCAGGGCTTGTTCACATGGCCGCTGATCTGGAACAGCTTGGTGCCCTTGTTCCCTTCGCGGCCAAAGCTGGAAAACCATTCGGACCCACGGCGCAGGATCGTCGGCGAAACCGCGATCGATTCCACATTGTTCACCGTCGTCGGGCAGCCATAAAGGCCAGCGCCAGCCGGGAAAGGTGGCTTCAGGCGCGGTTGGCCCTTCTTGCCTTCCAGGCTCTCTATCTGCGCCGTTTCCTCGCCACAGATGTAGGCGCCCGCACCACGATGGACGAAGACGTCGAAATCATAACCGGAACCGCATGCGTTCTTGCCAAGGAAGCCCTTCTCATAGGCCTGCTCAACGGCGGCGAAGAGGACCTTCGCCTCATAGATGAACTCGCCGCGAATATAGATGTAGGCGGCACGCGCGCGCATCGCGAAACCGGCGATCAGCGCACCTTCGATCAGCTTGTGCGGATCATGGCGGATAATCTCGCGATCCTTGCACGAGCCCGGTTCGGACTCGTCTGCATTGATGACCAGAAAGCTCGGACGGCCATCCTTGCTTTCCTTGGGCATGAAGCTCCACTTCATGCCGGTCGGGAAGCCAGCGCCACCACGTCCGCGTAGGCCCGAAGCCTTGATGAGTTCAATGATCTCGTCCTGGCCGATTTCCAGCAGCGCCTTGGTATTATCCCAATCGCCACGCTTCATCGCCGCGTCGATGCCCCAATCCTGGAAGCCATAGACGTTGGTGAAGATGCGGTCCTTGTCGGCAAGGGGTGCGATGACGTCGCTCATGCCTGCGCTCCCACATTCCAATGGCCGCGATAATCGTGATTTTCGCCCACCATCTCCTTGAGCGTCGTCGGCCCGCCTTCGGGGCAGCTCGTTTGACGCTCAATCTGCGGCCCGATCTTGGGGCTTTTGCCAGCAGCGAGATCGTCGAGGATCGCGCTCATGCTGTCATAGGTCAGGTCTTCGAAATTATCGTCGTTGATCTGCACCATCGGCGCGTTGGCACAGGCGCCCAGACACTCGACCTCGCTCAAGGTGAACAAGCCGTCCGGCGTCGTGCCGCCCTTCACCAGACCCTTGTTCTTGCAGGCCGAAAACACATCGTCGGAACCGCGCAACATGCAGGGCGTTGTGCCGCAAACCTGTACATGATAGCGGCCGACCGGAGCCAGATTGTACATGGTGTAGAAGGTCGCAACCTCGTAAACCCGCATGTACGGCATTTCGAGCTGATCGGCGATATATTCCATCACCGGCACCGGCAGCCAGCCATTGGTCTGCGTCTCCGCCCCAACCTGCCGCTGGGCAAGGTCAAGCAGCGGCATCACCGCCGACTGCTGACGACCGGCAGGATAGCGCGCGATGACCTTCTTCGCCTGTTCGGCATTTTCCGGCGTCCACGCGAAAGCGCCCCAGCGCGCGCGCGTTTCCGCTTCGTCAGGGATATGAACTGCGTCAGCCATTAGCGGTCACATTCTCCGAACACGATGTCCATCGCGCCAAGGACGGCGGTGGTGTCGGCCAGCATGTGGCCCTTCATCATGAAATCCATCGCCTGCAGGTGCGAGAAAGCCGTCGGGCGGATCTTGCAGCGATAGGGCGAGTTCGTCCCATCGCTCACCAGATAGACGCCAAACTCACCTTTGGGGCTTTCCGTCGCCACATAGACCTCGCCAGCCGGAACGTGGAAGCCCTCGGTATAGAGCTTGAAGTGGTGGATCAGCGCTTCCATCGAGCGCTTCATCTCGCCCCGGCGCGGCGGCGCGACCTTGCGATCAAGCGAGAGCACCGGACCTTCGGGCATCTCGCTCAGGCACTGCTTCATGATGCGCGCGGACTGGCGCACTTCCTCGACGCGGACCATGAAACGATCGTAGCAGTCGAAATTGGTGCCGACCGGAATGTCGAAGTCCATGCGGTCATAGACATCATAAGGCTGCGACTTGCGGATGTCCCAGGCGATGCCCGAACCGCGCAGCATCGGGCCGGAAAAGCCCCATTTCAACGCGTCTTCCTTGCTCACAACGGCAATATCGACGTTACGCTGTTTGAAGATGCGGTTGTCCGCGACCAGCGAAATCGCGTCCTCGAACAGGCGCGGCAAGCGCGTGTCGAGCCAGTCGGCAATATCGGTCAGCAGCTTCAGCGGCACATCCTGATGGACCCCGCCCGGCCGGAAATAGGCCGCATGCATGCGCGCGCCCGACGCCCGCTCATAGAAATTCATGCAATCTTCGCGCAGCTCGAACAGCCACAGGTTGGGCGTCATCGCGCCAACGTCCATGACGTGCGAACCCAGGTTCAACATGTGGTTCTTGATGCGCGTCAGTTCCGCGAAGAACACGCGCAGATATTGCGCGCGCAGCGGCACTTCCAGATTCAGCAGCTTCTCGACCGCAAGCACATAGCTGTGCTCCATCCCCATCGGCGAGCAATAGTCGAGCCGGTCGAAATAGGGCAGCGCCTGAAGATAGGTCTTATATTCGATCAGCTTCTCGGTGCCGCGATGCAGCAAACCGACATGCGGGTCGCAGCGTTCCACGATCTCGCCGTCCAGTTCCATGACCAGGCGAAGCACGCCGTGCGCCGCCGGATGCTGGGGACCGAAATTGATCGTGTAATTCTGGATTTCCGTGTCGCCCAGCGTCGGATCGTCCGCACTGGTCTTATGGTCGAGTTCTTCGAGATAGGTGGACATCAGGCGTCACCCCCCTCATCCTTGGCGGGAGTTTTCGGCTTGCGCATGCGCTTCGGCTTGGCGGTGTCCGCTTCGCCGGTTTCGGCCGTCGCGGCACGGGACCGGCGCACCGGCGTCGTTTGCGCGTCTTCGGCAAGCGGCTTCTCATTGGTCGCCTTGGCGGCTTCCTTGTTCGCAGCTTCGCCCGCGCCGGTATGTTCCTTCTTTTCCGTCACCTTGGGCGTCTCGCCAGCAGGGGCGCCCTTGGGCGCTGAGGCGGGCGGCGGCGGAGCGGTGGCAGGCGTGGGCGCACCCGGAGCCTGCGGCGCCTTCTCATCGCCCGGCAGCACATATTGCGCGCCTTCCCATGGGCTCATGAAATCGAACTGACGGAAATCCTGAGCCAGCTGAACCGGCTTGTAGACGACGCGCTTGTCTTCCTCGGAATACCACATCTCGACATAGCCGGTCAGCGGGAAGTCCTTGCGCAGCGGATGCCCCTTGAAGCCGTAATCCGTCAGGATGCGACGCAGGTCGGCATTACCCTCGAAGATCACGCCATACATGTCGAACACCTCACGCTCCAGCCAGCCTGCGACAGGCCAGATGTGCGTGACGGTGGGAACCGGCTTATCCTCGTCGGTCGATACCTTGACGCGGATGCGATGGTTCTGCGTGACGGACAGCAGATGATAGCAGACTTCGAAGCGCTCGGCCCGCTCCGGATAATCGACGCCCGCGATCTCCATCAGCTGCTGATATTCGCCCTGTACGCGCAACGCATCCAGCGCCTCGGCCAGCCGATCGCGCACGACGGTGAAGCTCAGCTCATCGGCATGATCGACCGCTTCGATCAGCATCGGACCCAGCAGCCCGGCGATCTTCTCCGCGATCCCGTCCGGGTTCACGATCTTCGGTGCAGAATGACCCATATCAGCGCTCAATCGTCCCGATCCGGCGGATCTTCCGTTGCAACTGCATCACGCCATAAAGCAGCGCTTCGGCAGTCGGCGGGCAGCCCGGCACATAGATGTCGACCGGCACGATCCGGTCACAGCCACGCACCACCGAATAGCTATAGTGATAATAGCCGCCGCCGTTCGCGCAGCTGCCCATCGAAATCACATATTTCGGATTGGACATCTGGTCGTAAACCTTACGCAACGCCGGAGCCATCTTGTTGCACAGCGTTCCCGCAACGATCATCACGTCCGACTGGCGCGGCGATGCGCGCGGCGCGGCGCCGAACCGCTCCATATCGTAACGCGGCATGTTGACGTGGATCATCTCCACCGCGCAGCAGGCAAGGCCAAAGGTCATCCACCACAGCGAACCCGTACGAGCCCACTGGAACAGATCCTCCGTCGATGTGACGAGGAACCCCTTGTCACTGACTTCACTGTTCAGCGCGTTGAAGAAATTCTGGTCGGGCTGCGTCCCCGCGGGCGGCATCGTGCCGGGCGCGGGACTGGTCAGTTCTACTCCCAATCTAGGGCTCCCTTCTTCCACGCATAAACGAGGCCCAGCACCAGCTCCGCTATAAAGATCATCATCGTCGCCCATCCGGCCCATCCGATCTGATCCAGGCTGACCGCCCAGGGATAGAGGAAGGCGGCTTCCAGATCGAAGATGATGAAGAGGATCGCGACCAGGTAAAAGCGCACGTCGAACTGACTGCGCGGTTCTTCGAACGCTGGAAAACCGCACTCATATTCCGACAGCTTCGCCGGGTCAGGCTGATGCGCGCCGGTCAGGCGGCCGACAAGCATCGGCAGGAACACGAATGCCCCGGAAAGCAGCAATGCGATCCCGAGAAAGATAAGGATCGGCAGATATTGGGCTAGATCGACCAACGGAATCCCCTGGGCGAAAATGACTATGGGCGCGCTTTAGGCCTGCCGCATAAGCGAAGCAAGGCCCCGAGGCGTGAGAATGATTCGCAACAGTCTGCTTCTTGTACGCAGAAACAAATGACTGCCTCAGCGTAGCGCACCAGCCACAAGCTTGTGCAATTTGCTGTGGATGGCATCATTGCCCGCGATCACTTCGCGGCGCTCGATCGGCTGATCGCCGCCCCTGAAATCGGTGGCGAACCCGCCCGCCTCACGCACCAGCAGCAATCCAGCCGCGACGTCCCAGGGTTGAAGGCCGCTTTCCCAGAAGCCATCATAACGGCCGGACGCCACATGCGCCAAATCAAGCGAAGCCGCACCGAAGCGACGAATTCCCGCGACGGAAGGCGCGACCGCGCCGAAGATGCGAGTCCACTGCGCCATGTCGCCATGGCCCATGAAAGGAATGCCGGTCGCGATCAGGCAGTCGCCCAGGTCGCGGCGTGCCGACACCCGCAAACGCTGGTCATGCCGCCACGCGCCCCGGCTCTTTTCCGCCCAATAGCTTTCGTCAGTCACCGGCTGGTAGATAAGGCCGGTCGTCACTTCCCGCTTGTTGCCGCCATAAAGCGGCTCTTCGACAGCGATGGAGATCGCGAAGTGCGGGATGCCGTGGAGGAAGTTGCTGGTGCCGTCGAGCGGATCGATGATCCATCGCGGCTTGTTGGGATCACCCTCGATCACCCCGCCTTCTTCCAGCAGAAAGCCCCAGTCCGGCCGTGCTTTTTGCAGCTCTTCGACCAAAGTGCGCTCGGCTTGCTGATCGGCCTTGGACACAAAGTCCGCCGGTCCCTTGCGCGACACTTGCAGATGCTCGACTTCGCCAAAGTCACGACGCAGCTTCGCGCCAGCCTTGCGCGCGGCACGTTCCATGACGGTGAGAAGGCCGGAATGGGATACCATAAACAATACTCCCCCTCTCCCCTTCAGGGGAGAGGGTCGGGGAGAGGGGAACAACATATGCTCAGCTGCGGCCCCTCTCCCGCCTTCGCTGCGCTCGGCACCCTCTCCCCTGAAGGAGAGAGGGAATAATTAGCAGTTCAATCCGCCCGCTTCACATATTCCCGCTCATACACATCAACGATGATGCGCGTGCCGGTGACGATATGCGGCGGCACCATGACGCGCACGCCATTGTCGAGGATCGCAGGCTTGTAGCTCGCCGAAGCCGTCTGCCCCTTCACCACGGCGTCGGCCTCCACCACGGTCGCTTCGACCGTTTCGGGCAGCTGCACGGAAATCGGCCGTTCTTCATACATTTCCAACATGACCATCATGCCATCCTGCAGGAAAGCCGAAGCCTCGCCCACCAGATCCTGCGGCAGGTTGATCTGCTCATAGGTTTCCGTATCCATGAAGACGAGCATGTCGCCCTCGGCATAAAGATACTGGAAATCCTTGGTGTCGAGCCGGATGCGCTCCACCGTCTCGGCGGAGCGGAAGCGCACGTTATTCTTGCGCCCGTCGATCAGGTTTTTGAGTTCCACCTGCATATAGGCGCCACCCTTGCCGGGCTGCGTGTGCTGGATCTTGACGGCACGCCACAGGCTTCCGTCATATTCGATATTGTTGCCGGGACGAATCTCGACGCCGCTGATCTTCATGGGAAGAGCCTGCCTATATGTCTGAAGGTGAAAGAGCCGACCTGTTTAAAAGGCTGGGCGCGCCTCTACATCGTGCCGCCGCGAAGGGCAAGTAGGCTCATCGGATCGGCCGCGCCAGCAAGGGGTAGGGATTGATCGCCCGGCCCCTGTGCCATGGCTCGCCCGGCCTGATCTCATTCACGGCAAAATGCAGGTGCGGCGCTGACGGATCGGCATTGCCGCTACTGCCGACCATGGCGATCTTCTGCCCCCGCTTCACCATCTGCCCCTCCGCCAGTCCGGGGGCATAGGCATCCAGATGCGCATAATAATAGATGCGGCGTCCGTCGCCCGACCGCTGATAAATGGTCAGCCCACCATCCTCACTTGTGAACAGCTTCTCGATACGCCCATCCGCAGCCGCGAGCACGGCCCGGCCCCGCGCCGCCATAATGTCGATCGCATCATGCGGCCGCGCGCCGCCTGCCCTCGCCTGCGTGAAAGTGTCGGTTAACGCCGTCGGCGGCACACCCTCAACCGGGATCGACAGTGGCCCAGCCTCTGCCGCTGCCGGATGCTGAGGCGGCGAAGCCGTCCTTTCCGGGCCACCCGGAACAATCCGCACGCACATCTTCAGAAACAGGAGCAGCAGCAGGACGGCAACTATGATGCCCACCCATCCTCGCCGCCCCGGCCTCCTCATGCCTGAAATACCGCCTTCACCCCGCTCTTCACCATCTGCGCCAGCCGCGCCGCATCCCAGTTGGTCAGGCGAATGCAGCCATGGCTTTCAGTACGCCCGATGGTCTGCGGTTCGGGGGTGCCGTGAATGCCATAATGCTGCTTGGACAGATCAATCCAAACAACGCCCACCGGACCATTCGGCCCCGGCTTCAACACCGCCTTCTCGTCCTTCGCATCGGCATCCCAGAACAGGTCAGGATTATAATGAAAATCGGGATTCCGGCTGATCCCCTTGATCTCCCAAGTGCCGAGCGGCAAGGGATCATGTTCCGATCCCATGGTCGCCGGGAATTGCGCGATCAGCTTGTTGGCCTTGTCAAAAACGCGCAGCACGCCGTCGGACTTGTCGACCACGATATAATCGGCCTGCGGCTGATCCTTCGCCACCGCCAGGCTGGCGAGCGTATTGCCCCAGCCGCGTTCATCGCCCTCGATCTGCGCGACCGGCTGATTGCCCACGGCTGGCACCCGCACCGTAGCCCCCGGCCCCAGCTTCGTGTTGGGCGCATTCAACGCCACCAGCACTTCGGGCTTTGTATGGAACCGCTCGGCCAGCTTCTCGATCAAATTGCGATAGCCCAGCGCAGGCAGCTTCGCCTGATCGGCATATTCCTTGGGAATCGCGGTGAACGGACCACGCGCAAAGCCCTCAGGGATCGTCACCAGCCAAGTAGCGGCCGGCGGCTTGTCCCCCAGCAACGCCTTCGCAGTCGCTTCATCATATTTGCCGGTTTCCGGTAAGCCCTTCGCCTCCTGAAAACCCTTTAGTGCGGCGGTGAAGGACATCCCCTCCTTCCCATCCAGCACGCCGGGAGAAAAACCCGC
The DNA here is from genome assembly GCF_015693305.1 of Sphingobium sp. Cam5-1. Taxonomy (NCBI): domain Bacteria; kingdom Pseudomonadati; phylum Pseudomonadota; class Alphaproteobacteria; order Sphingomonadales; family Sphingobiaceae; genus Sphingobium; species Sphingobium sp. Cam5-1. The sequence goes on along the minus strand of NZ_CP065138.1, from coordinate 611,963 downwards.
CCGATCAAGCGCCACCTGTGCCTGCAAGATCAAATCCGCGCGAGCAGGCGCACCGCCCGGCTCGGGGACTATGGAAAAGGCATAAGGATCGCCAACCGGCTTAACCGCCGCACCCTGCGCTCCCTCCTTCTGATCTCCGGGAGCTGCTGTCCCGCTTTCATTGGCGTCGGTGACGGCAACCTTGCAAGCCGTGCAGAGCAGCGTGAGCGCGAGCAGATATGTCTTCAAGGCGATACTCTCCCTATGTTTGGGGAGAGAAACGCGCAAATGCCAGGAAAGCTGCCTCCCTCGATCAATGCCCCTCGGGCGATCCCTTCAAGGCCCCGGGCAGAACAGCCGAAAATGCCGCAACACCCGCGCGCGGCCCATCCGGATGCGCCCACACCGCGCTGCTCACCGCCAGAAAGTCCGCGCCCGCCTCGACCAGCGGCGCGGCATTATCCGCCGTAATCCCCCCGATCGCCACGCAGGGCAGCTCGAACAGGGTCGTCCACCAGCCAAGGATCGACGGCTCCGGCCGATGATGCGTTTCCTTGGTCGTCGTGGGATAGAAGGCGCCGAACGCGACATAGTCCGCCCCGGCCTCGCCCGCTTCCATCGCAAGGTGGCGGCTGTCATGGCAGGTCACGCCGATCTGCACCTTTGGCCCCAATATCTTGCGCGCCTCTCGCGGGTCGCCGTCCCCCTGCCCCAAATGCACGCCATCCGCGCCCAGCCGCTTGGCCAGCGCTATGCTGTCGTTGACAATGAAGGCGACCTCCCGTTCCGCGCATAGCTTTTGCAACGGCTCGGCCGCGCGAGCGATCGCCTCTTCGTCCATGCCCTTCAGCCGCAACTGAAACGCCGCAACCTTGCCGCCATCCAAAGCCTCGGCCAGCTGCGCCACGAAACCCTCGTCGATCGCGGGCGGCGATATGAGGTAAAGCTGGCAGGCCGGGCGGAAGCTCTTATCGAACTGGTCGGCAAAATGCGGATCGAGCGCCAGCTCTTCGTCAGTAAAGTCGGTCATGCGCAGCCCTTAGCGCGTTTCGGCATCCAAGGAAAAGAATGGAACTGTGTCCAGGCCCGGCGGCTTGTCCTGTCATGATCAGGATCGGCTGCTCAGGATGGAACTACCTCCACTGGCGCGGCTCCTTCTATCCGGAAAAACTGGCGATGAAGCGCTGGTTCGCCTTTTACGCCGACCATTTCGACTCGGTGGAGATCAACAACAGCTTCTACCGCCTCCCCAAGCCGGAGACGGTCGATGGCTGGCGCGACCAGGCCCCGCCCGGGTTCTGCTATGCGGTCAAGGCGAACCGTTATCTCACCCAGGCTCTGAAGCTCACCAACTGTGAAGAGCCGATGGAGCGGATGATGGCGTCCTTCCGCCATTTCGGCCCAACGCTAGGTCCCATCCTCTATCAATTGCCGCCCAGCCTCACCTTCAACCTCGACCGGCTCGAAAGCTTCCTTAAGCTGCAACCCGCCGACATCGTCCCCGTCTTCGAGTTCCGCCACCGCAGCTGGTATGAAGACGCGACCTACGACCTGCTAGACCGACATGGCGCAAGCTTGTGCGTCCATGACATGGCCGGATCATCCAGCCCCCGGATGGTGACGGGCCGCGCCGCCTATGTCCGCTTCCATGGCTGCCAAGGCAAATATTGGGGCCGCTATGCGGAAGATAATCTGCGCGAATGGGCTGGATGGATGACCGATCAGGCTCGCCAGGGCCGCGCCGTCTGGGCCTATTTCAACAATGACATCAATGCCGACGCCATCCACGACGCCTTGGCGCTCAAGTACATGGTCGGATGAAGAAGCCTTAGCCCGTCAGGCGAATGAGGGCTGCCCGGCGCATATCGCCAGCAGCCCTCATCTCACATCACGCCGCCTTCTTGGTCGAGGCGGTGTAGATTTCGTCGATCGCCTGACCCAGCGAAGCGTTGAACTCATCCTCGCTCATCTGGTGGCGCAGGTCGTTCAGCAGCGCGCGGCTGAAGCTGGCGATGATGCCGCGATTCTTCGCCAGTTCGACGCAAGCCTCGGCGCGCGAGAAACCGCCCGACAGCGCGACGACGCGCAGCACCTTAGGATGATCGACCAGCGGATCGAAGAGGCCAGCCTTGGCGGGCAGCGAAAGCTTCAGCATCACCTTCTGCCCTTCGGGCAGCGCGTCCAGGCCCTTGAGCAGCTCGTCCAGCAGGATCTGGTCAGCGTCAGCGCGTTCGGGGCTCTTGATGTTGATCTCGGGCTCCAGCATCGGCATCAGGCCGGCGGCGAGAACCTGCGCGCCAACCTCGAACTGCTGCTTGACGATCGCGGCGATGCCCTCACGGTTGGCAAGATTGATAACCGAACGCTCCTTGGTCCCGAACACGCCCAGCGACTTTGCACGCTTCAGCAGCACGTCCAGTTCCGGCATCGGCTTCATCATCTGAACGCCGTTCGCCTCGTCTTCCAGACCCTTGTCGATCTTGATGAAAGGCACGACGCCACGCTCGATCAGCGCCTGCGGCACGGACTTGCCGCCCGCCTCGCCGTCCATCGTCCGTTCGAACAGGATCGCACCGATCACCTTTTCACCCGAAAAGGCGGGCGAGGTGATGATGCGGCTGCGCATGTCGTGGATGAGGCCGAACATCTCCTCATCATTGCTCCAAGCACCCTCTTCGATGCCATAGCCCTTGAGCGCCTTGGGCGTCGATCCACCGCTCTGGTCGAGCGCGGCGATAAAGCCGTTGCCGCCCGCAATCTTGTTCATCATGTCCTGATCCAGCATCTGCACATACTTTCTCGTCAAGGGTTGCACCGCCCCATCGGCGGCATCGGAAAAAGGAAAAGGCCGCCATCCTTTCGGACAGCGACCTTCGAAGTTCACACCATCAATGCGCTGACGCCCGGCAGGTCCTTGCCTTCCATCCATTCGAGGAAAGCGCCGCCTGCCGTGGACACGAACGTAAAGTCGCCCGCCACGCCCGCATGGTTGAGTGCCGCCACGGTATCGCCGCCGCCCGCCACGGACGTCAGCTGCCCTTCCTTGGTCAGCGCCGCCGCCGTCTTCGCAAGCGCCACGGTCGCCTTGTCGAACGGCGCGATCTCGAACGCGCCGAGCGGCCCGTTCCACACCAAAGTCCGGCAGTTCTTGAGCGCATCGCCCAGCGCCTCGACAGCAGCAGGCCCCACGTCCAGGATCATCTCGTCAGCAGCAACTTCATGCACATTGCATGTCCGCACCGACGGCGGATTGGCGGCAAATTCCTTCGCCACCACCACATCATAGGGCAGGTGAATGGTGCAACCCGCAGCCTCCGCCTTGTCAAAGATCGCCTCGGCCGTCTCCGCCAGATCCTTCTCGCACAGCGACTTGCCGACATCGACGCCGCGCGCGTGAAGGAAGGTGTTGGCCATGCCACCACCGATGATCAGATGATCGACCTTGGCGACGAGGTTGTTCAGCACATCGAGCTTGGTCGAAACCTTCGCCCCGCCGACGACCGCCGCAACCGGCTTCACCGGCTCGCCCAGCGCCGCCTGCAACGCGTCGAGTTCCTTCTCCATCGAACGGCCCGCAAAAGCAGGCAGCTTGTGCGCCAGCCCCTCGGTCGAGGCATGGGCGCGATGCGCGGCGGAGAAAGCGTCGTTCACATAAAGATCGCCGATCGCCGCCATCGCCTCAACCAGCGCCGGATCATTCTTCTCTTCACCGGGATGGAAGCGGGTATTTTCCAGGATGGAAATATCGCCCGGACGCATCACCGCGATGCCATCGACAGCCGCTTCGCCGCAGCAATCGGGAATGAATTGAACGTCACGCCCCAGCACCTGGGTCAACGGACGCGTGATCTTCGACAGCGAATATTCCGGGTTCTTCTGCCCCTTGGGTCGTCCGAAATGCGCCAGAATCAGCACCTTGGCACCGCGATCCGCCAGCTCCAAAATCGTCGGCATCGCCGCCCGCAAGCGCGTGTCGTCGCTCACCGATCCATCCTGCATCGGCACGTTCAAATCTTCGCGCACCAGCACGGTCTTGCCGCGGATGTCGCCCATATCGTCCAGCGTCTTGAAGGGCTTGGCCACCAATATGCTCCCAGCCACCCTGCCCGTCATCCCAGCGAACGCTGGGATCTCATGCCTCCAGGCAGGGACTTGATAAACGAGATCCCAGCGTTCGCTGGGATGACGAAAAAGGGCGGGTTCTTAAGGCCCGCCCCATTTCTCTTACAGCAGACCCGCAACCACGCCGGTCGTATCGATCATGCGGTTCGAAAAACCCCATTCATTGTCGTACCAGCTGAGCACGCGAACCAGATTACCGTCGATGACGGCGGTTTCCAGGCTGTCGACGGTCGAGCTGCGCGCATCGCCATTATAATCGATCGATACCAAAGGCTCGTCCGAATAACCCAGCACGCCCTTGAGCGGACCCGCTTGCGAAGCAGCCTTCAGCAGCTCGTTCACTTCATCCTTGGTGGTGCTGCGCTTGGCGATGAACTTCAGGTCCACGACCGAGACGTTCGGGGTCGGCACGCGCACCGACGAACCGTCCAGCTTGCCCTTCAGCTCAGGCAGAACCTCACCCACCGCGCGCGCGGCGCCCGTGGTGGTCGGGATCATCGACAGGGCAGCAGCGCGGGCGCGGCGCATGTCGCTGTGCAGCTGATCCAGCGTGTTCTGGTCGTTGGTGTAGCTGTGGATCGTCGTCATGAAGCCCTTTTCGATGCCGATCGCATCGTGCAGGACCTTAGCGAGCGGCGCCAAACAGTTGGTGGTGCAGCTGGCGTTCGAAATGACGATATCGTCAGCACCCAGCGTCTCATGGTTCACGCCGAACACGATGGTCTTGTCGACGCCGGTCGCGGGGGCAGAAATGATGACACGCTTGGCGCCAGCGGTCAGATGGGCGCTCGCCTTTTCCTTGGACGCGAAGATGCCGGTGCATTCCAGAGCGATTTCGACGCCCTGCGCCGCGTGCGGCAGCTTGGCGGGATCGCGCTCGGCGGTCACTGCAATGCGCTTGCCGTTGATGATCAGCGCGTCGCCATCGACACTGACGTCGCCAGCCCAGTTGCCATGAACGCTGTCGCGCTTGAACAGCAGGGCGTTCGCCTTGGCATCGCCCAGGTCGTTGATGCTCACCAGTTCCAGATCATGGTCGGTGCGCGACAAAATGGCGCGCGCCACCAACCGACCGATACGTCCGAAACCGTTAATTGCTACCTTCGTTGCCACTGCACTAGCCTCCTGATTGGTAGTTGTTCTTAATGATCGAGTGCGGCCGCAACCTGCGGCGCGATCTTGGCGGCCGTCAGGCCGAAATGGTCGTAAAGCGCTTCTGCCGGAGCCGAAGCACCGAATGTGTCGATGCCAAAACGTAAGCCCGCGATGCCGACATAGCGTTCCCAGCCGAAGGTCGTCCCTGCCTCAATCGAGCAACGCAGCACATGGTGCGGAAGGAGATCATCCTTATACGCCTGCGGCTGCGCGTCGAAATGCGCCCAGCTCGGCATCGAAACCACGTCCGCGCCGATGCCTTGCGCTTCGAGCAGGTCGGCGGTCGCAACGGCGATCTCAACCTCGGAACCGGTCGCGATCAGCACCACCTTGCGGCTGCCCGTCGCGGCGCGCAGGCGATAGGCGCCCTTCGCCGACAGATTTTCGCTCTTTTCCGTCCGCAGTTGCGGCAGATTCTGGCGGGTCAGCGCCAACACCGAAGGACCATTTTGGTCCTTCAGCGCCAATTCCCAACATTCCGCCGTCTCAACAATGTCCGCCGGACGATAAACGTCCAGGTTCGGAATCATGCGCAGCGACATGACATGTTCGATCGGCTGATGGGTCGGGCCATCCTCGCCCAAACCGATCGAGTCATGGGTCAGCACATGGATGACGCGCTGCTCCTGAAGCGCGGCCAGACGGATGCCGCCACGCATATAATCGGAGAAAACAAGGAAAGTGCCGCCATAGGGAATAACGCCGCCATGCAACGCCATGCCGTTCATCGCGCAGGCCATGCCGAATTCGCGAATGCCATAATAGACATAGCGACCGGAATAGTCGTCCTTCGTCAGCGGCCCCGTCGACTTGGTCTTGGTGTTGTTCGACCCGGTCAAATCCGCCGAACCACCCAGCGTTTCGGGCAGCAGGTCATTGATCGCGCCCAGCGCCAGCTCGCTTGCCCGGCGCGTCGCGACCTTCTGCGGATTGGCGATCAACGTGTCGATATAGCTGTTGAGCGAGAAGTCGGCGGGCAGTTCGCCTGCCATCCGGCGTTCGAATTCCGCCTTCTGGCTATTCCCGGACAGACGACCTTCCCAGGCTGCGCGCACTTCCGCGCCCTGCGAACCGATCCGGCGCCACTCGGCGGCAATATCCTCGGGGATAACAAAAGGCTCGGCCGTCCAGCCCAAAAACTCACGAGCGGCAGCAACTTCCGCTTCACCCAGCGCCGAACCATGTACGCCCGACGTTCCCGCCTTGTTGGGCGCGCCGTAACCGATCTTGGTGGCGCAGGCGACCAGCGACGGGCGCGGATCGGCCAACGCCTCATCGATCGCGCGGCGCACATCGGCGACGTCATGGCCGTCGCACGACACGACATGCCATCCGGTCGCGGCATAGCGGGCGCGGACGTCCTCGCTGCTCGACAGGTCAACCGCGCCGTCGATGGTGATCTTGTTATCGTCCCACAGCACGATCAGGCGGCCAAGGTTCAGATGGCCCGCAAGGCCGATCGCCTCATGGTTGATGCCCTCCATCAGGCAGCCGTCGCCCGCAATCACCCAGGTGCGGTGATCGACCAGATCGTCGCCGAACTGCGCATTCAGGTGCCGCTCGGCAATCGCCATGCCGACGGCAGTGGCAAGGCCCGAACCCAGCGGGCCGGTGGTCGCCTCGACGCCCGCCAGCTCGAAATTCTCGGGGTGCCCCGCGCAGGGGCTGCCCAGCTGACGGAAATTGCGGATGTCCTCCATCGTCGGGCGGGCATAGCCGGTGAGGTGCAGCAGCGAATAAATCAGCATCGACCCATGGCCCGCCGATAGCACGAAACGGTCGCGGTCGGCCCATTTGGGCTGGGTCGGATCGAACTTGATATAGTCCTTGAACAATACCGTCGCGACGTCCGCCATGCCCATCGGCATGCCCGGATGGCCGCTGTTCGCCGCCTGCACTGCGTCCATGGAAAGCGCCCGGATGGCGCTGGCGAGCGACTTTTCGGATACGGTCATCTAGGCTGGCTTCTTCCTTGGCTTGACTAAGCGGCCCCCTGCTGAGCCGACGAATCGAAATCCGGTCCCCTTTGTCGCGTTGCACCCAAAGCGTCAACCGTGGCAGGACCTCGGGAGACGCCAAGCCGTCCAATCACGGCTTTTGCAAGGCGAAAACTTTGTTTATGCGTGGGTGATGGCAAGCGATCGCATGATGCAGGCTATCGGCGCATTGGAGCGCGCGGTAAGTCGGCTGGAACAGGATGTGCAGGATCTCGCGGTCGCGGGTCCGGCCTCTTCCGCCTCCCCCGGCATGGACCCGGCCGCCGCGCGCGCGGCGCTCCGCTCGCTCGATGAACTGATCGCAGATCTTAAGGGGGACTCGCGTGGCTGAAACGAACCTTCAGATCGCCGGGCGTCATTATGCGATCCGATGCCGCGATGGGGAGGAGGCCCATCTTGCCCATCTCGCCAGCCTGATCGAACGCAAGGCACGCCTTGCGCAGCAGAACACGCCGGGCCTTACCGAAGTGCGGACGCTACTGTTCGCCGCTCTCTTCCTGGCCGACGAACTCAACGACCTGAAGCGAGAAGCGATCGGCCGTCAGCAGAGCCTCGCCCTCGATGATGACGATGACGCGGCTGCCCGCGCGATCGAGGCGCTCGCCGCCCGGATAGAAAAGCTGAGCGACAGGCTTGCCGCACCGCAGCCGGACGCCTAGATAAGGGACGACGGGTACTGCCTCGTACGAGCTTTAGCGAACATCCCTGAGGCGATAATCACATCCAAGGGGGCTGTCCCTGGGCGGGTCCAGGCCCGATCTACATGGTCCCCACCTGACGTTGAGGCGTCAGAGGATATTCCAGCAAACGGCCAAGGCGGTCCCGTCACCCTCCTCGCTCTCCCCAACCTCCGTTCGTTTCGAGCGAAGCCCGTCCTGAGCTTGTCGAAGGGTCGAGAAACCGGTTTCCAGCCCCCTCCTCCGGGTCTAAACGCGGCCCCATGAGCGAAGACCTCGACAAGACCGCCCTGCGCACCCTCGCCCGGACACATCGCCGCGCCTTCGTGCAATCGCTCGATCCGCTGGCGCACAGGCTCGCCTTCAAGGCGCTCCCCTCGCCGCTCGCCCGCAGGCTGGATAATGCGCAGACGGTCGCGCTCTACATGGGCCTGGACGACGAAGCCCCCGCCCAGCGCCTCGCCCCGCAGCTTGCGGCGATGGGCATGACCCTCGCCCTGCCTCGCGTCATCGACCGGCTCGGCAGCATGGAATTCCTCGCCTGGACGCCGGAGGATCAGCTTCACCCCGGCCTCTACGGCACGCACCATCCCGAACCCAGCGGCCCGCCCGTCGCGCCGGACGTCATCATCGCCCCGCTGCTTGGCTTCGACCGCGCAATGAACCGGCTGGGCCAGGGCGGCGGCTATTATGACCGCGCCTTTGCCCGCCATCCCGATGCGCTGCGGATCGGGCTCGCCTGGTCGGTGCAGGAACAGGACGCCCTGCCCGCCGACCCATGGGACCTGCCGCTCCACATCATCCTTACCGAAGTCGAACTGATCGAAGGACCCGAAGCGTGAACCGCCAGCCCGCCCCCTACGAACCCAGCTGGCGCAAGCCCGTCGGCATGCTCGCCATCGTCGGGCTCATCACGCTTTGGGCGATCCTGGTCGGCAGCCTGTCGGGGCTCATCGGCAGCCTGCCGATGATCGTGCAGGTGCCGGTCTATGTCTTCCTCGGCATCATCTGGATCTGGGTTCTGCCGCTAAAGCGCCTGCTCGCCTGGATGGAGACAGGCCGCTGGCGGCGCGGCTGACCCGGTAGTCTCCGTCATCCCAGCGCAAGCTGGGATCTCGGGAGGCTAGGCCGCACGTAAAGACTTGAGATGCCAGCTTACGCTGGCATGACGAACGTCAGAATTTTCAGGAATTTTGGCCCTTAAGGACCATCCACCCTCAAAAAAGAGTGGCGCGAGTGACGGGGCTCGAACCCGCGACCTCCGGCGTGACAGGCCGGCGCTCTAACCAACTGAGCTACACCCGCGTTCGGTGTGGGCGGGCATCTATGCGGGACCGCCGGACCTGTCAACCGGCTCTTTCGCCACTTTCTTCTTTCTCGTCATTTTCTTCGCGCAGCGCGACCGTCAGCGTCCCCCGCTCAAACAGGAAACCCGCGATATCCGGGGTTCCAGCCGCCGCAACGACTGTCTGGATGATGATCAGCAACGGCACGCCCAGCAGCGCGCCCGGCGTCCCCCACACCCATCCCCAGAAAGTCAGCGACACCAGAATCAGCAGCGGGTTCATCGTCAACCGCCGCCCCAGCACCATCGGCGTGATCACATTCGCCTCCACCAAGTGAAAGCCGATCTGCGTCACCGCAGGCGCCAGCGCCCGCCATACATCGTCAAACACCATGAGGCCGCCCAGCGCCAGCAAAGCCGCAGCCAACATCGGCCCAAAATAGGGCACGAAGTTCAGCAGCGCGACGATCCCGCCCCACATCAGCGGCGACGGCATGCCGATCAGCCACAGCGCAAACGCAACCGCCAGCCCCAGGCACAGGTTGATCGTCGCGATCGTCAGCACATAGGCGGACGTCGCATCGACTACGTTCTGGATCACCCGCGCCACCGCCATGGCGCCGTCGAAGCTGCCCCGGCTGTTGATCGTCCGCCGCCGCAGCCGGGTCCAACCGGCGAGGAAAAAGTAGATGATGAGCAGCGCGAACACCATCTGGATGATCGCCGAAGGCGCGGAGGTCGCCGCGAACTGCAACAGCGATCGCGGCGCATCCACCGCCGCCGTCTGTGCCGCAGCAACAGGCCCCGTCGCCAGCATCTGCACCGTCTCGTCCACGAAATGCTGCAACTGGGAATAAAAGTCGATCAGCGGCGCCAGATTGTCCTGAATCTTGGGCAAACGCTGCGGCAGCAGCCTGAACCAGTCGGTCGCCGGCACCACGATCAGCACCAGCGCGGTGTTCGCCACCACCAGAAACGCGATCACCGCCGCCAGCGCCGCCACGGCTGAAGGCACACCCCGCCGCTCCATCCACTCCAGGAACGGCACCAAGGCAATGGCAATCACCACCGCCGCCGTCAGCGGCAGAAAAAACTCCGCGCCCTCGCGCAAGGCGAACGGCAAGGCAAGGAGCAGCCCAACGCCGGTCGTCAGCGCGATGGACGCCAGCAGCCGATCCCGCCGCCGGTTGATTTCCAGCTGTTCATGAGGTGTCACTGAATGATCGATCCTGCCCGCATGTCGACAATGTGTACGGGCAGCAACAGCCCGTCAATTTCATTCATCGGCCCGGACCTGACTAAGGCCCATTAACCAAATTTTTGCTCCCCTGCCCTAAGCAATAGCGAAACGGGGAGCGGGGCTTTGAACGGATGATGCGTAAACTGGCGCTGCTGGGCATGGCGGGATGGGCAATGCTGTCGGCACCCTCGCTAGCCCGTACGAACCTGCGCATGGAAACGCAAATGTTCGTGGAGCGCGTCCATACCGACATCAACGGCCGAGCTCGCCGGACATTGGCCAGCGCCAGCCGCGCAGCACCGGGCGCCCAGCTCCTCTTCGTCATCAACTGGCGCAACGAAGGCAGCCAGCCGGTGCAGGGCATCGCCCTCACCAACGCCGTGCCCCGAGGCACCCTCCTCACCGCGCCCGATCCGTCGATGCAAGTATCGGTGGACGGCGGCCAACGCTGGGGCCGTCTGGACGAGCTTTGGCTGCCGACCTCGCTAGGCGGCGTCCGCAGGGCCGTTCCCGCCGACATCACCCATATACGCTGGACCAGCCCCACGCGCCTGTCGCCAGGCGAGACGGCACGTCTGAGCTACCGGGCGACAATGCGGTAACCAATTTGATCATCGAGCGAAAATGACCGTCATCCCAGCGGAAGCTGGGATCTCAGGCCAAGTCGCGCGTCGCTCATGAAATGCCAGCCTTCGCTGGCATGACGGGAGTTGAACAGGATCGCAATTCACTCCGCAAACAATAGCACCGGCGTCTCCAGCAACCGCTTCACCGCCTGCACGAAATTCGCCGCATCCCATCCATCCACCACCCGATGGTCGCAACTGATCGACAGGTTCATCAGCTTCGCCGCCACAACATCCCGCCCACGAAACACCGGCCGCTGGATCACCCGATTAGGCCCGATAATCGCCACCTCCGGCCGATTGATAACCGGCGTGGTCGCCACCCCGCCCAGCGCGCCCAGCGACGTCAGCGTCAAAGTCGACCCCGAAAGCTCCTCTGCCTTCGCCTTCCCCGACCGCGCGGCCTCTGCAAGGCGCCTGATCTCGCCCGCCAACTGCCAGATATTCCGATCCTGCGCGTCCCGGATCACCGGCACCATCAACCCCGCGTCCGTCTGCGTCGCGATCCCCATATGCACCGCGCCAAAACGCGTCACCACGCCCGCTTCGTCATCATAGCGGGCGTTCAGCATCGGAAAGTCCGGCAGCGCCCGGCAAATCGCCACGATCAACAGCGGCAACATCGTCAGCTTGGGCCGATCGCCACGCTCGTCATTCAACTGCGCGCGCATCCGCTCCAGCTCGGTGACGTCAATTTCCTCGACATAGGAAAAATGCGGGATATGCCGTTTCGACGCCGCCATATTCTCCGCTATGCGACGGCGCAGGCCGATGACCTTCACCACCTCATCCTCCCGCCGCGCGCGCTGCTTAGGCGGCCGATAGCCCTGCCCCGCGCCGTAAAGCAGGAAAGCGTCGAGGTCCGAATGGCGGATATGATCGCCGCTGGCTTTTACTTGAGCTAGGTCGATGCCGAGGTCCTTGGCTCGGGCGCGGACCGCTGGCGAGGCTAGCACCTTCCCCCCTTCAGAGATCACTGGACGATGAGCGCCGCCCTGCTCCCTCTCCCCTTCAGGGGAGAGGGTCGGGGAGAGGGGCTGTAGAGCAGACGTCTCCCCTAGCTCCCCCTCTCCCAACCCTCTCCCCTGAAGGGGAGAGGGCTTTTCAGGCTCCTCTTCTAATGAAGCCGCTTGATCCCGATCAACCGAAGAAACAATCTCATTCACCGACGATCCCGCTACCTCACGTCCTCCCGCCGTCTCCGCGTCAATCTCCTCCACCGAAGGCATGGGAGCCTCCTCTTCAAAAGCGACCTCCCCTTCACCCTCAACCTCAATCTCCACCAACATTGCCCCAATCGCGACCTGCTCACCCGCCTCCCCGGCCAACCGCGTTACCACCCCCGCGACCGGGCTCTCCATCTCCACCGTCGCCTTGTCGGTCATCATGTCGGCGATAGGCTGGTCTTCCTCCACCCGGTCGCCGACCTTCACATGCCAGCCGACAATTTCCGCCTCGGAAATGCCTTCGCCAATGTCGGGTAGCCTGAACGTGAAAAGGGCCATCGCTCAATCCCTCATGATCTTGTTGATCGCTTCCCTGATCCGCACAGGCCCGGGAAAATAGGCCCATTCCAAACTATGCGGATAAGGCGTGTCGAATCCCGTCACTCGTTCGATCGGCGCTTCCAGATGATAGAAGCACCGTTCCTGAACCAATGCGCTCAACTCCGCGCCAAAGCCGCTGGTCCGCGTCGCCTCATGCACGATCAGACAGCGGCCAGTCTTCTTCACCGACTGCTCGATCGCCTCGATATCCAGCGGCACCAGCGTCCGCAGGTCGATGATCTCCGCATCCACGCCCATCTCCGTGACGGTGCTTTCGATCACATGCTCCATCGTGCCATAGCAGAGGATGGTCAGCGCCTCGCCTTCTCGCACCGTGCGCGCCTGCCCCAGCGGCACGCGATAATAGCCCTCCGGCACCATCGCGCCGGGATGCCCCGCCCAGCTCTTCGCAGGCCGGTCATAATGGCCATCGAACGGGCCATTATAGATGCGCTTGGGTTCGAAGAAGATCACCGGATCATTATCCTCGATCGCCGCGATCAGCAGCCCTTTGGCATCATAGGGGGTCGACGGGATGACCGTCTTGATCCCCGAAACATGGGTAAAGATGCCTTCAGGCGACTGACTGTGCGTCTGCCCCCCGAAAATCCCGCCGCCAAAGGGCGACCGCACCGTCATCGGCGCGATGAACTCCCCCGCCGACCGATAACGCAGCCGCGCCGCCTCGCTCACCAACTGATCAAGCGCGGGGTAGATATAGTCGGCAAACTGTATTTCCGGCACCGGCCGCAACCCATAGGCGCCCATGCCCACCGCAACGCCGATGATCCCGGTCTCGGTAATCGGCGTATCGAACACCCGGTTCTTGCCAAATTTCTTCTGCAACCCCGCCGTCGCCCGGAAAACGCCACCGAAATAACCGACATCCTCCCCCATGACGACGACATCGGGATCACGCTCCATCATGACGTCCAAGGCGCTATTGATCGCCTGGATCATGCTCATCTGGCGGGTGTCTTGGCTCATCTCCTCGCCCCTTTAGGGGTCGGCCAGAGGCACGTGACTCTGGCCGAGATAGCGAAGCTTGCCAACCAGCTGGCTAGCGCAGCTTGGAGAGGGGGAGACAGTGCGCCACCACGCTCCTCCGTCATGCCAGCGAAAGCTGGCATCTCCCTGCCTTTAGGCCGAACATGCAGGCACGAGATCCCAGCCTCCGCTGGGATGACGACGCCCAAGGAGGCCCCGAACCTCCGCGCCCTCTGCGCCTCTGCGCGAACCAAAAACCACCTCACAACCCAGCCGCCTTAGCTTCATCCAGCATCTGCCGCTGCTGCTCCCGCAAATGCCAGGGCATCTCCTCAAACACATCCTCGAACATGCTCTCCATCGGCTGATGAAGCCCATGCCCCAAAATCCCGTTCTTCTCCGCTTGCCGTGCTGCCTCACGCACCTGCTCGGCCAGTTCCTTGTCCATCGCCGCGTGCCTTTCCTCGTCCCAGATGCCGATCGCGATGCAATGCTGCTTCAACCGCGCGATCGGATCGCCCAGCGGCCAGCGGCTCCCCTCGTCGGCCGACCGATAGGCGCTCGGATCATCGGACGTGCTGTGCCCCTCGGTCCGGTAAGTGAAATGCTCGATCAGCGTCGGCCCATGATTGGCCCGCGCCCGATCCGCTGCCCAGCGCGTCGCGGCATAGACCGCCAACGCATCATTGCCGTCGATCCGCAGCCCCGCAATGCCATAGCCGATCGCCCGCGCCGCAAAGGTCGTCGCCTCCGCGCCCGCAAAGCCGGAAAAGCTGCTGATCGCCCACTGGTTGTTGACGACATTCAGGATGACCGGCGCGCGATAGACGCTCGCAAAGGTGCAGGCGGAATGGAAATCCCCTTCCGCCGTCGATCCTTCCCCGCACCATGTCGCCGCGATCCGCGTATCACCGCGCGCCGCGCTAGCCATGGCCCAGCCCACCGCTTGCGGATATTGGGTGGCCAGGTTGCCGGAGATCGAGAAGAAGCCCGCTTCCCGCGCCGAATACATGATCGGCAGCTGCCGCCCTTTCAGGCGATCGCCCTTGTTCGAATAAATCTGGTTCATCATGTCGACCAGCGGCCAGCCCCGCGCGATCAATATCCCCTGCTGGCGATAGCTGGGAAAGCACATGTCGTCGCTCGCCAGCGCTGCCGCCGCGCCGATCGACACCGCCTCCTCGCCGGTCGACTTCATGTAAAAGCTCGTCTTGCCCTGCCGCTGCGCGCGGAACATGCGCCCATCGAACGCCCGCGTCAGCGCCATGCCCCGCAGCATGCGGAGCAGCACTTCGGGCGGCAGCTTCGGGTCCCACGGCCCCACCGCGCGCGCCTCCTCATCCAGCACGCGGACAAGGTCATAGGCCATTTCCCGCATCGTACCCGCGTCCGCGGCCTCATCGGGCCTGCGCGAGGTTCCGGCGGGGGGAATGTCGAAATGACTGAAATCGGCGTCGTCGCCCGGCCGAAACTGTGGTTCCGGCACATGCAACCGCAATGGTGGCAGGTTCCGGCCGTCTGCCGAAAGCTGCTCTCCGGCATTCTGGCCGCCTTGAGTCCCGGCCTCTCCAGCGCCCGAACCGTTCCGGTCGCCCATCCTGCCTCCTACTCGAATTTGCAATATTATTGCTCGATGCAATTATTATATTACAACGCTCCCGAAAAGCAAGAGTTCCGTCTTTTCGCTATTTCCTTCTCGACTTCAAACCGCCACCGGCGCCGCGATGTGACTCTGCGGCGCATAATCTACCACTTCGAAATCCTCGATCCGATAATCGAAAATGCTCTCCGGCCGCCTCTTTATCCTCAGCTTCGGGGCGCCTTCCGGCGTCCGGCTGATCTGCTCCTCAACCAGTGCGGCATGGTTCAGGTAAAGATGGACATCCCCACCGTGCCAGACAACTTCCCCCGGCTCCAAATCACATTGCTGCGCCAACATCCGCGTGATCATCGACAGCCCGAATATGTTGAACGCAAACCCAAGGCCAAGGTCACAACTGCGCTGGAACAGCAGCCCGTTGAGCCGCCCATTCGCCACCTGGAACTGATAGGTCATATGGCAAGGCGGCAGAGCCATCTGCGCCACTTCCGCAACATTCCACCCGGTAAAAAGCAAGCGCCGCGAGCCCGGATTGTTTCTGATCCCCTCGACCAGTTCAGCAATCTGGTTATGCCCCCTCTCCGCCCGCCGGAAGAGCCCGTCGCCAACCGCTTCATAGCGCGGCCAGTTCACCCACTGCGCGCCATAGACCGGCCCCAGATCGCCCCACCGTGCCGCAAAGGCCGCATCCTCGACGATCCGCGCTTCAAAATCGTGTCGGCTGATGTCCTCACCTGTAGCCTTGCGATAAGCGTCCAGCGGCCAGTCGGTCCAGATATGAACCCCTTGACGCACAAGCTCGCGGATATTGGTATCGCCCGTCAGGAACCACAGCATCTCCCGCGCCGCCACTTTCCAGTAAACGCGCTTGGTCGTCAGCAATGGCACCGCATCATCGGCCAGTGAAAAACGCATGCTCGCGCCCAGCAGAGATCGCGTACCCACTCCGGTCCGGTCGATCCGCTCGTCCCCCTCCGTCCATATACGGCGCATCAGGTCCAGATATTGCTGTTCGTAATGCGCTTCGGCCGGGGTGACGGTACTGGTCAACGGGGGTTCTTTCCTGCTGCGACGATTCCAAACTCGCCGCCCCCGCTTTAGCCGAGCGGATCGCCGCTAGCCAATCTTGCTTTCGCTTCGGATCATTCTACCCGCCTTCCCCTCCACAGTGGAGACAGTTGGCAGTGATCACTGATCGGCCCGGCCGCATCCTGTTGCGATGACTATCACTGCGAACATTCAATTTATGCTCCTCGACGATGATTGGCGCCCGGTGCACCGCGTGGATGGCAATGAAGATTGGCATTGTATCGTGCAGGAACTGCTGCTGCGCGATAGCCACTGGCTGACAATCGAACAGCAGCGCCCCGACCAGCGATCCCCCTATCCATACTGGAGCGACATTCGCCTTTCACGGACCATTGCTCGCCGCTTCCGGCCCATGGAGGTTAAGCTCGCCGATCATATAATCCGGGGCGCCGCGAACCAGTTCAGCTTTCGCGCGGCAGGCCTATTATGACCATGTCAAAAAAAGCACCCCCAGCCGCTTGCCAGCCCGAAAAGCCCCCTCTATAGACCCCGCCTGCCCAGCGGCGTTGCAAGCAATGCCGCGATCGGTCGGGGAGTAGCTCAGCCTGGTAGAGCACTGTCTTCGGGAGGCAGGGGCCGGAGGTTCGAATCCTCTCTCCCCGACCACATTCTTTTTTCTGTTTATTTTTAAACAGATGCAGCGACAGCCACGCGCTTCCTTCTATTCAGCGTCTTTTGGCTCTGGCGGCAGCATATCCCTGACATATGCGCCAGTTCCGGTCTCGCTCGCCTGACAATCCATGTCGATCAGCAAGCGAGCCGCCCACTCTCCTCAGGTTCGATCGGCTGCAAGTCCTTCAGTACCCGCTGCTCCGCTTGGGTGAGATCGCCACGGCTCAAGCCGGCCTCCAAAAAGCAGCCTGAATTAGGGGAAGTTTACCACGTCAATCGCTTATCTGTGCGGCAATCATTTTCGAAAACCGATTCCATGGAAGTTGGCGAAATAGCCAATTTGGCCACGCGCCTAACACGGAATTGGGTAAAGCGGCTTTATTGCGGTTTGCTGCTATATCATCGAATCATGTTGTTAACGGCGGGCATGGTCCACATTATTATGACCGGAGAGTGGAAGTGAGAGAAACAGTACTGGTTACCGGAGTAAGCGGGTTTGTTGCCAAGTATGTGGCATTAGCTTTGCTAAATAAGGGATATAAAGTAAGAGGAACCTTGCGCTCATCTGCGAAGGAAGATCTTGTTCGCAATGATTTGCTTGAAGCTGGCGCGAATATCGACCATCTCAGCTTTGTTATTGCCAACTTGACCTCCGATGACGGATGGGACGCTGCGGTAGAAGGTTGCGATTATGTACAGCATGTTGCGTCGCCTTTCCCGCTAGAGCAGCCTCGTCACAAAGAGGCATTGGTGCCAGAGGCGCTGGGCGGAACAATGCGTGTGTTGAATGCGGCGCTTAAGGCAAATGTCAAACGCGTTGTATTGACGTCATCAATCGCAGCGATGATGTATCGCGCCGGACGCCCGAGAACGGAGTTTCACTTTTCTGAAAACGACTGGAGCGATCCAGAGTGGTCGGAAACGCACCCCTATAGTGTTTCCAAGACCAGGGCTGAACTTGCGGCATGGGACTGGGCCGAGAAGGCGGGGCGAGAAAAGTTGGTGGTCATCAATCCCGGAGTCGTGGTTGGGCCTATTATGGGCAAGGATGCCAGCACATCGACAGAGATCATCAAGATGATGCTGGAAGGCACCATGCCGAAGACGCTCCCGATAGCCAATCCTCTGGTGGATGTCCGCGACCTTGCAGAATTGCATGTTGTTGCCATGGAATTGAACGAGGCGGGTGGACGACGCCTGATTGGAACCAGTGGAACCCTGTCGTTCGGGGAGATAGCCCAGCTTCTTAGTAAGGAGTACCCACAGCTTAAGGATAAAATACCGCAGTCAGACTTTTCTCCCTTTTTGGTCGGGTTAATGAAGTTGTTCGTGCCGGGCGTGCGAACTATTCGCGCGGAAGTCGGTATTCGTTCCATTGCTAATGCCGACTATGTGTCCGAACTGACGGGGGTGTCATTTAGACCAGTAGAAGAAGCGGTTCTGGCGACAGCGCGATCGATTCTGGGTCGCGTTGACCAAAAACCTCAACCATAGAGGCGCCAGCCGCGCAACATGCGCTGCTGCCTATCGTCTATAGTCCTCTACCGCATCTTGACGGCGCACATAAAAAAGGGCGCGTTTCCGCGCCCTGTTATCATATGAGCTTTTAAAGGCCCGTCAGGCCTCTCCAAACACGCGGCGGAAGATGGTGTCGACCTGTTTGAAGTGATAGCCTAGGTCGAACTTCTCTTCGATCTGCTCAGCGGTGAGAGCAGCGGATACGTCCGGATCGGCCTTCAGCAGTTCGAGAAGCGAAAGCTGGCCATCCGATTCCCAGACCTTCATCGCGTTGCGCTGGACATAGCGATAGCTGTCCTCGCGCGAAACGCCCGCCTGCGTCAGCGCAAGCAAGACCCGCTGCGAATGAACAAGACCACCCATCTTGTCGAGATTCTTCATCATGCGCTCGGGATAGACGAGCAGCTTGTCGATGACGCCGGTCATACGGCCCAGGGCAAAGTCGAGCGTGATGGTAGCGTCAGGACCGATATAGCGTTCAACCGACGAATGGCTGATGTCGCGCTCATGCCACAGGGCGACATTTTCCATCGCGGGCAGCGCATAGCTGCGCACCATGCGCGCAAGACCCGTCAGATTTTCAGTCAGAACGGGATTGCGCTTGTGCGGCATTGCAGAACTGCCCTTCTGGCCGGGGGAGAAATATTCCTCCGCTTCCAGCACTTCGGTGCGTTGCAGATGCCGGACCTCGACGGCCAGCCGTTCTATCGAGCTTGCGATAACGCCCAGGGTAGCAAAGAACATGGCGTGGCGATCACGAGGAATGACCTGGGTCGAAACGGGTTCGACCGCCAGGCCCAGCTTGGCCGCGACATGTTCCTCGACACGCGGATCGATATTCGCAAACGTGCCTACCGCGCCGGAAACAGCGCAGGTCGCGATTTCTTCGCGCGCCGCGACAAGGCGGGTCCGGCACCGGCTGAACTCGGCATAGGCCTCGGCCATCTTGAGACCGAAGGTGACCGGCTCGGCATGAATGCCGTGACTGCGCCCGATCGTCGGCGTCAATTTATGTTCAAACGCGCGGCGCTTGATGACGTCGAGCAGCTGATCCAGATCCTCGATCAGGATGTCAGCCGCACGGGAAAGCTGCACGGCAAGGCAGGTGTCCAGCACGTCGGAAGAGGTCATGCCCTGATGCATGAAGCGCGCTTCATCGCCGACCTGTTCAGCAACCCAGGTCAGGAAGGCGATGACGTCATGTTTGGTGACGGCCTCGATGGCGTCGATCGCTGCCACGTCTATGGCCGGGTTGGTTGCCCACCAGTCCCACAGCGCCTTGGCAGCCGATTTGGGCACCACGCCCAATTCACCAAGCGCTTCGGTGGCGTGCGCCTCGATCTCGAACCAAATGCGAAATCGAGCCTCGGGCTCCCAGAGAGCTGTCATTTTCGGGCGTGCGTAGCGCGGGACCATCGAACGAATCCTGATTGCTGATAAAAGTTCGCGCGCCGCCTAGCAGTCCAGCCATTCAAGGGCAAATCGCGCCCTCATTTGGGTTCGCGCGTCTGTACCGGCAGCTTTTTACCCCGAATATCGCAGCGTTCAAGGACGGGATGAGCCGGTTTCGCAGGCGAATTGCCGACGCTGAACGGATATTCAGGAAACGCCGCCGTCGTTCGTGTATTCATGCGTCAAGCTATCGAGCAACTGACCTGCTCGACCGCTGCCGAGGGAGAAAGTGATGTTACGCGGCCTTATATTGTCTGTTACGCTGTCTGCCGCCGTTCCGGCCATCGGACAGGTTAGTTCTGGACCCGGAAGCTCACAGGCAGGCGCGAGCACCTCTCCTCAAAGCGCGACGACGGCACCGACAGATACCGTCGCATCCATCGTCGATAGCGAATTCCCCGCCTATGACGCCAATGGAGACGGGCAACTCGACAAAACGGAGTTTTCACGTTGGATGGTTGCGCTCAAGGATCAGGAAATGAAAAGCCGCGGTGAAAAACTATCTGCCGCTGACGTCACAGCTTGGGCCGATGGCGCATTCAAGACAGCTGATGCGGACAAAAGCACGTCCGTAAGCAAGCCCGAACTCATCACCTATCTGAGCCGCGGCGCCGCGTAGTCGTCGCGCCGCCATTATCGAGGCTGACAAGAACCCGGTCTATGGGTCACAGCATGGGGCGGCGTGGAGCGAAGGCCATGCCGCCTCCCTTTTTAGGGCCAATCAATCAGCCGCGCTTTTTATTCGTATACAGAAGAGCTGCAACGATGGCGGCCGACCCTATGCCCACCGCAGTGCCCATCCACACGCCTCGGCCCGCTGTCTTTCGGGCAGCCGTTGCCAGATCGGGCTTTGCTTCTGTTACCTGTTCGGGGGCGCCTGCGTCGGGCGCATCTTTGTCGGACTTGGTCATGGTGAATCGGCTTATGCAACAAGGTCGCGCCGGAGAAAAGATAGCTGTCAGATATCAGTTCAATAATCGGGCAGCGTCTGCCGCGCTTCTCCCCATCCCCGCATCTCTCGTGACGCCGCGCGGGTGATCAATTCATCCACGTCCGCGATAGTGAATGCGCCCGGCCGATCAATATCCTCCAGTTCCTTCCAGTTGACGGGCACCGCCACCGGAGCATTCTCACGCGCCCTGACGACATAGGGAAGCACCGCCGTAGCCCCCCGCTGATTGCGCAGCCAATCGATGAATATCCGGCCCTTCCTCTTGGCCTTACTCATCGTTGCCGTGAAACGATCGGGTTCGGCGGCGGCAAGTGCCCTTGCGAAGCGGTCTGCGAAATCCTTGACCTGCGGCCATTCGGCTTCGGGCGTAAGCGGGACAACCACATGCACGCCCTTCCCACCGGATAACATGGGAAAGCTGGTGAGCCCTATGTCCTCAAGCGTGCGGCGAATGTCGCGGGCGGCCTTCTTCACATCGTCAAAGTCTAGGCCTTCGTCCGGATCGAGGTCAAAGATCAGCCGGTCAGGCTTTTCGACATCCTCCACTCGGGAACCCCAGCCATGGAATTCAATCGTTCCCATTTGAACGCAAGCGATCAGCCCATCAATGTCGTCCACATAAAGATAGTCCTGCTCATCGCCGTCCTTCTCGCGAATGGGGACGCGCTTCACATGGTCACCAAAGCTGCCGCTGTCATGCTTCTGGAAAAAGCATTTCTTCGCCCTTCCCTGTGGGCAGCGCACCAGGCTTATCGGCCGATGCGCTATCCAGGGCAGCATGATCGCCCCGGCCGCTTCATAATAGTCAGCCAACTGCCCCTTGGTTACCTTCGCTTCCGGAAAGATCAGCCGGTCACGATTTGAGACATGAACGTCGCTTTCCTGTTCAGGCACATCCATCACCTTCTCCCGAGCTACTTCGCCCGCCTTCTTGTCTTCGCGAAGACCAAGGAAGCTGCCGTGGCGCACGACATTGTCGCTGGTGAACTCCGCGAAGGCGATTTCGGCGACCAGGTCAGGGCGGACCCATTTCGCTCCGCGTGTTTCGCTGCGCGGTACGTTCAAGGCAGGCGATTGGCGGACTCGCGCTTTCAGTTGGCGAAGCAGCTGATCACTGTTCCGCGCGTTGAATCCCGTGCCAACCTTGCCTGCATAGGCGAGCCCCTGATCATCATTCTGCGCCAGGAGGATATTGCGGAGCGCACGTCCACTTGCGGAACTGGGAGTCCATCCGACAACCACAAATTCCTGCCGACGGGTGCATTTGACCTTCAGCCAGTTCTTCGTTCGGGCGCCCCGATAAGGAGCATCCGCTCGTTTGGAAATGATCCCTTCCTGTCCAGCCTCGCACATCGTCCGGAACAGCTTTTCGCCAGCGCCGATAATATGATCGGAAAAATGCACATGCTCGCTACCCTGACCCAACAGAGCCGCGAGCTTTTCCTTACGGGAGATGTTGGGCTGCCATGTCAGATCCTCTCCTTCCACTGAAAGAAGATCGAAGGCGAAGAGGTGGAGGGCGCCTTTACCCTCGCCCTTCAACACCTGCTGCAATGTGGAAAAGTCCGGATTTCCGTCCCCCCCCCCAATGCGACGACTTCTCCATCGATCAGCATGGGCGGAAGGTTCATGCCGCCAATTTCCTTCGCCAGTGGGGCGAAGCGGTCAGTCCAGTCGAGACCAGTGCGCGTGAACAGCTGAACGCGGCTGCCGGAAACACTGACCAAGGTGCGATAACCGTCATATTTTATCTCATGCAGCCAACCATTGCCCGTAGGGACAGCATCGACCAGCGTAGCGAGCTGCGGCGCTTGAAATGGCGGTGCTTTTTCCTGTCGGCGCTTTGCGGAAGGCTGAACCGGCGTCGCCCTCTTCGCTTGGTCCATGGCGGCATCAAAAGCCTTTCCGCGTTTGCCCTTTAGAGAAATGGCTGGCGCGTTGGCGGCAATCTCGCCCATGGTCCTGCCAGTCTTGATGCTGGTCAATTCCCGCCCGACCAAATCCTCGGCGGGGCCAGCATAGGCATCATCGATCTTGCGGAGCAGCCAATTCTCCCTTTTTCCTTCGCCCGGCCGGGGTTTCAGGCGGATCAGAAGCCACTCGCCCTTCATTCGCTTGCCGTGAAGAATGAAGTGAAGATGGCCCTTCGCCAGATCCTTCGCACTTTTCCCGGGGACCGGCCCCCAACTGCCCTCATCCCACAGCATCACGGTGCCGCCGCCATATTCGCCCTTGGGGATCGTGCCCTCAAAGCTCGCATAGGATAGCGGATGATCTTCCGTGCGAACGGCAAGCCGCTTGTCGGCGGGATCAAGGCTGGGGCCGCGTGTCACCGCCCAGCTTTTCAGGACACCATCCACTTCCAGCCGGAAATCATAATGTAAACGCGTCGCGTCATGCTTCTGCACGATGAAGCTATTGCCGCTTTTGCGCGTCCGTTTTCCCGCCGGTTCCTTCGTTCGAGTGAAATCGCGCTTGCGATTATATTCCTTCAGAGGGTCGGCTTCGGCCATATGTCAGGCCCGCTTGCGCGTGGTAGCCTTGGTGCTGGCGGTGCGCCGCGCGGTCGGCTTCTTTGCGGCCGTGCTTTTCGTCCCAGTATCGACGGATTTCTTTAGCGCCGCCATCAAATCGATCACGTTTCCGCTGCGCTTGACCGGGGCCTCATCATCATCCTCGATGACGCGGCGCCCCTTCGCCTTCTTCTTTTTTTCGATCAGCCGCTCAAGCGCATCGACATAACGGTCGTGGAAGCTGTCGGGTTTGAAGGGCGCCGTTTTCTTTTCAATGAGCGCTTCGGCAAGGTCGAGCAGTTCCGGATCGGGCTTCACATCCTCAATTTCGCGGAAGTAGGACTGGGCACGATTAACCTCATCGGCATAGCGAAGCGTCTCCAGCACCATGCCCCGCCCGCAGGGCTTTAGCGAAACGATATATTCCCGTCCGCGCATCGCGAGTTGGCCCAGTCCAACCTTTTTCGCGCGCCGCAATGCCTCACGCAGGACAACGAACGCTTCTTCGGCAAGATCATCCGCGGGCACGACATAATAGGGCCGCTCATAATAGAGAACGTCGATCTCGTCAGCGTCCACAAATTGCGTCAGTTCGAGCGTCTTCTTGCTCTCCAGCTTGACCGCATCAATCTCCTCGGGCTGAAGCAGCACATAGTCGCCCTTGCTGACTTCATAGCCTTTCACAATGTCCTCAGGCTTTACCGGACCAAGGCCGGGGACGGTTTTTTCGTAGCGCACGCGCTTGCCGCTTGGCTCGTGAATCTGATGGAAGGCTATCTGGGCGCCGGACTTGGTGGCCGCGTAGATTTCGACGGGAATGGACACGAGCGCCAGCCTGATTTGCCCCTGCCAATATGCGCGCGCCGCCATGTCCTGAACCTCCTTGCCACAAGGAAAATGCGCAGGCGGGCACAAGGGTTCCGGCATGCAATCCGGCTACATTCTGTCCTCCCGACATCAGCAAATCCGACGAGGTGCTTCCGAACTACGCCGAAATGGCCTAAGCTGGTTCGATTATCAGCTAGAGGACATGCCGAATGCAATTCCTGCGGACTGCCTTCTGGGTTGTCTTGGCCGTAGCGATTGCCTTGTTCTGCAAGGCAAACAACCGGCCTACCGAAATCAAGATATGGGGCGACATCGTGTGGGAGACACGTATCTGGTTCCCCATACTCGTCGCCTTCCTGGTGGGCGCCGTGCCCTTCTGGATCATGGCCCGCACCACGCGTTGGCGGATGAAGAGGAAACTGGAAAGCACGGAGCGGGCGCTGATCGCGGCAACCGCCACGGCTGCTCCCACCTTACCGCCTGCCAGCATCGCCGACGACCTTTCCATTTCTTCTCCTTCCCTACCCGCTACAGGAACAGCATGAGCAGCCCCATTTACGTCGCCATTGATACGCCCGACCTCACCAAAGCCCAAGATCTGGCGCGGCGTGTGCGCGGACATGTAGGGGGGTTGAAACTGGGGCTCGAATTCTTCTGCGCACATGGCCATCACGGCGTGCGGGAAATGATGAAATTCGATCTGCCGATCTTTCTTGACCTGAAGCTGCACGATATCCCGAATACGGTCGCAAAGGCCGTTCAGGCGCTCCATGGCCTGGAACCAGCTATCCTCACCGTACATGCGGCGGGCGGGCGCGCCATGTTGGAGGATGCAAAAGCAGCTGCAGGCGTCAATACAAAGGTCGTGGCGGTAACCGTGCTCACCAGCTTGGATAATAGCGACCTTGTGGATATTGGAGTTGGCGGCAAGGCTGAAGATCAGGTGACACGGCTTGCCGACCTGGCGCGGAGTGCTGGACTGGACGGCATCGTCTGTTCCGGGGAAGAAGTCGCGCTAGCCAAACGTGCCTGGCCCGACGGCTTTTTCGTTGTGCCTGGCGTCCGGCCACAAGGCGGCGCTTTGGGTGATCAGAAGCGCGCGGTCACGCCTAGGGAAGCATTGGACAGGGGCGCATCGATCCTTGTCGTGGGGCGGCCGATCAGCCTCGCGGAAAACCCTGATATGGCCGCACGGGAAATCGAAGCGACTTTATAGAGGGAAGGACGTGATGGGAGGATCAGCAAAGCCGATCCCCCCGTCCCGTCAGAAGCGCCAGCCTACGCTGGCAACGACCTGATGACGATCGGTATCGATGTCGAATTCGCTGCTCGTCGCGCCATTCATGAAATCGATGTGCGCGCTGTCATATTTTGAGTAGCGATACTCCAGCTTTCCGAACATGTTCTGGTTGAAGGCGCGTTCAACGCCGCCACCGATCCTCCAGCCGTCGAGCTTGAAGGCGGTATCGGTTGTTTCGTCGGTGTCGCCTGCAAGCACGTTCAGCTTTGTGTTGGTGTAGCCACCCTTCACATAGACAAGGGTGTTCGGGCTGGCGAGTATGCCAGCACGGGCGCCGACGTAGAGGTCACGGCCCTGGCTGACACGGCCGAAACCGAACTGGCTGGTGAAGGGGTTTCTGCTGCTCTTGGCGGTGGAATCTGTGAATTCGCCCTCAACACCCACGACAGCGCTGCCGAGATTGACATCATAGCCCGCGCCTACGCCATATAGCAGCCCGTCGATCGACTGATCATCTCTGCTATTGTCGTTGTCCACGCTGCTGCCGGCGCCGGTATGATCATAGCCCAAAATGGCTTCGACCCTTGGCCCGGTGAAAGTGGCACCGGCATCCTGTGCCAGGGCAGGAGAGGCTACGGCCGATCCAGCCAGCAGGGTTGCGACCATTATTTTCCGCATAGGATACTCCATTGTCACTCACCTCCTTCAGGAGGAAGTGATGGAAGTCCCACCGCAGGCAATGGTTTCATGAACCTGAGATAAACAGCTGAAATTGTGGTATTTCGGCAACGACAGGAAAGCAGGGAAGGTCAGTAATCTTTGGAAATTCGGACGTTTGCACTTTCCCGGCCGAGAGTAGAAATCGACGCCAGCAGAGAAAGCCAACGGGTGACCTGATATTCCATGCGCGTTGCGGAATAGCCTTGGCCATCGGTTATGAGTTCAACATAGGTCTTGCGCGTCAGATATTTTCCGGCCGCAACTGAAGTCCCCTGCCCCTGCGTAGGATCGGCGGCGATGATGCGCAGCCGGTCAAGTCCGGCAGCCTTGCGCACGGCGTTGATTGGATCAAGCCCTCCGCCACCCTGGAGCGATCCGACGGCCGAGGCGAGTTGCAATGCCTCCGGCGCGGAAAGATTGGTTATCGATGTACCGAACAATATGCGGGAAAGCAGTTCATCCTGCGGCAGGGCGGGCACGCTGGTGAAGCTGATGTCGGGCCTGAGACCTGTACCACCCACATGGATCATCGCGGTGAGGTCGTTGACGTTGGCTTCCGCATCAATGTCAAGCGTGGGATTCGTTGGCGTGCGGCCATCAAACTGAATCTTGCCCTCACGCAGTTCGAAACGGCGCCCGGCGAAGGTATATCCTCCACGAACGAGCTCTGCCGTGCCGGAGATTGCAGGACTGGTCACGGTGCCAGCGATATCCAGATTGGCACGCCATTCACTATCAAGGCCCAAACCTGTGACCGTCAGGCGATTACGCGCCCGCGTCTTGATAGCGAGAGCCCACGGCCGATTTGTGCGGGGCCGTTCAATCTCTTCGCCGTTACGGTTGACCTCTGTGACGCGAAGCTCCGGAATCTGGGCGATTGCGGCTGCACGACCCAAGGTGAAACGGCTGCGATTGAGCAGCAGGTCGCCACCAATGGTTCCGTTGACGCCGTCCGAACGCAAGGTGATCGGGCCGGTGACCGTAGCGGCTATGTCGTCGCGGTCCAGCAAGGCAGCGTCATCTGCCTGCAAACGCAAGTCCATGCCAACCCCGGCAATTCCGGCGAACGTGAAGTTGCCCGTCCCGCTGACCGTTCCGCCATTCTTGGCATTGGCGGTGAAACTCGACATGACCAATTGTGCGCCGGAAAACCGGCCACGCGCCTTCACATTGTGCAGCCGCATACCAGTCACCGCGCTATTGATTGATGCGGTGTCAGTCGCGAGCGCGCCGGAAATCACGGGATTACCAAGCGTACCGCGCGCGTCGGCGGAGACACTCACGGGGCCGGAGATGTCGATTATCTCCACCCCGGTCAGGCGCCAGAGCGTATCCGCCGTCCCTCGGAATCGCAGCTGACCGAATAGAGGCGCCCGGTTCAGCCGCTCGATCAGGCTCCCTTGCGTGCCAAGCGGCGTCAGCAAGACCTGCGCCCGCCCAATAGTCTGACCATCGGCGGCGAATAGCATGCGCGAAGCAAGCCGGTCATTGGTCAGAACCGCGTTCACCCCGGCATCGACGGGCCGGGAACTGAGCGACAATCCCGAACGCGACAGCCCGCGCACGCGTAGTTCTGCTTTCCCGGTGGGCATGCCGCCACGGCTATGCACATAGCTGAGCGATCCTGTGGCGGTGCCGCCCAAGCCCAGATTATCATAAGCGATATCCAGCAGGGAAAGCGGCAGCTTCTGCACACGACCTTCGATGCGCGTCGTCTGGCCGCTTAGCTCTCCACCCAATTGCAGGGAGCCGCCAGCATAGCTGATGGTCGCCGGGGACAGTCGCCAACCGTCAGCACTGCGGGTCAAAAGCGCAGGCCGCATCAGCCGGATCGCTCGCTTGTCCACCGTTCCTCGCGCCGCAATGCGGATGCGATCGGGTTCGACCTGCGCTTCACCTTGCAAGTCGAAAAGACGGCCGCGCTGGCCCGAAAGACTGGCCTTAACCGTTCCGCGACCGCCGGTCAGATCGGCATTGGCCGCCAGTCTGCCGATCAGGATGCCCCCTACTCGCAAGCCTCTGGCCTGCGCCACGGCATTGATCGATGTCGCGGCAGGATCGAGCAGAACCGTCGCATCCAGCTTGCCGCGGCGCACCGCGATTGCCGTGGGGCCATCGAAGCTGGCGTCCGTAGCGTCGAGCTTCAGGACCAGCTGCTGAATGTCATTCACGGGGACAAATGCGATGCTTCCATTAACGGGTCCAGCGACATTCAGCTGCCCTTGAAGGCCGCCCGTCACAGGACGCAGATCACCGCTCGCGGTTATTCCGGACACGGCGAGCTTCGCCACCCTCACAACCGCCTGAGCGCCGCGTGGCAACAGGATTTGGCCCTCGCCATTGAAGGCGCCCAGTGTCGACCCGCCTATAGCTGTGAATTGATACCCGGCGTCGTCCGGGACCAGATGCACGCGCATGTCGGCGACGCCCAGTGCGTCGAGTGGCCGTTGAAGCAGCAGGTCAATCGTCGGCTGCTCAATCCTGCCGTCAAGCGTCAGGCGCAAAGGTCCATATCGCTTGTGCGTGCCGCGGCCTTCAAAATAGAAACTTCGGTCGGGCCGACGATAGCCATCAGCCGAAAGACTGAGCAGCGGCGCTTCCAGGCGCAGCCCCGCGAACATCAGGCGTTTGTCGGCGCCAAGCGAAAGATTGCTCTTCACCACCGGTAGGCCACCGCCCAACCCCCGCAGGAAACTATTGTCCAACCGGCGCATGCGCGCCATTGCCGTGCCGCTGAGGCTGAACGCGCCGCTTTTTCCTGGCACCGCGCGCAGCTTGGACGTCAGATCCACGATGCCGAGACCACGAATGGCCAAGCCGCGTATCTGTCCATCCAGACCGAAATCATAACGACCGGTCCTGAGATCGGCGAGCATGACCAGCTTGCCGCTCAGCTTGTCCGACCGGATCGGCATGGGATTGGTAAGAAGCTGCTGCCCCTTGATCTGCAACACGCCATCCAGCACGAAATTGCGGATGATGCCTTCGACGAGGTCGCCCTGCCCATCCAACCGCCGCGCACGCAGGTGCAGGGGGATCAGCAACGGCCCATTGCCAACCTTGCGGCCCTTACCCTCTGCGCGCACGTCGCTGATCACCGTACGGTCGAACGCAAGCTGTCTGGCTCTCAACAAATATTCGTAGCCGACGCTGGAAAAGGCGCCATCCAGCCGCACCCGCGCGGTGACGTCGCGTCCCCGCATCGACTTGAGCAAGGCTTGGGGCCGCGCAAGCTTCACATCGATCAGCATATTATCAAATGCGGAGTTACGCAGATCGAGGGCGCCATCAGCACTCAGCACGATCGCTTCCGAACGCAGGGACAGTTTGCCGTCCAGCACACGATCCTTCAGCTCTCCGTGCGCTTCCAGCGAAAGGCGCGGCGAAGCCAGACGCTGTACCAGCCCTTTTCCTGCTATGGCCGATGCTTCGACTGATCCGGTCGCGGAATAGGTGCCGCTGCGGGCTGCAAGCGCCATATCGACCGCAGGGTCACCGTCCAGTGTACCAGCCAGCCTGCCGTCCCAGCGGGTCCAGCTGCCCTCCCCCCGAATCCGCAGGTTACCGTCCTGCCGTAATCCGGCCATGGTCGCCAGGACGCCGCCAGCGGGCGCATTGACGGTTACATCCAGGTCGAACTGATCGTCATC
Source organism: Sphingobium sp. Cam5-1 (assembly GCF_015693305.1). Lineage (NCBI taxonomy): Bacteria > Pseudomonadati > Pseudomonadota > Alphaproteobacteria > Sphingomonadales > Sphingobiaceae > Sphingobium > Sphingobium sp. Cam5-1. The sequence goes on along the minus strand of NZ_CP065138.1, from coordinate 582,174 downwards.
CGGGCGGCTGTCGAGCGCGAGGTTGATCGCGTCCTCCTGCCCCAGAACCCGCGCGGAAAGGTCGATGACCGCTCTTCGGTCACGTATGTCGGCGTCACCGGAAATCGTCGCCTGCTGCACACGTCCGCTGATATTTTTGGCTATGACCAGTCGGCCTACCGAAAACTGCATCAAGCGGATGTCAAAGCCGGGAAGGATCGGCCCCTTCTGCTTGCCGGGGTTAAGGCGTGGCAGCTTGCGCAGCGTCGCCACGGGAATGTTCAGCCGGTCGATGTCCAGACGGTTTGAAAGCCAGGCCAGCGGCCACCAATCCAGTTCTATGCGCGGAGCCGTTAGAAAGGCGCCCTTGGGATCGGACAGCGTCACGCCATGAAGGATGGCTCGGCGGTAAATGCTGCCTTCGATCCGGTCGACATGGATACGCAGGCCGGACGGCGGGTTGATCTTTTCAACACGCGCAACCAGGAAGCGGTGCCCGGCCGACGTATCGAGCCACACCAGCGCCGTCGCCGCGATGACCAGGAGAAGGGCAAGCATGCCCACTATCCACCGCTGCCATCGCCCGTCCCAGGCCCGGTGACGCCGCTCCGGCTGCTGGACCTCATCCTCGGCCATCAGAAGGCCTGCCCGAGGGAGACATATACAGCGATCCGCGGATCGCCCTTCTGCGGGTTCAATGGCGTGCCGACGTCGATCCGGATCGGGCCGAAGCTGCTATAGTAGCGCAGCCCCATGCCCGCGCCGATGCGCATGTCTTTAAAACGTGGCAGGAAGCTGGTGGAGATATTGCCCGCATCCACAAATGGCACGACACCGAAATTGCCGAAACGAACGCGGGTTTCCAATGAGAATTCAGCAAGGCTTTTGCCGCCGATCGGATCATTGTTCGCGTCGCGCGGACCGATGTCCTGATAGCCATAGCCCCTGACCGAAGCGCCGCCACCGGCATAGAAGCGCCGCGACGGCGCGATTTGATCGACCGTGGACCCCAGGATCGTACCGAAGCGCGCGCGCCCCGCCAGCACGATCTGGCCGGTCACCGGTTGATAAACGCTGCCATCGAACTGCACGCGGGAATAGCCGAAGGTCCCGTTCTGGAAGGACAGTTCGGGACTGAATCGACCGCCTAGCCGAAAGCCCCGGCTCGGGTTCAAAAGATCGTCGCTGCCATCATAGGTGAGAGTGAGCGGCACCGCGCCAATCAGGAATGTGCGCCTGTTACCGCCGCTGAAAGCATCTTTTTCATCCGACGCGATCAGTTCCGCCCCAACTCGCCAGACCCATTTCTTCTGAAACAAGATATTGGTTTGCCGTTCCAGCGCCCCCGACAGGGTGATCGTGCGCGCGTCGTAGGCATCCCGCTTGATATTGCTGATCGACACTAGCCCGGTCAGCACATGATCACGCTCCCGGAAATTGTTGCGCCGGTAGGTGAAGGACGCGGTCTGCTCCTGCGTCCCAAGCACCCCGCGCAATGTGACGGCGCCTTCTGGCGGGAAGAGGTTGCGGTGCTGCCAGCTTACGGCGGCGCGATACCCTTCGCCGGTGCCATAGCCCAGTTCGCCAGCAATGGTCCGCAGTGGCGCGGGCCGGACATCCACGGCCAGATCGACATGCTCCCCATCACCGGCGTCTTTGGGCGTCAGCGTGACCGACGATACCAGACCGGTGGCAACGATCGCGCTTCGCAGATCCTCGACATCCGACGCCTTGTAAGGATCGTCACGCTCAAAACGGGCGATGCTCTCCACATGGCGAGCGTTGAACAGCTTGTTGTCCTTGAGGATGACCGATCCGAACGTGCGGTATGCACCCGGCGTCACGATGATATCCAGATCGCCCTTGCGTTCTTCATGGTCGATCCGCACCTCCGGCTCTCCGACCTTTGCGAAGGGGAAGCCATTTTCACTCATGGCAAGCGAAAGAGAAGCCTGCCCCGCAATAATCGCGTCGGCATCGATGGGATCGCCCGCATGGAGAGGGAAAGCCTCACGCAGCCTTGTTTGCTGCTCGCCTGCTTCGGCCAAGCCCTGGAGATCGACCGAGGAAAGCAGATAGCGCGCCCCCGGCACTATCTGGAACCGCACGGCCAGCCTGCCTTCCTTCTCAGGCGAAACGGAAATGGCGCTACGAACGCGGGCCGCATAATAGCCTTTCGCGCGCAGCAGCCGGTCGAGCAGCTCGCTGTCTTCCTTGATCCGTCGGTTTATCTGCGCGAGATTTGCGGGCTTCCCTTCTCCTTCCCGCAACACGGATAATTGTTTGAAGCGGCTGTCGAACTGTGTGTCCGCTATCCCGTCCAAACCATTGAGCTGAACCGAATAACGCGTTTCCTCACCCGAATCCGCGAAGGCCGCAGCTTCATCAGGCAAATCGACATCGGGCTCCTGAAGCGCTGGGCTTGTGGCATCGTCAGCAAGGTCGGGCGTATCGGCCGGATCGGGAGGCAGTGACGCAACCGTGTCGGGCTGCCCCAGGTCAGGCCATGCCACGCCCAGGTCAGGCATGGGGTCCAGGGGAAGCTCCTGGTCCGCCACATCCGCAGGCGGTTCCGCGATTTGCGCATGCACGGCGGGAGCCGCCAAAAGCAGAGGCAGGATCAAAAGCCGGGAGGCTTGCGACATGGCTGATACGCGGCGAAAAGTCCGCAAGCCCGTGTTCATATCAACGGTCTAGCCCATTTGGGAAAGGAAGCGCCAGCCCGTACGATGATCCTCCGCAGGAAGAAGCGACGAAACGCTTTTGACAAGCCGACCTCAGAAGGCGGTGTTCAGGCGATCCATCAAGGCGCGAGCGGGGCTGTTGTCCACACGGCCGTGCGGACGAGCCATATGGTCCATCCTGTCTTGCAGGCGCGCGACGCGCCCGTACAGTTCCTGGCTGGCCTCGATCAAGGCGCGGGCCGCGAAGGGGAAGGCTGCCGCAATATCCGGGTCAGTTTCCGTCGCGCGGCCCAGCCGGTATTTCTCGTCCATCAGATCAGCGTCTGATAACTCGCCCCGCTGCCACGCCCGTTGGCTCAACAGCCAGGCGATGATGTGCATGAGCCGGGTCGTCACCTTGAGGGATTCGCAGGCGAACGAGACGCGGCGGAGGGGATCTTCGATCTCAGCTTCCGTCATATCACGGCGGTCGAAATAGGCGCGCGCCTCATCGGCCATAACCATGGCTTCAAGATAGAGGCCATCGACAAGACGCCGATGCAAGCCACGGTCCAGAGTGACGGCGGGAGACATAGGCCGAATCACTGACATAAAAGCGGCTGCTTGTCAGTCCCGATGCAGTGATCTGGGGGCAGATTGTATCATTCAGGGCCGTTGTTAACCAACAATCGCACGCGGAGGCCGTCAGGCGATGATGTCCGGCACCAGCGCATCCTCCAAAAGCGCGATCTCGTCGCGGAGTCGGAGCTTGCGTTTCTTGAGGCGAGCGATCTGCATCTGGTCGCGCCCTCCCGCGTCCACGAGCGCCGCGATCGCGCCATCCAGATCACGATGTTCGACTCGCAGCAGTTCCAGCCGTCGCATGATGTCTTCCCGGCTCACCCACTACCCACTTTCTCGGCCATGTTGCGGACAGCCTCCTGATAGCTCCCCGGACACTATCGGACCATCGCAAATTTGCACGCGCCCCATCGCAAAGGATCGATTCCGGAAAGACAGGCGGGGCGAATCATGATCTACTCGATCATCCATCACCCTCATCAGGAGAATGTCATGGAAAACAGCCACGTTTCAGCTCTTTCAGCCAAACATGCCGGGCTTGAGGCACGGATCAAGGCAGAGACGAGTCGGCCGATGCCCGACGCGATCCTGGTTGCCTCGCTCAAGAAGCAGAAGTTGCGGGTGAAAGAGGAAATGTCGCGAAATTGATCCGGCATTGAGATTGAGGGCGTGGGGCCGCGGCAAAAGCGGCTCCGCCCTTACTTCCCGGACGATCGGGATTGACGCGGCGCTGGGAGGCGGCGCGTTTTTAATGAAGGAAATGGCGAGAAGAACGCGTTTTGGTCAGCGGCCTATCTGGTGGAGGCGCAGATAGGAGGGGGCGCGGTGGGTAGTCCCGGAGGCTATGGGTTTGCGGGCGAGCTGGGGATCGATCTCATGATCGAATGCAATACCGATCTTGCCATCTTTGGACCAGACGACCCGGCCGCTGACCCGCCCCACTCCGCGCAGTTCAAGGACGATCGCGGCATCGGCAGGCACCGGCCGTTCGCAGTCGGCCATCAGCCCGGCAGCCGACAGGTTGCGCACGCGGGCGCGGCCGAGCGGCGTGCCTTCGCTGCAAGTCAGATTGGTGAGCAGGAACAGGCTGTCCCGCGGGCCTGACCGAGCAGGTCCCCGTTCCGCCATTTCCTGATCGCTATCCATACCCAATCCCTTGCAATGACCCGTTTATTTGGGGGCACATTGCCAGCGACCAGTGGATAAAGCGTTAATCAATCGTCGCGCGAGACCTTTTCCTGCCGCTCATGACGCTCCTGCGCCTCGACAGTCATGGTCGCGATCGGACGGGCTTCGAGGCGGCCGAGCGAAATGGGTTCGCCGGTCACTTCGCAATAGCCATATTCGCCATCGTCGATGCGGCGCAGCGCGGCGTCGATCTTGGAAATGAGCTTGCGCTGGCGGTCGCGGGTGCGCAGCTCGATCGACCAGTCCGTCTCGCTCGACGCGCGGTCGTTGAGATCGGGTTCCCGCAGGGGTTCATTTTGCAGCACGGCCAGCGTGCCTTCCGCCTCAGCCAGGATCTGCTTCTTCCAGTCCCAGAGCCGCTGGCGGAAATATTCAAGCTGGAGGGGATTCATGAACTCTTCGTCGGGCGAAGGACGATAGTCGGGGGGAAGTGTAACAGCCGATTTCGGCGGATTATGGCCGTCTTTATCGGAATTCAGGACCGATGCCATCTGGCTCTCCGACTCGAGGGCTCCGGTTCAAAAGGTCCGGTAGCCCGTGACTTATGATTGACGGCGCCTAATAACGAGCGGCGCGAGGCGACACAAGCGCGCATTCAAGAGAGCGAGCCGGGCGGCGAGAATTTGTAGCGGCCGACAGCGCCACGCCCGACGATTTGCGCGCGCGATCGACGGCATCGACCGCAAAGAATAACTCAAGCCCCGCCGTTAACTCCCTTTGTATCAAAACGAGACGTTAACCATGAAGATTGGCGCTGTTCTATATCCGCCACCAACTTATAGCCTATATTCAAGGTTAATGGCGTTGAAGTTTAGCGGTTATCTTGTCTTGTTACAGGGCAGGAAACAGCTTCCGGGTCTCAGAAGGCAACTGACGCGGCCAGAAGCTTGAAGATGAACAAGAGTGGATAGCTATGTCGGTACGGATGGCACTGGCCAAATTATGCGCTTGCACATGCGGTGGCGCGATCATCGGCGGTGGCGCCGTCCATGTCGCCGAGAGCGCCCGGCCAGCAGGGGTCCACAGCAACAAGAGCGTGAAGGCCGCGCCCAAGCGCTATGCCGTCCGCACGGTGAAGCGCAAGGTGGTGAAGACGGTATCCTGCGCGCCGCAAACCGTGTCGGTGACGACGCATGCGGCGCCCATCCCCCTGCCCGCGCCAGTGGCGGCCGCTGAAATGCCGATCATGTCGGGCGGTGGCGGCGTTCCTGTGGTGATGGCGGGCGGCGGCGGCTTTGGCGGCGGCGGGTTCATCGGCGGCTTCTTTGGCGGCAGCGGCGGTGGCAGCAGCGGCGGATCGGTGGTGATCTCATCCACCAGCAGCTCCACCGGCGGCATCAGCAGCTCGACCAGCTCCACGACGGGCGGCGTTTCGACTTCGACCGGCGGGGTTTCGACATCCACGGGCGGCGTGTCCACTTCGAGCGGCAATGTGTCGACCTCCAGCGGCAACGTGTCCACTTCGAGCGGGAATGTATCGACGTCGAGCGGAAACGTGACGAGCAGCTCGTCATCATCGACGTCCAGCTCGACATCGTCTTCCACATCCTCAAGCACGTCTTCGTCCACCTCGACGTCATCGAGCACATCCTCGTCCACGTCGTCGAGCAGCTCGGGCGGTTCCACCAGCAGCGGGGGGCATGACGTGCCCGCGCCGCCGATGGTCCTGCTGTTCGGCGCGGGAGCGGTGGCGCTGATGGCGCGGCGGCGTTTTGCCGAGCGCAAGGCCAAGGCGGCTTGAAGACTTTAGAGCATCGTGCGCAAAAGTGGGAACCGGTTTTGCGCAAAAAACGATGCGACAACAAATAACTAGAGCGCGCGTCTTGCGTCCGATTTAACGCAGCGCGCTCTAGGGCTGGGATTTGGCCCGGCCTGAATGATGGCGCATAAGATGGCCCGATAAACCGACGGGCCGATGCAGCCTTTCACGCGGGGGCGTGAGAAGGGGCGGCTCGTGGGGGAGCCGCCCCTTTTTTGCGGTCGATCGTGTCAGGCCTGAGCGATGATCTTCTCGATCTCCGGCACGGGATGGTTGGCAAGGTCCTTGGCGATCTCGCCCACCAGACGGCTTTGCACTTCCTTATGATAATGTTTGCGCATGTGGCCGAGCGCGGTCGGCGGCGCCACGACGATCAGTTTTTCAAAGTCGTTGGCAAGGGCGCGCCGCCTGAGCAGGTCGGCCGCCTCCATAGCGAAGCGCGCCTCTTCCTGTTCATGATAATCGGTGTTTCCCATGGTCGCTTGCGCGCCCATCCCATAGGGCGCGCGGCCCGACAGGTCGGTGGATTGATCCCGATCGGGGGGATTTTCCTGAAGCTTCACAGTTTCTGCTTCCAGATTGGGTGCCATGCGGTCGCCCTTGTTTCGGAAGAACAGCATCTTGCGACCGTCGGCAACCAACACCATCGCGTCATGATCGATCCACATTCCCGGCTCCTTTCCTGTGACTTGCAGTTCCTAACGGACAGGGGCGCACAGGGTTGCGCGGCTGGTCGCGGAACGGCATAGGGCGGACTCATGCATGATATCCGTTTTATCCGCGAAAATCCCGCAGCTTTCGACGCTGGCCTAGCCCGCAGGGGCTTTGCGCCTTGGAGCGTGGACATATTGGCGCTGGATGAGCGAAGCCGGGCGATCAAGACGGAGTTGCAGCAGGGTCAGGCCCGCCGCAATGAAGCGAGCAAGGCGATCGGCGCGGCCATGGCCGCCAAGGACATGGAGAAGGCCGAGACGCTGAAGGCCGAAGTCGCGGCGCTCAAGGAAAGCATGCCCGCGCGCGAGGAGGAAGACCGGGAGGTGAGCGAGAAGCTGCACGTCCTGCTGTCGGCCATTCCCAACCTGCCCGCCGCCGATGCGCCCGAGGGCGCGGACGAGGCGGACAATGTCGAGGTGAGCCGTTGGGGCGAGCCACGGCAGTTCGGCTTTACGCCGCAGGACCATGCCGATTTCGGCCCGGCGCTGGGTCTGGATTTTGAAGGCGGCGCGGCTTTGTCGGGTGCGCGCTTTACCGCGCTGCGTGGGCAGATGGCGCGGCTGCACCGGGCGCTGGCGCAGTTCATGCTGGATCGCCAGTCGGGCGAGAATGGCTACGAGGAAGTGAACCCGCCGCTGCTGGTGCGGGATGAGGCGCTGTTCGGGACCGGGCAGCTACCGAAGTTCGCCGAAGACCTGTTCCGGACCACGGACGGGCGCTGGCTGATCCCCACGGCCGAAGTCTCCCTCACCAATCTGGTGCGCGAGCAGATTGTCGATGTGGCGAGCCTGCCGATGCGGTTGACGGCGCTGACCCCCTGTTTCCGGTCGGAAGCGGGGTCGGCGGGGCGCGATACGCGCGGCTTCATTCGCCAGCATCAATTCGAGAAGGTGGAATTGGTCGCCATCTGCAAGCCGGAAGACTCCGAGGCTGAGCATGAGCGCATGTGCGCGGCGGCAGAGGGCGTGTTGCAGGCGCTGGGCCTGCCCTATCGCAAGGTGCTGCTGTGCACGGGCGACATGGGCTTTGCGGCGGCGAAGACCTATGATCTGGAAGTGTGGTTGCCGAGCCAGCAGACCTATCGCGAGATCAGTTCCATTTCCAACTGCGGCGATTTTCAGGCGCGGCGGATGAATGCGCGCTTCAAGCCGGAAGGGGAGAAGCAGACGCGTTTCCTGCATACGTTGAACGGGTCCGGGTTGGCGGTTGGTCGGACGCTGGTCGCGGTGCTGGAAAATTACCAGCAGGAAGATGGCAGCGTGATCGTGCCTGAGGTGTTGGCGCCTTATATGGGTGGGGTGACGCGGTTGGAGCCTCGGTGATACCAAAGGCCCTCCCGCATTTCGTCACCCCAGCGGATACTGGGGTCTCGGGCAGGTGTGGCGTGATCTGGCCTGAGATCCCAGCTTCCGCTGGGATGACGGGAGTTTGGAGGGACCTGCGCGCACGATGAGGATCAATCCTGCCCGCCCTCTTCTGGCGCAAACCGGATTTCTGCGGCGGCGATCGTCCATGCCGATATGGGCCGATCTGGTCTGGCGGGTGGGGCTGGTTTTTGGGCTGATCGCGCTGGTGCTGCTGATCCACTGGGTCGGGCGCGATGGGCTGAAGGACAATCTGGACGACCACATAAGCTTCATCGACGTTTTGTATTTTACGACTGTGACGGTGACCACGGTGGGCTATGGGGACATCGTGCCGGTCAGCCCGGAAGCGCGGTTGTTCGAGGCGCTGCTGGTGACGCCGATCCGGCTGTTTGTTTGGCTGATCTTTCTGGGGACGGCCTATAATCTGTTTTTCCGCAACATCTTCTACAGGTGGCGCATGGCACGCATTCAGGCCGATCTGCATAATCATATTATCGTCACCGGCTTTGGCACCAGCGGGGGTGAGGCGGTGCGGGAATTGCTGGCGCGGGGCGTCGATCCGCGCGAAATCGTGGTGGTCGATCCGCAGGAAAAGCCGCTGGTGGAGGCGGAGGATCTGGGCTGCAACGTGATGTGCGGCGATTCGACGCGGGACAAGACGCTGAACGATGTGGCGATCGGCCGGGCGCGGGCGATGATCGTGTCGGCTGGGCGGGACGATACGTCGATCCTGATCACGCTGACGGCGCGGCATCTGGCCCCTCGCCTGCCGATCAGCATCGTCGTGCGGAACGAGGATAATGAGCTGCCCGCGCGGCAGGCTGGCGCGACGACGGTGATCAATCCGGTGAGCTTTGCCGGGCTGCTGCTGGCGGGGAGCACGAGCGGGCGGCATATCGCGGACTATATGGCGGACTTGGCGGCTTCGGGCGGCGCTGTGAAGCTGCATGAACGGCGGGCGCTGGCGGAGGAGATTGGCGGGCCTTTGTCGGCGATCAGGACCGGGCTTGGCGTGCGAATCTATCGGGGTGATCGGGTCATCGGCTTTTGGGAGGAAGGCGCGCGGAGACTCGAGCCGGGTGACCTTATCATCGAGATTGTTCAGGGGGATGGCGCGGGCGAGATGCGCTAATCCGGCTGATCTTTCGGGCGGGCGTGACATTTGGCGCGAAAATCCCTATGTGCGCGCCGATCATGGCAACCAAAATTCCTGAAGCGCCGAAGGTCGGCATGGTGTCGCTCGGCTGTCCCAAGAACCTGGTCGACAGCGAACGCATCCTGACCAAGCTGCGCTCCGACGGCTATCTGATGTCCGCCGACTATGCGGGCGCGGACGTGGTGCTGGTGAATACCTGCGGTTTCCTGGATTCGGCGAAGGAAGAGTCGCTGGAGGCGATTGGCGAGGCGATCGCGGAAAATGGCCGCGTCATCGTGACGGGCTGCATGGGTGACGAGGCGGATGTGATCCGCGCCAAGTTCCCGCAGGTGCTGGCCGTTACGGGTGCGCATCAATATGAGCAGGTGGTGAATGCGGTGCATGATGCTTCGCCGCCGGTGCCCAATGCCTTTGTCGATCTGGTGCCGGAGGGTGGGCTGAAGCTGACGCCGCGGCACTACAGCTATTTGAAGATTTCGGAGGGGTGCAATCATCGCTGCTCCTTCTGCATCATCCCGTCGATCCGGGGCGATCTGGTGTCGCGCAGGATCGATGCGGTGCTGCGCGAGGCGGAGAAGCTGGTGCATGCGGGGACGAAGGAATTGCTGGTGATCAGCCAGGATACTTCGGCCTATGGCGTCGACACCCGGCATGAGCCGCGAGCCTGGAAGGGCCGCGAGGTGCGGGCGCATATGACCGACCTGGCGCGCGAGTTGGGGCAGCTGCGCACCAGCGAAGGCGTGGCGCCGTGGGTACGGCTGCACTATGTCTATCCCTATCCGCATGTGGATCATGTCATCCCGCTGATGGCCGAGGGGCTGCTGACGCCTTATCTCGACATCCCGTTCCAGCATGCTTCGCCCACCGTGCTGAAGGCCATGAAGCGGCCCGCGAACGAAGCCAAGGTGCTGGATCGCATTCGCAAATGGCGGAGCATCTGTCCGGACATTGCGATCCGATCGAGCTTTGTCGTCGGCTTCCCCGGTGAGACGGAGGCGGATTTTCAGTATCTGCTCGACTGGCTGGACGAGGCGCAGCTGGACCGCGTGGGCGCTTTCCGGTTCGAGCCGGTGGAGGGCGCGGCGGCGAATGAGCTGCCCGGCGCGGTGCCGGAAGAGGTCAAGGAAGAACGCTACCAGCGGATCATGGAGAAGACCGCCGCGATCAGCGCTGCCAAGTTGCGGGCGAAGGTCGGGCGCGTGCTGCCGGTGATCATCGATGAGGTGGGCGAGGCTGACGAGGACGGATCGATCGGCGCGACGGCGCGCGCCCAAGCGGATGCGCCGGAGATCGATGGTAATGTGTTCCTGCGCGACGTGGGTGAAGGGCGGAAGGCTGGCGACATCCTCGACGTGGTGATCGAGGATGCCGACGTGCATGATCTTTACGGAGCGCCCGCGAACGCGTCCTGATATTCGGTCTTGATCGCTTTTCGCATGGCGGCATCCACCGCCAAGGGGACTTCATAGGTTCCTTCCGAATAGGGACCGGCGCTGTACGGGCCGACGACGACGACGATCCGGTCTATGAGCTTGCCGCCGCGCGAGGTGGGGACGAGGACTTCCTTCATCGGGTCGATGCATTGGGTGAAGGGATCGTCGCCACGCATGATCGGCCCGCCCCGCTTTTTCGCGCGGGCCTTGTCGAGACCATCGCAGAAGGCGTCGTGGATCGCGGCGGCGAAGGCTGCGGGTGAGGTCATGAGCGCCTGCACGCTGGTTTCCCGCTTGCGCGCCTTGTCCCAGAGCAGCACGTCATAGCCGGTCATGCCATGCGCGCCGCCGGTATAGGTGTAGCGGCTGGAACGAAGCGACAGAAAACGCGGCGTGTCGGCGGCGACGGCCCAGCGGGTCTCAAGACTGTGGGCGTGGAAGGGGAAGCCGGACTGCTGCGCCGATTTGCGGTCGTCCGCCGCCATCTTGAGCGCGTCGGCCTTTCCGTTTTCCATATCCTTGCGCAATTTTTCGTCGATCTGCGGCACGGCGGACGCTTGCGCAGGCCAGGCGTAGAGAAATTCCAGCAAGTCGGTCTTTTCCGCCTGCTGGAAAGGCTGGGACGGCGGCTTTGGCTGTTCTGCGCCCGCCATGCGGTTGACGAAATTGGCCGTGGCGACATCATTGCCGGTGTCAGCGATATTATCCGTTGCCTGGTCGCCAGCCGAGGGAGAACAGGCACAGAGAAAGAGGGCCAGTCCTGCGACTGGCCCTGCCTTCATTCGCATCGGTAAGCGCAGCATCAGTGCGGCTTGGCCGCCAGACAACGCTCGCTGATCGCCTTGCGGGCATAGCTGCTCTGAAGGACGGCGGCGGCGTTGGGCCAGCCTTCCGCGATCAGGGCTTGTTCAACCTGATGCGCGCCGTCAAACCGCCCGCTTTCGGCGAGTTGATAGGCACGCGCACGAAGCGCCTGCTGCCGCGCATTATCGCCATGCATTACCATGTCTCTCTCCTTGCCTGTTTGCGTTGACATCAATCTAGACCCTTTGCCGGTCAGGGGCAAATAAGGGATGACCGAACCGAGGCGACGACATCGCAAAAATGGGGCTTTCCAACCCCATCATCCTTGTCCAGAATCCTGCCCATGACCGATTATTCCGACCTGCTGAAAGCAGATAACAATCAGCCCGCCCATATGATCCAGATTGTCGATGCGGAAAGCTTCGAAAACTGGCTTTCCACGCAGCCGCAGCGCGTCCGAACGATCATCGCAGCGCAGAAGTTCGCGGGCAAGGGATATGAGCATGCGATCATTCCGGGAGATGATCCGTCGGACTGGTCGGTGGTCGCAGGGGTCGCGAACAAAGCGAAGCTCAGTAGCTGGTGCCTCGCCAAGCTGGCCGAGACATTGCCCGAGGGTCAATATCGTCTGGCGGAGGGGACGGCCGGGCCAGCCATGCTCGGCTGGCTGACGGCGCAATATCGGTTCGACCGCTATCGCCGTGATGAAAATAGCGCAGGGCCGCGCGTGCTGCTGACCAGCGAGGTGGCGCAGATCGATGCGGCGGTCAGGCTGGCGGAGGCGGTGGCGCTGGTGCGCGACCTTGTCAACATTCCCGCTGGCGACATGGGGCCTCAACAGTTGGAGGAGGAAGCGGCGAAGGTCGCCCAACCCTTTGGCGCGCGCTTTACGGTGACGAAGGGGGACCCGCTGGAGCAGGGTTTCCCGATGATCCATGCGGTGGGCCGGGCAGCGGGCAAGGATTTTGCCCCGCGCCTGATCGAATTGCGGTGGGGCGATCCCAAGCATCCGCGTGTCGCCATCATCGGTAAGGGCATATGCTTCGACAGCGGCGGGTTGGACATCAAGCCATCGTCGGCCATGCGCCTGATGAAGAAGGATATGGGCGGCGCGGCCCATGCGATCGCACTCGCCCGGTTGATCATGGGCGCGCGCCTGCCGGTGCAGCTGCATGTGCTGATCCCGGCGGCGGAAAATGCGGTGGGGGGCAATGCCTTCCGCCCCGGCGACATATTGCGCAGCCGCAAGGGGCTGACGGTGGAGATTGGCAATACCGATGCGGAAGGGCGGCTGGTGCTGGCCGATGCATTGGCGCTGGCGGGAGAGGATGAGCCCGAACTCGTCATCGACTATGCGACGTTGACCGGCGCGGCACGCGTGGCGGTCGGCCCCGATCTGCCTGCCCTCTTCACCAATGATGACGCATTGGCCGCTGAAATGGATGCGGCGGGCAGCGAAGTGGACGACCCGAGTTGGCGCCTGCCATTATGGGATGGTTATGCCGACATGCTGAAGTCGGACATCGCCGATATCAATAATGCGGGCGAAGGGGGCTTTGCCGGTGCGATCACCGCCGCGCTGTTCCTGAAGCGGTTCGTGCCGGAAAAAGCGAAGTGGCTGCATCTCGACACCTTCGCCTGGCGGCCGTCGCCAAAGCCGGGGCGGCCAAAGGGGGGCGAGGCATTGGGCCTGCGCGCCGTTTTCCGCATGCTGGAACAACGTTATGAAAAATCAGGGCAGAAATGACCTTCGGCCTCGGGCCGTTACGCAACCGGATTGGCCATTGTGCGTTACGGGGGCATGGATGCCGCTTCTGCACAGGAACAGACGACTGAGCTGAACCGCCCAGGTCTGAAACAACTTGCCCAATGGATGCGCACGCTGGTCGATTATGTGCGATCCGGCAGGCCCGACCTGACCAACCGGCAAATGGCGTTGATGATGACCGTTTACATCAGCGCGGGGCCGCATACCGTGCGAGGACTCGCAGAAGCTCTGCATGTGTCCAAGCCGGTTATTACCCGCGCGCTGAACAAGCTTTCGGCGCTCGGATATCTTCGCCGGGAGCGCGATGCAGCCGATCGGCGTAATATTTTCATCACTCGCACCCCCAAAGGGGCGGAATTCCTTGACGCGTTTCACCATTTCATCGCAGGAACCGGCCGCGATGAACGCCACGATTTCAACTCTGCGGAACGCACCGCCTGAACGTATCCGGTTCAAACTAGACGGCCGCTCCGTCAAGCTGGACAGCCGCATCCACGCCGCGCGCGGAGACCTGGCTGACCTGTCGCTGGCAGGGGTGCTGTTTTCCGCCCATTATGCCCGTTCGATTGAACTGACCTGCGTCGCGGCTGGCACACCACTGCTATCGTCGCCCGCCGTCACGGCTACGGCGGTAAGCGAATTGCTGCGCGGCGAAAGCTTTCATGCGCTGGACATGACCACGGATTGGGCCTGGGGCTTTTGCGGGCATGACGGCTATGTCGGTTATGTGCGGCGCGAGGCGCTGGACACGCATGAAGATACCAACCACCGGATTTTCGCTGGCACCGCGCCTCTGTTTAGCACGGCCGACATCAAGTCGCCCATTCGCGATTATTGGCCGGGCGGCGCGCTGTTCACCGGACAGGCGGCGGACGGATTTGTCGCTTGCGCTGAAGGATATGTCCATGAGCGGCATGCCGTCAGCGCCGACGCGACGGAAAGCGATTGGGTCGCCGTGGCGCTGCGCTATCTTGGCCAGCCCTATGTATGGGGCGGACGGGGCCATCGGGGTATCGATTGTTCGGGACTTGTGCAGGTCGCGCTGGGTCAGTGCGGGATCAAGGCACCGCGCGATACGGACTTGCAGCGGGAAGGCATAGGCAACCCCCTGCCCTCCGACGAGCCGTTGAAGCGCGGCGACTTCGTGTTTTTCCCCGGCCATGTCGGCATCATGACGGATAGCGACAATCTGCTGCATGCCAATGCGCATTGGATGGCCGTGGTGGTTGAACCATTGGCGGATGTGGTCGCCCGGCTGACGGCTGACCATGCGGAACCGATAATTTCGCGGCGGAGGATCGGCGCGTGACCCACAAGATTTTCGTCGACGGCGGCGTCGGCACCACCGGGCTTGAGATTGTCGAGCGGTTGGCGGGGCGGCCCGAGCTGTCCTTCATCACGCTGGACGAGGACAAGCGGAAGGATGCGGTGGCGCGGCGGGAGGCTTTGAACGCTGCCGACATCGTGATCCTGTGCCTGCCCGATGACGCCGCGCGCGAAGCGGTGGCGTTGATCGACAATGACCGCACCCGCGTGATCGATGCATCGACCGCGCATCGCGTGGCGGACGGTTGGACCTATGGCTTTGCCGAGCTGGAGCCGGAGCATCGGGAAAAGCTGGCGAACGCGCGGTTCGTGTCCAATCCGGGGTGCTGGCCGACGGGCTTCCTGGCGCTGGTACGGCCATTGGTGCTTGGCGGGTTGCTGCCTGCTGATTGGCCGGTGACGGTGTCGGGCGCGTCGGGCTATTCCGGCGGCGGCAAGGCGATGATCGCAGAGTATGAGGCCGAAGATGGCGCGCGGAGTGCGTTCCGGCCCTATGGCCTGAGCATGACGCACAAGCATATTCCGGAGATGCTGCGCTATTCGGGCCTGTCGCATCCGCCGATCTTTGCGCCTGCGGTGGCCAATGCCTATCGCGGCATGATCGTCGAAGTGCCGTTGCAGTTGCGCGCGATGGCGGGTGCGCCCAAGGTTGCGGACGTTCACACGGCGCTGGCTGAGGCTTATGCGGGATCACCGATCGTGAGCGTTGCTTCGCTGGAGGACAGCGCGGCGATGGGTCAGGTCGCGATCGAGCATGTCGGCGCGACGGATCGGCTGGCGCTGTTCGTGTTCGGCAATGAGGATGCGGGTCAAGTGCGGCTGGTGGCGGCGCTCGACAATCTGGGCAAGGGCGCGGCCGGGGCTGCGGTGCAGAACCTCAATATCCTGGCGGGGTTGCCCGAGACGGCTGGGTTGCGACTTTAGGGCACGCTGATGATAGGGGGCAGTGCGTCCAATCGAAACACTCAATCCGTTCGGGCTGAGCTTGTCGAAGCCCTCTTCTTCCTAAAAAAGTAGAGCCCTTCGACAAGCTCAGGGCGAACGGTATTGAGAGAATGCCGATATAAAGCGCGAAGCTTAGTGAACCGTGCCGAGTGGCGCGTCGTAGGTGAGCAGCACGATCAGCCGCTCGATCTGACGCCAGTGGCAGAAATGGATATAGTTGCCGAGGTCGCGGCTGCGGTCGGCGCGCGCGGCGGCTTCATAGCCCGCATTGTCACCGAAGGCCGCCATCAGCTCCGCCGCGTCGTCATAGCTTTTGCGGTCGGAAAGATATGGCAACTGCATGTGAACCCCCGAAATTTCTCGCCGCGATGGGAAACAAGGGTTCAATTGCCGTGCCAGTTTCCCGCTTCCACGGGTAGCGGCGGCTTTCGAGGGTGAATGGCACGTTAGCCAAGTCCCGTTGCGGTACAGTCGTCCTGGACCGGGACTGGGCTGTCTCCCGACGGGACTGGGCTGTCCCGCGACGGGGCGATCCGCAAAGGCTCTGGCCTTGGCGGGCGGGTCGTGGCAAGGGCGGTGCCGATGACCAATGGCAAGAAGAATCCGACCGGCGCGGGCGCCATCATCGCACTGCTGATCCTGGGCGGCGCGATCATCGGTGGCCTGATGGGGCAGCCGAGCGCGGGCCTGCTGACCGGCGCGGCGCTGGGGGGCGTAATCGCTCTGCTGCTGTGGTTGCGCGAACGGGGCTGACGGGACGCCTTGCCGCGCGAGAATTCGCAGCATAGACAGGCGGCATGAAGAAGCATTTGATCGCCGTCACCCTTATCCTCCTGCTGATCGCCGGGGGCGTCATTTTTTATCTGGCGCAAGGGGATACGGCGCAGTTGGCGGCGGGTGAGGATGTAGGGAAAGAGCCGGTTTTCACCTCTCCTCGCAGCGAGCTCATCCCTACCATCAACGTCGCCGAAGTGAAGCGGTGGACGGCGGGCGAGAAGCCGGTGGCGGCGAAGGGCCTTGCCGTGGCGCGCTTAGCCGAGGGGCTGGCGCATCCGCGATCGATGCTGGTGCTGCCCAATGGCGACATATTGGTGGCCGAGACGAACAGCCCTCCCCGCCCCGCCGGTGGAATCGTCGATCGGGTGATGACCTATTTGATGGACAAGGCTGGCGCGGGCGTGCCTTCGGCCAACCGCATCACCTTGCTGCGCGACGCGGATGGCGATGGGCGCGCAGAGGTGAAGACGCCGTTCCTGACCGGGCTCAATTCACCCTATGGCATGGCGCTGGTGGACGGGACGCTCTACGTCGCCAATACGGACGCGCTGATGGCCTTCCCCTATAAGGAGGGGGAGACGCGGATCACCGCCAAGGGCCGCAAGATCCTGAACCTGCCCGCGAACGCGCCCAACATGCATTGGACCAAGAGCCTGGCGGCTGGCCCCACGGGGCTGCTCTATGTGGGTGTCGGGTCGAACAGCAATATCGCCGAGGACGGCCTGGATGGGGAGGCGAACCGCGCGGCGGTGCTGGAGGTCAATCCCAGGACCGGGGATTATCGCATTTACGCTTCAGGGCTGCGCAATCCTGTGGGGCTGGCATTTGAACCCAAGAGCGGCGCGCTGTGGGGCGTGGTGAATGAGCGCGACATGTTGGGCAGCGATCTGGTGCCGGACTATCTGACGCGGGTGGAGTTTGGCGGCTTCTATGGCTGGCCGTGGAATTATTGGGGCGGGTATGAGGACCGCCGCGTGCAGCCGCAACGGCCCGAAGTGCGCGAATATACCAAGCGGCCGGACTATGCGCTGGGCAACCATGTCGCGCCGCTGGGGCTGGCCTTTGCCGACAAGGTGGAGATTGGCGGGGCGTTTAAGAACGGCGCCTTTGTCGGGCTGCATGGGAGCTGGAACCGGAAGCCTGCGGCGGGATACAAGGTCGTGTTCGTGCCGTTCGAGGCGAATGGCGAGGTGGGCAAGGCGAAGCCTGTCGATGTGCTGACCGGCTTTCTGGATGCCGATGGCAATGCGCGCGGGCGGCCGGTGGATGTCGCGGGCGACGCGAAGGGTGCGCTGCTGGTCAGCGACGATGTCGGCGGCGTGATCTGGCGGGTGACCGGCGGGAAGTGACCTAAAGCGCGCGGCCGTTGCGGCCTGCAAGTTCGACCACATATTGCCAGGCGACGCGGCCCGAACGGCTGCCGCGTTGGGTTGCCCACTGGATGGCTTCGAGCGGATCGAAGCTGAGGCCGAGGCTGTCCGCATAGCCGGTGACGATGTCGACATAGGCCTGCTGGTCGATGGCGTGGAAGCCGAGGCTGAGGCCGAAGCGGTCGGACAGCGCCATCTTGTCATCCACCACGTCGCGCGGATTGACGGGGTCGTCCTGCTCGGACAGGTGGCGCGGGACGATGTGACGGCGGTTCGAGGTGACATAGAGACGGACGTTGGCGGGCCGAGCGGCCGTGCCGCCCTGTAACAGCGACCGCAAAGCGCGCGCGTCGCCCACGCCATTCTCATCAAAACCGAGATCGTCGAGGAAGAGGATGAAGGGGCGCTGCATCGTGCGCAGGAGGGAGAAGAGACGCGGCAGGCTGTTCAGTTCATCGATCGCGCATTGCAGCAGGGCAATGTCGGCACCCTCCCGCTGGAGCCGGTCGATGACGGCGGCGACCACTGCGGACTTGCCCGTTCCGCGTGCGCCCCAGAGCAGCGCGTCATGCGCAGCATGGCCTGCGGCGTGGCGACGGGTGTTTTCGAGCAATGTCGCCTTTTGCGCGTCGATGCCGGTCAACAGATCATAGTTCACCGGATCAAAGGCATCCACGGCCTGGATCGCGTGGCCATCCCAGACATAGGCGGACGCGGCGGTGAGATCGGCGGAAATAGCCGGTGGCGGCGCGATCCGTTCCAGCGCTTCGGCGATGCGGCTAAGCGTTTCGTTGTTCATGCGCCGGGCTTAACCCCCCTCCCCCGCCCCGGCAAGCCGCGTGGCCCTGTCATTCTTCTGTCGTAATGGACTTTTACTCTGCCGCGCTGGAGCTTATATCGCGGGGCCGTGACCATCCCAAATCCTGTCTATTCCACCCGGATCTGCCGCTATGGCGCCGAAGCCCTGCGTGAAGCCGCGCTGTTGATCCGCGCGGGCGAGCCGGTCGCGGTGCCGACAGAGACGGTTTATGGACTTGCCGCCGACGCGACGGACGAGAGCGCGGTCGCGGCGATCTACAGCGCCAAGGGGCGGCCGAGCTTCAACCCGCTGATCGTGCACGTTTCGGACAAGGAAATGGCGGAGCGGCTGGCGATCTTTTCTCCCGTGGCGGACAAGCTGGCGGCGCGATTTTGGCCGGGCGCGCTGACCATGGTGCTGCCGGTACGGGAAGACAGCGGCCTGTCATCGCTGGTGACGGCGGGCCTGCCGACCGTCGCGCTGCGCTTGCCCGCCCACCCCGCCATGCGCGCGCTGATCCGGGAAAGCGGGCGGCCACTCGCCGCGCCATCGGCCAATCGCAGCGGCGCGATCAGCCCTACACGGGCCGAGCATGTGCTGGCCAGCCTGAATGGCAAGGTGCGGCTGATCCTGGATGAGGGGCCGACGAGCGAGGGGCTGGAGTCAACGATCGTCGCGCCCGAAGATGACCGTATCCGGCTGCTGCGGCCGGGTCCGGTAACGGCGGCGATGCTGGAGCAGGCGACGGGCCTTCCGGTTGTGACGGGCGCTGCTGATGCGAAGATCGAGGCACCGGGTCAGCTGGAAAGCCATTATGCGCCGTCCAAGCCGTTGCGGCTGAACGCGTTGCGGGCTGAAAAGGACGAATATCTGATCGGCTTTGGCCTGATGCCGTGCAATATCAATTTGAGCCCGGATGCCGATGTGCAGGAGGCCGCGGCCAATCTGTTCGCGGCGCTGCATGTTGCCGATGCGAGCGCGGCGACGCATATTGCGGTGGCGCCTATTCCGGATGTGGGGATTGGAGCGGCGATCAATGATCGGTTGCGGCGGGCGGCGGCTTAGGACCGATCGACATTCAGTTCTGGCGGTCTGCAAATGGCGGTTCTCCGCGCTTCCGGTGCTCACGTACTTTGAGTACGCTGCGTTGAAGCGAGGCGCGTGACTCGCTTCAAGGGTCACGGAAAACCACCATTTTACCTTCGGTGGCCTTCGGCTCGACACGCCATCTCCTGAATGTCGATCGACCCTAGTTCGCGACGCTGGAATTTGGATTCGCGCAGAGGCGCAGAGAGCGCAGAGGTTTTTTCTGGGGCCATTTGGCCCGTTCCCGATTCTCTGCGAACTCTGCGCCTCTGCGCGAAATCATTATAGCTCAGTGACTGGTCGAACCGTCCTCAATCACAGTCCCGATAGCCAGCGCGCTTGCATTCGCGGCGGCGTTGTTCTTCGACCTTTTTACGGTCGCGCGCTTCCCTGGCCTCTTGCTTGCGCATGCGGCGGCCGTAGTTGCGGTCGGATTCTTCCTGACTGGTGGTGGCCCAATCTGCGGCCTGCGATCCCGCGCGCACCGGCAGGGTGGCGACGTCGAGCGCCGTCTTTGCGATGCAGCCCGGGAGGGTCAGCATTATTCCGGCTGCGGCAATCGTCGCGAATGGGCGCATGGATATTCCCCTGTGAAATCCTCACCTGAATGGCATGGTCGTGATTAACCTTAGCCTAAGCGATATTGGTGGGTTGGGGGAAAGTGTCCGTTTTTGGTGATTGTTAGTGTTTGAAGGCCACCGCCTCCCCGTTCGGGCTGAGCTTGTCGAAGCCTCTTCCTTAAAAAGAAAAGAAGCCCTTCGACAGGCTCAGGGCGAACGGGGGAGAGGTGGCGCGAACGGAACGGAGATAGGTCGAATACGGGTAGATCAGCCCTCGATCCGTTCCGCGAAGCCCTTGCGCAGCTTGGCGAGCTTGGGGGGATGACCGCCATGCAATAGGGGTTACGGTCGCCGACGCGGTCCCAATATTTCTGGTGATAATCCTCGGCCGGATACCAGGGGGCGTCAGGTTCGATCGTGGTGACGATCGGGTTGCCATAGTCGGGTTGCGCGCGGGCGATGGCAGCGCGGGCTTCCGCTTCCTGCTCCGGCGAATGCGGGAAGATGGCGGAGCGATATTGGGTGCCGATGTCGTTGCCCTGCCGGTTGAGCGTCGTCGGATCATGCGTCGCGAAAAAGATGTCGAGCAGGTCGCCATAGGAAATCACCTCCGGGTCAAAGGCGATGCGGATCGCTTCGGCATGGCCCGTCGCGCCGGAGCAGACCTGCTCATAGCTGGGGTTTGGCAACTGACCGCCCAGATAGCCGCTTTCGACCGACCGGACGCCTTTCAGATTTTGGTACACCGCCTCGGTGCACCAGAAGCAGCCACCTGCCAGCGTCGCGATTTGTTCGGCCATTCGCCTGTTCCTTATCCTGTGTGGGGCACAAGATAGGAAGGTTCAGGCAGCCGTTCCAGCCTGCCCTGCTGCGCCTTGCGCCTTTGCCCGTTCTTCGGCGACCAGTTCCTTGCGCGACAGCTTGCCGACCAGCGTCTTGGGAAGGTTCAGGCGAACCTCCACCTCGCAGACTTTTTCATGCTTTCCGAGTTGGGGGTTGAGCCACGCCTTCAGTGCCTCGCCGTCCGTCTTCGCGCCTTCCTGAAGCGTGACGAAAGCCTTGGGGGACTCGCCGCGATAGGGATCGGGGATGCCGATAACGAGCGCCTCTTTTACTTCGGGGTGGTGGTAGAGCACCTCTTCCACCTGGCTGGGGAAGACCTTGAAGCCGCCGACCGCGATCATGTCCTTCAGGCGATCGACGATCTTCACATAGCCGTCGGCATCGATCAGGCCGACGTCGCCGGTGCGCAGCCAGCCATCGACGAAGACTTCCTTGTCAGCATCGGGGCGTTGCCAATAGCCCTTCATGATCTGGGGGCCGGCAAAGACAAGTTCGCCGGGCTCACCGGCGGGCGGCGGTCGTGTCGGGTCCTCCCGATCCACAAGCTTTACGTAGGTTCCGGGGACGGGTTGACCCACGGTGCCGGGCTTGTTCAGCCCTTCATAGGGGTTGGAGCAGACGACCGGGCTGCTTTCGGTAAGGCCGTAGCCCTCGACCAGCTTCGCGCCGGTGGCGGCTTCGAACCGTTTCTTGAGTTCCAGCGGCAGGGGCGCGCCGCCCGAAATGCACAGGCGTAGTGATGAGAAATCGATGTTCGGCGTCGCCGGATGATCGAGCAGCGCCTGAAACATGGTGGGGACGCCGGGCATTGACGTCGGGCTTGTTCGCTGAATGGCGGCGAGTACCTGCACGGCTTCGAACCGGGGCAGCATCACCATTTCGCCGCCGTTGAGGACCGTACGGTTAAGGACGCAGGTGTTGGCGAAGACATGGAAGAAGGGCAGGACCGCGAGGATGCGGTCGATGGCTTCGGGATGCGGATCGATGAGCCGGATCTGACGCGCATTGGCGGTCAGGTTCTGGTGGGTAAGCATCGCGCCCTTTGGCCGACCGGTGGTGCCGCCGGTATATTGCAGCAGAGCGACGTCGTTGACCGCATCGATGGCAACTGGCGCTGGGTCTTCGCCATGGCGCATCAGGTTGGCGTAGTTGGTGACGCGCGGATCATCAGGGATCTGCGCTGTCTCCTTACGTTTGAAAATGCGGAAGAGGACCGACTTGGCGGGGGGCAGAACCTCCGCCACGCAGCCGACGATCAGGCGTTCAAGACTGCTATTGTCCAGCACCTCCAGCGCCGTGGGCAGCAATGCCTTGGCAGAGAGGGTGAAGAGGATTTTGGTGCCGCTGTCCTCTACCTGATGTTCCAGTTCGGCGGCGGTGTAGAGGGGAGAGAAATTGACGACGGTCGCGCCCGCCATCATCGCTCCATAATAGGCCGCGACATAATGGGGGACGTTGGGGAGGTAGAGGCCGACCCGGTCACCTTTTCGCACGCCCAGGTCCTGAAGCCCCCTTGCGACCCGGCGGATGACATGGAGCATGTCGCCATAGGTCGTCTTGCGGCCGAGAAAATCGATCATCAACGCATCGGGATTGGCCGTCGCGCTGTCCACGACCATGTCCACCATCGACATGGGAGGGAAGGACTGATCCCAGGGGAAAGGATGATTATAATGGTCTTTCCAGACCGTCTCGATGCTCTCCATTAACGGAGATGTATGTCAGGCCCCTGCTTTACGCAAGCGTAAAGCAGGGCGTCAGGGCAGGATCAGACCTGGCCCTGATTGTTGCTGAACGGATCGAGGATCGTGGCAGCACCCGAAATCAGGTCAGCCTCGCTCTTCAATGCTTCCTCGGCGCGGCGGGCGGCGTCGTCGCGCTCGCGGCGCAGTTCCTCGATCAGCGCCTCACGGTCGCCGTCCAGACGCGAGTCAGTCGGCGCTTCGATGCCGAGCTTCTTCGCGGCCTTCGTCACCAGCGCGTCCAGCTCCCGCTGCGAACACAGGCCGAGCGTCACCGGATCCTTGGGCACGATGTTGGAGATGTTCCAGTGCGTGCGGTCACGGATGGCCGCGATTGTGGTGCGGGTGGTGCCGATCAGCTTGCCGATCGCGCCGTCCGAAATTTCCGGATGGTTGCGCAGGATCCAGGCGATACCATCGGGCTTGTCCTGACGCTTGGACACGGGCGTGTAGCGCGGGCCTTTTGTACGGCGGACGGGTTCGGGACCTTTCAGCATCTTGAGGCGATAATCGGGGTTCGCCTCACCCTTGTGGATTTCCTCCATCGTGATTTCATGCGCGCGGACGGGATCGCGGCCGGTATATTTGGTGCCAGCCGTGTCATCGGCGATCGCCTGCACTTCCAGGATATGCAGCCCGCAAAATTCCGCGATCTGGTCAAAGCTGAGCGCGGTATTGTCGACCAGCCAGCTGGCTGTCGCATGGGGCATGAGAGGCTGGGACACGAGGATTCTCCGGCACTAAAAACAACAAGGGCCGCCCAAGCAGGGCGGCCACGCCCGTCCTGAGATAGTGCAAGAAGCCCCGTGGAGCAAGGAAAAGCGTCAGGCCGCGCTGTCTCTGACGACGGGATCGATACAGTGGAGGCCGGTCAGGAATTCGTCGGCGCTGCGTTCCCAGCTGAAGCTGCGGCCATGGGCGGCGCAGGCGGCCCTGTCACAGCGCAGCGCAGCGGCGATGGCGTCCTCCAGCCGTTCGGATAGCGCGCCGGTTTCGGGGGTCACGATGTCCACCGGCCCGCTTACCGGATAAGCGGCGACAGGGGTGCCGCATGCCAGTGCCTCGATCATGACGAGGCCGAATGTGTCGGTGCGGCTGGGGAAGACGAACACGTCGGCGCCCGCATAGGCGCCCGCCAGTTCCTGCCCAAAGAGCGAGCCGAGGAAATGCGCGTCCGGATAGGCGCGTTCCAGCAGGCCCCGTGCGGGACCATCACCCACGACGACCTTGCTGCC
Organism: Sphingobium sp. Cam5-1; assembly: GCF_015693305.1. NCBI lineage: Bacteria > Pseudomonadati > Pseudomonadota > Alphaproteobacteria > Sphingomonadales > Sphingobiaceae > Sphingobium > Sphingobium sp. Cam5-1. The sequence continues at coordinate 558,078 of NZ_CP065138.1, read as the reverse complement.
GGGGTGGTCATTGGCAAGAAAGGCTTCAAGATTTTTCTCGACCGCGACCCGGCCGACATAGAGCTGGATCGGGCGCGGGAGATTGGCGAATATCGCTGGCGGCGTTGCCACGGATGTGAAGGCGGACAGGTCCACGCCCCTGCCCCATGGCCGGACCTGCGCCAATCCATGCGCGCGCAACTGCTGCCGCACCGATCCGGTCGAGACCAGCACCGCGCGGGCGGGACCATGAAACCAGCGAATATAGGACCAGAACCAGCGGGCAGGCAGTCCGGTTCGCCGCGACACATAATCGGGGAAATGGGTGTGATAGGCGGTGGTGAATGGCACCCCGCCCCGCAGGCACCAACGCCGTACGGCAAGGCAGAGCGGCCCTTCGGTCGCGAGATGGACGGCGTCCGGTTCAAAGGCCGCGATCGCGTCACCCACCACGCCCGATCGCACGAAGGCGAGGCGGATTTCGGGATAGGTCGGACAGGGAAAGGAGCCGTAGAGATCGGGCGAGATGATCTTTACGGCATGCCCCCTCGCCTCCAGCTCCGCCTGGATGGTCTGAAGCGTCCTGACGACGCCGTTGACCTGGGGGACCAGGCGTCGGTCACGATGACGATGCGCATCAGGCAGCGATCCTCACCTGATCGGCGGCCGCGCGTGCCGCGACTTCATCGGCCCAGTGCAGCACCTCCATACGGCCGTCGAAATGTTCGACCAGAGCGGTGCATCCTTCAACCCAGTCGCCGTCATTATAATATTGGACGCCGCCAATCTCACGCATTTCGGCATTGTGGATGTGACCGCAAACCACGCCATCAACGCCGCGTGCTCCGGCCTCATGCGATACCACTTCTTCAAAGCGGGAAATGAACTCGACGGCGTTCTTGACCTTGTGCTTGGCCATTTTGCTGAGCGACCAATAGGGCAGGCCCATGCGCTGGCGCACCGCGTTCACCACGACGTTGAGCCGCATCAGCAAGCCGTAGGCGGCGTCCCCGACGAAGGCGAGCCAGCGGTGGGCCAGCATGATCGTGTCGAACTCATCGCCGTGCAGGACGAGTAGCTTGCGACCGTCGGCGGTCTCATGGATCGCCTTGCGCCTGATCTCGACCCCGCCAAAGCTGAGGCCCGTGAACTGGCGGAACATCTCGTCATGGTTGCCGGGGATATAGACGACGCGGGTGCCCCGCTTGGCCCGCTTCATGATGCGCCAAACGACGTCATTATGCGCGGCGGGCCAGTAGAAGCGCCGCTTGAGCCGCCATCCGTCAATGATGTCGCCGACCAGATACATGGTCTCGCTATCGACGCTGTCGAGAAAGTCGATCAGCAGCTTCGCATTGCAGCCGCGCGTGCCGAGATGAATATCCGATATCCAGACTGTGCGGTAACGGCGCCGCTTGCCGCCATGTTCCGGCGTATCGAAATGTTGGGTGCCTTCGTCCATGTCCGCCAGGAAAGGCAGGCGTGTGATGGCATTCATGATGCAACCCCTGGAGCTATTGTCCTCGGGGCCGAATCCCTAGCGGCGCAATGTTACAATCCCGCAGCGAATATGACGGAAATGCTACGGTTTACGGGGTTTTACGGCATCGCGAGATGAGGGTGAGCGACTGTTTTGTAGCCAGGAGAGGAGCTTTTTAATCCTCCCCATCGGCAGATGGGGAGGTGGCAGCGCGTAGCGCTGACGGAGGGGAAAATGCGCGACCTCGGCTCATTTCCCCTCCACCAGCTCTCCCCACGCTTCGCGCAGGGAGGATTTGGGATGTCTGCAACCACCCAAACAGGCCCTCAGACCGTCAGCACGATCTTCCCGAAATGCTCCCCTGCATCCATGCGCGCATGTGCCCGCGCGGCCTCTGCCAAGGGGAAGCGCTGGTCCATCGCCGGACGGAGTCTGCCATCTTCGACGAAGCTCCAGACCTCCCGGATGATCTCATCGGCCACAAGGCTCTTGAAAGCGGATGAGCGCGGCCGCAGCGTCGATCCGGTCAGCGTCAGCCGCCGGGTCATCACCGCTGGGATAAAGATTTCCGCCTTGGCGCCACCCAGTACCGCGATCGACACATGGCGGCCATCTTCGGCAAGGCACTGCAAGTTTCGGGGCACATAATCGCCGCCGACCATGTCCATAACCGCCTGCACGCCTTGGCCAGCGGTAATGCGCTTGACCTCTTCGACAAAATCTTGGGCACGATAATTGATGGCATGATGCGCACCCCAAGCCTTAGCCTGTTCGCACTTGGCATCGCTGCCGCAGGTGACGATGATGGTGATATCAAAGAGGCGGCAGAGCGAAATCGCCATCGTGCCGATGCCGCTGGTCCCGCCATGCACCAGCACCGTATCGCCTCCGACGACATAGGCCCGTTCGAACAAATTGGTCCAGACGGTGAAGAGCGTTTCGGGCAAAGCCGCCGCCTCAACGATGTCATAGCTATCCGGCACGGGAAGGCATTGGCCCGCTGGCGCAACCGCATATTCGGCATAGCCGCCGCCAGCAAGCAACGCACATACGCGCTGCCCAATCAGTTTTTCCGCGCTGCCGCCAGCCGCAACGATCGTGCCGGAAACCTCCAGCCCCGGAATATCGGACGCGCCGGGGGGCGGCGGATATTTGCCCTGCCGCTGCAACACATCGGGCCGGTTCACGCCTGCTGCGGCGACCCGGATCAGCACTTCATCCGCTGCGGGGGCAGGAACCGGACGACGCTCAGGCACCAGAGCTTCGGGACCGCCGGGCGATGGAATGGCAATCGCCATCATTTCATCAGGCAGTGCCGCTTCAAACCCCATGATGCCCATTCCCCCGCAATAATCCGGCACCGCAGCTGAAAATCGCAAGCGGCTTAAGGGCCTTATTGACAGAGGCGCCCCGGCGGTCAACATTGGCATTTATGGACATGGACGACGATCTGCCTCGCAAGATTGATGATCCGCTGGCCCAACTGCTTCGACAGGATTTGGGTCCCTTATCCCTTGCCGATCTGGAAGAGCGCATCAGGGCGCTGGAGGGTGAAATCGCCCGAACCAGATCAAAGATTGAAAGCGCCGTTAACCACAAATCAAGTGCTGAGGCGTTATTCAAGCGATGAACCCGCGCTCCGCCCTCTGCGGCCCTGACATGGGCTTCACCGGGTACGGGCAGTCTGGCAATTCCGGCGGTCAGGGCGTCCTCCTTGATCTGCCGTCGAGCAATGCCGACATATGGTTCAAGTCAGCCTCTCTTTGGGGCTCAGGAGTAGAATAGAAATGCCATCTTTCGCACCCGCCCTTGAAACCACGTTGCACAACGCGCTGACCCATGCGTCGGAGCGCCGCCACGAATATGCGACGCTGGAGCATCTGCTCCTCGCGCTGATCGATGACGAGCATGCGTCGAAGGTGATGCAGGCGTGCGGCGTAGAGCTTGGCGAACTGGGCGACGCCGTCACCCAATATCTCGACAGTGAACTCGACAGCCTGAAGGTGGAGGGTTCAAGCGACCCTTCGCCCACCAGCGGATTTCAGCGCGTGGTCCAGCGCGCCATCTTGCACGTGCAATCTTCCGGCAAGGATGAAGTGACGGGAGCCAATGTGCTCGTCGCGCTTTTCTCCGAGCGGGAGAGCTACGCCGTCTATTTCCTCCAGCAACAGGATATGAGCCGTCTGGATGCCGTAAGCTACATCAGCCACGGCGTCGGCAAGGGTACAGCTGCTCCGGAGCAAAGCGCCGCCAAGGGCGCTCCGGAAGAGGAAAAGAAGGCGCAGGACAGCAAGGGCAAGAAGGACAGTGCCTTGGAGCAGTTCACGGTCAACCTCAATGAGAAGGCGATGCGGGGCAAGGTTGACCCGCTGATCGGCCGTAGCGCCGAAGTCGACCGGACCATCCAGATCCTGTGCCGCAGGTCGAAGAACAACCCGCTCTATGTGGGCGATCCGGGCGTCGGCAAAACCGCGATTGCGGAGGGCCTGGCGCGCAAGATCGTTGAGGGCGAGGTTCCCGATGTCTTGAAGGAGGCGGTGATCTACTCGCTCGACATGGGCGCGCTGCTCGCTGGCACCCGCTATCGCGGCGATTTCGAGGAACGGCTGAAAGCGGTCGTCACCGAGCTGGAAAAGATGCCGCATGCGGTCCTCTTCATCGATGAAATCCACACCGTGATCGGCGCTGGCGCGACCAGCGGCGGGGCGATGGATGCGTCGAACCTGCTCAAGCCCGCTCTATCGGGCGGCACGATCCGCTGCATAGGTTCGACCACCTACAAGGAGTTCCGCAACCATTTCGAGAAGGACCGCGCCCTGTTGCGCCGGTTCCAGAAGATCGACGTCAACGAACCTTCGGTCGAGGACACGATCAAGATTCTCGCCGGTCTGCGCAGCGCCTTTGAGGAGCATCACAACGTCAAATATACCCCCGACGCGATCAAGGCGGCGGTGGAACTGTCGGCGCGCTACATCAACGACCGCAAGCTGCCGGACAAGGCGATCGACGTGATCGACGAGGTCGGCGCCATGCAGATGCTGGTGGTGCCGTCCAAGCGCAAGAAGACGATCACGCCCAAGGAGATTGAGGCTGTGATCGCCACCATGGCGCGCATTCCCCCCAAGACGGTATCGGCGGACGACAAGTCGGTGCTGGGATCGCTGGACACCGACCTCAAGCGCGTCGTATTTGGCCAGAACCGAGCGATCGAGATACTGTCCTCCGCGATCAAGCTGTCGCGGGCGGGCCTGCGCGATCCGGAAAAGCCGATCGGCAGCTACCTCTTCTCCGGCCCTACCGGGGTCGGCAAGACGGAGGTCGCGCGCCAGCTTGCCAATCTCCTCGGCATTCCGCTCCAGCGGTTCGACATGTCGGAATATATGGAGCGGCACTCGGTCAGCCGCCTGATCGGTGCGCCTCCGGGCTATGTCGGCTATGATCAGGGCGGCCTGCTCACCGATGCGGTCGATCAGAACCCGCACAGCGTGCTACTGCTGGACGAGATCGAAAAGGCGCATCCGGATCTGTTCAACATTCTGTTGCAGGTCATGGATAACGGCCGCCTGACCGATCACCACGGCAAGACGGTCGATTTCCGCAACACCATTCTCATCATGACCACCAATGCCGGTGCGTCGGACATGGCGAAGGAAAGCATCGGCTTTGGCGAACTGACGCGCGACGATGTGCAGGAAGATGCGGTGAAGAAGCTCTTCACGCCGGAATTCCGCAACCGTCTCGATGCCATCGTCCCCTTTGGCTATCTTCCGCCGGAGATCGTGGCGCGGGTCATCGACAAGTTCGTGCTCCAACTCGAACTGCAACTGGCCGACCGCGACGTCCACATCACGCTGGACGACGATGCCAAGGGCTGGCTCACCAAGAAGGGCTATGACAAGCTCTACGGCGCGCGCCCGATGGGCCGCTTGATGCAGGAGAAGATCAAGCAGCCGCTAGCCGAAGAACTGCTGTTCGGAAAGCTGGTCCATGGCGGCGAGGTGCATGTCCGGCTGAAGGACGAGGCGCTGGCCTTTGAAATCACCCCGGCCGCTCCGAAAAAGGGCAAGAAGGGTGGCAAGGCGAAGCCCGCGGAACCGGCCAAATAAGCAGGCCAACGCACGAGATACGAAAGGGCGGCTCCCCACGGCCGCCCTTTCTTTTTGGGCAAAGCCCGCGCGCGTCAGGAGGATCGCATCCCCCCTCCCGCAAGCGGGAGGGGGTTAGGGGGTGGGCAAGCGCAACATCAAAGGCGATCTGAAACGGCCACCCCACAATCAAAATTCCAATGGCCGACACCACCAGCATTTGCCAATCTGGCGCCCCGAATTCCAACTACGTCTTCACGAGGGAAGATTCACATGCCCGCAGACATCACCTTCTACACCAACCCCATGTCGCGCGGGCAGATCGCCCGCTGGATGCTGGAGGAGGTAGGCCAGCCCTATGACATGATCATCCTGGACTATGGCACCACCATGAAGGCGGCCGATTATCTCGCCATCAATCCGATGGGCAAGGTTCCCGCCATCGTCCATCAGGGGAAGGTCGTGACCGAAGCCGCCGCGATCTGCGCCTATCTGGCCGATACTTTTCCAGATGCGGGCCTCGCCCCGCCCCTGGATCAGCGGGCGGATTATTATCGCTGGATGTTCTTCGCGGCAGGCCCGGTCGAAGCGGCTGTTTCAAACAAAGCGATGGGCCTCTCTGTTCCTGAAGACCGCGAACGCTCCATGGGCTACGGCAACTATGATCAGACACTCGCAACGTTGGAACAGGCCGTGTCAGGCGATCAATGGATTTGCGGCCGCCAGTTCACAGCAGCCGATGTCTACGTTGGCTCCCAGATCGATTGGGGGATGAGTTTCGGCACTATGCCGGTTCGTCCTGCTTTCGAAACCTACTCCGCCCGCCTGCGCGAGCGCCCTGCCTACAAGCGACAGAAGGAACTAGACGGCGCCCTCATCGCCCAGATGCAGAAACCGGCCTGAACCTCAAGTCCTCCCATAGCAAAAGGCCCGGCGGATCGCTCCACCGGGCCTTTTCAATTCGTCTGCAACGGTGCGATCAGCGGCGATCACCCATGAAACGCAGCAGGAACAGGAACATATTGATGAAGTCGAGATAGAGGTTCAGCGCCCCCATCACCACCGATTTGCCCATCATGTCCGTACCCGCGACGTGCGCATAGATGCTCTTGATCTTCTGCGTGTCATAAGCGGTCAGGCCCGCAAACAGGAGCACGCCGATGAAGCTGATCACCATGTCCATGGCGCTCGACCGCAGGAACAGGTTGATGAGCGACGCGACCAACAGGCCGACCACGCCCATGATCAGGAAGGTGCCAAAGCCTGAAAGATCCTTCTTCGTCGTGTAGCCCCACAGGCTAAGGCCCGCGAAAGCCGCCGCCGTCGCGAAGAAAGTCTGCGCCACCGACGTGCCGGTATAAACCAGCAGGACCGAGGAAAGCGACAGCCCCATCATTGCGGCATAGGCCCAGAACATGGCCTGCATCGCGACCGTCGAGAGACGATTAATTCCAAAGCTCATGATCATCACGAATGCCAGCGGCGCAAGCATGATGACATATTTGAGAATGCCGGGGCCAGCCAGGATCTGATAAGCCAGCCCGCTCGATGCAAACAGCATGGCAACGACGCCCGTCAGCAGAACGCCGCTCGCCATATAATTGTAAACCGACAGCATATAGCTGCGCAGCCCAGCGTCGAATGCCTCGCCGCGCGCAGCCGTCGTCCCGCCGAAACCGGCAATGTTCGAGCGGGGGTCAGACCAATTGGCCATGAGATAATCTCCTTCACCGGCGCACTCCGCCGACATCGCTATTATCGCGATATCTGGCCGCTAATTCAAGGGAAGAGCGGCCGGAGCGCTCTAACGACTTAGAATGGTTTCCTTGCTTTCACGTCCAACGGGCCCACTCCATTCTTCTGTTCGCTTCCGCTGACACAATTCCTCAGGCCCGCTATACCGGCATCATGCACCGCCTCTTCGTCGCCATTCGCCCGCCGGAGCCAATCCGGGCGCGCTTGTTGTCATTGATGAGCGGCATCGCTGGCGCGCGATGGCAGAGCGAGGATCAACTGCATCTGACCTTACGCTTTGTAGGAAACGCCGACCGGCACCAGGCCAACGACCTCGCCGAGGCACTGGCAGCCGTGCGCTTCGCTCCTTTCGCAATCTCCCTGTCCGGCCTCGGACAGTTCGAGCGCAAAGGGCGAACCGACACCTTGTGGGCAGCTGTTCAACCTCGCGATGCGCTAGACCAGCTTCATCGGAAGATCGACCGCGCCTGTGTTGCGGCGGGCTTTCCGGCGGAGCAACGCGCCTACCTGCCGCACATCACGCTCGCCCGCTTCGGCCGTGACGGAGGCAGCACGGACGGGTTCCTGACCTATCATGCCGGACTTTCCAGTCCTCCATTTCTGGTGGACGAATTTGCCCTTTTCGAAAGCCACCTGACGCAGAATGGAGCGCATTACGAAATGGCGGCGGTATATCCCGCCGACCCCTCCGCCCTCTAAAATACGCGTCCGCCCGCCGTCTTAACCGGCGGACAATATACCACAGGCAATGCGCCCGCCTGCGTTACCCGCAGGATCAGTCTTGTTGTCATCCGCCTGAGCATGGATCACGATGGCAGCGCCATCTGCGTCCAGAACCGCATTGGTCCCGCTGCGCAAGGTCGCACCGGGGACCACGAACTCCATTCGCCCAGTCCCATCCGCACCAGCGGTCAGGTTTGGCATGTCTCCCATATGCATGCCCGCCGGGTTATCCCGGCCATGTTGGCGCGCGGTGGGATTCCAATGACCGCCCGCGCTGGTGAAGTCGGGCGACGTGCATGTTCCGGTCATGTGGATATGCACCGCATGAACACCAGGCGTGAGCCCGCTTGCCCGCACATCGACATGCAGGCCGTCGGTCGCTTCCGTCACCTTGGCTTCGCCCCGAGCTGACCCGTCCGCAGCCAGCAAGACAGCGCGGGCATTCGGCATCTCGGCCGACCCGGAATTCACGGCCCCACCATCCCCGCTCGTGCAGGCGGTAAGGCAAAGTGCGAGGGGCGCAAAGACGATTAGGGCGTTTTTCATGATCAAATGCACTCCCGGTGAAGCAATAGCTGGCGAACGCAACAAGTCGCCATTTGTTGCGCATATAGTCCAGAATGCCAAGCGATCTCCCCAACGCTGACGGCCAGACGGTGGCAATGAAACCACTCGCTCGCCGTTGCGCCTGATCACCGCAAAAGAAAAGGGGCCGGTCTTTCGACCAGCCCCTCAACCTTGTTCCATCCGCGAAGATGGAAATCTTGCTTACTGGCCCGAACCCGGACCGTAAGTGATTTCCACGCGACGGTTCTGCAGTTCGCGAACACCGTCGGCGGTTTCGACGCGGGGGTTCGATTCACCGAACGCCTGGGTCGTAATCACGCCGTCAGGAATACCCTTCGACGAGATGTATGCCTTGACCGCGTCAGCACGGCGCTGCGACAGGCCAACGTTGTACGATGCCGAACCCGAACGGTCCGCATAACCTGCCAGCATGACCTGGGCGCTGCCGCAGTTGCTGTAGGCCGAAACCGCGTTGTCCAGAATGGTGGCGGCGTCAGGCGTGATGTCCGACTTGTCCCATTCGAAGAAGACGATGTACGGCCCAGGGCTGCACTCAGCGACCGGCGGAGGCGGCGGCGGAGGCGGCGGGGGCGGGGGCGGCGGAGGCGGCGGGGGCGGCGGAGCAGCCGGTTCGCCACCGAAGTTATACGTCAGACCCAGCAGAAGGCTGTGCGTGCGCAGCTTCGTGCTGACATCGCCACCGGCAACGCCCACCGAAGTGGTGTAGGCCGGAACCAGGTCGATGTTGTCCTGGTTGAAGAAGCGATACTTCAGCGAAACGTCGACATTGTTGGTCAGCGGATAACGAACGCCCGCAATCGCCTGCCAGGCGAAGCCAGTGTCGCTGTCGTTGACCAGGTCATTAGCCAGCTTGGCGCGCGAAACGCCAACACCGCCACCGACGAAGCCCTGCAGACCGTCGTCCGAACCGAAGTCAAGCAGACCGTTCAGCATGAACGAAAGGGCCGACGCGGAACCACCGAAACCGCTCTTGTCCAGGTCAACCTTGGCACGCTTGTAACCAGCTTCGGCTTCAAGACGGAAACCGCCGAAGTCGTAACCGATGACCGCATCACCGTCCCAACCCTTGTGGTAGTCGACATTTTCCAGCGTGGTGCTGGCAGTGCCAAGACCAGTCGTCGGATCGATACCGGGGGTGAAAGTGATGTCCTGATCTTCAACGATGGTAACGCCGGAATCGATTCCGATATACCAGCTGTTATCACGCGCCAGGGCCGGGGTGGCCAGGGCGGAGGAGGCAAGCACAGCCGCGAGGGCAAGCTTCCGCATTTGAATTCCCCTTTCAAAAGTGTCACGAAGGACTGCTGAAACCATGTATCGGCAAGAAAGTTTCATGGCAAGTCCACAATTGGTGAAACTGTTGCTCAAATGCATCACACGGCTCCAGAAGCCCGGTCGCACAAGCATTTCCGTGCACCTCTATTGTAAAAGCCGGACATGCCACAAGTCATGGTTCGATCAGTCCGTGACTGCGCATGGCATTTAAAATCGCGACCAGGGAACTTCTCGCCTCACTGTCGATGGAGCTTCCCCCCACGGGGTTGGCTATGGCCGGTTGCCGTGTCCCCGCAACCCGCTCGCCCCCTACATAGAAGCCGTCGCCCCGGACTGCTGCATCCTGCCAATCGCTGCCATCGAAATACATCATATGGCCTCGGTCCACGACCCTCAGCGTCAGGCCCGCACGTGGCGCGGCAAATCGCCATCCGCCTCCTGTCCAGCAGGCGACCGACCCATCCTGCCCCAACCAGCTTCCTGAAGCGCCATCCGCAACAATCCAGCACTGGCCGTCGTCGGGCGAAGTTGGCGGCACATCCTCGTCCGCGCTTTCGGCCGCGCCATGCAGCAGCATGTCGATCCGTGCCAGCGCCTCGTTATGAAAGACTTCCTTCTGCGCCTGCCCGGCGAAAAGCTGGGGCAAGGCCCAGCGGGGCGTCGCATCGCTCGTCATGATCGAACCTCCTTTTTCCTTGTTGTCGATTATCAAAGCGGCAGGACGAGCCGCGCGGGCCGTCCCAGGGCGAACGAGCCGATCTGCCGGACCTCGATCGTCAATGCGCCGCCCCCGTCCGCGTCGAATGCGTCCACGTCATATGCCCATGACGGCGATGTGGTTTCGACCCGGCGCATCAGAGCGCCGTCCGCCAGCACGCGCAGTTCGTAACGCTCGCTTTCCTCGCCCAACGGCACGTCCGCCCCGCTGATCCAGCGCCAGCCATTCCTGCTCCGCCGCACCCAGCTCAGATTCCAGCCCCCCGCCCCGTCGGCAACGGCGCGAAAGTGAACGGGCGCCACCGGCGTTACCGCTTCCCCGCTGACGGTCAGCTCTGCCTCCACCGGCTCCGCATCGCCAATCCCGACTGCCGAAAGCCGCAATGTGCTGCCGATCTCGCCATTGCCCAAGGCTGCAAATGGTTCTGCCAGCCGCTCCTCCTCGATCAGCAGAAACGGCTCGCCAGCGACATGCCCATCCATCGCCCATTCCGTCCCGAACAATCCCCGGCGCAGGCCTTCCAGCCGGAAGCTGGCCGCGCCCGTCTGCACCGCGTGGGAAAATTGGAGAAGCTCGCGTCCAACCATGCAAAGATTGCGCCCCTGCGCCAATGCAGCCTCATCCGCATCGCCCAGCTCCATGTCCGCCGCCAGCAACGTCACATGCACGCTGTTGACCAGATCGATCAGAGCCCAACTCCCCGGCTCCAACGCCTCGTCGACCTCCCCCATCACGGCGCGCGGCGCGGTGCGGCCGACCGGATTGGCTTCCCCCGTCTCGCTCATCACGAAGAGGGCCGCGTTTCTCCACCCTTCCCCGCCACTGGCCGCCGCAGCGATCAAAGGCACGGTCGCCACCGCCTCCCGCAACGGCGGAAGGTCGGTCAGCATCAATACAGTAGGTCCATGCGGCGCATCCGTCTGCCGCACGATCGCGCCAGAGGACGCTCCCGCAGGCAAGACGCCTCCCGCTCCCGGCACCCGCCGCAGCGCCAGCCGCACGGCCATGGCTTCCCACTCCCGTTCTTCCACCCGCCAGCGGCCCGGCATGGCCTCGACCGTCACCAGATCACCGGGCTCATGGCGCAGGGCGTCCCACCCGCAACGCAGGGTCATGGCGGATCGGCCCGTCCAGTCATGGCCAAGATGACGGGCCGCCAGACGACGCGCAACATCGCCCGACATGGTGACCGGCAGATCGATCCCGCGCTCAACCCGCCCCGCCCCCGGCCGACTGACGCGCTGCACCCCCGCCTGATAATCTCGCGCTGCATCGTAGTGACGCAGCGAAAGGGCCAGCGGCACCGCATCAGCGCTCTCTCCCGACTGTTCGACGGCATCGATGGCACGGCCATTGATACGCTTGCACAGGGTGCCCGCGCTGATCTCACCACCCGTCTCATCGCTCCCCGTGCCGGTCAGCCGCAGTCCGTCCTCACCAGCAACAAAGGCAAGGTCCCATGCCTCCACCAGCGGACCAATCGCGTCGATCACATCAGCTCCGCCCGCCGCAAAGCCATCGACGGTTCCATCTACGACCGCCTCAAGGACACCGCCGCTCAGGTCCACGGCCACCGTCGCGATGGTCACCACCCCCTCATCCGCCTCTACCTCAAAGGTCAGCGACGGAATGCGGTTGCCATAATCGGCGAGTTGCAAATCCTCGAACACCGCATAGGCGATGCCCCGATGCCCCGGCGTCCGATCAACGCCCTCCGCCGAAGCGATGAGCGGATCGGCAGCCTGATCCTCACTCCCCAAATGCAGGCGAAACGCGCTCAAGCCCGACTTAAAATCCCCGGCAGCCCCGCGCAGCAGATTGCCGTCGGCCCAAATGCGCCGTACCGCCAGCACCCTGCGCGCCGACAACGCAACGGCGAAACTCGCCGAATAGCTATAGCTGGTGACGCTCGGCCGCCCCTTGCCGCCGCCACTCCTGTTGCGCTTTTCCTTAAGGTCGGTCGCCCAAATGACCGACCCAGCGGCACGCATCGTGCCAAACAGCTTCGGGATTTGCGCGCCATAGCTTGATGTCTGCAACTGCAACTCGGTCAGCCGCCTGCCCTCGCGCCCCTTGGGCTTGAACAGCACCGCCTGATCCAGGCTGCTGCCGATCAGCCCGCCGATCGCTCCGCCCAGCGGCCCGCCGATCGCCGTGCCCAGCGCGGTCAGCACTAAAGTCGCCATGTCTGCTCCTATATCGCCCGCCAATGGCCGATGACGGGCCAGGGCGAAGGCCCCGGCGTCTCGACCACGCGCCCCAATCCCGCATGGGCATGCACATGCCCGCCGGGGACCAAAATCATCAGATGCAATTGCAACGGCCCCGGCCGCACCAGCGCCAGATCGCCGACTTGCCCCTGCTCCACCGCCCGCAAACCCGCCTGCTCCAGCCAGCCGCGCACCAACTCCGCATCACCCGACCGCAGCCCATAGCCTCGCGGCGCGGCACCCCGATGCCCCGCCTGCGTCAGCGCCAGAGCCGCCAGCCCGACGCAATCAATACCGCTCGTCCTGCTGCGCCCTTGCAGCCGGAAAGGCACCCCCACCAGATCGCGCGCCGCCGCCACGATCCGGTCCCCCATGGCGCCGCTCACGCGCCGGGATAGCGCGTCAGCAGGTCCGTGCCCGGCAAATAGGGCTCCCCCCTGAAGTTCACGACATTGGCGAAGCGCGTCCGGCACGTATCCAACTGCCGGTCGCACCCTTCCGTCAGCAGCGCCAGCGTCCCCGCCGCCACCGCAAAACATGGCGGATCGGCCAGCGTCACCCCACTCGCCCCATTATCCACGACAGCCTGCACCGCGCCTGCATTAGCACCCGTCAGCCACCGTAAAGTACCAAAGGCATAGACACCCACAGCCAACCCCGCCGCACTCACCTCCACATCATCGACAGCCGACACCGCCACGACCTTACGCCGTGCCGCCAGATCGACCCGGCACTGCCAGTCCCCCAACCGCGCCCGGCAATCGGGCGAGGTAGAGGGCGCAACCGGAGCCTTCAGCGCCGCCATCGCCCCCACCAGCTCCGCCGTGAAAGCCCCGCCCTTGCGCGCGACGCTGCCAATCTCGCCCTTCGCCAGCATCAGCCACAGGTCGCCCGGCGCGTCCCACTCGGTCAGCCGCAACTCCAATGCAGCCCCATCCCAGCGCCCCGCCATCAAATCCGCCTCATTGATCGCATCCGCAATCAAGGCGCCCTGCAAGTCTGTATCGCCCGCCTCCGCGCTGATCCCGCTGCGAACGGCCGAAGGCGTCATCCCCGGCGCGGCGCGATAGCGGACATGCCCGATCTCCAGATCGCGATCATGGCTCGTCAGCCCGATCGTCACGCCATCCCGCCGCTCCAGCCGCCAGCAAAAGGCCAGTGTCGCCAGCGGCTTCTCCAAAGCCTCCAGCCCGCTCATTCCCGTATCTCCACCAAAGGCACCGAAGGCGCCTCGCCCGCCGCAAAGGTCGCGCGGTTGACGTCCAGCCTGTCCTCGGCAAAGCGCACCGGCACGTCGAAACGAAAGCCAGCCGTCAGCAACGCGCCCACCGCCGGAGCCTCGTCAAACGCGATGACGCCCAGTCCCGCATGGCTCCATCCGCCCATCAGCTCGACGCCATCCACCGCCACGCGAATGCTGCCTGCCACCGGCCGGGTGATCCGCCGCACCTGCGCCTCATCACCCTCGCCATAATAGCGCTGCAACGGAAACTCCGTCCGCACGCCATCCCCCGTCCCCAGACGCTGATCCAGCGCCCCCGGCACCATCCCCGGCGCACAGCTGCGATCGTCATAGGGATCGGTGAAGCGAAACCCCCGCGCCGCCCCTCGCCGCGCCCGGAAAAAGGCGATCAACTCGACAATATCCGCCGCCGATCGCACACCTGGCCCAGCGTCGAAGGACAGCCGCGCATCCGCCCAGTCGCTGCTCCGCCGCTCATGCCCGGACGGGCTTTCCACCACCTGCGTCGAAAAAGCAGGCGACAGGCTCGCGTCCCGCCCGATGGCGATCGGAAAAGCCACATCGTCAAAGGCTTGCATGTCATCATCCCCCTGAAGTCTGAAGCAGGTGAAGCCGTCCCGCGCCACCTGTGGCAGCGCCCAGACAAAGGTCGCCGCCGTCCCTCGCCGCACCGCCGCCTCCGCCGCGTCAGCAATCCGCCGCCACTGCGCCGCCTGCTCGGCCAGCAGCACGAAGCCCGAAAAATAATGCTGCTCTTCCACCGGATAGCCGAGCCGCGCCGTCGCCACCTCGATCCCCCGGGACGTGCGCGTGGGTCGCCCCTCCGTCACCCAGTCATAATCTTCCAGCTGCAACACATCGAAGGCAGGCGCGGCCCACCCCACCGGCATGTTCGCCCGCTTGGCCTCCGGCGCGAGCGGATCCAGCACCGTCGGCAGATAAGCGAGCAGATGCGTCACCGCCCCCGGCGCCACCCCCTTCACCCAGGCACACAGCGCCGCCGTAGACGCCGCCAGCACCGCCCCTGCCTGATCCAACAGAGCCTTTTGCGGCTCACTCAACGTCCCCCGCACATCGCTGATCGACACCGGACTCCCGCCAAAGGCCGCCTGCGCCGCCGCGTCATAAATGCAGATCCGCCCATCGGCAGGCATCATCCACCACCATGGCTCGCCCACCTGAAACTTAATCGGAATTCCCGCAGCCAACCCGATGGAAACAAAGCCCCCCGCTACCAGCCGCAAATAACTCATCGCCCCGTCATGCGCGGGCGACAGCAAAGTCGAAGGCGGCGACCAGCCCGTCAGCGCCGGGTCGCCATTCTCCGCGCGTTGCTTCCAATCATTCCAGCAATGCGCGTCCAGCAACTCATAGGAAAGCGACCAGATCACCCCCAGCCCCAGCGCCTTCGCCCGCCCCGCAAAGTCCGCATGCCAGGCCGCACAAGGCGCGTTCAACACACCTCCGGCAAGGCTCACATAAAATCCACCACCCAGCGGTTCGAGCCGGAAATAATGGCTCATCCCCACATAATGGTTGATGTCGCCGCGATAGCCCAGCGCATGGATCGCCTCGACAATCCGCTCAGGCGTCTGGTTGAAACAATCATCATAGCCCGTCGCCATCGACAGCCCATGTTCCGGGACCATCACATCGCCGACGCTCAGCACCGACCCCGCGCCATCGCAGCGCATGTTCGACAGCTCGGCCCAACCCTCGGCTCCCGCCGCAAAGGCCGTGGTCCCCGCATCATAATCGGGTGCGCCAAGCGATATGAACATCCGATCCACATCACCCGCCCAAACCGGATCAGCCTCGCCCGGCAGCAGGAACCCCCCATCCAGATCAGCGAAATTCAGAACGATGTCAGCATCTTCCGCCGATCCGCTCGCATAGTTCCACAGCCGCACATACCAGGACCTCGGATCGCCCTCCGCATCCCGCCCCTCGATCGTCAGCGTCGGCCCATGCACCTCGTCCAGCCGCTTCAGCCCCCCGCTCCGCCAACGGAACCGCAACACACAATCCCGAAAGTCGCGGGCGGTCTCATAGGCCAGCAGCGGATGGCTCCACTTGTCCTCCGCCTCCCAGATCAGCCCCGCCAGATCGCCCGACCCATAAAAGACCGCGTCCACCCGCAAAGCATCCGGCGCCGTCGTGACGACACTCGCCATCATCGGCCGCGGAAAGTTCACCGTCCAATGCGTTGGCGCGAAACGCTTCATGAAGCGCTCTTCCTGCCCCCGCCGCGCATCCGCCAGCCAATAGCCAAGCCCGCTCATCCGTTCAGCGCTCCCCTGACCGCCCGCGCCACCTGCCGCGCGCTCCGCGCCAGCATCCGCGCATTGTCGAACCCTTCGCCGCGTCCCTGCACGGCAATGTTGACGCGAACGTCCCGCGCGCCCGCGCCACCATTCGCCATCACCTGCCCGCTAGCCGTAGGCACGAACAGCTCAGGCCCGCGCTCACCAACCACATAGGCGCGTCCCGGCGACACCGGCCCGCCAGTCGCCCGCCCCGGCAATCCCAGCGCCGCACCCGCCAGCGTCAGCAAAGAACCCCCAACGCCCCCAACACCAGCCGCACCAGACCGCACCGCCCCCGCCGCAATCTCTTCCAGCACCGACAGCGCAACCTGCTTCAGTTCCTCAAACCCAAAGCGCCCGCTGCGCACCGCCCGCAACAACCCCTGCTCAATCCGCCGCCCAGCCCGCTCCGCACCTGAAGCCAGCGGCCCTTCCAACGCCCCCCGCATCGCCTCCACATCCCGCGAAAGCCCCTGCGTATCCGCCCGAACCCGCACCACCAGCGTCTCGATTTCCTCGTCCATCCCACCTCCAGCACTTAAGAGAAGCCCCTCCCCTTGGGGGAGGGGTTTGGGGTGAGGGCGCGCCCCAGGCACCCACCTCCGTTCGTTTCGAGCGAAGTCGAGAAACGGAAAAGCACCCCCTCAATCCGGCATCACCCCACGCAGCCGCTCCAGCTCCGCCACATCCACCCCGACCCCCGGCTCCTCCTCTCCCCGAGCCGCCCGCAACACCGCCTCCAACTCCACCGGCGTCGCGCGCCAAAACTCATCCGGCCGCCACCCCAGCAGCCATCCCGCGACGCCAGCCAGCCGCGCCGCCGTTTTGAAGAAGCTCATCGTCCCCCCAAAATCTGCCTGATGATCCCACTTAACGCCGGCGACAGCTTAGCCAGCCCCGCCTCGACAATCGCCTCGCCCAGCCTCTCGCGCGTCAGCCCCACGGGCGCATCAGCAAGGCAGTGCCAGAACAGCCCCGCCATATCGGCAAGCGACAACTTGCCCGCAGCCGCCCGCTCCACCAACTCAAACAGCGGCCCCAGTTCCTGCTCCGCCGCCACCAAAGCCGCAAAGCTCGGCCGCAACCGCAAAGCCTCGCCAGCCACCTCCAGCGCAGCCTCGCCGCGTGCCTCATTCACCGCGCTCATTCCGACACCACCGGGCCAGAGCTTTCCAGGCTAAGCGCATAATTACGCTCACCATTATAATCGCCCGCATAATCGAGCCGCGTGACCAGAAAGCGCCCGCGCATCCGCTCGCCACTCTCGAAACTCAGCTCAAACTGCTCGATCGTCCCGGCCAGCGCATGATTGCGAATGCGTACCTCCGCCGCCGACCCGGTAAATATCCCCGCCGCCGAAACGCTGACCGACCGCACCCCCGCGCCCGACAGCAACTCACGCCACCCACCGGAATCCTTGGACGTAACGTTCACGCCCTCGCCATTCACCGACAGCTGCGTGGTCCGCATCCCGGCCACCGTCGCATAGGCGACAGGCGACCCGCCATCGCCCACTTTCAATAGAAACGCGCTTCCCTTTTCCACTGCCATGGAGCATTCTCCTGTAAGATAAACCGTGCCTGAATTGCGATTGGAGAGGTTCGAATGTTCTTCGCTGCTCCCCTCATGATGATGCTGGCCGCGTCGGCGCAAAGCGGCGATGCCGTCGGCGCTGGCCGCAAGGCGTATTCCGAGTGTCTGGCGAAAGAGATCAGCCCCGCGCTCGACAAGAAACTGTCGCTCAGCGACTTCCAGTCCACGCTGAAGTCGAAATGCAGCGCCAAGGAAGCCGCCTTCCGCGCCGCCATCGTCGCCGACGACAAATCCACCGGCATGTCCGACAAGGACGCCCAAGCCGATGCTGACGACCAGATCGCCGAATATGTCGACAAGATCACCGGCGAGTTTGAAGATTATTCCAAGCCCGGCGGCTAGAGGGCACGGAGCCCTGCGCGCACAGCCCAACCATCCCCGTTCGGGCTGAGCTTGTCGAAGCCCTCTACTTCTTAAAGAAGGAAGGCCCTTCGACAGGCTCAGGGCGAACGAATGAGAGGTGGCGGTTCCTTTAAAAGGTCTAACCCGCCTCCCGAACCACCCGCACCCGATAATCCACAACCGCCTGCCAGGCGTCCTTTTCGCGCCCCTTCACCACCCGAGACCGGATCAACCGCACCCCCACGATCCGCCAGCCCTCGGCCAATTCCAAAACCTGCATCACGCCATCAACGCGCTCCAGCAGCACCGCCAGCCGCCCCGGCGTCTCCCCGGCATCATGCAGCCCAATCGTCAGCCGCAGCTCGCGCCCGTCCACATCCTTCGCGCCCCAATCGCTCGCGATACACTCCCCCACCACCGCATAGGGCACGCTCGCGCGCGCAGGTTGACCGTCAAACAAGCCATTCAGCCCACCCATCAACGTCGCGTCACCACTCAAAGCAGCAATCACCGCCGCCCGCACCGTCACTTCCGCACTCATCCCCCACCCCTCACCCTCTCGCGCAGGTCAAGGTCGCCCAGCCACCGCCGCAGCATCCCCCGCCCCGACAACAGCACAGCCTCCCCCTCTACCCGCGCATCCTCCACCCCCGCCGCCAGCATCGCCTCGGCCACTTGCCCACGCCGCCGCGCCGCCCGCAGCTCGACCATCCGCGCCAGCACCGCCACCTTCATGCCAACCGCATCCGCCGCCACGGCCGCCACAGCGCGCTCACCACCGCAGGCGGGGTCGCCACATCACCGCCACGCGCCGAAAAATGCTCCGTCGCCAGCCGGACGATCCCCTGCCGGATCGGATCGGGCAGGCCATCCGCATCCTCGGCCATTCCCGCCCGATAATGCACCGCCAGCACCCGCGCGCCAGCCAAGGGCCGCGCCCGCACCCAGCCATCCCCCGCCGCATCGATATCAACCGAATAGGCATCGACAGCCAGCGCCTGCTCCACCCCGTCAGGCCCGACCGCATCAACACCCAGGATCGCCACCACAGGCCGGGCCGACAGCCGCTGCCATCCCCCATCAGCCCGCACCGTCTCCCGCGCTTCGCCCAGGATCAGCCATTGCCCCAGAAACTGCTCGCACAACGCCGTCGCACTTCTAAGCAGCCCGTCGAGCAACCCATCCTCGCCACTCCCACTAATCCGCAGATAATCCTTCAATTCCTCAAGCGACGCCCCCGCCGCCCCAACCTCTTCCCGCACCAACACCAACCGCCCCTCCCGTCAGCAAAGTCCTTCTCCCGCAAGCGGGAGAAGGATAGGTAGCCTTACCGGCACAGCCGGTTAGGCGAACTTGGATGAGGGTGCCTCTTACGAAGCCGCGAACTTCATCAGCTTGATCGCCTCCGAGTTGGAAACGGCACCACCAATCCGCTTCACCGCATAGAAATGCACGAACGGCTTGTTGCTGAACGGATCGCGCAGGATGCTCGTCTCGCTACGTTCAGAGATCACATAGCCCGCCTGGAAATTACCAAAGGCGATCGACAGCGAACCCGCCGCAATATCCGGCATGTCCTCGGCCTCCACCACCGGATAGCCCAGCAGCGTCGCAGGCTGCCCAGCGGCCAATGAAGGCTGCCAGATAAACGCCCCATCGCTCGTCTTCATCTTGCGAATGACGGCCAGCGTCGCCGAATTCATCACGAAGCACGCCCCCTGACGATAGGGCGCCCGCAGGCTCTGCACCAAATCGATCAGCTTCTCCTGACCCGACGCCGCAAAGGCACCCGAAGCCCCCGAAGCCACATATTGCAGCGAGCCAAAGGCACGCACGCTGTCCGCCTCATTGGTCGCCGTATAGGTCAGGAACCCCTTGGGCTTGTTCGTGCCATTGCCGTTGACGAAGGCCGCGCCCTCCGCCGCCGCAAATTCACGCGCGATCTCGCCCGCCAGCCAGCCTTCGACATCAAACTGCGCATCATCCAGCATCGCCTGGCTCGCCGCCGGATTGGCATACAGCTCACCATAAGGCGGCACGATCTCGTTAAAGCTCGGCGTCGCCGTCTCGGCCCGCGCCCCCGTCTCGCTCGCCCAGCCCGACACGATGCCGCCCGAAGTCACCAGCTTGCGATAGCCAGCGCTACCCGTACGCACGACATTGGCGATCGACCGGATCGGCGAGATGCTCTTCAATGTCGCGTCGATGATCTGGTCAATCTCACGCGGCACCGCATAGCCTCCCGCAGCGCCACTCGCCCCGGAAAAGCTCTTCAGCTCCACACCCGCCTCAAGCCCCTGTCGCACATAACGCTCCACAAAAGCCGCCCGCTTGGGATCGAACGACCCACCCTTCACCCCATCCAGCGCAGGCCGCTGCTGCTGCACCAGCGCCCCTTTCAGTGCCGCAACCTCACCCTCCAGCGCCTCGATACGCTCACCCTGCACCACCGCATCAAAGCTCGCTTCCAACTGATCCGTCATCAACCACTCCTCGCACATAAAAAAACCTTCTCCCCACGGGGGAGAAGGATACGAAGCCTTGCCAGCTTGCTGGCTAGGCGAAGTTGGATGAGGGGGCTTTCCCTACCCCTCCACCGCAATCACCCGCGCCAAAGGCTGCATCGGATGCGTCACCACGCTCACCTCCACCAACCCCAGCGCCAGCAGTTCGCGCGGCCCGGCTCCCCGCGCCTCCCGCACCCGATAGCCAAAGGACAACCCATCCACCGCGCGCTCCTTCAAAGCCCGCGCCGCAGCCCGCCCGGCCGAAGTCCTGCCCGACACCCGCCCGATCACCCGCAGCCCGCGCGCATCCTCCTCCACCCGCTCGACCGTCCCGATCGCCTCACCCGGCAGATGCTGCCACAGCAACGGCACCCCCGCCGCCACGCCCGCAAAGGCCCCCGGCCGCACCACGTCGCCGCCATGATCCACCCGATCGAACACCGCCGCGTATCCAGCGAACCGAACATCCCCCTTTCCAACATCCGTTCGCTTCGAGCGCAGTCGAGAAGCGTCAAGCACCGCCGCCCCACTCATCCGCGCACCATCCCGATCAACCCAGCCTTCACCGCCACGCCGAGCAACACCAGCGCCATCACGATCCGCACCGCCCAGCTAACCACCGCCCCGCGAGCCGCCTTCTTCGCATCACGCCAGGCGGACAGCAGCTCACGCAACTCCCGCACATCCTTCTCCGCGCTCCGGTCGCTCAAGCCCAATCGCTCCAACGCCCGCCCAGCCCCCAACTCGCTCGCCTCCTCGATCAGCGCCCGGATCATCAGCATGTCCATCCGCCCCGGCGCGCCCTCGGCCTGCGCCACCAGCCGCGCCAGCATCTCGCCATCATATTTCATGGCCCTACTCCCAATCATTTCGCGCAGAGGCGCAGAGGACGCAGAACAAGAAAAAAGCCGCCCAAAGGCGGCCCTCCAACAAATCTCCGCGCCTTCGCGTGAACAAAAAACCTCCGCGCCCTCTGCGCCTCTGCGCGAACATCAAATCCCCAACATCGCCCTCTTCTCATCCGCCGAGAGAAAATCCGCCGCAGCCACCCGCTCCCACAAAGCCGCCCGCTCGTCCGACAAGGCAGGCACAGCATCCAGATCCGCCGCCAGGCTCAACCCCGGCCACCATCCCTGCAAACCCTGCGCCAGCCCGCCGCAAATCTTCGCCACCAGCGGCAAGATCGTCTGCCGCCACAACGCCTTGTTCGCCTCCCGATAATTGGCGTAAGCATTGTCGCCCGGTAGGCCCATCAGCATCGGCGGCACCCCGAAAGCCAAGGCAATCTCCCGCGCCGCCGCCGCCTTCAGGCCCACAAAGTCCATCTCCGCAGGCGTCAGGCTCATCGCCTTCCAATCCAGCCCGCCCTCCAGCAACATCGGCCGCCCCGCATTGGCCGCGCCGGAAAAGGCCACCTCCATCTCCCGCTTCACCCGCTCGAACTGCTCAGGCGACATCACCGACCCGTCCCCCGGATCGTAAACCATAGCCCCGAAGGCCGCGCCGCATTGTCCAGCAGAGCCTTGTTCCACACCGTCGCCGCATTGTGGATCGCCACCGCCCCCGCAGCCGCCCCAACACAACCCAGCCCATAATGATCATCCAACGGATGCAGCGCTTTCAGATGCAGGATCGAAGCACGCCCCGCCGCATCCTCAGGCAGCAACCGCGTCACGCTGTCCCCGACCCGATAGAGATAAGCCGCAGGCCACCCCCGCGCATCCGCCTCAACGCTCACCCGCTCGGGACGCAGCGCATATAGCTCGACCGGCTTGCTATCCGCCCCCATCATCACCTGCACATAGCCATTGCCATGCAGCAGCAAATGACTCGCCAACGTCTCGACCAACCCCTGCCCCGCCGAACAACGCGTCAGCAGCGACAGCACATCTCTGCGCTCCCCCTCCTCGACCCCATTCGCCAGCAAAGCCGTAGCCCCCGCGCCCTCCGACACCAGCCGCAAAGCCCGCTGCGCCACCGGATTACCGATAACGCCACTGCGTACCTGCGCCTCATAGGAAGCAGGCCACTCCCCCAAAGCCACCGCGCCCGACCCCCAGGCACGCGCCAACACCGGCCGCGCGCCCGCACGCGCCGCCCTCGCCCCAAAGAATTTCATGAAAGCCCCACAAACAAAAATCCTCTCCCCTTCAGGGGAGAGGATGGTGAAGGTTGGCGGCGTGCCGCCTACCGCAACCTGGAGAGGGGCTTGCGCCCCTCGCCCATCAACTCAAGGATTACGCCGCAAAACCCGATCGCACTCGGCGTTGGTCCCCTCACTCTTCCCGATCACACGCCCAGCCACAGCCCCAGCCGCGCCTGCCAGCAAGGATTCACCCAAACTTCCACCAGCCAGAGCACCCACGCCAACACCACCAGCCGCACCAATCACCGTCCCGCGATCGCGCCCCTTCTTCGCCTGCAACAAGCAATAGCGCACATCATCCCGATCACGCGGAGCCGCCCGCGCTACCCGCGCCCGCTCCTTACTATTGAGCGAAGCCGCCATCACCGGCGTCGCAACCAAAGTCGCGCCAGCCGCCACCATCATGATTCTGGCCAATTTCATCAGCCTCACTCCCTAGAATATTGACATGGGATAATACGCCGCGCCTGCCAGCCCGGTTCCTCAAACCGCCCGCACCCGCGCATCGCCACGCCGCCCAAGCATCAATTCCGTCAAAGCCCACACCAGCGCATCCGCCCGATCCGGCGACCGCCCCGGACCCACATAGCCACCCCCGGCGATCAGCCCGCACATCTCATCCTCCAGCGCCCAGAACGCCCCACGATGCCGCACCCGCCCGGCTTCATACAAAGCCGCCACCGGCTCCGCCCGCGCAGCCTTCCCCCGGCTCGCATGGACCAGCCGCACCGGCAAAGCCGCCTCCGCCGCGCGCAGCACGCTTTCCACCATCGCCCCGCCATTATTCGCTTCGGCAATCACCCGATCAGCACCATGCACCGCCGCCGCCTCAGCCACCGCCCGCGCCCAGCCTTCAGGGCTCGCCTTCTCGACACTCGCATCGGCGATCACATAAGCCCGACCATCCCCACCAAACCCCACGACCACGATCCCACAAGCATCACCATGCGCCGACGCCGGAGGATCAACGCCAATCACCACGCGCGACAGCAACGCCCCGCCACCATCGCCGCCCGGCACATACGCCACCCGGCACCGCTCCAGCAGCGCCCGGTTCCACAGCGCGCCCTCCACCTCCTCGATCAGCTCGCCGTCCAGTTCCTGCCGCCCCAGCCGCGTCGCGCCATAGTTCTGCTCCATCGCCGCCACGAAACCATCGGCCAGGTTGAGCGCATTGTCCGCCGTCCGCCCCCGCGTCACCGCGACATCAGCGCCATCCCGCGCCACCAGCCCACGCACCAGCGCCACCGGACGCGGCGTCGTCGTCGCCATCACTTGAGGCGCCCGCCCCAGCCGCATCCCCATCATCATATTGTCCCACGCCGCTTCCCCCTGCGGCCATTTCGCAATCTCGTCCGCCCAGCCATGGCTGAACTGCGGCCCACGCAGCGATTCCGGATCAGCCGCCCCAAACAGCAGAGCCATCGCCCCATTGGGCCACACCAGCCGCCGCAGCGCCGGAGAAAAGACCGGCCGGTTCCACCAGGGCGCAATCGACAGCAGCCCCGAAGGCCCCTCCACCATCACACTGCGCGCCTCGCCCAATGTCGCGCCCACCAGCGCAATCCGCGCCGCGCCATCGCTCTCCGCAACCCGCCGCACCCATTCCGCCCCGGCCCGCGTCTTGCCAAACCCACGCCCCGCCATCATCAACCAGACACGCCAGTCTCCCTCAGGCGCCAGCTGCTCAGGCCGCGCCAGCCATTCCCAATCATGCTCCAAAGCCTGCGCCGCCGCGCCATTCAGCCCCGCCAGCACCCGCTCACGCGCCACGTCGGGCAGGGCCGCCAATCTCTCGAAATCCGACATGCCACCCATCGGCCCGCGCTCTCCTCGCCAGCATCTTGACAAACGTTGAATAGTGTCAACTAATAGGGCTTCAGGCGCCGCATCAGCGGTCGCAGAGCCATTTGAAGTCAGAAGGGCTAGCCATGAACAGTCAGAGCTTCCTCCGTCCGATCGCCGAACCTCAGATCATCGAGGGCGCGTTTACGGAAGATCAATATCAACGGATGCTGCATGTTCTGCGCAATGAAGGCCCCTGGTCATTGATCCTCGCCCAGGAGTTCACCTCGCCTGAACAGGTCATCGCCACGACGTCCGGATCGCTTCCGGAAGGGGTGGTGGCCACGTGGGACATGTTCCTCAGCCCGGTCTTCCGCGCGACTCTGGGCCGTGGGCACGCCAGCCTTTTCCCGGAAATCGAGGATTGCTTCTTCAACACGAAATTTCTCCAACTGGTCCGCGACTATTGGAAAGCGAAATATGCGACCCCCAATCTGATGTTGGTCAACATTCAAGGGCCGACGGAAGCGGGGGGACCGCCGCATGTGGACGGGGCCGATTTCCGCGGCGTCAATTACCAGAATTCGCCCTCATGGCTGATCGGCCTCATGACGAAGACGGGCCTGTTTCGGCAGTGGCAATCCAAAAAGGCTCAGGTCCTGACCTGGTACTATAAAGGACAGATCGGCGGCGGCTTCACTTATTGGCCAGATGGACCGGGCGGTCAGCCCAAGCAGCTTTTCGCGCCGATGTGGGGCCGTGGAGCAGTCGTCGAGAATGAAGTCATGTACCATGGCGCGAACGCCTGCGGTCCAGCGCACAAGCGCAGGGTCGATGGATTGGCGATCAACTCGGTAATTCACGGCGATCCCGCCTCCGACCAATGGCAAATTTCGACTGATGGCAAGGTCGTTGAGCGCCTGCCTGCTGAAGAGACCCGGCTTCTGGTTCACTGGGGCGCCGACATCTTCATGGATCTGGACGACATGTCAGTCACGCTCGACCACAGCGACGACCTGACCCACGAAAAGGTCTTCGATATCCTGATCTCCGAAATGCGAGCCCGTGGCGTAGCCTTCAAGATGCCGAACGATCCGCTGAAGGATCCAGAGTTCGTGCAACTGCTGACCAAAGTCTTCGACCCGGGTTTGCCGACGATCATGCCGCCGGAATATGGCATGGCCGCCGAATAATCCGGACATAAATTGCATAGAGGGTTGGCGGACTATTCATCCGCCGACCCTCATGCCTCACCCCTCCCCACGCCTCTCCCGCACCCTCTCCAACGCCGCGCGCAACCGCTCGACCGCGTCCTCCCCATCCGGCCTCTCAACCGCATCCGCCGCCAGTCTCTCCCCCGCCTCGCGCCGATGCTGCACCAGCAATCGCACAGCCACCGCATTGGGATGCCCGCGCTTCACCTTCCGGCTCTTCACCATCCCCTCGCCGTCCAGCACCACCTCTTCCTCTTCTGTGCCGAACAACGCCTGCCGCAGCAGCAGCGCCTCCAGTTCGGCATAGCCGACGCCCAGCGCCTGCGCCCATTCCCGCGCAAAGCCGGGGTCCCGCCGCTTCTGATAATAGGCGCTCGACAGGTTCTTCCCCGCCACCCGCGCCGCCTCGCTGACATTGCAAGTCGCCGCCAGCGTTTCCATGAAGACCTTGCGACGCTCGGCCGTCCAGCCGTCCTTGCGCACCGCGCGCATTTGCGCCCCGCTCCCCGCCGCGCCACGCTGGCTCCGCTGCACGGCCAACTCCCTGTCCGGCGCATCGCTGGCCTTGCCCGAAAAGCGCCGCACCCTCTTGGCGCCACCCTCTTGCCCCATCGCCTCGCCCCCCCACTGTCCCAACGAAAAGGGCCAGTCCTTCCGGACCAGCCCTCGCCGCGTCACCGTCCCGGCGACTCACAATTCCCAATATCGACATAAATGCCAGAACAGCGTGACGATGTCAAGAGGAATGTTCCAAATAGGTTATTTCATTACCTCTTCATCATCTCGATCTGCTTGACCTCCGCAGCCAGCGCCGCTGCAAAACTTGGCCGCGCAGACATATTATCCAGCCATTGTTCCAGCCGGGGCCAGCGGCCCGCCTTCAAAACCGGACTGCAATAGCCCACGCTGATAAGCGGACAGGCCACCGCAATGTCCGCCAGAGTGAAGCGATCCTCGACAAGGAAGCCGCTGTCAGGCAAGACCTTTTCCACATAGTCGCACATCCCCGGCAATTGCTCCGCTTCCGCCCGGTCGGCAGCCTCAATGTCCGGCTCCCTCCCAATCAAGGGCGCAACCATGCGGTTGAAGAAGATCGCGACGGCGGCAGGCTGCACGATGGTATCTGCAAATTCTTCATACCAGATGGTCCGGGCACGCGCTTTCGGCTCTGCCGGGATCAATTCTGGATCAGGCTTGACTGCATCCATATAGGTTATGATCGCGCTGCTGTCGCTGATCAGAAAATCACCATCTTCAAGGGCTGGTATCTTGCCGAAGGGCGAAGCCTGCGCGAAAATCTCGCTGCCTTGACCAAAGCCAGCCGGTTTCACCTCGACAGCCAAACCCTTTTCCTCGGCAAAGACGATAACCTTGCGGACAAAGGGTGATGGCCTCGCGCCATGGATGATCATTCTGGATGTCCCTTCTGATGAAAGGGCCGCATCATGTCATTTCAGTATCAAAATGCAACTTAAATTCACATACCCGCCGCGCCGCCCTTTGCCGGGGCAGGAGTATAATCTATCCTGATGCGCACCCAGGCGCCCACCATCGACTTGCCGTTCACCCGTGGCGGCCGCACCAGAAATTGCCACGCCGCCAGCCGCACCGCGCGGGCAAAGCCTGATCCCTGCGGCGATTCCCCCAGCGCCTGGCAGTTCTCGACGCGGAAATTCTCCACCGTCTTGCACGCGACCAGCCCCCATCCACCGGCAGGCGCGCTCGCTGGCAGGTAGCTCGCCAGTTCCGCATGGCTCGGCGGCCTGTACCATTCCGCCTCGAACAGCTGAACGCCGCCCGGCCCTTCCCCCGGCCCCGCCGCCGCCGGACTATTGCCCTTGCCTTCCGCCCCCGCCCCAGCATCCTTCGGGGCCATCTTGCCAATGTCCGCCGACGCCATTTGCGCGCTGTCGAGTTCCAGAAACGGCACGGTGACAGGCGGCAGGGTAACCGGCAGTTCCACCAATGGCTTCTGGACCGGCTTTTGCGGTTGAATCTCCGTCTTTTTCTTCGGCGCCGCCGCTTCGACCCGTTTTTTCCGCTTCTCAACGCTTTTCTTCGCCGCCTCTTCAGGAGCGGCAGCCATTTCGAAGGTCACGGGGTTGCGCGGGTCCTCCTCGCGCATGTCAGGATGCGGCGCGAGCGTAAGCAGCGCCAGCAACAGCAACCCGTTCAGCCCCAGCGCAAACAGCAGCCCCCCTGCGCGTTCGCGCACTTTCGACCAGGATGGAGAAGACATCGTCACTAAAAAGCGGCCGGGCAGTTGAAACGGGAACGGGGTTGATGCCCAGACGCTGCCCTCCCGTCAACGCCGCCTCATGTTTCGATTCTGTAATGAAATGGAAAGCGCTGGCCGTCCTCTTCAATCTCCGCTAGGCCCGCCTCCGATGCTCACCAAGCTTTACCAATGGACGCTGGCCAAAGCCGCCCACGCCCATGCCGAACGCTGGCTCTTCGTCATCTCCTTTATGGAGAGCAGCTTCTTCCCCATCCCCCCGCACCCGCTGCTCGGCCTTATGTGCCTTGCCCGGCCGGAACGGGCGATCCGCTTCGGCATCATCTGCACACTTGCCTCGGTATTGGGCGGCCTGCTCGGCTATGCGATCGGCCATTTCCTCTATGAAGCCGTCGGACAGCAGATCCTCCAAGCCCTTGGCCTCGCAACCAAATTCCCGGTCGCGGCCTGCTATCTGCGCGACTATGGCGCGGAAATCATCTTGGTGAAGGGCGCAACGCCCATCCCCTTCAAGCTCATCACCATCACGGCGGGCTTCATCGGCCTGTCGCTCTTCACTTTCCTCTGGGCCAGCATCCTGTCCCGCGCATTCCAGTTCATGCTCGTCGGCTTCCTCTTCTGGAAATTCGGCCGCCCGATAAAGGCGTTCATCGAGAAATATCTGGGCCTCCTCTCCGCCGCTTTCCTGGTCCTCGTAGTCGGCGGCTTCATTGCAGCTTCGATGCTGTCGGGTGGTGGGCACAAGGATGACAAGTGCAGCCAAGCCACCATGGCCACGATCCGCTGATCCCCACTCCATGATCCAGCTTCCCGCCCGCTTTCCAAAGCTAACAGCCCTGCTCGCCGGTTTCGTCGCGGCCACCGGATTTGAACCCCTCAAGCTCTGGCCCGTCACCCTCGCCTGCTTCGCGCTGCTCCTCTGGCTCATCGAAACCGCCCCCACCCGCCGCGCCGCCTTCACCCGCGGCTGGCTGTTCGGCCTCGGCCATTTCACCCTGGGCCTAAACTGGATCGCCCACGCCTTCACCTTCCAGGACGCTATGCCCCACTGGTTCGGCTACGGCGCAGTGGTCCTTTTGTCGCTCTACCTCGCCGTCTATCCCGGCCTCGCCACACTTGGCGCGTGGTGGCTCTCCAAAACCTTCCCCTCCCGTAAACGGGAGGGGAAGCGAGACTTGGCGGCTATGCCGCCTAGTCGCAGCGGGGTGGGCACCAGCGCCCTCCCCTTCACCCTCCTCTTCGCCGCCTGCTGGATAGCCAGTGAATATCTCCGCGCCACAGCCTTCACCGGCTTCGCCTGGAACCCCTTGGGCGTCACCCTACTCCCCACCGGCATCACCATAGCCGCAACTCTGATCGGCACCTATGGCGTAGGCGCCCTCACCATTCTAGCCGCCGGAGCCATCCTCCTCACCGCCAAGCGCCAGCTCCTCCCCGCAGCCGCCCTCACCGCGCCCCTAGCCGCTCTCGCCCTCTGGGGCCTCCTCACACCTGCCCCGCAAACCCCCACAGGCGCGCCCCGCATCCGCGTAGTCCAACCCAACATAGGCCAGGACGAAAAATACTCAGCCGAACTGGAAGAAGCCCACTTCCGCACCCTCGCCACCCTCTCCGGCACACCCCGCCCCGCCCCGCGCCTCATCTTCTGGCCCGAAGCCGCCATCCCCGCCTATCTTGACATGGAACCGCAATGGCGCGCGCACCTCGCCGCGCTGCTCGGCCCCGGCGACCTGCTCATGACCGGTGCAACCAAAGTCTATTTAAAGCAGGTCCAGAAAGACGGCATCACCACCGACGCCCTCGCCGGAGCCAACAACAGCCTCTTCATCGTCTCCCCTCAGGCGCAACTACTCGGCCGCTATGACAAGGCGCATCTCGTCCCCTATGGCGAATATCTCCCCATGCGCGCCCTCCTCCAGCCGATCGGCCTGTCCCGCCTGGTCCCCGGCGACGCCGACTTCTGGCCCGGCCCCGGCCCGCAAAGCCTGACCCTGCCCGCCACGCTCGGCCGCCCGCAGCTCAAGATGGGCGTCCAGATCTGCTACGAAATCATCTTCTCCGGCCATGTGATCGACGCGAAGAACCGCCCCGCCTTCCTCTTCAATCCCTCCAACGACGCCTGGTTTGGCAGCTGGGGGCCGGTCCAGCACCTCGCCCAGGCCCGCCTGCGCGCGATAGAAGAAGGCATCCCCATCATCCGCTCCACCCCCACCGGCGTGTCAGCGGTGATCGACGCGCGCGGACGCGTCCTGCGGGCGCTGGGCCTCCACCGCGCCGGCTATCTCGAAAGCGCGCTCCCCACCGCGCTGCCGCCCACGCTCTTTGCCCATCTGGGCAATTGGGCGCCCCTCCTGTTCATGGCTCTGCTCGCCGGAGTTGCCATTGCCATCCGCAAGGCGAAGGGCTAATAGGGGCACATAAACTTTTCTTTATGTCGCTTTCACGCCAGCTTGGCTTACGGGAGTCCCATGCGCAGCAACTATCTCTTCACCTCGGAATCCGTGTCCGAAGGCCATCCCGACAAGGTCGCGGACCAGATTTCCGACGCCATCGTCGATCTGTTCCTGTCCAAAGACCCCGAAGCCCGCATCGCCTGCGAAACGCTGACCACGACCCAGCTCGTAGTCCTCGCTGGCGAAATCCGCTGCAAGGGCGTCTATGAAAATGACCAGTGGGCTCCCGGCGCGCAGGAAGAGATTGAGCGCACCGTTCGCGAAACGGTTAAGCGCATCGGCTATGAGCAAGACGGCTTCCACTGGGAAAGCTTCCGCTTCGAAAACAACCTCCACGCTCAGTCCGCGCACATCGCGCAGGGCGTGGACGCCGCCGGTAACAAGGATGAAGGCGCTGGCGACCAGGGCATCATGTTCGGCTTCGCCTGCGACGAAACGCCCGACCTCATGCCCGCGACGCTGGACTACAGCCACAAAATCCTCGCCAAGATGGCCGCCGACCGCCACTCCGGCCGCGCGCCCTTCCTTGAACCGGACGCCAAGAGCCAGGTCACGCTGCGCTTCGAAAATGGCAAGCCCGCCGCCGCGACCGCCATCGTTGTCTCGACCCAGCATGCCAAGGGCTATGACGAAGGTGCCAACGAAGCGGAACTCAAGGAATATGTGAAGGGCGTCATCGCCGAAGTCCTTCCCGGCGATCTGCTCTCCGACGAGACCGTCTATCACATCAACCCGACAGGCAGCTTCGAAATCGGCGGCCCGGACGGTGACGCAGGCCTTACCGGGCGCAAGATCATCGTCGACACCTATGGCGGCGCATCGCCCCATGGCGGCGGCGCTTTCTCGGGCAAGGACCCGACCAAGGTCGATCGTTCGGCCGCCTACATCACCCGCTATCTCGCAAAGAACATCGTCGCCGCTGGCCTCGCCCGCCGCTGCACGATCCAGCTTGCCTACGCCATCGGCGTCAGCGAACCGCTGTCGCTCTATGTCGACACCCACGGCACCGGCACTGTCGATGATGCGAAGATTGAGGACGCGATCAAGTCGATCAAGGAGCTGGGCGGCCTCACCCCGCGCGGCATCCGCACCCATCTCGGCCTCAACAAGCCGATCTATCGCCCGACCGCTGCCTATGGCCATTTCGGACGCAAGGCGGAAGGCGACTTCTTCCCGTGGGAACGCACCGACCTCGTCGAAAAGCTGAAGGCCGCGCTCTAAGCGCTTTACCCGCCACAGATGAAAGAGCGGCGCGCGGGCAATGGCCTTGCGCGCCGCTTTTTCATGGGCGCAACATGACGAAAAGTTCACTAGGTTTCCGCCCAATCCCGGCCCATACATGCCTCGCCGGACTTGGCCCCCTGTCGGGTCCGGCAACCCCTCCTCTTAAGGAGAACAGGCGATGATCCGGTTTTTGACCTCCGCTCTTGCCTGCCTCGCGCTTCTGGGCGCCAGCGCCACCCCCGCGCTCGCCGCCCCCTGCAAGGACGCGAAAGGCAAATTTATCAAATGCCCGCCCAAGCCGATCGCCAAAAAAGGCCCGTGCAAGGACGCCAAGGGCCGCTTCATGAAATGCCACTGAGCTGAAGGACCGGCTTTCCGGCCTGTCCATCTCCGCTCTCGCCTAGCCAAAGCCCGGCCGCAGGACCCGGCCGTGGCCTACTGTGCCTCCCGCACTCGTACCGCTCCTCACCACGGATGCGGGAGGCACAACAGCTACCCGCTTGCCCCCACAGCCCCGCCCCGCTAAGCGCCCGCCCATGACCGCGCACAAATCCGGCGACCCCACCACGCTCAACCGCCTTTATGGCCGCCAGTCGGGCCACAAGCTCCGCGCCGGTCAGCAGGAGCTGGTCGACACCCTGCTCCCCGCCCTCTCCGTCCCGGAAGAGGGGGAGATCACCGCCGCCAACCTCTTCGGTTATGACCGCCCGCTTCATTTCGAGATCGGCTTTGGCGGCGGCGAACATCTCGCCTATCGCGCCGATATGCTGCCCG
This sequence comes from Sphingobium sp. Cam5-1, assembly GCF_015693305.1. NCBI lineage: Bacteria > Pseudomonadati > Pseudomonadota > Alphaproteobacteria > Sphingomonadales > Sphingobiaceae > Sphingobium > Sphingobium sp. Cam5-1. The sequence continues at coordinate 525,442 of NZ_CP065138.1, read as the reverse complement.
ATCACGGCTTCATCGGCTGCGAGCCGTTCCTGAACGGCGTCGTCACCGCGCTCGGCCATGTCCGCGACCAGGCGCTCGGCAACATCCGCCTCCATATGGGCGACGCGCTTCAGGTCCTCTCCCGCATCCCCGACGGCGCCTTGAGCTTCGTTTACCTCCTCCATCCCGACCCGTGGCCAAAGGCCCGCCATGCCAAACGCCGCATGATGAACCCCGGCCCGGTGGCAATGATCGCAAGGAAGCTCAAGCCCGGCGGCGAATTCCGCTTCGGCACCGATCATCCCGTCTATCTGCGCTGGGCCATGATGGTGATGAACGGCCACCCCGACTTCGATTGGCTGGCCAGCGAGCCGAAGGATTTCCTCACCCGCCCCGGCGGCTGGCCCGAAACCCGCTATGAGGCAAAGGCCCGACGCCTCGGCCATGAGGTCTGGTATGTGCGCTGGAGACGTAGGTAGATCGTATTATAGCGTTGAAAAAGAAAGGTTTTTTCTGACCTGCCTACGCCAGCCTGGTAGTCTTTTAGCAGTGTTTTCCGCTACGGTGATTACCCGGTGATTACTCGGCACGCTAGGCGGGAGGCCCCAAGTTGGCGAAAGGAAAAATCACAAAGCGGACCATCGATTCGTTGGTGTCCCAAGACTACATCGGCTTTGTATGGGACCTCGATACCAAAGGGTTCGGGGCCAAATTCACCAAATCGGGAGCCATCTCCTACGTCGTCCAATACAGGATGGGCGGTCGTGAGGCTGCTACGCGGCGATATACAATTGGTAGGCACGGATCCCCCTGGACACCGACGACCGCTCGCACTGAAGCAGAGCGCCTCCTGATCCTTGTCGCGCAAGGCCGAGACCCGGTCGAAGCAGACATATTGCGGCGGCGGGAGGCCGTCGATCTCGCCTTTTCCAACTACGCGGATCTCTTCGGCAATTCAGTGAGGGGAGAGGGGTGGACAAAAATGGTCAAGCGCTCCCTCCGACTGCATGTTAAGCCCATACTCAAGAACAAACCGCTGCCGCAGATCACCCGATCCGACATAGCCGCTGTTCTCGACGCCATGCCCGTCAGTCAGATCGCCAAGCGGCGAGATGTCTTCGCAGTGATCAGACGCATGTTTCGCTGGGCCGTCAGCCGAGGCGATCTCGAGCGCAGTCCTACGGAAGGTATGGAGACGCCGCCTCCTGTCACGCCACGGGAGCGCTGGCTCGCCGACGATGAGCTTAAAAGAATCTGGAAGCACGCTCCTACAGCAGATCCCTGTTTCGGTCCGATAGTTCGGCTCCTCATTGTAACCGGCCAACGCCGAGAAGAGGTGTCGAGGATTGCATGGGAGGAGCTCGATCGCGCCGAAAAGCTTTGGACCCTTCCCGGTACACGGACTAAAAATGGCAAGGCGAATACGATCCCCCTGAACGACCTTGCCATCCGCGTCCTTGATGACGTCGCCGGGGGAGCGCAGTGGCCCGGCCATGGAAGGCTCTTTTTGACCTCCAGGGGCGGCTCATTCACCAGCTATCACAAAGGCAAACTGAAGGTGGACAGCGCAATAGCAGCAGAACGCGGGTTCGCCTTGCCCCCTTGGCGTTTGCATGATCTCAGACGCACCCTGGCGACGAACTTCCAACGTCTGGGTGTCCGGTTCGAAGTTACCGAGGCTGTGCTGAATCACGTAGGCTTGGCTCGGTCCGGCGTGGCGGGGATCTATCAACGACACGATTGGCGCGATGAAAAGCGAGCCGCGCTTGAGGCCTGGAACGATCACTTGTCGCAAATAATCGCAGCAGATTCTGATGTCGGGAGCGAAGACTATCTCCGGTTGGTCGCATGATTTCTTGCGTCCTCTGATTCGGAGAGCGGAGGATGTGACCAAGAGGGATCGGGTTTGCAAAGCCAATGGAGAGGTTTGCTGCGGCAGGCCCGATCGGTTACTTTCAGTTCGCTGCTACCTGATTTCCTAATCATGGCATCTGACTGCCGAATCGGGCTCGCTGGACAATTGATGCAGCGCGATCTGGAGTTTTGCCGCCAGCCGTGGCAGTGCGAGGCATGCATTCTCGCCCGATCTGGCTCCTGTTGGCGCTCGTCACTCTTAGCGCCCTCACGCTGTCGATCGCTCGCTTCGGCGGCCACCCGGTTTGGCCGACCGAGGTCCTGGCCTTCGGGTTCCGATGGGCGTTCATTGCAGCCTTTGCGATGTTCGGCCGTGCCGTTTTTCACCGCCGATCACGCTAGCGGATGCTCGGCATAAACTTGACCATCCTGGCTACCGTGACCCGTCGCCGCACGCTCGCTGCCTCGATCAGAGGGCGAGGCTGGTCTGAACCGGTTTCGTCAAAATATCCTCGATTCGGAACATCCGAGCCGGTGGCGTCACGAGCAGTTCTGCCTCGGGACGGGTCAGGTCTAACCACTGCATGACCTGACGCCGCTCGATAATCGCGCCATGGCGAGCCTGATAGCGCATCACCTCAGGATTGGCGTCGACCGTGAGGATACGATAGCTGACCGGCCAGTCACCCATGGGCGGCTCCCAGATCGCAGCCAGGTAGAAGAAATTGCCATCTTCCCTGAAGGCGCGAAATTTCTTCTCGCCATTGCGGATGTGGAATTCGGACGCCGGAACCAGGCAGCGGTTGCTGGCAAAGCGCTTTCCTTCGGCACGGATGAACTCGTAGGATATGCCGTCACTGAACTGCGGATTGGAACCCCACACCGCCTCGATCATCTCGATCTCAGTCACGTCATCGGGGTTTCGCCTGATGATCGCACGCCGGCTTCCCACAGCGGCCGTATCGAATGGATTTGCGTTCGAGTCCATCATAAGAACATACAGAGAACGAAGGTTGACAGCAAGGTGCATCGTGACTGGTTCACGTTCCGGCGTCCATGGGTGTTGTTCCACCGATACATATAAAGTATATCCTACCTGTTGGAGGATATCCCATGTCACTTTACGTCAAGGATAATGAAGTGAACCGGATGGCAGAACGCCTCGCCGTGCTGCAGAAAGTGAGCAAGACCGAAGCCGTTCGTCGGGCTTTGCGACACGAGCTCGAGCGCGAGCAACAAATGCCTTCGCTGGTGGAACGCGGATTGGCTTTTGCCCGTTCGCTGCGTGCTGAAGCTGGACCTGCTGCGGGACGAACGGCCGACAAGGAATTTATCGACAGCCTCTACGGTGAACCATGATGTTCGTGGACGCGTCTGCTCTTACAGCAATATTGGCTGACGAAGGCGACGCTCCGGAGCTGTTGGCTCGGCTCCAGAAGGCACGCATCCGTATCACATCCCCTCTCGCCGTCTGGGAGACGGTCCTGGCGGTTTCTCGAATCCTCGACCTGGAGGTTGGTCATGCTCATGAAGCCGTAGAAGAATTTCTGGTCCTATCCGAAATTCAGGTCACAGCGGTGCCGCCAGAGGCCCGGAATCACGCGATCGATGCCTATAATCGCTATGGAAAGTCACGGCATTCGGCTTCGCTCAACTTCGGCGACTGCTTTGCCTATGCCTGTGCCCGGATCGCCGGTGTGCCGCTCCTCTACAAGGGCGACGACTTTCCTCAGACCGACATCGAAACAGCCTAGAGGAGCAAGGCCCGCCATGAGACCAACCCTATCCGTTGGATAGCCGGGCGCAAGAGGCGCAGCTGGTGAGGATCATGCAATGTGCAACGACTACCGCCTTGAGGTCGATATCGCCTCGATCGCCGAGGATTTTGAAAGTCTGCAGATCAAGATCAAAATGCCTGAAGGCACGCCCAATGTGCCCGCGCGCGAGGACATCAAGATCACCGACATGGCGCCCATCCTCCGTTCCGTTGAAGGCGAACGAGGCATCGGCGAACTGGTGAACAGGCGCTGGAGCTGGCCGGGGCCGAGGGGCAAGCCTGTTTATAATTTCCGCAGCGAGGGCCGCGCCTTCAGTTCGCACCGCTGCCTGATCCTGGCCGACGGCTTCTATGAATTCACCGATCCGGCAGACCCGAAACAGAAGCGGCTCGACAAATGGCTGTTCACCATGAGGGATCACCCATGGTTCTGCATCGCGGGCATCTGGCGCGAGAGCGCGGCTTGCGAGGCGTTCACGATGCTGACCATGGATGCAGGCCCCGACGTTGCGCCCTATCATCATCGCCAGATCATCCCGCTCGCCCGCGACCAATGGGCCGACTGGCTTGATCCGACGGTGCCGGCCAATGAGGTGCTCCGCTGGCTGCCGCAGGGGAGCCTGCCCGTCACCCAGGTCTATGGCGCCCCACCCGCTCAGGGCGCGCTCGTTTGATGACAACCGATGCGACCCTCGCGCGCTTCGTCGAGGCGCAGGCTAAAATCTATGATACGGCCCTGGCGGAAATCCGGGCGGGTGCAAAGCGATCACACTGGATGTGGTTCATCTTCCCGCAGCTTCGCGGCCTCGGGCAGAGCCCGACTGCGCATTATTACGGGATTGCCTCGCTCGCCGAAGCCCGTGCCTATCTTGACCATGGCTTGCTCGGCCCCCGCTATCTCGAGTGCGTGACGGCGCTGCAGGCGCTCGGGAACCACGACCCAGTCGGGGTCTTCGGTTCTGTCGACGCCATGAAGCTGCGCTCCTCTTTGACGCTGTTCGAGCGCGCTGGCCCTCAGCCCCTGTTCGCCGAGGCGCTGGACCGCTGGTTCGACGGTGCGCGAGATCCGGCAACGCTGCAGATGCTCAAAGGTTGAGCCGATAAGCCACGCCAAGAGACTGGAGCGGCAGGATTCATCAGCCTTGACGAATCCGGCGCGACAACGGAACATAAAGCGAACATCTGAGTCGATATGTTCCCATGCCCAGCTCCTCTCTTTCTCTCGATCAGCCTCAGGCTGATGCTGTTGCGGCGCTTCGCGCGAGCCTCGGGCAGAGCTGCGCGGGCCAGACCGCTCCGCTGCCTTTCGGATTGCCGGAGATGGATGACCGGCTTGCCGACCAGGGCCTGCATGGCGCGGGCCTGCATGAGATTGCCGCTGCTTCCGCAACGCTGAACGACGATGCCGCCGCCACGCTCTTCGCAGCAGGCATTGCCGCCCGCTTCGCGGCGAGCAAGAAGGCCGAGATCTTCTGGGCACTCAGCCGTTTTGACCTTTATGCTCCCGGTCTTGAACAGGTGGGCCTTGGTCCCGACCGGATTTTCTATGCGCAAGGCCTGAAGGACAGCGCCGTTCTCGCGATGGCGGAGGATGCCCTGCGCGATGGATCGCTGGCCTGCGTCATTGCGGAGGTAAAGGCGGCTGATCAGACCGCAACCCGGCGGCTGCAACTCGCGGCCTCCGACGGCAAGACCCCAATACTGCTCTACCGCCGCCATCGGTTGCGCGAGCGCTGCCCCTTGAGCGGGCTCTCTTCGGCGATGACACGCTGGCGGATCGGCTGCCGGCCTTCTGCGCCCCTTCCTCATCCGGGGGTCGGTCGCGCCCGCTGGGCGGTCGAACTGGTCCGCCAGCGCAACGGCAACCCCTTCTCCCTCGAACTGGAAGCGTGCGATGACACGGGTCGCCTCGCTCTACCTGCCGCAACTCGCCATCGAGCGGTTGCGGAGGTTGGAGCGGCCAGCCAGGCCGCTTGAGCACGTCCCGGCCGCGCCCCGTTTCGCGCGGCCGGTCGACGATGATCCAGGTGCATGCTCTGTCCCGCGCGGCGGCGCCTGGCGCCCCGGTGCGCGCTGGGCGCGAGACGGAGCGCTAGGACATAAGCCCCACCAGTCCGACATCGACGCCTTGCCGGCGCATCAACGTCCGTCCATGCGCGAGATGGGCCGCAGGAGTGAAGCGGCCGAGCATCCCTTCAAGGCCATGGCGCGCGGTGAAGGCAGCGGCGGTTCAGCGCCTGCGATAAGCTGGGGGCGCTTGTGGGGCAGGCCCACCGTCCTGATCGCCCGCTCCGGGCAGCGCGACATTGTCACCTCGGCCTGCCCGGTCGCGCTGGATCTTGGTCTACGGCCTGGCATGGCGGCGGCCCACGCTCGCGCGCTGGTGACAGAGCTTGAGGTCCGCGACGCCGAGCCGGATGCCGACCGCGCCTGGCTTGATCGCCTCGCTCTTCATGCGGTGGGGCATTGGACACCGACAGCCAGTGTCTGCGATCCCGATGGTCTCTGGTTGGACTTGACGGGGACCACCCATCTTTTCGGCGGCGAACAGCGCTTCTGCCACCGGCTGCTGCGCTTTCTGCAGCGGCGGGGCTTCACCGCCAGCATCGCGGTCGCGGGGACGGCGGGCGCCGCTTATGCGCTTGCCCGCCACGGCGGCGCCCCCATCACGCTCTTGCCGCCGGGCGAAGAGACGCAGGCGCTTGCCGATCTGCCGCTTGCCGCACTGCGCCTTGAACCTGAGGCGCTGCACGCAGCCGCCCGCTTTGGTCTCGAGCGGATCGCGGACCTCTATTCCATGCCGCGCGCGCCCCTTGCCCGGCGGCTCGGCATCACGACGGTGCAACGGCTCGACCAGGCGCGTGGCATGGCGGCAGAACCCATAATCCCGGTGGTCACGTTCGAAGCGCCCCGCGTGGAGCGGCGGCTGCTTGAGCCCATCGGTACGGCAGAGGCGATCATCCAGGTGATCGGCGATCTCGTCGATGACCTGGTCATCGCGCTGCAGCAACGCGGACTTGGCCTGCGCACAGCCCATCTTGCCTGCCTGATCGTGGACGGCAGCGAGCAGCGCATCGCCATCGGCACCGCCCGGGCGACCCGCGATTCCCTACATTTGAAGCGCATGCTCGCCATGCGCGTCGAGCGGATCGATCCGGGCCTCGGGATCGAAGCGATGACCCTTGCCGCGCCGCGCGTTGAGACGCTCGCAGCCCAGACGATAGAGGCCGGCCTTGGCCAGGATGATCGGCCGCGCGACATCGCGACGCTCGTCGATCAGCTGAGCGGCAGGATCGAGCCGGACAGGCCCTTCCGCCTCTCCTCGCACGAAAGCGATGTGCCCGAGCGGGCGGTGCGGCGTGTCGCGCCGCTGGCAAAGCCGCTGGGCTGGCCAGATTGGAAACGGCCGGTGCGGATGCTGAGGCGCCCTGAGCTTCTTGTCCATGTCGTTGCCCTGATGCCCGACCATCCGCCGCGCCGCTTCACCTGGCGCGGCAAGAGCTACCGCGTCATCGCAGGCGATGGCCCCGAGCGCATCCATGGCGAATGGTGGAGGAACGAGGACGAAATGTGGGCGGTACGGGATTATTTCCGGGTGGAGGCGGCAGGCGGCGAACGCTTCTGGCTCTTCCGCCGCGGTGATGGCGTCGACGCGCAGACCGGCAATCTCAGCTGGTTCATGCACGGAATGTTCGGCTGATGGCCCGCTATGTCGAATTGCAGGTCACCAGCCACTTCTCCTTCCTGCGCGGCGCGTCCTCGCCCGAGCAGCTCTTCTCCGCTGCTGCCCTGCTTGGCCATGAGGCCCTGGGGTTAGCCGACTGGGGCAGCGTTGCGGGCGTGGTGCGCGGCTGGGACGCGCAGAAGGCGACCGGCGTGCGCATGATCGCGGGCACACGGCTAGATCTCACCGACGGCAAGGCACTTCTCCTTTACCCCCCCGACCGGCCGGCCTGGAGCAGGATGACCCGGCTCCTCTCCCTGGGGAAGGCGCGAGGCGGCAAGGGCTGCTGCCGGCTCGACTGGGGCGATGTTGCAACGCATGCTGAGGGGCAGGTCGCCATTCTCCTGCCCGACCAGCCCGACAGCGGCACGCTCGCCGATCTCGCGGACATGAGGCAATTGTTCGGAGCCCGCGCCTATATGGCGCTGTCGCTGCGCCGCCGGCCCGATGATATCGCGCGGCTGCACGAGCTCGACGCCATGGCGCGGGCGGCTGGCGTGCGCAGCGTCGCGACCGGGGACATCCTCTATCATGCCCCCGAGCTCCGGCCGCTGCAGGATGTGATGACGGCGATCCGCGAGAAGAGGACGATCGACGCGCTCGGCTTCAGGCGCGAGCGCTATATGGATCGCAGCCTCAAATCCCCTGAGGAGATGGAACGGCGCTTCGCCGCCTTTCCCGATGCGATCGAGGCGAGCGCGGACATCGCCGGCCAGTGCCGTTTCGATCTAGGGGAGATCCAGTATCAATATCCCTATGAGCAGGTGATGGAGGGCCGCAGTGCGCAGGAGGCGCTCGCCGCGCTGACGCAGGAGGCGGCCGCGCGAATGTTTCCCGATGGGGTGCCGAAAGACTATCGTGACCAGATCACCCATGAGCTGCGGCTAATCGATCAGCTTGGCTACGCACCCTATTTTCTCACCATCCATGCGATCGTGGCGGAAAGCCGCCGGCGCGGCATTCTCTGCCAGGGCCGCGGCTCGGCCGCGAACAGCTGCGTCTGCTATATGCTTGGCATCACCTCGATCGACCCGATCCAGCATGAGCTGCTGTTCGAGCGCTTCGTCTCGGGGGAGCGCAAGGAGCCACCCGACATTGACGTTGATTTCGAGCATGAACGGCGCGAGGAAATCATTCAGTGGATCTATGAGACCTATGGCCGCACCCGTTCGGCGCTGACGGCGGTGGTGACCCGCTACCGCACACGCGGCGCGGTCGCCGAGGTGGGCAAGGCGCTCGGACTGCCGCGGGACCTCACCAAGATGCTGACCGGCCTTGTCTGGGGCTGGTCGATGGATGGCATCAGCCAGGAGCAGATTGAGAGCCTCAACCTCAATGCCGACGATCATCGGCTGAAACTCACGCTGGAGCTGTCGCGCCAGCTGATCGGCACGCCCCGGCATCTCTCGCAGCACCCCGGCGGGTTTGTGCTGACCCAGGACCGGCTTGACGATCTTGTGCCGATCGAACCGGCGCGGATGGAGGATCGGCAGATCATCGAATGGGACAAGGATGATATCGATGCCCTGAAGTTCATGAAGGTCGACGTGCTGGGCCTTGGCATGCTGGGCTGCATGAACCGCGCCTTCAATCTGCTCGATGAGCATAAGGGGATCAGGATCGGCATGGCCGATCTTCAGGATGACGATCCGGCCGTCTACGCGATGATCCAGCGCGCCGACACGCTCGGCGTCTTCCAGATCGAGAGCCGCGCGCAGATGTCGATGCTGCCGCGGATCAAGCCGAAGGAGTTTTATGACCTGGTTATTGAGGTGGCGATCGTTCGCCCGGGCCCGATCCAGGGCGACATGGTCCACCCCTATCTGCGCCGGCGCGAAGGCAAGGAACAGCCCGAATATCCCAAGGAAGAATTGAAAGCCGTGCTCAAGAAGACGCTGGGCGTGCCGCTGTTCCAGGAGCAGGCGATGAAGGTGGCGATCGTCGGCGCGGGGTTCACGCCTGCCGAGGCCGACCAGCTGCGCCGCGCCATGGCGACGTTCAAGCTGACGGGCGGGGTCAGCCATTTCTACGACAAGCTGGTGAACGGCATGGTGTCGCGCGGCTACCCCAAGGACTTTGCCGAACGCACCTTCAAGCAGATTGAGGGGTTCGGCAGCTATGGGTTCCCCGAAAGCCACGCGGCAAGCTTCGCCAAGATTGCCTATGCCTCTTCCTGGATGAAGCATCATCATCCCGATGTCTTCTGCGCCGCGCTCCTGAACGCACAACCCATGGGCTTCTACGCTCCAGCACAGATCGTGCGCGATGCCCGTCAACATGGCGTTGAGGTGCGGCCGGTCTCGATCAACCACAGCCACTGGGACTGCACGCTGGAACCCGCGCGCGGCCGCTACGGAGCGGTGCGGCTCGGGTTCCGGCAGGTGCGCGGGCTCGCCAATCTGCATGGTGCGGCGATCGTCGCAGCGCGGGGACCAGCGCCGTTTGAGAGCGTTGAGGAGGTCTGGCGCCGTGCACGGGTGCCGCGGGCCGCGATCGAGCGGCTGGCCGAGGCGGACGCCTTTGCCTGTATCGCGCAGGACCGGCGGCAGGGCCTCTGGAAGGTGAAGGGTCTTGGCGAAGCGCCGCTGCCGCTCTTTGCCGCGGCCGATGAGCGGGAGGGGACATTCTCAGCCGAAGGTCAGGAAGCATCGGTCGATCTGCGCCCAATGAGCGAGGGGCGCGAGGTGGTGGAGGATTATCGCTCGCTCCAGCTGTCGTTGCGCGCGCATCCGCTAAGCTTCCTGCGATCGCAGCTCGACGCCATGAACATCGTGCGCTGCGCCGATCTTCAATCCATCCGCGACGGGCGCAATGTCGAGGTCGCAGGCGTGATCCTGGTGCGGCAGCGCCCCGGTTCAGCCAAGGGCGTGCTGTTCGTCACCATCGAGGACGAGACAGGCGCCGCGCAGGGCATTCTCTGGCCAAACAAGTTCGAAATCTACCGGCGTCAGGTCATGTCCGCCTCGATGATCGCGATGCGGGGACGGCTGCAGAAGGAAGGCGAGGTCATCCACATCATCTGCGACCGGATCACCGATCATGACGAGATGCTGCGGTCGGTTGGGCGCATGGATTTCACGGTCGCACCGGGCCGCGGCGATGGCGCCAGCCATGGCGGCGGTCCTGATCCCCGCGATCCTGCATTCCCCAGCGGCCGCACACTCGGATCCCCGCCTCACCTAAATTCATCGTTCGCCCGCGACGACATCTTGCCGGTGCGTAGTCATGACTTTCATTGACCCGCACGCACCAAAATGGTGCCCGATCTGACCGGGCTCCGATCGAGGGCCGCCAAGCACATGTTCCCAAAGCTGCGGAACGGCCCTTCCGACCTCTCCTGGGATGGCTGCCTGGCCGAAGCCGGCTGCGCCTTCGCGGTTGGACTGCAACCCTGCGCTTGCCGCCATTTTCCGCCGCCGGCCTTGCCAGCTTTGCATCGCGAAACAAAATGCCGGCGCTTCGGGTCCTTCGCTGCCGCTGCGGCGCGTCTCGCATGCCGTCACCGCGCCTCCGTCCCTCCCGGCGCCATCGAGGTCGCGAAGGGCGCGGCCTCCCGCAAAAGGAGAATGAACATGGCTATCATCGGTACACTCACCAAGACCCAGGAGGGTTTTGCCGGCACCATCAGGACGCTGACACTCGATATCGGCGTCACCCTCCGTCCGGCAGAGAAGGAAACCGACAAGGCGCCCGACTACCGCTTCTACGCCGGCGATGCTGATGTCGGCGCGGCTTGGCAGAAGGTCTCCGCCGCAGGATCGGAGTATCTATCGTGCAAGTTTGACGATCCAAGCTTCCCCGCTCCGGTCTACGCCTCGCTGGTCCTGCGCGAGGATGGGAAGACCTGCGACCTCATCTGGTCACGATAAGCCGTAGGGGCGCCCCGCAAATCCGGGGCGCCCATTTTGCCTGGAGCATAGGAAGCGAGATGGGGCGCTGCTCTCCGTTCTGAGCCAAATGCCCTGACCATAGAGACTTGCTTCACGCCTCCGGACAGATCATCATATGGACAGCCCGGCGGGTGAGCTTGCCGACGGGTCAGGTCATGCTGACGTTTTAAGCCGCGTCCTCATGGCCGCCCTTCTGCGGACGGCGGCATGTCCTCCGATAGGCAAGGACATGGCCGTTGGTCCGTTGGCCGACGTTTTAACCCGGTTGCTTCACGACCATGGGCGCCCCATGCACGCATGGCGCCTGATCCTGGGGTCAATCGTCAATCCATCGGCTCATCCAGCCGGCCGACAATCCCGATAAGATCGCCACGGCCGCACAGGGCTGGCAAAATTCGCCTAACCGAACGCCTCGGCATGGATGTTTGCAAAGATGCTGCCCAGCACAAGGATGCGAACAGATGCCCACCGACCTTCCTAGGTGACATTCCACCAACCCCCTCGTGGCCGCAGCGTCCTCTTTTGAGGTCCAATCCATAAATAGCGTCACTCCGGCGCCTCCTTCCGACCGTGCTCTAGGGCTTCGCCCCCAAGCCCCTCCGGGTCTTGGCCTGCGGTTACGATCACTTGCGCGACGCCCCGTCCTGTGGACCGGGCTTATTCATGGTCGCCGCGGCGCTTGCCGCGACGGCGTGATGGTGAGGCCTCTCCCGAGACGCGGGAGCGGGCGTCGCTCCCGGATAGTCCCGCCGCGGCCTGCGGCAACCCCGGCGCTACGCTTGGGGTGCTCCATGTGCATTGCGCCCCTGCCGGTGCCGCTGGCCGCTCCAGCGGGCCTTCCCGTCCGCTCATCGCCGCCCACCCCCGCTTTCCGGGGAGGCCTTGCGGCTTTTGGGCAGGCTTGGAGGACAGGCATGAACCAGATGATCAACGGAAAGGCCCGTTCCGCTCCCGGAGCGAGGAAGGAACGCAAGTTGCGGGCAGCAGATGGTGAAGGCACCAACCGCAAAGGCCTCTACGAGGAGGTCACAGCCAAAATCATATCGCAGCTGGAAGAGGGCCGCCTGCCATGGGTTCAGCCATGGGACAGCACCGCCTGCGCTGGACCCGCGCTGCCCCGCAACGCCATCACCGGCCGCCCCTATTCGGGCATCAATATTCTCATGCTCTGGGGCGCGGTCATCACGAACGGCTGGCCCTCGCAGGGCTGGCTCACATATGGCCAAGCGTTGCAGGCAGGCGGCAATGTTCGCAAGGGCGAACAGGGGACGATGGTGGTCTATGCCGACCGGTTCGTGACCGACGAGGAGAAGGCGCGGGTCGCTGCGGAAGGTGGGCAAGCCAGGACCATGGCCTTCCTCAAGCGCTTCACCCTGTTCAATGTAGCGCAATGCGAGGGGCTTGATCCCGACCTTGCGCGCGATCCCCTTCCCCTCCGGGAACGTGAGATCATCCCGGTTGCCGAGGAGGTGATCGCCGCCAGCGGCGTTGAATTCCGGATCGGCGGCGACGCAGCCTATTATGTTCCGTCAGCAGACTTTGTGCAGGTGCCGCCGCAACCGGCTTTCTACGAGCAGGTCGATTATTACCGCACTTGTCTGCACGAACTGATTCATTATGCCGCGTTTAGGATTATGCCGCATGACCGTGCCGAACGCCGGATTTCCGCGGATCAGCGATGCAGCGGGTCGGCATAATTCGCGATAGTTTGGCACATTGATATTTTCCATTGGCCATAATTGAACCCGCGTTTCTGCGGAAAATTCAACGGAGGCCATTGGATGTCGACAGAAGCGAAGTCAGCGTTTCTTGTGGAGATCGGGTTACCAATTCGGATAGGCTTGGCGGTTGAGAGGGGCATGCCAATGCCCGTTGAATTGCAGTTGCAACATTTTGTGAACTGATCGGGAATGTTAAAACCGCACCTGCCCCAGACGCCGATATGGCGGTTGCTATAAGGGATTTTTCAAGATCAGCAGGGCAGATGATTTGGGGAACGCCCTGAACCAGGGCCTGTAATGCCGTACCCAATCCCCCATGATGAACGATCAATCGGCATCCAGGCACTTCAGCACGGAAATCGATCGGCGTTGGGCTCACCTGTAAATTGCCCGTCTCAGGATAACGCGCACCGCCAAAATAGGCATATTGTTGCATCGGGACCGCATGGGCCACCTTTATCAGCGGCTGTATGGCTGGATGCTTCATGGGCAAATAGATCAAAACCATATCCCTGGAAGGGACAGCATCTTTGGAAGGCGGCTCTATTTCCGGTGACCAGTGAAGAGCTTCATCTCTGCAAAAATTGTAAGGATCGAGCATTTTGAGCGTGCAGATATAGTTTGCCACGCCTCGCAGCAAGGCGGGGAAATGCACGATATTGCGCTTCGCCACGCGTTCAACGGCGTCCAGGATGTGCGCACTGGCCAGTTTGATTTGACTTGCATCGCCAGTGGCTAGAAGGGGCGGCAGTTCCGCCCTATCAGGTGGCACGGTCCAACCGTTGCCGATCACGATGACCGGCAACCTGCCACTCGCCGCAATGTTCAGACTGGGCGCTGCATCCGACAGAATGACCGAAGGCTGCACCTTGCCGATCAAGCGTTCCCAGGCTCTCACCACCGGTCCCAGCAATTGGGGATCGGCAAAGCCGATCTGGGCCAAGATTTCGGCAAGGGATGAAATTTTGCCGATGCTGGGGCTACGATGCAGGAAAATCGGAGCCTGGACGATGGAAAGCCGCCCATCGTCCAATTCCGCGCGGAAGTCGGCGAATTGCATGGTTGCCAAACGGACGTTCCGCATCGCCGCAACGACCGTCCAGCCCGCCTGAAGATATGTTGCGATAACAGGCCGCAGGCGTTGGATGTGGCCGTTGCCAGCCCCCAACTCCCATCCAATCAGAACGGACGGCATTCATAATCCGATAGGGGGTTTCCAGAGGCGGGATTGCCGCCTCTGGATTGACATTGATCCGGGAAATTCCCCAAGGCCTATCGACCGAACCATTTCGAACCTGCCACGAAATCAGCCCGGTTTTCCATCCAGCTCTCATGGCTGGCGAAGTCACTGGTTCCTCGGTCGCCGAAGAAGCCGGCGATGGCTTCGCTGAGTTGCGATGCCGCCTTGTTAATGGATGCATTCTGCGGGTTCCCGGTGTCGTAGCTTAAGGCCACATCGCTGAACGATCCGGTAGTTCCGTTGGTCCGGGTAAAGGAGCCGGTGTTGACGGTGAGATTTTCACCCCATTCCCAATTCCGATTGACCGCCGTGCCAGCAAGATCGATCGAGGCGACACCCGCCTTCTGGAGCGACATGATCTCCTTCTTGTCGACCCGGCCGTTGCCATTCCGATCCCGCCAGACCTTGAACTGCGCGAAATGGTCGTCGGCTGAGGAGAAGATGCCATCCCCATTGCTGTCGAACGCACGCAGGCCATCGAGGTCGGATTTCGCGCCATCCTTGTCGCTGGTGAAGCTCAACTCGCCGCCATTGGTAACGGTCCCGTTGCCGTCCCTGTCGATAAACAGGAAGCCATCATCCTTCCCGATCCAACCCGTCTGATTCTTGATGCCGTCGCCATCCCAGTCGAACGCCACCTTCGTCCTGCGATTATCGACGAGACTGACGCCATTGCCGTTGAGGTCCAACACGATAGGCGAGGAAATTCCCGCTTGCACGCCACCCTGAAACTCCACGACCTCGATGCCATAGAGGGAGTCCGAACCTTCATCTCCATCAACGGTGGGATCGTTGTCGGTGATGGTCACGGTGCCATCGATGGTAGCAATCGAAAAACTGGACTGGAGGCCAGCATAGACCGCGACATCGGCGCTCCCATCCTCACCGGCGAGCAAATCGTTGCCGGCGCCTCCGATCAATCGGTCATCGCCCCAGCCCCCGACGATATAATCCGCACCGCCCATCCCGGAGAGGGCGTTAGCGTAGTCGTTGCCATATATTTCATTGTCGAGATCGTTGCCTGTGCCGTCCAAGGCAGCATCGCCGCCCAAATACAACCCTTCGACATTGTCGGGCAGAACGAAACTTATGGTGGAGGAGACACCATCCCAACCCTCATCGGCTACCTCGACGATGATATCTCCGGCATTATCGGCGTAATAGAAATCGCTACCGCTGCCTCCGGCCATCAGGTCCGCGCCGGCGGCGCCGTCGATACTGTCATCGCCATCGCCACCATAAAGACTATCGTCTCCAATGCCTCCGATAAGGGTGTCGTTCCCGGTGGTGCCATATATCGGCGGCACAGCGGGCTCATCAGCCATATCCTCCGTGCCCGCAATGGTAATCGTGAGAGTCGAGGACGAGGTGGCGCCCGCCGTGTCCGTGACATGATAGTCAGCATTGATGACAAGGCTCTGTCCGGCTTCCAGATAATTATAGCTTGCGGCAGTGGGATCGAAGCTCCACTGGCCGTTTGCCGCCAGGACCAATCCGTCCACCACATCATCGAGCTTGAACTTCAGAACATCGCCCGCATCAGCATCGGTCGCCACCAATGTTCCGCGCACGAGCGCAGCGTCCTCAATGGCAGTAGCTGTTGCGGCTTGGGCGACAGGGGATGTATTCCCCATTGCAGCAGAAACAAGATCGCGAATTTGGGTTCGTGTCCAAATCGTGCCGTCAGCGAATTTGATCGTGCTGATCCCGTGCGTGTTGCCGTCATCCTGCTCGAACTGCTTGGTGACATTCACCGATGCCCCGGTCGAGTTGACGGTCACAAGCAAAGCGTCGCCCGATCGGCTGAGAGACACACCATCCGCATTCACATTTGTGAGTTCGAGGGTGTCGTTGCGGTTGTAGCCGAATCCCCAATCATTGATCTCATCATGACCATCGGCGCTCGAAAAGCGGAATGTACCCGCGCCGCTGCCGCTGACTGTGATAGTGTCATCGCCACCTGCGCCATTGACGATGAAATTACCGCGCGGAGGTCGAAGAAAGTCAGCCGATGCCGTGCCATTGACGGTCACTTGCGCAGCGGCGATCACTGAACTGGCGGCGGCTAGCCAATCGGTCCGCATCATTGCAGTGCCATCGGCGAACAGGATGCGATCGACGCCGTAGCCTTCTCCTACAAGTCCATCACCCAGCGAAATCGATCCGGTCTGGTTCGCGAAGGAAAGGGTCAGCCCTGCGCCGTCGTTAGCAATAGCGAATCGCAGATCCGCTGGCGATATACCGGCACCCAGTTGCAGGGTGTCGAAGCCGTCGGACGCATCAGAGCCGACGATTGTGTCGTCACCGTCCCCGAGATTCCAGACATAGGTATCGTTGCCTTGGCTTTCCTGGACACTGTCGTTGCCGCCGCCGCCATCGACAAAATCATTTCCCTTGCCGGGGTTGAAATTCTCGTCGTCTGGGGTGCCGGAAAGATTTTGGTCTGGCGGGGGAGGTGGAGTTCCAATCGGAGCCGCCTGCAGATAAGTGGCGTTGACATAGTCGCGATACTCATCCGCATAATGTCGCGCTGAAAGATAATTGGCACTAAAAGGAAAATCCTTCTTGTATCCCCAGGTGTCGAGCATGATTGGGAGCGAGTTTATACCGAGTGCGGCTTGCGCCAGTTGATCTGACAGGGCCGCCTGCGTTAGCACCGTGCCGTCAGCAAACGTGATTGAACCAAGCTTTCTGGAATTGCCCGATGTGTCGTAGGTACTCCCGCTAGGACCAATATTTTTACCGTTTTCCAGAAATGTGATCTGATCACCAGTCTGGCTTATCCGGACGGTGATGAACTGAAGAAATAGGCCATCGTTCCCCGTACCGTATATGCTATGCCCGCCCGCGATGATCTCGATATCGTCCTGGTTGAGGTTCTGGAGCGCCAGGGTGTAATCGCCGTCGCCCGCGTCGAACTCGACGACATCGCTGCCGCCGCCAGCGCCGAACTTGATCGTGGCGGATTGCGATTTGAGATGGATCACATCGTTGCCAGCACCGCCGTCCACGGTCGCGTCGAGGCCACCTACGGTGATATTGTCATCGCCACCCTTGCCATCGACCAGATGGTCGTGTTCGCTTTCGTCGGAGATGAGATCGCTATACTCTGAACCGATAATGTCGGTGTTGAAGTTCAGGAGGTTGATCTTTCCACCAGCGCCGCTCCGGCTACTGATATAACCTCTGCCGGAGGTCTGATCGATTTTCACGGTCATGCCTGCAAGGTCACTGGAATCCTTGGCATCAATAATATCGGCTACGCCTGCCTGACCGCCATTCGCATCAATGGTAAGATTGTAGCCAGATGGAATGGAACCCTTATAGATGATCTTATCCGCGCCAACCGTACCCTTGATATTTTCAATGGAATGTAAGGTATCCGTGCCCCCTAATCCATCTTGTACAGTTAAAATTGGCGCAGATGATGTACCATCAAAATTGATACTTATGGTTTGGGAGCTAAGATTTGAGGAATAGTCTGCCGTATCATTGCCAGAGCCACCCGACAGGATATCGTCCTGTATGCCCCCTGTTATGCTGTCAGATCCGTCCCCTCCGACAAAGAAGGCCCCATGAGTGTAGGGAGGAACGCCGGTCAGCAGCCCAACGTGACTATCATAGTTGAGGGAATCACCTTCGGAAGATCCATATATGATATCTTTCCCGTTGTAGGTGTATTGTATTGCTTCGCTGTTGATGAGCTGCTGGGCCAAGGCGGCAACTGCTACGCTATAAGCAGATAGTGCTCCCACCGTTCCAGCAATTGCAGCCGCAACATTCGCAAAGACATAATCGGGCTTAACGAAATTTTGGAAATCGGCTTGCGTGTACACGTCGCCCACATGAGAAGCGTCCCATTGAGCCTTAGTATCGGCACCAAATTTCAGAAGCACTTTCTCGCCAATATCATAAGGATCGATTACTGGAGCGAGAATAGTATCATTGATGATTTGAACGGCTTGTTGTATAGGTGTGCTGCCAGTTTGAAAATCAAAATCGGTATCGTGTGGCCTCACTGACCCGTTCTCAATAGACAGGGATCCATCTGCACCCCAAACAAATGTGGTTTGCCCACTGAGAACAAAAGATGTAGACCCCCATATGAAGGCTCTATAAGCAAAATCAGATTCAGTTATGCCGGCAGTATATTGGTAAACAACAAACCTAGCAGATTCTGGCGGTTCCCCACCTGTATACAGGGCAGTCAACGGCAGCCTAGTAACACCATTGCTATCTGTCGTGCCAAGGTGCTTTTGCTGATCCAGTCCGCCGCTGAAAAAACTGGATACAATATCGGCATCTGCTAGATGCGCAAAGCGCCCCACCGTATTCATGTAAGATGCTGTATCGACGTACTGCTCGACAGCTACTCCATCGAGAGCAGCGGGACGAAGCCGCTGATCCGGCGAGGACGGCATTTGATCACTGCCATATAAGTACTTATTGAGGATGAACTGGAATGTTAATGGATCCATTGTAAAAGTCCTCTTTAAGATAGTGCGTTTCCGATATTTGATCTAATACTTTTAAGCACTTATTAAATATTATCTTAGACGTCCGGACTTTTGTGCCGTCTGGGCTATTAAATATAATGTGCGTTCGTAAAGCGTATGAAGCCCGATTCCGCGGATGCGTGAATATATGTGAGTAGATGCTTGATTTAAGAGGCTGGACAGAACAGCAACCGCTCGCGATATACGCCGCCATATTCTGATCGCCTGTCCCCACTTCTGTGCTTGGTAGCCAAATCTCTGTGCTTCGTTGGGCTACCTCTTGGACGCTCGGAAGTGCTCGCTCGTTTACTCTACAAGTCGGATCCTTGAGAAACCCACAAGCACTGAGCGAAAAAACGATTAGCAGAGCCTTTGCTGTGGAAAGATCGATGCACTTAGTTATAAAGCCTTGCCCTTCGAAGGTAATGAATTTCATCTCGATGATCTCCGTTGGCCCGATTTTTTACAGCGATCCTTTCATCTTTCCCTCGCCGAATCGCGAATAGTTTCATTTATTGGACTAATAAGATAAGTCAGAATGGAGCGTCTGCCTGTTCGTATATCTGCGGTCGCAGATAAACCCGCATCCAATTTGAAATTGCCAATCGCGCCCTTGGTATTAGGTTTGAGTATTATGCGTGCAGGATAGACGAAACCAAGCTTTTCATCTTCGATGGCATCCGACCCGATGCTTTCCACATGGCCGGGGATGGTGCCGTATCGAGTGAATGGGAACGCTTCGAGCTTGATGGCCACCGGCTGGCCTTCCTTCACAAAGCCAACATCCTTGTTGAGAATCTTGACCTCGGCGATCAGCGAGCCACCTTTCGGCACCACCACCATGATCGGCTTGGCCGCTTCAACGACGCCACCGATAGTGTGAATGGAAAGCTGCGTAATCGTCCCGTCCACAGGCGCGATGAGGCGCTGCAAACTGCTGCGCTGCCTGCTCTTGGTCAATTCCTCCTGGCGCAGCCGTGCATCTGCCTCCGCTTTAGCAAGGTCGGTGAGGATGCGTGTGCGCGCTTCGGCCTTGCTCTGGGCCATAGTGCTGGAGGCACTAGAGGATTGCGCCTCGGCCTTGCGCGCGGTTGCCAGCGCCGCCTCACGATCCCGGATGGTCGCGAAGCGTTGCCGCCGCATCTCGATGACCTTGAGCTTGGCGGCATAGCCCTTGGTAAGCAGTCCTTCATAGGCATCGAGCTGCTGGTCGAGGAGTGGGATGGTCTCGGTCAGCTTGGCCGCCTGCACCAATGCTTCGGAGCGCGCCGCCCTTGCCGCCTGAAGGTCCGCGGACCGACCCGAAGCGGACGCCTCGATTGCAGTGAGTTCCGCTGCCGCCAGAGATCGCTGGGTCGCGACAAGCTGCGGCGCGGTTCCCTGCGGGGCGATGAAGTCGAGGCCTTTGCCATCCAGGGCTGAAAGCACCGCCCTGGCGCGCGCGACGTCGAAAAGGGCCGTTTGCAATGCCGCTTCCGCCTGAACGGTCTCGGCCGCCGATACGGTCGGGTCGAGTTCGACCAGCACCTGCCCCTTGCGCACATACTGCCCATTGCGGACATGGATGGCGCGGACGATCCCTGCCTCGACCGGCTGAACCAGCTTCACATTGTCCGCCGGGATCAGGCGGCCCGGCGCCGAAGCCACGACATCGACCTTGCCGAAGGTCAGCCACAGGATCGTCAGAGCAAGGCCGATGAGCAAAAGCCATGTGCTCGCTCGGGCAGTGGGCGACACAGGCTGCTCGACGATTTCCAACGCTGCGGGCAGGAAGGTGACGTAATCGACCCTGGTCAGGTTTTTCGCTCTTCGCCTTTCATCGGCAAGGGCAGCGCGAACCACATCCCAATGTTGCGCGATGCTATTCATGCCACACCCTCGCTCACGCCCATCTGGCGCCGGTGCAGGCCAGCATAGCGCCCCCCTTGCCGTAGCAGTTCGTCATGCGTGCCGACTTCGACGATCCGTCCCTTCTCCAGCGTCATGATGCGGTCGCATTGACGGATGGCCGAAAGCCGGTGGGCGATGATGAGGACCGTGCGCCCCCGCGCCATCGCCCGCAGATTGCGCTGGATGATTTCCTCGCTTTCCGCATCCAGGGCCGATGTGGCTTCGTCGAGGATAAGAATGCGCGGTTGCGTGACCAGGGCGCGGGCGATGGCGATGCGCTGGCGCTGTCCGCCCGACAGATTGACGCCGCGTTCCTCGATGATGGTGTCATAACCTTGGGGCAGGCCGACGATGAACTCATGCGCGCCCGCAAGTTGCGCGGCCGCCATCACCTGTTCCAGTGGCATGGCGGGATGGGCAAGCGCGATATTCTCGCGGATCGAGCGGTTGAACAGCAGATTCTCCTGCAGCACCACACCGATCTGGCGACGCAGCCAACTCGGGTCGATCTGGGCGATATCGACGCCATCGATGAGGATGCGTCCCGCTGCCGGGGTATAAAGGCGTTGCAGCAGCTTGGTGAGGGTGGACTTGCCTGATCCTGACGACCCGGCAATGCCCAGCGTCCCGCCTGCTGGGAGGTGGATGTCGATATCCTCCAGCGTCCATGGCCCGTCCAGGCCATAGCGGAATTTGACGCCTTCGAAGCGGATCATGCCCTTGATCTCGGGCAGGGCGACGCGGGAACCCGCGCCGGGCTCGACCGGCTGGTTGAGAACATCGCCCAGCCGGTCGATCGAGAGCCTGACCTGCTGGAAATCCTGCCAGAGCTGGGCCATACGGATCACCGGCCCGGAGACACGCTGCGCGAACATGTTGAAAGCGACCAGCGCGCCCACCGTCATGGCCCCGGCTATCACCTCGCGGGCGCCGAAAAAGAGGATCGCTGCCAAGCTGAGCTTAGAGATGAGCTGGACGGCTTGGCTGCCTGTATTGCCGAGATTGATGACCCGCTGGTTGGCGGCGCTATAGCCGGCGAGTTGCCGCTCCCACCTTTCCTGCCATTGAGGCTCGACGGCTGAGGCCTTGATGGTCTGCATGCCCGACACGCTTTCCACCAACAGGGCATTGTTAGCCGAGCCACGTTCAAACTTCTCGTCCAAGCGATGGCGCAACGGGCCAGTGACGAGCAACGACACCGCGACATAGGCGGGGATGGTGGCAGCGACGATCCAGAACAGCGTTGGGGAATAGATCCACATCGCTACCAGGAAAACGATGGTGAAGACAGGGTCGATCAGGACCGACAGCGATGCGTTGGTCAGGAACTCACGAATGGATTCAAGCTGGCGGATGCGCGTCACCGTGTCGCCGACGCGACGGCCCTCGAAATAGGAAAGAGGCAAGCCCAGCATATGCCGGAAGAGCTTCGAACCCAGTTCGACGTCGAGCTTCTGGCTGGTTTCCGAATAGAGCCGGGTCCGCAGCCAACCAAAGGCCACCTCCCAGAGAGACACCGCCACGAAGCCGACCGACAACACCTCGAGGGTCGCCAGCGTGTTGTGGACCAGCACCTTGTCGATGACATTCTGGAAGAAGAGCGGTGCTGCAAGGCCGAGAAGATTGAGCGCCAGGGTGATCAGCAGCACTTCGCCGATCAGCTTGCGGTAGCGCACCACCTGCGGGATGAACCAGCGGATATCGAAGCGGCCCGCCGCACCGCCCACGCTCTCCCGCGTGGTCAGCAGGACGATCTCGCCCGACCAGATTGCATCCAGTTCTTCCCGTGACAGTCTCTCGACATTGGAACCGGGACGTTGGATCAACGCTTCGGCATCGGAGGCACGGCCGATCAGGAACCAGCCCTCGGCCCCGTTGGCCAGTACCGGCAGGGCTTGCCGGGCTAATCTATTGAAGTCGATGCGAGTCGAGCGGGCGCGGACGCCGTCCTGACGCTTGGCGAGTCGGAGAATGTCTTCTGCTGTCAGCGGATCGTGATGCCCGAGTTCATGGCGCAATTGCTGGGGATCGACGGCTATTTTATGAACGGCCAACAGCGTGGCCAGCGCGCAAACGCCGCTGTCAGCACCCGTAGAGGCACCTGCAAATCCCCTGTCCATCATCACCCCTGCTCGACGCAGACCCCAGCGCCGTGGCCATGGGTTTCATATTTTCAACCGCCGTTCAATCCAATTCGCGGTGCGGACAGAAATTTCATCTCTATATTTCAAACCATTATGGATGATTTGTGCTTATCGGACGATTTACCTTTCCTCTGTTCCGTAAGGGAAAATCGCAGCCATCTCATCGCGATGCAGGGTGAGAAAAGCTACAGGGCCATCGGCTCGCCGCGATCGAACGACGCCATGACGCCGATCCCTTGCGGTCGCGGCGGTCGTGGCGGCCGCATCCAGTTCCCACAACCCGGGAGCACGAAAATGCCGAAAGACCTCTCATCATCGCTGAACCGCCATATCGACACCTTCATCGCCCTGTTGACTGCGAAAAATTACAAACCGCAGACAATAGCGGCCTATCGGAATCTGCTGCAACGCTTGGTATCCTCGATTGAAGCTGCCGGCATATCCCCACGGGATTTGACGGTCGAGCAGGCGGCCGATCTTGTGCGTGGCGACGAGCGCAATCGACGCGAGCCGAATAAATGCCAGAACATAGCACGGCGCTTCGTTGTCCATCTGATCGACAGCGGGGTGGCGCCGACCCCGGTTCGGACACCGGAACAGATCGCTCGCGAAGCGTTGCGCCTTGACTATGAGGACTATCTGGTGCGGCAGCGTGGCGTCAGCCGGAGCAGCGTCTACAGTGCCTGGCGCTTCGCCGACCGGTTCCTCGACCACCGATTCGGAGAGGGCGAAACCGATCTTGCAGCGATCAGCCAAGCCGATGCGGTGGCGTTCCTCGAACATCTGCTTGGAAGAAAGGCGCCCTATCGCGACAAGTCGGCCGCCTCCCATCTGCGCACTTTCCTCCAATATCTGTTCCAGCGCGGCGTCACGCAGACCAACCTTGCGTCGGGGGTGCCGATGGTCGCCCAGCGCTGGGATGCGCGGTTGCCGCGCTTCCTGTCGCCCGAACAGATCGACGCCTTGCTGGCATGGGTCCGCGACAATCCAAAGCATGGGCTGCGCGATTATGCGATGCTCATGCTGATGGCCCGGCTCGGGCTGCGGGCGCCGGAGGTGATCGCCATCCGGCTTGAGGATATCGACTGGCGCGCCGGTGAGTTGCTCGTGCGGGGCAAGGGGCAGCGTCACGATCGCCTGCCTGTCCCCGCGGACGTTGGCGAGGCGCTCGCACGCTACATCCGGAACGAGCGTGTATCGGCGTCGCGAACCCTGTTCGTTTCCTTGCGTGCGCCCAATCTTCCTTTCAAGGGCGGGCAGATTATCAACGCCATATTGAAGGAAGCGTTTGCGGCAACCGGCACCAAGCCACCTGCCCCCTATGTCGGATCGCACGTCCTGCGCCACAGCCTGGCGACGAACATGATCCGCAGCGGCGCATCCCTTGCCGAAATCGGCGACATGCTGCGGCACCGCTCACGCGTGTCGACGATGATCTATGCGAAACTGGACATCGACGGGCTGCGCTCGATCGCAAAGCCCTGGCCGGTGGCGGGAGAAGCGCAATGACCCTCGCTCATGAACTTGACCGCTATCTTAGCATGAGGCGCAGCCTGGGATATGATCTGGCCACCGCCGAACGGATTCTGCGCCGTTTCGCCCAATTTGCCGACCAACTGGGCGCCTGCCATGTCACGACCGACCTGTTCCTGCGATGGCAGGCGGCGTTCGGCAACGCCAGACGTTCGACATGGGGCGCCCGCTTCATAGTCGTGCGTTTGTTCAGCCAGTGGCTGCATGGTCTGGATGCGGCCCATGAAGTGCTGCCCCGGGGTCTCGTCCCTTATCGTTATTGCCGGACACAGCCCTATATCTTCACCGACGCGCAGATCGCCGCCATTGTCGAGGAGGCGGTGCGGTTGCCGTCAGTCTACGGCATGCGTGGCCTGACCTGTTCGACCCTGTTCGGGCTGATCGCGGTCACGGGTATGCGGATCAATGAGGCGCTGGGCCTCGGTGCCGGTGACGTCGATCTTGATATCGGCGTCATCCGTATCCGCCGCGGCAAGCTTGGCAAGGAGCGGCTGCTTGCCCTTCACGACACCGCCATCGAGCGGCTGCGCGCCTATGCTGTGGAAAGGGACAGGTTGCTGGGCGCCACACCGCTCCCCTTCTTCGTCAAATGCGATGGCAGCCGGCTTGGCGACTGCGGCGCCCGATACAATTTCGCGCATGTCTGCCAGAACATCGGCTTGCGTGAGCGACAGACCGAGGGACGACACGGCCGCGGCCCCCGCATCCACGACCTGCGGCACAGCTTCGCTGCCAAAACGATGATCGACTGGTACAGGTCCGGCAAGGATCCCGCGCGCGAAATGGTCAAGCTGACCACCTGGCTTGGCCACGCCAATCCCGACCACACCTACTGGTATATCGAGGCCGTTCCCGAACTGCTGGAACTCGCGTCGGCCCGCATTAGCGATAGTCTTGACGGGGAGATGCTGTCATGACCGGCATGGCATTCCCCGCGCTGCTCCAGCGCTTCTTCACCGATCGGCTATGCGTCCAGATGGAAGCAAGCCGTCATACCATGACGGGATATCGCGATACGTTCCGCCTCCTGATCCGCTTTGCCAGTGCGCGATCAGGGAAATCGCCGGCGAGTCTTGGCATCGCCGACCTTGATGCTGAGCTGGTCGCCGACTTCCTCGTCCATATTGAAACCTCGCGAAATAATGGTGCGCGCAGCCGCAACACCCGCCTTGCCGCGATCCGGTCCTTCTTCCGCTTTGTCGCCATGAACGAGCCGGAATGGTTGTGGCATTGCCAGAGAATCCTTGCGCTGCCGGACAAGCGCTATGTCAAACGCGGCGTGACATTCCTGGATGGGTCGGAGATCGCGGCGTTGCTGTCGGCGCCCGCTCGTTCGACATGGACCGGTCGACGGGATCACATGATGTTGCTGGTCGCCCTGCAAACCGGCCTTCGGGCATC
Organism: Sphingobium sp. Cam5-1; assembly: GCF_015693305.1. Lineage (NCBI taxonomy): Bacteria > Pseudomonadati > Pseudomonadota > Alphaproteobacteria > Sphingomonadales > Sphingobiaceae > Sphingobium > Sphingobium sp. Cam5-1. Next base: position 499,793 of record NZ_CP065138.1, on the reverse strand, counting down.
CGAACTGATCGGCCTTCGCTGCCGGGATGTCGTCCTTGGCGCCGGCGCGCATATCCGCTGTCTGGGCAAGGGCCGGAAGGAACGGTGCACGCCGCTGCGCCGCGACACCGCGAAGGCATTGCAAGCCTGGTTGAAGGAGCGGCACGGCGAGGAGGATGAGCCATTATTCCCATCCATCCGTGGCGATCCGCTTTCCCGCGACGCCTTGGAGCATCTGGTTCGCAAACACTGCTGCACCGCTGCGCGCTCCTGTCCGAGCCTCATGGGCAAGCGGGTCAGTCCGCACACTCTGCGTCATAGCACGGCCATGGAACTGCTGCATCATGGCGTCGATCAATCCGTCATCGCTCTCTGGCTCGGGCATGAATCGATCGAGACGACGCAAATCTATATCCATGCCGACATGCGGCTGAAGGAAAAGGCACTGGCCAGCGTCACCACGCCCGAAACCCGTCCGGGGAGGTTCCGGCCTGACGACGAACTGCTCGCCTGGCTCGAAGCCCTCTGATTATGCCGATCTGCTGCATGGCTGACCCGCAGAAATCCGTTATTCTGCACAGCCATGCGGCATAATCCCGAACCCGGCATAATGACCGTTATGCCGATATCGGCATAAGACCCACGCGACAGGCCATCCCAAGCGCTTGGCCCGGACGTTCGGGAGGAGCTTCGGGACCAAGGACTATGCCCGCGAGGAACTGGTCGCGGAAATGGGATCGGCTTTCCTGTGCGCGGCGCTTGGCATCGTTCCGACCGTGCGTCATGCGGACTATATCGGATCATGGCTGGAGGCGTTGCGTGGCGACATGAGCGACGATCCCGCCGTGCGCGGCAGCACCGGCCCGCGTGGACGCGCCATCTTCCGGGCAGCCCGACACGCAAGCCAAGCCGCTGAATGGCTGCTCGCGCAGCATCGAGAGGCTGGACAAGCCGTTTGCGACGGGAGGCTGGCCGCATGATCTTCCTCACCCCCGAACTGCGCGCCGCGCTGTCAGCCAATTTCACGGCCAGCATGGAGGGTCAGCATGATGACCGGCTTCATGCTCCCGTCCCGGTCGTCAAATTCGTCAACCCCGTTGGCGCAGGAACTTGGCTGGCGACGGAACTGTATGAGGACGGCGACACCCTCTTCGGCCTCGCCGACCTTGGCTTTGGGTGCCCGGAACTGGGCTGCTTCTCGCTGATGGAAATCGAGGCGATCCGTCTGCCTTTTGGCCTTCGCATCGAACGGGACCTGGGCTTTGCCGCGGCCTTCCCCCTGTCCGCATGGGCGCAGACCGCCCGGCGCACAGGCTCGATCATCCAAGCCGAAACTTTCCTGAACCGGGCATCCTCCCGCTTCCACAAGCTTCCGCCCTCGCACGGCGGCTGACGCGGCGGCCGTTTGCCGTCTTTTCGAAGAAAACCGGTTCCGTCTGGCAGTCCAACGCATAACGGAACCGGCACTCCATCAGGAGCCAGACCGATGAAACTCGACTTTATCGACCTTTGCAATATCGATGTGTGTGTCATGAACATGCGGCACAGCCGCAGGGACCCGGACGTCTCCGATCTCCTGCCAACGGTCCGCAAGCGCGGCGTCATCGTCCCCGTGATCCTCCGGCCCGGCAGCGAAGAAGGCCGCTTCGAAATCGTTGCAGGAAGGCGGCGCGTGCAAGCAGCGCGACTCGCGTGCCAGGAGGAGGGTGCCGACCCCGAGCTCGCCCGCCTGCCGGCCGCCATCATGGCGGCAGGAGACGATGCCGCAGCGCTCGAAGCCTCGCTGATCGAAAATCTCGCCCGCCTCGACCCTGACGAAGTGTCGCGCTGGGAGAGCTTTGTGCGGCTGGTGAAGCAGGGGCGGACGCTCGAGGATCTTTCGTCCACATTCGGTCTATCTGAACTGACGGTGCGGCGCATCCTTGCGCTCGGCAACCTGCTGCCCCGCATCCGCGAACTCTATCGGCGCGACGACATAGACGCCACGACCGTGCGCCATCTGACACTCGCGACCAAGAGCCAGCAGAGGGCATGGCTCGCGCTACTCGATGATCCTGATTGTCACGCCCCTGTCGGACATCAGTTGAAAGGATGGCTGTTCGGCGGTCAGGCCATTCCGGTTCGTCACGCCCTTTTCGACTTGGCCGCTTTCCCGGGTACGATCCTTGGCGACCTGTTTGGTGAGGACCGCTATTTCGCTGACGCGGACCTGTTCTGGACCGAGCAGAATAGGGTGATCGAGACGCGCAGGGAGCGCTATCTTGACGCGGGATGGAGCGATGCTGTCATCGTTCCGCCGACCGAGCATTTCCACCAGTGGGAATATGAGAAGACCAGCAAGCGGGGCGGCGGGCGCGTCTATATCGTGGTGCGATCCAATGGCGAAGTTGCCTTTCATGAGGGCTATCTGAGCCGGAAGGCAGCGGATCGCGCTCGGCGGAATAGCGGTAGTGGCGCGACCGAAGGAAAGGTCGCCCGCCCCGAACTGACCTCGGCCATGGGTGACTATGTCAATCTTCACCGCCATGCCGCCGTGCGCGCCGCTCTGATCGGGCATGGGCACGTCGCGCTGCGCCTGATGGCGGCGCATGCCATCGCGGGCTCCCGTCTTTTCAGGGTGTCCCCCGAACCGCAGACGGCGCGCAGCGACGCGCTGCGCGAAAGCGTCGAAACCTCGGTCGGCGAGACGGTTTTCGACAGCGAGCGCCGGTCCGTGCTTGGCCTGCTCGGCTTTTGCGCCGATGATCCATCCGTGATCGGCGGGTCTTTCGAGGCGACGCAAGACGATCAGGAGAATGGCGTCGCGCGCGACCCGCTGTCCGCGGTTTTTGCTCGCCTGCTGACCCTGTCCGATAAGGATGTCCTGCGCGTTGTCACAATCGTCATGGGCGAAGCGCTCGCCAGCGGCAGCCCCGTGATAGAAGCGCTCGGCCTCCACATGCAGGTCGACATGGCAAACTGGTGGGAAGCCGATACGGTCTTTCTTGAGCTTGTCCGCGATCGCGAAGTGCTGGGGGCGTTGCTGGACGATGTGGGTGGAAGCGCGGTGGCTGTCGCAAACGCGGGTGAGAAGACGAAAGTCCTGCGGACGCTCGTCCAGGATCATCTCGGGGGTGCCAACGGGCGGGACAAGAAGGATCGCTGGGTGCCCCTGTGGATGCAGTTCCCACCCAGCGCCTATACCGGGCGCGGCGGCGTTCCGACCGTTGACGCCCATGCGCTCATCCGTGCGGATCAGGCGCGTGGCGCTGACGGGACAACGCCAATCCTTCCCTTGGCGGCGTGAGGGAGCCGGGGGGCGGCTTCACGCCGCCTCCCTTTTCCTTGGCTCCAAAAAAATAGGCCGTCGCCGGCGGCGACGGCATTCTTCTGAGAAAGTGGGCGGCGTTCTGTCGCCACGCGCACAGCGCCCTTCCCCCAGCCGGTGAACGCTCGGGGCCGCGCTATAACGGCCATCTTTACCGTCTTCCCGGAACTGAGCTCTCCCTTGCAAGCGCCGCCCCCCAATGACGGCCGCACCCCTGGCCTTCCTCCCCCCAGAAAGCGGAACAATCATCCCCAAAGTCCGGGAGTTCCGCCCCTCCAGCGATTGTCCAATCTGTCCGGCACCAACCGCGAGCGGCCCATGCTGCTCATGCCCTTGATGGAGCCGCCGATGGATCCCGTACGCCCCCGCTATTTGCGGACGCCCGATGCTGCCGTGCATCTCGGCCTCTCCGCCCGCACCCTTGAGAAGCATCGTTGCTACGGCACCGGTCCCATCTATCGGAAGCTCGGCGGCCGCATCGTCTACGCCCTTGCCGACCTCGATGCCTGGGCCGAGGTCGGGACACGCCGGTCCACCTCCGATCCCGGCGCCGGAACGATCCACCCGGCGAGGCGAATGCGCAGCGATGGTCCGGTGCGGCGCTGACCATGACTGTCACCGCGCCCCGCGCCCGCCAGCTCAAGCTGTTCCATCCCGGTCCCGGCGACATCGCGCCGCGCGACGCGCAGGATCTCATGTCCTGGCCCTTTTTCAGCCTGGCCAAGCGGAAACGAACCGCGCCCATCCGCTTCACCATGGGCAAAATATGGATCGATGTGGAAGCGACCCATGAGCATGGCATGGCGACCATCTGGGACGCCGATATCCTCATCTGGGCCGCAAGCCAGATCGTCGAAGCCCGCGACATGGGACGCCCGACCTCGCGACTGATGGTCGCAACGCCGCACGAAATCCTGCGGTTCATCCGGCGCAGCGCCGGGGGCGACCATTATGGCCGCCTGAAGGCGGCGCTCGATCGGCTCCAATCCACATCCGTCGCAACCTCCATCCGGCAAAGCGATGGCCGCCGACGGCATCGATTTTCATGGATCAACGAGTGGAAGGAGCGTCTCGACGCCTCCGGCCGCCCGGTCGGCATCGAACTGATCCTACCTGACTGGTTCTATGCCGGCATCCTCGATCGGGCGCTGATCCTCACCATCGATCCTGCCTATTTTTCGCTGACCGGCGGCCTGGAGCGATGGCTCTACCGCATCGTACGCAAGCATGGCGGTCGGCAACTCAACGGCTGGAGCTTCGATGTCGCCCATCTGTATCTCAAATCGGGCATGCTCGAACCCAGGCGTCATTTCGCCTTTCGCCTCCGCCGTATCGTCACAGCGCAACCGCTCCCCGGCTACCGTCTCACCCTGGAAACCATGCAGGGGCGGGAACGGCTGCATTTCGTGGCTGAACCAGTCGATCCGATCCGACAGGCCATGCGGCGAGTCCGGCAGGACCGGAGGTCCAGAGCATGAACGGAATCGGCCTTTTGAAAACGCCGGAACTCGGCCTAAGGGAAACGCGAAGCTCGGCCGATTGGAAACATGTTTTCCGCGCGACTCGGGGAAAATGCGCGGCCGCCCAGTGGCTTAACCATGCTAATAAGAGGATCAACCGATCCTTTCTAACCGCCTGGGCGGCGCTTGGGGCAGCACGGGCCGGGCTCACCCGGCGCGCCCGCTCCCTCTTTCCCATGCCGATGAACAGCGCCACGTGGCGTCCATCCGTCAATCGGCGGGCGCGCATAAAAGGCGGCGGCCCATTGTCTGCAAGCGGCAGTAACGTCGTCGGCCACGACGAGCCTCTGACCCGCGTCCAGCTGCAATGGATCGAGGGCCGGATCGAAGACGAGTTGCTCTTCGGTCGGCCCCTGGATGAGGCTGTCGCCAATCGACAGGATCATTTCGTGAGCTTTCCACCAGGCGAGTGCGTGGCGCTGAGCCGCCGCACGCTGGACCGAGGCGGCACATCGATATCGCGCCTCGACATCTTCCTGACCGTCCGCGCCGATGAAGCCTATACCACGATTCCACACGTCCTCCCGGGCGGCGCTCTTCTGCTCAGCGTTCGGGGCTGGACCAAGGTCGCCGCCGTGCTCGAAGCCATCGCCGCGATTAGAAGCCTTGGCATCGATCCGCGGAGCGCCGCGCCCGATCACTGGCGTCATGTGCACAATCAGCTTGCCGCCGACCTGCCGCCACGCCTCTATTCGCGCGAACGCCACGCCGCCTTTATCGCGCGCTCGACAATCATGGAGCGATCATGATGAGGCCCCGCTCCACTCTTCTCATGACCGCTTTGGCGGCGCTTGGCCCGGCCTCTTCGCTGCTCTTCGACATTGCTCCGCGCCTCGCATGGAATGCGAGCGCGAGCGCACCCACGGGCTTCTACCGCATTCACCCCGGCCGTACGCCGCGCCTCTCCGACATGATATTCATCACGCCGCCTGCGCCGCTCGCCACATGGATGGCGCGCCGCCATTATCTGCCGCCCGGCGTACCGCTGCTCAAGCATGTAAGGGCTCTGCCCGGCCAGACGATATGCCGGTCCGGCGCTACGGTCTGGGTCGAGGGAAAGGCCGTCGCGCGCGCTCTGGAAACCGATCGCTTCGGTCGGCCCCTGCCGGTGTGGACAGGGTGCCATCGCATGAGGCCGGGACAGATCTTCCTCCTGAACGCCGAGGCCCCCGACAGCCTCGACAGCCGCTATTTCGGACCTGTCCCCAGCGGCGGCCTCATAGGCACCGCGACGCCATTACTCACATGGCCGAGCAGGATCGGCGCTGGAGCATGGAGCCGAGCCACGCCATGAGGCTGCACCCAACAGGCGCTCGCGCTGTCGCCACTTTGCTCATCCTTCTGCCGCAGTCATCGCCCTCCAGCGCCACGGAGCCGCCATGCCGCGACAGTGCGAGCCTGTCCCGCTTGCGCACCCATGTTGCCGAAGCGGCGACACACTCGGCTTTGCCGGAGCGCTGGATCTGGGCCGTCATGGACCAGGAAAGCCGCTGCAACCCTTCCGCCGTCTCACGCGCCGGTGCCATCGGCCTCATGCAGATCATGCCGGGAACCTGGCGCGCGCTGCGCGCCCGTTACGGTCTTGGAACTGATCCCTTTGATCCGCGCGACAACATATTGGCAGGCGCTGCCTATCTGCGTGAGATGCTGGACCGCTATGGTCCAAACGGCATGCTCGCCGCCTATAATGCGGGGCCTGGCCGCTATGAACAATGGCTGCGGATGGGGCGCCCCCTTCCCGCAGAGACCCGCGACTATGTCGCTCGGCTCTCTCCCCACATCGCCACCCAAGAGCTGCCTGCGCGCGCAAGGAGCACGCCCGACTGGCGCCAGTCCGTGCTATTCGCGCGCGGTGGGGCGGCCGCCGGATCGACGAGCGCTGACGAGCCGGGGCCTGCTTCGCCCTTCCCCTCCCCGACCGCGCTCTCGCGCGCAGCCCCCGGGCATGGCCTCTTTGTCGCTGTGGGGAGCAGGCGGCCGTGAGGGAGAAAAACGCATGGCGAGATAAAAGGGGTGACGTCACACCACTGCTAAATGGTTGTCGGACAGGGATTTTCCGCGACGCTCCTTCCCTGCCGGCAGCGTCGGAAGGGTCCGTTTTCCCCGCATTTTCAATGATGAAGGCGACGTCACCGGCCGCCCAACCCAGGAACTGCCTCCGATGACCAGGGACGACCACAGCTTTCGTCCCCGCCTGTCCGGACCACGCGACAGCGGAGCCCGGCCCCTCTCCTTCATGGGCGAGGTCCGCCGCGCGGCGGCAAAGGCAGGCTTTCTGGCCAAGGGACGTGCGGGCAGCGGCACCGGCTGGGCTGGGCGGGGCGCACGCGCCGGCCTCCCCTCCCGCGCGAACCCCCATGCGCGGCGAGTCATCATCAAGGCACGGATCGTCCGCCACAAAGGTCTTCGGTTCCGCGCCGCACCTATGAGCCGTCACCTCTCCTACCTTCAGCGCGAGGGGGTGAGCCAGGAGGGGCAGGAGCCAGACATGTTCGATGCGACGGGCGACGGCGTCGACACCAAGGCCTTTGCGCAGCGCTGCGCCGAAGACCGGCACCATTTTCGCTTCATCCTCGCACCCGAAGATGCCGCTGAAATGGACGAGCTGCGCGGCTTCACCAGGGAACTGATGGCGGACGTCGCAAGCGACCTCGACACCAGACTGGACTGGATCGCGATCGATCATTGGAACACCGATAATCCCCATGTCCACATCCTGCTGCGAGGCGTCGCCGAAGACGGCACCGACCTCGTGATCGACCGCAGTTACATCCGCGAGGACATGCGCCTTCGCGCGCAGAACCGCGTGACGCTCGAACTGGGTCCCCGCTCCGATCTGGACATTGCCGCGGCGCTCGACCGGGAAGTTGGCGCGGAGCATTGGACAAGCCTTGATCGCCGGATCCTCTCGATCACGCAAGAGACAGCGGGGTTGCTCGATCTGCGGCAACAGGCGGGCCCGGGCGCCTACGCACAACGGCTCATCGGCCGCGCCATGCAACTGGAAAAATGGGGGCTCGCCGAACCGCTGGCACCAGCCTGCTGGTCGATCAACCCCGACCTTGAAGCGACGCTGCGGGAGCTTGGTCTCCGTGGCGACGTCATCAAGACGATGCACCGAACACTGACCCATGCCGGACGCGTGGTCAGTCCGACAGACTTTGCACTGCACGAGCCTCAGGCACAGGGCCATGTCATTGGTCGCCTTGCCGCCCGCGGCCTTGCCGACGAGCTGTCGGGTAGCGCCTTCGCCATCGTCGAAGGGGTCGATGGCCGGGCCCATTATCTGCGCTTCTCCGATCTTGAGTGGACAGGCGATGCACCGCCCGGCGCCATTGTCGAACTGCGGCGATGGGAGGGTCGCGATGGCAGGCCCCGCTCCGCGCTCGCCGTTCGCTCCGACCTCACGCTTGGCGAACAGATCAGCGCGCGCGGCGCTACCTGGCTCGACCGGCAGCTGATCGGCAACGCGCCGCTCGCACAAGGCGGCTTCGGCGGGGAGGTGCGCGTCGCAATGGCGGCGCGAGCCGATCATCTGATCAACGAGAATCTGGCATGGCGAGAAGCAGGTCAGTTGCTGTTCTCCCCTCGCCTTCTCGCCCATTTGCGTGAACGCGATCTTACCGAAGCCGGTGCCGCAATCGCGAAGCGATCGGGCCTCACTCCGCAGTCCGCAGAGGCAGGCGAACTGATATCGGGCACCTATCGCGAACGCGTGACGCTCGCCTCGGGCCGCTTCGCGATGATCGATGACGGCATGGGGTTCCAGCTCGTGCCCTGGCGTCCAGCATTGGACGCGCATCTCGGCGAGCATGTCGCAGGGACGATGCGGCCAGGCGGTGGCGTCGAGTGGACCCTCGGACGCTCCCGTAGCCTCTCCCTTTGAACCGAGATGAAAGGAGGTTAGCATGTCAGCCACGCGCATCCAGTGGGGTCAGGTCGCCCTTGTCTGCTTGCTCACGCTCGGCGCCGTGTGGGGCGCGACCCAATGGACGGCGTTTGCACTTGGATACCAGGACGCGCTCGGCTCTCCCTGGTTTGCGGTCGCGGGCTATCCCCTCTATCCCCCGCCTGCCTTTTTCTGGTGGTGGTTCAGCTACGACGCCTACGCGCCAGAGATATTCGTGACCGGAGCGTGGATCGCAGCCTCAGGCAGCCTGCTTTCCGTTTGCGCGGCCATCGCGATGTCGGTCTGGCGGGCGCGGGAAGCCCGGATCGCCGAAACCTACGGATCGGCGCGCTGGGCGAGCCAGAGGGACATCCGGGCGGCAGGCCTGCTCTCGCCCCATGGTGTGGTCCTTGGCCGTAGCGCCGGTGACTATCTGCGTCACGACGGCCCAGAGCATGTTCTCTGCTTTGCGCCCACCCGCTCCGGCAAGGGCGTAGGCCTTGTCATTCCGACGCTGCTTTGCTGGCCAAACAGCTGCGTGGTTCACGACATCAAGGGAGAAAATTGGCAACTCACCTCCGGTTTTCGGAGCCGGCACGGCCGCGTGCTGCGCTTCGACCCGACATCGCCTGACTCGAGCGCCTATAATCCCCTGCTGGAGATCCGGCGGGGCCCTGGGGAAGTGCGTGACGTCCAGAATGTCGCTGATGTGCTGGTGGACCCGGAGGGCTCGCTCGAACGCCGAAACCATTGGGAAAAGACCAGCCATTCGCTGCTCGTTGGAGCCATTCTCCATGTGCTATATGCCGAACCCGACAAGTCGCTCGCCGGTGTCGCCGGGCTCCTGTCCGATCCCGGACGGTCGATCGAGAAGACGCTGCGGATCATGATGACCACGCCCCACCTCGGCAAGGAAGGCGTCCATCCCGTCGTCGCCAGCGCCGCGCGCGAGTTGCTCAACAAGAGCGAGAATGAAAGGTCGGGCGTCCTCTCGACGGCGATGTCGTTCCTGGGGCTGTACCGCGACCCTGTTGTCGCCGAGGTCACCGCCCGCTGCGACTGGCGCATCGCTGATCTTGTTGGTTCAGTCCCGACGACGCTCTACCTCGTGGTTCCACCATCGGACATCAGCCGGACGAAACCGCTCATCCGTCTCATCCTCAACCAGATCGGGCGGCGGCTCACTGAAGACCTCGACAGTGGCGGACGGCGCCAGCGGCTGCTCCTGATGCTTGACGAGTTTCCGGCGCTCGGCAGGCTCGATTTCTTTGAAAGCGCCCTCGCCTTCATGGCGGGCTACGGGATCAAGAGCGTCCTCATCGCCCAGAGCCTCAACCAGATCGAGAAGGCCTATGGCGCGAACAACGCGATCCTGGATAATTGCCATGTCCGCGTCTGCTTCGCCACCAATGATGAGCGCACAGCCCGGCGTGTTTCCGATGCCTTGGGAACGGCGACAGAGATGCGGGCCATGAAAAATTATGCAGGCCACAGGCTCTCGCCCTGGCTCGGCCACCTCATGGTGTCCCGCAGCGAGACGGCCCGCCAGTTGCTGACCCCCGGGGAAATCATGCAACTGCCACTTGAGGACGAGATCGTCATGGTCGCAGGCTCGCCGCCGATCCGGGCCAAGAAGGCGCGCTACTATTCCGATCCTCGCTTCCGGGCGCGCATTCTGCCCCCGCCCAGATTTGAGCCCGGACAAGTCCCCGGCGCGGTGAGGGACGACTGGTCGATGCAAGCGCCCATTCGGCCGTTGGCTCCGCCGATTTCACACGGACCTACGACCGACGCAGCTAATGGGGGAATCAGGCGGGAACCGGAGCTCGGCATGAATGAAGATGTGGCGCCTTCAAAGAGGCCCGCACAGGTCCGAAATGAATTTCTGTTCGACGATGCGCCTGACGACGCAAGCCTCGCACGCGAAGCTTTGGCGCGGCGTGCGGCGCGCGCCGCACGACAGGCATCCCTGGATCCCAAAGATGGAATAGAGATATGAGCCGTCAGACCATCAGGCACACGATCCGGCTCGCGCCCGGCCAGTCCCGGCAGCTGAGCGAATTCGCGCGCATGAAGCGGATATCGCAGTCCGATGCGGTGGCCCGGGCGCTCGCCAGCTATTTTTCTCCCGATGGCTCTGACCGGATAGAGGCAGCCATCAGCCGCCGCTTGGATCGTCTGACCCGGCAATATGATCGGGCCGCCTGGCGCAGCGATGTCGTAGCAGAGACGCTGGCGCTCTTCATTCGCACCTGGCTGATCCACACGGCTCCTCTGCCCGACGAGGCCTCGGCGTCGGCGCGCGCCATGGGCAAGGCGCGCTGGGAGTCGTTTGTCGAGGCGCTGACGCGTCGGCTCGAGCGGGGCTCCCATCTGAGCGAAGAGATTGCCCGGGACATCGTGCCGCATGGCGAGGATGCCCCGGACGCTTGAACTGTCAGCCGTTGACCTTGTCCTTGAGGGCCTTGGCCGGCTGGAAACTGACTTTCTTGGAAGCTGCGATGGTCATGCTTTCCCCCGTACGCGGATGCTTGCCCTCGCGCGCGGCGCTCTGCTTGATCTTGAACTTGCCGAACCCAGCCAGCGACACTTCATCGCCGCGGACGGCCGCATCGGCAATGGCGGCCAATGCGGCGTCGATGATCTTCTTAACGTCGGCCTTCGTCGCGCCCTGCGCCGCCGCGACAGCCTCGATCAATTCGGTTCCGGTCATTGTTACCCTTTCATCAGGAAATTGCGGGACTCCGACGTGCCAGACGAGCCTCTGAAGGTCGAGGCCGAATCGGCAGGCATTCGCGCCAGAGCATCTCGAAGTGAGCGCTATACCAATATCCAGGTATGGCCGCTTTTCGGCTGATCTGGTCCGCTTCGCTCTCCAACATGGGAGGTGGACATGTTCGAACATTCGAACAAAAGCATGATTTACGGCGCAGAAGGCGCGGCGATGCGCGCGATGTTCAGGGCCCGCAAGGAAGTGTTCATCGATCTGCTGGGCTGGGACCTGCCTGTCCTGGCCGGGGAATATGAGCTTGACCAGTTTGACGGGCCCGGCGCCGAATATGTGATACTCACCGACCGGGACGGTGCGCACCGCGCCTCAGCGCGGCTACTCCCAACCGACACGGATCATCTTCTCTCCGCTTGCTTCCCCATGCTTTGCGCGGCGCCGCCGCCCTCGGGGCCGGCGGTCAGAGAGATCACCCGCTTCTGCCTGAGCCGGCACCACCGAGGGGCGGCGCGGCGCCTTGCACGCAATCAGCTGGTGACCGCCCTGGCGGAATATGGGCTCGCGCATGACCTGACTGGCTTTACCGGTGTGGCTGCGCCAGCCTGGTCCGAGCAGATCATGACTTTCGGGTGGCGCTGCAAGCCCCTGGGACCAGTGGTCTCCGTGGCGGGCCAGGCATTGGTCGCGATCCATATCGAGATCGATGGCGACACCATTGCCGGACTTAAGCGTACGGGCGTGTACGAACCGCCGCGCCTCCCGGAGCAGCTATCAGCTGTTGCACAGGAGCGCGCGTGATGGCCCGATCACCATCTGTGACGGTCGCTGCCGGCGCTTGGACACAGAAACTGCTGAAGCAGGGCTATTGCATCATCCCTGACCTTCTGCCGCTCGAGAAAATAGCAGCGCTCGAAGCGGATCTGTCGCCGGTCTTTTCAGCAGCGCCCTTCTGCAAAGGCGGATTCTACGGAGAGCGGACAAAAAGATTTGGTTCGCTGCTGAGGCGGTCACTCCATGCCGCCGACCTCGTCACCCACCCCGTCCTTCTCGACATGGCAAATGCCATTCTGGGCGAGGCATGCGACCGCATCCAAATGAACGTTGCACAAGCGATCGAAATTCATCCGGGCGCCTTGGCCCAGGTTCCGCACCGCGATCACGACATGTGGCAAGGCGAAAAAGGGAAGCACGAATATCTGGTCAACGTCATCTGGCCGCTTTCGCCCTTCACGAAGGAGAATGGCGGCACGGAATTCTACCCGCGCAGCCATGGCGCGCACGGGATCACGCAAAGTCATCCCGCCCCGCCGGTCATAGCTGAATGCCTTCCCGGATCAGCAATCTGTTTTCTAGGGTCCACCCTTCACGGTGCCGGCGCCAATGTCAGCTCGGCTCCGCGACGAGCAGTCATATTCGGTTATTCGCTCGGATGGCTCAAGCCCTATGAAAATCTCTGGCTTGCCTATCCGCCTGAAATCGCCCGGACTTTCAGCATCGAGCTGGCGGGTTTGGCGGGCTACGCTCAACATCGACCCAATTTGGGAAATTATGAGGGACGCTGTCCTTCCCTCTTGTTAAGCGACGACGTCTCCCCTCTTCCTGGCGCCATTGACGCCCTGCGGCCCGACCAGGAGATGATGGTTGAGGATATTCTCGCAAGACAACGCAGTGGAGAGGTTCGGCCATGGCTGGATAACCCTTGAGGCGGAACCCCGATGAGCCCCGCCCCTGTCCTTGAGCGAGTCTATGTCGCAGTGAAGGCGAGATTGCGTGCAGGACATTATCCCATGGGATATCGCTTGGAGGCTTCACGCATCGCCGATGAACTTCATGCCAGCATGACGCCGGTGAGAGACGTCCTCAATCGTCTTGCCGGCGAGCGGCTCGTCCAAGTCTCTCCGGGTGACGGCTTCTTTGTACCGACGCTTGATGAAGCCACCATCCGTGACCTTCTGGAATGGAACGGCTATGTCCTTCTTCATGTGCTACGGTTGAATTTGCCGCAGGCGGAGGAGACTGCCTCGCTACGCTACCCGATGAACACCGCCGAGAGGACAGCAGATCTTTTCCTTCGAATAGCTAGACGGCAGGACAATCGGGAGTTAGTTGCTGCCATAGCCTCGAACAATGACCGTCTTGCTCCCCTTCGCGCAGTGGAAGATAGGATCTTCGGCGATGTCGCACTTGAGGTCACCATGCTGACAGACGCTTTCAACCTGGAAGACATCAAGAGCCTCACATCCCTGGTGCGAAGCTACCATCGGCGGCGGAAGCGAAAGGCCAGCCGCTATGTCCAGGTGCTCAAGGGTGAGTTCGCTCGCATCTAGCACGGCCGGACATTTCAATGCTGAAACGAGCGTTGCTTTGCAAAGCTCCGCAGAGGCAGATCCGAGAATCAAGCTCGAAAATAATATAAGTCGCAGCCGCTTAGTCCTATCGAAGCTGGACTTCGAGAAAAGTCATATGGGGATTCGGATCTAGCATGCGCAAACTTATGGACGAGAATATCTCTAAAAGCCTAGTTGCTGAGAAATGTCTTGGACATATAACCGCAACTATATTTCTCGGCGTGCCAGCGGCCTTAGCTCCTCCACAACTGCTGACAACACAAAATGGAGGATGAGGCGTGCGTGCCTCATGAGGCGACCCACGCTTTGATTAACTGCCGCTAGCGCTTAGGCAGGCGAGATCACGATACCTCGAACTCTCCGGCGAGACCGGCAGCTTCGGCGGATGGTGCGATCCACAGCTTGAACTTGCCCGCTTCGATCACAGGCTTCAGGTCAACACCAAGGAAGGCAAGATCAGTGATCGCAAGGTCAAATGTAAGCTGCTGAGAACGACCAGGTGCCAGATCGACATGCTTATAAGCCTTGAGCTGCCGGATGGGCTGAGTTACGCTTGCAACGACATCCTGCACATATAGCTGCACCAATTCCTTGGCCGCATATTTCCCGTCATTCTTGACCGTCACCATCACCCGTAAACGGCCATTCTTCGGGATCTGCTTGGAGGACATGACAAGATCGGCATAGCTGATTTTCCCATATGTCAGGCCATGGCCGAACGGGAAACGAGCCTCATATTTCGATGTAATGTATCGCGCGTTGGCTGGACGACCCGGCCGACGATGCGCGTAATAATAAGGCACCTGCCCCGCCGAAATAGGAAAGCTGACGGGGAGGCGCCCTGATGGTCCTGTAGCTCCGAATAGGATATCTGCGACGGCATTACCCATTTCCGAACCTAGGAACCAGGTGACGAGGATCGCCGGGGCGTTGAGGATCGGACCTTCCAACGCGAGCGCGCGCCCGTTGCGAAGCGCTACGACCATCGGCTTACCGGCGGCAGCGACTGCCTCGGCCAAGGCCTGTTGCGGGGCAGGGACCACAATGATGTCGCGCGAGGCGCCCTCGCCCGACATCGCTTCGCGTTCGCCAACGGCAAGGATGATGATATCCGCCGCGCGGGCGGCCGCCACGGCTGCATCGATCCCGCCGTCAATCGGAGCCGTGATCTCGCTACCCTTCACCACGGTAACGAGCGAAGGGTCGCTGACCGCCGCTCGCACGGCACTGGCAAGATCGACCGCTTCCTTATTGTCGGCAAAGAGCGTCCAAGGCCCGTGCAGATTGCTGGGGCCCTCCGCAAAGGGGCCGATGATGGCGATCCGCTTGCCCTTGCGCGGCAAAGGCAAAAGGTCGCCATCATTCTTCAGCATGACGATAGAGCGTTGGGCCGCCTCGCGTGCGAGCGAGAGGGTCGGCTTGGTGCGCATGCGCACCTGCTGGCGCTTCAGGTCCATCCGCCGGAAAGGATCTTCGAACAGACCGAGCCTTTCCTTGAGTGCGAGGACGCGGCCGACCGCCTCGTCCACCCGCTCCATCGGCACTTCGCCCGCCTGCACCAACGAAGGCAGATGATCGCGGTAGATGCCGCTGGCCATGCTCATGTCGAGCCCTGCCATGATGGCGATCCGCGCGGCGTCCCTTGCGTCGGCTGCAAGGCCCCGCGCGGCGATTTCAACATCGCCATTATAGTCGCCGACGACCAGCCCATCGAAGCCCATCTCACCGCGCAATATGTCGGTCAGGAACTCACGGCCGCCATGGATTGGACGACCAGCGATATCCTCGAACGCGGCCATGACCGTGGCGCAGCCTGCATCCACGGCGGCCTGGAACGGTGGCAAATAGACTTCGCGCAGCGTGCGTTCCGAAATGTCCGCCGTGTTATAGTCCAGCCCGCTTTCTGCAGCCCCATAAGCCACAAAATGCTTCATGCAGGCGGCAACTGAAGCGTCGTCGGCAAGAGAGCGGCCCTGAAAGCCGCGGGTCCGCGCACGAGCCATGTCGCTCGACAGCAGCACATCCTCGCCCGCCCCTTCGACCGTACGGCCCCAGCGTGCGTCCCGGCCTATGTCCACCATCGGCGCAAAGACCCAGTCGAAACCGGTTGCCGCCATTTCTTCGGCGGCCGCACGGGCGGTGCGCTCGGCAAGGTCCGGGTCGAAGCTTGCCGCTTCCCCGAGCGGCACCGGGAAAACCGTGCGGTAACCGTGGATCACATCGCCCGCGAAGATCATGGGAATGCCAAGGCGGCCCTTCATCGCTGCGGTCTGAAGCTTGCGATGCGCCTCGACCCCGAAACCGTTGAACACGCCGCCCAGCCGCCCGGCCTGCGCGTCGTCCGTTAAATTCTCGACGTTGCGCAAGGCCGCTTCCGGATTGATCTTTGCTGCTGCTGCTGATGTCCAAGGCGTGGGCATAAGCGTCAGCTGCCCCGCCTTTTCTTCGATTGTCATCTGAGCGATCAGCGACTTGACCCGGCCGGAAAGCGGACGGCGGGCAGCGGCCATCGCAGCGGGGATTCCCGAGGCCTGCCATGCGAAAAGGCAGGCGGAGCTGATCAGGACAGACCTGCGGCTGACATTGGGCTGGCGCAGCATTTTCAGGCAACTCCAGTAAAAAGAACGCCAAGGACCCGGAACACCTTCCGCTTCGCGACCGCCTTCATCACCTCACCCCTACTCAACGTTGTTCAGCAACGGGCAAGGCATAGCGCTTTATCACGGGAGAAGTAAACAGGTTCGTTGCATTAAACCAACATCCTGCTAAATAGTTTGCCACTCATTGACGGAGAGAGAAAAATGAAGAAATTGATCTTGGTCGCCGCGGTAGTCGCGATGGCACCCCTGCCCGCTTTTGCTCAGGCAGCTTATTCAAGCTCGACGACCGAAATCGGCGCCCTGCTTGACGATCCCGCTGCAAAGGCTGTTTTGGAAAAGCACGTTCCCGGCATGACCACGAATGATCAGGTCGATATGGCTCGTTCGATGACGTTGAAGGATATTCAGCAATATTCGCCGGATCAGATCACGGACAAGGTACTTGCCGATGTCGACGCCGACCTCGCCAAACTGAAGGCCAAGTAAGCCTCGCGCGATTGGCCGGCTGTCATATGCTCCGGCCAATCGTGTCAACCAGGCCAATACTTTACCAACTGTCCCTACCACGCAACAGCACGTCCACCGCCTGAGACGCGAATTCCGCCGCTTCTTCAGTGCTGATCTCGCGCACCGTTTCCTCGGTCCTGCGCCACCCCTGGATCATACTCAACAACTGCAGCGCTACGCGCTTGGGCTCCTTAGGAGGCACAGCATCGTTCTGCGTCCCTATGATGATTTCGTTCGTGAGGAAGCCGAGCTCGTAATTGTAGCCGAGGTTGTAGAAAGATTCAGCGATCTCGGGGAAGCGATGGGCCGTCGTCAAGATCAACCGATCAAATTGCCGAACTTCAGGGTTGGCAAGCATGTGGACAAAGGTCTGGGCGTGCCGCTTCAGGCTTTCGGGAAATGCCTCGGGCACCTCGCTGTTGCGGGCACTTGCTTCGTTAGACCAGGTGCGGATGCGATCTTCCACTACAGACTTTATCAACGCTTCCTTGGTCGAATGACGGATGTACAATGTTCGTTTGGAAACACCGGCCGCCTGCGCCACCGCTTCCATCGAGGTTGCTTCATAGCCGAGCGACAGGAACATTTCCTTCGCCGCTGACAGAATAGCTTCCTCTATCTCGCCCGCTTTCTTGGTTGGCGGGCGTCCCATGCGCCTACTAACCCGCGTGGCTTGAGGTTTAGGCTTTGCGTCAACCGGCGAACCGCGCTTCTTCGATTCCTTCACCCAGATGTCCCGTCTTCGTTAGGCAGTCTCACTTATGAAGTTATCGCCTGCACCACAAGACGCCCACAAAAGCGAATTTAGGCTTCTATTCATTCAAACATTTCAACCAATGCGACGCCTTCAGGCGGCAGGTCCAGCGTCAAGACGCCCTCTTTATCCAGGCGCCGCGTTTCCGGCGGCGCGAGTTCGGCAGCCCGGCGGATCTGATCGATTTGATCCTTTCTGGGATATTGCGGCGACCCCAATTCTCGCCACTTCGGGAGAGGCGAACCCCGCTCCTGATCGACATAGCTGACCCGCACGCTCTTTCCTGGAGAAGCGCCCTTCAGCTTGACCTTAATCTTCTTGCGTTCGCCCGTGACGATCCGCTCGTTGCTCATGCCCGGTATCCCGGAAGGCTGCTTCACTTCGGCAAGATTCCATATCAGTGCAGCTGCGCCGTTCCTGGTCTTGCTCGCAAGAGCCGGTCCGGTGGTCGCCAGCCTGCGCTGACCCAGCCGGTGCAGCAGCTTGTAGGTGTTGAAGGACGGGCGCGGGATGCCGCGCTGGGCGATCATGCCCCAGCCGCCGTCGCCTTCCTTCAGGATGAAATTGGGGAAGTTGATCTCTTCGAACACATTGCTGATGCACCATTGCGACATGGCGTGGCAGTAAGGCAGGCAATTGCTGATGACATGGGCGATCATCGCGGGACTGTCCGACGACCATTCCGATAGCCACAGTTCCGCGCCCTTGTATAGCGTCGCGTCGATCTGGCTCCGTACCTTGGCCATGGCTGCGGGGATCACATCCTTGTGAGGAATTTTATTCGCCTCGCCAAACAGTTCCTTCTGGTCATCGCCCGCATAGATATGCGTCGAAACAAAATCGACGGGCAGATTTTCCTGAGCGCAAAAGCCGAGAAACTCCGGCATCCATTGTGCCGCCGCGGTGGAGGGGCCGCCCACGCGCAACTTGGGGTCTATTGCCTTGATCGCGCGCGCCGCGGCCTTGTACATAGCGAAATAGTCCGCTTGCGTACCGCTGAAGAACCAGCTCAAGTTGGGCTCGTTCCAAACCTCGAAATACCACTGGCGTACTGTGCCCAGACCATAGCGATCGATCAGGTGGCGCACGAAAACGCCGATAAAATCGCCCCATGCCTGCGGCGACGCTGGCGGAGTGATATTGGCGTTGTAGGTGAAATTCAGCTTTGTGTTCCCGCTGGCGAGCTTCTTGGGCATGAAGCTCAACTCAACGAAAGGCTGCACTCCCCTCGCCAGAACGCCGTCATAGACTTCATCGACATTCTGGAAATTTGGATCCTTGCCGTTCATCCCTCCGGGCCAGACGCCAAGATCATCGTTGAATATGCCGTGAAACCGCACGCGTTCCAGGCCCGTTTCGACCCTGAACCGCTCCAGATCATGCCGCCAACTTTCCCGCATCGTGGCGGAGGCCCGATCCGATCCCGCGCAACGCGACCAGATATGATCCAGCGCGCCCGTCTCGTGGCGAAGATCGATCTCCACATGCTCGGTATCGGTCTGGCCAAAAGACGGCTTAGTAAGAGCAGAAGAAGCCAAGACTGCTGCTCCGGCACCAATTATTTCGCGGCGATCCCACATCATCTTCACTCCTGTGCGCGGTCGGCGCGCGCCACCTTCGCTAATGTCGCTGGTCAGGCAACCGTAAGCTTCACCGACTTCAGATCGACCGAGTTCGGACCGGCGTGAATCGTGAAAGTGCCCGGTTCCACGACATAGTTCATGTCGATGTTCCAGAATGCCAGGCTGTCGGGATCAAGGCGGAACTGCACAGTGCGCTTTTCACCTGGCTTCAAGGTCACCCGTTCAAATCCGCGCAACTCCAGTACCGGTCGCGGCACGGAACTTACATCATCGCGGACATAGAGCTGGACCACTTCATCGCCTGGCCTTTGTCCCGTATTTGTGACGTCCACCTCCACGATTGCTGTTTCGCCGACCGCAATGGTGGCCTTCGAGAGGCGCGGCGCGGTCATCTCGAACGTCGTGTAACTCAGGCCATAGCCGAAAGGAAAAAGCGGCGTCGGCTTGGCTTCTACATAGCGTTGGCCAATCTTGGCTGAAGAATGCTTGTTGTAGAACACTGGCAGGTCGCCAACCGACCGGGGAAAGGTGATCGGCAGTTTGCCACCCGGATTGACCTTGCCGAAAAGCATATCGGCAAAGGCGTTCCCTCCCTCCTGGCCGAGATACCAGCCCTCCACCAGAGCATTGGCCTTTTCGGCCAGGCGACTGACCGTGAGCGGACGCCCGTTGATCAGCAAGGCAACAATCGGCTTGCCTGTCGCGATCATCGCATCCACCAGCGCGTCCTGATCGCCGAACAGGTTCAGGCTGTTACGATCGCCCGGCGCTCCAGCATGGATCGCCTCGCGGGTGATTTCCGGCACGTCGCCGACGACCAACAGGATCACATCTGACCGTTTCGCGACCTCCACAGCCTGGGCTATGCGCGTCGCATTCTCCGCCGGATCGGCGTAGCGCGCGGCGCGGGCGGGCAGATGCTGACCCGTGGGGTCGGGTTTGACAATCTGGACACCTTCGGCATGCTCGATGGAGATCGCTCGCCCGGCAGCCGCTTTCACGCCCGCCAATATCCCCACGGCCTGCGCGTTCACGGATGAATAGCCGCCAAACAATGGCTCAACCGCGTTCGGTCCGATGACTGCGATCTTGCGCGGCTTGGCCGGATCGATCGGCAGCAAACCGTCATTTTTCAGCAGCACCAGAGACTTCTGCGCGACCTTGCGCGCAAGCGCCTTGCTGGCGGGCGCATTGACCTGACGCAGGGCGAGGGATTTGTTCAGATAGGGATTTTCGAACAGACCAGCCTCGAACTTGAGCGCCAAGATGCGGGATACCGCCGCGTCGATGCTGGCTTCGGGAACGCGGCCAGCGCGGACCAGCTCGGGCAACCGTGCATAGGCTTGACCGTCCGGCATTTCGGCATCGATGCCTGCATGAACCGCCAGCACGGCGGCATCATCGTCATTCGCCGCCATATGATGATGCGTGATCAAATTGGTGACCCCGCCATAATCGCTAAAATACGCCCCGCGAAAGCCAAGCCGCTCGCGTCCGGTACGTTGCAGAAGCTCGTAGTTGGCGTGGGAGGGAACGCCCCCAAGCTCGTTGTACGAAGGCATGATCACGGCAGGGTCGGCGTTTTTGATTACCTGCGCGAAGGGTACGAGGAAATTCTCGCGCAGCGTCCGCTCGCTCATGTCGGCTGGACCGATATTGAGCCCGCTCTCGGGTGCGCCGTGAATGAAGTGTTTGAGCGTCACGAACACCTTGTCCGCCGCCAAGGGTCGCTGCCCCTGCTGCCCACGCACTGAGGCGATGCCCATCCGGCTGACCAGATAGGGATCTTCGCTGAAGAATTCCTCGACCCGGCCGAAGCGCGGATCGCGGGCAAGGTCCAGAACCGGACTGAGCGCGACGGTAGCGCCCCGCAGGCGGGCCTCTCGCGCCGCCAGTTCGTACGCCTGCTGGACCAGCGCCGGGTCCCAGGTGCTGCCAAGGCCCAAGGGAATCGGAAAGATAGTCGCGTCTCGCGCCTTCAGGCCATGAGCGGTTTCCTCATGGAACAGGGCTGGGATGCCGAGGCGGGTATTTTCGACAAGGTGCCGCTGGATGGCGTTCACCAAGTCAATCGTTTCCCCCACGGTGCGATAGGCGTCCTTGGCCGACCTGGCCGTACCGTTTGTATCGCTCGGGTTGCCGATCTGCCCGATGCCGCTGACGAAAACCTGCTTCGCCTTTTCTGGTGAGAAATTGTCTCCGTCGAGGAACAACGACTTGGTGTACGCCATCGACCGCATCTGTGCGGCCTTCTCCTCCAGGGTCATCCGGCTCAGCAGATCGCGGACGCGATCTTCGATCCGAGCCTTGGGATCGCGATACACTGCCCTGCCCACACCGCTAGCCATCACGGCTACCGGCGTCGCTAGAGCAGTAGAGGCAATGAACATACGCCGCGTAATTGCGAGCCTATCAGCCAAGATAATTCTCCGTCGGAATGTACCGCCGATCCCGTGCCCTGTAGTCGAGGACCGCTCTCCGCACCTTATAATTGACGGGGTGAGAAGTAAACACGTACGTTGCATTTCGTATGGTACGGCAAGGATGCTCCACCAGAAAAAATATCCCGCCAGCCGAAGGCTGGCGGGAGGTGGAGAGGCTTAGAATTTAAAAGTCCCGGAAAGACCAAATTCCCGCGGGTTGGTTACGTTCACGGTGCGGTAGCCCGAGTCGTAGATGACGCTCGGATCATTGCTCGCTTCGAACGTGCTGTTGTTGATGCTGATGTTCGTGATCCGGTTCTGGTTCAAGAGGTTGCGGACGAACGCCGAGACTTCCCACTTACTTTCTTCGCCACGCAGACCGACAAAGAGATTGACCAGTTCACGCGAAGGATAGCGGAACTGCTGGCGGTCAGAATAGACGCTCGGGCGGTAGGTGAACAGCGCCCGGACGAAGGGTTGCATCGGACCGGAGCCGAAGCGCACTTCCGTATTTGCCGTCAAGCTGAAGTCAGGAATATCGGCCAGCCGCGAATTGCGACTGCAGAAGCTGACATTGTTGACACCGCCGAAGGCCGGGTTCGGGATAACGACTGGTTGGCCAGTGGCAGGATCGATCGTCGTGCAAGGCAGCAGGGCATTCTTATAACGACCCTTGATGTAGGACATGCTGACCGAGAAGTCCCAATTGTCGGTCGGGCGGCCCGCCAAAGTTGCTTCGATGCCCTTGACCGTCGCTTTACCATTATAGTTGTAGTCGGCGGTCGTATCGACGTCGCCATCAGGCGGGCCAACATACACACCATCAGGCTCGCCGTCACCGGTCACATCGATGTTGGTTCCCTGATCAGTCGCAATGCCGGTGAAGCGCGAAATGAAGTTGTCGAACTTCTGATAGAAGGCCGACACGTCAAGAGACAGACGCCGGTCGAGGAAAGCGGTCTTGAACCCTACTTCGAAATTGTCCGAATGTTCCGGCTTGCTGATCGCCAAATCCTCACTGACATTCTGCGGGATGCCGACACCAGCAGTCGACCCGCGGAACGCCCGGCCATAGGATGCATAGACGGTAAGATCGCGGCTGACCTCATAGGTCAAAGATGCCATGCCGGTGAAGGGACGTTCCTTGGACTTATAATCCACGATGGGGAAGGTGCCCGCACCCGGAATTGTGATCGTCGCGAACTGCTGACCGTTGGACATCGTGTAACGGCCTGCCGCTTCGAACGTCAGTTCATCGGTCGGCTTCAACCGCACGCTGCCAGCGAACGCCCAGGTCTTGGATTTGACCGGAACATTGATGAAGCCCGTCACCGGAACGATGGCGACCGGAGCGGGGACACCAGGGAAGCCGACGATATAATCGAGCGGATTTTCGACGGTCACATCGCCGGTCTGATGCGTGTGGAAGACGCTGGCAGTCCAATTGAAGAAGCCTTCATTGTTGGACATCAGGCGGAGTTCAGCCGTATCTACATTATAGGGCGTCCGCGTGAGCTGGGTCGGCGCATAGTTGGCAATGGCGTTGCCAGGATCATTCTCGCTATATTGCGTCAGCTTGGTTTCCTGATGGCCCCCAACGAATGCGAGCGTAACCGGACCCAGGTCATATTTGGCGTCCAGCGTGACGAGGTGCGTGTTGTTGAGGTAGCGCCTGCGGCCTTCGGACAGGCTGAACCGATCATCCAGCCCGATCGGCGGATTGCCGATGGCTGCGCTGCCGGGACCAAAGACCTGCGTGTAAAGGCGGTTATCAGCGTTAAGGTACTGATACATCACGTTGATGTCGAAGCCCTCGGTCGGCTGCAAAGCCACCGACAGGCGAGCGCTTTCGGTACGGCTGCGTGAACGGTCACCGCGGGTGATGTTGCGGACCTGGTTCAGGCGATTGCCATCCACAAGGACGGCAGCACGGATCGCAACCTTGTCGGTCACGAGCGGCAGCGACACGCCGCCCTGGACGTTGTAGCCAGCGTCTTCCGTCGCCGTGCCCTGAATATATCCTTCAATCGTATTCAGGTTGGGACGGCGGGTGCGCAGGGTGATCGCGCCCGACGGCGCTGTACGGCCACGCAGCGCGCCCTGCGGGCCGCGCAGCACTTCGATCTGGTCAATATCGTAGATTGCGGTGAACGCTGTTTGCGCGTCGATAGGCACTTCATTGAAATAGAGGTCAACCGCGGGACCGGTGCCCTGGTCGGGATCGAACGTCACACCTCGAAGCGTTGCTGAATTGGCGCGGCCATTGTCGTTCCGCAATTCAAGCCCCGGAGCAAGCTGCTGCACGTCTTTGACGTCGAAGATCTTCAACTGCTCAATCTGTTCGCCAGTGGCGACGTTGATGCTCATTGGAACATCCTGCAGCGCTTGCGCCCGACGAGTCGCCGTGACGATAATTTCAGTGCTCGACTGATTGGTGCCCGATGAAACATTTCCGGTCACGGTCTGGGCTGCAACTGGCACCGACAGACCAAAAGCAGAACTAGTCACAAGAAGTAACAAGTTTAAATTGCGTGAATGCTTTTGCATTATCCTCTCCCATCTGAAATTATAACATTGGCTTTCAATAATAAATCAGAGCCTCCGGAAACGATCGCTAACTCAACAAGTGTTGATCGTTTGCCTATCTCCGGTTGTCGCGCACGACCTTTGAAACTACGCAGTTGCCCTGAACAGAGACGCAGATCAGACCCGCAGACGAAGCCTCGGTCTGTAAAGCACGCGTTTGGTAGCGCTATCTTGTGCGTAGAAGCGTCGTGGTCGGTTCCTGCATGATTCCCCCTTTCCGCGCGCGACCGGTAAAGTCTACCCAAGCAAATCGAAAAGTAAACTGCTATGGAAACATTTTCCTGATTTGCATCTGAAGCGCGCGCGGGATCAATCAAAACGCGTGCGGTCAGACATCCGTTCACGCCAGCCGCGGCCAAAGACGTAGATAACCGGTTAAAGCTTCTTAAGCCTGGCAGCCCTGAATGAAGTGGTCACTTCAAATATCTCGTAGAGATCCAGCCATCGCATGCTGGACGACATAGAATTCAAGGCATTTGTTGAGTGACTGACCGGCTCGATACAGAAAAAATTCTGGTCTTTTGGAGTATAAACCACCGTATGGGGCAGCGCCTCGCTGGGGTTGATTTGAAGTGACAAATCACGAGAAGGCCAAAGGATCGAGATCGGTCCATGACGATCGGTGTAAACAGTATCAACCTCGCGTTGCGCAACAGCACCGCCCTGCCACCAGTCGATTGCACAATCTCTTTCATCAAGTCTTTGCGGGAGACAGTCCTCGTTATTCTGCCATTCCCCGCGATGGTAACCACGGTAGGCAGCGTCAGGCACGCGTGGAAGATAGGGATGAATTCCCAAGCCTGCCGGCATCAAACTATCACTTAGATTGGTCACCGACAAAGCGATGGTCAATCCATCCTCAGCAAGTTCGAACCGCTGCTCGGCATAATAGCTCCAAGGCCAACCGTCGGCTCGATGGTGTTGACCGATAGTTGCCACGCAGGGGCCATAAGACTGGACAGTCCAAGGTGATAGCCAACCATAACCATGCAGCGTATGAGGATCATCAGAACCGGGGAAGTTCGGAGCGAGTTGTACGTCCATCCCATGCGCTTGAAAGCGGCCAAAGGCTATCCGGTTGGAAAAGGGCACGAGCGGAAAGCAAGCGACATCCAATATGGACGGGCCGCAGACAGGGCGAAACAACGCTTCGCCCTGCCAATCAAACGCCAGGATCGAACCACCTCGTTCCGGCGCCAGCAGCAGCCGATATTCGCCTGCAGTCAGTTCCATCAGAAGCGATTCACCATGTTCTCCAGCCACTCCTGGCGACCGGAACGCGGCTGCGGCGCAAGATCGCGCCCAACCGCGAGATCGGCGATCGAACCCAGCGTTCCCTCGCTCGACCGGATATGCTGACCGAGTTCGCCCTGCCATCCCGCATAGCGCTCAGCACGGAATGCGTCGACGCGTCCATCCTCGATGATTGCGGCTGCCTTTACGAGCGCATGCGCAACCGTGTCGATACCGCCGATATGACCATGGAACAGATCAATCGCATCTACGCTCTGTCGCCGGACCTTCGCGTCGAAATTAAAGCCCCCGTCACTGAAGCCGCCTGCACGGATGATTTCCAACATGGCCAGCGTCAACTCCTCGACCGAGTTGGGGAACTGGTCGGTATCCCAACCATTCTGATGATCGCCGCGATTAGCATCGATCGATCCAAATATGCCCAGCGCCCTAGCCATGGCGATCTCATGCTCGAACGTGTGGCCCGACAGAGTGGCGTGATTCGCCTCGATGTTTACGCGCACCTCGTTTTCCAGGCCGAAGCGCTTCAGGAAGCCGTAAACAGTTTGGGTATCAAAGTCATATTGGTGCTTGGTCGGTTCATGCGGCTTCGGCTCGATGAGGATCGTTCCGGTAAACCCGACACGATGCTTGTGATCGACGACGAGGTTGAGGAAGCGGCCGAAATTCTCCTGCTCGATTCCAATTTCAGTATTGAGGATCGTGTCATAGCCTTCGCGGCCGCCCCACAGCACATAATTTGCCCCGCCCAACCGGTGCGTCGCGTCAAGGGCATCACGAACCTGACTCGCAGCCCACGCATAGACTTCCGGATCGGGATTGGTTGCAGCACCCGCCATGTAGCGCGGGTGGCTGAACAGGTTGGCCGTCCCCCACAGCAGCTTGCGGCGATGTCTGTCCTGCAACTCCTCCAGATGATCAACCGCCTCGGCAAAGCTCTTGCGGAACGCACCGATGGTGTCGGCCTCGGCCATGACGTCGACGTCGTGGAAGCAGTAGAAGGGCACGTCCAGCTTCTCGACGAAGGACAGCGCAGCCTCCCGCTTGGCACGAGCCGCCGCCGTATCGTTTGCGCCTGCATGCCAGGGGCGACGGAAGGTGCCGGCGCCGAACACATCGCTGCCTGGCCAGCAGAAGCTATGCCAGAAGCAGACCGCAAAGCGCAGATGCTCTTCCATGCGCTTGCCCAGGATGACCTTGTCCTTGTCGTACCAGCGATAGGCGAGGTCGTTATTACTCTCCGGCCCCTCGTAGGCGATGGTCGGGAATTCAGCGAAATAGCTGGCGGTCACGGATTTCTCCTTGAAGTGATTGAATGGCGGAATAGGCGGCCCGAAAACGGGCCAGCCGCGGCGCAAGGCGATCGGCTAGCGCGGCGTCGGGCTCTATGATGTGAGAAATGGGGGGCCGGACACAGGCTTCAGCCGCGCTGGCTCCAGTCACAGCCATGAGGGCGAGCTTCGCAGCGCCGAGTGCGGGGCCCACCTCCCCGCCTTCCAGGTAAGCAAGGCGCACATTCAGTGCAGCGGCGATGATCGTGCCCCAATATCGGGATCGCGCACCCCCGCCGATCACCGAAAGCTGTTGGATCTCCGTACCGGCGTCGCGCAGCACGGCGATGCCATCCGCATGAGCGAATGCGACGCCTTCCAGGACAGCCGCTGCGATACGCCCTCTGTCCGTTTCATTGTCGATACCCAGCACAGCGGCCCGCACATGCGGATCATTATGTGGCGTGCGCTCGCCGGAAAGGTAGGGGAGAAATATCTCAGGTCCCACTCCCGCGCCTGCCGCTTCGGCAAGGGCAAAGAATCCGGCCGGGTCATCGGCTCCCGTTGCCTTGACCCCCCAGTCGATGCAGGAGGCCGCAGACAGATGCACGCTCATCTGGTGCCACATATCGGGAAGGCAGTGGCAAAAGGCGTGCACCGCACGTTCAGGGTTAGGGCGAAAAGCCCGCGTCGCCACAAAAATCACGCCAGACGTGCCGAGCGACAGCAGCGCATCGCCTTCGTTGACGACACCGATGCCGACAGCGCCCGCAGCATTATCACCGCCGCCAGCAGCCACCGGCACCCTCGCCATGCCCCACTGCGCCGCGACCTCGTGCCGCAACACGCCCGTAACGGCATTGCCCTCGAACAGCGGAGGCATGTGATTTCTCGAAAGGCCGGTGGCTCCAAGCATGACCTCGCTCCAGTCTCGCGCCGCCACATCCAGCCACAATGTTCCGGCGCTATCGGACAGGTCAGACGCCATGTCGCCGGTCATGCAAAGGCGCACATAATCCTTGGGCAACAAAATTTTATCGACGCGTTCGAAGATCTCAGGTTCATGCTCCGTCACCCACAGCAATTTGGGTGCGGTGAACCCAGGCATGGCAAGGTTGCCTGTGATGGAGCGCGATTCAGGAACCCGTTGCTCAAGTTGGCGGCATGCGTCTGAACTACGGCCATCATTCCAAAGAATGGCTGGCCT
The DNA here is from genome assembly GCF_015693305.1 of Sphingobium sp. Cam5-1. Classification (NCBI taxonomy): domain Bacteria; kingdom Pseudomonadati; phylum Pseudomonadota; class Alphaproteobacteria; order Sphingomonadales; family Sphingobiaceae; genus Sphingobium; species Sphingobium sp. Cam5-1. The sequence continues at coordinate 471,837 of NZ_CP065138.1, read as the reverse complement.
CAGCGGACGATGATCTGCGCCTAGCAGGGTGGCGCCGTGCATCTGCCCAGCAAGGCCCACCCCTAGCACCCGCGCCCGGAGATCTTCAGGAAGCGCAAGAACCGCGGCCTCGGTCGCCTGCCACCAATGATCGGGATCCTGCTCTGACCAACCCGGGAACGGGCGGCAAACGCCCAACGGGGCGGTTCCGGCAGCCATGACCGCTCCGCTCTCCGCAACGATGACCGCCTTAACCCCTGACGTTCCGATATCTATGCCGAGATACATCCAGCTCCATCCTCCCGCCTTTAGGTAGCGCTACCATGAGGTATTGCGCAAGAGGCTTGCTCAACCGTCTCTGGCCGAATAGTCGATAAGACCAAGGGGAGCAGACCATGGCCGCCAGAAAAAATTTGCGCAGGAGAACCGAAGGGCCGACCGTTGCCGATGTGGCGCGGATTGCTGGAGTGTCCCCGATGACGGTTTCCCGGGTCATCAACCGCGATCAGCGCGTGAGGGAGACGACCCGCAAGAAGGTCGAAGAAACGATATCAGCCATCGGCTATGTGCCAAACGCAGCAGCCCGCTCCCTTGCTGGTGGGAAGCAATGCCGCATCGTCCTACTCTACCGCAATCCCAGCGCGGCCTATTTAAGCGAATTTCTCCTCGGTAGCCTCCATTCAGCACGGGAGAATGAAGCCGAACTGATCGTCGATGAGCATGATCCAGAGGAACTGCCCGCGAGCCTTGCTGCCCGGCTGGCTGCTCAGCGCATCGACGCGGTCCTGTTGCCGCCACCACTTTGCAATGACGGCGAATTGCTGGGCGCCCTCCAGAAAAGCGGCCTCGCCGTGGCTCAAGTGGCCTCAGGACAGCCGGCGCCTTCCTCTCACGCCGTCCTGATAGATGATGAGGAAGCTGCTTTCGCTATGACACAGCATATTCTTGCCCGCGGTCACCGCCGGATAGGATTTGCTGCAGGCGACCCCAACCAGACCGCCAGCCACCTCCGACGGAAAGGCTATGAACGCGCTTTGCTTCTGGCGGGTATCGCGCCGGAAGAGGAACTGATCGCACAGGGCAATTTTACCTATCGCGGCGGTCTGATAGCCGCGTCATCCCTGCTCGACCAGCCATCACCGCCCAGCGCGATCTTCGCTGCGAATGACGATATGGCGGCTGGTCTCATCAGCGCCGCGCATCAACGCGGATTGGACGTACCGCGCGACCTCACGGTTTGCGGGTTTGACGATACGGCAATCGCCACGACCATTTGGCCCGAATTAACCACGGTGCGGCAACCGATTTCGGCGATGGCGAGCCTCGCCATCGACCTGCTTGCTCGCGCTGTCCGGTCCAAACGACCTCTCGCAAGCGCTCAGCCAGAGCATGTCAGACTGGATTTCGAGCTTGTCATACGAGGATCTGACGCAGCGCTATAGGGAGAGACTTGACGGCACCGCCAAGTTCGCCATGTTAGCGCTCACAATCAGGAGGGGTTCAGCTATGCATGGGGCTGCGCAAGAGCGCGTCAATCTGGCGTTGATCGGTCGAATAGTCGCCGTAGCGACGATCGGCGGATTCATGTTCGGATATGATTCGGGGGCCATCAACGGCACGCAGGAAGGGCTTCGGCACACATTCGGTCTCAACGAGGCCCAACTGGGGCTGACCGTCAGCGCCCTGCTTCCAGGGTGCGCTTTGGGCGCTTTCCTCGCCGGTCGTTTCGCCGATATTTGGGGGCGCCGCTCCGTCATGATTGTGGCGGCGATCCTTTTCATCATTAGCGCGGCGGCGTCCGGGGGCGCATTCAGCGCAACGGTCCTGGGAATTGCCCGGTTTTTCGCCGGAATGGCGGTCGGCGCGGCGAGTGTCCTTTCACCCGCCTATATCAGTGAAGTGACTCCCGCACATATTCGCGGAAGGCTGTCGAGCATCCAGCAAGTGATGATCATATCGGGGCTGACGGGCGCATTTCTCGCCAACTACTATCTCGCAGACATAGCTGGGTCGTCACTTGGCACCGCATGGGCCGGACAGCCAGCATGGCGATGGATGTTCTGGGTTCAGGCGCTCCCCGCCCTTTTGTTCCTGGTCGCCTTGTTCGGCATTCCGGAAAGTCCGCGCTTCCTGATTGCCAAGGGACGGCTGCAACAAGCAAGGCTGGTGCTTGATCGCCTTATCGGCCCCCAAGCGGCGGCTGCCAAGATGGATGAGATCGGCGCGTCGCTTTCCCATGATCACCAACCGAGCCTTGCAGATATCCGTAAGCCCGGCGGCGGTTGGCGGAAGATTGTCTGGGTTGGCATTGGCCTTGCCGTGTTCCAGCAACTCGTCGGCATCAACGTCGTCTTCTACTATGGCGCGGTGCTGTGGCAGGCGGTGGGCTTTACAGAGAGCGACGCGCTGAAGATCAACATCCTTTCGGGCGCCGTATCGATCTTGGCCTGCCTGATCTCGATCCTGCTCATCGACCGGATCGGGCGTCGGCCGCTGCTTCTGATCGGCTCTGCGGGCATGACGGTGACGCTTGGAACATTGGCATGGTGCTTCAGTAATGCGACGATAATCGACGGGGTGCTCCGGCTGCCTGAGGGGCTGGGCCTTGTCGCCCTCCTCGCCGCCAACATCTATGTCATATTCTTCAACCTCAGCTGGGGCCCCGTAATGTGGGTCATGCTCGGGGAAATGTTCCCGAACCAGATGCGAGGTTCGGCGCTTGCGGTGGCAGGCGCGGCACAGTGGCTCGCAAACTTCCTCGTAAGTTCGAGCTTCCCCTGGCTGGCGAAGAATATCGGCTTGCCCGTCACCTATGGCGCCTACACTGCCTTTGCCCTGCTGTCGCTGCTGTTCGTTTGGATGACTGTTCGGGAAACGAAGGGACTGGAACTTGAAGCTATGCAGGGTTAGCGGTTTTCCAAGGCCTGCGGGTGGCGCCCCTGTTGATGACGGGCGCCACCACCACAACTCATCACACGATCTGCTGACAAATATGCTCGACTGTAGATTTACACTTCGGTCGCGGGCCTGGCGCGACGACCGTTGGCAATACGCCCTGGGCCGCCGTGCAGCTCGACCCAGGGTGCAGCACCGGCGCAGCGAGAGAGTCTCATTCTGTCTTTGATCTGTAGACCTACCGGCTGCTCAGTTGGGCGTTGCCAGGGACCGCGCAGCGCGCCGTCCAGAGAAGATACAATCGGCAACGGACAAGCCGCTCACATAGATGTTGGAGCATATGCCGACTGCATTCCGGCCGGCCGCGTAAAGTCCGCGGATGGGCTTACCCTCTTGGTCCAGGACCGCACCGCTTTCCTCCTGCACTTGCAGGCCTCCGAGCGTCAGGACAGGCAGGAATCCCAATTTCGCGTCGATAGACATGTTGATGGCGTGGAAAGGCGCTTTCACGATCGGGGCGATGTCCTCCGATGCCTTGCCGAATGGATCGCGGGCGCCATTTTCGGCAAGTTGATTATAATCTGCCACCGCCGCCTCAAGTCCGTCCGGCGCGATCCCGCACTTTTCGGCAAGGCTTTTGACCGAGCCCGCCTTTTTCGATCCCAAAAGCATGGCGGCCAGCGCAGGGTAACGTTGAAAGGGTAAGATTGCCTTGCTTTTCGACTGGAGCTTCGCCCGCCGATAGCCTTCATCGTCAAGGATGATCCAGCACACGCCCTGATGATCCTCGACCATCGGCATGCCGATCGATGCGCCATAGAGCATCTCATTGACATATCGCCGGCCTTGTCGGTTGACGATCATGCCTTGCGCCCAGGCCATGGGCGGATTGATGAAACGCCAAGCACTGACATGGTTCAGGCGCGAGACAACGCCCCCCGCGCTTTGACCCAAGCGAATACCGCTGCCATCATCCCCTGGCGTACCAAGCGGCATGCCTTTCAAATATTTTGGCGCATAATGCGCGACCATCTGCCGGTTGAAAATAAAGCCGCCCGCCGCGAGGCATACGCCCCGACGTGCGCGGATCATGCGCGTCGCGCCCGCCTGCCGCTCCACTTCCTGGGCCTTGTTGAACAGGCGTGAAGCCAGGCGAGCGATGATCGCAGCCCCAGGCATGGACGGCGGCAAGCGAAGCACCATCGCGGTTGCGCGACGCATCAGTGCGTCATAACGCTTTCCTTCTGCCGTATCGCGCTCCACCTGAACCGCGACCACGCCCACCACGCGTCCATCGCCATCCATGACGAGCTGTTTGACCCTTGTCGAAGACAGGGATTTGACGCCGGCGCGCTGCGCCGATTCCCTCAACGGGTCATAAAGGCCCTTACCGTAGCCCATAGGCGCATCCAGTTTATCGACCAGCGCGCGATGGCCTCTCGCGGCAGGTTTCGCCACGGCCTTGTAGTTGGGCGCAAGGCTGTTGTCGGAATGATAGAGGGAATAGTCGGTGTGGGGATAGCTGGTCTTCTTTTTGTAAACCCGCCCTTCAAAGCGGACACCGTGCCCGGCGAGCCAGCCTGCCGTTTCCGCGCTTTCCTGGCAGAAACGCCGCAGCGTGTCGTCGCTGACAACCCCTTGGGTTTCCAGGCGAAGATAGTTGAACATGTCCTCTACGCTGTCCTCGACGCCAGCTTCGAGCTGCGCAGGGGTGCCGCCGCCTCCGTAAAAGATGCCTCCGTTGATGCGCGTCGCCCCTCCCCCGTCGGCACGGTCGATGGCGATCACGGAAAGCCCCTCCTCCCGCGCCTGGAGCGCTGCTGCAACGCCAGCGCCGCCATAGCCAACGATGACTACGTCTTCTGCGCCATCCCAAGCGAACGCGTCAGCATCCTCGATCATGAGCGGCGCTTGCACCTCGCTATACCAATGAGGGTCGCCAGGACGAGGTTCGCTGTGCGGGCTGGTCATAAATTGTCTCCTGAGTCTGCGGCACGCTATAAATGGACATCAATGTACATTTCAATTGGCGTGCGCAGTTAAATGGCCTAAGCCGCCGCTATCCAGAAGAACGGCAAAAGGAACGAAGGTGGCAGGAACCGGAAAGCTTGTCCTGGTGACGGGCGCGACAGGCAATATGGGCAGAGCCGTTGTTGACGAACTATTGCAGACGCCCGGCATGACGGTCCGGGTCCTCGTGCGCCCGGAAGAAAAATCTCATCCCGTCATTCGCCGCCTGCAAAAGCAGCACAATATCGATTACGCATGGGGCGACCTCACCGACCCCGTATCGGTAGATCGTGCCGTCGCGGGCGTAGACGTCGTCCTGCACATGGGTGCGCTGGTTTCGCCGCTTGCCGATGAACTTCCCCCTGCTCTCGTTGAAAAGGTAAATGTCGGCGGCACGCAGAATGTCGTGGATGCCATCCGACGCCAGCCCCACGCCGATCAGATCCGCCTTGTCTATATCGGCACGGTTGCGGAGACCGGCAGCCGCAATCCTCCCAACCATTGGGGCCGGACGGGCGACCCCATCTGCATCGGCTATAATGGACATTATGCTGGGACCAAGGCGCGGGCGGAGGCAATCGTCGCGGAATCAGGCCTCAGGCACTGGGTTTCCATCCGCCAGACCGGCATGGCCCATTACGACATGTGGAAGACGCAAGGGCCGATCATGTTCCACAATCCTCCAAACGGCGTAATGGAATGGTCGACCGTCGAGGATTCCGCAAATCTGATGGCCAAGCTGTGCGGCGACCGCATTCCAGATCATTTCTGGCGCCATTTCTACAATATAGGCGGTGGTGAAACCGGGCGGCTCGTCAATCATCAACTGATGGTCAGGATGATGGCTGCGATGGGCGTCAGCGATTTCCGCCGCATCCTCGACCCCAAATGGCTGGCAACGCGCAACTTCCACGGGCAATGGTATCTCGATTCCGACCGTTTGCAGGAACTCGTCCCCTATCGTCGCTTTTCAATCGACGATTTCTTCGCCGAGTTGTCGCGCCGCATACCCTGGGCTTTGCGTACTCTCATGCGCTTCTTCCCAGGTCTCGCCCGCAAGCAGATACTTAAGGTCGCGGAAGGTCCCGGTGGACCCCTTACCTGGCTGCGGACCAATGATGTGGAGCATATCGACGCCTATTTTGGATCACGGGAGGAGTGGGATCGCATCCCAAGCAGCTGGGACGACTTCCCCCTGGCGCAGCCTTCGCGCGAAGCGGTCGCACTCGCCCATGGCTATGATGACGCCAAACCTAAGGGTGAGTGGACTGCAGATGACCTGCGCGCCGCCGCCGGTTTCCGGGGCGGAAAATGCCATGTGGACGCGGTCGATGACGCCTTCACACCCGTGGAATGGGAATGCAGCCTCGGTCATCGTTTCTCTATGTCGCCCAACCTCTATCTGGCGGGCGGCCATTGGTGCCCCACCTGCCAGACCGATATCGAAAGCTATCCGCGGGTCGCCGCATCAAATCCCTTCTTCGCGCAGGTCTGGCCGGGGCCGTCCGCCCAAACATCGACCCCCGGCGCACCGAACCCTGTGAACTGATGAATTTTATGAAGAACCTGATCTTTCTGCGCGCGGCAGCGGCCGCGCGCACCCCTGAATCTGCCATCGCGGGGCCCGCGACTTCATGTTGAAGGGCATAAAGCGTTTTTCGTAAGGCAGGATCACTGACAATCAGCTGGCCGCTGTGGAACGGCGTTGCCATCGCGACGGCACCGCATCAGAAGGTGCGGATGGCACGCCGAATTCCCATTCCTGCGAAACTCGCTTTAAGAAGGGGCCGCCCCACTTCCACGGAAGTGGCCCTGATCGAGCAAGCAATCCTTGCGACCGCGCGCAGCATGTTCCTTGCGGACGGTTTTGACGGCGTGTCGATGGAAAAGATCGCGGCGGCAACCGGAATAACTCGCACGACCCTTTACAGCCGCTACGCCACCAAATCCGACCTGTTTCGATCGGTCGTTAGGGAAACTTTGGCGCGTTGGTACGCCGTCTCTCGGGTCGAAGCCACCGACCGCATCACCGACATAGGCCAGATATTGCACCTGCGGGTTGCGGACATGGCGTCGCTTCTGGTGGATCCGCTCTTCCGCGGCCTTCACGCGCTGATCCTTCTGAACCGCCACCGCTTTCCCGACCTTGCGCCCCTGATGCATGATCTGGGCTATCTGAACGCGGTTCGGCTACTGGCGAACGACATCCGCGCCGCCGCGCAAAGAGACGGCATTCCGGTTGCCCGGCCTGAAGCGGTGGCGGAACATATCCTCACCGCCGTGCATGGCTGGTTCCTGCAATATGATCTGGTCCGCGAACTCACGGCCCAGGATATCGAAGCGCATGGAAGGGAAGTCGTCGACCTGATGCTCCTCGCTCGCGACCGCTGGTAATGACCTGCGGACGCGACCAGAGCGAGCAAAGGGGGGCGGGACTTCCCCGCTCGCGCTTCTGATCAACGACTGGCTTCCAGCCGTCCTGCGCCAACCCACCCCGCCGCGACGGGCTTCAGCTTCTTGAAGGCCGGGTTACTGGGGTCGATCATGCCGTTCTGCGGAACATTCGCCACAGTCACCTTGAGCATATTCGCGCCCGGCCGCAGCGCATCCGTTACATCAAGGCGGAACGGCGCGGCGATAACCGGCGGCAAAGTGCGGCCGTTGATCGTCACCGTCGCCATGTCATACACTTGTCCCAGGTCTAGACTGACGCGGGTGCCTTGCTTGAACCAGGATGGATCGACCGTGATCGAACGACTGTAGTTCGCTTCGCCGGAGAAGCCCGCCAGCTGCGGCACCTTGCTCCAGTCCTGCAGCGCGACCTCGCCGAAATCATGGGCGTAGGGCTTGCGCGCTACATGACCGGACACGGACAGCGCCCAGCCTTCGGCGGGCAAGGTCGCTGATCCGATTAAAGCCGGGGCCGCCAAGGTCTGGGGCCTGGCCTTGGGATCGAGGACAAGGAGTGCGCTTTCCCCGGAAGCAAGCGACAGAGGCAGCCGCGTCATGTCCGCCGTCGCGCTTGCGGAGACGGGCCTGACGCTGCCATCCATCGCATTCCAGCGCGTAACACCGCCGACGCCGGGCAACGACAGCGTGACATTTCGTGCGCTGTCACTGCGATTGTGAACGAAGGTGACGGTCTGCCCGTCGACCAACCGCTGAACGAACACCAGGTCCGAAGCGTCGCCATCAAAGCGAAGATTTCCCGCGACACCTGCGGCGCGGATCGCGGCAGGCAGCTCCGCTGCAGGCACGATCTTGGCTCCCGCCTTCATCGCTCCAGCTACCGCCTTCTTCACGCGAGCGTCGCGCTTCTTCGCCTCGGCCAGTCCTTCATCGCGGCGGGGTGCGTGATCGGTGAAGAAGACAGGCAGTCCCGCCTTGGCAAAGCCAGCTATCGCTTCCATCGTATCAGCGCGAATGCCGTCGATCGGCGGCAGCACGAGCACGCCATAAGCGTGCCCTCCCTTGGATATGAGCCGTCGACCCTCGACCCTCGCCTGCGCTATCGAGTCAGGATTGATCCGGTCGAAATCATATCCGGCGGCAAGGAAAGCCTTTTCGCCCGCCTGCTTGCCCGCGCCATCATCCTCGATACCGATATAATAGCCGTAGCGGCCATAGAACCAAGCAACCGGAACTACCGGCTCGCCCGCCTGCATGACGGCCTGCAACCGGCCCATATAGGCAGCAAGCGGCCTCATGGCAGGCCAGACCGGGTTGGTTTCGTTCAGCGGACCGCTGAACCCCAGGGAGAAAGGACTCGGTTGGAAGGCGTGCCAGCCCGGCCAGTCTTCGGCGTGAAAACGGTAGTTCATGCCGTGCAGGATCATGCTGTTGACGCCGCCGGCGATGATGAGTTCGGTGCGCCGCCGCATTTCCGTGGGCGTAACGCTATATGCCCGGTCGGGCCACACCAGGCTTTCCGCCGAAACGATGCGGCGTCCATAAAGGTTGGCGGCGGAGCGGGCGAGGCGCATGAACAGCGGATCACCGCTGTGAACCAGATCCTCGGTTTCTGGAATGTCGGCAAGTCCATAGCCGCGAATGGTATCGAACGCGCCGCCATGCGCCTGGAACTTGGCCTTCAGGCCATGGGCATGGTTCCACGCCACGAAGGGCTCGATGAAGCCCGCGATGATCATGTCCGACACCGTATGGCGATAATCCGCCCTCACCCGCTCGGCGATGTCGCTCTTTGCGGCGTCGAAATAGGGCAATGAATAATGTTCGTCCCATGCCTGCATCCAGCCCGGCTGCACCACGAAGGGAAGATAAGGCGTCAGATCATATCCGCGCCGTTTCTTGAATTCCTCCAGCAGTTTTGGGCCCCACTGAATATCCTGCATCAGTTCAAGAGAGTCGACGAACGTCGAGCGCATGCCCGGCGGGTTCTTGCCCAAGGGATCGCCGACGCGTGCGGCATGGGCTGCAAAGGCCGTGGGGTCGGTGTGGTCCAGGATAAGCTGAGGCCCCCGTCCGGCCGAGCCCAAGACCCCGACGTCAGAAGCAAATTGCCGGAAGACGAAGACCTGCCAGTCACCAGGCGGAGGCGACCAGTCGAGCGTGCCATCCTCCCGCAGCTTGTCGGTCAGGACAATGCGGCTGGCCGGATCTAGTGTGCCGGAGGTCAGCACATCGCTCCACGGCGAAATGGTCATCCCGTTCATGCCGCCGCGTTTCTTCAGGTCAGGCGCGCTGCCTTTCATCGCAACCACGGCCACGGTGCGCGCCCGCGCGTCCAACCGCTTACCCCAGTCCGCATATTTAGGATCTTTTGTACGCGGATCGAAGAAGTTGAGAGCGCCAAGCCTCTTGGTCCGCTTGGGCTGTTCGACCTTGATTGGGCCGGACGTGCCGCCCCTGACCATCGTGCGCGCCATGGCCAATTCGGTGAACGCCTTTTCCGGCGGTATCGCTTCGCCACCGCCCGACGGCCAGGCCGAGCCCAAGGTATAGTCGAGACTGAGACCAGCGCTCTTCGCGGCATCCGCCGCCGCGCGCAGATGCGCGAAGAAGCTGGGTTCGGCATAGTCGTTGACCACCGCCCTTTCTTCAGGGGTCAACTTCACGAAATTCGGCGAAAATGATTGCACCTCGGCACCGCCGAAGCCCATCTGCGCCATCAGCTGGACTTCGCGCCGCAACTCCACATCGGTTACAGCGTCGCCCGGCCACCACCAACGAAGGCGGGGCTTGGCCTCCATCGGTGGTGACTTGAACGCCTCCGACAAGGACTCAGCCGATGCCTGCACGTTCCACACTGAAAATGCCATCGCGGTGGCTGCCAGAAGCTTTGCCGTTACCCTGTTGGCGAACATGATCTGATCTCTCTCTCGATTATTAACTTGGGGCCATTCAGGCGCAACACACTCGACATCACGGCAAACATCGTCGGCCGTCCGCATTCGGGTCGGTCAATGTTACAGCCTGAAGACCATCCTTCTCAGGATCAGACAGCCTCGACCAGCGCTACGCCTTCTGGCGGAAGATCCAGGATGATTTCGCCACGTCCATTGAGCGTTTTCAATTCAGGCGCAGCCAACTCCGCCGATTTGCGGATGGCGTCCATCTGCTCTCGCGTGGGATATTGCGGAGACCCCATGGCGCGCCATGCAGGATAAGGGGAACCGCGCTCCTGATCGACATAACTCACCTGTACCCGCTGCCCCGCCTGCGCGCCGCGCACCCTCACGAGCATCGCTTTGCGCGTACCTGTAACCTTGCGCTCCCTGCTCGCGCCGGGGATGCCTGGCGCCTGCTGCACATCGGCGAGATTCCAGACCAGAGCGGCAAATTTTCCCCCGTCCATTGTCGAGGCCAGGGCGGGTCCTTTTACCGCAAGTCTGCGGTCACTCAGGCGATTGAGCAACTTATAGGTGTTGAACTCAGGTTTCGCGACGCTGCCCCGGGCCAGCATTCCCCAACCATTCTGTCCTTCCTTGAAGACCCAGTTTGCGACCATATTTTCCTCATATTCGCCGCTGATCTGCCATTGACCCATGGCATGACAGTGAGGAAGGCTTTGCGTAATGGCGTGCGCGATCATGGCCGGGCTGTCGGATGACCATTCGTTCAACCACAATTCGGCTCCCTTGAACCGCGTCGCATCGATCTGCTTGCGGGCGAGCGCCACGCCCGCCGGCACGACGTCATATTCCCGGTATCGATCAGCCTTGCCAAAGATCATCGCCTGGTCATCGCCAGGGTAAATGTGGGTGGATACGAAATCGACCGGCGTGCCAGTCTTTTCGCAATATTCCAGAAACTGAGGGATCCATTGGATAGCAGAGGTCGCCGGGCCGCCGATCCTGATCGACGGGTCAACAGCCTTAACCGAGCGAGCGCTCGCCTTGTAAAGCTCGAAATATTGCTCCTGCGTTCCACCCCAAAACCAGGACGTCAGGTTCGGTTCATTCCAGGCTTCAAAATACCATTGCCGCACTTCCGACGCGCCATAACGCTGTACCAGATGCCGCACAAACTTCTCGACCAGTTCGGACCATTTCTCCATCGAGCGCGGAGGGCTGACATCAGCCCTGTAGAAGCCGAACTTCTTCGTTCCGCTCGCCAACGCCTGCGGCATGAAACTCAGTTCGACGAAGGGCTGCACGCCACGGTCCAGCAGGCCATCATAGACGGCGTTGACGTTCTGGAAATTGCCGTTCGCGCCCACGCCCATTTCATCATTGAAAATTCCGTGAAAACGCACGCGTTTAAGACCGGCTTCGTTCTTGAAGCGTTCGAGATCCTTGCGCCATGGTTCTCTCATCGTGATCGCCGCACGATCCGATCCCATGACGCGTGACCAGATATGGTCCAGCTTGCCTGTTTCGCGCCGAAGATCTATTTCGACAACCTGGCTCGCTTCCTCCGCCCACGCTGGCGAAGTCAACGCGGCGGCGCCAACCGCTCCACTCAGGGCTGTGAACTGGCGGCGTGTCCAGACAGGCATCTCATCCATCGGTCTTTTATCCTGTTTTTCTGTAACATTGGGAATTTTGAGCGTGTGAACGCCCGCTCATCGTGAACAGGCAGGCCTCCCCCCGCGGGTGATGCCATTTTCGTTCACCGCATCGATCGTGACGCAGTAGCCTTTCCCAATGTTGAGGCTCGCTACGGTGATCGACGTCTTTCCATCATAAACCTGGTAATTCTGGTTCAGCAGGTCGGGGCGGACCCCAAGCCGCACGACGTAGAATTCGGCCCCCTTTGCCGGTGCCCAGTTGATCACTGCGCTGCGCCCGTCATCGCCGTCCCGGCGAAGAGACGCGCGGCGCACCTTGGCGGGCTTTACGCCTCCACCATTGCCGAAGACCCGCAGATCCGAGAGCGAAAATTTCCCCCCATCAGGCGAATGGATGTTGCGCAAACGGACAAAGCGAGCGCGCTCTGGCTTGGGGAGGACCTCATAGTCATGGGGAGCATCGACGCCGTTTTGCGAGCGATCGACTGCGGCCTTCCATGTCCGGCCATCCAGTGAGAGTTCGAGGATATAATTATAGACGTCCGCACTGACCCCCAGCGCTTTGGCGTCCTGATCGGCGAAGTTGATCTGCACCGCCTCGATCCGCTTGGGCGCGCCGAGATCTACCTGAAACCATTCGCCTGCCCCGCCGGTCTTGGCTGACCACCAACTCCGCACATCCTCATCGACCGCGTCTTTCGCAGAATATCCGTCCAGCGTCGAAGAGGCGCTTACGCTTTTCAGCCGCGAGAGCAGCATCCATCCCGTAAGTTTGCGGCTCCCCCCGATGTAGCGCGGGTAATCGGCCAGATAGGTGTCTGCGATAACTTCACCCGATCGCGAGAAGCTCGTCGGAAACAGCCCCAAACGCCGCTCGAAAATATGTCGTTGGGAAATCGTCATCGTTCCCGCATGCCACCACTGCCCATCCTTCCCCTGGAAGGTCGATCCATGGCCTGCTCCTGTAATGAAGCCGGTCGGCTTGAACGCGAACGGACTATAATCCTGATAGACGAACGGCCCTAACGGCTTTTCCGACACCAGCATCCCGTTGGCATAAGTCTTGAACTCCGTGCCAGGGGCTGAATATTCAAGATAGTAGCGCCCCTTGCGCTTCGTCATCCAGGCGCCCTCGACGAAGGTCATGCCTTTAAACTTCTCGTTCCTGTCACCGGGAACTTCCCAGCCCCGTTCGTCCGGATTGCGCGACTGGGGGATGTCCACCTTCGCGATCGGCTGAAACGTCTTGGGATCAAGCTCCTCAGCATGGAGCGGCCCCTTGGATGCCAAGCCGTGGTAAAGATAGAGCCGTCCATCATCGTCCAGAAATAGGGCAGGGTCCTGATAGCCGGGGCTGATGTCTGCCGCCACGCGCCATTTTCCGCTCATTGGATCGTCGGTCACCCAGATATGCGGGGTATCCTCGCTGGTGGCGAGATACAGCTTGTCGTTGATGACCACGACGGTCGGAGCAAATTTGTCAACAGCGTAACCTGTCGGCTGGACGAACTGCCATCGAAGAAGGTCCGTCGAATGCCAGTAGCCGCTCGAGTGCGAAGCGAAAAGCCAGTAGCGGCCCTTGAACAAGACAATCGTGGGATCTGCAGCTTCCCGGAAGGATTCCTTGGGCCGCGGCTGAAGCGGGCGAAAGGGCGAAGGCGCCTGGTAGCGGTAGGGTAGATCGACCGGGTTCGCATAAGTCGCAAATCGGTCAGCGCCAGCCGCTTGCAGCGGGTGCATGGAAAACAACATCGCGCCAGTGGCCATCAGGCAGGCGACCCGAGACAGTCCAGGTCGAGCGCTGGAACAGGGACCTAAAATCATCCTGACCACGTCATTTGCCATGTTCCTGCAGACCCCCTCAAATTTCGACGACTTAGTCGTGATTAGAAACAGTTTGTATTTTGCGCGCTTTGCGCACCGCCAGGGCTGATCCAGAAACCTAGTAGGTTGAAAGCTTTACGCGAAGCAGCGCAGGTTGTTCGTTGAAGTTGAAGCCGTAGGAGATTTGATCACCGTTCCAGCGGCGGCTTGCTTGCCAGCGGCCATCGATGAACGTCCCCTCCTCCGCGCTCATGATCTGCCCGTTCACGGCCGGATCGACGGGCATGAACTGAAAGCGACTATATTGTCCGGCAACCAGGAATTCATTGGGGCCGAGTTGAGCGACAACACCGCCACCGACAGGCTCCTTCGCCCAAGGCGGCGGCTCCATGCCCGGCCAGGGAATGTCGAAATTGTTGCGCCCATAGGTGACGGAAATCTTCCAGCTGCCCATGGAGGTCGAGTCCTCACCCGCGCTGTTCTTGGCGGTGCCCCAGGTCGGGTGCTTGCTGGCGATCGCAGCCCAGTCGCGCGCGATAGGCCGGAACAGGCGGTAAGGGGCGGCGAATGCCTCGATTGTGGCAGGGTCCAACTTTCGCGCGCCGAGCGGGTAATTGGAGTAGCTCGTCGCATCCATTCCAAATGGCGCCCAGCCGATAGCCCCGCGCCCCAACGCGGCCCAAAAGAAACGAACAGCCCAGATTGCGTTGCTCGTCTCGGGGACAAACAGCGCATTGTCTGGGCGCGCATAGCGATCCAGCAGGCCCAGATAGGTCTTTTCAAGCGGCAGATAGAGATCAGGTCCGATGAGATCCAGCGCAGGCGCAGCCGTCTTCCAGATTGGCAGCACATTCCAATTGGGGCCGCCGCTCGCAACCTGGGCGGCCATGGCAGTGCCCGTCGCGTCAAAGACCGCGGCGTTGGTGTAGAGGGGCAAGTTCTTCTCAGCCTTGCCAGCCACAGCAACTTCCTGCACGAACCGCGCATAGGTCCAGGCGGCGAATGCCTGGTCCGCCTCCTTGCCGAACACCTCCGCCCATGTCCCCGACTGCTTTCCTGATGCGCGGCGGATGTCTTCGGGCACCTGCTGCGCGAAAAGCCGCTCGGCTGCAGGCGAATAATCGCGAGCAACGCCGTGGCTCCCGATCTCATTTTCAACCTGGACCATGATGACGGTGTGCTCGCGATCGACCTCGCGCAAATGCCGCATCAGCGCGACAAAGGCCTTGCGGTCGGCAGCAAGTGTCGCCTCACCAAGCGGGGAAAGCGTGGTCGTGGGGCGGCCGTCCCGCTTCTGCAGACGGGGGAAGCGCTTCGTGTCGCTTTTCACCCATTCCGGCGTATAGGTTGAATCGCCGTTTTTCCAGCTTCCGAACCATAGCAGCACAACGCGCATGTCATTTTTGCGCGCCTGGGCGAGCAGCGTATCGACCCAGCTATAGTCGAACCTGCCCTCGGTAGGCTCAAACTGTTCCCAGGCGACCGGAATTTCGATCGTATTGGCGCTCAGCGCCTGCATCACCGGCCACACCTGAGGCAGTACCGAGGGATAATTGCTGGAATTATGCACCTGGGCGCCCAGCATCAGATAGGGCTTGCCATCCACCAGCAACGCATGCCGCCCATCTTCCGTGCGCAGACGCGGCAGCTCACCTGCATGAGCCGACGCAGCCGCAGCGACGCTGCAAAGCATTAGCGTCATGAAGCGAATAGAGTGGCGCACATGATCTCCTATCAATCGTCGACCGTTATACGTCCCCTGCCTAATAAGTAAACCACATCGTTGCATTTTGCGCAGATCGGCCGCGGCCTGCGTTCGCGATCTCTACCCCCTCGTCGTCGTTCATCCCGCCGGTGTGGGTCACTTCGACCTTCACCCTACCCGAGCGCCGCTTGCGGTTGATGTTTTACTTGTATGAGTATATCTGCCTTCATGAGTTTGGTAATGCTCGGCTTCGCCAATCAGACGAACGAGCCACACAGCTTAGCGAGCCCCATGATTTCCTTTGCCCAAGTTTCATCCTGCGGTGTCGCGCTCGGCTCGGAGAGATCGAAGAGACTCTGCACCCCCGTTGGTCGCAGGGGCAAAATGGCCCGCATAGTTCTGAAAATTTCGATGATCGGGAGTTTTCCTTCGTGATTGATGGCAGCATTTTAATTGGCAGAGAGGCACGTCAGCGGGCGCCCAAATTCACAGGGTTTGACGCGACGAATGGCGATGCCGGCCCACAATATTTCTCCACTGCGGGGAATGAAGATGTAGCAGACGCGTGCTTGCTAGCCGCAAGCGCGGCGGAAAGCTTTGCCACGCTCAGTCCAGAGGCTCGCGCCAGTTTTCTGGAAGCTGTCGCGTATGAGATTGAAGCCATTGGCGACGATCTGATCGCCAATGTCATGGTCGAAAGCGGATTGCCACGGCCCCGGCTTGAAGGCGAACGGGCGCGCACGATAAACCAGTTGCGCCTTTTCGCGTCGGAAGTCCGCGCCGGTCTCTGGCTCGACATCACGATCGATCCTGCAATGCCTGACCGCACGCCCCCGCGGCCTGATCTGCGCCGCATGAATGTACCACTCGGCCCCGTGGCTGTTTTCGGCGCATCGAATTTCCCTCTCGCTTTTTCTGTTGCGGGGGGCGACACGGCTTCCGCCTTCGCAGCCGGGTGCCCCGTCGTCGTGAAGGGCCACCCGGCCCACCCCGCCACGGGCGAGCTGGTGGCGCGCGCGATCGGCCGTGCGGTCGCCGCCTGCGATCTGCATCCGGGCATTTTCTCCTACCTCCCAGGCGCGAGCAATGAGCTGGGTGGCGCGCTGGTGGCCGATCCGCGCATCAAGGCAGTCGGCTTCACTGGATCGCGCGCGGGGGGACTGGCTCTTGCAGCCATCGCTGCAACGCGGGAAGAACCCATTCCGGTTTATGCGGAAATGAGCGCAATCAACCCTGTCATCCTCATGCCCCATGCGCTGAACGCGCGGGCGGAAGACCTGGCAAGGGACTTTGTAACGTCGTTGACGCTCGGGGCTGGGCAGTTCTGCACCAACCCCGGTATCGTAATCGCCATGGACGGTCCGGACCTCGACCGCTTCTTCGCCGCTGCGACAGGCGCTGTGACAGCGGCTTCGCCTCAAGTGATGCTGACGGCCGGCATCCACCTCGCCTTTACCAAGGGTGTCGCCGCATTGCGCGCCAATCCCAATGCAGATTTGCTCGCTGTCGGTCCCGCACACTCCACCTGCGGCAGCGCAGCGCTGTTTGCCGCCAGTGCGGAAGCTTTCGCCAGCGACGCCTCCCTGCGGGAGGAGGTGTTCGGTGCATCATCAGTGGTGGTCCGCTGCAAGGATATAGACGCGATGGCGCGAGCAATCGGAGGGCTGGAGGGGCAGCTGACGGCCACCATCCACCTCGACCCCGAAGATGAGCCTACCGCCTCCCGGATACTGCCCTTGCTCCAGGGAAAAGCCGGACGGATCCTTGCCAATGGATGGCCAACCGGCGTGGAAGTGACTTGGGCGATGGTTCATGGCGGGCCCTTTCCGGCAACCACAGACGGACGCTCCACCTCCGTCGGCACCCTGGCCATGGCGCGCTTCCTGCGGCCGGTCTGCTATCAGGACATTCCCGACGAGCTGCTGCCTGTACCGGTGAAGCATGACAACCCATGGAAACTTCCTCGCCGGATCGATGGCGAAAGAGAGCCCGCATGATTCGTTCACTCATACAATATGCCGATGACGCCGGACGTGGCGTCGCCGCACTGGACGCACAGGGCGACGCTCACCAGCTGGTGGGGGTCTCATCCATTCGCGACCTCGCTCTCGACGCTATCGAACGGCGCAAGACGCTGCTGGAGCGGGCCAATGCGTTGCGTGGGAGCCGAATTTCGCTGCAAGGCGTCAGACTTCTGGCCCCGATCGACCACCCGGATCCAGCGCATCTGCTGATCAGCGGGACTGGTCTCACCCATCTTGGTTCCGCCGAAGGCCGCGACAAAATGCACAAAGCGGCTGCCGCAGGGTATGCCACCGACAGCATGCGCATGTTCCTGATGGGCGAAGAGGGCGGCAAGCCCGGTGACGGCCAGGAAGGAGTGCAGCCGGAATGGTTCTACAAGGGCGACGGATCGATCCTCGTATCGCCGGACGCTCCGCTCGCCATGCCGCACTTCGCCGGTGATGGAGGCGAAGAGCCTGAGATTGCAGGCATCTATTTGAACGGCCCGGACGGCACGCCCTTTCGTCTCGGCTTTTCCCTCGGCAATGAATTTTCAGATCATGTGACCGAAAGGGTCAATTATCTATGGCTCGCGCATAGCAAGCTACGGCAGGCGGCCTTGGGACCGGAATTGCTGCTGGGCGACTTGCCTGCCGATGTTCGTGGCGTCAGCCGCATCTTGCGAGACGGCGAAACCCTGTGGGAACGGCCATTCCTGTCCGGTGAAGCCAACATGTCGCACAGCATCCACAATCTTGAACATCACCATTTCAAATATGCGCAGTTCCGGCGGCCCGGCGACGTGCATGTGCATTTCTTCGGTACAGCCACCCTCTCCTTCACCGACAAGGTGCAGACGAAGGTCGGAGACTTGTTCGAAGTGGCTGCCGACTGTTTCAGCTTGCCGGTCCGCAATCCTTTGGTCCGGGCAGCGGACCAAGGGATTGCAAGGGTGAAGCCGCTGTAGGCGATCCGATGGCGCTGAACCGAGCGAACGAAAACCGGCGAGCGCCGCAAGCAGGTCAGGACCATGCGGAAGCCGCCTACCAGCATGGCGCGCTTCTTTCCGGTTGCGTTGCACAGCGCCTAGGTCGTCGCAGCCGAAGTCGATCTGCGCGGTGCGCCCGAAATCCTGACGGCGACAGAAAGCCGCCATTCTCGGCAGCGCCGAGGTATGGGACCAAGCACCTTTACTGTCTCTGCCCCATCGTTGTTGGCTTCTTTAAAGTCGGCAGAAACGTAGATCGCCGGTAATTATCATCCAAGAGGTTCGAGCAATGATAGACCGCCGTAATTTTCTGAACGCGGGAATATTGACGGCGGCCGGGGCGCTGATCGTCCCGGCGCGCGCTGCGGAAACTCCGGCGACCCTGTCGCTCTCACTCAATGGATCGGCGCAAGGACCGCTGGTGCCCCGCGACTTCGTCGGCCTGTCCTACGAGACGCAGCAGCTTGAAACGCCCGATTTCTTCAACGCGCGCAACCGCCCGCTGGTCCGCGCTTTCCGTGACCTGACGCCGGCTGGCATCCTGCGCATCGGTGGCAACACCAGCGAATTTTCCTGGTGGAAGGAGCGCCCCGGCGACACGCAGCCGCCGCGCATCGAACGGCCGATCAAGCCGGGCCAGCCGCGCCCTGACCTGAGCTACGCCGTCACCCCAGCAGCCATCGATGCGCTCAAGGGCTTCCTGGATGCGACCGGATGGCGGTGCATTTATGGCCTTAACCTTGGCAATGGCGTGCCGCATGACATGGCGCGCGAGGCAGCCTATGTCCAACGGCGGCTTGGCAAGCGGCTGGTCGCGTTCGTCATTGGCAACGAAGTTGATGTGTTCAGCTCGCACCTGCGCGATCCCAAGACCTGGGGTCCCGACACCTATCTCGCCGAATGGCTCGCCGCTGCCCATGCGATCACGGCGGTCAGCCCGGATGCCCGCTTCATCCTGCCCGACGTCGCTTACAAGCTCGATTGGTTGCCTGCCATCGCCGACCGCTGGGCCTCGATCAAGAATCCGCCGCGGATCGAGGCATTGTCGCATCATTTCTACAAGGGCGGTCCCAATGATCCGCGGATCAAGCCCGACCGCCTCCTCCTGCGCTCGACTCGGGAGGCTCAGGAAGGCAAGCTGACCAGCGACGCCGCGCGCAAGATGGGCGTTGCCTACCGCATGACGGAAGGCAACACCGCCTACCACGGTGGCAAGCCGGGCGTGTCGGATAGCTATGTCGCCGCGCTCTGGGCCGCTGATTATATGCTCCAGCTCATGTCGCTGGGCTATTCCAGCGTGAACCTGCACGGCGGCGCTGGCCCTGCAGTTGCCAACTCGGTCGGCGGCCTTGCGGGCGAAAAGATGCTGCCCGACGCGCAGCCCCGCCCGCGCCCCTTCTACACGCCGATCGGCAATATGGACGGGCAAGTGCAGCCGCAGCCGGTCTATTGGGGCATGAAGTTTGCCGGGCTGTTCAGCGGCGCACGCATGCGGACCGTCCAGTTGGACGCGCAGGGCCTCAACGTCGTCGCTTATGCAGCCGACACGGCTCAGGGCACGCTGCTCGCTATCCTTAACAAGGAAGTCAGCACCGACGTCCGCCTGCCGCTGCCCCGCCACCAGAGCGTCGCCACGTTGAGCGGCCCGTCCCTCGACAGCCGTGAGGCCCGCCTGGACCTCACCTCCCGCAGCGTCCCTGCTGCTACCGTCGACATCGCGCGGTCATCGGCCACCATTTTCAGATTGAGCAAAGTCGTTGCGGCTGATTGATTGCCGCTTCGGATCCTGCCGGGGTTGGCGTCGCCAAACGCGGCAGGCCTGACGGCCACGCAGACCAGGTATTTCTAGGTGCTCGAAAGAGCTCGATGATAGAAGTAGCCTGGATGGGTTCCTGAACAGGGGTGGCAAGAACGTCTACCGTAAACGGCGTTCTGCGGAAGGTTGACGGCACTTCCGACACCCACGGTCAGTGCCCGATTCGGACAGGAGCGGTCATTCGCTGCGGCTGGCCCTAACGGCGGGTCTGTCCCAGACCCAGTCATAATTCGAGCGTCTACTTTCAGGCGCGGTGAAATTGCTGTCGAACAGCAAAAAGTGGCGCAGAGCCGTCAGCCTGCTTCACCTCACATCCCGATGCCAAGCCCGCGCCGGCTCCCCAGGTCGATGCCATGGTTGAACGCCAGTTCTGCCCCTAACCTGCGGCCGCTGTCGATGAAGATGCCGAGTTCTCGTTTGCGGTTGGCCAATATCGACTGCACCTGCGGATCCCGCTCTAGGGATGTCGTTATCAACCGCACGCTAACCTGATAGGTACGGCGCTTGTCATAATCGCCTTCCACATAGGCCCGCTCGGCAGCGCGGGAGTAACGGTTCCACCGCTCGACAAAGCGGTCGGCGCGAAGCTCCGGATTGGTGCGAACCGCTTTCTCGTCGAGGATGGCAGCGTGCGCCGCCTCAGTGTCGCCGCGCGCCGCTGAGGCTGGGAGGGCGGGGTTGCGCGCATAGGCTGCTTCGGCATCGAGCGCTGCCTTGGGCCGCAGATCGTTCAGCCATTTCTATGACAAGCTGGTAAACGGTATGGTGTCGCGGGCTACTTCAGGGATCTTGCCGAACGCACCTTCAAGCAGATCAAAGGCTTTGGCAGCTATGGTTTTCCCGAGAGTCATGCGGCGAGCTTTGCCAAGATCGCCTATGCCTCGTCCTGGATGAAGCATCATCCGATGTCTTCTGCACTGCGCTCCTGTACGCACAGCCGGTGGGCTTCCACGCCCCGGCACAGATTGTGCGCGATGCCCGGCAGCACGGCGTTTAGCTACTGCCAGTCTCGATCAACCATAGCCGTCGGGACGGTACGCTCGAGCCAGCGCGTGGGCGCACCAAGGCGGTGCGGCTGGGTTTTCGGCAGGTGCGGGGCCTTGCCAATCTCCATGGAGCGGCGATCGTGGGCGCACGCGGTCCAGCGTCGTTCAAGAGCGTCGAGGAGGTCTGGCGCCGCGCGCGCCCGCCGCGCGCCGCGATCGAGCAGCTGGCGGAAGCGGACGCCTTCGCGTGCATCGCGCAGGAAATAAGCGCTAGACAGTAAGGTGCCCCCGACGATGATCGCCACTCCCGCAAGCTCGACCATTTTCGCGAGGAAATCGATTGCCGCGTGAGTATGCTCCATCAGCGATACAAGTGCGGCAAAGACGAAGCTGTTACCTCGCGGCGGCCGGTTCGAGTTCGCTAGCGCAGCAGCCCACGTGTTTTCGCCAGATCATTCCTTATGGTCGTGGCGGCCACCCCACCCTCACCCATGGCATGGCTGATCTGATCCAGGCCCTTCGCAACATCGCCCGCAGCGTATAGGCCCGGGACGCTCGT
This sequence comes from Sphingobium sp. Cam5-1, assembly GCF_015693305.1. Taxonomy (NCBI): domain Bacteria; kingdom Pseudomonadati; phylum Pseudomonadota; class Alphaproteobacteria; order Sphingomonadales; family Sphingobiaceae; genus Sphingobium; species Sphingobium sp. Cam5-1. The sequence continues at coordinate 450,101 of NZ_CP065138.1, read as the reverse complement.
GCGCTGGTGCTCGTCGACGATTAGGCAGCCGTCTTCTGTGCCATCTGCTCCCAGCATCATCGCCAGCTCCGATCGGGTCACCGAACCTAGAGCCGGATAAACGCTGTCATAGGCGACTGGGCCCTGCGGCGTCGGAACGATGATCTGGTCACCGTCTATGCAAAGCGGTTCACACGGACCATCACACATCTTCACGCCAGCCTCTTCAAGCCGACCACGCTGCTCGCCGGTCAGGGCGTGTTCGCCGTCGGGCGCGATCAATGTGACGTCAGCACTATACATCCGCAGGAACAGCGCCTCTTCCAGCCCGTGCCCTTTTGTACCGATGACTGCGATCTTGCGATCGGTCACCTCATAGCCGTCGCAAATCGGGCAGTAGCGCAGCAGTCCCCGTTCGAGAGCAACATCGTGGATTTCTGGCGCAATCGGTGGCCGATTGTTGACGACCCCGGTGGCCAGCAGGATGGTGCGCGCGGTTCGCTGTTCCTCCCCTATGGAGGCGACGAACAGACTGCCATCCTTGGACAGCTTCTCAACCAACATGTTGGTGACCTGGCCGCCAAATCCCGCCGCCTGTTCACGCATGCGCGCCAGCAGCTCCTTGCCAGAAATGCCACCCGGATAGCCGGCGTGATTGCGGGTGCGAGGAATCAGGGCAGCACGACTATGCCCCGCATCGATGATGCCGATTTTCAGGTGAAACCGCGTCAGGTAGATCGCGGCCGTGAGCCCCGCGGGGCCAGCACCTATTATAAGACAGTCCAACTCCTCGGCCATCGTAAACCTATCCTCACAGATGATCTACACCGGCAGCACTTGTGCGAGGGAGAAGTTCCATTCTTCACATTGGCACCGTCGCCCACGCTCGGGGGCGGTGCCTGGTCTGCGGAACAGCATGACGCGCCGAGGGTTCGCAGGGGAAGCTTCCGCTCAGCAGCGAGCGGACGCCAACCGGGAGCATCGAACCACATGGATATTCAAGCAACTACGGACCCGTCCAACCGTCACGCCCGAAGGAAGGCTAAGGCGCTGGCCAGGGAGCCCAAGCACAGAAGATGCAATTGCGGCACGGCGGGCCATCAACAGCTAACGGACCGGCACGGCTCTCCCTCGAACGACGAGCCATCATAACTGACAGTAAGGCGCTTGGCGCCATCTCCCAAATCACTTGGCGTCGTCACAATGCAGACAATCAATATCGGCACGGCGGGATGGAGCATATCCCGCGCGTCGGCGGAAGCATTTTCGAGCGTGGGTTCCGGCCTGGATCGATATGCTTCCCGGTTGAAGGTCGTGGAGATCAACAGTTCTTTCCACCGCTCCCACCGGCCTTCAACGTGGGCGCGCTGGCGCGAGAGCTCGCCCGCAGATTTTCGTTTCTCGGTCAAACTGCCGAAGCGCATTACGCACGAACTCAAGCTTGTGGATTGTGCTGCTGCCCTCGACCAGTTTCTGGCACAGGCTCACATCTTGGAGGAAAAGCTGGCAGTGCTCCTTGTTCAGTTACCGCCCAAGCTCGAATTCGCCGCCGAGACCGCACACCGCTTCTTCAGCGACTTGAAGTCCAGAAGCCCGGCACTGGTTGCCTGCGAGCCGCGCCACCCAAGCTGGTTTCTGTCCGAAGCTGAAGCCCTGCTCGAACAACATGAAATTGCGCGCGTGGCCGCCGACCCTGCCATCTGCAGAGCGGCCGCTCGGCCAGGAGGATGGATTGGCCTCCGCTACTGGCGGCTGCACGGCTCTCCGGTCATGTACCGGTCCAGCTATGGCGACCGGGTGAGTTCCTACGCGGATCGGTTGCTCGCGCACGCCGAAGCGGACGGGCAGACTTGGTGCATCTTCGACAATACAGCGTCCCCGGCGGCAATCAGTGACGCCTTGGCCTTATCGAACGCCGTTGAAAAGATCGCCCGCGCCTCTCGCGGGGGCAGTGTGTGAATGACTTCTGGGCGGCCGCCGGAACTCTCCTCATCGTGAGCGCTTGATGGCCGAAGACTTGAATTCGAGAGGAGTCTGTTCATGCGCCTTGCGCCAATCCTGATCGCCTGCAACCTGCTGGTTGCGTGCGGGGGTAATGATGGTCCGACAGTGATCGACGGCAGCAGTCAGGCCGCCTTTGAAAGCAGCCTTGCAGCCGCCCGGCGCGATGTGGGACCTAAAGATCGTATCAAGCTGGAGGCAGCGATCCGTGAACATCAGGCCCGGATGTTCGCCAAGGCCGACAATCGGCAGGAATATGAAAGGCTGGTGCGGCAGGGCATGGACGGCCTGACAGCGCCGGCCATCGTCAGGCAGTTCAACAAGGATGTCGACCGCGTCAGCGGCAAGGCAGCAGACGCCGTGTTCGATGCGAAGCGCGCGCTGAAGGATCTTTGAAGCGACGCTTAGTCGACCCGACTACCAGCCGCTGCCGCCGAAGTTGATGACCCCCAACAGGGCGAGCAGGGTCAGCGAGAGGATCGCCGAGAGCAGCAGCGATCCGAGGCAGCCCAGCTTGCTAGAAAAAAGAAAGAACATCATCGCTCCCAGGTGCAACGAAGAAACAGGCCATCGGGGAGCTGTATTGCCACCTCCCGACCGTCGATCCCCTGACCAACGCAGCGTCGATCATGAGGTTGCCCAGAATCCAGGAAACTGAAGCGGCGGCACGACGTTGCGCAATGATAATAAGGAGGAGAGGCTTATGAGATGGTTCGCTTTCCTGGTCGCGGTGACCGGCGCAACATCCGCCGTGCAGGCTCAGCTGCCCGCGGCCAGCCCGGTCCTGACGCCCGAGGAAACCTTGTTGGTCGTCAGTGGAGAAGGGCAAAGCCGCCGTATCCCTGATGTGGCGCTGTTTTCGGCGGGCGTCGTCACCCAAGGCAAGACGGGAGGAGAGGCGCTAGGCGCCAATGCGACCCGCATGAACGATGTCGTAAACGCCCTAAAACGCGCCGGTATCGCGGACCGCGACATTCAGACATCGGCGCTCTCACTACAGCCGCAATATTCCAATCCCGAGCAGGAGGCCCAGATCCGGGCAAGAATGACGCGCGAGCCCTATATCGCACCGGCCCAGCCCCAGGCGCCCCGGATCATCGGTTATGAGGCCCGCAACAATGTGCAAGTGCGGGTCCGGAAACTGGGGGAGATGGGGCGCATCATCGACACTTTGGTCCAGGCTGGCGCCAACCAGGTGGACGGTCCCTCCTTCACGCTGGATGAACCCAAGGGCGCGCTCGACGAAGCCCGGACAGAGGCGGTGCGCGAAGCGCGATCCCGCGCCGAGCTGTATGCGCGGGCAGCCGGCCTGCGCATATCCCGCATCCTTTCGATCAGCGAAGGAGGCGGCTATTATCCCCAGCCGATCGTCGTCACCGGGCGCATGGCGGGAGCACCGCCCGCTCCCCCGCCGCCGCCAAGCCCCGTCGCGCCGGGCGAGCTGATGCTCGGCGCGACCGTCTCCATCCAGTTTGCGCTTCGGCCATAGGGTGTGAGGCTTCCGATCTTCGTGGTCGTCGGCTTTGGAGCTCTCCTGCTTGCAGGTTTCTCCGCAGCGGTCCAGCGACACGGGCCCGATCAGGCGATCTTCTGCGCCCTGGGCAAGTCGAAGGAGGGGTTCGACATATATTGTCCCAAGCCGGTGTTGAATGCCGGGTGGCCGGCGCCTTATCTGTTCGACCGGCCTGGCATTTCGGTCGAGAACAGGATCGGCATCCCCGAGGACGATTTCCGCTTCTGGCCTTTCACCGCCAACATCGCCTTCTACTGGTTGCTCCTGGCCGGGATACGCAGGATATCGGGGCGGCCTCGGCTTCGGGGCGGTGACGGCTAGTGCACCGCGCCGCGCTGATATCCGGAGCCATTCCCGCCGCCGGCCGTTTCCGCGAAATGACGCGTCGATCATGCCTGGCCATCCTGCTAAGCGTCGCGGGCTGCACCTCACCCGTGACAGCGCCTGTGCCTCAGCGATCGTCTAACGCACCCGTCGCAGCAGGCGCAGAGGACGACGGCACCTATCTGAGGCGCATCGACCCGCTGGGCGGCCAGTGGCGTGTCGAACGGCTGGGGCAGCAAGACTTCACCCGGTTCAGCGGCTCGGTGAATTTCAGCGGCGGCGGATTCCTAAATCATGGCGCCGGCTGCGGCGGCGGATTTCCAGCATTTTACCGGATAGAGGAAAACCGCATTTCGATAACCCGGCTGGAGAAGGTGCAGGTCGGGAAGTGCGGATCCACCGCCACGCCAGCGCGCACCCTCGCTGCCGATAGTGAGCGTCGCCTCGCCTCATTCCTTGACGGGGTGGTCAGTTGGAGCCGCCCTGACGAACGCACGCTGCTTTTGACGGGCAGCCGCAGCGAAACCGCGCTACTCACGCGCCCGGTTGAGCCACATCCTGAGATCGCGGGACGATGGCTGATCGAAAGCATCGGCGGCAAGGCACTGGTCACGGAACGGCGGCCGCCGACACTGTCGATCTCAATGAACTCCATCGGTGCACACGCGGACTGCAACTCGATGGGAGGGACGTTCACCGTGCCGTCGCCAGGGCGGATCGTGGTGACCGGCCCCTTCGTCTCTACCTTGATTGGATGCTCAGCTGACGACGCTGCGGAAGACGCGCTCATGACTGCCGCTATCAGCGGCGCCACCGCGTTTCACATCCAGGATGACAGGCTCATATTCACCGGAGGCAGAGGCATGGTGGTCCGCCGCCCCCCGCCTCCCGACCGCAGGCTTGCAGGCGAATATGCCGCCTGTGGCGACACTCTGCTGGGCGCCTATCATGAAGGGCCAATCACCGTAGTAATCGACAGCAACACGATGGTCGATAATGCGGGCTGTTCCGTACACTACACCACCAATGGCCCGCGGATTTCGCTCACATTGCAGAACCAATCGGCTTGCGCCTCTAAAGCACCTCTTTTTGTACCGGGGCAGCCAGTGGCCGTTGGCGGCGCGATTTCACCCCTGGCGACGGTGCGCCCTGACGGCTTTGGATTTGATGAGCAGGGTCGACTGATACTGAGGACGAACCGAGGTCTGCTGAAAATGTGCCGCAAAGGGTCCCCGCTCCCGATGGGCGGCTGACGGTGAACGCGAAGATGCAACTCCCGCTAGCCCGGCGGAGACCGGCCGTGAACTGCATTGTCGTTGCGACCTGAAGAGCAGCTTTGATAGACAATCGTGCCAGCTGTTCACGGTTGTGGCGCTGTGCGCTGCAATGGCCTGCACTGACGGAGGGCGTCAGGATCAACGAAGGTCGGCGGACGGGCGGATCACCTACGACTATAAGTTTGTTCTTCCAGATAAATTCAAGCGCACAAGGTCGACGGGATCGATAGCAAGGTGGAAGAATGGCAATCGCCCGATGCTATAATTATCACAGACTTTGGATTTTATAGCTCACCGCCCACATGCAATTTAGCAGGCCAAGGGTGTAGCGTTTCTAAGGAGAAGATCGCAGGAAGATCCTCTCTGGTCGGGCGGTACAGCTATTTACCCGGCCATCCCAACTATGAGCAGAGGCCTTTCAAATACCACGTCCACATTCCCCTGACCGAAGCGAGTGATGGCCGTCTCAATGTGTTCGCATGGTGTGACAGCGAGCCGGCTTGCGAGGAAGCGCTCTCCGCTATCCGGAAAGTCCGCATTTTGCATGGGAAGCGGCATCGCGTCGATTTAGTTCAGCCGGGCGCTCCGCCTGCGCCAGCACCCGCTGTTGCGCATGAATAGGGAAAGCATACACATCGCGATGCGTTGACTGACAGGGCCAGCATTCTTGCATCACCGCTAGCACCGGAGGTAAAAGCATCAGATACGGCAACAAATCGAGGGTATACCGGTCCGCGGTGAGAAATCTCTCGGCAATGGCCGCACTTCGCGAGGTAGGGAAGCACCAGCTAAAGACAAACTGGACGCAATATGTCGGTGCCGATCAGCGATCCCTTAGAACATGTGGTTCTGTTACAAGCCACGAGCAGGAATGTCGTGCCGCAAGTGGAATATCAGGGCACTTCACGAAAGGACACTTCTCTCGATTTTTTTTGGAACCACACCAAGGTTGTATGATTGTCGATCAAGACTATATGGAAGTCATCAAGTGCATAGCAACGTAGGCGCTCTTGACTGAGAGACCATCGCGCTCCCGCTTACCAAGGGAGTTAAACGTGGATCTCGATCAGCTTTATTCCGAGCATCAGATGTCGCTGATGCGCGCTGCCGACACGATCAGTGAGCCGGCACGCCGCAAGCATCTGGCCGCCGCGGGCACTATCGGTGATCAGATCTTCGACTTGCTTTCCTCGAAAAGGGCCGATGCATCGCTGAGTTGGCTGCCTTGGACGGATAGGTCTTACCAGGCCGCAGACTTGGTCGTGTCGGCATGACAGCGGACACGACCGCCCCGGCCCGCCCACGAAGGCGAGCGTTCATTAGCCGCGATCCACGGATTTCTCCTGACCAGGCGAGGCGGCAGGGGTTGATCACCCATCTTGCATTCGTCCTTCTGGGGCAGGAGGAAGCAATCCGCTTTCTAAACACCCACAATGCCTCGTTGGGCGCCCGGCCCCTCGATTTGGCGATCGCCGATCCAGAGGGGTATTCAAGGGTGGAAAATGCGGTCCAACTGCTTGCCCGACCCGCAGTCGGCGGGCGGCAGTAATCTTGCTCGTCAACCCGTACTCACCAGGATTGGACAGAAGATGACAGTTGTCCCGGCAGACGAAACGGAACTCATGGATCGCTATGGCATCATCAAGGTGCCGGCATATCGCTACCATTATCGTGACTGGCGATATTCGACCTTGAACGATGCGCTTGCTCAAGCCAAGCGCGATGAGGCGGCGCGCTCGAAGTGAGCAGCGCGCGACATTTGGTCGTGTCGCAGGTGCGATCCCAGTGCGAAATCGAAGGAAACAGAGCAGGAGTTACCGGCAGCTGGGGAAATTGTCGCTCGATCAGCCCAGATCAGTTTTTGCATTTCCGTCGATTTGTGCTATTGACGCCTCGCTGAACGTCGCGCTTCGACGGATATCGGCCGCTTCGGCTCTCCCTTGTCCCACATTTGCCTCTTGAAGCCGGGATGCCCGCATTGTCGCGGGCACCCATGAAACTTGGACAAGGAGCTCCAACATGATCATCGGAACAGTCAAATTCTTCAATGCCGACAAAGGCTATGGCTTCATCGCGCCGGAAAGCGGCGGCGGCGACGCCTTCGTGCACATAACCGCGGTTGAACGCGCGGGCATGCGTACGCTCGAGAAGGATCAGCGCGTGTCTTACACGCTGGAAACGGATCAGCGCGGCAAGGCATCGGCAACCAACCTTCAGCCTGCCTGAAGGAGGGTCGGGCGGCTTCGGCCGCCCCCAGCGCGAAATTGAAACAGGACTTTGCCTCTCAATGAAAAGATATAAGGAACCGCACTTCCAGGAGCGCATAGCCGCTGCGGCCAGCGCCCGGACAGAGGTTCTCGAACGACTACGGACGAAAGTGCCCGTGGTTCGGGCCGTTACCCTCGACCAAGCAGAACGCCGTCTGGCAAAGGAAGCTGCGGCAAGGGAGAAGCGCCAGCAGGCTCTGCTCGCGGCGAAAGAACAAAAAGCTGCCAGACGTGCGCAGGCCAACGAAATGGCCGCGGCGAAGGCGCCCAATCAAAAGCCGGAACTCAGTGAGGCTGAACGCAAGTCAGCCCGTGATGCGCGATATCTCGCGCGCAAGAAGCGGCTATCGTCTTGAGCGGGATGCTGCAAAGCCCTTTGGCTGGTGCGGCACCCTTGCAGATACAACCCCATGCCCATCGCCGCCATCGTCGCAAGCGCCTGATTAAAGGCCGTGCCGTGCAGCGAAGAACAAATATAAAAATGCGGCTCGCGCCGCGAGGACCATTTATGAATATATTTTCCAAACCCGATAAACGCGCAACCCGTTCCTCCTCCTTGCGAAGGCCCGAGGCGCGCCTCCCTGCCTTCAACCGCCCGACGACCTTGTCGAGCAGTGAATTGAAGCGCGTTGTCATAGCGATGGTGGGCTAACTTCATCCTCGGCAGAGTATTCGCCCTGCGATCATCCAAGTTACAGTGAGGAATCTCCATGAGCCGAGAAGCAATCCGTCCCTATCTAATCTCCAAGGATGATGATGGGAATTTCCGGCTCACGGTGCGTGAGACCCGGTACAATTCCCAAGGCTATCCGCTGGTCACATCGCATATGCAGGAGGAGACATTCAAATCCGTGGCCGCAGTCCGTACCTTCGCTCGCGACGTGTTCAAGGCCGAACCTGGCCAATATGATCAGACGAAGTCGCGGTCGTAACGCGGAATGACCATGCTAGCGCCACAGGATGACCGGACGGCAATCCCGGTAGAGCTGGTTGACACCGCACAACTTCCAGACGGAGGTGAATTGCTCCTGTGGCGTCGAGGAGACGATTATTCGATCCGGTTCGGCGAAGACGAGCTGATGGGCAATCAGGTTCGCCATTCGGAAGAAGCTCTGGCGACACTGGTATGCGAACGGCTGTCTCAAAGGGACGCGCGCATCCTCATCGGCGGGCTGGGCATGGGCTTCACGCTGGGGGCGGCGCTCTCCTCGCTTTCACCGGCTGCTGAGGTCGTCGTCGCCGAACTTGTGCCTGAGATCGTCAAATGGGCAAGGGGGCCGCTCGCGCATCTGTTTCAGGACCATCTCCTCGATGCCCGCCTGTCACTTGAGATGGCAGATGTCCATGATGTGATCGTCAGGCAGGAGGCCGCATTCGATGCCATTCTTCTGGACGTCGATAATGGTCCTGACGGGATGATCCACCTTCCCAACGAACGGCTTTACTGCGACTGGGGATTGCGTTCGGCGCGTGACGCGCTGAGGGCCGGTGGCATTCTCGCCATATGGTCGGCCTACACGGATGATCACTTTGTCGATCGCCTGGAGAAAGCCGGTTTCGATGTGGAAGAGGTGAGCATCCCCGCCCTGGCCGGCGAGGAACATGTAATTCACACGATCTGGCTTGCATCCAAGGGCGGTTGAGGTCGGCGGCCATGATAAGCCGGCGAGTCCCCCCGGCCAGTCCACTAGGCACTGCCGTCCTCGCGGACAACAACGACCTGTTCCTTGAAGCATTTTTTGGCGTTCCGTGCCCGGGCGGTATCATCCTGCCGGTCAATATCCGACTAAGCCCGGGAGAGGTCGCCTACATCCTCGACGACTGCCGCCCCCGGACTTGTGCTGGTGGACGAGGCGCATCAGCCGCTTCTTTGTTTCTGCGCTGAGCAAGACAGCGGCCAGCCGCGGCCGCTGACGCTAGCCGAAATGGACCGGCTGGTCGCGCATACGGCCCCGATTGCCGACGCTGGGCGCGGCGGGGGCGATGCGGCGAGCATTTTCTACACTGGCGGGACGACCGGCCGTGCCAAGGGCGTGATCATGACCCACGTCAACCATGTCGTGAACGGTCTGGCGCTTTGGGCTGGGTTGGGAATCGATACGTCGCGCGCGCGGTTCTTGCACGTGGCCCCGATGTTCCACGTCGCCGACGCCCTGTTCGTCCACTCGATGACTCTCGTTGGCGGCTGTCATGCGATCATTCTGCGCTTCGATCCGGCGGAGACAATGCGCGCAATCGAGCGGCACCGGATCACCGATGTGATCCGGTGCCGACGATGATACAGGCTCTGCTTGACTCGCCCGAACGTGAACGCTTCGATCTGACTAGCCTCGAGCGCCTGTACTACGGGGCGATGCCGATGCCTGAGACAATTGCCAAATGGCCCATCCGGAGTGGCGCAGATAGATGGCTGCCGTTTTCTGAAAAAGAATGTCTCAGCTGTCGACCACCGCAAGCCACTTCGAGATGAGGTTGCCAACGGCCAACTCCGACTGGACCAGCAATTAGCGCGCCGTTGTATGGCCAGACGGCAGTGCGTCGAGTGGTCGGCATTTCAGTTCGCTTGCCGTACTGGCAAAAGCGGACGCACATTTCCCATCATTACGGATGGAGGTCTAGTAGTGTGAGCAGATCCTGCTCGGCTATTTAACAGATCTCGAGGCGAATGCTTCTATCGGTGCCACTGCCCTGGCGACCTTTCCCGCGTTCGTGAGTTGTCTTGCGGATGAGGAGCGGAAGAAATCGCTCCGCACGAGGAGCAACACATGGCTGAGACAAAAACCGCCAGCAAATCGAAGGGGAAACCCGGTTCAAGAACAGCGCGCAAGACGCAGCGCGCAGCCGCCAAGCCGACTGATGCGATCAAGCTGCTCAAGGATGAGCATCGCGAGGTCAAAAATTGGTTCAAGGAGTATGAGAAACTCGAGGAAGAGGCGGAGAAGCAGGAGCTTGCCGACCGCATCTGCCTTGCACTCACCGTGCACACCCAGATCGAAGAGGAGATTTATTACCCTGCTGCGCGCGACGCAATCGACGACGACGATCTGCTCGACGAAGCCGAGGTCGAGCATGCCAGCGCCAAGCAGCTGATCACCGAGATACAGTCGATGAAGGCGGGCGACCGGCTGTTCGATGCGAAGGTCACCGTTCTGGGCGAATATGTGAACCATCATGTCGAAGAAGAGGAAAAGGAGATGTTCCCTGAAAGCCGTGACAGCGATCTGGACCTGAAGGCGCTCGGCCTTCAACTCGCCGAGCGGAAGGCGGAGCTGATGGCGCAAGCGGGCAAGTAAAACCCCGGGCAGGAGCATGGCGCGCGGCCTTCCTCGCACGCCGTGCCCTGGCCAGCTTCTCATATCTCACAACACCTCAAGAAGCTCAATTTTTCTTCAAGACGATTGATGTCGAGGCTGCTATCGGCAGGAGCATTGGTCTCTCGGCCGTTCTGCTTGCGAGGTTGTCTGTGACCCTGTTACCGCCCCGGTTCTCCACCGGCATCCCCGGCCTTGATACCATTTTCGGCGGTGGCCTTATTGAGGGCGCGTCCTACATTGTGCAAGGACAGCCCGGAGCAGGCAAGACGATCCTTGGAAATCAGATTGCGTTCGCCACGGCCGCTGCCGGGAAGAAGGTGCTTTACGTCACCCTGCTTGCAGAGACGCACGATCGCCTTTTTCAATCCCTGTCGACCCTGAGTTTTTTCGAGAAGAACCAGCTTGGCAGCAACATCGTCTATGTCAGTGTGTTTCAGACCCTGAGCAAGGAGGGGTTGGGAGCTGTCGTGGACCTGCTTCGCAAGGAGACCAAGCGCCAGGACGCCTCGCTGATCGTCTTCGACGGTCTTCTGAACGCTCGCGACCGCGCAGAGACTGACCTCGACGTGAAAACCTTCGTCGCCGAAGTGCAAAGCCAAGCAGCCTTCGTTGGTTGCACTGTTCTTTTCCTCACGAGCGCCAGGGTTCAAGACGATAGCCCGGAGCACACGATGGTGGATGGCGTTCTGGAGCTTCATGACGAGCTCGTCGGTGTACGCACCGTCCGACGTCTTCGTGTCCGCAAATCTCGCGGCAGCGCAGCTCTCGGCGGTTATCATCAATATGAGATCGCAAATGGCGGCATCTCGGTCTTCCCGCGGATAGAAGCTGCATTTGACACGCCGTCGGTCAAAGACGAGCCGGATCCTAAACCGCTTCGATCAGGCATCGAAGGGTTCGACAATATTACGGGCGGAGGACTTCCTCATGGCTCGATCACTTTGCTGATCGGGCCTTCCGGATGCGGGAAGACCTCGTTCGGCATGAACTTCCTTTCTGCCGCTTCGGAGAAAGAACCGGGCCTTCATTTCGGCTTTTACGAAACTCCGGAGCGCCTCTTGCTGAAGGCGAATGCACTGGGTCTTGATCTCCGCGCACATATCGAAAGAAGCGTGGTCGAAATCTTGTGGCAGCCGCTGACGGAAAACCTCCTCGACAAAATGGCCTATCGGCTTCTTGACGCCGTCTCCGCTCGCGGCGTGAAGCGCCTGTTCATCGACTCCTTCGGTGGGTTCGAGCGCGCAACTGTTAACCGGACTCGCCTTGTAGAATTTTTTGCCGCTCTGACGAACGAATTGCGGGCCAAGGGCGTTACTACTATCGGCACGTGGGAGTTGCGTGACCTTTTCGCGTCCGAGGTAGCAGCTCCCGGTCCCGAGATTTCCAGTCTGCTCGATAACTTGATACTGATGCGCCAAGTCGAGATCAGGGCCGAGTACAAGCGGGTGATGTCCGTTTTGAAGATCCGCGATCAGTCCTTTCAATCCGCACCGCAAGAGGTGTTCATCGATGGGCACGGCCTCGCGATCAAAGGTCCTTTTGAGCCCGCGACTGGGATCTCAACCGGGCTGGCCAAGCCTCTTGAGGCGTAGCGCTCCCCATGGGTCGGACACGTCCATGGAGCTCTCCATGAGAATTGTAGTGGCAGAGGATGAATTTCTGATCGCGGACATGCTCGTGGTAAGCCTTGAGGAGGCTGGACATGAAGTGCACGAGGCCGCGCATGGCGCGGCTGCGCTCAAAATCATCCGCGATGTCGTTCCCGATCTGGTCATTACCGACTTCATGATGCCCTTGATGACAGGCCTGGAACTTGCCGAGGCAATGAGAGCAGACACGGCGCTGCAATGCATCCCTATAGTCCTTGTAAGCGGCGCGCAGGGAGCGCAGGCGCGCTCCCGCGGCGACCTATTCGACCTTGTTCTCGACAAGCCCTACGCGATGGACCGGCTGCTCACTGCCGTCGGAGAGTTCGGCATTCGCGGGAGTCGTTCTTGATGGCTGCGGATAGCGAAGCGAATTTGAACGATGGGGAGCATTCCGTGGGGCGTGATGCCTGGACGGCTGCATACCGGCTTGCTGCGATTGTCGAGTCATCCCACGATGCGATTGTCGGCAAGACACTCGACGGGATCATCACTGACTGGAACGCTGCAGCCGAGCGCATTTTCGGCTACGCTCCTGCTGAGATCATAGGAAAGTCGATCCTGACGCTTATTCCGGTGGATCGCAGGGCCGAAGAAAACGAGATCATCGCGCGGTTGAAACGCGGCGAGCGGATCGAGCACTTTGAGACGATGCGCCAGCGCAAGGATGGCGCACTCATCCACCTCTCGCTAACCGTGTCTCCTATCAAGGCGGCAGATGGATCGATCATCGGCGCTTCCAAGATCGCTCGCGATATCACGGCGCGCAAGCAGACCGAAGCCCTTCTGGCGCAACAATCCGACCGGCTGCAGACCCTGAATCGGATTGCAAACGTGATCTCACGCGATCTCGACCTTGATCGGATTGTACAGTCGGTGACCGATATTGGCACCGAATTGACGGGCGCCAAGTTCGGCGCCTTCTTCTACAATGTCAAAGATAGCGCCGGCGAGTCTTACCAGCTCTACACTCTTTCGGGCGCACCCCGGGAGGCCTTCGACCGTTTTGGGATGCCGCGGAATACGAAAATTTTCGCGCTGACCTTCGCTGGCGAAGGGGTGGTACGGTCCGATGACATTCGCACCGATGCGCGGTACGGCCACAGCGCTCCGCACTATGGCATGCCAGCTGGCCATCTTCCTGTTGTCAGCTACCTGGCTGTGCCGGTGACTTCTGTTTCCGGCGAAGTGCTCGGCGGGCTATTCTTCGCTCATGACGAGCCGGCACGGTTCACCTCCAGCACGGAAAATCTTGTTTCTGCGATTGCCGCGCAGACGGCGGTGGCGATGGACAACGCTCGGCTACACTCGGCGGCACAACTGGAAATCGAACGCAGAAGGCGTGCAGAGGACTCGAAGGAGCTGCTCCTTCATGAATTGAAACACCGCGTGAAGAACACGCTGGCTACCATCCAAGCCGTGGCGATGCAGACGTTTCGCGAGGCACCTCGCGCTGAGCTCAATGCGTTCATTTCTCGTCTACTCGCGCTGTCTGAAGCGCATGATCTGCTCACCCAGCGCGACTGGGAGATGGTCGACGTCGAGCATATTGTTCGCCGAGCGGTCAGTCCGTTCGCCGCCGAAGAAGGTCAGCGGTTCGACATTTCCGGAACGAAGATTGAGATCCCCTCGGAGAAGGCGTTGCAGCTCGCGATGGTACTTCATGAACTCTCCACCAACGCCGCAAAATATGGGGCGCTATCCAATCTGAATGGAGCGGTGGAAATATCCTGGAATTGTCCCGATGATGGGCCTGGCCAAGTGCTAGAATTGCAATGGGTCGAACGCGGCGGTCCGGAGGCAACGCAGCCGACGCGAAAGGGGTTCGGCTCGAGAATGATTGAGCGCGCTCTTCGGGGCGAAGGTAGCGGGGCCGAGTTCGATTTTCGCCCGGAAGGATTGCGCTTCCGGCTTCAGCTTGCAGTCTCCGACGAAATAGCCCCTGACGGGTCTACTTGAGGAACCGCAACGGCGGCTGACGAGCAGTGGTGGAGAACGCGGGCAGCTATCGGCCAACTCTTGTGGTTCTGACGTGGCGGAAAGGAAAACTCGCATGTCCACTCCTGCCGAAAGCCGCCGTTCGCGCGCACTTACAGGAATGGTAGCAACGTACCATGATCCGGCGCTCGCCTCCGGCAGCAATCGACCGATGCTGGACGTTCCTCCGAGATCACGCGGCGTCCAAGCGCGGACATTCTACTAACCAGACTTTGCTCTTTGAAATGATCCGGATGCGCTATCATGATTGCGAAACAGAGATCAGCATAGAGGTGAGGTGTGGATCGAGCAGTCATCTTGACGGCAGTCGGTAGTGACCGACCCGGCCTGACCCGCGCAGTCGCAGAGGCGGTGTATGCTGCAGGCGGTAATTGGCTTGAGAGCCATCTCTCGCGCCTGGGTGGTAAATATGTTGGATCCGTGCTGGTTGAATTGCCCGAGGATCGGATGCACGAACTCGAAGCTGCGGTCCGCGGCATCGATGCGATGGGTATCAAGATCGACATCATCGCGGCTGCGGATGCTGAAGAACGCAGCGGGCTGTCGCTGGCCATCGAAATCGTAGGGCAGGATCGTCCTGGAATAGTTCGCGAAGTGACCTCGGCACTTGCGAAGCTCGACGTCAATATCGACGACTTCCTTACCAGGATCGAGGGAAGCGCCTGGTCTGGCGCACCGCTGTTCCGCGCCAATGTCCAGATTGCATTGCCCACGGGCCTCTCTACCGACGAGGTGCGGGAGGCACTCGAAGCCATATCTGGCGAGATCATGGTAGATTTTTTGCCCGAGCCCACTTTGAGCTAGAAAGAGCCACGCGTCCCGCGCGTGACTAAGCGCTAGTCCCCCAGGAAATCAAAAAAGAAAGCCCGGCCGTCATGATGTCAGCCGGGCCAGTTTAAAGTCTCAGCGGCTAAGCCGTGAGCCTTCGGGTCGCGGGTTCTCCTTACTGATCTCTCTGAGGTAGGTCATACCCCGATCGGGGGAGACGCGCGGAAAACTCCGGGCTCAATAGTTGTTCTTCGCCAACAGCTTGATTGCCTGTGACGGGCTGATGCCCGAGCTGCCTCATCGCCGGAGCAGGTCTCCGAGCATCGCCGTCAGATCCATCTCCCGACTAACTCCAAGCTTGGAGAAAATGGATTTGATCTGGGTTTTGACGGTTTGGGTGCTCGTTTCCCGCGCAGCGGCGATCTGATCACGCGTCACGCCCCTAGCGAGAGCCAATGTGACCTCGGCTTCAGCAGCAGACAGGCCAAATGCTGCCCGCAAAACAGCAGGGGCGGCCTCATGCCAGCGCCGACCCGAACGGACGATTACCAGAATTTGCGAGGCAAGGCTCAGCCGGTACGGCTGGGAAGGAAGGCGGCAGATATCGACCACCATAGGCATCTGCTTGCCGGCACCGTGCAGCAGCAACGTCTCTATCCCAAGAGGTTGACGATGCCGCCGCGCGAATGCCTTCAACAGCGCCGCGTCGTCACGTGGGTGCGGAAGACCGAGCTTCCCGTCCATCACCCTGAAGCGTCCGGCAGAAAGCAGCGCCGCAGCTTCGGCCGTTTCTCCCTTCAAATTTCCAGCATCGTCGCAAATGAAGATCGGCAGACCTACATATTCTAGCGCGCCTTTGATCAACGCTGAACCGCGATTTTCAAGCGCGATCTGCATTCTGACGGCCCGCCGCGCATGGGGCGCTATAGCGGCAAAAAGCGCGCGCGTCTCGGCGTCGGTTTTGCCATCCTTCCGGCTGCGATTGAGGGCTAAGCCGACAAACCGGCCGCCTCCTTCGAGCAACTTGGTTTGGCAGCCGTCCATGATGTCATAGGCGTCGCACATCTCGCGATAGAGATCGAACCCAGAACCGCGCCCAACCGCGCGGTAATCTGCTTCGCTCCGAATAACGAATGCCTCGTCATTCAGCGACGCGCGCACCCGGACGTTGATATTGGGATCGCCACGCTCCTGCTCGACAAAGCGGGCGATCTCATCTTGACCTATATCATTGATCCAATTGAAGGGCACCTCACCGGGCGCAAAACCGATAAGCTGGCCGTAAGAGCTGCCAGTCAGTTCGGCCATGGCCCGCAGCGCGCCAAGCCACTCATCCCCATCAATGGCAGCCATGGCGAAACGCTCGCCCAGCGCCCAAACCTTGTCTTCCACCCTGTTTCGTTCCTGTCCCGCGACCCGGTCAGAACGTCGATATCTTTGGCTGCTCACTCGAGTGATCAGCAAGAGGATTTAGGCAGGTCTATCGAGAAACACAATATTTTAGCGGCAGCGGTTCGATACCCTCATCAGGGGATGCGGACAGGGGCGCATTTTGCCTATCCCTCCGGCAATTCGTCCGGAGGGGGTTTCTACATGATCGGCAGCAATTCTGTGCACACGCCTATTCGTCTCGGTTTGGGTCTGAGTGTCAGCGTCCTTGCGCTTGGCGCCAGCAGCAGCAGCGCACTCGCACAACAGGCGCCGACCCTGACCTGCCCCGACGGCAGCGCCGGACCGGTCTGCATCATCAGCAACAGCGGCTCGACGGGACCGATCACCGGCACGCTGGGCGCAGCCATCATCGTCAACAATAGCGGCGCGATCTCCGGCGACCCAGCGATCACCGCAGGTCAGGCCGTTGTGCTCGCGGTCAACAATGCGAGCGGCGGGGTCATTGGCGGGGGTACAAACGCGATCATCGCGCCTGCCCGGACGGGCATTCCCTTGCTCAGCTTCAATGTGACCAACGCTGGCACGATCAACGGCCATGTGTCCTATGTTGAGCCCACCCCCTCCTCTCCGCAGAATCCGCTGGCTGGTGCGGTCTATTATTATATTTCCGATGGGGGCACGCTGAACGGCAATCTGCAGCTCGGCACTGGCTTTAGTACCGCCAACTTCATCCAGCGCGGTAGTGATGACGGGGTGACTGGCGCCATCGCGGCCGGTGGCGGCATCGACATCTACACCCGCAGCTACAGCCAATCACAATCACTTGAGCTGGGAACACGCGCGCTACCCGCAACCTTCGAAATCGAAGGGTTCGAGGTGCGAGGCGGTGCTACCACGCTGACCCTCTCAGGACAGGGAACATCGATCAGCTTGATGGGCGATGGCAATGTCGTGAACAACGGCACGATAAACCTGCTCAACACGTCTGGCCTCTACCCTCAAGGCGTGACTATCGTTCCCGCCGCGATCGGCTATTATCAGCAGCGCTTCGCGACCTTCCAGCGCTCCAATGTGCAGCCGGGAACTGTTCCACTTTACACGCCGACCTATGGCGATGCGCTAACAAGCTTCACCAATGAAGGCACAGTCAATGGCGACATCCGCATCGCCACCGCCAGCTTCGTCAACAATGATGAGATCAACCTGGTCACCAGCGGCATTGGTTCGATCATCACGACTTCGGCAGGGAAGGATTTCCTTTTCCGCAATACAGGCACGATCGAGACGACGTTCACCGGCTCGCGCTCCTTCACCACGGATATCGAACGGGAATTTGATGACGGCGTAAATGCCGCGGTTCGCATACGGCAGGCGCTGGAAACCACCAGCGTGGCGGGGGCGACGATCGAAAATAGCGGCATCATAGGCGGCGGCCTGGATGCAAATGTTGCAGCGGATGTCTTCTCCTTCACCAACAGCGGCTTGATCGCGGGTATCGATGCCAACGGATATTTTCAGCGTGGCCTGACGCTGAAGGTTGGTGCGTTGGACCTGGTGCTGCCGAATGCCAACGATGAATATAATGCGGACAGCGCGTCCATCATCAACACGGCGGATGGCGAGATCAGGGATGGCTTCTATGCTGCGGTCGCCTCTCAAAACCTCAATTTCGAGAATCACGGCACAATAACGGCCTCCGCGCGAGAAGGCGGTCAGGCAATGCTCATCCGCACCGGTCTGTTGCAGGATGATGGCCCGGGCGATGATGATGTGTTGGACATCCCTGCCCAGAACTTTGCTTTCACCAACACCGGGGCAATCGAAGGCGCGGCCGAGATCAATATCGCCAACAGAGTGGCGAGCTTTGACAATAGCGGCACCGTGACTCGTACCGAGCTTGCCATCAATCAGGGCGAACCCCCGCTGTTTGGCGGCATGTCCGCTTTCGACGTGGAGTCCGAGACCGATGAAAGCCAGACGATCACGTTTAACAACAGCGGCAGCATACTTGGCCAGGACAAGGGCGGTTCGGGCCTTGTCCTCGGAGTAGAGGCTGGCGACGCCGAAATCGTGGGCGCTCCGGCCGCCAGTGCGACCGTGAACATCATCAACGGCGGTACGATCAAGGCAACCGGGGGTGCAACGGTCACACCCGGTCAATTTATCGGCCTGGGACAGAACACGGCCTATGTATCGCAGACCGCCGCTCTGGGCGTGGACATTGAAAGTAGCGGCGCTGGCACCGTACACATCGAGAATCTGGAAGGCGGCGTCATCCAGGCCGGCGGTGGGCTGACGGCCGTCGTCGGGGCGCAGGTGCAGGGGCTTCCCCAACCCTTCTGGGTCTACAGCCCGATCGCCAATACCGAGGGCAGCCATAGCGTGGCCGTGGCTGTCGCAGCCAAGACCATCAACATCGTCAACAGCGGTACCATCCAGGGTGGAGCTGGAACCAACTATTTCCCCAACAGGCCCATCGTCGACAATGCGATCGGCCAGCCCAATGGCTATCTTGCAGGGGCGATCCACACCAGCGGTGACCAGTTGGATGACGAAAGCGGTTATCTACCTTCTACCGACCATGTCACGAATAGCGCGACCGGCGTCATCATCGGCTCGATCGACCTCAATGCTGGCGATGACCGCATCGACAATGCCGGTCAGATCAGCGGCGACATCTACGTGCGTGAGGGCAATGACGCGATCACCAATGCGGGCACCATCACCGGCACGGTGCGTATGGGCGAGGGCAATGACAGCTTCACGCACCTGCTCAGCTCAGCTGTACTGAATGGAACGGTCGACGGCGGCGCTGGAGAGGACATTCTTTCCTTCGATATCACCGGTACCACCTACACCGGATCGATCGATCCGTCGCTTCGCCAGCTGTTCACAAGCTTCGAAGTCGAAAAGATCATTGGCACAGGTAAGGTCGTAGTCCAGCAGACGGTAGAGGTATCCAGCGGCGGTGAACTGAACCTCACGCAAGGGTCCAGCATCGTCGTGGCTCCTGGCGAGACAGCGATCAGCGGTGGCAGCCAAAGCGTCAGCATCTCGAATAGCGGCGAGGTTGTGGGCAATGTGGATCTTGGCGAAGGCAACAATCTTCTGACCAACGCATCCGGCGGCTCGATCACCGGCAACATCATCACCGGCAATGGCGCGAACACGATCAGCAACCAGGGTGGGACTATCAACGGGAACGTCCTGGCTGGAAGCGGCACCGATAGTCTGGTCAATAGCGGCGCCATCTCGGGCAACGTGGATCTGGGTGCGGGAGCTGACATACTGACAATCGGGACCGGTGGCAGCTTCGGGGGCACGGTTGCCGCAGGCAGCGGCACCGACGTCCTCGCCTTCAGCACCGACAGCACCTATGCGGCCCAGACCACGATCAACGGGTCAGCTTTCACAGGCTTCGAGCAGGTAAATAACACAGCTGGCGTCAACAGCTTCACCGGCGACCTCAATGTTGAGGCAGTAAATGTGTCTGGAGGCCGGCTTATCGGTCAGGCAGGATCAACCCTCACCGGATCGGTTGATGTCACCAGCGGCGGCACCTTCGGCACCGCAGGCACGGTGAGTGGCGATGTCACGATCGGTACGGGCGGCACCCTGTCGCCGGGCGCGTCCCCCGCTATCATGACGATCAACGGCAATCTGACGATCGCCAACGGCACGACCACGACGTTCGAATTCGTGCCCGTGGGCCAGAGCGATCAGATCGTCGTCAATGGCGGCTCGGTAACGATCGGCGATAATACGACCGTCAACCTGACCGGCTCGCTGACACCGGGTGCATCGCGTGATCTGATCGTGGTGAACGGCGGCGGCGCGATCACTGGTGACTTCGACATCGTCAATCGGGATCCGGGTATCGTCGGCGTGTTGCGTAACAATGGCGCCACATTGCAGCTGCTTGGAACCTTCGTTGCTCCCACCGGCATTTCGCTCCAGGCCAATGCGGCGGTTGATTATGTCAACGAATTGCTGGTCGCCGGAACAGCCAGGACAGCGCTAATCAGTGCGGTTCCGGTACTGCTGAGCGGCGGCACCGCCAATGCGGCGGCGTTCGGGCAATTGACGCCCGAAGCGTACGCCAGCGCGTCTCAGCTTGGTGTGGAACAAGGGCTGGTCCTCGCCAAGGCTGGCCGGGCCGGCCTTGCCGCAACTACGCGCGAGACCACCGGTCTCTTCAGCTTTGCACAGGTGCTCGGCGACTGGCGCACGCTCAAGGGCCGCGGCTCAGTCGGCACATCGTCGGCCAAAAGCCATAGCTATGGCCTCGTCGGCGGGATCGGCTTTGGTAGCGCAAATGCATCAGTTGGCGCCTTCATTGGTCATATCGACAGTCGCCAGACAATCGCGCGCCTGGGCGCCCGGACGAACGCCGATGGCCTCGTTGCCGGTCTCTCGGGCCACTTCCTGAGCGGTGGGTTCGACGGGACGATGACGATCGCCTATGACTGGAGCGAGGCGAACACCCGACGCGCGGTACCCGGCGGCACGGCGCTATCCGGCGACTACCGCCTGCGCAACCTGGTGCTGGACGGCATGGTCGGCTACAGCATCCCCCTGGGCAATTGGGCCGTTCGTCCTGAAGCGGGCGTGACCCATATCTCGACCCGCCGTGGATCGGCGGCCGAGACGGGTAGTGCGGCCTTCGCACTGGAGGTCGACGGCAAGAAAACGAGCGCGACCTTCGTCGATGGTGCCATCAAGCTGAAAGCCGGCCTCGGACAAGGCGCGATGTTCCACCCATGGATCTCGGCGGGGCTGCGTCATCAGCTTGAAGGCGAGCGTTCCGCCGCTACCGCTGGATTTGTTGGCAACGCCGAACGGTTCATGGTCTTGGGCGCGGGACGTAAGGAAACCATGGCAACCATCGGCGCTGGCGCCAGCTATGACCTTGCTGCAGGCCTTAGCCTCTACGGCGCCTATCAGGGCGAGTTTGGTGGCGGTCACGGTCACAACGTGAACGTTGGCGTGCGTTTCGCATTCTGAGGCTCGAGAGCTCAAAAATATCTGGATCATGCAAGCGGGCTGCCGATCGCACGGTTGGCAGTCCTACGAACTAAGGTTCCAGATAAGAGCCGCTGATGGACAGGGCAGAATAACGTGTGGCGCGCGGCTTCAGCTTTCGATCCTTGTTGAACATCCAGGAGTAAGTTTACCTCGTCCGGCAGCGGTCAATTAGCTCTCCATTGGAGCATCCACTCGCGGCCGGCTGTGGGTTCACCGGATTTAGCCGCTGAGATCCACCGGGGTCGGTGACGCGTTTTTGCAGCCTTTTATCAATGCATGATGGGGCCAGAAAAAAGGGCATCTACGCGACGTTACTGGCCATGCTTCCCGCCGCCACGTCAATGGCTGAACCAGTGATATGCCGTGCTTCTTCAGACAGGAGGAACAGGACGCTGTCGCTGACGTCAGCCGGTTCCACCCAAGGCACACCTTGGGGGGTGAACGGATTGAGGCGCATTTTCGCCTCGAATTTTTCCCGGCTGGGCTCCGCGTCGCCAGGCAAGGCCCGCTTCCACGCGGCCGCGTTATTGAGCAGCGGAGTGTTGACGCCGGTCGGGCAAACGCAATTTACCGTCACATTGCTCTTCGCGACCTCCAGTGCGGTGGCCTTGACCATTCCAATGACGCCCCATTTGGATGCGCAATAAGCGCCCGAGTTCATCTGCCCCGTTCGAGCAGCTAGCGATGCGATGGCAACAATGCGCCCATACCGGCGCGCGACCATGCCCGGAAGCACGGCGCGCATGCTGTGAAAGACGCCATAGAGGTTGGTGCGCACGACATCATCGAACAAGCCGTCGCTCATGGAGGCCAAGGGGGCAGTGCCGTACACTCCCGCATTAGCGACCAACAGATCAATTCTGCCGAACATTTCGACGCCTTTTTGCGCGACTTCGGTGACCGCGTCAGGATCGCGTACGTCGGACCTGAGCGCTAGCACGCGCCGCCCCATTGCACGTACCATCTCCGCGGTCTCATCCAGGTCCGCTTGGCTTGCCATGGGGTATTCGATCGTCGGCAGCGAAGTCACGCTATCGGAAATAATGATGTCAGCGCCCTGCGCGGCAAGACGCTGAGCATGACTGCGACCTTGACCACGTGCGCCGCCGGTAATCCAGGCTATTTTACCGGCAAATCGACCAGCGAGCCGCTCTGGTGCCGCTGCTTGGGCCGTGCCGATAGCCGACGATGCAGTTACAGCACCCGCTGAAGCTACAAACTGGCGACGTGAGATAGTTGGGTCGTCTCCAGACATGGCTCAATCCTCTCGAACAGTGGTTTCGGGCCCCTCTTTCAAGAGAGGTTCCACGGTGCAGCGATCTACGTCAATCCTCTGACGAAGACCATTAAGAGCCTAGCTCTTCAAGGACGTTGGCGTCCGCAGACGTGACATTTGCCTGCGAAAAGGGCCGCAGGGCGAGGCGTCCGGTCCCCCAGCAAACTGCATGTCGGCCACAGCTATTGAGCGGTTGATGGAGGCCGTACAGTCGCTGCTATGGAATGTGAGGGTACGCGGTGGAGCGAGGGCCAGCAACGTCCATGCAACCGGCGCGTTAGCGGCTGATGGATCTGCCTTTCACTGCGCCCGAGCCGTATATCCTGATGCTGACAGGCGCGGGGTTCCTGATAGCGCTGGTGGCTTGGCTACCGCTTGCGCTGAAAAAGCTCCCGCTGTCATTGCCCATTGTGTGCATCCTCATAGGCGCTGGCATCTTCTGTTTGCCGGAGGTGAAGTTCCGGCCTTCGCCGATCAACTATCCCGTTATCACCGAACGCTTCAGCGAATTTGTGGTGATTATCGCACTGATGGGCGCAGGGTTGAAGCTTGACCGCCCCTTTCACTGGCGGCGCTGGGGCGTAACCTGGCGTTTGCTTGCGATCACCATGCCGCTCGGCATCGGCATCATCACGCTGATGGGCGGGGCCTTGCTGGGCCTGCCATGGAGCATCGCTCTCCTGCTCGCCGCCAGCCTCGCGCCCACCGATCCCGTTCTTGCCGCCGATGTTCAGGTCGGCCCTCCTTGGACTTGTAACGGTTTTGTGCCGGTCACTTGAGAGTTTAAGGCTCGTTCAAGGAGACCGACGAGATGATGAAGCATAGTGAAGAGTTCAAGCAGGAGGCTGTGCGCATTGCGCTGACCAGCGGGTTGTCGCGCGGACGCGTCGCGTCAGATTTGGGTGTCGGCAAGTCGACGCTGAACAAATGGGTTTCGCATTATCGTCCATCGGACCTGGTGGCAGCGCCGCAGGCAGATCTGGCACGAGAGAATGAACGGCTTCGCCTTGAGAACCGCGTGCTTCGGGAGGAGAGGGAAATCCTAAAAAAGGCGACTCAGTTCTTCGCGAGCCAAAGGCCGTGAGGTTCGCCTTTGTGCACAGCTGGCGGCATCGGTGGCCGGTGGAGCTGATGTGCCGTGTCCTTCAGGTGAGCGAGCGCGGTTATCGTTCCTGGCGCTCGCGTCCAGTAAGTCATCGGGAGCGGACAGACATGAGGGTGCTGGCCCATATTCGGGAACAATATAGCCTGAGCCTTGGCAGCTACGGTCGTCCGAGGATGACGATGGAACTCAAGGAGGCGGGCCTTGATGTTGGTGAGCGTCGGGTCGGCCGCCTCATGCGGATCAACGGGATCAAGCCGGTCCGCACACGCAAACACAAGGTGACGACGGACAGCCACCATCGCCTGGGTGTCGCAGCGAACTGGTTGGATGGCGACTTTGCCGCCGATGCGCCAAATTGCAAATGGGCTGGCGACATCACCTATGTCTGGACATCGGAAGGCTGGCTCTACCTTGCCGTCATCCTCGACCTGCACAGCCGCCGTGTCGTTGGCTGGGCTGTCAGCGATAGGATGAAGAAGGATCTGGCCATCCGGGCATTGGATATGGCGGTGCGCCTGCGCAATCCGCCGCATGGCTGCATTTTTCATTCCGATCGCGGCAGCCAATATTGCTCCTATGACTACCAAAAGAAGCTGCAGGCCTACGGCCTGCGTCCATCCATGAGCGGCAAAGGCAATTGTTACGACAACTCCGCCGTCGAGACATTCTTCAAATCCCTGAAGGCGGAAATGATCTGGCGGCAGAGCTGGCCAACCCGGCGGCAAGCAGAGGCCGCCATCTTTCAGTACATCAATGGCTTCTACAACTCACGGCGGCGCCATTCATATCTGGGCGGGATCAGCCCACTCGCCTTTGAGGCCAAGGTGGCATAATGAGATAGGGGACCGGCGCAAAACCGTTACAAGTCCATGCCGTGTGCTGATGTGGGCCGCGTGGTCGGTGCGGCTGGGGAAGGCGTAGTCCTCCAGGGATCCACCCCGGAGTTCGAGCCACTTGAGGAGGCTGGCGCGAGCATCGTCCATCAGCTCAAACTGAACTGGCCTTCCGGTCTTTTGCTGAACCACGGTGGCTCGCGTTCGAATTTTCCTATCACAAACTATGTCGCTGATTCTGATCTTCACTAGGTCGCAGCCGCGCAGCTTGCTATCGATGGCGAGATCAAAGAGGGCCCGATCCCGAATGCGTCCATGCTGGTCGAGGAAGAAACGGACGGCCCAGATCTGACGGGGTTTGAGCGCGCGCTTCGCCCCCACCTTGCGTCCGGCGTTCCAAGATACTCGCTCGCGAGCGGCGGGATCAAATTCTGACAATCCCATGACACGTCTCCTAAGGCCATGATGGCCACAGGTAGAACGCTTCAGAGTAGGCCGACCCTTCGCGGTCGTTCACCAATAGATTTTCCATCCCCAACAACGGACAGTCCGCTAACCACATCGGGCACGGCAGATGCCGGTATGGTCATGCCAGCCCGACCACGATAGACGGACGAAATTCAGACAAAACAGGTGAACGCGTGGCCCGAAAGCATTTCAAACATGGCCCTTACGAGGATGATCATGGCGAGGAAGAAGCCCCTGCGGTAGCACCCTCATGCTGGCTTTGTGGCCAGTCCACCGGGAAAGCCATCGTCTGGCATCACCCCGTGCCCAAGAGCCCTGGCGGGCGCGATGTCGTGCCGATGCATCCTATCTGCCAGAAGACGCTGATCGCCAATTTCACCAATTCCGAACTCCAACGCCATGGCCTGTATGTCGAGGCCCTACTGGCCAACCCCACCATCCGTAAATTTGTCGACTGGGTTGCCAACAAGGACGCCGATTTCACCGCAACCATTGTCAAGAAGCAGCGCTAGAGCCGTTGAAGACGATGAAGCCCAGAAAGCGATATCTCACCGCGACATTGAGCGACGGCTACGTCAAAACGATCGGCCCCACGGCGTCCCCTTTTACGCATTATTGGCGGATAGTCGCGCAGCTCGAAAGCGGCCGGACCGAGGTCTTCTGGGGCCATAGCAAATCGCTCAAAGAGGCGATTGGCAAGAAAGCGGCGACCGCCGACGCGGCACGCCAGCGGGGATGGACGAGCTATGATTTTGAGGTGGTAGAGCTCGTCGCATCGATGGATCTGAGCGGTGGACATTGGCCACTAACGACATCTGATATTTAGCAGGACCACCATCATGCGGATTCGCTGCCGACCCTTACCGGACGCTCAGCTGGCGATTTTTGCCCCCCAGGATCAGACCGTCCGCTTGTCAGGCGGCTATCCGACCAATGCTGGCCGTTCACAGCGTCTCCTTTAATGCCCGGTATCGACGGAAGCCGATGATGGCACTGGTCCAGCGGGCGCTCAGTAGCACGGCCCAAGCGCGGTGCGGCAAGTCTTACCGTTTATGAGCGCGAGCCAATACCCTAAATTTCTCCGCTCGATGTCATGGCCTCAAGCGCGGGTGCGACATGGCCGTCCCAATAGCGCAGGATCGGCGCCAGGGTCAGCATGTAGACCATCCAGCAAGCGATAATCGCCTCATCGGCGTAGAATTCACTCCAGGTGAGCTTGCCGTGGGCGAGCTCATTACGCAGTGCCGGCCCGGGGCGGAAATTGAGCAGACTGTCGATTTGCCACACGATGTTCTTGTCGAGAATGGCCTCGAGGTCAGCGCGATAGAAGGTCAGTAGCACATTGAGTGGCCTGTCGCCCTCGATGCCATCTTCTTCTATCTTTGACGCATCGCGCCCCGCCATCTGGAGGATATGTCGTAATGAATTCTCGATCTGCGGGATCAGCAGATGGGTGGCAGTCGCATAGTCGCCCTGCCAGAGCCGCGCGAAGCCGATCGAGAAGATGTGATGATGGCCAGCGGGAATGAAGCTGCTCAGCTGAACGATCGGCAACAGATGCTGCTCGTTCACCGAGTAGCGCTCGAGGACGGCTTGGCGGGCGGGTTCAATATTGCCATGAACGCGGTATCTCCGCGTGATACCAAGATGGCGAATACCATGTTCTTTGTACCAGGCTTCGCTCGGTTCCTCTTGAGAATCGAGCGACGGTCCTCGCGCCACTTCGCGTCCCTCATGGTCGGCATAGCTCGCGCCGAACATGTTGGAGAGCGGAAATTCCCGGCTCTGCTTGAGCACTGCGGCCTTCAGCTCCTCGACATCGTCGGGAATCGAAAAGCCCACCATCGCGCGCATGGCGTCTGAGAGGCTGAGCGCCTTGAACTCGTCGAAGGTCTTCACTCGCAACTCATCGATGCCATCGAGCGGCACGGCGAAGCTGCCGAACTCGTCAAGCGACATGTCCTGCAATTCGCGAAGCCGCCGGCGCATTTCGGTGACGCGCTCGGGAACGCCGCCCAAGGCGCGGAACTCGCGAAGCGTCTCTTTCACCCAATGGGCCTTGGCCGAGCTCTGAGACACCGAGTCCACCATGGCAAAGGTCTGCTCGATCGCCTTGATCGAGGCCTCGCGGCTCGCCTCCGCGTCACCAGCGCGATCATAGGCATCGGCGGCGAGCTGCCAGCATTCCTTGACCGCCAAGCAATAGTCGTTTGGCAACGCGCTGGCGGCAAGATCGGCAGCGGCGGCCGCCACCTCGTCCGCTGGTATCAGCCTAGCTTGGAGCACGCGTCGGCCGATCTGAGTTAGCGGAAAATAGGCCCGTGCATCGAGGGCGTGGGCGAAGGCAAAACGGACGGTCTCGGGCAAAGGCTCGACTAGCGTGCCACGCTTGGCGATGCGCGCATTGATCATGAAGCAGCGCTCGAGCGGCTTCACGCAGTCCATCGCGCGCGTTTCCATTTCGGGAAACTGCAGTTCGGCGCTGCCATCGGCGAAACGGCGCGCTACCTCGCAATAGGCCTCGATCGCAGTCCGCCCGGCCCGGCGAACGCCGGTCTCATAGGCAACATCGGCGAAGCGGGCGCGCAAGGTCGGATGGCCGATCGTGGGTGCAAGATCGGCCAGCACCTCGCTCTGATCGCCGCGGAAATCATGCGGCAGGGCTGTCCGGCGGGTCTCACTCTGCCACTGGAGGCCGAACGGATCGCCCTCGGCCTCGACCCGCAGGTGCAGGCCAATGAGGGACGAGACGAGGCGATAGACGCGCTCGGCGACTGCGTCGCCGGTATCTTGGGTGTCCTTGATTTTACCCCAGAAGAGATCGACCAACGAATGACGATCGAGCCGCCGCAGGTCGGCCGTGAGCGTGTCGAGGTCGACCGCGGCGAAATCCTCGCGCGAGACCGGATCGTAAAGCGGTTGTCCTCCGTTGACATTGTCTACCACCGGGTCGCCGTCATTATCATCGGTAGAGTCCATCGGGTCGTCGCTCATCTGAAGCCTTTCAATTTCTTTCGAATGATCGGCGCATGCCGCTGGCAGTTTGACGAGGCAGACTAGAAGCGATCGCCGTCGCGGAAGCTCTCGAGCAGGATGCGGGCCTTCTCCCGAAACACCGGGTCCTGCGCAGTCTCGGCCAGCTGGGTGATGCGCTCGCGCGCCGACTCGTAGTCGACCAGCGAAGCGATGTTCGACCGGCTCAGCGTTGCGATCTCGCGCTCAGCGGTTGCCGTCGCGGTGCGGACCCGGCCGCAGAGGTGCTGCAGCGTACCCACCAGCCCCTCGTCCGTATCGACCTCGGAGGCGAGAAGGTTGCGAGGGCCGTCCTCGTCGCCGCCCTGCTGCCAAGCGAAGAGCATGCTCAGCGGCTGGAGCTGGGCCTTAATGTCATCGAACGACATGCGCCTGTATCGGCCGAGCATCACCTCGGTCACTAGATCGAGCTCGTCCGATGCCAGCAGTCGGTCGGAATCCGGCCTATCGCCGTGGCGGCCGTGCGCGAACGTCTCGTGCCGAAAGAGCGACGTCAGCCATGAAACAGCCTGGCCCTCAGCGAACATGCGCCGGATGCCGGCCTCGCGAGCGTCGCCTAGCGTATCAAGCAGTGTCGGTAGCGAACGCATAGCCCTGCGCCATACGTCCGGACCGCCGAAGTCGTTCACGCTCCCTCCCGCCAGCTCGTCCATCACGTTGGCGTAGGCCAGGAGCAGATGCTCGGCCTCCGGCGCCGTCGGAGCCGCCAGGACCCTGGCAGCCAGCCGGTCCAGCATGACCTCGGCGCGCGTCACGCCGCTCGTCAGGCGCTGACCCTGCCACTTCCGCAGCAGGTCTGCGGCTTGTTCCGCCGATGCAGCAATCGCGGTCGCAAGGTCGTTGAAGTCGCTGGACCGCGGGGCGTTAGTCGGCTGCGCGAAGGCGAAATACAGCCGGTAGTGATCCGGGCTGGACAGGCGGCGCGCGCCAATCGCCCGGTCCATCTCCACCTGGTGCACTTCCTCGTAGATGCCGCCGTCGGGATCGCGGTGGTAGCTGGCGATGCCCGGAAGGTGGTCCGCCAGCCGGTCGCATACCTCCCCGAACGTCGTGCCGTCGCACTCAAGAGCGGCATCCAGGCTCTGGCGGGCCCTGACCCTCTGCTCCTCGGAGATGTTTGTCCGGCCCGACGCCCGGGCCGACATCTCAGCGAGATAGACGGTGATCCACTCGTATAGTGCCGGGTTCCCGACCTTCACGAAATGGAGCCATATAAAGTCGGTCAGATCGACCCTTCCTTCGAGTACGGCCCAATGGAACCGGATCGAATCCAGCGTGCGGACGACCGCGCGCGGTGTGACGAGATACTGCCCGCCCTCCCGGTCGATGATCTCGAAGATGCGCCGCTCGACCTCGTCGCCCCCGGCGAGGTTCATTTCCTTCAGTTCGCGCTCGAACCATCGCCGCAGATCGAACGCTTCCGGATGCGGGACCGGCACAGTGATCTGCACGATCTTCTCGATATAGGCGCTACCGTCGCGCACCTGCGCGGCAACCTCGACCGCGTGCGAAACGATGTCGTGATCGTAGGACAGGACATAGGTGATCTTCGGGAAGTCGGCGACGGACCGCACCAGCCGCAGCACCTCGACGATCTCCGACGGTTCCAGCCGATCCACATCGTCGATCACGACGACGAGCGCCCTCTTCAACTTCGCAAGCCGCTTGCACACCTTCTTCTTCGAGGCAGCGAGAGACCTGGGCTTGTCCTTGTTGGCGGACTGGAAGAAGTCCTCTACCATGCCGATCAGCGAGCTGACGAAGGGAATGCTCACGCTGCCCGCCTTCACGACTTTGCCCGCGCCGCTGAGCAAGCCGGCGAACTCGCGCACGGCCGTCGCCGCCCGCTGCGCCTTGCGGATCGTGACGCCGGTTGCGTCTCCGGCCTCAAGCTCGATCTGGTCGATCCCTGCCACAAGCTCCGAGAACATCGCCTGAAGCAAAGCGTCGCGTTCGCCCACCAACCATGGCTTGAACTCAATCACGTGAGGGCGCTCGTCATTCGCGCGGCGGCGGAGCGCCGCCTGCGTAAGGTTGATGAGGCTCGATTTGCCCGACCCCCACCTGCCAGTGACGCCGACCACTAGACCTTCGGACGAGGTGCCGATGGCCAAAGCTTCGGCTAGCATGTCCGCCGTCGGGCCGAAGCCGAGGTTATCCTCACCATCGCCTTCAAGCGCTCGGTCACCCTGAATTCGAGCCATTCGCCGACGTTCCCTAGATGATCTGACCCAAGAGATAACCCGGGATCCAACTTATCCGGTGGTAGCATGTATAGTCGAGCTGTCGTGCAGGCTGAGCAGCACTTACTCGCTCGCTATTACGCCCAGTGAAATCGCTGCGGTGTCCATCAGGTAGAGGTCCGTCGCCCCGAGCAGATCAAGCTGTCGATTTATCAACGATTTTTTAGACAAACCCGGCTGGACAATAAAGACCTTAAACTCAGGAAGCAGGAGCTTCACCTGCTTTCCTAGGTCACGCAAGCCACGAAGATCACCGCGCTCAAATCGCGAAACGTGATCGAGACCTGCAGCCGCCAGCTTTGCCCGGCGGCCGTCCTCACGCCGACGAAGATGCTTGAAGAGTTCCGGCACTGCGCTACGCCAATGTGTGCTGCGCTGCGCTTGGCCGCACACGGCATAAAGATCGTCGACACGAGCCCCCGCACTAGAAGATCCTGAGAACTTACAGTGGTAAAGATGGACTGCCAGCCTGCCGTCGCGAACCCCAATGCAAACAATATCCGCTGCTTCTCCGGCATCATCGTCATCAAATATGATTGGGAACTCATCCTCTGTGGTCGTGGCGAGAAGGTGATCAAGGACGCGCCGCTGGATGGAGTCTGGTCGCTTCTCGACGCGCTGCGATTCCTTCGCTAGGTCGACGCCCGCCCAATCCCATTCGACTATCCGATCGCGGTCGAACGGTTTGCGCGTGGCCCCGACAGGGGGCACGAAAAGCTCTGTTCCCTCAAGGTAACCACCATTATCGAAGCGTATTGCCGGCGGCTCCTTACGAAACCAATCCCCTAGGGACCTTGTCGTGCGGCCGATCCTGATATCGGCTGAAAAAGCGCCCTGTGCCTCATATAAAATACCGTCAGACGAGAACCGGACGATATAGTCTGCAACCTTATTAGGGGTAACGACCCGAAAGCGGATCGGCGTGTTGGTCGTGAAATCCAAAATTTGCAGTTCCGCATCGAAGAACAACACAGACTCCCCATCGATCGAAACCGTGATCGCGTCCTCTGCCCGCTTGAGGAACGCTTCGGGCCAGTCGATCAGTAACGGGATAAGAGCAGGGCGCTCGCTGATCTCGACTGGCAGGATGACGTTGGTGAAGACATCGCGTGTCGAAATCGTTTCGTCGCGGAGCTTAGCGCCGACCGCGTGGCACCATTCCACCCAAGAGGCTAGATCCTCGGCGGTAGTCATCGACCACACCCTGCCCTTCTGCGAGCAGCCTACTGTCACCCGCATTCCGTCTTCGTAACCGTGCGCGAAAAGGTTCGACTTTCTCTTGTTGGTCCGCATCGCCTCCGGCAGCGCGTCAGTGATGTCTGGTCCAACATGCAGGCTGAACCTCAGTCGATCATTGATCACATCGCTTAGGCCGAGGTTCGTCAGGACCAGTCGGTTCACGTTGTGGAGCGACCGAAAGACAAGCTCACCCTTCAATAGAGTCGCGTCGTCGCCAGCGACCGCCTTGGCGAGATCCTCGTGCATGCTGCTGTTGTTCGAGCTGTTGATGTAGAGCAGCCCCTGCTCCTCGTTCCAATGGACAAGGTAGAGGTGCCATTCGGTGTTCCGTATGTCGCGAACATCGCCCCAAGATACAGCGTCGTGTTCGCGCGTGATAAACAGTAGCACCTTATTGCGCTCGTTCACGGTCGGACCGGCATAGATTTCGGTTGAACCCATTGCGGCAATCGCACGATCTGGCCGCCATCGCCTCGTACCCGTCCGAAATACAACGGCACTCATCTTCGGGAAGATATTGCGCAGAGAAACTACGTCGGGGACATCTTGAAAAGCATCGATAAAGTCCGAACGACGAGCCTGCCTAGTGTTAGCACCTTCGCTAAGGTCTCGAAGCAGGACGTTCCAATCCGCGTCCTCGGCGTACAGATCTTGGAGAGCCTCGCCGACCCCAGGGTCGGCGATATTGGCGATCATCGTGGCTTCACCGAGATCGGAGCGAAAGCGCGTGAACCGCCCTGTAAACTGCAATGTGATTGCGAGGCTCTTATGCGGATCGTGAATTGCGGCGATTTTCAGGTCCGGAAGGTCGAAACCCTCTCCCAGCATGTCTACACACACCACGATGCGCGCGTCTCCGCGGCGGAGGCGGGATAAACCGTCGCGGGCCTCGCCAACCGAAATTCCGTTGTGGAGCAGTAGCGGCGCATGCTCGGGCGCGAGTGCTGCGTAATAAGCGTATACCTGCTCAGCGCGTTTAATGTCCGAGCAGCGCGCCATGACGAGGTGGTTGAAACCAGCAGAAGCGTCCGAAGCGAGCTGCGCGATGGCGGCTGCGGCAATAGCTTGGTCTGCCTCTACCCGATCCAGTTCGTCGACCGGTGCGAAGCGGATTTCCTTGAAATAGCCTTCGGCCTGCGCCTTACGAAGCGGATAGTTGAAGACGACCTTGCCGTCCACATGCTTGCCGTCATTGCGAAATGGGGTCGCAGTGAATTGGACCACTGGGCGATCAGCGAAGTGTCCACGAAACGCCTCCCATGTCCGGGCTGAGATGTGATGCGCTTCGTCGATGAATAGATGCGAGCATAGCTCAGCCATGCGGCGCTGGACCGCTTCGGTGCTTTGACCAGCGACCGCCATCGTCGTGACTACCACGTTGCAGCCCATAAAGATGGCGTCTACCTCTTCGGCGGTCTTGGGTTTGTGCTCCAGCAGTCCTACGATTGGCAAGGGCGCGTCATCCCTCAGTGCTCCCAATTGCTTGAGAAGTCCCATCGAGACGAACTTCTCACCGATCTGATCACGCAGCGCACCGGTAGGCACGATGACCAGCAGCCGCGACAGTCTTTCCCGCGCTAACAACGCAAGCATCGTCTCCGTCTTTCCGGTACCGGTTGGCATGACCACGGTTGCTGGCAGATTGCTTGTCTTCCAGTGGGAGAGGACGCCGAATAGCGCTCCGATCTGAGGTGGACGGAGCCCGGTCTCGATGATGCGATCCCCGTCACGCCTTTCCTCGCGAAATTCGAACGCGCCGCGCCAACCATCCAAGACCGCATCGCGCGCCTCGCTAGCTTTGCTTGGAGATAGGAGATTAATGAGTGCGGATGCAGGCGTGAGCCATTCGCCTTCGAGCTCGCTGGATCCGCCTATGAACGCATCCCAGTTCCGGCAGCGAAAGACATCGACCGGCTCGTCAGCAATTGTGAGACGGCGGTCTGTGATAAGGATTGGCGCACCCTGGTTTGGATGAAGAACCGTATAGGAAGATCGCTTGACGGCTTTGGACGCGACAGCAAACTCTTCATGCATAGCGGCTCGGCTAAGCTGCATAATCGGATTCTTGTGAATTCGGCCCTCGATAGAAAAGCGAGCCGGCAGCTTAAAAACGCGGTGCGTGCCAGCTGGCATCGGGTAGGTCTCCCACATCAGTGACGATCGTTACAGGTCAAGTATAAAGGAGGATCGATGTTTTTGCTATGTTCCGGTGTCTCCCGTGACTTAGTGTGTCACGACGCACTTCATTTGCACCCAAGAAGCTGTATCAGATGACGCCTGCCGGATAGCGCTCCAACTCCTTGCGTATGCCTGCATCGTCGATAGCCACCGCGAGCGCGTCCAGGTCGAACAATTTCTGTCTGTGGTCGGACGACATAGTCCGTCCCTCATCGTGGAAAGCGCAACGCGAGGCGGTCCGCAAGATCCCTGGCGACGCCCGGGCCCCGCAGATGCACGCCAATCTCCTCCAGTGGATTGAGAGGGTCCGCGGACAGCAGGTTCTGGCTCGTGACCACGAGGTCGTCGTCGTCCCAGTACATGAACTTGGCGTGGATCGAGGGGTCCGTCACTTGACGGAGGTTCACACCGGCGTCGCGGGACTTGAAGGTCATCTCGGTCGCGACCTGCGCCGTCACCTTGTCGGAGGGCGTGCTGTAATAGACCGTCGCGTCTAGCTCCCGGTCGGCGACCGCAGCGCGGATCGGCTTTAGCGCCATGTTCTCCGCAGCGGCTCCGAGCCGATGGCTCGCGACGACCAGTCGACGCTGCGCTTCGTCGCGCATGCGCTCGAACATGCTGACATGGTCCGGTCCCAGCAGGAGCCGCGCCGCAACCCGGCGTCCATTGCGCCTCGACCTGTCGGACCTCACGACGCGCGCCCTTCCGGCTACGTCCGCGGTGATCCCGGCCCAATCGCCTGTTGCTTGGTATGCGAGTTCAGCGAGCACATCCATCACGTCTGCTACGATTTCGCCGTCCCCGAGCCGGACCGACGTCTCGAAGGATGTCCAGCCTGTGTAGAGCCAGTTGCACGATCCAACCGTCGCGCGGAAGCGCTCCCTGCCGTCGTCGGCGATCAAGAGCTTGGCGTGCGAGCTGGTTGAGAACGGGTGCACCTTCACCCACTGACCGAGCTCGCGCTCCGCGATCGCGCGCGAATAGGTTTCGACTACCCGCCGCGCAGGGTTGGCCGCCTCTCGCTCGTTCCCGCGTCCCCAGAAGATGTCCGTCCGCACGCCGTGATCGCGCGCGGCCCGCTCCAGAAGCGGCAGCAGCCGCATAAACGGCTCCTCACGCACGAAGGTGGAATGGATCGCGACCCACGACCGGGCGGCCGCTATCGTATCCGCGATGTGATCCCAGTGCGCCGTGTCACCCGTGATGATGTCCTGCGGAGCCAACAGGATCTGGCGCTCAGGCTGCAGGGTCGTTACCGGCGCCGCGGGGATGGACTCGACTCCACCGTGAGGCTCAGCACCGGCAGCGGCCTCTAGGACGAGCTTTCGGAGCGCGGTCGCGCTGCGTGGGAGCCCCTCAACCTTGTCGCCGACAACCGTGGCGAGGACCCAGCCGTCACCCGGCCGGGCCGCACTGCGATCCGACCCGCGGTGCGTCTCGTCCTCGTCAAGCAGGCTGTCGATGATGTCGCGCGGCTTCACCTCGGGAAGGTCGGCGCCCACCCGAAGGACCACGACGTCGTCTTGCCGGAGCCTCTCGAAACGCGCCGGCGATACGAAGGTGAGCTCCCGCCAACGCAGTACCCCGCCAAGAACGCGGTCAACCGCGAACTTCATGTCCTTCGTGAGCGGTTGCGTGACGACCGGTAGCTCCTCCTTGTCGACATGGGCCGAGCCACCCGTCGTGATGGCGAAGCGGACCCTGTCGCCGGTCGCGACGATCTCGACCCAGCCGACGCGCATGAGGTTGATCAAGGCCTCGAGCACCATGCGCTGCGGCAACCGCGAGCGGACCGCCAGGTCCGCCGCCGTGCTCTCCCCGCTCTTCAACGCGAAGAGCAGAAGGTGCTCGGCCACGCTCCAGCGTCTTCCCTTCTCAAGATGCAGCCGGACAGTCGAATAGACGATCGGTATGGCAACCCGCGTCGTCATTCCCCGTCTCCTAGCAAATCGGCGATATGCACCACGCTCGCAAAGGGCACACCGTCAGGTCCCTTAGTGCCCTCCAATTCTTGGAAAGCGGCAAGCCAGCGTCGGAGGAAGCCGAGGCGCTCGCCCTCTTCCGGCTCAAGCTCCTCTTGGAAGCGCGCCTTGAGGAAGTCCAAGCTGCCGACCAGCACGAGCCGCCAGCGCGCTCTGCTCATCAAGACGTTCATGCGCCGCTTGTCGCTAAGGAAGCCCAAGGACTTCACGCCCGAATGGGCGTTGTTCCTTACCAGGGAAATCACGACCACGTCAGCCTCGTTACCCTGGAAGGAGTCGACGGTGTGGCAAATGCCACCCCCTACCTCTGAGAAGCGCTCCAAGTTGTCGAGACGTCCGGAACGCCGGTCCGCCGCGATCCGGTCCTCCAGAAAGCGATGCTGGGCCCGGTATGGCGTAAGCACCGCGATCTCTGGCCTGTCGTCTCCAATCGCCTGGAGCCGCCGCAGGACCTCCGCCACCGTGTTGACCTCGGGCATGTTCCGCCATCGCGGCGGCATCTCCGGAGAAGAGCCGCCCACCATGGCGTGGCCGAACGGCATGTTTATGAAGGTGACAGGACTCGATCCGACCGCACCCGCGAATGAGACGGGACACGGTTCGGTCGCGAAGCGCGCCCGCGCGTCGTCAGAGGTGGCGAGGGTGCCGGGGTAGAAGGACCGTTCGACGAGTTGTCCGATCGCCGGGTGCATGCGGTGCTGCTGGTCGAGCTGCATGGCCATGGAGAGGCGACCCTCGCGTGGAGGCTTCGCCGTCTCCGCCTCGATCATGGTCTCGAACATCATCATCCGAGACCGTGCGCCCGCACTGAGGGTCTCGATGTCGGCATTCGCTACGAAGTCGAGCGCCTCGTCGATCCCGGCCTGGCCGAACGCGCGCGCGAGCAGGTGACGCCCCACATCGAACGCGTCCGCGATGCGCTGAGGTGCTGCAAATAGCTTCTCCATACGCTCGGTGTTGAAGGGCGGCAGCTGCTTGTGATCGCCGATCATTAGACGACGGTAGGAGAGCAGCAACGGAGCGAGAAGGTCGACACCCGTCGCCTTCCCCGCCTCCTCGACGATCGACCAGTCGAACTGCGCTCGTTCCTCGACTAATGTCTCAAGCTCGCCCGCGTTAGTCGACGCGAAGACAAGATTGGACGAACGCAGCAGTAGCGACTGGAACGACCGGTCAGGGCTGTTTCGCAACTGTCGGCCGAGGGGCTCACCATCGTCCATGCCGGCGCCGCGCAGCGTCGCGGCCACATCCGAGATTTTCTGCGCCAGATGGGCGGGTGCGGACCGTGCGAGATCGCTTTGGGCGAGGTCCGCGGCCAACGCAGCCGCTCGGACCGGCAAGTCCCAGTCGCTGGACCCAGATCCATGGTCCTTGGGCCGGCAGCGCAGCGCCAGGACCGGGTCGGGAAGCGACATGTCGCGCCGCTTGTCCAGCTCGCCCTTCACCTTCTCGAGCAGGTGATCGACCGCCGCATGGCTCTGCGCGGTGAGCAGGAGGCGTTCAGCCCCGTCCTGACCCATGCGGGCAGCGACGAGCTCCTGTACCAGCCGGGTCTTGCCAACCCCCGGCGGACCTTGCAGCAGATACAATGGCAACACCGCCCAGAGCTCACCCAAGGCTTTCATCTTGGACGCGTCGAGTACGTCGGAAAGCCCATCCAGCGCCCAGCGGTCGTGGGAGGCCCTCCGCCTCAGCCTCGGGCTCGCCAGCATCTCGAGAAGCTCGCCGTGCTCACGCAGGCTGCGGAGCGCCTTCAACTTGCGCTGAAGCAGGCGATCGCTGCCGTCGCCGCCAGCTCGGAGATAGAGATCCGAACCATTCGGCGACGGCCCCGGGCCTTCGAGGACGTAGCGCTCCGGACGGGCCTTCAGATCGGCGTTGACGAGGCGCCAGCGCGTTCGGTCGCCGCCGCGTAGTCCGAGGACGGGCTCCTCGGTCAATCGCCACTCGCCCTCGACACCGACCTGATCTGATTCCATCAGCCTTCGCAACCGCGGACCTGGCGGCGGAAGATCCAAAGCATGCGACAGGCGCTCGAGAACGTCGTCCCGCCGGACCGTCAGTTCGAGCGTCACGTTGCCGCCGCTCGTTTTCTCTCGGGCAACGGTCACCGGCCAGATGTCCGCCGCCTCCATAAGCATCTCGGCGACCTGGAACAGGACGAGCTCGCCGTAGGTCTTGTCCTGAAGCGCCGTTTCGAGCGGATCCGGCGGGGGCGCCCCGACTAGCGCGTCCCAGCGGGTCGTCGTCCCCACCAGCTTGGCCGCGCCTTGCGCCGCCTCGCGGATGGTGATGACCTCAATCGGCAAAGTGCCAAGCACGACGCTGCGGTCGATACGCGCATGAGCGGGCTCCCGCGCCTCGGCGTCGTAGCAGCGTGCCACCGCCCAGCTCGGCGCGCCGCCACCCGGAGGGACGAAAGTCTGGAGACGGTAGGTCAGGCGGCTGCCACGCAGCACGTAGCGGGCGCCGCGGTCACCTTCGCCCTCTTTGAAGCGAATCAGCTTCGGCTCCTCGCCCAAATCCTGCCGAACGAAGAGGAGTTGCTCCGCCTCCTCATCGGACTCGACGAGTTCGCCGCTTGCGCGGAAGATCGCCGCCGAGAGGTTCGACTCGGTCCCGAGCCCAAGCGCCAGAACCAGCCTAGGCTGTCCACCCGTAAGCTGCGCCCGCAGCCCTTCGAGGATGGTACTGATCTTCTGCAGGACGATCGTCGCATCCAAGCGCGACAGCGGATCCGACGTCAAGAGCAGGACGAGGAGGTCGCGCTCGGCCGCTAGCAGGAACTCGGCATCGCGCTCTACGTCCGGGAAGTAAGGTTCATCGGCGCGTCCTCTCGCCGGAAAGTTCATCAGACGGCAGGCGAGCACACCAACCGCCCGCCAGTCTTCGTAGAAGGAGTAACGTGTGCTTCGCGCGGACGCCGTGCGGCGCCTCTGCCGCCCGACCGCCGCGCTCGTCAGACGGATCGACCACTCGAAGCCAGTGAGAAGGAAGTCCGGCTGGTCGCCGATGGAGGTCAGCACGCTCCATGTGTCGATGTTCCGATGGAGAAGACCTTGCGCGTGGAGGATCTCAAGACCCTCGGCAACCCTGGCGATCTCCTCCCAAAGCCGAACGCGATTTCGTGCTGTGCGGGGGCTCCGATACCAGTCACCGCCACGCGGGTCGTCGAGCCAACGCTGCAAGGGAAGACGGTGGTC
Organism: Sphingobium sp. Cam5-1; assembly: GCF_015693305.1. Taxonomy (NCBI): domain Bacteria; kingdom Pseudomonadati; phylum Pseudomonadota; class Alphaproteobacteria; order Sphingomonadales; family Sphingobiaceae; genus Sphingobium; species Sphingobium sp. Cam5-1. Next base: position 411,037 of record NZ_CP065138.1, on the reverse strand, counting down.
GTTCGAGAGGAGCAGGTGAAAGCCGTCCTCGACCTCCGCCGAGTTCTGCAGCACCGCTAGGCGATCGGTCGCGCCAGGATAGCTGACCAGCCGGTGCAGTTGCCTGATCTCGTTGCGCCAGACCTCCTCGAGCTCGCGATCATCCATGCCCTCGCGGCGCGGCCACGACTTCACGATCACGGGCAAGCCGTTTGAACGCCGGGTCGCGGCGCGGATCGAAGGCCGTCCGACGCGCAGATCGGCCCGTCGAAGAACCGGGCCGAGATCGTAATCTAGAAGGGTGTTCCGAACACCCGCTTGCCCCTCACTCATAAGGCGATGAGTGCCCGCCCATCCAGCCCCCCGCAAGTAAAAACCGAATTCCGAACCGTTCCGGTTGCATTTGATTTCATAGAGTAAAAAATGATGACGACCGAGAGGCTCTATTCACTCGACAAGACGGCCGGTGCACAGGAAGGCTATACAATCGATACTCACGACAAAGTGATCGTTGCCAGCGGAAGCCAGCTATTCTGGTAACAACTAACATCACCCGTTAGCCAGCACGGCTGCTATCCGACCAGCATCGCTCCGAAGCCGACAGTCGCGAATGTCCCAGGCTTGGTCAGCACGATAAGGCGCTCGTACTTCGGCTTTCGGAGGAAGCGCAAGACTGCTTGAACGGAAAAGTGTGGACGCTAGGAGAATGTCTGGTCAGGGACAAGCAGGATGATGCCGTTCGGACGCCATCGCCTTTCCGTCTCTATTTCCTTTCCAGCGACTCAACTTTCTAGCCCAATCTTGCCAGCGTCACCATGCGGACGAGTTCCGAAAGGGTCTTGACCTGCATCTTCATCATCACATTCGCTCGATAAACCTCGACCGTCCTGGCGCTGATCTCCAGGTCAAAGGCGATCGCCTTGTTGGCGTGTCCCGCAACCAGGCCGTCCATCACCTCCAGCTCGCGAGGGCTAAGGCTTGCAATGCGGTCGAGTATCGACCGCTTCTCCACCTGCGCTTGTTCGTCCCCGGCCTGCCGGGCAAGCGCCTTGCGGATCGACGACAGCATCACTTCATCATCGAAAGGCTTTTCTATGAAGTCCGCCACCCCTGCGTGCATCGCCTGTATGGCGAGCGGCACATCGGCATGGCCGGTGATGACGATGACCGGCACATTTGCACCACGCCGCCTCAGTTCCTCCACCAGTTCAATGCCGTTGCGGCCTGGCATCCGGACGTCCGTGACGATGCAGGCGCCCGACAGCGGCGGGGACGAGGCGAGGAAGGTGTCGGCAGAAGCAAAGGAGCGCACCCGTATCCCCGCGCAGTCGAGCAGGAACTCCAGCGAAAGACGCGCGCCGTCATCATCGTCGATGACGTAAACGATCGCTTCACTCACCGTCATACAGATCCTCCTCACTCACGCGTGGCAGGGTGACGCAAAACAACGCGCCGCCGCCCTCCCGCGGTTCCGCCCAGATCCGCCCGCCATGCGCCTCGACAATGGTGCGCGAAATGGAAAGGCCGACGCCCATGCCGGTTCGCTTGGTCGTGATGAACGGTTGAAACAGGCGATCGGCAACTTCGGGATCAATCCCAAGGCCTGTGTCTGCCACGGTAACCTGCGCCATATTATCGCCCGCTGGCTCAATCCCGATCAGCAATTCGCGACGGGGCAGCGCGACATCGGTCATTGCGTCGACGGCGTTGCGGATGAGGTTCAGCACCACCTGCTGGATCTGGACCTTGTCCGCCAGAACCAGATCAATCTCGGGACTGAACTCATACTGCACCCGGATCTCATGTTCCTTGGCGCCCACCAGTGCCAGGGCACTGGCTTCCTCGACCATCTTGGCCAGGCTTTCGACCGACCGCTCCGTTTCCCCGCGCGCGACAAAGTCCCGCAGGCGGCGGATGATGTCGCCCGCCCGCAGCGCTTCCGCCCCTGCCCGTTCCAGCGCTTCACCCACGCGGTCCAGCGGCACCTCTTCGCGCGCCAGCAGCATGCGGCTGCCTTTAAGATAATTGGCAATCGCCGATAGAGGCTGGTTCAACTCATGCGCCAATGCGGACGCCATTTCGCCGAGCGCCGTTAGCCGCGACACATGAACCAGTTCGTTCTGCAATTCCTGAAGCCGGGCCTCAGCCTGCTGCCGTTCGGTAAGATCGCGGATGAAGCCGGTGAAATGCCGTTTGCCGCCGACGCGCATCTCTCCGACGGCCAGTTCCAGGGGAAAGGTCGATCCGTCCTTGCGCTGACCCACCACCACCCGGCCCTTGCCGATGATCCGCTTCTCCCCAGTTGTGTAATAGCGGGTCAGATAGTCATCATGCGCCGATCGATATGGATCGGGCATCAACATGCTGACATTGCGTCCGCGTACGTCCTCCATGCTCCAACCGAACATCCGCTCCGCTGCCGGGCTGAAGTCCCGTATTAATCCCCCCTCGTCGATCACGATGATGGCGTCAGGCACGGTGTCGAGCAACGAGCGCAGATGCGCCTCCCGCCTCGCCAGCGCCGCCGTGCCGCGTTCCGCCTCTGCCCGCGCTCGCTGGAACCATTCGCCGCCAAGCGCAACCGCAAGGCCGATCACCACGAACGCCGCCGCCGCGATGAGGCTTCCGACTTCCAGAGGACCTATCGCCCTATCGCAAAGTAGCCCTGATGCGGCTCCCGCTATGCAAGCGATGACCCCGCCGCGCAGACCTGACAAGGCGCTTGCCACCACCACCGCCGGAACGAAGAAGATATAGGTGGCGCGCTGGCCAAGCTCTGCGGCGAAGGCGATGCGCACCCCCGCGCCAATCGCCACAGCGATGGCGGCAAGCGCCAGCGTCACCAGAATTGGCGGCGCGAGCAGGCTCATGTGCCGAAATGACACTGCCGCTTTGTTCACATTCTCCTCATCGGATCGGCGCATTCTCCCACCTCCGGTAAAGCCCTTAGGGGACTTGCGGTAGGGACAACATCCGAATTTCTCCCCGACGCCCCGCGGCATAGATGAGCGTCATAGCAAACAGGCTCGCATCTGGAGATAGTTTCATGACCGCACCGTTCATCGATCTTGGCGTCCATCACAAGCCCAAAGGGCTGTCGGACCAGGTCGCCTTTGGCTTCACGAAGATGTTGCGCTGGTGCGCGGACACCTTCTTCGCTGCACGCTACGGCCATCGCGCCGTGGTACTGGAAACGGTGGCGGCTGTCCCCGGCATGGTCGGGGCGACCATCACCCATCTCGCCTGCCTGCGGCGCATCTGCGATGACAGGGGCTGGATCAAGACGCTCATGGACGAAGCGGAAAATGAGCGCATGCACCTCATGACCTTCATCGAGATTTCCAAGCCCACCTGGTTCGAACGCGCGGTGATCATGGGCGTGCAGTGGGTCTTCTATCTGTTCTTCTTCGCCCTCTATCTGGTGAGCGCCAAGACGGCTCACCGCGTGGTCGGCTATTTCGAAGAAGAGGCAGTGATCAGCTACACCCATTATCTTGCTGAGATCGACGAAGGCCGCAGCCCCAATGTGCCCGCGCCGGAAATCGCCAAACGCTATTGGAATTTGCCGGACGAAGCGACGCTCCGCGACGTGGTGCTGGTTGTCCGGGCGGACGAAGCTCATCACCGCGACGTCAACCATGGCTTTGCCAATGAACTTGGCGGCCTGCCTGTGGGCGCGATCGCCCACTGCCCGCCCCACGTCGCGCTGGAGCCCATCTGGAAGAAGGCGGCCTGACCTGGCCTGAATGGGAGAGGAGAGCGAAGATGACCAGGGACAATCCGGTCCTGCTGTTCATCGATGATGCAGCGCTCCTCTCCTCGATCGAATTCGCCCTGTCAGTAGTGGGGATCAAGGCAGCGGCAGGGTCGGACCTATCCGATCCGGCCGCTGCCGTTGCCTTTGTGGTGGACCTGGATTGCGCGCAGGGGCTTGAACGACTTGCCGAGCTTCGGAGGAAATGCGCCACCCCTGCGATCCTGCTGGCGACAAATCCCACCCGCGCGCTTCGCGCTTCAGCCGCTGAACTAAACGCCATTCTCATTGAAAAGCCGCTGCTGGAAGACGAACTCATGCAAACCCTGAACCTGATCCTGCAGAGCCAGAAGGCAGCGTCATGACGACTGAAATCAAGGAAGAAGATATCGCGCGCCTCGTCCCTGCCTTTTACGAGCGGGTCCGGCAGGATCGGGTCCTAGGACCGATCTTCAATGGTGCGATAGACGATTGGCCCCACCATCTCGGCAAGCTTCAGGACTTCTGGTCCTCGGTCATGCTGACGTCGGGGCGATACAAGGGGCAACCGATGGTGGCGCATGTTCGGCACGCCGAGCACATGACCGATGACAACTTCGCCAAATGGTTGGCGCTGTGGCGGGAGGTCAGCGACGAACTGCTCTCACCCGCCGCCGCAACGGCCTTCCAGCAAAAGGCGGATCGGATCGCGGAAAGCCTGCAGCTTGGCGTTCAATTCTACCGAGAAAGGAATGAAGCATGATCGGTCACCTTCCTGACGGGGTCAGACCCTATAACCGCACGCCGACCTTCACCGAGAAGACTATACCGGCAGGTCTGCTGAACGATCATCAGACGAAGGAAGGCACCTGGGGTCTGATTCGCGTGGAGGAAGGCGAACTGCGCTATATCGTGACCGATCCGCGCAGAACGCTGGCAGAAGTTATATTGTCCAGCGGGACGTTGCCCGGCATTGTCGAGCCGACCATCTTGCACCGAGTCGAGCCGCTAGGTTCGGTACGCTTTCACGTTGAATTTAGTAGGCTGGAGCCATGATGGAGCGCTGCCAGGTGCGGATGGCGCAATTTTCCAACTAGATGTTCTTACCTCTACTAGCAACTTAAAATCGGCTCCGCTAGCCAAGCCCGCGCTTCCGCCTCGTCATTGAAACTCTTCACAAGTGGATTATCGGAAATCCGCTGGGCCTGCAGTTTGGAGAGCATGCCCGAAACCAGGATCGCGACCCGTCCGTCAGCATTCATGCCGTCTGCGCTGGTCATCTTGGAAAATGCGTTTACCACCTCGGCCGATTGAGGCGGCATGTCTCGGCTGTCGAACAGCATTTTAATGGGTCGTCCATCTGAGCGGATCCGGCTCAGAAGCGCGGTGAACTCTGCGTGATACCGCCCGAATTCTGCCAGGTTCCAAAATCCGCTCGCCCTCTGGGACAGCACGCGCGTTTGTTCGTCGAATTCCAAAATGTACATAGGAGCCTCACTGATCCGACTTGCTTACATCAAAATACTTAATTCTTAGCGCTCGACATCCGAGAGGCTGCTGAAATGTAGCCGAGTTTCGCGGATGTTGAACAGCGCGCGCTCTCCATTCTAGGGCAACGAGGCTCGAAACCGCGGATGATTCCATTGTTCCCCTTTGATCATCAAACCGGCCGCTTTCATTATAAGCGATCTCGTTTGCAACATTAGACTCTCACTCACACATTATCCTATACTATTCACAAACACTCCTTGTAACAGAAGTTCGCTTCCAGGTTGGCAATCTATTAGCATGTTCGACATTGACTTGTGCTTTCAATATCTCGGACATTGTTAGCATAACGCGGCGAGTTCCCGGAGCGGCAGGTATCCTCGGATCACACCAAAAATCTGAATAGAAGGCCGCTCGAAGTCTTAGCGCGCGGCTATAATCGACCCCGGCCGAACTCAGGTTTATCTTGATCGCGTCAACGGCCTCGCCGGCTGCCTTCAGTGACAGCCCACTCTTGCTTGAACGGCTTTGGACAAGCTTGCGCTGAGCTTCCACGGCGATGCTCAAAGGGGGCGACCGAAATTGGTCCGCCAGTGCAGCGAATATGGCCGACTTGCGGTCCCCATCGCCCGAGAGGCGGAGTGCAACGGCGAGATATTGATCTTCCGGCAGTGGCGACAGCTCCAGCCGCGCTAATTCTGAAAACCCATCATCTCGGATCGCTCTTAAGCGCACCTCCTGACCTGGCCGTACCAAGATCGCCTCTGCCCGCTCTGCAGCGCCTCTGATAAGGGTGACAAAGAACGTCCTGCACTCCGCGGAAACATCGATCGACATATCCTTACCTATTCCTCAGCTGATTTGATGATCATGCTGCAGCCGGAGGTTCCGGCACGGTGGGAGGGGTCGGCTCGGGCTGCGAATTGCGTTTTGGAAAGGGGATCACACGCGGTTCAGGCGCTTGCGTTTCTGCAGGTTCAAGCGGTGACTCTCGTTCATATGCGGCTGTCTTGATCATTGGCTACTCCCGACCAGCGTACTCCGCTGCCGTTACAAGATTCAAAATCAACCCCGGGCTCCTCCCTCACAAACCCGGGGCCGCTACTCGTTGATTAATCGCCTAATTCTATTCACTAGATCTCTCCGATGCGCATCTTATCGCGTAGCCCAGTCGATATGCCTTCAATTATCCGCATATCCTTGATCGCATAAGCGTGAATTCTTCCACTATAAGCCATTCTTCAATGAAGCCAGTACAGGAAAACTACAAAGCTGATGGCGATAATGATTAGCAAACCACTATTCAGCCATGGCCGACTAAGAGCTTCCGACTGCTCCATGATGAATTTGTCCAGCTTTCTGTGTGATTTTTCACATATCGACATGATGGCGATTTCAGCCGCAGGCAGATGGGGAAATGTCTCGATCATCTCAGCGAGCTGACCGACGCTGACGTCGGGATATCGATCGAGTAGTTCTACGAAGCGGCAAGAGCGGCGCCCAAACGGACGCGGTTTTACAAAAACGGCGCACATTGCGGTCTCCTGATCTATTTGCGTTCAAATGTGCCCGCCTGTCGGCTTACATCAGCCTGATGCGACACGGGCGCAAGAGGATGCGGTCGCTTGTCCCACAACATCCACAGTAGGATCGACATAATGACAACAGCCGCGACAATCGAACTAGTTTTCGCATGCAGACTCGGCATTAGTGCTCGGTTGTCCCGCAGGAACTTGTCGAGCTTTCTTGAACTACCCGGAGTGGATCTTAGCCGCCTTATCTGATCGTCTCGCGCTGAACGGACAAACCCAATGACCTCTTTCAGTTCTTCTCGGGAAAGATTGGGATAATATGAAAGAAGCACAGCAATTCGGCCATCAGGATAGGCTGCAGCACTAACCTCGAACTCGTTGACGCAGCATTTATCTGCATGATTGGCTGAAGACGATGCATATTTTTCGAAACGACGAGGCATGGGATCAGAGCCATTTCCTTAAAAGAGCCAAGGGCTCAACAATGAACGGAATAGATCGCCTTAGTTGATTGGCTAATGCGAAGCTTATCGAAGCTAAAAACTTGGCGGGGGGCCCCTTCCACCTAGCAAATCAAGCATTGCCCGCTCATTAGGCTTTTCCGAAACATTTACTCTTCCATGTGCAAGATGCCGCAGGGGATCGGCGGCAGCTTCGGAGATGCAATAGGCGGTCCCCTGCCACTGCTCTCCGCAATCGGCTATGAGCTGAGCGATAATCCTACCCGCCTTCGCTGAGTGTATCAGAACTCCGTCCATCCAAGGCATGGCGGCCAATGCGGGAGTAATTGTGTTCGAAGGAGAGCGTAGACTTTCATATACGGTGATCTGGCGAGCGGCATAACCTCTCTCGTTCAACGATAGCGCGAGTTCCACTGCAGGCTCAGCAGCACTATAGTAGATGATTTCAGAGCCTTTAGGCATGTGATCCTTGATCAGTATCTCCAGATCAAGCGCATTTCCGTCGGCCGATTGCACCCGACGATAGCCAGCATCGCGCGCCAGCTTCGCCGTTCGCTCGCCAACTGTAAAAACAGGCAGATCACGAAAGCGGCAGTCCAAGCGGTGGTGCTCGATAGCGTGAATGCTGGTAAACGCGAGCGCATCAGGTTGGGTTGATAGTGCCTCATGAGGCCTTGGCTTGATCGTGAGAAGGGGAATTGTGAGCGCCTTGTGCCCAATCCCCTTCAGCCGATGTGCGGTAAGCATGTTATACGGTGATGTTCGAGTAACCCATATGAACTTCGGTCCCATGATGGCCTCTCAGACAAAATTAGCTAGAAAATATCCACCCATGTGCCGCAGTCGCGAAGATTACTTCTCACGCACGCCTGTGAATCTCATCTTGTACACAGACGTTGGCGCTGAAGGCGCCCAGTGGAGGCAGAAAGGAGGGAACGGCCCCGACGCGATCGGCGTCAGGGCTTAGGCGCGCGACAGCGCGCTGCTTCCAGACCGGCGCGCCGGTCTCTCGTGTTTCCTGCTAACGAACATCCGTCTAATGTAGAGTGCAGAGCAGGAAAGGCAAGCATGCATTCCCACGACATTCGAAGCGGCAAGTTTCCGTGCCCAAATTTCCTCTAAGTCAGACTATCGCCTGAACAGTGCTACAAAGGTCGGCGCAGTGCTCCTACCCGCTCCCCAGCGGTGTTCAAACATCTGGCTGCGCGAAAACATCCCGTAATTTGAATGAATGATAGACTATCTTTCGTGCACCACCCTGACGATCTTAAGCTCTCGCTCGCGTCCATCACGATCTGGGCACAATATTGACTGCCCTTCCCTCAGGCCGATGAGACCAGCACCAACCGGCGTCAGAATAGATATTCGGCCGGATGAAATGTCGGCTTCTCGCGGATAAACCAGCTGGTAGCTGTGCGCCTTTTCTCCAGTCTCGTCGGTGAAATCGACAGTGGCGTTCATCGTCACAACGTCTTGAGGGATGCGCGCTGCCGAGTAAATGTGAGCCCGCGCAGTTTCCTCCAGGAGAAGCTTGCTCACCTGCGGGATCCGTCTTTCAGCAGCGATTGCGAGATCAGTGATCGCGTCGGCTTCGGAATCGATCATATGGATTTGCGGGCGGCGACGCCCCTTCTTGCTGGTCATACACTTTGCTTTCCGGATGAGCGCTCACGCCCCTGTTGCGAGGCAAAGCTTGTTTTCGATCCGAGCCCCGAGTTCAGGGCACCAAGCACCGGAACCCGGGGCTACATGCCCGCGAGAAGCTGCCCCCCGTGGTGGCGAAAGCGATGATGAGAGTGACCGGCCTTCATTCTTCCATGATGCCGTTGTAGCCCGCTTATGTCAAACCTGACCGACAACATCCCGTAATGGAACACCGCCAATGAGGACCGCGCTTCAGGTGTGGGGCAGCCAGACACAAATCCGCGGACGAGGCAAAGGCGAGACAAAGGCGGGAATGATCGCTATGTCAGACGGATGCTTTCTTCCTTATCTCTGAGGCGGCCGGAACTCGCAATCGATTTTGGCACTGCAAATTTGCGGGTAATTCATCGCGATGGCGGTATCCTTTTCGACGAACCCTCGCTTTGCTGCTTTGCCAATTTTCGAACTAATCCCCAACTCTTTGCGGCGGGCAGTGCGGCAGAGGCAATGGTCGATCGCACACCTCCAAGCCTGCAGGTGAGAAGACCCTTACGGCGGGGCGTTCTACAAGATATCGGCACTGCGGCCGAGCTGTTGCGATATGCTATCCGCCACGCTCTGGGCCGCAGACAGGTGAGAGGGCTCCGAGCGCTCATCGGGGTTCCTGCCGACGCCACGCAAGCTGAACGACGAGCCCTCCTGACCGCGGCTGATGATGCTGGACTGGCTCCCGTACGTTTAGTTCATGAGCCACTTGCCGCCGCAGTTGGTGCCGGAATCCAGATCAACAAGCCAGCGGGTGTGCTGGTGCTGGAATGTGGCGCGGGTACCACTGAGGTGGCGGTTCTTTCATTGGGCGGAATTTGCCTGACTCGCTCCGTTCGGATCGGAGGCGCCTCATTGAACAAAGTGATCGCCGATCATCTTCACCTTCGGCACAAGATTCTTGTTGGTGCGCCAACGGCAGAACGCATCAAAAGGAACTGCTCTTCTTTGAAGGGCGGCTACCCCTCGGACAAGGTGATCGAAGTCCGCGGCCGGAGCCTTGTGTCCATGGCTCCGACGTCCCTAAGCATTTCCGCGTCAGAACTGGATCCAGTGATCGACAAGCACGTTAGGCAAATCGTAGAAGCCGTGCGGGACGTACTGAACCAAACGCCACCGGAGCTCAGCCAGGATCTGCATGAACATGGCGCCTTGCTCACAGGTGGCGGCGCCTTGACGCCCCGTCTCGTTGAGTCGCTTCAGAAGGAGCTCGGTCTGCCAGTGCTTGTCGCTGAGGATCCGGCTCATTGTGTTGCGCGCGGTTTACAGTCTGCCCTCCAAACTGCGCGAGGATAATCAAAGGGGAGAGGACTAGCTGTGGCAGGTCCCAGCCGACGCCAATGAGGCATCATAACTGCAAAGAACTCCGCACATCAGTCTACTTCCAGACTGATACTGAAGACGCATGCAGCTACCCCGCGCCGCAATCCTCCCGTTCCAGAAAGCGGTTCACAAAATTTCAGCTTACACTCGCAAATAGACCGATGGCTTCAACGTTATAGGCTCCAGAGAATTTTGGTGCTGCAAGCGACGCTTGACTTTCGAGCGCCGCCAAGGCGATAATGTCTTATGCGCAGTCTCTGCTCTCGTCGTTCTCGCGAACTTAACTCCGGCAGCATCGTCGCAGGCATTTAAGCCCCGGCCGGAGGCGTGCTGCCTTCGGACCGGGGTTTATGGCTCTATGGATCCACTTTCAGCACATGCTGTTGGCCGGATCTTTCCTCTGCCATGACCGAGCGCAAGAGTTTTGGCCCTCAACAAGAATGGTCATAACTCGACCCTCGACACTTCTGCACCACAAAGCTCGCAACTCTGCCTGCTCCGTCGGGCAGGTGAAGAACGCTGCGCGCATGACCGAGTTCTGTAAAAGATGATTAATAAGGTAATGACGGTAGACGAAATCATCGCCGAGCTACGCGATGGTATGAGCATTGGACTGGGAGGCTGGGCTACACGACGCAAGCCAATGGCGCTGGTGCGTGCAATAGCGCGCTCATCCCTGAAAGATCTTACGGTTATCGCAGGATATGGAGGCCCAGATGTTGGACTTCTTGCCGCTACTGGGAAGATCAGAAAATTGATCTTCTCGTTTGTAACCCTGGACCATATTCCGCTGGATCCCCATTACCGAGCGGCTAGAGAAAAAGGCGCATTCCAGGTTTGGGAAGTCGATGAGGGCATGTTCCACTGGGGTTTGCGTGCTGCGGCGATGAAACTACCATTTTTGCCGACGCGCGTCGGGATCGGAACGGATGTGATCAATCAGCCTGGCTTTAAAATGATTACAAGCCCTTACCAGGATGAGGAAGAACTGGTGGCAATGCCACCTATCACACCTGATGTGGCACTCATCCACGCTCATCGTTCAGACGACCGTGGAAATATACTCAACCTCAGTGTCGATCCCATTTTCGACGAACTGCTCGTACGTGCTTCCGAGCGCAGCTACGTAACGGTCGAGAAAATAGTATCAACGGCAGCACTGGATATGAAGACTAACAGTCGCTTCAATCTCGTTGAACGGGCTCTCATAAGCGGCGTGGCGGAAGCGCCGTTCGGCGCTCACCCAACGAGCGGATCTCCTGATTACGAGATCGATCTCGATCATCTCAGGCTGTACTCAAAAAGTGCCAGCTCTGCCGAACAATGGGACGACTACAGATCTAACTTCATCAATGTAGATGAAGCGTCGTATCTATCTGCCGTGGGCGGGCCGTCTAAAGTGTCCAGCTTACCAAAGCCGATTTACTGAAAGGTCTTTGTACATGATCAACTCAAGTCATCCCCTTTCGGAATTGATGATTACTGCCTGCGCTGAAGCTTGGCGGGATGCAGGTGAAATCATGGTGACCGGAATTGGCCCGATCCCGCGGATCGCAGCAGGTCTGGCAAAGCGTACTTTCAGTCCCGCAATCCAGATTACGGATGGCGAGGCATGGTACACCTCCGAACCGCTTCCTCTAGGCCAAAGTCATCAACAACCCGTGTACGAAGGGCCGGCAAATTACGACCGCGTGTTTTCAACACTCTGGAGCGGAAAGCGCCATGCGATGGTTACGCCGGTACAGATCGACCGCTACGGCCAGGCAAACATCAGCGTTATCGGGGATCATAAGCAACCTCGGACTGCCATGCTTGGCGTGAGAGGCTTTCCCGGCAATTCCATTTGCCACCCGAATAGCTTCTTCTTCCCGAAGCACAACAAACGTGTCTTTGTTGAAGGGGAGGTCGACTTCGTCTGCATGGCCGGATATAATCCGGATCGATACCCAGGCGGACAAATGCCCAAAGGGCTTGATCTCAGATTGATTGTCACAGAGTTATGCGTTCTCGACTTTGGCGGAACTCATCACTCAATCCGTATCAGATCACTGCACCCAGGCGTCACGTTTGACGAAGTTCAGGACAATACGGGATTTTCAGTTACTCGCCCTTCTGCGCCAATCCCCACAACTTGCATGCCTACACCGGCGCAGCTAGCGATTATATCTCAACTGGATCCAGAGGAGAAAAGAAATAGGTCATGAACGAAGTAGCATCTGGTTGAGGTGAGAATAAGGGTGAATGGGTATTCTGCCGCGCCCTAAGAAGCGCGGCAGGTTTTCGTCGTCGATGCTAATGGACCGATGCACACCCTGATGTTCGCGAAAGAGCGGCTTTCGTCACCAAATGGTAAAAGAAATATTCCTCACGAGCAGGGACCTCAACGTTCCTGCTCGATCCCGAGAGCTGCCAGGGCGCTCAAAACTATTCCACGCCGGTGCCTAGAACTAAGTTTTTTGGCCGCGGGATACGCCTCCCGACGGATGCGCTTGGCTACACGCAGTATCTCTGCAATAGACGGCTCGCGGCCCTCTCTGATGCACCCAATGATAACGGGGTAAGGTGCAGGATGAACCGAAAAATCCTGATCCAATTGATCCATTTACCTCTCCTTTTCTCATTTTAAGCACTATGATCTCTATGCCACTTTCGACCAACCGGCCATAAAATCAATGCACCTAGGCATGTATATACGACGACCATTTGCACAAAGGTACTCGCCGTCAGATGATGAGGCAAGCCGATCCAACCTAGGCAAAGCAGAAATGGGACGCCAATTTCCGGGTGGTGTACGAGTTTGAAGGCGTTCCAGCCAAGATAACAAAGCAGGAATGCAGCGATCAGGCTTCCGACAACGTCAACGAACCAGCCGCCGAGGATCTCGTGCAGGGTCATGCGCTCCTCCACCGAATTGCCAGACGCCAACCATTAAGTTATATCGTCTTACGATACAGAATGCAAGGGCGTCACAGGGTTGCCTCTCGTCGTCCGCAAGCAGTTTGTCGCTGCTGATGCGCCTCATTCAGCCCCTTGGCGGTCATACACAACATCGAATTCGCTAAGAATATCGAGCAACAGAGGCTTCAATCTCCGTATTTCGTCACGATGGACTGCCGAAAGATCGGCGAGGATCTCATACGCTCTGTCGGTGAGGCGCAGCATCGCACGCCGGCGATCATTGCTCGCTGCTTTGCGTGCAACAAGGCCCAAGGCTACCAAGCGATCCACAAGGCCAGTCGCACTATGTGGTTTCAAGACCAATCTTTCGGCCACATGCCCTACCGTGGCTTCGTCGGGAGAGGCCGCCCGAATTGCTAAGAGCGCTTGGTGCTGCTGTGGCGTAAGCCCGACCTCGGCTGCCTGAACCTCGCTGAACGCCTGAAAATGGCGGATCGCGTGCCGAAACTTCGCCAATGCTGCATAGTCCGAATCTTGAAGTGGATCGGCTTTGGCACGCACATCATTCTCCGCGGTTGTATATGATCGTACTACGATATAAATGCCCTCTCTCGCTGAGAAGGGCCAGTTATTTTAATGTCACCTACACCTGCACGCGCCGTCGAACATCTTAAACTGGGCGATCATAGCGTCGATCGACGCATGCTGCTGCTCGCGGCTATGGCCATTGTGGTTGGCTCTGGCGGGGCCATGGGTGCATGGATCCTTGTTAAGCTCATTGCCTTTGCTACCAATCTCTTCTGGTTCGGGCGCTTTTCCATCGACGATGTACACATCACGGATGCTTCCCTTGGTTTGTGGTTGGTCGCCATACCTATTCTGGGAAGTCTCATCGTCGGGCTGATGGCACGTTTTGGTTCTGAAAAGATACGGGGACATGGCATTCCCGAAGCGATCGAGACGATCCTCTTCGGCGAAAGCCGCCTTTCCGTCAAAGTCGCTCTGCTCAAGCCAATATCATCGGCCATTTCGATCGGTAGCGGAGGACCATTTGGTGCGGAGGGGCCGATTATCATGACCGGCGGCGCTATCGGATCCCTGTTCGCGCAATGCTTCCATCTGAGCGCCGCCGAACGCAAAACCTTACTTGTAGCTGGCGCAGCGGCGGGAATGACGGCAATATTCGGAACGCCGCTTGCCGCTATTCTGCTCGCCATCGAAGTCTTGCTTTTCGAATGGAAGCCGCGCAGCTTCGTGCCTGTGGTCGTCGCTGCGATGGTAGCGTTCGCTTTGCGCCCTCACCTGCTCGGCTCAGGCCCGATGTTTCCCATGGCGGGCCTGTTTCCAAAAACGGACTGGAATTTGGCAGCAGCGGCAGCTGTGGGAATTGGAGTCGGTCTGCAGGCCGCACTGCTTTCCAGCTCGCTCTACTATATCGAGGATCTCTTTCAAAAGCTGCCCGTGCACTGGATGTGGTGGCCAGCGATCGGAGCGATTGCGGTAGGTGTAGGAGGTTTGATCGACGCCCACGTTCTGGGAGCTGGTTACGGCAACATCGATGCGTTGCTGAACGGCTCACTTACTCTCAGGGTCGCGATGGCGTTGCTTGTCGTCAAAGCTGTGGTCTGGCTGATCGCGCTGGGATCTGGAACGTCTGGCGGTGTGCTCGCTCCCCTCCTCATCCTGGGTGGTGCAGCAGGCTTTCTCATGGGCCAATTTCTCCCGGGGGAAGCGGGCTTCTGGGCTATGATAGGAATGGCGGGCATCATGAGCGGAGCGATGCGCGCCCCACTAACGGGCGCCATGTTTGCCGCTGAGCTCACTGCTCATTTCAGTGCCCTACCCCTTACGATGACGTCTGCGGCGGCAGCTTATGGTATTAGCGTCCTCCTAATGAGGCGGTCTATCCTGACTGAAAAAATTGCCCGCCGCGGTCGCCACATACTTCAGGAATATACAGTCGATGCTCTCGACCTGCTGCAAGCGGGGCAGCTTATGACGGAGAATCCCGATACCTTGCCGGGATCCATGACCAAGTCGGAGGCGCTAAACTTCTTCTCGGGCGACGCCCGCCATCGCAGCTATCCCGTAGTAAATGAGGAGCAACGTCTCATTGGTCTAGTTTCAAGAACCGACGCTCTGCGCTGGCAGGTTGATCCCCGCGAAGCGGAGACTCCGCTCAGCGAAGCGATTTCAGACGCAGCACAACCGGTCGCCTTCGCCGACACTCCTTCGGGCGTCGTGGCGGACATGATCATTGACAGCGGGATTGGGCGCATACCCATTGTCGAGAGAGACACTCATCGCGTGATCGGCATACTCTCACGCCAGGATCTGCTCAAAGCGCGCGGCGCCCACAGGCAGGCGGAAACTGGCCGATCACGTTTCGTTTTCAAATCAGCACAGCAAAGCTCAACCAACCCAATTTCTAACTAAGGTGAAAAAGCGCCAACATTCCGCGAGTGCAACTCCGAACGCCATGATCATGACGCCGACAGTTCGAACGGCTATGTCAGGCCACTTTGTTCATCAGATGCAACAAGTCGGGATCTTGTCCGTTCTGATTGCCCGGTCCACCGGTGTACAGCTGCCCTGGGAAATGGCGTGGAAAAATCGGGAAGCACCAGAACAAGGGTGAAAGCATTACCTGCAAAAACATAGCCCAAAACTCATCATCCCTCATCTTGGAATGGCAACACAGTCGGCCACGCCTCCCATTTGGGGGACGCAACTTTCAAACTAGTAAACAAAACCTGCTGCATTTTATGCAGCCGCAGGTTCCGGCAATCTGCGCCTATGGCAGTAGCGATCATGCACGCTCTTAGTGGGACAAAAACAAGGCCGGGCGATGCTTGCTTTCGAGCAGATATTGGGTCGTACCGCCGAAGATGAAACGGTGAAGTCGCGGGTGGCCAAACGCGCCAGCTACCAACAAGCTTGCGTCCATGTCCCTTGATGCATCGATTATGGCCGGACCGGGGTCCCCCTCGGTATGCACGATCTGGGTATCGATGCGTATTCCCTGATCCAAAAGATACCGAACTCCTCGCGCGCCATCGGACGGCCGCCCCGTGTTATCGAGCACCGTCAGGAGGACCACGCGATCGGCGTGTCTAAGCAGCGGGATCGAACGACGCAAGGCGCGGGATGATTCCCTGCCCCCATCCCACGCGATTGCTACGGTCCCGCCCATCACGGGTGGCCTGTCGGCAAGGAAAGCGGGCCGGCGTTCATCGAGCAGAAGCTGCTGGAATGCCCCAGCAAACAAACCATTGCCTTCGGCAGCCGATCGCTCCCAGATCACAACATCGGCTAGCCGGGCGGCGGACCTAAGTCCGAGCCAGTCATCGGTGGTCACCTCCTCATACAGAATGTTAGGGTAATCCAATTCTGCCAAGAGACGGCGGCAGCGAGCGCGCAGCCGGTCGGTTTCCGCCTCAATTGCAGTCACAGCCATATCGGTCACACTCAAGCCGCCCTCCAGCGCTACCCAATTGAACAGACTGGTCGGTGACGGCGAGGCGAATACCACTGAAATCGTCGCACTAAATGGGACGGCAAGCGCTTTAGCGACTGACAGCGCCTGTGCATCACTTGTGCCCCCCAAAACGGGTGCCAATATGTTGGTCCAGACCATCATATCCTCCTTCAAACACAAGCCGCTCCGATGCCCTTTCCATGGAGGCTGGATGGCAGCCTCAGCATAAATGGGGGTCATTTCTGCCCAAGCAAGCGATTGTTATTGGAGTTTAGCAACAACTTTTTTACTGTCATTTTGTGCGGCAATACAGCAGGAGCATGCGGAGAGAGGGGCACAAACAAAGGAACCCGATGGCTGTCTTCTATCATTAATATTGCTTGGAAGCAGAAATAATATTCATTTGCATCATGGAGATATGCTGAGCAAAGGTTCTTTCTAAGGATCCTTCGACGCGGTGTGCTGGCCGATCATGCTTGATGGTAACGCTGCCGCAAGGAGACGCTGTACGCTGAGGAGCGAGCGCTTGTCTGCAAATGAACTTTTGGGAGATCTCCTAACTCTGGAACAATCCATACTGGTCGAGAAAATAGCCCGGTCACTTGATCGAAAGCAGGCGCGTTGGCTTAGCGGCTATTTCGCCGGGCTTGAAGCCGGATTTCGGATGCCGCAACCGCAATCGATCGCGTCAGCACCGGCACGCACGCTTACCATACTTTACGGCACCGAGACTGGAAATGCCGCTGAGGTTGCTAGGACGCTCGCAGCCTCCGCTATCGACAAGGGACTGAGCTGCACCCTTTGCGATATGGCAGACTATAAAGTTCGTCAGCTTGGTCAGGAGCAGGATCTGCTGATCATCGTCAGCACATACGGTGAAGGTGACCCGCCACAGCCAGCGACGGGCTTCTTCGAGTATGCCGAGGGCCGCAAGGCGCCTAATCTCAAAGGCGCCAGATTCGCCGTGCTCGCGCTCGGCGATTCAACCTATGAATATTATTGTCAGGCCGGAAAACGTCTTGATCAGCGCTTTGAGGAACTCGGCGCGGAGCGTCTCGCCCCCCGGGTCGACTGCGATGTGGATTATGAAGAACCTACGAAAGCCTGGATCACGTCAATCCTCGATGCGCTTGTCACCAAAGCCACGGGGAACCGCGTACCGAGCGCCAATCTGTTCAGTACAGCCGCCTGCGCGCCGACGGCGACTTACGACAAGCGCAACCCCTTCCCAGCTACGATCATCGAAAACATCGCGAT
Organism: Sphingobium sp. Cam5-1; assembly: GCF_015693305.1. Lineage (NCBI taxonomy): Bacteria > Pseudomonadati > Pseudomonadota > Alphaproteobacteria > Sphingomonadales > Sphingobiaceae > Sphingobium > Sphingobium sp. Cam5-1. Next base: position 393,199 of record NZ_CP065138.1, on the reverse strand, counting down.
CGTGGGCCGCGGCTCATCCAAGGAAACCCGGCACCTCGAATTCTCACTAGCAGGCTCGGGCCTCTCTTACGACCCGGGCGATGCTCTGGGCATCGCGGTTCAGAACGATCCTGCCGTTGTTGCCGAGTTGCTCGATGCACTCGGGCTTTCCGCCGACGCCGATGTCGAGCTGAAAGATAGCCATTGTACACTTGGTGAAGCTTTGACCGTGCGCTTCGAAATCACGGCAGCAACGCCGCGCTTCATCGATTACTGGGCACTCGTCAGCGGTGCCTCGCTGCTTACACAGATGCAGGATGAGGACCGCGCCGGCGAACGTTCGGTGTTTCTGCGCACCCATCACCTGATCGATGTCATCCGCCGCTTCCCCGTGCAGGACATGAAGCCACAGAGTTTTATCTCGGCACTTCGGCCGCTCCAGCCACGTCTCTATTCGTTGGCCTCGAGCCTCAGCGCTGCGCCCAATGAAGCCCATCTCACGGTGGCCCCGGTCCGGTACACCCTCCACGGCGCAGCGCGCTGCGGGGTTGCCTCCGGCCTTCTTGCAGACCGCGCGCATATCGACACCGTCTTGCCTGTTTACATCCAGAGCAATCATCATTTCCGGCTGCCGGCGAATGATGCGCCGATCTTGATGATCGGAGCTGGAACAGGCGTCGCGCCCTATCGAGCTTTCCTGCAAGACCGTGAGGCGAAGGGTGTCTCCGGCAAAAGCTGGCTGTTTTTTGGGGAGCGGAACTTTCGCACCGACTTTCTGTACCAACGCGAGTGGCAGAGTTGGCTAAAGGACGGAACGCTAACGCGCATGGACGTCGCCTTTTCGCGTGATAGCGCTGACAAAGTCTATGTTCAGCACCGTATGAAAGAGCAGAGCCACGAAATCTTCGCTTGGCTTGAGGAAGGAGCGCATGTTTACGTCTGCGGCGACGCCGCCAATCTTGCGCCTGACGTCCACAATGCTCTGGTCGATATCGTGGCACGTGAAGCTCATACGGGCCGCGAGGCAGCTGAGGACTATGTCCGCTCCCTCCAGGCCGATCACCGCTACCAGCGCGATGTCTATTGAAGAGGCCGGATATGCCCGATGAAACCCTCATTGACCGCACGCACGACCTGTCTCAGCCACTTGAAAGGCTCAGTCCGGATGAGCGCATGAAGGACCGCAGTGACTATCTGCGCGGTACGATCGCCGAAGGCCTACTCGACCAGATCACCGGCGCCGTCCCCTCCTCTGACGACGTGAAGCTGATGAAGTTCCACGGAATCTACCAGCAGGATGATCGCGACCTGCGCGACGAACGTCGGCGCCAGAAGCTCGAGCCTGCCTACCAATTCATGATCCGCGTCCGGTTGCCCGGCGGCGTGTGCACGCCCGCCCAATGGCTGAAACTTGATGCACTTGCCCGCGCGCACGGCGGCGAAACGCTGCGCCTCACGAGCCGCCAAACCTTTCAGTTCCATTGGGTCTTGAAAGACCGTCTGCTGCCGATCATCCAAGGTTTGCACGAGACGCTGCTCGACACCATAGCTGCGTGCGGCGACGACAGTCGCGGCGTGATGTGTACGGCAGATCCCCAAAGCTCACGCTTTCATGCTGAGGTCGCAGCCCTGGCAAAGCGCGTCAGTGACCACGTCATTCCCAAAACCCGAGCCTATCACGAGATCTGGTATGGCAGCGAGCGTATCGGCACGTCAAAGGCGGAGGAGCCATTTTACGGCCGCACCTATCTACCACGTAAGTTCAAGATCGGTTTCGCGCTGCCACCGTCGAACGATATCGATGTTTATGCACAGGATCTCGGGCTGATTGCGATCGCCGATGAAGAGCAGCTGATCGGGTTCAACGTCGCGATCGGCGGTGGCATGGGCCGCACCGACCAGGCCCTCGAAACCTATCCACGGCTTGCCAGCGTAATTGGATTTGTGCCCGTTGAGCGTGTCATCACCTGTGTCGACGCGGTCATGGCAGTCCAGCGCGACTACGGTGATCGGCAAAACCGCCAACGCGCTCGCTTCAAATATACGATCGACGACAAGGGTCTAAACAGGATCAAGGTGGAAATTGAGCGGCGCATGGACTTCGTGTTCGAAGACGCGCGCGCATTCCAGTTCACCTCGAACGGCGACAGCTATGGCTGGAATGCCACGCCTGATGGTCGCTACCACCGAACGCTTGTCATCGAAAATGGACGTCTCAACCTAAAATTGCTCGACGCGCTCCGCGACGTCGCTCGAGTGCACCAAGGGACATTCAGGCTAACAGCAAACCAAAATCTCATCGTCGCCGGCGTCGAGGCAGACAAACGAGCCGGGATCGATGCGATATTAGCTGAACATCTGCCGAATATCGATCAAGTTTCGGCAATACGGCGTAGCGCTATCGCCTGCGTCGCTCTGCCAACCTGCGGGCTCGCGATGGCCGAAAGTGAGCGCTATTTGCCTTCCCTGCTGAGCAAGATCGAGGCGATCCTTGCCGAGCATGGTCTTTCAAACGAGCCGATTACGGTCCGGATGAGCGGCTGCCCGAATGGATGCTCGCGCCCCTATGTTGCCGAAATTGGGCTGACTGGGCGAGCGCCCGGGAGGTATAATCTCTATTTTGGCGGCGGCTTCCACGGCGAACGCCTGAACCGCATGGTCCGAGAGAATGTTGGGGAAGCAACGATCCTGAAAGTTCTGACCGACGCTCTCGCACACTATGCTCGTGAGCGATTGCCCGGCGAGCATTTCGGAGATTTCACCATTCGCGTCGGCATCGTGCGCGAAGTCATGGAAGGGCGCTTTTTCAATGACTGATCGCACAGACGACAATCCGCGCCCCCAGACTGTCACGTCGGCCTACGGCGTGGCGAGCGACCCCACATTTGGTGCCGTCGCCCCCCCTCTCTACCTGTCGAGCACCTATGAGTTCGCCGGCTACGATGAGCCCCGCGTCTACGATTATGGTCGAGCAGGAAATCCTAATCGGGAGCTGCTGAGCGACGCTCTTTCCAAACTCGAAAGGGGAGCTGGAGCAGTCATCACTTCGAGCGGAATGTCCGCGCTTGATCTCCTCGTCGGCAGAAGACGGCCCGACGATCTGATCCTTGCCCCGCATGACTGCTATGGTGGCACCATGCGGCTGCTCAAGGCACGTGCAGATCTTGGCCACTGCAGCGTCCGGTTTGTCAACCAGTCCGAAATGAGCGCATTCGAAACCGCATTGGAGGAAGTACCCGCGCTCGTCCTTATTGAGACCCCAAGCAATCCCTTGATGCGAGTCGTCGATATTGCTGCCCTCTCGCGCAAAGCACGGTCAGCGGGCGCAACGGTCGCGGTCGACAACACTTTCCTGTCACCCGCGATCCAACGTCCTATCGAACTCGGTGCGGATTATGTGATCCACTCCACGACCAAATATCTGAATGGCCATTCAGACGTGATCGGGGGAGCAATTGTCGCAGCCGACCCAGCCCAGGTAGAGCAACTGCGGCATTGGGCGAATGTTGTCGGCTGCGCTGGCGCTCCCTTCGATTCATGGCTGACGTTGCGTGGACTGCGCACGCTCTTTCCCCGCATGGAGCAGCAGCAGGTCAACGCGATGGCGGTTGCCCAATTCCTCGAGAACCATCCTGCTGTGGCGAAGGTTCACTACCCGGGCCTGCCAACGCATCCAAGCCATGCGATCGCTTCGCGGCAGCAGCGCGGATTCGGCGCGATGCTGAGTTTCGAGCTGCACGGCGGCGTTCTCTCCGTGCGCCGGTTCCTTAGCGCAGTGCGGTTCTTCACACTCGCGGAGTCTCTCGGCGGCGTTGAAAGCCTTGTGGCTCATCCGGCTACGATGACGCACGCTGACATGGGCGAGGATGCGCGTGCCACCGCGGGCATCACCGACAGCCTCTTACGGCTTTCCGTTGGTCTGGAGGCGGAACGGGATCTACTCGCCGGCCTTGATGAAGGCCTTGCAGCCTGCAGCGGCTAATAGCCTCAAAAGCACGAGAATGAAGGATCAACAACGATGCCCATATATGTATTCATAGTCGATTTCTTCGCTATAACCCTCGTGATTGTGGGCTTTTCAATGGCTTTTCCTGCGTATCGCGGGGGTGATGGTGATGGTCTTCGGCATCGCGATCGGCATGATGGTGACCTTGTTCAATCTGGCTCAGCTCTAGCGAAATGGTGATAGAAGGTGATCATGATGAAAAGCGCTGCAGCCCCGCTCGCCCCGGACTGGCATGTGGCAGAATGGTTCAATAGCTCAAGCCCACTTGATCTTGAGAGCCTGCGTGGCAAGGTCGTCGCTCTTCATGCCTTTCAGATGCTGTGTCCGGGCTGCGTCATTAATAGCCTTCCGCAAGCGCAACGCATCGCTCAGACCTTCGATCCGGCCGATCTGGCCGTCATCGGCTTCCACACCGTGTTTGAGCATAATGAGGTAATGACGCCCCAAGCACTGGCTGTCTTCATTCGCGAGTTCCGGCTGACCTTTCCTGTGGGCGTCGATCTTCCTGGTGCGGGTCCAATCCCGAAGACCATGGCCGGCTATGGGATGCAGGGGACGCCGACACTTGTCCTGATCGACCACCGCGGCCGCCTGCGCAAGCATACATTCGGCACGGAGGACGACATGCGCGTCGGGGCCGATATCGGCTTGCTCCTAGCAGAACGGGAACGGTCCGATGCCCAGTGAAGGTGACGATACCATCGATCCTGGCCAGCTTGAAGACGCGGTCCGTTACATCGCGCTGCGCCACCGTATCGATGATGGCACACTGGAAATCTTAGCAGAAGAGGTCTTGCACGACCGCTTTCGAACTCGCGTCACGCTAAACGAAGAAAAGCGCAGAGACTGCGTAATCGAGATCTGCCGCCAGGTCCGGCTCCTGCTTGCAAGCGGATCCGTCATCGACGCTATTGATGAAGCGTCGATCGAGTCCTTTCCTGCTAGTGACCCACCCGCCCGGATCGGACGCAAACCATCGGAAGGCAGGCGATGAGCACGCTTCGCATCAAGCGCATATATGACCCCGCGGTTCCGACTGACGGCTTCCGTGTCTTGGTGGATCGACTTTGGCCACGAGGTGTGTCCAAGACAAGGGCAGCTCTCGATCTATGGCTGAAGGAGATTGCACCGTCAGCGGAATTGCGTGAGTGGTTCGACCATGAGCCAGCCCGTTTCGATGAATTTGCCGAAAAATATCGCGCCGAACTGATGAACAACGTCGAGCCGGTCAAACAGCTTTGTGGCATCGTCAAATCCCGTAACACCACGCTTCTATACGGTGCGCAAGATCGGCATATCAATCAGGCTGTCGTGCTGGGAAAATTCCTTGCCAAACACGGAGTTCGTTTCAAGACGAACGGCTGAAGGACTTTGACCAAGATGGACTTGTAACGGTTTTGCGCCGGTCCCCTATCTCATTATGCCACCTTGGCCTCAAAGGCGAGTGGGCTGATCCCGCCCAGATATGAATGGCGCCGCCGTGAGTTGTAGAAGCCATTGATGTACTGAAAGATGGCGGCCTCTGCTTGCCGCCGGGTTGGCCAGCTCTGCCGCCAGATCATTTCCGCCTTCAGGGATTTGAAGAATGTCTCGACGGCGGAGTTGTCGTAACAATTGCCTTTGCCGCTCATGGATGGACGCAGGCCGTAGGCCTGCAGCTTCTTTTGGTAGTCATAGGAGCAATATTGGCTGCCGCGATCGGAATGAAAAATGCAGCCATGCGGCGGATTGCGCAGGCGCACCGCCATATCCAATGCCCGGATGGCCAGATCCTTCTTCATCCTATCGCTGACAGCCCAGCCAACGACACGGCGGCTGTGCAGGTCGAGGATGACGGCAAGGTAGAGCCAGCCTTCCGATGTCCAGACATAGGTGATGTCGCCAGCCCATTTGCAATTTGGCGCATCGGCGGCAAAGTCGCCATCCAACCAGTTCGCTGCGACACCCAGGCGATGGTGGCTGTCCGTCGTCACCTTGTGTTTGCGTGTGCGGACCGGCTTGATCCCGTTGATCCGCATGAGGCGGCCGACCCGACGCTCACCAACATCAAGGCCCGCCTCCTTGAGTTCCATCGTCATCCTCGGACGACCGTAGCTGCCAAGGCTCAGGCTATATTGTTCCCGAATATGGGCCAGCACCCTCATGTCTGTCCGCTCCCGATGACTTACTGGACGCGAGCGCCAGGAACGATAACCGCGCTCGCTCACCTGAAGGACACGGCACATCAGCTCCACCGGCCACCGATGCCGCCAGCTGTGCACAAAGGCGAACCTCACGGCCTTTGGCTCGCGAAGAACTGAGTCGCCTTTTTTAGGATTTCCCTCTCCTCCCGAAGCACGCGGTTCTCAAGGCGAAGCCGTTCATTCTCTCGTGCCAGATCTGCCTGCGGCGCTGCCACCAGGTCCGATGGACGATAATGCGAAACCCATTTGTTCAGCGTCGACTTGCCGACACCCAAATCTGACGCGACGCGTCCGCGCGACAACCCGCTGGTCAGCGCAATGCGCACAGCCTCCTGCTTGAACTCTTCACTATGCTTCATCATCTCGTCGGTCTCCTTGAACGAGCCTTAAACTCTCAAGTGACCGGCACAAAACCGTTACAAGTCCAAAATGATCTCTCGGCGAACCTCGCCCTCTAACAGTACACAGGCCCGTTCTGCAAAGTAAAGATATCGATAAATGTGGTGAAATCTTCAAGATCTGCAGGCGCAACCGCCGGATCTCCTCACGATACACAACCCAGGATATCACGCGTTCCTACCGGTGGCTTGTGCAACGAACGCTTGATCCATATCCAACGATGAAGGCTCGGTTCAGACCGCGATCTTGGCGGCGACATGAAGCCCCTCACGAATACGGTCCATCACCCCCGGATCGGCTTTGGTGGAGTGCACAACATAAGCCGAATAGGAAAATTCAGGACTGTTTTGGACCAGAGCAAGACGGTTGTCCTCGAGGTAGGGCCGCACGAAGCCTTTCCGGAAATATCCGCTGCCACCTGCCGCTAAAATGTATTCCAACGCTAAAGGACCATAGCTGATCGAAACGACAGCATTAGGATGATCAGGGAATGCTGCTTGGAAACTCGCCGCAAACTCGTCGCCCCAATCAATCTGCACATGGTCCTGCGGCGATAGTGGAGCAGCAGTGGGTGGAGTTCTCACCATCACCAGCTTTTCTTCGAACAGCAGCTCAGCGACCACGCCTGGCCAATGCGGCGCGGCGTAGAGAATCGCGACATCGAGTGATCCATCTTGGACCTGTTCCATTAGGTTCTCGGCTGCGTCGATCTGTGTTCGAACCGCAATCTCAGGACACTCGCGCCGCATCCAAAGCAGCCAGTGGCGAAGAAGCGGGTTCCAGAGGCTAAGCTCCACTCCCACCGTGACTACGGTCTCCCGACCCGGTGGCAGAGCGACTGCGCGTTGGGCGCGGGCCCAGACTTGGACAAGCGTCGTAGCGAACCTAAGGAACTGCTCGCCAGCAGGGGTCAGTTTGGCTCCAGCCTTGTTGCGGATGAATACCGCACAATCGAGCTGCTCCTCTAAAACCCGGATGCGGGCGCTGACTGCGGTTTGGGTGAGATTGAGATTGGAGGCGGCACCTACAAAGCTGCCAGTCTTCACCACCTCGAGAAAAGTCCGCGCAATGGCGATGTCCATGCAATGATTTCCTTACGCTTAATGCGTATTCATATGTGATCTGGAGGGGCCATAGCGATGGATTTGCGCTCGCTCAAGGCCGCTGCAGCAGCGATCTGAATGCCTTATAATCTCGGGGCCGCGAAAGGAATTTGTCCTACGAACCGCAGGTTTGTGGCGCCCGCGTTAGCCCTGCACCTTCTCAAAAATGGCGGGGCATACCGCCTTGGCAGCTTGGCGTTGACATGGAGGAACAACGCGACCGGTGGTTTCAATGGCCGGAATGTTCACGATCAAGGAGATCAGCGGCTTTCCGGACATTGTCTTTATGACTTTCCAGCATCTCTTTGAGGGCACGGTGCAGATGCCCGTCCCGAACGCGCGGCAGCAACTTTTCAAGCTTGCGGATGACCCATGCCTGGCCACGATTGAGGAATGCCAGCCGATCATAGGCTTCCGAGATAGCCAGCGCCTTTTCCCGAAATGCACCGGTTTTGCGCGATGGCCTCGCTCCAAGCCGGCAGATCTGCTTTGCCAGCATAGCGCACCAACGTGCTTCATCGTCGCGAACCGTGAGCATGAGTTCGATGTAGCCGCGCGGGGCCAACACAGTGCTGCTGGCAAGCGCAACCTTAGCGCCCGCTCGCTCGGCTTCGAGCAACGCATTGAGCTCGTCCAGAAGTTCATCGCGACCGATGTAGCCCATATACATGTCTTCGGCCTCGGCCATATAGCAGACTGGAGATGACGGCTCGTCTGGTATCATGGATCACCTGTCACACTGAAATCGCAGCGGCCTCCCGGAGGCCCGTTCGGATGCGGTCCATCACCTCTTGATCGGCTTTGGTCGAATGAACCACATAGGCAGAGTAGGAGAACTCAGGGGTGTTCGGAACGAGCGCAAGTCGCCCCTCGTCAAGATATGAGCGAATGAAGCCCTCGCGAAAGTAGCCACTCCCGCCAGTAGCAAGGATATAATCGAGGGCCAACGGACCATAACTGATCGACACTACGGCATTCGGTTCGTCGGGAAAGGCCGCCTGGTGGCTAGCGGCAAATTCCTCGCCCCAATCTACCTGCACATGATCCTCTCGCGCGAGAGGCAGATCGGTAGGTGTCGTGCGAACTAAAACCAGCTTCTCTTCAAAGAGGAGTTCCGCAATGATTCCTGGCCGGCTCGGGGCCGCATAAAGCACAGCAACATCCAGCGAGCCTTCTTGAACCTGTTCCACGAGGCGCTCAGACCCGTCGATATGCGTACGCACAGCAATTCCCGGGCATTCGCGCCGCATCCAAAGAAGCCAGTGTCGCAAGAGGGGACTCCATAAACTAAGCTCGGCTCCCACAGTCACCACCGTTTCCCGCCCCGGCGGCAAAGCCACTGCTTGTTGAGCCCGGGCCCAAACCTGAACCAAAGTGGTTGCAAATCGCAGGAACTGCTCTCCGGCGGGGGTTAGTTTCGCGCCAGCCTTATTGCGGACAAACAGCGGCCCATCGAGTTGCTCCTCCAACACGCGGATACGAGCACTAATCGCCGTCTGGGTTAAATGGAGATTGGCCGCCGCACCTACGAAGCTGCCGGTTTTCACCACCTCCAAAAAGGTGCGGGCGACACTGATATCCATCCAGCAAACTCCTTATGCCTATAGTGCAATAATATTCGTTTGCTTCATATATCCTAACTGACCGATATTGCCCGCGCAAGGGACATGCAGTCTAAGGCTGAAAATTTCGCAGTTCGAGCAGGATGCAAGATGAAACATCCAAGATCATTCAGGCCCGAGCACCCGCGTAGAAGGCACCAGCAGTATGCAGCAATATGGACACTACCAATTCTGCTGATGATCACAGGTATCGGCGTGTTGCATTTCCGAGCTCGAATAGTTTCTAGCACGGAAATCGGCATTATGGCGATTGTCTTCTTCGCTGGCGTTTGCGTTGGCATCGCCACGGGATTCTTTAATTGGTCAAGGCTGGACATTGCTCGTGAAAGATCAAATGAAATCCTACCTCCGTTCGATATAGCCTCAGTTTGGCCGCCAGACTCCCAACTATCAAACCCTTCGATCTGCAAGGATGGCAATCAGGGGCCCGAGGCAGCGATGAAGCAGACTGAGGTGACGCGGAGGGACCATGGAACTCGCTCAGAATAAGAGAAGAGCGGGATCTCCCCGCCACAGCCTGCTAATGGGCTCACGGTGACTGAAGCTATATTGTCGACCGCATTATTGCTGTGCTGCTCACAAGTGGTCCGACCAGAAGAGGAACACAGTTAGGGCTTGCCTCGGCGCTAGCGGTATTCCGTCGTGAGTTCAGCAGGACGATAAGTTATACCAAGGTTGTTGTGGTAAAGTATCAATATCATTCATTTGCTTGATGTTTTTATTCACTCCACAATGGGCTGGCCACCATGAGGAGTCTCCATGACCATCCAGCTTGGGCAGATTGCCCCCGATTTCGAAGAGAACAGCACACACGGCGTCCTGCGGTTCCACGACTGGCTTGGGTCAAGCTGGGGCGTATTATTCAGCCATCCCAAAAATTTCACTCCAGTGTGCACCACTGAGCTGGGCGAGGTTGCCAAGCTTCGGCCCGAATGGGACAAGCGCAACGTCAAGCCAATCGGGCTTTCGGTCGATCCGGTAGAAGCACATCGCCGATGGGAGAGCGACATAGAGGAAACACAGGGCGCGAAGCTCTATTTCCCAATGATCGCAGATCCCGACGCCCGAGTTTCTACGCTGTACGATATGATCCATCCTGAGAGCGATCCGACTGTCACGGTTCGTTCGGTGTTTGTCATAGACCCCTCGCGCAAGGTTCGTCTCATCCTGACCTATCCGCCATCGACCGGGCGAAATTTCGCAGAAATCCTGCGTGCAATTGACAGTCTTCAGCTTACAGATGCGCGCAGCATCGCCACACCTGTCAACTGGAAGCCGGGCGAGCCTGTGGTGATCTCGCCCAAATTATCCAATGAAGAGGCCTCACGCCTGTTCCCACAAGGCTACAAAACCTTGAAACCATATTTGAGAGTCGTCGACCTCGAGGAAGCTGCTCAATGATGGATCTTGGGGAAAAGCCGGCAGACGCAATGCCCGCGGCCACTAAGCGCGACAACAGTGATGACCTGACTGCCCTATTCACCCGCAACCGAGCATGGGCTCAATCCAAGACCTTGGTTGATCCCAGCTTCTTCAGTCGGCTTATCGACCAGCAGAGGCCCAGCTACTTTTGGATAGGCTGTTCAGACAGCCGCGTGCCCGCGACTGAAATTGTAAACCTCGATCCCGGCGAGATGTTCGTACATCGCAACGTTGCCAATCTTGCGATCGAGGATGATCCCAATTTCGCGGCGGCATTACAATTCGCCATCGATGTGCTGCGCGTTCGACACGTCATAGTAGTGGGTCACTACGGCTGTGGCGGCATTCAGGCTGCCATGGCACCTGACACCCACGATGCAATCGGCGATTGGCTCGCTCCTGTAAGGGCGGTGCATCATCAGCATCCCTGCGAAGCCGCGCCCACGCAAGCAGACGCTGACGCCCTCTGCGAACGCAACGTTGTCGCCCAGGTAAAAGCCCTCACAAGCAACCGTATCGTGCGCGCCGCGTGGGAAGCGCAAGCTGACGTGACACTGCACGGATGGATCTACGCAATCAGCGATGGATTGTTGCGCACTGTGTGCGAGCCGGTCTCTCGACACGCCGAAGGTCTGCCACGACACGACAACGTGAAGCACGCGAGATGAGCATGCCTCGTTCTTCCTCATATTCGGATACCGACACCCGCACCGTAGCATTGGCTGCCGCCATCGCAGCATGCAGACGAGCCACGGCGCCGAGCCGTGCGCTGGATGCACAGATCGCCTTGGCTGTTTTTCCATCCCTGATTGAACTGCAGGATGCAGACACCGGCATCTGGATCCAAGCCGACGGCACACGCGTGCGTGCCCTACGCTATTCAGAAGCCCGCTCGGCTGCCGCAACACTCGTCCCTCCAGGCTTTTGGATCGAAGAAAATGGCGCGAGTACGGTCGTACTGGGCGCGGACGGCACGTGGGCGGACGGACATAGAAATCATGCAATTGCGCTCTGCATCGCTGCTTTGAGCGCGCGCCTTGCCGGAGCCGCACGTGATCACTAACCGGCCAGTCGCGTTGCAATTTTTCGACTGCTGGTCCGCTACGTCCACTTCTCCTAAGTTTGGAGATTTGCTGTGACGAAAAATACGCGGTCCATTACCTATTTCAATCTGCTGGAGATGAAATGAGATGTTGATTGATGTCTTCAATGGCCGCGACCATAAGAATGCCATACCCGCTGGCCGCTTCCATTTTTTGCGCCCCCCCCACGCCGGGAGAGCGAGTTGAACTCAATGGTAAGATCCTAGTTGTGACACGTGCGTGGCATCAGCCGGGGACCTGCTACGCTGGAGCTAAATTCGCCATTCTGATCAGCGAGCAAATTCCGGCAACGGCGACATCAGAGCCCGCGTTCCCCGTCCATGACGAGGTAAGTGAGGTTATTCAGCCGTAAAGTAGCTGATGCAAATTCCAAAACACATCCACTGGCGAGCGCTCGTAATGAAGACCTAGCATGGACTTAAGACCATCAATTCATCGCTGAACTCGCCCTGTATCCCGTCTCATATTGAAGTTCACTGCTTTTGCTTTCTCTATTTCGAATAACACTGTTTCGATTGCCTTTCTCAAGATTTTCTAATGGGAATGCTTTGTGAGCGAATTGAGTGCAGGTGGCACGCTCATCAGGATGATGGCGATGATCAGGATAATTAATAAAGATAATCCTCAATATAATATTCGGATATATCTCGGTCATATTTCTGATCATACTCGAATTCTGACTGATTCAATTAGACTATCTTTCTCGTCTTGCTTATAATTCGCTTATTTTACATCGCTTTGAAATTGTCCCACCGAAAAAATCCTTTTTGATGGCACTAAAGCTGATGAGGCGCGCTTGTTAAAACGACTGCTCGGCAAACTGTCATTACCTTCGAAAATTTGTGCTGGAACTCGAGCTGCAGAGGAGATCGGCAACCCTTGGGAGCCGATGGATCTTCGACGTCGACGCATGATTTTCACGTCTGTGAAGCTAAATGATCGGACAGTATCTGCTTTGGTGGATAGTGGCACCTCTCGATCGATCATTAACGCTAGCTTGGCGAGAGAATTGGGACTTGTACCTCTTGGGGAAACTTCAACTACATCCTTTACCCGTAGAGTGTCGGGGCTAAGCTATCGCGCGCAAACTATCGAGGCCGCCGGCACGATCGTCCACGATCTGCCCATCGACAGCTATGGAGCGGCAGACTTAGACGCTCTGTCCGGTCAACGCATTCCCTTGATCGTTGGACGCGACGTGCTTCGAATAATCGATGTCGAGGTAGATTTCATCGGGGACCGCGTCCGTTGGCTCAAAAAGCAACCAGATACGGATTTTAGAGCCGATTTCACACTGCCCCTGCAGGGTGAGCGCGCTGCCTTTCCGTCGATCGATCTTATACTGGAAGGAAGGCAACGAGTAAGAGCGCTACTTGATTTAGGGAGCGACACGCCGATCACCGTCGCGGCGGATTATGCACGGGAGCATGGGCTGCTTTATGAAAGGATTCAGTCATCGGCCGTATCTATCGGCCTAGAAGGCGTCCTTACCAATATCGCATTTTCACTGCGCACGGTTCAAATCGGCGAGATCGAACTACATGATGTTCCGGTCCATGCAGTGGAGAATTGGAAGCTAGCAGAGCCCATATCGTTGGGCTGGCCCTTGTTTCACTCATTTCACATGGTTTTGAGTTTAGGTAGAAAGTCACTTCAAGCGACGGTGGACCGACACATACTGGCTTCCGAGATCCAGAGAGACAGACTCGGGATCTCTGGCAGCCGCGAAGAAAAGAAGCTGGTTATCTCCCATGTCGCACAAGGAAGTCCAGCATGGCAGGCAGGATTGCGCGTCAATGATGCGGTCGTCAGTGTCGACGGGCGCTCAATTAGTCGTAATTATCCGATACCTGGCGAACGATTAGGTTTTCGTCGTCCGGGTAGCAGCATTGTTCTTGAACTTTCTAGTGGACGGATGATACACTTGACACTGGAAAATTACTTCTGAACTTTTTTAGGCGGGAAGTATAAGACATCATAATCCATAAAATTATAATAGGGTCAGCGATGACTTAGTTGGCACGTTACTACAATAACGCATGGTAGGTAAGCCGATCCAATTCACCAGCTTTTCATCTGGGCATTAATGAATTTACCCTGCTTGGGCCGCAAGTAGGAATGTCGCCTCATTCGCTCACTTCGGGCATACGTCGTCACGGCGGCTATGACACTCACCAGCCGTGGCTGGGGCAGTTTTAGCGCTCCCACGCTGCGAAAAGCCAGTCTTTCGAATACCACTGTCCCGTCTCCGGCTGAGACAGCTGATTCTGTTGGCAAACCTTTGCGGGCACCGTCTTCCTTTTTACCGGTTCATCTAGATGCCAAGATGGAATGGTCGGCATCACGAGCCGCGGCGGGAGCGGGAAAGAAGAGATCAAATGTTGTTCCGACACCCAATGCGGTGTCGACCCTTATTGAGACGCCGACCTGCTTCATAAAAGCATCAACTTGAGGGACCCCCAGCCCGGTACCTGCTCCAGCCTTGGTGGTGAAGAATGGGTCAAAAATTCTGCCACTCACGTCCGTATCCATGCCCGTTCCGTTATCTCTCACTCGCACGCGTATATAGCGCTGGGGCTCGTGATCGAGTGACAAAGATTGAAAGATCAAGGCAGTGCTAATTTTGATAATACCACCATCAGGCGTCGCATCTCGAGAGTTGACGACAAGATTCATTATTGCTGCATTGAATTGTGAAAGTTCCAAATCAATATCGGGTAATTCGGAACCTAGCTGCATCACAATTCGAATGTCGGATCCAGCAGCATATTGCAACAGCGATTGCAATCGCCCCAGAGCATCATTGACATTCTGCGCGCGAACGTCGCAATCATGGCCGCTCGCAAAATTTAGCAGACGTGCTGTCATCCGGAATCCGCGTTCTACCCCCTCCTGAGCTCCCGTTAGAAAGCCGCCAAGCGCTGAAGGGTCAGAAGCGTTTCGTTCAGCCAAACGTACAGCTGCGGAAATCACCCCAAGAACGTTCCTAAAGTCGTGCACGAACCCTCGACTCTTTTGGCCAAGAATAAGCATTCGCTGGATATCATCGGAATTCTGTATGCGATCGATATTGCCCGACTGCTCACTGTCGCACGCGGTGTTTGGAGCTCCGCAATCGGTCGGTAGCCTGTTCGCATCGTCGACCAGCATATAACAGTCCTTTTGCTGCCGTGTGATGTTAGGGACCGTTCACATTCCCTATGACTGCGAACTTGCTCCTCCTATTAGGTAAAGTCCAATTAATATAATTGCGCTTCAATACAATGTTCTTGCTTATATTCTTTCGCCGTTTGCCTTTAGTTTTGCAGAGTTTTTGCAATCTAAAGATTTGCAGGAAAGTAGTAACGGCTGGCTGCATCCGACGGACATGTAGGAAAGCAACACAGTGCTTCATTCTGTTCAGCTGGATGTGAGGTCTTTCGCTTCCTGTGCAATGCCCACGCGGTGCCGGTAAACCATTTCCCACCCCTTCCAGCCGTTGAACAACAGCATGAGCGTGGCGACAATGGAGAGGCCAAGCCCAGTCGGAAGGACGAAGCTTATCCCGTCTTCCAAACGCCTCCATAGATTTATAGTCTCGATCAGCACGACCGTGACGTTCCCAATCAGGTGGTACCAAGCAGCCCGCAAGCTGCGTATGCGCCGGTCACCAAGAAAATCGGTGAGACCGGCAAGCGCCGCCAGCGCCGCCATGGCCAAGCCAGCCCCGAGGAGATAGGTCGCCGCCATAGGCCAAAATGGATCCAAACTTTGACGGTAGGCGATGTCCACCGCAAGGCCACCAACGAAGAAGGCGATTGGAAATGGGATCAACATAGGATGAAGCGGGTGACCAGCTACGCTGGCGGTACTTTTCGGGTTTGAATGGTGCATAGCGATCCCTCCTGCGGTGAGAAGCTGCAGATACTTTGGCGCTTTTCCGCCATGCCATTAGATGTCGAGAGCACGCTTAGGTTCCCGATTCCAACAAACCTGCCGCTAAGGAACCTCAACACGGGCCCGTGCCTTTATAATCCAGTGGCATTTGGATGTTCTTCCTTCGTCTCCGCATGACGGCTTGGATTGGGGTTGGTGTGGTTGTTTTTGAGGATTTGGTTGCGTCGATAAGAGGTTGTCGTGCCTGCGCCCACCTGCTTCCCGTCGAGCCACGGCCAGTCATTCAAGTGTCGCCTCAGGCGAGGCTGCTCATCGCGAGCCAAGCGCCCGGCTCCAAAGTCCACACATCAGGTATCCCCTTTTCAGATCCTTCGGGAGATAGGTTGCGCGACTGGATGGGGGTGACATCCAAGACATTTTATGACGCCAGCAGAGTCGCTATCGTACCGGTCGGCTTCTGCTATCCTGGCAGAGCTAAAAGCGGAGATGCCGCTCCGCGTCCCGAATGTGCCAGACTGTGGCGAAATAGCCTGCTCACCCAATTGCCGCGCATCAAATTGACTCTGCTGGTCGGCACCTATGCACAGGAGAATGCCCTCGGCGCCGGACGGATGACTGAGCGCGTGCGTCAATTTCGCGAGTTTCTGCCGAAGTATTTCCCACTACCCCACCCCTCCTGGCGCTCTCGCATGTGGGTCTCTGCCAACCCTTGGTTCGAACTCGAGGTGCTCCCGGAGCTTCGCAGGCAAGTCCAAGACGTTCTGGAGCAGTAAGGATGAGCGCATCACCCGACGGACGCCCGATTTACACGATAGGCCATTCCACCCGCACCATTGAAGAATTCATTGACATCCTGCGCGGTGGCGAAGTCCAGTGCGTTGTTGATGTGCGGGCGGTTCCACGATCACGGACTAATCCTCAATATAATTTTGACAGTCTACCGGAGACACTCAGCCGCTTTCAAATGCGCTACGTACTGATCGAGTCGCTTGGCGGCCGTCGTTCTCGTCAGAAGAACGTAGCGCCTCAACTGAATGCCTTTTGGGAGAACCAGAGCTTTCACAACTATGCCGATTACGCACTTTCGCCGCAATTTCGCGGCGGCATGGACCAACTGAAGCATCTCGCCCGAGAAGTGTTGTGCGCTCTTATGTGTTCGGAGGCCGTGTGGTGGCGCTGCCATCGACGTATAATTTCTGATTATCTGCTCGCAGACGGCTGGAGGGTGCTGCACCTCATGGGACAAGGCCGTATTGAGCCTGCAAAGCTATCCTCTGGAGCCGCGCTAGCCAGCGATAGGGTCATCTATCCTCCGGAATAGAGCTTGTCGACAGGCGAAATCAGCGGGAACCGATCGAGAAATCCGGCATCAAAGGCTTACCGACCTACTCATGGGAGAAGAACGATGATCGCCAAAACCTTGCTCGCTTCTGCATCCGCCCTCCTCCTGTCCGTTTCACCGGCCACTCTAGCCGCAGAGGGCCCCACCGATCCGCAGATCGCGCAAATTGCATACACGGCGGGCCTTCTCGATGTGCAAGCGGGAGAGCAGGCGCTGCGTCAGGCGGCCGACCCCGCGGTGCGCCAATTCGCGCAGACCATGATCCGCGATCACAAAGCAGTTAACCAGCAGGCGATCGCGCTTTTGAAGAAGTTGGGTGTGAAGCCCGAAGCGAGTGCGACAAGCGAGAAACTCACATCTCAGGCCCGGGGTACAGCCGCGCAGTTGGGCAGCCTGACTGGCCCATCCTTCGACAAAGCCTATATTCGGAACGAGGTCGCGTTTCACCGTCAAGTCAATGAAGCTCTAAGCACCACGTTGATTCCTAACGCCCGCAACGCCCAGCTCAAGTCGCTTCTGGAGAACGGACTGGCTTTGTTTCAAGCGCACCAATCGCATGCCGAACATCTACTGAGCCAATTGAAGTGAGGAGCGCGCCATGGGTCCGTTTCAGTCTTTTGCGACAGCCATTGCCAGCGCTGCCTTGTTAGCACCGGCGCCTGCGGGAGCAACTCCGCGTGGGCATGTTGTTGTGATCGCGAATATGAAGTTCGGGCCGATGCCCCCGCACCTTAAGGCGGGCGATACGATTGTCTGGATCAACAAGGACATCATCCGGCATACGGCGACCGCCAAGGACCAAACTTTCCATGTGGACCTTCCCCCGGGCGGCCGTGGAAAAACCGTTGTGCCTGGGCCTGGACGTCATGCATTCTACTGCGTTTATCACCCCACGATGACGGGCTCTCTGTCCGTTTTCAAGTGAACGATACCGCGTCAGGAGGCAATCCAATGCGAGTGCACGAAACGCTGGATTACAACCAATCGGACGATATCTCCCTTGCGAAAGGCTTCTCCACTGGAGAACCAGCGGCGGTTCGCGTGATTACGCAGCGCCACAATCAACGCCTCTTCCGCGCCGCATGGTCAATCCTCGGTGATCGTACAGAAGCAGAAGACGTCGTCCAGTCTTCCTTCATGAAAGCTTTCTCAGCTGCGGCGGAATTTGAAGGCCGATCCTCGCTTTCGACCTGGCTGACGAGAATAGCAATAAATGAGGCATTAGCCCGGAAGCGGTTGCTCCATAGGCAGCGAGCAAGACTAGATGAGAATTCGGTGGTAATCCTCCAGGAATATCGGGACAAGCTGATGCGTGGGTCCACAACGTCACTGCTGCCCGACGGGTCGCTTGCACAGCAGCAGATCCGCCATGTGCTGGAAAGCGCAGTTGCTTGCCTATCGGATGATTTCCGAACGGTTTTCATCCTTCGACACATAGAGGGCATGAGTGTGGAGGAAGTGGCTAACTCATTAGAAATCCCGCCGGCGACGGTCAAGTCGAGAGACTTCCGAGCTAGGCGAATGCTAAAACGACGACTTGCACCAGAGCTCAAGAGCGCCTTAACTGGCAGTTTTCCATTCGCTGGTGCAGACTGCGCAGCGATGACTAACCGGGTGCTTCAGTCGATCTGTAGCGCTCGCGCTGGTACCTGACTTCATCCAAAGCCTGGGACTTTGTTCTAGTTGCAAACGAGGTCGGCGGTGTCACTGGCAACCCCGTTCTATTGGGGTGAAGCGTGGCAACGCGTCGCGAATTGCTCTCATAGCTCGGGAACGGATCGGGCAGCGAATTTCCGCAGCAGGGGGTCATACAGCGTAGGTCCCGAAATCAGCGGAAGGCTGCGTGACCTCAGACGAGCGGCAGCTTATTGTAAGAGTTCACCTGAATCTTCATGGATCCGACCGGCGTTACGAAGCGAAGCTGCCTGCTTGGCGCCTAGCGCTTCTTTGCGTGCGATGGCGGCTTGCTGTTCGCAGGCGATCGCCTTGGACGCTTCGGGGTGACATTTGCCCACGACGCGCTTGCGCTGGGCGAGCGGTCGATAGGCGAAGATCGTTTTGCCTGGGACCGAGATTTGTTCGTACGTTTCTGCAGGAGATGCCGCGATGGTCCCTACGGGAACGATTGTCACAACAAGGGCGCCAGATATACGAACAGTCCTCAGGCCGTTGGTTCGACCAACAAGGCTGAGGGATTTCTTGCACTGATCCCAAGCAGTTGAAAGCGAAGATGCGCACCAACTGACATAGCCGGATATCGCCCGCAAGTTACATGGGAAGTGCTTTTCATAGTAAACCAGCACATTCATTTTTCTATTTATTTTCGAATGAAAAGCCATTGCGTAGCTCCGATCAATAACAAAGTATTTTTGAATCAGTATTCATTGAACGACCGTATGCGCTTCATGCGATCGACTTCAGTATGTGACAAATGAATTATTTTATTGTGGGTCACACAAACTTTTGCGCAAATAGCAAGAGCATGCATGTGCGTTATACCAGTCAATGTCGTGCCTGCGCGCAACATGAAGACTGACGCCATCTTCGCCTCCTATCGACCACCCTACCCATTGCTGGCGTCGAAACTCTCGAACAGCGCGCTGTGCCGAACTTTAAGCTGCTTCTCGCATCTGGCGGCAATGTTTCACCCCAGCACCGCAGGCGAGATGACCGGCACGGTTAACGTTATGATAAGTCAACACTGTTAGGCCACCAGACCGCAAACAACTGAGTATCTTCAGAGGAGCGGCGGCTCCCTGTAGAAATCCACCTGCATCTTCATGGACCCGAGCGGCCTCACGAGATGCATTTCGCGCGGCCGGAAGATGCCGGGCCGACTGTGTTCGAGGATACATTCGGATGGCGGCTCGATGTCCGTCAGCCGGAATGGCCTTCTAGAACCCGGATCAGCCCCCTGACCCATCCCGATATCGGGCCGCTTGCGCAGTGCCGCCGACAAGGTCTGCTCATCGAACATGGGGGTGGAACGATAGGGCATCCGGGCATCGGCGCTGGCTGGAACCCCCTTCTCTGCCCACCTCAATTGACGAAGAGCGAAGTCCATCGAAGTTCAACTTTCGCCCTGCTCCCAGCCTCCGCCTAGGGCGAGGAACAGGGACACCTGATCGTCGGCGATCCGGGCCTTTGACGTCGCCAGCACGGCTTCAGCTTCGGCAGCTGCTCGCTGGGCATCCAGCAGGTCAAGCAGTGGGGTGCGGCCGGCCCTGTAAAGAATCTGCGCATCGTCCCGCGCTTTAACGGACAGGTTTCGCGCCAATTCCAGGCGGGCGTGGCGGTCAAGGTCGCGCCCATAGCTTGTCAGGCTGGTTTCAACCTCACGAAGCGCGTTGAGCACTATTCCGTCAAACTGCGCCAAGGACGCGTCCGCTTTTGCGTTCGCTTGGTGGATCCGAGATCTGACAGCTGGGGTGGGCAACGACCAGGAAATGAGGGGGCCTAGGCTCCAATGATTGGCAGGCCTTGTGCCAAGATCAGATAGAATACCGGTTGAACCTAGGCCCGCACCCAGGCTGATGCGCGGATAGAGCTCCCCGATCGCTACGCCGATCCGCGCCGTGGCAGCGGCCAGATCGCGCTCCGCCTCGCGCACGTCGGGGCGCCGCTGCAACAGGCTGGCCCCGTCGCCGACTGGCACAGGGCGCGTCAGGTGAGGAGGTTCGGCGCAATTGGCGACTTCGATTGGGAACTCCGCCGGCGGGCGGCCGGTAAGCACCGCGAGACGATATAGGGCGGTTTTCCGTCGCGCTTCGAACACCGGCAGGGCGGCGCGCCCCTCTTCCGTCCGGGCATCAGCCCGGAAGGCGTCGGTCCGCGCGATCCGCCCCGCACGGCCGAGGCGACGCAGGACACCCGCGCTTTTCTCCTGAATGTTGACGACCGAACGGGTGGCGGCCAGTTCCTCTCCGGCGCTGCAGGCTTCCACATAGGCGCGCACAACATTGGCCACCACGGTCACGCGAACAGCGTCGCGAACAGCGCGGCTGGCTTCCGCATCGGCCTCGGCAGCCTCGACCAGGCGCTTTAACTGGCCGAACAGGTCAAGCTGATAGGCGACACGGATTCCCACGCTGCCGACGGTCAACGGGGGGATAGGTGTCTCGCGCAGGTAGGACTGGGTGGAAAACTGTCTGCGCTCTGAGGCGACTTCAGTCTCCACCTCCGGGCCATATGCGTCCTTGGCTTCGTGGATTGTGACTTCGGTACGCTCCAGGTTGGCAGCGGCGACCCGAAGGTCGGTGTTGGCGGCCAAGGCCTCTCCGACAAGCCGGTCGAGAAGCGGGTCGTCATACAGTCGCCACCAATCCTGAGGAGGCGCGTCGGCATCGACGGGAAGGCCGGCAGCGCCGACGAATTTGCCCTGGGCGGCAGGGGATTTGAGCACCGCGCTGTTTGGACCTTTGTAATCCGGTCCAACCGTGGTGCAGCCCGCCAGCAGCCCCGCACCGAGGGCGCAGAGCGTCAGGCGGCTCATCGCTTGCCTTACCATGGCAGACTCCTTTGGATCTTGCGTGCGTCGGCACGTGGATGAATCACGACCGTTGCCGTTTGTCCGGGGATGAGCCGCACATTCGCCGGCTTGTTTTCGATCTCGATCCGGACCGGAATGCGCTGGGGCAGCCGGACCCAGTCGAAACTCGGATTCACATCGGCGTATTGACCGTCGGTCCCGCCCCGCTCGCGGTCTTCGATGCCGCCAGCGATGCTGTGGACGCGACCATGAATTTCGTCCGCGACGCCCATGATGTAGATGCTCGCCTGATCGCCGACCTGGATAGCCGGCAGCTTGGTCTCCTCGAAATACCCCTCAACTCGGAGGGTCTTTCCATAAACCAGGGCCAGAGCAGGCTTGCCGACAACGACATAGACTCCTGGCTGTAAGGTCGTATTGGTAACGACCCCGTCAACTGGCGCGCGGACCAGCGTGCGTTCAAGGTTGAAACGGGCGAGGTTTCGGGCAGCAACAGCCTGCGCCACCTCTGCTCTGAGTTCATAGGTCCGAGTACGTCCCTGTTCAACGGTCTCTGCGGCAATCACCTCGCGGATCGCGCTGTTGCGGCGATCCTCGCGAACCGACTGCGCGAGCGAAGCGCGCTTGTTCATCAGGGTTGCATCGGCTTGTTCGAGGGCGAGTTGGTAACGCGGCCGGTCGACGACGAACAGCACGTCGCCTTTGCGTACGGATTGGTTATCTACGACCCGCACTTCGGTGACGAGTCCGGCGACATCGGCAGACACGGGCACCATGTCGGCACGGACCTTGCCGTCACGCGTCACTGGATCGACTTGATAGCGCTGCCACAGCGCGTAGATTCCGCCAAGAATGACGAGAATGACGAAAAGCGTCGCGATCGAGCGCGCAAGATGGTGTCGTGAAAGCATGGTCATGACATGAACCAGAAGTGAGAGGTGAGATCTGCTCCCGCACTTAATCCCCACCACAGGAGGATGAAGACAGCGAGGTCAAACAGGGCGGGCTGCCAAAGGAGTCGATAGAATGTCATGCGCTGCATCGGCGTGCGGACGACATATACCAGCACGCCCGACAAGACCGCCGTTGCAAGAGCGGCGGGCACGTAGATACCGCCAAAGTGAATTTCCTCGATCATGCGCGACCTCCTTGCACCATCCGCAGGGTGGCGGTCTTGCCGGCGGTTAGGACCGGAGCAGCGGCTTCGGGGAACAGGTTGCAACGCATCGCAACGAGCGCACGCAGCGCCTGCCTGCAGTATTCGTCGAGCAGTTGGGCAAGCAGACCGTCGATCGACCGGTCGATCGGCACCAGTAGCGCCGCGTCGGCTGGTACGATCTTGGAAAGCCGCGTGCAGCCGCGATAGTGATCGGCGACGCCCGCCAGCACTAGGCCAAGGTCGTGGCGCAGATCGTGTGGGACATGGGACAGGGCCTTACGCACCGGAATGACATTCCGCCCAATCCGCAGATCAGCAAGGCTGTCGGCAGCATGAAGGTCATCGCCCGGACGAGCCGCGACGATGCGCTGCGCGATCTGGCCGAGCCGGTCCACGGAGCGCGCCGTCCAATCTCCGGGACGGAACGGCCGGCGGATGTCCGCCAGCAGGGCCAGCTCGGTCCAGTTGGCGCGCATCACGCGACGCAGAGTCCAGCGCGCGCTTGCAGTGCGAAACAGACGCGTGACGGCCAGCGTCGTGACGATGCCGCCCAACTGAGCAATGCCGGTGTTCACGAAGGCGGAAAAATCGGCCTGGAACCGGGCGAGGAAACCCATAGCCACGATGAAGCAGGAGAACATTGGCAACGCTTCGGGCGAACGACGCGGATCGGCCTGAATATAGCCCATCCAAAGGAGCGCCGGAGCCAGCGTGATCATCAGCATTTCGTAACCGTCGACGCGAGGGAGGACCACGAACAGGTAGAAGGCGGCCAGTGGGAAGGTCTTCAACGTCGCCTTCAGATATCGGCCGATTATCGGCGATGGATCATCATGGGCCGCGAAGGAACAGGTGATGAGCGCCGCAAAGGCGGCCGTGGCGGAGCCGCTGGGCCAGGCCAGCAGGATCCACACCGCACAGTAGAGGATGATCGCCGCCGCCGTGGCCGCTCCCGCCAGCACTGCCACACCGTGATCGCGCGCAAGCCGGAACGACTGCTCATGTCCGTCA
Organism: Sphingobium sp. Cam5-1; assembly: GCF_015693305.1. Taxonomy (NCBI): domain Bacteria; kingdom Pseudomonadati; phylum Pseudomonadota; class Alphaproteobacteria; order Sphingomonadales; family Sphingobiaceae; genus Sphingobium; species Sphingobium sp. Cam5-1. The sequence goes on along the minus strand of NZ_CP065138.1, from coordinate 369,505 downwards.
CTGATTTTCAGACGACCCGGCGACCCGATGCGATTGGCAAGCCGCTGCGCGCTAGCGAAGGCATTCAGAAACTGAGCAAGGCGAATTGAGGCGCTGGCGGCTAGCAGCGAAGGCCAGTCGCCGCGATCCTCTGCCTGCCTCGCCAGCCGCTCGCACTCGTCAATCAGTGCCCCAACTTGTGCCGTCCGACTTTCTGCCGATCCCAACCAATCCATCGTGCGGACAAGCAATCCGTTAAGTTCGGGCAGGATACCATGCTCGCGTTCTATCAGGTCGAGCCGGTTGGCGGCAGCCGACGCGAGCGGGATGGTATTGGCAAGCTGCTGCTGGAGCGCAATAACGCGGCGCTGCGTGATGGGCGCGGCGCGTTGATCGAATGGCAGGTGGATTGCGATCATCCCCAACTCGGTGACGTCGGATGCCAGCGCACGGCGGTATGCGTTTTCCTGCTCGCCATTGTCGCCGCTCAGCACTTCGACCGACCAACGGCGCGCATGTCGTAAGAAGGACTTAGCCCGATCGCGGATCACGGGCGTTGCGCTCCATGGTTGCAGCACCGCGTGAACCATCGAGACGCTCAGGATCGCGACGGTCATTTCCGCAACGCGCCCTGCAGTGGTGTCGAATATATCGGCGGGATTTTCGATGTAGGGAAAGCTGATTACCGCCGAGCTGAAGGCTGCCATTTGGAACAGGAAAGCGCGCGGCGTCCTGTCGAGCACCGCAAGATAGATGCAAAAGCCCGTCCACGCCGCCATGCACAGCACCAGCAGTTCCGGTGCATTCTGGAGGTTGGGAACCACCGCAATCGTCACGATGGCACCGGTCGCGATTCCGGCAAGGCGATACAGCATCTTGGGCCGGAATGCGCCCGACATGGGCTGTGCCGTCACATAGACCGTCAACAGCGCCCACCAAGGACGTGGCAGGCTGGCCGAGAACACGATCGCCAGCGTGATCGCCGCCGCAAGGAAACTGCTCAGCGAGAACAGCAGCTTGCGCGCGTCAATGGTCAAGCTGACCGAAGGCCAGGAGAGCGATGACTGTGCAGACGACATTTGCGAGGCAACCGTGACTAGACCGAAGCCGCCGGCAGATCATGCTCCGCCGCGTGCCTCATTTCGGTCCGCCTCATAAGCGCAACTCTGCGCCTCCGCGTAGATCAAATTACTTATAGTTTAGTGCAAATGTTTTCATTCTAAGTTGGACATCACTCTTTCGTGTCGCGTCGGACAAGTATCGTCATGACCGTCGGCAGCGCCGTGACGAGCGCGATGGATGCCTGCGCTTCCGTTAGCGCATGCACCTTAAATAGGGTGCAGATCGCAGCGGCAACCGCAGACAGGATGATCGTTTGAGCAATGCCACCGAAGCGCAACGCCGAGCTCTCTGTCTCCGGCCCATTATTGCGCATTGTCGCATCCTCTCGCAAGCTTCGAACAAGGGGTTTTCGTTCTTGCTCGCTATAGCTGGACTAGGCGCGCGACGTGGTCAAACGAATGATTTTGGAGGATAAGACAACAATTTCGATGCGTTTAACGCCGTCGTCATAGGCAGCCTTCACCGTGGCATTGGTGAAACCGCCCTTTGCATACAGCAGCGCATTCTAAGTGACCCGAAACCCGACGCAGAAGCCGTCATGAGCAGAACGTGATGCTGCTTCAGATCAAGCCGTGGCTGCCACCAACCGCGCCTAGTACTGTTATAACGGAGAGCGCGAGAAGCACGCGATGCATCCGCTCCATGGCGCGAAAGTCGGCTTCCGGATGAACCGACCTATCCGTGCGGCGATGAACAAACATCGGCTCGATGACGAAAAGCATGGCTGCAAAAATGAGCCAGGTGAGCAACATCGCATGCATCCACCAGAAGCGAGGATCAGCGAAACGAACCCACATATGCCCGCGTTGAACCATCCAGAGGCCGCTCATGCCTGCAAGCAGGACCCAAAACCTGGCCTGGAAGGCAAAACGCCCCTCAAGCTGGCGAAAGAAACCCATCCGACTGTCGCCAGGAGCGGCACGGCCGATGGATGGCATCACGACCAGGGTGACAAACGCCACTCCTCCAATCCACAACACGATTGCCAGGACATGGATCACGCGCGCTATGCTGATGCCATCCACCGCCGAATGACTCACGCCGCCAGCAGTTCGTCAGCCGGGCCGAAAAATTCATAATGGATGCGGTCCGACGGGACACCCGCTAGCGACAGCGTGGAAACAGCGTGACGCAGGAAGGGCCGAGGACCACAGATATAATAGTCCGCATCTCCGACAGGAGTATTCGCCACCAGCCACTCGTCGGTGATGATGCCGGCAACATCATAATCGCGACCTAGAACCTCGTCGGCAAGGGGGGTCTGATGAAAGTCGATGATTTTGACGGAGTTCCCCAGCGCGGCGACGCTGCGAACATGATCCCGCATGGCATGCGTTTCGCGGTCGTGGGTGCCGTGAATATACTGCACGGGAACAGAGGCACCGTTGCCGACTAGTGCCTCAAGCATCGCTACCATCGGGGTTAAGCCTACACCTCCTGAAAGTAGAACGATCGGTCGTTCGATATGCTCAGCGAGGAAGAACTCGCCGGCCGGTGCGGCGACCTTCAGGATCGTACCGTGTTTGGCTTCGTCGTGGAGCCAGCCCGAGGCGAGCCCCTGCGGCTCACGCTTGACGGAGATGCGATAAGTTTCGCCGTTGGGAGCAGCCGAAATTGAGTAATTGCGCTTGACGGGAGGATGGCCGGGAATTTCCAGCCAGAAAGTTAAATATTGGCCGGCCTTATATGTCATGACCGGCTCGCCATCCACGGGACGCAGGAGGAAGGAGTTGATGACGCTGCTCTCGCGTACCACATCATCGATTCGAAATTCCCGCCAGCCATTCCAGCCCCCACTCATATCCTTCTGTTCGGTGTAAATGCGCCGTTCGCGAGCGATCAGTATGTTGGCGAGAAACCAATAAGCTTCGCCCCAGGCTGCTAGGATGTCTTCCGTTGCGGCGTCGCCCAGAACAGCTTTGATAGCGCCGAGAAGTGCCTCACCCACGTGCGGATAATGCTCGGGCAGAATTTGCAGCCCGACATGCTTTTGTGCGATCCGTTCTACGGCTGGAGCCAGGGCACCAAGATTTTCTATGTTGCTCGCATATGCGAGGATCGCCCCCGTTAGTGCCTTCGGCTGAGATCCGGTGTCGCCGTGATGCGACTGATTAAACAAGTCGCGTATCTCGGGATTTTGGAACATGCGCGAGTACATTTCCCGCACAATGTCGAGCCCGTGGGCCTCCAGCGCGGGAACAGTAGCTTTAACGAGCGCGATGGTCTGTTCGCTCAGAGGTTGCGACATGACAGCTCCTTCGTTGATTGATTGGCCAAGACTTCGTTGAAAACGGTTTCTGATCGTAGAAATCGACTTGCATCTTCATGTCGCCCAAAGGCGTCGAAAAATGCGGTTGTTGAGAAAGAACGAGCCCGTGGGTGGGCGTGAGAACTGCTCTGCATGGCGGATCGAGATATATGATTCTTCAGGTGCCCTTCGAGCACTGTAGTGAGACTCGAAACGCCAGACTTTATATCATGCCAGGCTTGCAATGCGCTTGGCAACGTGTCCTGAACGAATACTGGCGTGGACCTGTAGGGGAGCAGTTCAGCCACGGCGCCCCTTCCCGATGCTTTGCTTCCCCGACCTCCAATTCGAGAGAGATCGGCCGCTCTGAAGAAGGAAGCAAGTTGCAGATGATCGGCCATTTGCGCAGCCTTGAACTGAAGGACTGCAGCAGCACTTTGGCGCATCAGTTCTTCAGCTGTGTCTCTCCATGACGTCAGCCAGCTTCGGAAAAGCTCGGTTGTGATGCTCTGTTTGTGCTTCAGGCCTTCAGGAATTGAGTGAGCGGTATATTGACCGGTCCTGAACTTCACGGACGACCAAATATCCTCGAACGTTTTCAGATACCGTGGCCAATCATGTACGCTGTCGTTGAACACGGGGCCGAGTAGCTGGTCCGCCCGCACGCGGGAGTAGAAAGCGTGAACAAAGCTTGCAAGCTGCGCTTCGTCTGTCGCCGGGTCATCTTCCACGACACCCACTCCAAATCATGCATCCTCAATGCATCTATACGATTCGATTGAAAGATGCAATCAGAATGCATATATTTGGTTTGTCTTATGCCGTCTGGGATGGCCATGAAGCTCACGCTGTTCACTGATTATTCGATGCGAGTGCTGCTTTACCTTGGCGCGCACCCGGAGCGGCTGTGCTCGATTGCCGAAGTCGCGCGCGCCTATAACATTTCGCAGAACCACCTCATGAAGGTCGTCAATGACTTAGCGAAGGCGGGCTATATCGAGAGCGTGCGCGGCCGAGGCGGCGGCATTCGCCTCGGCAAGCCGGCAGACACGATAAATGTCGGCGCTCTCGTTCGGCACACTGAAGAAGGCTTCGAACTTGTAGACTGCGGGAGTTGCATCATCGCGCCGGCGTGCGGCATGACCGGTGTTCTCAAAGAGGCTGTGAGAGCGTTTTTAGCGGTGCTTGACCAATATACGATCGCGGATCTTATCGCAAAGCGAGAAGACTTTGCTGCTTGGTTTCCGGAAACGACGCTACCCAGCGCGGTAGACGCTCCGTCGCGAACTAAATAACCTGCTTGTGAAAAGCGAAACAATGTCGCGACGAAGTTCGCTGTGCGATGCGTCCCGCCAGTATCATCAGCGGACGATGATCGTTCCTGTCATTCCCATATTCTCGTGATAGCGGCAGGTGTAATGATAAGTGCCGCGCACTGTGAACAAGTGGGAAAAGGTATCGCCTTTCTCCATCTCTTCTGAATTGAACGGCTCGACTCCCGCAGGCAAGCTCACTGACCCTGCCTGCTTTGCACGGGCAGGATCGAAATTGATGATATGGCTGACGATGCCGGGATTGGTCCACCGCACCGTGTCTCCGACTTTGATAGTCACCGTGGCCGGCAGGAATGTCATAAGGGCGGTGCCCATCGACACCTCCACGATGCGTGGCTTTGCATACGCAGGATGCCGGAAACACGCGAGCGCAGCCGCCCCAATCGCAACGCTCGCCATGAAGTCGCGTCGATGCAGCTTTGCGATTTGAAACTTCGATCGACGTTTTAGTAATGGCATCTCACTCCACCTTCCAACCGCCTTCGAGCGCTCGTATGGTCAAGTCTGTCGAGGAGCACAGATGATTATTGAATGTCTATGCGGGCTGCAAGATCGAATTATGTGCCACGAGAAGCTGCTCCCCTCTTCGCCGCTCGTCAAGGTTATGTCAGCTGCCGGATCAGGCGTAAGCGTTCATCTTCTCATTCTGCTTTTGGCACCTGCCATGACGTTCATATTGCTCGGCAGCCACAGCTATGGTTCGATGTTCGCCCCCTAGACCATGTCGACAAGTACATAGCGCTGAACCGTTACCAGGGTATGGCATTGCACCCTTCATCGGCATGGTGCGCGTTTTTGCGGTAGATGCTACCGCCCAAGCGTAGGCGCGAACCGGATTTAACTAGGAATGGCGTACCGATGTCCACTGCGTAATCCGCGCCAATTCACTCAAATGATATGTGGTATTGACCCCGCAAGATGCGCAACCTTTGGCAGAAAGCACCACGAAGCTGCCTCGGTCAGCGCAAAAGGTCCGCGCCTCGATATGAGCGCACTTCAAAAAAATTGTAGGTCCGGGCGATCTCGGTGATCCGGCCTAAACATTTGTCACCTTATTCGCTGGTGCTCACGCCAAGGGTACCGATCATCGCCGCGCACTGGCGGCTCGCGCTCCTCTAGAAGATGGTTTGATCGGCAGGCCGCTGTACGACGGTGGCCCATCGCCACGAAATCATCGCGCAAAGGCCCGGACCAGGCACGTCGAAGTGAAGGGCAGCGAGCCGATCGTTTGAGGTTGCGCGCGCCTATTTCGAAGAAGATGAAAGAATTAGCCTATCGCCACAAGTCTCATAGCTCCGCATCCTCAAGCGCAAGGTGGACGGCACAATCCGATCGAAATAGAGTTGGACCCTTGAGCGAGAAGGAAGCATTCATGTCAGGTCATGTTCACATAACAGGTCGCGTGATCGCAGCCGCGCGGGCATTGGTCGGCGTGAGCGCGGCAGACTTTGCAAGCGCCGCTGGCATTTCCACCGATACGCTGGGCCGCATCGAATGAGCTGGCAGTGCATGGATCACGGAGAAGGCGGACCTATGTGCCGCGCAGCGCGCACTCGATCATTATGGGGTGATCCTCGTCGAAGAAGAAGGCGGAATGGGAGCCGGTGTACGGCTAAAATTCACGCGTTCCGACACCCGTCAGATAGCCAGGCTTGAAGGCGAAGGTGGTGTTGCCGGCTCTGACGACGCACCCTGAGGCAACTCTCAGAGCCGCAGACTGCTCAGTCCCAACGCGTTGGGACTGAGTAGCTCCTAGATTTCTCGACACCTCCGATCTTATTTTTAGGACAGGAGGCGGCGATGGGAAAGCCCAGTTTCAGCGATGAGTTCAAGCGCGACGCGGTGGTTCAGATCACCGAGCGAGTTCACTCTCTGCGCGTCGAAGCCCCTGGCCGTGCAGGCGATCTTTTACCTGCAGTCGCAGTTTCTTGAGCCGCAACAACCGCATATTATCGGGGAAACGACGCCTAAGTTCGCCGCGGATTTCCTCTTCGAGCTTCGCGTGCAACCGGGTCAATTTGTATAACAATCTATTCAAAGCCTCTCTCCACTCGATATGGATTAACCGGATCAGCTGGGAGGAAATGAGAAAATTACTGACCTGCACCGAGCCAACCCGATGCGGTCCGACATCACGATCGTTTTCGAAACAACCGTCAGAGGGGCCCGGCCCGCAGTATCAATATGGACAGGCGATCGAAATCTTCAAGCGGTTCTTGTTGCAGAGTTACCGGCGTTTGGCATAGCGAGCCGTGGAGCGTTGCATGGTGGCGATGAAACTGCATAATCTACGGATTTCTAGCGATAATAGGTGAATGCATCTTCATCATGACGCTATAAATACAGGCTAGGGCGATATCATCCTTGTTTCCGTATATGATATAACTATGTCATCGGTGATGAACCATTCTTTCTCTTGTGGCGAGGCTCAGCGCCTAATATTCAACAATTAGCCGGACGCTATCGTGGATCACCTGGCGTCCGGGAAGTGACTACTCGAGGCGGTCTGCACTTCATAAAATCTGACAGCTTTCTTCGCCTGCATTTAGCAGGGAGACCACCTCTCATCTTGTAAATTTGTCGAGCTCTGAAGGATAGTTCAATGTCGACGTCGTTTAACCGGCTGCGGCCGGTCTCAAATTCGTTTATGGAGCTTGAAGCTCTACTTGCCCGTTACCCCGGAGTTAACACGCAAGAGATTGCGGAAATTGGCGGGCTGGTTGCTCACCTATCGTTAATTGAAGAAGCCATCCTATCGTCCAGCAAGGATCATGCGGAAAAGCTGCACAATTTCCGCCGGGAGCATGGCGACAGCTATCGTGTGCCGACGAAGGAATTGGTCGCCGTTCTCTCCTTTCCCATACTGATAGCGGTTGCCCTGCTATGGTGGGCTTTCGCTTGAATTAATGGCGATCTGCTCAGCGACATCGAACTCTCGGGATGCTATTGATGCATAGTGAAACGGATGCCGCGAGCGCGCCAGCTTAGGAGGTGATTCCATGAAACAAATCTTGGTTGCCACAGATTTCTCGACCAGATCTGATCGGGCGCTGCGGAGAGCTGTGTTGACAGCTCGGCAGGTCGGAGCGGAGCTGACGCTTGTTCATGTCGTCGATGACGATCAACCTAACTACTTAATCGAACGACAAAAAGCTGCTGCGGCCGAAATTTTGCAGCAAACGGTCTCCACCTTGGTAGATGTGGATCAAATACGGGCTGAATGGCTGATCACAACTGGAGATGCTTTCACTGGCATACTGCAGGTGGCCGAAGAAGCCGATCCTGCGCTCATCATCGTGGGTCCCCATCGTCGCCAATTTCTGGATACATTTGTCGGTACCACGGCTGAGCGAACAATCCGCCGTAGTCGACATCCCATCCTCATGGTCAATGCGGTTCCATCGGGCCCCTACCGGCGGAGCCTTGTGGCGGTGGATTTTGACGAGGCGTCTGAGGTCGCGATAAACGCCATGTCCGAGCTCGATATCTCTGCAGCAGGCGACATAATCGCACTGCACCTTTTCGATGCGCCGGCGATCGGGATGATGAAGAGAGCTATGGAGGTACAGGACGCGATTGATCATTATGTCAGCCAGCAGGAGGATCGGGCCCGGTCTGAGTTGACCTCGTTCCTCGCGAAATGCCGATTGGATTCCGCGCAGCTCATGCTTAGTCCGCTCAAAGGCTCAGCCTCAGCTGCAATCAGCGCCTGCGCAATCGAGCAGGAAGCTGATCTGATCGTGCTTGGGACAAACCAGCGGAAGGGCTTGGAGCGATTTCTGCTTGGAAGCGTCGCCCAGGGGGTGCTGCTGGATGCCACACAGGACGTGCTTATTGTTCCCGTAATAGCGGCGGATGATCTCACCATCAACGGCTGACGATGTCCCTGAGCCTTAGGCTATTTGAGTTTTGACCGGAGGCAAGGAGGCAGCTAGCAGGGATAGAAGCGCCAACCGCTTGGAGAGCGATAATTACCTCACCAAATATCAGCTTGCTGTGGTTAATCCTGCTCCTCCCGTTTTTGGGCAGCCTCGCCGCCGCCTTTCTGTCCTCAAGGGCGCGTGATACTGCCGGGATCATCGCTGGCATGGTCGCGCTTACTGGCACGCTGCTGACCGCGTTTCTTTACCCGGCTGTGGCCGACGGAACAGTCCTTCGCAGCGAGATAGAATGGCTTCCCTCCCTGGGGCTGAACTTAGTGGTTCGGCTCGACGGCCTATCATGGATCTTTGCACAGCTTGTCTTGGCAATCGGGTTTCTCGTTGTTCTGTATGCACGCTATTATATGTCGCGGGACGATCCTGTTCCTCGCTTCTTTTCATTCCTGCTCGCCTTCATGGGATCGATGCTTGGCTTGGTCATGTCTGGCAACCTGGTTCAGCTTGTCTTTTTCTGGGAGCTGACGAGCCTCGCTTCCTTCCTGCTGATCGGCTATTGGCACCAGAATGAAGCCGCGCGCAGTGCCGCGCGCATGGCGTTGATCGTCACGGCGGCGGGTGGGCTTTCCCTGCTGATCGGCCTGTTGCTGATAGGGCGTATCGTCGGAAGCTACGACCTGGAAGCGGTGCTGGCATCGGGCGACGCCATCAGGTCGAGTGAACTGTACCTGCCTGCGCTGCTGCTGATCCTGATCGGCGCCTTCACCAAGAGCGCGCAATTCCCGTTTCACTTCTGGCTGCCCCATGCGATGGCCGCGCCGACGCCGGTGTCGGCCTACCTCCATTCCGCCACGATGGTTAAGGCTGGCATATTCATACTCATCCGGTTGTGGCCGGTGCTCGCAGGGAGCGAGGCCTGGTACTACATCGTGACAAGCGCGGGACTGCTAACACTGCTGATTGGCGCCTGGGCCGCGATCTTCCAACAGGATCTGAAAGGCCTACTGGCATATTCCACCATCAGTCACCTCGGCATCATCACGTTGCTGCTGGGCATCGGCAGCCCGCTTGCGGCGGTCGCCGCTATCTTCCACACGCTCAACCATGCGACGTTCAAAGCCTCGCTGTTCATGGCGGCCGGAATCATCGACCATGAAGCGGGCACACGCGACCTGCGACGGCTGAGCGGGTTGTACCGCTTTATGCCGATCACTGCGACGCTGGCCATGGTCGCTGCAGCGGCGATGGCAGGGGTGCCGCTGCTGAATGGCTTCCTGTCAAAGGAAATGCTGCTTGCCGAAGCCGTGACAGATTATAACGACACGTGGCTGGACCAAGCCCTGCCCTATTTGGCGACGCTGGGCCTGACCTTCAGCGTCCTTTACTCACTGCGCTTCATCCACCAGACCTTCTTCGGCCCGCGACCGACGAGCCTGCCGCGCACGCCGCATGAAGCACCACGCTGGATGCGGGCGCCGATCGAAGTGCTGGTCGTCGGCTGTCTTGTAGTCGGCATATTTCCTGCGGTGACCATTGGTCCGGTGCTGGAGGTCGCGGCCCGGTCGGTGCTGGGGCCGAACATGCCCACATATAGCCTCGCAATCTGGCATGGCTTCACCCGCCCGCTTTTCCTCAGCATCGTCGCGCTGGCGGTTGGGGCGGCCGGATATTTCGTCTTTGCACGACAGTTGAATACCGCATCCGCCGTGCCGCTGCTGGGACGGCTTAAGGGCCGGCGTATGTTCGAGACGGTGCTGTCGATCCTGATCGGCGCGGCGCGACAGCTGATGAAAGTGGTGGCGACGGAGCGGCTCCAGTCGCAGCTGCGCGTGCTAGTGCTGGTCGGGTGCATCGCGGGACTTCTGCCGTTCCTACGAGCTGGCTACGCGATCGGGACGCTTGGCGTCACGCCGCTGGATCCTGGCTTCGGCGCGATCTGGCTGGTGGGAGCAGGCTGCGCATTGGCCGCGGCATGGCAAGCGAAATATCACCGGTTGGCCGCCGTCGTGCTGGTGTCGGGCACGGGGCTTGTCAGCTGCATCAGCTTCGTATGGCTGTCGGCGCCCGACCTGGCATTGACGCAGCTGCTGGTGGAGACCGTCACTACGATCCTGATGCTGCTGAGCCTGCGATGGTTGCCAAAGCGGCTGCCCGACGTCTGGCCGGAAGCGGGCACGCCGATCAGCGTCCGCGCGCGCAGGGCGATCGACCTTGTAATCGCGGGAGGCGCGGGCCTCGGCCTGGGGTTGCTGTCCTACGCCATCATGACTCGATCTCTGCCTGACACGGTCTCGCGCTTCTTCATCGAACGGTCTTATCCGGAAGCAGGCGGCAGGAATGTCGTCAACGTCATCCTCGTTGACTTCCGTGCGTTCGACACCCTGGGCGAGATCACGGTGCTAGCGATTGTCGCGCTGACTGTATTTTCACTGCTGCGGCGTTTTCGACCGGCGAGCGAAAGCGTGCGCAGCCCGCTGCAGCAGCGTCAGCAGGATGCGTTTGACGAGGAACGGGACGACCGGTCGCGGGGCGATACACTGGCTGACTATCTGCTCGTCCCACGCGTGATTATGGAATGGCTTTTCCCCTTCATAACGGTGCTGGCGCTTTATCTGCTAATAAGGGGACACGACCTGCCTGGGGGCGGTTTCGCCGCGGGAGTGACGATGTCGATCGCCCTCATCCTCCAATATATGGCGGCAGGCACGCGCAGCATCGAGGCGCGATTGCGTATCAAGCCGCTGAACTGGATGGGCGTGGGACTGATGACAGCGGTCGCGACCGGGCTGGGCGCTCTGATCTTCGGCTATCCCTTCCTGACCTCCTTCTTCCGCTATCTCGACGTGCCGCTGGTTGGAAAGGTGCCGGTTGCCAGCGCATTGCTGTTCGACCTGGGCGTCTTCCTGCTGGTGGTGGGTACGACCGCCCTCATCCTGATCGCCATAGCGCACCAGTCCATCCGGACCACCGCGCGCCGCCAGTCCAATCCGCCCCCTCTGCCAGTGAGGGAGCAAGGCTGATGGAAATCATTCTTGCGCTCGGCATCGGCATATTGGTGGCATCGGGTGTATGGCTACTGCTGCGCCCGCGCACCTTCCAGGTCATATTGGGGCTGTCGATGCTGTCCTACGCGGTCAACCTGTTCATCTATGCGATGGGCAGGCTGGCCGTCGACGCGCCGCCGCTGGTCGGTTCGGGCACGCCCGATCCTGCACTGTACGACGACCCGTTGCCGCAGGCGCTGGTGCTGACCGCCATCGTCATTTCCTTTGCCATGACGGCGCTGCTGCTCGTGGTGCTACTTGCCTCGCGCGGCCTCACCGGCACTGATCATGTCGACGGAGAGGATGGCGAGTGACCGGGGGCGTGCTTCATCAACTGATCATTCTCCCGATCTTGCTGCCGCTGGTCGGTGCAGCAGCCATGTTGCTGCTCAACGAGCGCAGGACGATGGCCAAGCGGATCATCGCGCTCTCTACTGTGACAGCGCTGCTCGCCACATCGATCACCCTGTTGGCCGGGGTTGCAGCGGCGGGCTTCAGCGGCGCGCCCGCAACCCGCGCCTATCTGGTCGGCAATTGGGCGGCGCCTTACGGTATCGTGCTTGTGTTGGACTGGCTGTCGGCGATGATGCTTGTGCTGACAGCGACGTTGGGCCTCACCTCGCTCATCCACGCGTTGGCGCGATGGGACCGTGCCGGCCCGCGCTTCCACGCGCTCTTCCTGCTTCAACTGATGGGTCTCAACGGGGCATTTCTGACCGGCGACCTGTTCAACCTGTTCGTCTTCTTCGAAGTGCTGCTGGCGGCGTCATTCGGTCTTTTGCTGCACGGATCGAGCAAGGCGCGGGTGAAGGCAGCGCTGCACTATGTGACGCTTAATGTCGCCACATCGCTCCTCTTCCTGATCGGCGCGTCGCTGATCTACGGGGTGACCGGGACGCTCAACATGGCTGACTTGGTCGTGCGCATACCGGCCGTTGCGAATAGCGACGTGGCGCTGGTGCAAAGCGGGATGGCAATATTGGGCATCGCCTTCCTGGTGAAGGCGGGCATGTGGCCGCTCGGCTTCTGGTTGCCGCGTACCTATGCGGCGGCGGCGCCCCCCGTCGCCGCGCTCTTCACGATATTGAGCAAGGTAGGCATTTACGCGGTGCTACGCGTCTATCTGCTCCTCTTTGGTGGCGATCTGGGTTGGACCGGCAACTATGGTGAGGAATGGCTGCTGTTCGGCGGCATGGCAACGATGGCGTTCGGCACAATCGGCGTGCTCGCCGCCCGCACATTGTCGCGCGTTGCGGGCTATTCGCTGATCATCTCGGCGGGCACGCTGATCGCGGCAATCGGCGCGGGCGCAGGCGATGTCCTAGCAGGCGCACTCTTCTACCTAGTCAGTTCGACGTTGGCGATCAGCGCCTTCTACCTGCTAATCGAGCTCGTCGAGCGGCAGGAAGCGCTGCCAGCGGGCGTCAGCGAACCTGTGTTCGACGATGAATATACCGGCGCGCTCAACGAGGGTGGGGAGGAAGAGATCGGCATCGTCATCCCTGCCACCATCGCCATATTGGGCATGGGCTTCGCGTTCTGCGTACTGCTGATCGCCGGCCTCCCGCCGCTGTCCGGCTTCATCGCCAAATTCGCGATGATCGACGGATTGCTCGGACTGCAGGACAGGATCGCAGGGTCGATCTGGGGCCTCATTGCACTATTGATCGGATCAGGGCTGGCGGTGCTGGTCGCGACGACCCGCGCTGGCATCGATCTGATCTGGGCACCGTCGGACAAGCCGCAGCCGGTGCTTCGCCTTGCCGAAGTAGTACCGGTCGCGATACTGCTGGTGGTGTGTCTCGGTCTCATGATCTTCGCGGGTCCGACGATGCGCTACATGGAACGGACCGGCCAGTCCCTGGGCGATCGGGAGGGCTATGTGGGCGCGGTCCTGAGCGCGCAGCGCGTGGGGGCTGGACGGTGAGGCGCTTCATTCCCCACCCCTTGCTTGCGCTGCTGCTGTTCGTCACTTGGCTGTTGCTGACTCAGTCCTTCTCGCCAGGTCAAATGCTGCTGGGCGCGATCGTAGCGTTTCTCGCCACCCAAGCGATGGCAGCATTGAAGCCGGAACCCGTGAAGCTGCGGCAGCCTGCGGCCATGGCTAAGCTGCTGGCGATCGTCGTTGCAGATATCGTCCGGTCGAACTTTGCCGTCGCATCGCTGGTGCTGTTCCGACGCCGCGGCCGGGTTTCCGGGTTCATCCACCTACCGCTGGAGATTACCCATCCCTATGGGCTCGCGACTTTAGCCGTAATCATAACGGCAACGCCCGGCAGCTTGTGGGTCGAATTTGATCGACGCCGCAGCGCGGTGTTGGTCCATGTCCTGGACCTCGTCGATGAGGATCAGTGGATCGCCTTGATCAAGCTCAGGTATGAAAGTTTGTTGCTGGAGATATTCGGCCAATGACGTCCCTGCTACTGGCCTTGGCAATCACAGTGGCGCAAGTCATGCTGGGCTTGGCGATGATGTGCGCCGCCTACCGCATGATCCGGGGGCCCCGCGCGCAGGACAGGGTGCTTGGGCTAGATACTTTGTACACCAATTCGATGCTGCTGTTGCTGAGCTTCGGCATACAGACAGGACGAACGTTGTATTTCGAGGCAGCATTGGTCATCGCCCTGCTGGGCTTTGTAGGAACGGTCGGCCTGTCGAAGTTCCTGATGCGCGGGGAGGTAATCGAATGATTCAGGCACCAGACCTGCCGGGCTGGGCGGCGGCGCTGGTGGCGCTCCTGCTGCTCGCGGGTGCGCTGGCGGCGCTGGTCGGGTCGATCGGCCTGTTGCGCATGCAGAGTTTTTACGAACGCGTGCATCCGCCGACGCTTGGTAGTACACTGGGCATGGCCTTGATCGTGTTGGCGTCGATCATCTGCTCCTCCGTGCTCCGCTCGCGCCCTTCCGTCCACGAAGTCCTTATCGGCCTATTCCTGACGGTCACCACGCCGGTCGCCTTCATGCTGCTAGCGCGGGCGGCACTGTACCGCGAACGGGTCGAAGGCGGCGGGTATTCCCCGCCAGTCGACGAAGGTGAGAAGTAGGTTATGATACTGCACTGATGAGACCATCGTCGTGTGCATGGCCACAATACTCGGCTTCTGCCACTTACCTGGTCGCGATCCACCATTCATCATCGCCGATGGCAGGCGACTTTCCCGCCGCGCAGCAAAAGGCAAGCCGTGGAGCATTTAAGCTCAGACTAACGGCACGGGAACTGTGCGACCTACCGAGACAACCAGAGCACATCCGGGCCCAAACTAACGAGCCGGGCGAAAGGCGCTAGAGATCACCCGCTCCTTCGTTGCTAGATAACCCCCATTGCTCCCATCGCTTCGGCGACGCGGACGAAGCCGGTGATGTTCGCGCCGAGGACGTAATTGCCGGGCGCGCCGTATTCTTCGGCGGTCTCTGCGCAGCTATCATGGATGCGCCGCATGATCGCGGCGAGGCGAGCCTCGGTTTCCTCGAAGGTCCAACTGTCGCGAGACGCGTTCTGCTGCATTTCCAGCGCGGACGTAGCGACGCCGCCCGCGTTGGCCGCCTTTGCAGGGCCGAACAATATGTTCGCATTCTGGAACAGGCGGACAGCTTCGGGGGTGCAGGGCATGTTCGCGCCCTCTCCTACGGCGACGACGCCGTTGCGGATCAGGGTCGCGGCATCATTTCCATTGAGTTCATTCTGCGTCGCGGACGGGAGCGCGACTTCGCACGGCACGTCCCACACGACGCCTTGCTCGACAAAATAGGCGCCTGCCCCTTTCAACCGCGCATATTCGGAGATCCGTTCGCGGCGGACGAGCTTGATTTCCTTGAGCAAGTCGAGGTCGATGCCTTCGTCGTCAACGATGTAGCCGGAGGAGTCCGAACAGGCGACCGCCTTGCCGCCGAATTCCTTGATCTTCTCGATCGCGAAGATGGCGACATTGCCGGAGCCTGACACCACCGCCCGCTTGCCTTCCAGGCTTTCGCCACGGGTCTTGAGCATCTGGTCCACGAAATAGACGGCGCCATAGCCGGTCGCTTCGGTGCGCGCGCGGGAACCGCCGTAGATCAGGCCCTTGCCGGTGAGCACGCCCGCCTCATAGCGGTTGGTGAGGCGTTTATATTGGCCGAAGAGATAGCCGATCTCTCGCGCGCCGACGCCGATGTCCCCGGCCGGAACGTCCGTATATTCGCCAAGGTGGCGATATAATTCGGTCATGAAGGACTGGCAGAAGCGCATGATTTCGCCATCCGAGCGGTCGCGCGGATTGAAGTCCGATCCACCCTTGCCGCCCCCGATGGGAAGGCCGGTCAGCGCGTTCTTGAAGGTCTGTTCAAAGCCCAGGAACTTGATGATGCCGACATTGACCGATGGGTGGAAACGCAGGCCGCCCTTATAGGGGCCGAGCGCCGAGTTGAACTGCACGCGGAAACCGCGGTTGATGTGGGTCTGCCCCTTGTCGTCGACCCAGGGCACACGGAAGATGATCTGGCGTTCCGGCTCGCAGATGCGCTCGATGAGGGCGTTGTCCATATATTGAGGATGCTTGGCGACGACGAGCCCCAGGCTTTCCAGCACTTCTTCGACAGCCTGGTGGAATTCGGTTTCACCGGCATTCCGCCTCAACACGTCTTCGAATATCGGCAGGAGTTTCTCGTCGATACGGGGCAATGTCTTCTCTCTCTTTGTCGACATGAAATGGGATATTCGGGTTACCCGCGTGAGGGGCCGGGCGCGCTAATACCGCTCCGTCTAGACCGCTGCCTTCAGAGCATTTTCTAGATCGGCCAAAATATCGCTGATATGTTCTAACCCGATGGAGAGGCGCACATACCCGGGCGAAACGCCTGACGCAAGCTGCTCCGCCTCATTCAACTGGGAATGAGTGGTGGAAGCAGGGTGTATAGCCAAGCTACGCGCATCACCGATGTTGGCGACGTGGTAAAAAAGTTCCAAGGCATCGATAAACTTCCGCCCAGCTTCCACCCCGCCGGCAAGCTCAAAGCCCACGAGTCCCCCTTGGCCACCAGTCAGATATCGGTCGGCCCGCTCCTTGATGAGGCCATTCTGCTTAGATGGATAGATGACCCTCGTTATTGCGGGATGCTGCGCAAGATGGTCGGCAACGATAGCGGCGTTGGCACAGTGCCGCTCCATCCTCAGTGACACTGTCTCTATCCCCTGGATCAGCTGAAACGCGTTGAACGGGGACAAGGCTGCCCCCAAATCCCTCAACAAAACCACTCTTGCACGCAGTATGTAGGCGATTGGGCCAAGTGGCTTTGCCGCCTCGGTCCAGATGGCTCCGTGATATGAGGAATCAGGCGCGTTCAGAAGCGGCTGTCTCTCCGGGGTCGCGGCCCAATCAAAATTGCCGCCATCAACGATCAATCCGCCGATTGAGGTCCCATGACCGCCCAAATATTTGGTGGCTGAATATACGACGATCGCTGCGCCATGCTCGATGGGTCGACACAGCAGGGGCGCGGCTGTGTTGTCCATGATCAAGGGAATTCCAGCCTCCCGGCCTATTGCAGCAACATCCGCAATGGGGAAGACTTCAAGCTTCGGATTGGGCAGCGTTTCCGCATAATAGGCTCGTGTCCGCTCGTCTGTTGCCCGCCGAAAATTTTCCGGATCGGAAGGATCGACAAAACGCACCTCAATGCCTTGATCCTTAAGCGTGTTGGCAAACAAGTTATATGTGCCGCCGTAAAGCGCTGTCGAGCTCACGACGTTGTCGCCACAGCGCGCCAGATTCTGTATCGCGTAGGCAGATGCAGCTTGTCCCGAGGCGACTGCCAGGGCAGCAGCGCCCCCTTCGAGGGCGGCTACGCGCTTCTCAAGCACGTCGGTAGTCGGATTCATGATCCGGGTGTAAATGTTGCCGAGTTCCTGCAATGCGAAAAGCGAGGCCGCATGCTCCGCATCGCGAAATTGGTAGGATGTTGTCTGATGGATAGGAACGGCCACCGACCCTGTCGTTGAATCAGCTCGCCATCCGGCATGAACAGCAAGCGTTTCAACCTTCTGTCGGCGTTCAGTCATGACAAACTCCGTTTAAATCAGCAATGTAGCGAGCCATGGTGGACTGGGCATAATAAAAAAGCAACGCCTTCGTTTCAATTAACAAATTTGACACGCTTGAAAATGAAACTCGTCATGATTGTGATCAACAGTAGCCGTACACAAGACTTAATTGTCAGAAAAGCAGATACATCTACAAAGTGGACTTCCATTGAAGAGGCAAAGCTTTTTCCGTGACAACAATAAATTTCCTAGCATGCTGCCCTACATTAATTCCATCATGCATTGAACGGCCTAAGGCTTGACTTTCCATCGGCATCAATCATGTTTGTCGAATATGACGAACGACCCAAGTCTTCTAAAGCCCTTTTCACGCGGCAGCAGCACGCCGCGGCTGCGCCCCTAGGCGCGCCCATCGCGCCTAGGGGTGACAGATCGCCGTGCGATCACATCTTAGCGTCGCGTCCACCTGATGAGTTTATCCCAACCAAGCGACGCTTGTTCTCAATGCGCGAGACGCTTCTGAACGAGGGTATCCATGAAGAGCGGCAACGATGTCTATTTTAGACAAAGAGCAGAGCATCACCTTGCTAAGGCAGCGGCGGCAGAGCGTGCTTGCATGTTTCTCGATGAAGACATGGCGGGTGTTCTTGAGACCCGCGCCAAGCTGATCGGCCAGAGCCTTTTGGTCCCCAAACCCGGCATGGACGAACACCGGATCGTGCGCGGCGTGCGCTTCGAAAAGCGCATAGGCATCTTCGAGGTTCATATCCTCCCGAAGAAGTATCCCAGCCGATACTGCTGCGTTATCTGCAAACTCCTGGGCCAGGAGACCGGTGATGCCAATTCCGTTGTCCTGGTGGTCGCCGACGTACGGGTTGACGATGACGATCGCCTTGCCGCCCACTTCGCAGACAGTTTGCAAGGCCCTGTGAAGCCCCTTCAGGGTCTCCTTGACCGGTTCGATGATCGGCACAAACCCCGCTTGTGCCATCACCCCCGCTGTCTCCCGAATGGTGATGAGTTCGAACTGTTTGCCGCGAAAATATGGATAGTACATCGTAGGATTATGTCCACTCCATCGCCATTTTGAGAGGTGTTTCAATGGCACTGACGACGCGATCGTGATCGCCGCGCCTGACTGGTATCGAAAGTGCCGCAGCCTGCAACGAGACCGGAAGGCGTGCGACGAGCTCCGCTAGAGGCACAAGCGACCGCGTCCGTTTCAGTGTACTGACCATTTCGCGGTGGACGTCGGCCGGGTCTAACTCGGCAAACAACGAGCGGAGCACACCATGGCGCCGGGTGTTCGGAACATCGGGCGCGGCTATGCCGAGCGACTTCAATACGGCCACGGCTTCGGCCGATCGTAGGGTCTCAAAGATGGTTGTAGGACAAGTCCGCTCGGGTGAATCCACAGCCTCGCGTACCGCGGATATCCGGTAGCGCCGGGAAAGCATAAGGATGCCGACATCGCGGTCCAGTACGCGCTGGGCACCCTCGACATGGTCCTCGCCAACAATGACATTCACCGTCGCAAAAACACGCTTGTAGTTGGCGACTTGGTTGACGAGGCGCGCAAGGGAATCGCGTTCCGACTTGATTTCATAGACGCTGGCGGTGCCGTTCAGGATGACGAGATCCGCCTTGCAGTCACCAGCGCGCACCTCATTGAGCATCGAGGCAGTGCGCAGGGAATGCTTGCCGAGAAGGACATTCTTGGTGACCGCCGCGCGGTAGACGTATTCGTTCCGGCTTCCTGCGGTCCTGAGGCGCGCGAAAGCAGTATCGAATGCCGAACCGACCGTCGCCTCTTCTCCGCAGCGCTCCACTACGCCCGCTTGGCGCATGAGGCGGCTGAACAGAGGCGAGCGCCCTTTCCTGGCCATTTCCTGAAAAACGGCAGAGGAGAACAGGCGATCAAGCGCGCTCAGTTCAGATATGGACGACGGCAATTCAAAGCTTCAAGAGACCGCGCGCCGGGACGCGCCGTCATGGAACGATCTAGAGCAGAATCCGATCACTCTGGCTCATACCCGGTGGCAGTAAAGTAATTTGCGCATTCTTCGGGAGTGAAGCGGGGCAGTGCCTCGCGAATTGCATCCCATAGGTCGGGGACGGTTCGGGCGGCGGCTTTTCGCAGGATTGCCTTGAGCTTCGAGAAGGCGTTCTCGATTGGATTGAAGTCGGGGCTGTATGGCGGCAGGAACAGCATTCGCGCCCCGACTGCTTCGATGGCTTCACGGGCCGCCATCGTTTTATGAGCTGGCAGATTGTCGAGGATGACGATGTCGCCGGGACGCAGCGTTGGCGCCAGAACCTGCGCTGCATAGGCAGCGAACCATTCGCCAGTCATGGGACCGTCCAGGACCATGGGTGCGGTCATGCCCGTTAGGCGCAGCGCGCCGGTGAAGGTGGTGGTTTTCCAATGACCGTGCGGAATTGGGGAGCGACAGCGCATGCCGCGCTGGGCCCGTCCACGCAGACGCGCCATTTTCGTCGATGCGCCGGTCTCATCGATGAACACTAACCGTTCCGGGTCGAGATCAGGTTGGGCCTTAAACCATGCGCGTCGCCGCGCGAGAACGTCGGGCCGCTCCTGCTCGCTGGCGTGCGCTGTTTTTTTTCACGGTCATTGAGTGACGATCAAGAAAACGCCAGATCGTGCTCGGCGCAAATACGGCCCCATGCTGCGCTCGAAGCATCTCGGCAAGTTCAACAAGCGTGATGTCCACCTGCTCCTCGACCGCACCGAGAATAATGTCGCGATGGGCTTCAATCCGGCGCGACCGCATGTCGCCGCCTTGCCGCTTCGCCCGCGTCGATCCAGTCTCCCGCCATTCGCGAACCCAACGGATCGCGCTCGCCGCCGCAACTCCAAAACGCTCAGCTGCTGCGCGCCGTGACAGGCCCCCGTCAACCGCCGCAATCACCCGCGAACGTAAATCCTCTGAGATAGACTTCGTCATGCCAGGCTGACCTCCTTGTCCAGCTGACATCTTGAATCAGATTTCCCAACGAAAAGGAATCGTCCAGATTCAGTTAGGTCGGATTATGCTCTAGACTAGTGCCTGCTAGGAAGCGACAAATTTCGGCCTTGGGATGCATCCGGATCAGCGTCGCGGTTTGGGTGACGGCATTCTCGCAGTGA
The DNA here is from genome assembly GCF_015693305.1 of Sphingobium sp. Cam5-1. Taxonomy (NCBI): domain Bacteria; kingdom Pseudomonadati; phylum Pseudomonadota; class Alphaproteobacteria; order Sphingomonadales; family Sphingobiaceae; genus Sphingobium; species Sphingobium sp. Cam5-1. Next base: position 348,737 of record NZ_CP065138.1, on the reverse strand, counting down.
AGGTGCAGCAGTTGACACCTGCGCCCCAGGGGGGAACGTCAGCTATTCTGATCTTGTTCCTCCGAAGCCGACGGTCGCGAAGGTCCCATTTTTAGCCGTTTCGCCAGCAGTTAGGCGAAACGAGAACACCCTCATATCAAATGAGCAACCTTCAGGATGTCGGGCCCCTCACGAAAATTGGGGTGCAAGCAAGCACCTGCAATGTTACGATTCTTGGATGCGAACCGATCTGGACCATTTACCCTCGCATAAGCAGCGGGAGCTCGAAAGGATAAGGCAAATCATCTTCGAGGAGTTCGAAGATGCCCTTTCACTCGCCCGGCATGATTGGAAGAAGAAGGGCCGCATCCTGAAGGTGATACTGTACGGGAGCTACGCGCGCGGCGGCTGGGTGGATGAACCTCATACCGCCAAAGGCTATCAGTCCGACTATGATCTGCTGGTCATCGTCAACGATCAGCGTCTCACGGACCGGGTTACTTTCTGGTCCAAGCTCGACCAGCGCCTCAACCTGGAGATCATGGTCACAAAGGCGCTGAGGACACCCGTCAACTTCATAGTTCATACCCTCCAAGAAGTGAACGACGGCCTCGCCCACGGACGCTATTTCTTCATGGACGTGGCGCGCGATGGTATCGCTTTGTACGACGCTGACGGAACCGACCTCCACAAGCCGCAGCCGAAGACGCCGCAGCAGGCGCTAGCGATGGCGCAAGAATATTATGACGAATGGTTTCCCGCTGCGATGAAGCGGTTCAATATCGCCAAGTTCGATATCCGAGAAGGGTATGCGAAGGACGCTGCTTTTGACCTTCATCAGGCTACCGAGCGCCTTTATCACTGCGTTCTTCTAGTCTGCACTTTCTACACGCCACATGTGCACAATCTTGGCTTCTTGCGCACACAGGCTGAGCGTATCGATCGGCGCCTCGCTTATGTGTGGCCATCAGACACGCGGCGTGACCGCGCGATGTTCGAGAAGCTAAAGGAAGCCTATGTGAAGGCCCGCTATTCCAAGCATTATCGTGTCACAGAGGAACAGCTTGAATGGCTGGCTTCGCAGATCGAGGAGCTGGGACGCGTCGTGCATAGCGTCTGCGCCGAGCGTTTGGAAGCGCTTGAGGCTGATGTACGTCTTGCGGGTTGAATTTCTGCTCTTGCCTTCCTTCTCCCAAATTGGCAGCCTTGGCGGCGCATTCGTATTTACTGGCAAGCGAATGCGGGTTCATCCCTGCCAGCCATCATTCGCACCTGTCCTGGTCGGACGGGTGGCCGTGTCGGGATAAGGCGCAGACCGCGCTGGACGGCGGCGACCATCGCTGAACTGAGGGTCCGGCTTCGCCGGGCATTCGGTGTGCCGCGTGGACGCCTCCCATGCCTAATTGTTTCACCGCTAGTCCCTCGAGGCTGCCATGAGCAGCCGCCGCGACAACGCCCCTGCCCCGCAGCGGCCGGTCCGGTCCCAACTGGACGCCTTATTCCGCGAGGAAGCCCCGCGCCTGCTCTCCTTTTTTCGACGGACAACCGGTGATGCCGATGCTGCCTCCGACCTGCTGCAGGAAAGCTTCGCCCGCATTGCGCGCCTTCCCAGCCTTGCCCAGATCCGTCGTCCGGCGGCTTATCTCCAGCGCGTGGCGCGGAACCTCCTGCTCGATCGTCATCAGGAAAAGGCATCACGGGGTTGGCGGCTTGAGCCGCTGCACGAGGACGTCGGCATCGCCGTGGCCCCATCGCAGGAAGCCGAAATGGAGGCCCGGCAATTGCTGGAACTCTACGAAGCGGCTCTGTCATCGCTTTCACCGCGCAGCCGGGACATCTTCCTGTTGAGCCGTCGGGATGGCCTCACGTACAAGCAGATCCAGGCATCCACAGGGCTCAGCATGGGTACGGTTGAATATCACATGATGCGCGCCCTCGCGCATATCAATCGGCACTTCGACGCTCATGGCTGAGCCTATGCCGCCAGAAGATGAGGCCCTGCGAGACGTGGCTGCGGCTTGGGTCGCGCGCATGCAGCGGCCGGACGCCGATCGGTTCAGACGCGAATTCGAGGCCTGGCTGGCTGCCGACCCACTTCATCGCGGGGCCTACAACAAGGCTGCCGGCCGCTTCCACGACGCCCGCCTGCTGGTTCACTCCTCCCGCTGGGATTCAAGGCGGAGCGCTCAGCCTCGACATGGCCTGGCCGTTCTCGCCCTTACCGGTCTGCTGCTCGCCGCAGCCGTTCTCCTGGTGTGGCGCCTGTGGTCGCCACCTGCCGTCGGTCTCGACGCGAGCAAATCAGCCTCGACGCAAGCCGTACGGCTCACCCTGGATAATCCGCGGGGCGCCGTCGCCCGACGTCCCCTGCCGGATGGTTCAGTGGTCACGCTTGATACGGCAACCGGTCTCCAGATCGCGTTCACGGCCGACAGGAGGGAGTTCTGGCTTCAAAGCGGCCGCGCCCGCTTCACGGTCGCCCATGATGGGCGTCCGTTCGTCGTGCATGCCGCCGGCAGCAGCGTCACGGCTACCGGAACCATGTTCGATGTCACGGTGGCGCAAGGTGGACAGGTCTTGGTCACCTTGCTGGACGGCGAAGTCCTTGTTCGATCCTCTGCCGGACCTGAAAGGACGCGTCTGCTGAAGACGGGCTACAGCCTCACGCTCGATCCGAACGCCCCCCTACCCTCGCCAGCCCTGGCGGACAGTCAGGCCGCCCAATGGCCGACCGGGATGATGTCCTTCGAGGGCGCACGGTTGCACGACGTCGTCGCCATAGCGAACCGCTACGCGCCTCATCCAATTCGTCTCGCCGATCCTTCGCTTGGCGAAGCACAGGTGTCCGGGCGGTTCCGCATCGACAATGCCAGCCGGCTTGCCACCAATCTCGCCCGCTATCTCGATCTCAACGTCCAGCGGCAATCCGACGGCGAGATCCTTCTCGCGCCGTAAAAAAATCTTTACTGCCCCCTTAAGGTACACGCCCCTTTTCCTGTCGATGTCCCCGGAGCGAGCTTCAAACGAAGCCGCCGACAGCAAAGGGGGCAGACTATGCGCATAGTGGGAATGGTTCGTTCGGTGCTTCTGACTGGCAGTGCCATGGCGATCCTGGCGGGGCTGCAGATAGCGGAGGCGCAGAGCGAGCAGCCGGTAGACTATGGTCAACCAAGGCAGCCCCTAGCCGACGCATTGCGGCAGGTCGGCGCGACGTCGGGATGGGAAATATTCTTCGCGCCGGGGGATGTCCGTGGCCGCACCGCACCTGCCCTCGTTGGCCGTTTCGATGTCCGCGAAGCTGTAGACCTGCTGCTGCGTGGGACAGGGCTGAGCGCCACTTACACAGAAGGAGCCATTCAGGTTCGGGGGCGAGAGACAGCGGCGGAAGGGCCTGGTGAAAGCCCATCCGCCGACAACATCGTGGTGACCGGATCCCGCCTGCGCGGCGCGGTCTCGGCTTCAAAGCAGGTTACGCTCAGCCAGCAGCAGATCAGGGAAGCGGGCCAGGCTGATCTTGGCGAAGCGATCCGGTCGATCCCGCAGAATTTCAGCGGCGGTACAAATCCGGGCATCGCGCTCGGCACCGTGGGTGAGCAGAATTCCAACCTGGGTGGCGGATCATCGCTCAACTTGCGCGGGCTCGGCCAGGACGCCACCCTGACGCTGCTCAATGGCAAGCGGCTCTCCTATGGCGCAGCCTATCAGGCGGTCGATGTGTCCAGCATCCCGCTCGACGCCGTCGACCGCATCGAAGTCGTCGTGGACGGGACATCCGCCATCTATGGCTCGGATGCGGTAGGCGGGGTCGCCAATATCATTTTGAGGCGCGACTATGAGGGGGTGACAACATCGGCGCGGCTGGCGGCGGCGAGCGACGGCGGCTATGTGCGGCAGCAATATGCGGCCGTAGCGGGAACGCGCTGGTCGGGCGGCGGCCTGATCGTCGGCTATGATTTTTCCCGCAATACGCCGGTCACCGCTCGCCAGCGTTCCTACACGTCCCGTCTGGACGACAGCACGACCCTTTGGCCGTATCAGCGACAACATGCCGTCATCGGCAGCCTCCACCAGGATCTCCTCCCCGGCGTGGAGCTGCAGTTCGACGGTCTCTACAGTCGCCGCTCCACCGAGAGCTTCTATGCCTTTTCGACGACTGGCAATTACAAGGCCCTAGGCTCTTCCACCCGGTCCGAAGTCGAAGCATTTACCCTGTCGCCTGAACTCCTGATCCGCCTGGGAGACAATTGGTCCTCATCGCTCCAGATGGTCTATGGGCGCGATCAGACAAAGTGGAACAGTCCCCAATATTCGGGCGGCAAGGCCCTGGCGACAATCGAAGGATGCTATTGCAACAGCAGCTTCGGCATCGAGGCCAATGTCGAAGGGCGCGTTGCAACCTTGCCTGGGGGCGATCTCCGGCTGGCGCTTGGGGGCGGCTATCGGTCGAACAAGATGGATTACGCGCGCACCACGTCCTTTGCCGCCGGCGCACCGACCGCGCAAAGCTTCGAGGTCTCGCGCGACAGCTATTATGCCTTTGCTGAGGCGCAGCTGCCGTTGGTCTCTCCCGCCCAGAACATGCCCCTGGTCCACCGGCTCGTTGTCACGGGCGCTCTGCGCTATGAAGATTACCCGGGCATGGCGCAGGTCGCCACGCCAAAATTGGGCATCGTCTTTGCGCCCCTTCCCGACCTTGACTTGAAGGGCAGCTGGGGCCGGTCCTTCAAGGCGCCTACTCTCTACCAGCAATATCTGACGGGTTTTACATGGCTGTACAATGCAGGGCCCTATGGAGCCGGTCTGCCTGCCGGATCGACCGTGCTGTTCCTGCGCGGCGGCGACCCGGATCTGCGCCCGGAAAAGGCGCAAACATGGTCCATCTCAGCCGCCTTGCATCCTCGCGCCCTCCCTGGATTTGAATTCGACATCGGATATTTTAGCGTCCGCTACAGCGATCGCGTGGTTCAGCCGATCGCCTCGGGCAGCGGCGTGCTCGACAATCCGGTCTATGCCGACCTCATCACCCGCAATCCCAGCCTCGCCGCGCAGAACGCCGCGATCGCCTATTCCTCCGTTGGCCTGCAGAATCTCTCCGGCGGGCCTTATGTGCCAGGCAACGTCGTCGCCATCATCGATAACCGCTATGCGAATGTCTCCCTACAGAAGGCGAGCGGCGTGGACATTGCAGCGCGCTACGCGAGCCAGCTGACGAACGGCGGACGTCTGAGCGTTCAGGCCGACGCCACCTTCCTGTCGAGCACGCGCGAAGTCGTCTCCGGCCAGGGCGAAGTGCCACTGGCCGGCATGGTCTTCAATCCACCCAAATTCCGCGCACGCGGCGGCGTGACCTACGCACGTGAGGGCCTCATGCTGTCGGTCTGGCTCAGCCATGTCGGCAGCCTGCTCGACACGCGCCGCACACCCCGGCGCAGGATAGAAGGACAGACGAGCCTCGACCTCAATTGGCGCTACGCAGTTCCACAGAATCGGTCGCTACTAGGAGGCGTGGAATTCAGCGTTGGCGTTGCCAATCTGCTCAACGACAAACCCACCATTATCCGGACGACGGCCGCCTATGATGTACCCTTCGACTCCACCAATTATTCCGTTCTCGGCCGTACATTCAGCGTCGGACTGCGCAAGACATGGTGAGCGTCGCCCTCGCGCTTCTGGCATCGATCACAGCTGCCCCTTCCCCGGCGCCAGGCGTCGCCTCCCATTGCCGACAGCTGGAAACAGCCCGAACCGCTACTTTCGCGTCAAATCGGCGGTTCCTAGAAGCAGCCGACCTCCTCCACCTGCGCGATGTGGGTCGCGGCGAAGACGGGCTGTGGGACGACAGCCCAATAGCCGTGTCGCCCGACGGGAAATTCGTCGCCTTCCAGGTTCGCCAAGCTGATCCGCAAAGCAACAGCTATTGCCTGGCCATGTATCTTCTCCCCGTCGGGTCGCAGGCTGCTCTGGGGAGAGTCGATGTCGGCGGGCAATTGCTCACCGGCACCATGAGCATCCGGGGACTGGCAGCAGTCCCTTTGGGCACGGCCAAGACGGTCGTTCCCCGCTGGTCCCCGGATGGGACCGCCATCGCCTATCTCAGGGGCGATGGCGGTCCCGCACAGCTCTGGCTTGCCAAGCGCGACGGCAGCAGCGCTCGCGCGCTAACGAGCAGCGCGATCGACATAGAGGACTTTGAATGGGCACCCGATGGGAAGGGCTTCTATCTCGCGACAAGACCAGCGCTCGAAGCAGGTGATCGCGCGATCAGTGAAGAAGGGCTGAGCGGCTTCCATTTCGACAACCGTTTCTCACCCGCCATGCGGTCACGTCCCTTCGTCCGCGAGCCCGCACCGGTGGAATGGGCTTTATTCGATCCCCTGACGGGCTTAAGTACGCCCGTCAGCTCCAAGATAGCTGACGAGCTCAATGGTCTGACAACAGATCCCCGCCTTCCTGCTGGGTCCAAGCAATATCATGGCGAACGAGTGGCCTGGGCGGCGCAGCGCGCCGCCCGATATAATGCGCCGCGCGTACTGCATATCTCCTCGCCGCATGTGTCGGCCAGTATGTGCGACATGCCCCAGTGCGAGGGCGTGGTCACCTTTGGCTGGACCCACGCAGGCGATGCGCTCTGGTATGTGCGACGGCAAGGCTTCGCCCTTGAAGAGATGGCGATCTACCTCTGGCGTCCGGGACAACCACCCAGACTCGTTCATGCCGTGACCGGCATCCTGTCAGGTTGCGTCGGGGCCTCTGACGCTGTTTTGTGCATCGAAGAAACCGCTGCCCAACCGCAGCGCATCATGCGCTATGAATTGCTCAGCGGAGCCCAGTCCCTCCTTCTCGACCTCAATCCCGAATTTCGATCCATCGCCCTGGGTGCTGTGCGCCGCTTGCATGTGAAGACCGATTATGGCGTAGAGGCCTTCGCCGACCTTGTCCTGCCCCCCGGTCACCGCCCAGGCCAGCGCCACCCTCTTGTCGTCGTGCAATATCAGTCCCGCGGCTTCCTTCGCGGCGGGACAGGCGATGAAGCACCGATCTTCGCTTTGGCGCGCCAGGGCATGGCAGTGCTCAGTTTCAACCGCCCCAAGGATTATTATACCGACCCCGCGCCCGCCTGGAGCGATTTCCTCCGCGCGGTGCAGCATGACAGGATCGACCGGCGCAACATCCTGAGCGCACTGGACCGGCTGATCGACGCAGCCGTGGCGACAGGTACGGCAGATCCGGAGCGCATCGGTATCTGGGGGCTGAGCGACGGCGCATCGACCACCCAATATGCCCTCCTCAACAGCCGCCACAGCTTCAAGGCTGTTTCCCTGGCGACATGTTGCGAGGATCCCAACACTTACGCCCTTCTCGGCGGTCCTGTGCTCCAGGATTTTTTACGTCAGCTCGGTTATCCCTCCTGGGGTGGCGAAGGCGATCCCTGGGCGACCTATTCGCTCGCGCAAAATGCGCGCCGCGTCACAGCTCCCTTTCTCCTCCAGCTTGCGGACAGCGAATATATCAAGAGCCTGGAGATGGCATCCGCCTTTCGCGACCTGGCCCGTCCAGTGGACATGTATGTGTTTCCTGACGAGCGGCATATCAAATGGCAACCGGCGCACCGCGCGGCGATCTATGAGCGCAACATCGATTGGTTTCGTTTCTGGCTCTTGGGCGACATGGACGATAGTCCCGCCAAGCAAGAACAATATCATCGCTGGAAGGAGATGAAAGACGCGCGCAACGTCCGCTGAAAGTCATGCCGACCATTTTCGCGCCCAGGCTTCGGCATTTCCCAGTTCAAGAACACGCAACTGGTGCCGATGGTGAGGATTGGCCGAAATGAGGACAGTGTCGATGGCCTCCATATCGATGATCCCATGCCGATGAAGCAAGCCGTCGTGCAGCATCTCGCGCAACAGCGCGCGATGTCGTTCGAATATCTCGAGGATGAAGCTGTCCGGCCGCCCCTTGGATGTACGCCGAATGAGCGCCTCGGGCAATCGATCCGCAAAGGCTTGGCGCGCAACGGATCGGTTTACCCCGCCCTCATACCAGCGCCAACTCGGGATGGAGAGGCAGAGCTCGGCGATCGGTTGCGACAGCAGCGGCATGATAGTCGGGGGAAAGTCCGGACGGCGATGCCGCTCTAGGTGATTGTGGAAGCGCAGGAGCAGGGCGATATGAAGCGCCTTGCCGGGAAGCGCATCGTCTGGCGCATCGAGCCAGGGGTGGTTGAACGATAGTGGCTCTGCCTCAACCGCCGTTGCAATGAACAAATCATCGCCTTTCCAGCGGTAGCCCTTGTCCCTCCCCCATCGCTTGCCCAGCGCTTTTGTCACTATGGCGGGGAGGCTAGCGCCCGTAACTCGATGGATGTCCCGTGCCGTGGCGAAAAGGCCTGCTGCGAAGCCTTCCCGAAGCCAGCGGTCGGCGACAGGCGAGGCAGAGTGCGCGTAACAGAAGATATTGTCCCCACCGCCGCCGCTGAAGATCGCCCGCTGACTGTCGCGGTGCATGCGCGCTAATGTCCCTTTTACAGCCGCTTCGATCGCCTGGATGAAGTAGTTTCCCGTCGGCCTGGGCAGATGCGCAGCGTGGCTGCGCCTGGGGTCAACCGCACTGATGTCGAAAAATTGTTCCTCCACATCATAGCCGCAATGCTTGGCTGCAAGTCGCGCATAGCCACGTTCGTCCCCGCCGGGACCCACTGTTGCAAGAGTGTAGAGGCTTGGTTTCACATGCGCCGATTTGAGCGCCGCAAGAACGATCGAGGAATCCAGTCCGCCAGAAATGCCCATCAGGATCTGGTCATAGCTGCGCGCCCATGCCGTGACGCAATTGCCAACGGTCCGAGAGAGAAGCGCGGCAGCGCTTTCCCGCTGCAGGCGTTGATCGGGCCCGACATGCGCCCAGGGCGACCAGACAGGCTCCATCTCTCGCTGTGCACCTAAGGTCAGCCGGCATCCCGGCAGGAGTTCTTCCAAGCCTTCAAGACAAGTATGGGTCCCACGAAAATCGCCAGAGCGCAAATGACGCGCAAGGGCAGCCCAATCCACCCGGCAAGAGACAAGCCCAGCACCACTCAGTAATTCCGGCTCGTTGGTGACAGCGACGCAACCATCTCCGATCGCACAATGGTAGCAGGCGAGCATGCCCGAGGGATCGCGGATGACCGAAACTGCGCGTCTGCCGCTTTCGGCAATGACGGCGACGTAGGCACCCCAGCAATGGTCGAGGAGCCACTGCCCTTTAGAACGGAAAATTTCCTTGCGAGCCGCGCCGTCGAACTGCTCCAGCGGCCGGTTGTCGATACGCGAGAAGAGCTTTCCGACCACCGCAATCTCTGCGTCAGGATCAGTAGTGAGATCGCCTGCGCCCGCCGCAAGGAGCAGGTTTTCGCCTGACCACACAAGAGGCAGGCCTGCGAGTGTGGTCGGCGTCTCCAGCAGCCTACTGTTTGTCCGGCCCGTTAGGAGGAGATAGCGCGCCGTCATGGGACTGACAGGATCGGGACGAAACCCGCCACCACATCAGGCTCATCGATCAAGAGCGCCTCATCCGTCTGGACCCAGCAATGAGCATGGAAAGGCCGAACCGCGACGCCGAACACCAGCCGCGCGCGGACACCCCTGCGGCGCAGGTAAAGGACCAGCGCAAGCGCCTTCCAAAGGCAGCGGTCCTGCCGCGAGATCACAGCATCGCTTTTCCGGAACGCCGCAACCAGAGACGCGACATCAGCCGAACGGTTGAAACGCGGCGGCTCGGATTTGAGCGCGCGCAAGATCCGGTGCAGAGGCTGGATCCGCAGGCGCGCATAGGCGTCCACATGCGCATGGAAAACTGCTGCAAGATCGCGCGCCGACGGGGTCGATGCGGAGGCATCGAGTCTGGTGCTGGGCACCTGCAGGACGATAGGCGCGATGGAAGCCGCCTCCTTGCTCTCCTCGAACAGCGCCTCCAACGTTCCCGCAATGTCTCTGGGGTTCGCCACGCCTCCGACCATAGTGGCAAGCAGCTCCGCTGCGCTGGGCGAAAGCGCAAAATAGCGGTCTTTTGGCAGGTCCAGAAAGATCACTTCACCCCCGACGAAGCAGAAGCTGAGGCCATCTCGCAAGCGATAGGGCATGGTCCGTGGAAGCCGGTGGTGGCGCACGCCCGTTACGGCGTGCGCCTCTTCGGTCAGTCGTCGCTGAGGCCGCCTGCAATATTCTGCAGGCCCTCGGTATCGACCCCACCGAAGCCAGGGCCCTTGGTTTCCACGCTGGCTGCACCGAGGTCGATCAGCGCAACGTTTTCACGTTCGATCGTCTTTTCCATGACATGCTCCTGTTGGAAGTGCCGTGATCAGTTACGGCAAGGTTGAGGCTAGGAGCCGGCCTGCATTATAGGAATTTTATAATAGCATTATAATCGCGCCTCACTGCGAGTTTCAGCCTATCAGCTTGCATGTAGTTAAGACTGCGGCGCAGGACAGGTACGGCAGGCGGGGAGTATCACCGGGCCTTGGACTGTGCCGTTGCGTGACAAGTACGGGCGCCTTTAGCAAAGCTTGGACATTCGCGCCCGCAACCCGGTGACCCCGCACCGTCATGAACGTTGCACGCGAATATCAACAAAATCGTCGTGACAAGGCAATCGCTTGGCTGCGGAGCAGGAGCAACGCAGGGCGATTTCCATACCAGATTGTCGGCATTTCCCGTCCAGCGCTCACGCGAAATTCTTTCTTTCGCCTGCTGGAGCCGGCGAATCGGGGAAATGCTGCGGATGATCGAACTTCGTCATCTTCACTATGTCATCGCGACAGCCGAGCTCGGCAGCTTCAATCGGGCGGCTGCCAGCTTCAACATCAAGCAGTCCACGCTGAGCGAGCGGGTCCGTGACCTTGAAATCCGTCTGGGCATCTCTCTGTTTGAACGGTCATCCCGCGGCGTGTCGCTCACCCGCGCAGGCCGCAACTTTCTGTCCGGCGCACGCCGTGTCGTCGCGGAGGTTGAGGCGATGCGGCGCCATGCTGCGGCCTTTCGCGCGGGCAAGCTTGGTCTTTTGATGATCGGCATGGCTGGCGCCGTCTCCCGGCCCGAGGTCGATGAGTTGCTGATCGCTTTCACCCGCGCTCACAAGGATGTTTCGCTTGAAACCTGCCGAGGATCGCACGCTGGTCTAAGCGATGGCCTTGGCAGCGGAAAGCTTGATGCGCTCATTACCACCCATGATGTGGTGGGCCGCAACCTGGAGAGCAGGCTGCTGGCGAGCGGACGCCTCCTTGCCGTTGTCGATGCCAATGGGCCCTTTGGCATGCGGGAGCATCTGAGCTGGAGCGACCTCCTCGACAGCGATATCCTTCTTCCTGCCGGAGCGCGAGGGGAGGACCTCAAGAACAAAGCGTTGCGTTCCCTTCCGCGAAGTGGCGCCTCCTCCACAAGGATCGTGGAACAAGGACTCAGTCCAAGCGCCGTGATACGGCTCATCGAAGGCGATGCCGCCACCTTGATCACGGAAGCAGACCTGCCTCTCATAGCCCCACCGCGCCGCGCGCTCCCCATTTACGAGCAGACGGGTCTTGCCCGCCTTCCCTCCATCCTCTCCTGGTCGAGGGCAAACAGGAACCCTGCCCTCGCAGCGCTCACGAGCATGGTGACTGCCGGACAGGTCCGATGATCAGGCGCGCGGCAATGTCCGTCGCAATCGCGCGAAGGCTCGGTCGCTTGCCATGAACCGCTCCATCATAGGCGCAATCAGGCGCTCAGGAGCGAGTGGGGGTGCGCCCGTCTGGGCTGCATGCACCTGCGCATAGTCGCACAGGGTCCGATAGAGCGCGCCAGGCAACTCGACCGTGCATTTCACAGGCTTTTCATCGGGAATGGCGCCCAGCCTCAGATCGTTCATGATTGTTCCTCCGATGTGTCGAAGATGAGGTCGCGCTTGATGATCACCCGCAGCGGATGCCCCGGCCGGATGGTCAACGTGGGCGGGATTCCGATCTCCCGCTGCACGATCTGGTTGCCTGCCTGAACCACGCTATTCTGTCCGCCCCGCCGCAGCGCCCGGACCAGCGCACTCTCCTCATCATTCGATCCGAGCTCCCCGCCGATGCCGAGCAGGGTCGAAATGGCCGCCGCGCCGAGGAGATTGCCCCAATGGCGGTTCACCCGATCCTGCAGCCCGGAAAAGCCGGCGGCGTCCGCGCCAGGCAGGCGGTCCAGCGCCAGGGAAGCGCCGCCGGGCAACAGCAGCCGTGTCCAGATCATCATCACCCGTGTCTGTCCTGCTTCGAGATCCGAGTCATATTCTCCCAGCAATTTCGACCCTTGCGGGATGAGCAATATCCTTCCGGTGAGGCTGTCATAGACATTCTCGGTGACCTGCGCCGTCAGTTGCCCGGGCAGATCCGATCGGATGCCCGTCATCAGGGCAGCAGGCAGCACCGACCCCGCCTGAAGGATGAGCCGCGAGGCCGCCGTTTTGACACGCGCGGTACTGACTGCAGGCTGCGGCTCGCCACCTGCAAGAAAGGCGCGTTTCGCTGCCTCACCCGGACCAAGGGCCGTCTCACCGCCACCTGCGGGCCTCTCAGCAGGAAAAGCGACCGGTTGCGAAATATCCTGTGCCGCACGCGCCCCTCCGCCAAGAAAAAGTCCGCTTGAACGGGCGGCGTCCTGCTCCTCCGCACGGCGGCCTAACGCTGGCGCGACAGGAGAGCGCGAGGCCGAAGGGTCCATCGGCGTCGCCTCGCCCGTCCACCTCTCTCGTTGCTGGGCCGCCAAAATCGGCCGGCCAAGATCACCCGGGAGCGGCGGCCCGATTTTTGGTACGTCGCTATAATCGCGAGGGCCATTCACAAGCGATGCAGCGCCCGGCCTTCCGGATTCGGCGAGCAGCTCTGGCGGCGATTGCAAGGTGCGGGGCGCCAAGGCATAGACGAGTACCCCGCCGATGCTGAGCCCTGCCACCGCAGCGATCGTCAGCAGCGCCTTCTTGGACAAGCGGGCGACAACGGGCCGCTCCCCCTCCAGCCGGAATGCGGCGGACGGCGGAGCAGAAGGCCCCTGCTGATCCTCGCTCATCGCCGCGCTTCCCGGCGCCTGATCTGAACGCTTTGCGCTCCCCTTCTGTCTCCCAGGCGCAGCTCCGCCCTGTCGAACAGACGATCCACAATCATGTAGCGTCCCTGGACCCGATAGTTGACGAGCTCCGCGCCGCCGCTCTGCCCCAGGATGAAGAGCGGCGGCATCACGTCCTGCCCGACACTTGGGGGAAATTCGACAAAGGCCTGGCGTCCATCGTCGAAGACCCGAACAGGGCGCCAGCGCGGCCGATCGCCCGAAAGCTTGTAGCCGAAGAAGAGGCTGGCCGGCTCAATGTCGCTCGCGACCTGCGACGCCGCGCCGGGTGCCGCAGCCTTCCCCCTGATGGCGACAAGCCCCTCCTGCGGATAGGTCCAGCTCACCGACGCCATATAGGTCCGCGATGTCGCCCGCAGCTCGACATGATAGGTACGGCGATCGGTGTTGATGATCAGATTGGTGGCGATGTCTGGGCGGGTGGGTTTGATCAGGATGTGCACCCGCTCGCCCTCGGGGCTGCCGCTCACCGTATCGCCAATGATCCAGCGCGCCGTGTCGCCGGCGGCGACGGGACCTGTGCCAAAGAGCTTTTCTCCGGGCTGCAGCACGATGTCCGTTATCTGCCCAGGGCTGGCATAGACCTGGAACAGCGACCCCTCGGTCCAGGCAAAGACCTGCATCGCGTTCACAAAGGCGCTACGCACAGGCTGCATGCGCGCACCTTCGTTGGCGCGGACAATTTGCTGACGCGCGGTTCGTTCGGGCGCGCCCGCCTGATTTTCCCTCTTCGATACGCTCCGCCGCTCAACCAGTGGCTTTCGCGCCAAGCCGGAGGGCCGAGCCTCGGCCGCGACGGGCACCACAGACGCAGCAGCTGCCACAGCGCCCGAGACGAAGAGGAAGGTTAGACTTCGTAGACCTGAAGTCATTGAGCAAGCTCCTTTGACCAGTTGATCGCCGTGACAAGCAGACCTAGCGGATTGCGCCGCAAGGTTTCCGCCGTCCGGGGCTGTCTCACACTGACGGACAATATCGCCGACCAGCGGCTGCTCTCCTCCAGAGCCCCGTCCCGGTATCGCCGTTCCGTCCAAGCCACGCGAAAACTGTCATCGCTCGCCCGGATCACGCTGGAAATGTCCACGGCGACCTGCACCTTCCCGACCTGCGCGAACGGGTCAATGGCGCGTGCATAGCCATTCAGCATCTGCGCTCCTTTTTCGGAGGTGAAGTCGTAGGCTCGAAGCCAGTTCTGACGCAGAACCACGGCATCGGCGGGAAGGCCGCGGACATTCTCGATGAACCGGCCGAGGTGAAAGGCTATTTGCGGATCAGTAGGGTGATAGTCCCGCTCCGCCGGTGCAACCGCCCGGGCCTCGCCAAGCTTATCCACTTCGACGATCCAGGGCGTCACGGTTCCGCGTGCGCTCTGCCAGACAAGGGCCGCCGAAACTCCCCCTGCCAACGACAATGCGGCAAAGCAGGCGAGCCGCCAGCTGTGCGCCTGAACGCGCGCCGATCCGATGCGATCGTCCCAGACCTGCGCTGCTCTTTGATAGGGCGTCACAGGCTCGGGTGTGCGCCCATAGCGAACTGATGATCGTTTGAACATGGATCATTCCCTTTCCTGAAGATCGACCGTTGCGCCGCCGCCTGCACCATCACCGGCATGGGCGGCGCGGGCGACCGCTGTCACGCCATGCCCGGCATTCTGCCGCCGCCGCATGGCGCGCGCCCAACCAGGCGGTGCGTCCCGCGACGGACTTGCAGGTCCGGCAGCAGGATCCTGGCCCGACCGGTAGGCAGCGCCGATCGCGTCCGCCGCCCGGCGCAGCGGCGACATCGAGGCTTCAGCCGCCGCGCGGCCGACCCCCGCTGCGCCACCGCCTACGCGTGCTAACCCGGTCTTGCCCTGCGCGCCGCTCTGGAAGGCAGCGCTGGTGCCGCCCGCTCCACGACTGACGAGTAGAGCGCCTGATCGTGTCCCCGCCGCGACCGCGCCAGCGGCGATACCCGCTGTCGCTGTCGCAGCCATCGCCATTCCTCCAGCGGCAACAGCCGTGCCCGCGGCGCTCCCTGCGCCTAGTTGCGGGCCGCCGGTGACGATCCCGGTGGCGATGCCGGGCCCGAACATCCCGAGGCCCATCAAGGCAAGGGCCGCCAGAGCGATGGCGAGGCATTTCTCCGCGGTGGTCTCGCCTGTCCCGCCGGCGGAAAGGAACTGTTCGAACAGGCTGCTGCCGATCGCGGTGATTACGCCAAGCACCAGGACCTTGATGCCGCTCGACACAATATGCCCCAGCACCCGTTCAGCCATGAATGCGGTGCGGCCGAAGAGGGCAAAGGGCAGCAACAGGAAACCGGCGAGTGTGACGAGCTTGAATTCGATCAGAGTGACGAAGACCTGCACGGCCAGAATGAAGAAAGCGATGACGATGATCGCCCAGGCGAGCAGGAGGACGGCGATTTGCACGAAGTTGGCAAAAAAGGCAGTGACGCCCATCAGTTCGCCCGCCTCCTCGAGCAACGGCGATCCGGCGTCGATCCCGACCCCAGCCAGCGACCCAGGCCGCATGAAGGTGTCGAGGCCGACCCCGCCACCCCCCGCCTTAAGGCCGAGGCCAGCGAAGGAACGGAAGAGGATGTCGGCCAGCGTGGAGAAATTGCCGATGATGAAGGCGAAGACGCCGACATAAAGGCATTTTCGCACCAGTCGCTGGAGAATGTCTTCCCCCGGACCCCAACTCCAGAACAGCGCAGCGAGCGTCACGTCGATCGCTACGAGTGTGCTGGAGAGGAAACCAACTTCTCCCCCGACCAGACCGAAGCCGCTGTCGATATAGCGCAGGAAGACGTCCAGAAAATTGTCTATGACACCCGTGTCGGTCATCGCCCGCTTCCACCCTGCCCGAGGAAATGCGAGCGGTGCGCGTTCCAGATCTGCGTGCATGTCGCGTCAGGCCCGGGCATGTCGCGACATCGCGCCAGATCGCGTGCGAGCGGATTCACGCGCGCTTCGCCCCTGTCGAAGAGCTGTTCCTTCTCTGGCGGAGGACTGAGGAACGCGACAAGGGCGATGGCAAACATCACCCCACCTAGACCTGCGCCAAGACAGAGCTTGCCCTTGTCCATCTCACCCTCGAGGCCCGCGCTTTACAAAGCGGGCGAAGCGTGCCCGCCCCTCAGCCTCTGCCGTCGCACCCCGCGCCGCCTCAATCGCCTGCGCCCGTGACGCGGCCGCCATGACGGCGGTCATATCGACGACCTGCCGGATCTGCAGGGCAACAAGCTGGTTTCCGGCCTGCGCGGCCTGCAGCGCGCCTGTCGCCGATTGGCTCCGGGACAGCAGCGCGTTCAAGATGGAGTGCGTCCCATCGAGGTTGCCGACCACGCCCGCCTGGACCTTGAGCGCCTCCTTGAACGCAGCGACGCTCGTCTCCCACCGATCCCGCGCGCCCTCCACCAGCGCGGCATTGCTCGTGCTTGCGGATACGGTCCCGTATCGCGAGGAAAATGCCTGGTCTATTTGGCGCACATCATAGGCAAGCCGTTCCGCCTGTGTGAGCAGGGTCCGCGTTTGCTGGACCTGCGCCTCGAGCGCCTGGAGCGAACTGAAAGGGAGCGACGCAAGATTGCGGCCTTCGTTGAGAAGCGAAGTCGCCTGGTTCTGCAAGGAGCGGATCTGGTTGTTGATCTGCTCGAGCGCTCGCGCTGCCTGCAGCACGTTGGACGCATAGTTGGTCGGATCATAGACGATAAGAGCGTCGGCGGGAGCGCTCGCCAGGAGCGCCGTCGCTGATGCGAGGGCAAGCAGATGTGCACTATGAGTGCGGGACATGGGCCATTTCCTTTGCGATGATGCTCAGAAGATCAGCGGCCCAGTCGAGGCCGCGATTGCGCAGCCACGCGCTGCCAAAGGCTCCGGACTCGCTGTGCGCCAGTACCGCGCTGATGCGATCCTGGTCGGTGCGTGACGATGTGGCGGTGAAGGCCAGGGCGACATCGTCAAGGCCAAGGTCGATGAGGCGGTTGCCGCTCCGGGATTGCACATAATAATCCCGCTTGGGCACGGCCCCGGCCAAGATTTCAATCTGACGTTCGTTGAGGCCAAAGCGCTGGTAGATCGCCGCGATCTGCGGTTCGATCGCCCGCTCATTCGGCAGGAAGATGCGGGTGGGGCAGCTTTCGATGATGGCTGGCGCGATAGCGCTGCGCTCGATGTCAGCAAGGCTTTGGGTCGCGAAAAGCACGGAGGCATTCTTCTTGCGCAGCGTCTTGAGCCACTCGCGCAGCTGCGCCGCGAACATCGGACTATCAAGGACCAGCCATCCCTCGTCGATCACGATCAGCGTCGGCCGGCCATCGAGCTGCCCTTCGATCCGGTGGAACAGATAGGACAATACGCCAGCGGCTGCCCCCGACCCCACCAGCCCCTCGGTCTCAAAAACCTGGCAGGTGTTGCTGGAGAGGCCTTCCTCCTCGCCATCGAGCAGCTGCCCCCATGGGCCCGAGAGACAGAAGGGCGCGAGGGCTTGTTTCAGCCGCATATCCTGCAGGAGCACCACAAGGCCGGTGAGGGTTCGCTCGGCCGGCGGCGCGGACGCGAGACTGCAGAGCGCGGCCCACAAAAGCTCCTTTGCCACCGGATCGAGATCCACGCCTTCGCCGGCCAGTATCGCGGTGAGCCATTCTGCCGCCCATGCGCGCTCGGAAGGACTGTCGATCCGCCGCAGCGGCTGAAGCGACACGCTCTCCCCGCCATCCTCCTGGCCGTTTCCCAGATCGCGCCACGCGCCGTCCATCGCGATGACGGCCGCCCGCAGGCTGCGGCCAAAATCGAAGGCGAATATCTGCGCGCCTGCATAGCGCCGGAATTGCATCGCTGTGAAGGCAAGCAGCACCGACTTTCCTGCTCCAGTCGGCCCCACGACCATCGCGTGGCCGACATCTCCCACATGAAGCGAGAAGCGAAATGGCGTGGTCCCTTCCGTCCGCGCATGGAACAGCGGCGGACCGCCCAAATGGTCGTTGCGCTCGGGGCCAGCCCAGATGGCCGACAGCGGCATCATATGGGCAAGGTTGAGCGTGCTGACCGGTGGCTGCCGGACATTGGCGTAGACCTGCCCCGGGAGGGATCCGAGCCAGGCCTCGAGCGCATTCATCCGCTCGGCAATGCAGGTAAAATCACGCCCCTGGATGACCTTTTCGACGAGCTTCAGCCGTTCGTCGGCTGTCCTTGCATCTTCGGCCAAAATACTGACTGTGGCCGTTACATAGGCCTGGCCGACCATATCCGCGCCCAGTTCCTGCAAGGCGAGATCCGCGTCTTCAGCCTTGTTGGACGCATCATTGTCGAGAAGAACACTGGCTTCGTTGGTCAGCACCTCCTTGAGGATCGCCGCGACCGATTTGCGCTTGGCGAACCACTGGCGCCGGATCTTCTGGAGGAGGCGGGTCGCCTCTCCCTTGTCCAGCAGGATGGCCCGGGTCACCCAGCGATAGGGATAGGCCAACCGATTAAGCTCGTCCAATATGCCGGGAAAGGTGGCGCTTGGAAATCCGCAGATGGTCAGGGTGCGAAGATGCTGGTCGCCGATCCGCGGCTCCAGCCCGCCTACCAACGGCTCATCCGCGAGGATGGCGTCCAGATAGATGGGGGTTTCGGGCACGCGCACGCTCTGCCGTCGCGAGGAGACAGTGCCGTGTAGGTAAGTCAGCGTCGCGCGGTCATCGAGCCATTCAAATTCAGGCAGGAAGGCCTCGAGCAATTGCCCGATACGCGATGTGCGATCGGCGAACTGGGACAGCCATTCCCTCGGGTCTACCGACTGCCGTTCGCGACCTTCATAGAGCCAGGCTTCGGCGCGCTGTGCTTCATCGGCAGGCGGTAGCCACAGGAACGTCAGATAATAGGCGCTTTCAAAATGGGCGCCTTCCTCGCGAAACTGTTCCTGTCTCTCCCGATCCACCAGTGCCGACACGGGATCGGGAAAGCGGCTTTGCGGATAGTCCATCGCGGGCACCCGCTGCGCCTCTGTGAATATGGACCAGCCCGAGCCCAGCCGGCGGAGCGCGCTATTGAGCCGCGCCGTGACCGCAAGAAGTTCGGTGGGCGTCGAGGAGTCCAGATCAGGTCCGCGGAACCGGGCGGACCGTTGCAGGGCGCCGTCTTTGTTGAGGACGATCCCGGGCGCGATGAGCGCCGCCCATGGCAGGAAATCCGCAAGGCCCGCCGCTTTCCCACGATATTCACGCAAGGGCATCATGGGATAAGGACTGCAGGATAGCGAACGTGGCGGCGAGCCACCTCGACAAAGTGGGGGTCACGCCGGCCGACCCAGACGGCAAGGCCATGGCCGATGAGGCCAAGGAGGATGCCGATGATCCAGAGCCGCAATCCGATCCCGACGGCGCCGGCCAGCGTGCCATTGATGATTGCCAGCGCCCGCGGGGAGCCACCCAGCATGATGGGTTCTGTCAGCGCCCGGTGCACTGGCACTTCATAGCCATGGGGAAGCGGCTGCATCAGACGAGCGCCCCGCCGCCAAAGGAGAAGAATGAGAGAAAGAAGCTCGACGCTGCAAAGGCGATAGAAAGGCCGAAGACGATCTGAATGAGGCGCCTGAAACCGCCGGATGTGTCGCCGAATGCCAGCGCCAGGCCCGTGGTGATGATGATGATGACGGCAACGATCTTTGCCACCGGGCCTTCAATCGATTCCAGGATCGACTGAAGCGGCGCTTCCCAGGGCATGGAGGATCCCGACGCCTGAGCGGGACTGGTCAGCGCCATCCCGACAGCCATCGCGAGTGGAAGGACCTGGAGATGGCGGCGAAGCGGACACACGAACTGACGGCTCATCGGCGGTCTCCTTGGGGTAAAATGCGAAAGTCGCCGCGGGCATCGAGCCCATCGATCCACGCGAGCTCGGCAAGGCGGCGTCCCGAACCGTCGCGCACAAGCACGGCGACGAGGTTGACCGTCTCGGCGATAAGCGCGCGTGGCACGGTGACTACTGCCTCCTGCACCAGTTGCTCGAGGCGGCGCAGGGCGCCGCGGGCCGACCCCGCGTGGATCGTGCCGAAACCGCCCGGGTGCCCGGTCCCCCATGCCTTGATGAGATCCAGCGCCTCGGGTCCCCGGACCTCGCCTATAGGAATGCGATCGGGCCTCAGCCTCAGCGCACAACGGACCAGATCCCGGAGAGTGGCAGCGCCATCCTTGGTGCGCAAGGCGACAAGGTTGGGTGCGCTGCACTGCAGTTCCCGCGTGTCTTCGATCAAGATGACGCGGTCGTCCGACTTGGCAATTTCTGCGAGCAGCGCATTGACCAGTGTGGTTTTGCCCGTTCCCGTC
The DNA here is from genome assembly GCF_015693305.1 of Sphingobium sp. Cam5-1. Lineage (NCBI taxonomy): Bacteria > Pseudomonadati > Pseudomonadota > Alphaproteobacteria > Sphingomonadales > Sphingobiaceae > Sphingobium > Sphingobium sp. Cam5-1. Next base: position 328,350 of record NZ_CP065138.1, on the reverse strand, counting down.
CCACCCGCCACCAGGATGTTGGCGCGCGAAACCACGGCGGCTTCGAGCACCGCTGCCTGATCGGCGGTCATGACGCTGGCCGCGACATAGTCGGCGAGCGTGAATATCTTTGCAGCGGGCTTCCGGATCGAGAAGGAGGGCGCGGCAACGATAGGTGGCACCAGTCCTTCAAACCTTTCACCACCCTCGGGCAGTTCCGCGGACAGCCTTGGTGAACTGCTGTGGACAGTTGCGCCGACATGATGGGCGACCAGTCTGATCACCCGCTCTGCCATGTCCGGCGACATGATCTCGTCGGTTGCGATCATCCCCTCGCCGAGGCGATCCAGCCAGAGCCGGCCATCGGGATTGAGCATGATCTCGACGATCTCGGGATCAGCGAGCCATGCAATCAGCCGGGGACCAAAGCCCGACCGCAGCATCCGGACACTTCTTTCCAGCTGCGAGCGCGGCGCGATTGGCGACATCAACGATACTCCCCTGTATGGCATCGCGGAAAAGCCGTCTGCCCGTCGGGGACAGACAAGAAAACCTGATTGCACCCCGGCGCAACAAGGCTTTCATGCGATCGAAGAATGGCGTGGGATCAGAAAGACGCGGCGGTGTTCATGACCCAAGCCTTGCCTATCGGCGGCCGCCAAAGCGCGACCGGTAGATGTCGGAAAAGCAGATCACCCCGTCGAACAGCGCGCGAATCGCCAAAGCCGTGCGCGAACCTACGCCATAGCGCTCGCGCGCCATCTTCTGGTGCTGCTCGACTGTCAGCTGACTGATGCCCATGATCCTGGAGATCTCCCAATCGGTCTTGCCGCGCGCGGTCCACAGCACGCATTCAATCTGCCGATCCGTCAGCTCTATCTCTGTGGCGACCGGCCCGCCTCCTGCCAGGAACCGCGCTTTCTCAAGCGCGATTTCTCCGACCAGCTGTGCGCTCCACAACATGTCTTCGGGAAGCGGCTTGCCGTTCAGAACTACGAAGGAGCAGGAGCCGCTCACCTCGCCAGGTATGTGGGCGGGCACCGTGAAGCCCTCGCCGATCCCGTGAGTGCTGCCCGCCGCAAGTATGTTGCGGTCCCTGCTCGACAGCGCGATCATGCGGCTTATGTGCGACCATCGAAAACCGCGGTTGGTTCGATGGCTTGTCCGCCGCACCGGATCAATCGGCCCAAGCTCCGCCTCCTGGTAAAGATCGGCCCAGCTCTCCGGATAATTATGGATGAGGACTGGCTCAGCGCCTGCTGTTCGGAGATCGACATGATGGGCAAGGGCATAATAGTCGAAGCCCATCTCCCCTACGGCTCGCTTCAGTTCACATTGCAGCCGCGACTGATCGTCGGCGCGCAAAAGAGCGCCAGCGAAACCTTCCACAAGTCGCAATCGACCCATGGCTTGCACCGTTTTTCGATCGCAAGGGCGTTCGCAACCCGCGGAACTCGCGTATCGCCTTCCTTGTTGCGCGCCCGATGCCACCAGTCCAAAGCAGCTCGCAACGCGGTTGCAGCGCAAATATGACAGAATTTCATAGCCTAGCAATCATCTCAGAATGCTGCGGTGGGTGCCCACATTGGTTTAAGCTGATGAGAGGCTAAGTGGTGCGGCGACTTGTCCGCTATGCCTCCACATCCATTCACACGCCTGTGGGGACGACAATCAGCATGCCTCACGTGCCTGAGTTCGATAAGGCGACACACCTGGCGGTCCTCACCCGGCCATTCCGATCGGCTGCTCGAAGAACGCGGTCTGCTGAGCGCCAGTCCACTCTATGTGGACCCCAACCATCTCATTATTTGGTGATTACCCGGTGATTACTTCTAGGAAAAAACGCCCCTGATGATAGCGAATTAGCGCTTTATTTTCAGCGAGATAGTTGAAAGCGAGCACGAAGTGTGGTATTTCCGTTACAGGCGCAAGTAGATGACCGATCATCCAACATCCGCAATCCCCTGGGATCAACCCGCTACCCTGATCGACCTTGAAGGCCGCGCCCCCGTCATCGGCACGATCCGTGACTGCGCTCAGCATTTCGCGGTCTTCAAGCCGCACGCCCGCGAACAGGCCCGCATAGTCCTCACGCAACCCATTCACCGAGTGGGCCGAAAGACCCGCACCTGGATCCTCGAACCCTTCGAAATAGAGCAACTCGCCAATCGGCTCCGCACGGAAACGCACTGATCCGCCGACCGGAAGCGGTGGCCCTGCGCCAAATGGGCCGTTAGAACAGCTGGATGAGCGTTCCTCCCCTGATCACCCGCCCCCTCTCAATGATGCGCGCTTTCCTCGCGGCGGAAGCGGCGGGCGGTATCATCCTGATCGCGGCTGCGGCGCTAGGAATGCTCGTCGCCAACTCCGCCCTGTCGGCCGATTATTTCCACACGCTCCACATCGACCTGGCGGGGCTCAGCCTGCTCCACTGGATCAACGACGGCCTCATGGCATTGTTCTTCCTGATCGTGGGCCTCGAAATCAAGCGAGAGGTGCTGGACGGGCAACTCGCCCGATGGCCCGACCGCCTGCTGCCCGGCCTCGCAGCAGCCGCAGGCGTGATCATGCCCGCCCTTATCTATGTCGCCATCAACCGGGGAGACGCAACCGGCCTTCGCGGCTGGGCGATCCCTGCCGCCACCGACATCGCCTTTGCCCTCGGCGTGCTGGCCCTGCTCGGCCCGCGCGTACCGGGATCGCTCAAGATATTCCTCGCCGCCGTGGCGATCATCGACGACCTCATCGCCGTCCTCATCATCGCCCTCTTCTACAGTGGACAGCTGAGCCTCCTGCCCCTCGCTTTGGCCGTCGCAGGTCTCGCCTGCCTCGCGCTCTGCAATCGCGCGGGCGTCAACAGCCTCTGGCCCTATATACTGATCGGCCTCTTCGTCTGGTTCTGCGTGCTGCAATCCGGCATCCACGCCACGCTGGCCGGGGTCGCCGTCGCAATGACCATGCCCTTGCGAAAGACCCCAGCCGCCCCCGACGACCAGCATTCGCCCTTGTCCCGGCTGGAACATGGCCTCCATCCCTGGGTCGCCTACGCCATCGTCCCCCTGTTCGGCTTCGCCAATGCGGGCGTATCCTTAAGCGGGGTCGCACCATCCGACCTCGCTCAGCCCGTTCCGCTCGGCATCGCGCTCGGCCTTTTTGCAGGCAAGCAGCTCGGCATATTCGGCACCATCTGGCTCCTGTCCCGCCTCGGCTGGGCCAGTCGCCCGGCCCACTCCACATGGACGCAAGTCTATGGCGTTGCGCTCCTGTGCGGCATCGGCTTCACCATGAGCCTCTTCATCGGCGGCCTCGCCTTCGCACCTCATCCGGACACAGGCGATGCAGCAAAGCTCGGCATCCTGCTAGGCTCTCTCGCCTCCGCCACCGCCGGTTTCCTTATCCTGCGGCTCGCGCCCGGCCTGATCAGAACGGAAAGAACATACTGATCGCCGCCACCGCGACGACGCAGGTGATCAGGTTCAAGGGCAACCCCACCCGCACGAAATCCATGTAGCGATAGCCGCCCATCTGATAGACGATGACATTGGTCTGATAGCCAAAGGGCGTCGCAAAGGCCGCGCTCGCCGCCATCATCACCGCGACCAGAAACGGCCGGGGACTGACCGCCAGACTATCGGCCAGCGCCACCGCAACCGGCGTCACCAGCACCGCCACTGTCGCGTTAGACAGCAACTCCGTCAGCACCATCGTCACCAGATACAGCACGACCAGCGCGATCAGCGGGCTCAGCCCATGCACACTGCCGATCAGCATCCGCGATGCATCCGCCGCGAGGCCACTCTGCTCCATCGCGATGCCGATCACCACCATGCCCGCGATCAGGATCAATATCTGCGGCCGCAGCCCGCTATAGGCCTCATCCGCGCTGATCACCCGCAACAGGATCAGCACCACGGCCCCGGCAAAGGCGCTCGCCGCGATCGGCGCGACATCGATCGCCGCCAGCCCCACCGCCGCCGCAAAAACACCCAGCGCAATCGCCGCCTTCGCGGGCTTCAAAGGCCGTGGCTCGGCAAACACCGCCGGGTCGCCCACCTGCGCGCTATACACATGCAGCGCGTCGATCGGCTGCGCTTCCCCCTCCCGCTCATCCGCCTCATGACGGCCACCCAGCAGCTTCTTGCTGAACAGGAACAGGTAAAGCCCGCCTGCCAGCGCCATCGGCACGCCCACCGGCGTAATCTCGAAAATGCCAAAGCGCGGCTGCCCCGCCACGCTCGCCATGTCATCCACCAGCAGGTTGGTGGACGTGCCGATCAACGTGCAGCATCCGGTCAGGATGGTGATGTAGGACAGTGGCATCAGGAACCGCTTGGGAGACAGGCCCAACGCATTGGCGACGTCTCGCACCACCGGCGCGCCCAGCACCACGATCGGCGTCGAATTGAGGAAGCAGGACACCGCGCCGATCATCGACAACAACAGCCACATGCCGGTGGCGCCCATCCGCCTGCACATCGCCACCGCCATCGCGATCGCTCGGTCGAGCAGGCCCGACAGCTCCAGCGCATAGGCAATGACGAACAGCGACGCGAGCGCGATGATCGCGGGACTTGCAAAGGCGCCCTGCACATTGACGGGCCGCACGACGCCCGTCATCAACAGCACCGCCGCCCCGGACAGCGCGACGACATCGGCGCGCACCTTGTCCCAGATCAGCGCCGCGACGACGGCGGCCAGCACCAGCAGCGTCAGAACTTGGTCAATCGTCATGCGCCCCCTGCCTCGTGCCTGCCGCCGCCCCTGTCAACGCAGCAAGCGGGAAAAAAGATGTTTATGCTCTGGAGGATGAAGCCATTTTTGCTATCAATGGCTTATGCGTGAACCCAGTGCCAGGACCAGTCGGCTCGCCATAGCCGCGGGGTTAGCCGCTTTCATCGCCATTGGCGCGGGCGGTTTCCTGCTGGGCCGCGCCACCGCGCCAAAGGCTCCGCCCCCTGCCCCCGCGCCGGCGGCCGTCATCCCGCCGCCATTCCCGGTCCAGCCGCAATTGCCGCGCCTCTGGGGCCGCGCAGAGATAGCCGACCTCACCCGTCGCGCCGCCGACGCCCTGTCATCGGGCAAGCCGCTGCCGAATGACATCGCCGGGGCCGTGGGTCAGCGGTTCGACATAGCCCTCCCCTTCGGTTGCTCGGGCGCTGCGGAAAAGGACAGCACCACCCCCATGCGCTGGCGCTATGATGAAGCGGCTGGCGTGCTCCGCGTCCATGTCATGCCGATTTCGTGGCAAGCCGCCGATTTCGGACTCCCCAGCGAAGGGGAAGGCCATGATGCCGAGGGTTTCTGGATGCAACGGCCATGGTCCACCAGCGACGAATGCCCCGCCCCTGCAACAGCCACCGCGCCCGAACCGGACGGAACCACGCCCAAGCCCGACAAAAGCCTGGCCCTCGCCCAGTTCGGCCAGAATGACGGCAATGACCTATGGCGCCACGGCCGTCCCTTCGAAAAAGTGCTGCGCCTCGCCCCTGAAGACTTCACCCCCTCGCGCGGGCTGAGGCTCAGGCTCATCGGCCGCATTGAACGCGTGCCCGGAAACGGCCCGGTCCACTGCGCCCAGCCGCTAGGGATCGAACAGCGTCCCGTATGCGTCCTCGCCGTCACCCTGCGCGAAGTCCGCATGGAAATACCGGGTGCGGACACCCCCATCGCCATCTGGGAAAATCGCAGCACGGGCGGCTAGACGACCCGCCTTGCCGCAAGCGCATGAACCATCCCTTCCGCCAAGTGTTGGCCGGGAAAAGGAGATGCGCCATGCCCGACACCCCATCCGACAATCATGAAGAAATGATCCACGAAGACGGCTTGCCCGGCCACGAAAGCAAGCTGGAGCCCAAGCCCGAATGGGAACCCCGCTACCCGGGCTCCGGCCGCCTCGCGGGAAAAGTCGCCCTCATCACCGGCGCTGACAGCGGCATTGGCCGCGCCGTCGCCGCCCTCTACGCCCGCGAAGGCGCCGACGTCGCCATCCTCTACCTGTGCGAACATGACGACGCGAAGAAGACCGCCCAGATCGTCGAGGCCGAAGGCCAGCAGGCCCTCACCATCGCCGGGGACATTGGCGAAAAATCCTTCTGCGACGACGCCGTCAAACAGGTGGTCGATCGCTTCGGCCGCCTCGACATCCTCGTCAACAATGCGGGCGAACAGCATCCCGATCAGGACATCACCGACATCAGCGAAGAACAGCTGCGCCGCACCTTCCAGACCAACATATTCGGCATGTTCTTCCTGACCCAGGCCGCCCGCCCGCACCTCAAAAAAGGCGCGGCGATCGTCAACTGCACCAGCGTCACCATGTATCAAGGCTCATCGGAACTGCTCGACTATTCAAGCACCAAGGGCGCCATCACCGCCTTCACCCGCAGCCTGTCGGAAAATCTCGTGAAAGACGGCATCCGCGTCAACGCCGTAGCCCCCGGCCCCATCTGGACGCCGCTCAACCCCTCCGGCGGCGCAAGCCCGGAAAAGCTCGAACATTTCGGCGAATCCACCCCCATGGGCCGCCCCGGCCAACCCAATGAAGTCGCCCCCGCCTTCCTGTTCCTCGCCTGCGAAGACAGCAGCTATATGTCCGGCCAGGTCCTCCACCCCAATGGCGGCACCGTCGTGAATGGATGAACCGCTCACAAAAATCGCTGCCCACGACTTGACGCTACGGACCCTAAGCCAAACGACAGTTGCGCAGCGCCCCTTCATCCGACAAGTGAAGCGGATGGCAGAGGAACGTTTTGAATTTGTGACAGGACACAAGCCCGGGACGCTGCGAATCGTCTTTCGAGGCTTTTGGGATGACGATGCCGTGGACAGCTATCTCGCTGCGCTACGGCAACGCGCCGCCATGACCGCCAGACCCTCACCGATCAACCGCGTCCTGCTCGATATGAAAGCATGCACCGTTCAATCCCAAACAGTCATGAACAGCTTCATGAAGATCATCACCAACTATGCCGCCCAGATCAGCGAATATGGAGTCCTGCTACCCGAATCCGCCCTCCTCAAATTGCAGATGGAACGGCTGATGCGAGACACGCCAGCGGTATTCTTCAGCGAGGAAAGCCAGGCGCTGCAATGGCTGGCATCCTGAGAGAGCAATCAAACCCGACCAAAATCAGACGTCCCCCTCCCGCAAGCGGGAGGGGTTAGGGGTGGGCGCGAGCAAAGCGAGCGAACCCGGAAGAGCGCCCGGACCTCAGTTCGCCTTGCTCATATCCACCTTCTCCACCCACTCAGGGTAGAAGGTCGGCTCCCGGTTAGACCACCCCACCGCCGTCGCCGCAGCCTCGCTGATCGACTGCAACAAAGCCCGGCGCTTCTCGGGATGCAGATGCGGCAAGCTCGCCGCCGCGCAGAACGCTCCCGGCAACCAAGGCCGCGCCCCCGCCCCCAACAGCCGTTCATACAAAAACCGATAGGCGGAAAAGCTGCTGAGCCGATCCTGCCCCAGATCGAAAGCCGACACCGTCACCAAAGGCGCCATGAACGGCTCCATCTGGTCCAGCCCGCTGTCGTCGGGCACCCGCGCCTTGATCTCGTCCAGCCGCCCGTAAATGCGGGCCTGCGCGCGGATGCTCGCTTCCTCCACCATGTCGCGCGACCATAGCTTCATGGCGTCGCGGCGGTGGAGGCCGATGTCCAGCGACCGGCGGATATAGCGCTGCGTGGCAGACGGGAAACTGGCGAATTCGCGCAATTCAGCCAGGGTGATTGCCCCGTCAGCCGGTCTTGCATTGGTGCCCATGCTCTTGCCCTCCGACTTCAAGTCGATCAGCAGAACATGCGCCCAACATGGTTACTGTAAGATTAAGCGCCGGTTCTGCCGACAACTACAGGGAATCACTTTTCTTTGTGCGTCGCAACATGTAATTTTTATGAAAGCGATAAAAGGAGGGCAGCAAAGCCCCCTCACCGCCCCAGATGCGTCCGCAATGTCACCCCGATCGTCCTCGGCTCGCTCGGCGTACCCACGATCAGCCCGCTATTCCCCGCCTGCAACGTCAAATTCTGCATATAGTCTTTGTCGAACAGGTTCCGCGCGAACACATAATCTTCAGGTCCAAGAACATCGGGTACACGCGCGACTAACAACCAAGCCGAAAACCACTCTGCGCCTTCTGCATACTCTGCGCGAAACATATCACGCGAGACGCAGAGACGCTGAGCAACAGCAAAAAGTCAGCCACAATTCCGATGCCACGTCTGCCCAACAAAGCCCCGATCCAAGCACAAAGCTAACGCCAAGTCCCTCCGCGTATCCGCGTGAACCAAAAAAGGGGCACGGACGGGCGCGCCCAACGGGCAGGCCTTAAACCACCAGCCAAACGCCACACCCGGCATCCTGCGCGATGCCCAGGTGCCGACGCATCCTCCTCACTCGTCCGCCTGAACCGGCAGCGGGTCGCCCCGCAACTCCCGCGCTAGGTCAGGCCAGTGCGACCGCCCCGCCGCACTCGCCGCCGCCTTCTGCAGCCCGCGATATTGCGCAAGCACGCTAAGCCCCAAATCCGTCAGCACCGCGCCCTCACTGGACGTCGCCACCAGCGGCGCAGACCAGCATCGGTTCATCACATCCACCAGCATCCAGCACCGGCGATAGCTCATTTTCAGCTTCCGCCCGGCAGCCGAAATCGACCCCTCGCTGGCGATCGCATCCAGCAGGTCGGCCTTGCCCGGCCCCATGGCGATCTGGTCGCCACAATAAAGCTGTATCTTGATCTTCAGTGCAGGGCCGCTCATCCACCAGTTATGGCATGAGCCGACCGCCCCGCCAATCGCTGCGTCAGGCTCGCCGTTCCAACACCGCGCCAATCATGCTGCGCCACACGGCAACATCGCCCGCTTGCGCCATCTGCTCATCAGGCTCGCGCAGCGTGTGGAGGATGGCATAGGCATCATCCAGATAATTTTGCCAGCTCGCATCCACCGCGCCCGCCGCATGGGGATCATCGCCCTCGCCATTCAGGCTCAGCTGGCGTCCGGCCAGCACCCGGGCAATGCGTTCGATCGCGGGAGTAGCGGAAGTCGGCATCAATAAGGCTCCTCTCACCTTGCAGCGTCGTACGCTTGGCGAACCGCCCGGCCACCGCCGATCCGGTTCGCCTCGCCCATGGATCATATCACCAATATCGCCGCCGTCTATCGCCCAGCCTTCTCATCCTCATCTTCTTCGTGGAATCCGGACGAAGGAACCGGATCGCCATGATCGCCCGGCTTGGTGGCCGATGGCGGATCGGACGCGTCCATGCTGTCCATCAACCCCTCCTCCAGCTGCTCCTCGGGGGTAACGGCATGGTCCTGCGCATCGGTTGGGCGCTCATCATGCGCTTCTTCACGGCTGTTGGGACGAATATCGGTCTTGTCGCTCATCTTGCTCTCCTCGGCGCAGCGAACGTCTCGCGCCACGCAGGATCAACGGCCAGTCCTGATAGCCGGTTCCCAGTAAGCATCCTCCGTCAAAATCACGACACTCCAGTCACCCCGGGGGCACGCTGTCAGCGCTCATCGTTCCCCCTCCCGCAGGCGTTCAAACGAGGCACGTGACTCGTTTGAAGGGTTAGGGGGTGGGCCAGCGCAGCGCCAGGGATGAAGAGCCTTACCCCTCCCCGTTCAAACGCAAAGCCTCACTTCCCCGCGCCGGGCACCTTATCCTTGCCCACCTCGGCAAAGCGGCTCGCATCCTGACCGTGCGCCTTGGCAATCGCGATGGCGACCGGCTCACGGACATGATCCACCGCCGCGATCTGGCAGGACCGCAGATCCTGCATCGTGCGGCCGGGGCATACCTTCACCGCAGCACGGCGGATGCGGGCGTTCAATTCCTGCTGACCCGACTTCTTCGACAGGTCCAGATCGTCATAGCGCACATCGATCGTACGGCCGTTGGATTCAAACGGAATAACGCTCGCCTGCGCCGCCGCGCCCATCAACACGGTGGCAGACAGTGCCGCCAGCAAAGCGCCGCCGGTGCGATTGATAAAAAATGTCATGAATTGGTCCCCCTCAATTGAACTGCTTGGGACTCGCCGCTCTTCAGGCGACCTCGTCCGCGATAGAGTCGGGAAGGCTGGGACCCGTCAGTCCTTCCGGCACGGCGCAGACCTAGACAGGCCAGCGGCCTCTGTCGATCCCAAAAAGCCTTGTTATCGTAGCGTAAAACACCACTCGTCGAAAATGACCGAACATGAAAACGCCCCCGGCGCAAGGGATGGCCGGGGGCGTATCCGGGATGCTGTCGGGCTATCCGGGATCTCACATATTTCCAAAAGTCGAGACGCCACCACCGCAGCTTTCCCGTCGCGACCCTTATACACCTGATCGGTTAATATCGCTCTATCTTTCGGCGACCCACCGCCTGCTCACGCTGGAAAGCATAGGCCGCTTGCGAGCCGCCACCTGCTATCCCATATCCGCGCCCAATAGCCCGGCAACGCCCTTGCCCCCAAAGAACAAATCTGGAACAACACGCCCCATGAGTCTGACCACCATTTCCGTACGCGGCGCGCGTGAGCACAACCTTAAGGGCGTGGACGTCGATCTCCCCCGCGACAGCCTGATCGTCATCACCGGCCTGTCCGGCTCGGGCAAATCCTCCCTCGCCTTCGACACCATCTATGCCGAGGGTCAGCGCCGCTATGTGGAGAGCCTCTCCGCCTATGCCCGCCAGTTCCTTGAGATGATGCAGAAGCCGGACGTCGAGCATATTGACGGCCTCTCCCCCGCCATCTCGATCGAGCAGAAGACGACCAGCCGCAACCCGCGCTCCACGGTCGCCACCGTCACTGAGATCTACGACTATATGCGCCTGCTCTGGGCGCGCGTCGGCATCCCCTATTCCCCCGCGACCGGAGAACCGATCAGCGCCCAGACCGTCAGCCAGATGGTCGACCGCGTGATGCAGCTTCCGCAAGGCACCCGCTTCTACCTCCTCGCCCCCGTCGTCCGCGGCCGCAAGGGCGAGTATAAGAAGGAACTGCTGGAGTGGCAGAAGGCAGGCTACACCCGCGTCCGCATCGACGGCGAAATGTACCTGATCGAAGACGCGCCCGCCCTCGACAAGAAATACAAGCATGACATCGAAGTCGTCGTCGACCGCCTCGCAGTCGATCCGGACATGGGCACCCGCCTGGCCGACAGCTTCGAACAAGCCCTAAAGCTGGCGGATGGCCTCGCCTATGTGGATTTGGCGGACGGCACCGTTGCGGACTTATCCCCCCTCCCGCAGGCGAGTTCGGGGTCGCCTGTGCCCCCGGCACAGGCTGGACAGTCCGGGGGACTGTCCACCCCGAACTGGGCCGGGGGTGGGCCAGCGCCAACATCCGGAAAAATGAAAAACGCCGGCATCCCGGAAAACCGGATAGTCTTCTCTGAAAAATTCGCCTGCCCCGTCTCCGGCTTCACCATCCCCGAGATCGAACCCCGCCTCTTCTCCTTCAACGCCCCCCAGGGCGCCTGCCCCGCCTGCGACGGCCTCGGCGAACGCCAGGAATTCGACCCCGAACTCGTCGTCCCCAACGAGCACCTAACCCTCAAAAAGGGCGCGATCGTCCCCTGGGCCAAGTCCAACCCGCCCAGCCCCTACTATATGCAAGTCCTGGGCTCCCTAGCCAAGGAGTTCGGCTTCAACCTGGAAACCCCGTGGAAAGACCTCCCCCCGGAGGTAAAAATCATCATCCTCCACGGCACCGCAGGCAAACCCGTCACCCTGCGCTTCGTAGACGGCAAAAAATCCTACGAGGTCAAGAAACCCTTCGAAGGCGTCATCGGCAACCTCAACCGCCGCCTCCTCCAGACCGACTCCGCCTGGATGCGCGAGGAACTCAGCAAATATCAAACCGCCATGCCGTGCGAGACCTGCCACGGCGCCCGCCTCAAACCCGAAGCCCGCGCCGTCAAGATCGCGGGCGAGGACATCTCCATGTCCACCCGCCGCTCGGTGGTGGACGCGCTCGGCTTCTTCTCCACCCTCCCCGCGCACCTCACCGACCAGCAGAACCAGATCGCCAAGGCCATCCTCAAGGAAATCGTCGAGCGCCTCGGCTTCCTCAACAATGTCGGCCTCGACTATCTGAACCTCGACCGCACCAGCGGCACCCTGTCGGGCGGCGAGTCCCAGCGCATCCGCCTCGCGTCACAGATCGGCAGCGGCCTGTCGGGCGTCCTCTACGTCCTCGACGAACCCAGCATCGGCCTGCACCAGCGCGACAATGACCGCCTGCTCGTCACCTTGAAGCGCCTGCGCGACCTCGGCAACACCGTCATCGTCGTGGAGCATGACGAGGACGCGATCCGCATGGCCGACTATATCGTCGACATGGGACCGGGCGCGGGCGTCCACGGCGGCACCATCGTCGCCCAGGGCACGCTCAACGAACTGCTCGCCCACCGCGACAGCCTGACCGCGGATTACCTCAACGGCACCCGCCGCATCGAAGTCCCCACAAAGCGCCGCAAGGGCAATGGCAAGAAGCTCACCGTCCACAACGCCCGCGCCAACAACCTGCAAAGTGTGACGGCCAGCATCCCGCTCGGCACCTTCACCTGCATCACCGGCGTGTCAGGATCGGGCAAGTCCAGCTTCACCATCGACACCCTCTACGCCGCGTCCGCCCGCACCCTCAACGGCGCCCGCATCGTCGCCGGCCCGCATGACAAGGTCACCGGCCTTGAACATTGCGACAAGGTGATCGACATCGACCAGTCGCCCATCGGCCGCACCCCCCGCTCCAACCCGGCCACCTATACCGGCGCCTTCACCAACATCCGCGACTGGTTCGCGGGCCTCCCCGAAGCACAGGCGCGCGGCTACAAGCCCGGCCGCTTCAGCTTCAACGTCAAGGGCGGCCGCTGCGAAGCCTGCCAGGGCGACGGCGTGCTCAAGATAGAGATGCACTTCCTCCCCGACGTCTATGTCACCTGCGACGTCTGCCACGGCGCCCGCTACAATCGCGAAACGCTGGAGGTGAAGTTCAAGGGCCACAGCATCGCCGACGTGCTCGACATGACCGTCGAGGACGCGGTGGAATTCTTCAAGGCCGTCCCCCCCATCCGCGACAAGATGGCCATGCTCGCCGAAGTCGGCCTCGGCTACATAAAGGTAGGCCAGCAAGCCACCACCCTCTCCGGTGGCGAAGCCCAACGCGTCAAACTTGCCAAGGAACTCTCCCGCAGAGCCACCGGCCAGACCCTCTACATATTGGACGAACCCACCACCGGCCTCCACTTCGAAGACGTCCGCAAACTCCTCGAAGTCCTCCACGCCCTGGTCGAACAGGGCAACAGCGTGGTCGTGATCGAGCACAACCTCGACGTCATCAAGACCGCCGACTGGATCATCGACATGGGACCGGAAGGCGGCGTCAAGGGCGGCGAAGTCGTCGCCGAAGGCACGCCCGAAAAGGTCGCGAAGAACGCCCGGAGCTTCACCGGGCGCTATCTCGCGCCGCTGTTGGGGTTGGAGGCTGTGGCGGCGGAGTGAGTGTAAGGCAGGGGGGCAATTACTTTGTTCAATATCCACATTCTTCGGGTGAAATGCGAGGGCTTGCCTCAGGGCGACTTACTACGTGAAACATCAGACCCAATCAGCATCATCAGGCGTTCGTTCGAAGCACGCCCGACCGCTGATGTAGGCCGAGGATCTGAATGGCATATCGGCAATGTTGAGGAAGTCAGTTCCGAAGGTATCGCTTTCGCGATGGGAAGGACTCAAGCTGTTACGACACCTCAGTTCGATGAGGCCACTCATAACTTCCTAGAAGAAGAAGCTATGCGCGCGCCGTTTACGCTTGGTGTCTTCGATTTAGCGACACAGGCATGTGGAATTATCCGAAAGAGCGGCGTTTCCCAGAACACGAGCGAAATTTCTGCAAAATTAGCCCGTCTTTTGAACTCAGCGCCTTTCGCACGAGACGCGAACTCCGTGATCGTTGTTGAGCCTATACCTGACCCTATCAACTTCATCGAGGCGATACGGAGCGCGCTAGCAGTCACGCGGTTCAGTTTCACCGTGAGCAGGCCTAATCCTCAGGACGTGAATAGGTTAATTCAAGGCCCTGCGAAAGAATTCACGAAAAAGGTCGGAGGCGACAAAGCCAAAATCGAGGTCGAAGGACCCGATTTGGATAAAGAACTAATCGAGGACGTAACAAAAGCGGTTGCGGCAGATGGAGAACAGGCAAGTGCGAATGTTCGGCTGGAAGACGGCGGCCCGCCCAAACGAATCTATTTGTCAGGCAGTCCCGTAATCGAGCGAGTTGAGCCGGAACCAAGCTCATCTGTCTTCGATGCCATATTACATTCAACTCGACGCGCCTATGAGCGCGTTCGTGGTCTGCCGAAATAGATCATGGACACCTTTTGGAAATGGTTCGCCAAAGGATCAGGCAGCGCTCCGCCCGGATATCGCAATGTTTTCAATGGCTATATCTTGGTTCACGGAATAGTGGCCATTCTGGCTACATTTTTCATTAATTCTGACCCATTCATGTTTGCCGGAAAGGCCCTTTTCCCGGCTGCCTCAATACTGATTGGCTTGTCCATGGCTTGGACTACAAGGGCCTCAACGATCTTACAAAGCAAGGAATTGCGAGAAGCGTTATTTGCCTCCGACAGACCCGCGGAGGATTATGTTTATGGGTTCCAACTTGCCATTCTCGTAGTCATGTTGATGGTGATTTTAGTTGCGGTGATGGCTGGCGGTGGACTGAAAATTTCATTGTTCGCCAGCGATATCGACCGGGCTCTGTCAGGCTTTTGGATGTATTTTACGCTCAGTTTAGCGCTTCGCGAATGCTGGGGCGTGATTAACTTCACCAACATGCTGAGCATGCTGGAATATCGTAGGGCCACAAAGCCATGACACCATATCGCCCCGAATTCACCGCCGCGTTAGAAATGTTCGCCCGCATCAGCAACGCCATGACAGCGCGTAAACTGTCGCGTCCCGTCCTCGTCGGGGGTGCAGCAGTGGAAATATATTCGCTGAGCAGCATAAACACCGGCGACTTCGACATCGTAACCGGCTCTCAATCCAGTTTCGAGGATGTCCTCGTAGAACACGGCTTCCTCCGCCCCTCCGGTCCCGGCATGGCGACGCGCGGCTGGATTCATCCCGACCTGAAGCTCGGCTTTGAAGTGGTGTCTTCCACCCTGCTCGACGGACAAGCAGAACGGGAACGGGTTCGTCCGATCCTCGTAGGCGACAGCGGCATTATCGAAGTCATCGCAACAGAGGACATCATAGCCGACCGCATGGGCCAATATGCCTCAGGCACAGCAAGCGACATGCTAGATCAAGCCCGAACCATCTTCGCCCTGTCGGAAGACCTCGATCTGGACTATATGGAAAGACGCATCCGCTACGAAACGGCAGGCGATTATGGCATCGACGACCTCAACCCCTGAACCAATCACGCTCGAAGAACTCGGGCGCAAGATCGCTCGCCGCCGCGCCGAACTCGGCATCACCGATGCTGACATGCCCCGCAACAGCGGCCTCCGCCGCACCGCCTCCAAAAAGGCGCTGCTCAAGGCAATCAAGGAAGCCGGTGGCAACTGGTAATCCGCCGTTGGAAGCGTCGGCACCTCCTGATATGCTACCTTCATGACCAAACTCACCCCCATCGAGTCCGAGTTCGCGACGACCGAGGAAGCCGAGGCTTACGACGCCTGGTTCCGTGCGCAGGTGGAGGCGTCCTTGGCCGATCCCCGGCCCGGGATCCCGCATGATCAGGTCATGGCGGAACTGCGCGCGATCATTGAGGCGAAGAAAGCCAAGCACGCCTGATGCCGCACGTCATCTAGCGCCCGATCGCGCGCGAGGATGCTCGGCGGATCGTTGACTATATCTCTGATCGCAATCCCGCCGCCGCTGCTCGCCTTGCAGAATTGCTGGAATATACCGCCACTCGCTTGGCCGATCATCCTTATATGTATCGCGCCGGTCGCGTCCCCGAGACGCGGGAAGCCCTCGTTACCCCCAATTACATGCTCGTCTATCGTGTTGGAGCTGACGTCATAGAAATACTGGCCGTCAAACATACCCGCCAGCAATATCCCTGACGCCCCTCACACCACCGTTCCCATTTTGTTCTGTCCTACAACCCCTCACCTGTTATACCCTCCCGGGCAAACCCTCCCATAAAAAGGAGCTTTGCCATGTCCTACCACTTCTCCTCCCTCCCCACGGCCGCCGATCAAGTCCGCGCCGACGGCTGGAGCCCCGCGCGCCAGCGGCTCTTCCTTGAAACGCTCGCCGCCACCGGCGTCATCACCACGGCCTGCGACGCCGCGCAGATCAGCAAACGCGCCGCCTATGCCTTGCGCATCCGCCGCGACGGCGCGGCCTTTCGCCTCGGCTGGGACGCGGCCATCCTCATCGCCCGCGCGCGCCTCGCCGACGAACTGCTCGCGCGCGCCCTCACCGGCCATGAGGAAGTGATCCGCAAAGACGCGGACGCAGGCGAAATCACCCGCCACCGCCACGACAACCGCCTCGCCATGTCGATGCTCTCCCGCCTCGACCGCATGGCCGACAACCCGCCGGAGGGCTCCGACGCAGCCCTCGCCCGCGTCGTCGCGCAGGATTTCGCCGCCTATCTCGACATGCTCTGCCCGCCCGAAGAAAGCGAAGCCGCCCACCCCGCCGCGCCGGAGCGTCCCGAAGCCGCCCTCCCCGATCCTTGCCCATCCGACAGCATCGAAGCCACCGCCACCGCCCTCTCTCCCGGAGCCTCCGCCGCGCTTTTCATCGCCGCGCGCATGGCACTGCATGAGGGCAAAAAGGCCGATCCCCACCCCTCCCATGAACGGTGTGAACTTCGCCCGCAAATCGTCGATCGCGCCACCCTTCCGCCCGACGAAGCCGCCGCCCGCCTGCGCGGCGCATGGTGGGATGAGGAGCGCGAAGCCTGGCGCACCGACTATCCCGCCCCGCCCGGCTTCACCGGCGAAGAAAGCGGCGACCTCTACGACATAGACGGCTATGAGCGCGCCCTGACCCCACAGGAAAGCGAGGCCCTAGCCGCGCTGGAGGAAGCCCAACGCCGCCCCTACGAAGCCGCCGCCGCCCGCGCCCGCGACGCATTTTTCGGCTTCACGGCGCTGGAAAAGGCCGGGTGATGGGAGTGGCAGGCCGAACAACCAAGCCTGCAGGATTACGCCTCTTCTGCCCTACACCCCAATCCCCGTTCGGGCTGAGCTTGTCGAAGCCTGTCCTGAGCGCCTGCTGCAAGCAGGCAGTCGAAGGGCCCTTCCCTTCTTCCCAGAAGGAAGTAGAGCCCTTCGACAAGCCTGTCCTGAGCCTGTCGAAGGGCTCAGGGCGAACGGAAGTGGGGATTGTCCCGTGACAAGCCCAGGCCAAGCCGGAACCAGCCCCTCACAACCCCTCCCGCCAAGCCCCCAACCCCGCCCTTGCAATTTCCTCCCCCAACCCCCACATAGGTCGGGCTACAGACGCAAATCGACGGTCTTTCGGCGCTTTGCGGCACCAAACTTCCTTCTTTCCCTGCCCCTCTAGCGACCGGTCCATCCACGCTGGACAGACCGTACGAACGAAGGAACTACCATGAGCATCACCGGAACCGTCAAATTCTTCAACGCCGACAAGGGCTATGGCTTCATCGCCCCTGACGACGGCACCCCCGACGCGTTCGTCCACATCACCGCCGTCGAGCGCGCTGGCCTGGCCACGCTGCGCGAAAAGGACCGCGTGTCTTATGATCTGGAACAGGATCGTCGCGGCAAGATGGCGGCCGTAAATCTTCAGCACGCTGAATAAGCCATGCTGACCGTCCGGGCGCCGCTCCCATGGCGCCCGGGCACTATCTGACAAAGGAGCGCACATGACGCACCCCGACTATCGCGCCCTCGCCGCCCAGGCTCGCAACGAAGCCCAGGTCGCTACCCTCACCAACGTCCGCGACCGCTGCCTCCGCTCGGAAGCAACCTTCCTCGCCATGGCCGAACGCCAGGACCTCGCCGACCGCAACCGCGCCCGCCGCGAAGCTGCCTCAGCCGCCGCGCTTGCCGAGAGCGCCGCCGCCAACGCCTGAAGCAATGCTGGCCGGAAACACCCACCTAGAAAACACGCGGATTCCTGCGGCTCCGCCCTGCGACATCACCGCCCCGACGGCCCGCCGCTCCGGCACATCGCCACAGCCGCTCATCTTGTCGAATACTCCAAAGCGTCCGGAACCCGACGCCTTCTGACCGGTTATCTTCGCGACCCTGACAGGAACATCCGGTAAGGAGCTAGACCCAATGATCCGCACTCTCATTTTCGGCGCCATCGCAGGCTATGTCGGCAAGAAACTGTATGACGAAGGCAAGCTGACCGAGTTCAAGGAAGACCTCGTCACCCGCTACAACAAGGCTCGCGACGACATCTCGAACCGCGCTGGCAGCTCCACCAGCAGCAGCCTCGGCGGCAGCAGCATGTCCCCGGCGATCACGCCCACGCAACCGCGCCACACAGCGCCGGGCTCGTCCCTCGCCAGCTGATACGCGGCTGACATTCTAAAAAATCCTAATCCGGCGGCTTATCCCTCTGGCCGCTGGCCACCGCCCGCCCGGCCCGCGTTTCCCCCCTTTCGCGGCGCCGTGGCGGGTGGACTAATTTCTGCTCACCTCTCTCCACAAAGCCGTTCCACCCACGCAACTTACCCCGATTTGAAGGGTTGTTACGCAGCCGGGGGCCAAAGAGAAGGAGAGTGACTGATGCGCGCCCCGATAATCGCCGCCGCCTTGCTGGCCCTGCCGCTGGCGGCCTGCACCACGGATCGCTACGCCGACCGCTATGGCTACAATCGCCCCGCAGGAGGCTATTACGGCCGGGTGATCACCGATGACGACTATATCTATCGCGATAATGACGGCCGCTATTATTGCAAGCGCAGCGACGGCACCGCTGGCACGATAGTCGGCGCGATCGCGGGCGGCGTGCTGGGCAATATCATCGCCCCCGGCGGCTCAAAAACGCTCGGCACCATCCTCGGCGCAGGCGGCGGCGCAATCGCCGGTAACGCAATCGATCGCAGTAGCGTCCGCTGCGAATAAGAAAAAGGGCGCGACCATCGGCCGCGCCCTCTTCACTACTTTGTGGAATGTGACTTCCGAAGCCTTACAGCTTGCCAGTCAACTCCGGCACCACCTTGAACAGGTCGCCGACCAAGCCGATGTCCGCGACCTGGAAGATCGGCGCATCCTCATCCTTGTTGATGGCGATGATGGTCTTGCTGTCCTTCATGCCAGCCAGATGCTGGATCGCGCCGGAAATACCCACGGCGATATAGACTTCCGGCGCCACGATCTTGCCGGTCTGCCCGACCTGATAATCGTTCGGCACATAACCCGCGTCAACGGCAGCGCGCGAAGCACCCACCGCTGCGCCCAGCTTGTCGGCCAGCGGGAAGATCACCTGCTCGAACGTCTCGCCATCCTTCAGCGCACGGCCACCCGACACGATGATCTTGGCAGACGTCAGTTCCGGACGCTCCTGCTTGGCGATCTCGGCGCCGACGAAGCTCGACAGACCCTTGTCACCCGTAGAGGCCACGGCTTCCACCGCGCCCGAACCACCCTCGCGCGCCGCCTTCTCAAAAGCAGTGCCGCGAACGGTGATGACCTTCTTCACGTCCTTGGACTTGACCGTCGCGATCGCGTTGCCCGCATAGATCGGACGCGTGAACGTGTCCTCGCTCTCGACCGACAGGATGTCGCTGATCTGCATCACGTCCAGCAGAGCCGCGACGCGCGGTGCGATATTCTTGCCGTTGCTGGTGGCAGGCGCGACGAACGCGTCATGGCTGCCCATCAGTTCAACGACCAGCGGCGCGACATTTTCGGCCAACGCATGACCGAAAGCCGCGTCATCGGCGACATGGACCTTGCCCACGCCAGCGATCTTCGCAGCAGCTTCACCTACGCCGCCGACGCCAGCACCAGCGACCAGCAGATGCACTTCACCCAGCTTTGCAGCAGCGGTGACGGCGGAAAGGGTCGCGTCCTTGACGGCGCCGCCCTCATGTTCAACCCATACCAGAGTCTTCATGCTGCAACTCCCAAAGCTTTCAGCTTCGCAACCAGTTCATCGACATCGGCGACCTTGACGCCAGCCGAACGCTTGGCGGGCTCGGTGACCTTCAGCGTCTCCAGACGCGGCGAAATGTCCACGCCATAATCGGCGGGCGTCTTGTTCGCGAGCGGCTTGCTCTTCGCCTTCATGATGTTGGGCAGCGAAGCATAGCGCGGCTCGTTCAAACGCAGGTCGGTGGTGATGATGGCAGGCGTGTTCAGCTTCACCGTCTCCAGGCCGCCATCGACTTCGCGGGTCACGCTGACCTTGTCGCCCTCAACCTCGACCTTCGAAGCGAAGGTGCCCTGCGGCAGGTTCAGCAGCGCGGCCAGCATCTGGCCGGTCTGGTTGCTGTCGTCGTCGATCGCCTGCTTGCCCAGGATGATCAGGCCAGCGTCTTCCTCTTCCTGCACTTTGGCGAGCAGCTTGGCGACGCCCAGCGGTTCGACTTCGTCATCCGTCTGGATCAGGATCGCACGATCCGCACCCATGGCCAGCGCCGTGCGCAGCGTTTCCTGCGCCTTGGCGACGCCGATCGACACGGCGACGACCTCGGTCGCCACGCCCTTCTCCTTCAGGCGGATGGCTTCCTCGACCGCGATCTCGTCAAACGGGTTCATGCTCATCTTGACGTTCGCCAAATCGACGCCCGTCCCGTCAGCCTTCACGCGCGGCTTCACATTATAGTCAATGACCCGCTTCACGGGCACAAGGATCTTCATCGCAACATCCTTTCGTTTAACGCCACAGCCCGCATATGCGGACAAGGACGCAGGCGACCCCTAAAGACCGCCTGCGCCCCATGGTGTTCGGTTAAAGTGGCTTGGAAATCAGGCTGCCTTCCTCACTTCCGCCACGATCTTCTTGGCCGCGTCGCCCAGATCGTCCGCAGGGACGATGGCGAGGCCGGACGAAGCCAGAATGTCCTTGCCCTGCTGGACGTTCGTGCCTTCCAGGCGAACGACCAGAGGAACCGACAGGTCAACTTCCTTGGCGGCGGCGACGATGCCCTCGGCAATGATGTCGCACTTCATGATGCCACCGAAGATGTTGACGAGAATGCCCTTCACCGCCGGGTCCTTCAGGATGATCTTGAAGGCCGCGGTCACCTTTTCCTTGTTGGCGCCACCACCGACGTCCAGGAAGTTGGCGGGGAATTCGCCGTTCAGCTTGATGATGTCCATCGTCGCCATGGCCAGGCCCGCGCCATTCACCATGCAGCCGATGTTGCCGTCCAGCTTGATGTAGGCGAGGTCATATTCGCTCGCCTCGACTTCGGCCGGATCTTCCTCGGTCAGGTCGCGCAGTTCGGCAATGTCCTTGTGACGGAACATGGCGTTGCCGTCGAAGCCAACCTTGGCGTCCAGCACCAGCAGATTGCCCTGCTCGGTCAGCGCCAGCGGGTTGACTTCGATCTGCTCGGCGTCGGTGTCGAGGAACGCCGCGTAGAGCGACGAGGCGACCTTGGCGGCCTGCTTCGCCTGATCGCCGGTCAGGCCCAGAGCGGCAGCGACCGAACGGCCATGGTGCGGCTGGAAACCGGCTGCTGGATCGACGGTGAAGGTGTGAATCTTTTCCGGGGTTGAATGGGCGACCTCTTCAATATCCATACCGCCTTCGGTCGATACGACGAAAGCAATGCGGCTGGTGGCACGATCGACCAGCAGCGCGAGGTAGAATTCCTTCGCAATGTCGGCGCCGTCGGTGATGTAGAGGCGATTGACCTGCTTGCCTGCTTCACCCGTCTGGATGGTGACCAGCGTGTTGCCGAGCATGTCGGTAGCGTGGGCCTTAACCTCATCGAGGTTGAAGGCCAGACGAACGCCACCCTTCGCGTCGGGGCCCAGCTCCTTGAACTTGCCCTTGCCGCGGCCACCGGCGTGGATCTGCGACTTCACGACATAGAGCGGTCCGGGCAGCTTTTTGGCGGCTTCGACGGCTTCATCGACCGAGAACGCGGCGTAACCGGCGGCAATCGGCGCGCCATATTTCGCCAGCAATTCCTTCGCCTGATATTCGTGAATGTTCATGGGCCTGGCCCGTCCTTTCGCTCGAAAAGCTGATGACGGGCCTAAAGCACAGGGATGCAGAGGACGCCAGCCTCATTTCGCAAATCAACTTTGCAAAATTGCAAAATCACTTCCCGGAATCGCGTTCGATTCACCACTTCCTTCATTCAATCGCGCAGACGATCGCCGCCTTGCTCGTCACCATGAATATCTCCGGATCCTCCAGCGCCCGCACCTTGTAGAGGAATCGGTCAACCGTCATCTCCCCCATGTGCGACTTGCGGAGCGACGCCAGCGACTGCAACCGCCGCAGCTGCATCAGGCTCAACCGATCGACCATCCGCTCCGCCATGCACCCGGCCATTCGCGGCGAAAGCCCCGCTTCAATCAGCCCCGCCCGCACTTTCGATTCGGGCGACACCGTCGCGCAGGAAGACAGCAGCATAGCAGCCATGGGCAAAGCGAGCGCAAAGGCACGAATGGATATGGTCGTCATGCGCGCTTCATGGCAATCAGACCCTGAACACAGGGTAAATGGGTTGCGACAGGGAGAAGAGGATGGACAGAATTTTCGGCGCCTTCGCACATCGGGTCGCAAGCTGGTCGGGACAGCCGCTCGCCTTCATTCTCGCGGTAACGGTGATCATCGGCTGGATCGCGACAGGCCCGATCTTTCATTATTCCGATACCTGGCAGCTCATCATAAACACGGGCACGACGATCGTGACCTTTCTCATGGTGTTCCTGATCCAGAACGCTCAAAATCGCGATGGGTCGGCAATCCAGGCCAAGCTTGACGAACTCATCCGCGCCGTCACCGATGCCCGAAACGAGTTCATCGGCATCGAACATCTGACCGAAACCGATCTTGAACGTCTGAAAGCTATGCTGGAAAAGGAATTTGACAGCGAAGAAAGCCACCACCGGTCAATAGAGCGGTTGATCCAGCGGCGGTAACGGGATGCCCGCCATCAGTGCGCGGAATTCACTAACCGCACATTTTCCTCACGATATGCATCGATCTGGTCACCATATCCACGAGCCAATCCCTCATAGGCAGCACGCCCTTTTTTGGAATGGCTCATCTGCGCTCGTATCAACGACACCTGCTGCCTGTGCAGTAGGTAATTGACATCCATCTCTCCGGTCATTCACGCCCTCCTACCTATCGCTGATGAGACTGGTTGGGGTGCCGCGACTCTTTAGACGAGTCGTCTTTCCGGCAGTAGAGACGTTAGCACCGCCGCGTCAGCGAGGCCATTCCATCCAACGCGCTGCTGGAACAACTTGACGGAAATCGCGCCGGGTCGGAGCCTTCAGTGGAATAGCAAAAGCTTTTCGCCCTGTGCAAAAAATATGTGCAAGGGCTATGAAATTTCATAGGAATTTGCCAATGCGCCCCGGTTTACAGGGGGCATTTCAACATGGCGCAATCGCTGACGGCGGTTCTAGCGATCATTTATCATGAGATTTTATTGTTCGCCGTGGTGGGACTGGCCATTGGCGGGATCGACGATTTTCTCGTGGATGTCATGTTCCTGGGCCGACGCTGGTGGCGAAACATAGCGGTCTATTCTCGTCATGCGCGCATGACGACGGCGACGCTGCCTGCCTCTTCAAAGCCTGGCAAGATCGGCATCTTCGTTCCAGCCTGGGGTGAAGCAGATGTGATCGGCCCGATGTTGCGCAATGCGCTCAACCAATGGTCCGTTGGCGACTATCGCATTTTCGTCGGCGTCTATCCCAATGATCTTGCCACCTTGGCGGCCGTCAACCCGATCGCGGACCAGGACAATCGTCTCGTCGTCTGCATCAACGAACGTCCGGGTCCCACGACCAAGGCGGACTGCCTGAACCTCCTCTGGCGCGCCATGCAGGAAGAAGAGGCGCGCACCGGCAGAATGTTCAAGGCCATAGTCTTGCATGACGCCGAAGATGTCGTCCACGCCGACGAAGTACGGCTGTTCGATGTGATGATCGATCGTTTCCAACTGGTTCAGTTGCCGGTTCTTCCACTCACGGGAGAAGGCGGTTGGTGGGCACGCTCGATCGCCAATCATTATTGCGACGAATTTGCCGAGAGCCATGGGAAATATTTGACGATCCGCGAAGCTATGGGTGCGTCGGTTCCGTCCGCCGGAGTTGCCTGCGCATTCGAACGACTGACACTCGAACGGCTCGTCAATCCGGCGAACGGGGGTCCGTTCGACCCCGCTTCCCTCACGGAAGATTATGAAGTCGGCCTTCGGATCAAGAATATGGGCGGGCGCGGCGTTTTCGTGCGGATGCGCGACGCCGCAGGCGAGCTTGTCGCCACGCGTGAATATTTTCCGGACAGCCTGGACGGCGCCATCCGCCAGAAAGCACGCTGGATGGTCGGAATCTCGCTTGCTGGTTGGGACCGCATGGGCTGGCAGGGCGGACCCACCGAATGGTGGATGCGCATCCGTGACCGGCGCGCGGCGATCGCCGCCTTCGTTCTCTTCGCTGCTTATGTCGCCTTCCTGCTTTGGGGCTTGCTTCTCATGGCAAGCTGGTTCGGCCTCGAAACCGCCTACCAGCCATCGCCGTTCGTCGAACTGCTGCTCTGGCTGAACTTCGCCTTCATGACCTGGCGCGCTGCGATGCGGGCCATTTTCGTCGGCCGCAGCTATGGATGGGGTTATGGCATCGGCGCAATCCCCCGTTCCATTCTCGCCAATCTGATTGCGATGCTTGCGGCCCGCCGCGCGGTCTTCCTCTACCTTCATTCTCTGTTCGGAAAGCCGCTGGTCTGGGACAAGACGCAGCATCGCTTCCCCCAGATTTAAGATCAGCATGGACAACAGTGCCAGCGGACGGCCTGTCCGCTTTTTCCTTGTGCTTATGACTGGCTGGGTGATCATCCGGGTCGCGAACGCCATGTTTGGAGGAAGCGCCGCCGCGCCCTTGCCGCCACGACCGATCCCGGTTGCAGCTGCCCGCCTGACCGTGCCTTCTCAGCAAAAGGCCGTACCGATTCCGGCCACGCCAACCCCACTGCTCGTCGCCAATTGGCCGATGAACAAGATACGCGCTGCGGGGCCGAGAAGGGGGATTACCCCAGCCTTTATCCCCGCGTTTCAAAGTGCCATGGGCAAGTCCGAGGATGGCCAGACGCCCTTCGATCCGAAAATCGAAGAAGTCGCGGAGAACCGCAGGCCATCCAACTTTGCTCAGTCCGCCCCGCCCGCATGGCCGCTAACGCCCTCGGACGGCACCAAAGTGCGCCGCTGGCGCGGCAGCGCGTGGCTCCTCTGGCGCGACGGCAGCGCCAATCCGCAGGATCTTGTCACGGGCGGCAGGCTCGGCGGGTCGCAAGCAGGGCTCCGGCTCGATTATGATCTGACGCCAGCCAGCAGCAGCCGCGCGGCCCTCTATGGGCGCGTAAGCCGCGCCTTCAATCGTCCCGCCTCGCCTGAGGCTGCCGTAGGGATAGCCTGGCAACCTTCCAGATTCATTCCGATCTCCATCGCGGCGGAGCGCCGGATTTCTCTGGGAAATGGCGCACGCAATGCCAACGCGGTATTTGCGGTGGGCGGCTTCGGCCCCACTCCAGTTCTGGGCAAATTGGAAGCGGAGGCTTATGGACAAGCAGGCTTGGTCGGGTTCAACCGGCGCGACCTGTTCGCTGACGGCAAGCTTTCCCTGCTCACTCCTATATCGGGGACGCCCGTACGCACCGGTCTCAGCGTATCGGGAGGCGCGCAACCGCAGGTGGAGCGCGTTGATATCGGGCCGGAGATTGAGGTCCGCCTGCCACTCCCCTGCGTCGCATCGCGGCTCAGCATTGAATGGCGGGAACGCGTAGCGGGAGAAGCATCGCCCTCATCCGGCCTCACTCTTACCCTCGGCGCGAATTTTTAACGCGGGGCGGACGCGCAGCGCCTTTATCTTGCCATCCATTCGGCCTAACCCTGTGGGCACATGGATCTTTACCTGCCCATCGCCAATCTGTCGGTGAACGCGCTGGTGATCATTGCCCTGGGCGGTGTGGTCGGCCTTCTCTCCGGCATGTTCGGCGTCGGCGGCGGCTTCCTGACCACGCCCCTGCTGATCTTCTACGGCATTCCGCCAACCGTGGCGGCCGCATCCGCCGCGTCCCAGGTCACTGGTGCCAGCGTATCGGGGGTCGTCACTCACATGGCGAGGGGCACCGTCGATTTCCGGATGGGCGGCGTCCTGATCGGCGGCGGCGTGATTGGGGCAGGCATCGGCGTGCTGTTGTTCCGGCTGCTTCAGTCCATTGGGCAGATCGATACGGCTATCGGCATCCTTTATGTCCTGATGCTCGGCGGCATCGGCATGTTGATGGCGAAGGAGTCGGTCCAGGCGCTGATACTGTTGAAGACAGGCAAACGCATGCAGGCCCGCAAGCGGCGCCATCACCCCTTGGTCGCCGCACTGCCGATGCGGTGGCGCTTCTATCGCTCGGGACTTTACATCTCTCCCCTCGCACCGTTGCTGCTCGGTGTTGCAACGGGGATACTGACAACCCTGCTGGGCGTCGGCGGCGGCTTCATCCTTGTGCCCGCCATGCTGTACCTGCTTGGCATGACCACCCAGTCGGTGGTGGGCACTTCGCTGTTTCAGATTTTGTTCGTCACCATGGCGACGACGATGATGCACGCCATGACTACAAAGGCGGTCGATCTTGTCCTCGCGATGCTGCTTCTGATCGGCAGCGTGACGGGGGCACAGATCGGCACCCGTATCTCGATGACGGTTCGTCCTGAATATCTGCGTATATTATTGTCCGTGATCGTGCTGCTGGTCGCCGCGCGCATGGCGTTGGGGCTCGGTTTCCGCCCGGACGAGATTTACACGGTGGAAGTGCGTTGAGCCTGCGCGCCCGTCTCGCACTTCTGCTCCCCCTTTCGACACTGCTTGGCGCGGCAGGGGAGCCGACGCTAGTCCCCGACGTCTCGCAACGGGAAGTGGAAATCCAGTACAGCTTCACCGGCGCCGACCTCCTGCTATTTGGAGCGATCGTCTATCCCGACGGCCGACGACCGAGCAGACCCGCGGACATATTGGTTGTGCTGAAAGGTCCTGACCAGTCCATCACCATGCGCGAGAAGCAAAAGGTCGCTGGCATCTGGGTCAATGCGGACAGCGCCCGCTTCCGCTCCGCACCCAGCTTTTATGCGGTCGCCTCTTCCCGTCCGATCGCCAACGTAGTTGATGAACGAACGGCCGCGATTTACGAACTGGGCGTGGACAAGCTGCAACTGTCCCCATCATCGCTTAATGACAGCGCAGAGCTTGATCGCTTCCAGGCCGGATTGATCGACCTGCGTGAACGATCGGGATTGTTCGCCGAAAGGCCCGGCTCGGTGGAGATCACCGATGGAGTGTTATACCGGGCACGCATCCCGCTCCCCGCGCGAGTAATCGTCGGCGATTATACAGCGGAAACCTTCCTCGTGCAGGATGGGCGGGTCGTCGCCGCCGCCGTGCGCGACATCACCATACGCAAGTCAGGGTTCGAACGTTTCATGGCGGTCGCCGCCGAACGATGGTCCTTCTTATACGGCCTTACCGCCATTCTGCTGGCGGTGGGCATGGGTTGGACCGCCGGAGCCGTCGCGCGGCGCTTCTGACGATTCAGGGCTTCAGGTCCACACGCTCGTCATCCGGGAAAAGATACTCCAGCAATAGGGAGCGATGGCATCCGTCCGCCTCCCGCTCGAAACACAGCAAAGCCGTGGGCCGCTCCCGCGCCATATCACGCAACTGTTCCGCCTGGACGATAGCTTCCGGCAGATCGAGTTGCCCCGAATAAATCTCCCGAAGTTTCGCATGATTGCCCTTGCGAGCCGCCTCCCTGCCTTCGGCGGGCGTGCCCAGCGCCTTCAGCCCGACATAGTCGATCCCGGCCTCCTTCAGCCCCGCCGCCAGAATATTCTTGGAAAATCCCGGCCGCCGCGAAAGCGGAACCGCCCTGACGTCGGCCAGCAAGGTGACGCCCGCCTCCCGCAACGCCGCTATCAGCTCGCCCTGCGTAGCTCCTTCATACCCGATCGTAAAAATCCGCATCCCATGCAGATAAGAAAGCGGACGGAACTTCCAAGCTTCCCGTCTTGCCCTCTTTCCTGCCCTCGCCTAAAGGGTCCGTTCATGCCCGACATAACCGTTCCCCCCACCTCGTCCGACCTGACCGGCCGGGCGTTGTTTCCGCATCGGCATCTTCTCTCCATCGCCGACCTGAAGCCTTGGGAAATCCGTTTCCTGCTGGATGAGGCGGAACATTGGGCACGGACCAACCGGGGCAATGCGCGCAAACATGACGACCGTCTCGCTGGAATGACGCAAATCAACGCCTTCTTCGAAAACAGTACCCGCACCCTGCTGTCGTTCGAGATTGCGGGCAAGCGTCTGGGCGCCGACGTCGTGAACATGCATGCCGGGCAGTCGAGCGTAAAGAAGGGGGAGACCCTGATCGACACGGCCATGACCCTCAACGCCATGGCCGCCGACGTGATCGTCATTCGACATGCGAGTTCGGGCGCTGTTGCCCTGATCTCGGACATGGTGGACTGCCCGGTCCTCAATGCTGGCGATGGCTGGCACCAACATCCGACCCAAGCCCTGCTGGACGCCCTCACCATCCGCCGCCGCAAGGGAGGGTTTGAGGGCCTTATCGTCGCGATTTGCGGGGATGTGCTGCATAGCCGCGTCGCGCGCTCCAACATGCTCTGCCTCGCGGCTTTGGGCGCGCAGGTCCGGGCCGTCACGCCGCCGACCTTAATGCCGCCCGAAGTGGAGATGCTGGGCGCCACGCCATATAACCGCATGGATGAAGGGCTGGATGGCGCCGACGTCGTGATGATGCTGCGCCTCCAGAATGAACGGATGGACGGCGCCTTCATCCCCTCGCCTCGCGAATATCACATGCTTTACGGCCTGACACCCGAACGGCTTGCCATAGCCAAGCCGGACGCATTGGTCATGCACCCCGGCCCCATGAACCGCGGTGTCGAGATATCGAGCGTGGTGGCCGATGATCCGAACCGTTCCGCCATCACCGAACAGGTGGAAATGGGCGTCGCCATCCGCATGGCCTGCCTGGATGTGCTGACCCGTGGCGCGCGCGGTGTGGAGGGTTGGGCATGAGCAAGCTTGCCATCATCAACGCGAAACTGGCCGACCCCGCTGCCCGCGACGTCCACACTGGCGCGATCCTCATCGAAGGCGATCAGATCATCGCCTCGGGCAATGTCGATGTGCCGGACGACGCTGAAAAGATCGACGCCGCCGGGCTGGTGGTGGCACCGGGCCTCATCGATCTGGGCGTGTTCGCTACCGATAAGCCCGCCTTCCACTTCGGCGGGATCACCCGGGCCGCCCTGATGCCCGACCAGTCCTCCCCGCTGGATGAGGCTGGCCTCATCCGTCAGGCCGCGCGCGCGGGGAAGCCCGACTTCTGGGTCCATCCGATCGCCGCTGCCACGCGGGGCCTCAAAGGGGGCGAGCTGGCGGAAATCGGCATGATGCAGGCAGCGGGTGCCAAGGCGGTTGCCACGGGACGCCAATGGATCGCGGATTCAGGCGTGATGATGCGGGTACTCGCCTATGCCTCCGGCCTCGGCCTGACGGTCATCACGCATGCCGAGGACAGCGGCCTCGCAGGCAAGGCAGTCGCAACCAGCGGCGAAACGGCAACCCGGCTGGGCCTGCCCCACGCACCGGCCTGCGCAGAAGCGATCGCCATCGCACGCGACCTCATGCTGGCGAAGGAAACGGGCGCCGCCATCCATTTCCGGCTCGTGACGACGAAGGCGGGCTTTGACCTCATACGCGCAGCAAAGGCCGAAGGCGTAAGGGTCACCTGCGGGATTAGCCCGGCCTATCTTTACCTTGCCGACAATGCCGTCACCAACTTCCGCACCTTCGCGCGCCTGTCGCCTCCGCTAAGGTCGGAGGATGACCGCAAGGCCTCGATCGTCGCGGTCGCCGACGGTACGGTCGATGTAATCACCTCCAGTCACGATCCTCGTGGCCCCGAGGATAAGAGGTTGCCCTTCGCCGACGCGTCTCCCGGCATGGCTGGAGCCGAAACCCTGCTCGCCCTGTCGCTGAACCTCGTGCGCGAAGGACATCTGTCGATGACGCGCCTGATGATGCTGCTCAGCGCCAATCCGGCCCGCATATTGGGCGTCGATGCAGGAAGCTTCGCGGCCGGTAGCGCTGCCGACCTCATCTTCATCGATCCCGATGCGCCTTGGATCATAGATTCCACGAAAATGGCGGCGCAGGCGGGCAATACGCCCTTCGATCGGATGCCAGTACAGGGCCGCGCCCGCCGCGTGATGAAGGGCGGCATTTTCCTCTAAAGTTTCCTGCTTGCTCTCCCCCGCAGGCCACGCTAAAGCGCCCTCCTTCGCCGGTACAGGAGTGTAGCTCAGCTGGTAGAGCGTCGGTCTCCAAAACCGAATGCCGGGGGTTCGAGTCCCTCCACTCCTGCCAGGTCGCTGAGCGCTGATCCTTGATTTTTCAAAGGTTCGCGGTTAGTTGCCCCAGCGAAGATGGGTCGCGGAGCCAGCGGCCGCACCCCGGGACGCCGACATGGCGGGGTCCGGAGGGCGGACTGTTGCTTCGCGCTTTGGTGTTTGTTCGAAAGTTGTTGAGGCAGTGATGGCGAAGGTTTCTCCGGGCGAATTCGTCAATCAGGTGAAGACCGAAGCGTCGAAGATCGTGTGGCCCACGGGCCGTGAAACGGTCATGACTGCGGTGATGGTCGGTATCATGACCACACTGCTCGGCCTCTTCTTCTTCGGGATCGACACCTTTTTCGGGGCGATCGTTCGCTGGCTGCTGGCGTTCGCCGCCGGACGGGCTTGAAGTTTTGGATTACCGCGATTTCCCAGTAAATCGCCTGGTAGGAGTTTGAGACGGTAACATGGCGCGCTGGTACATCATCCACGCCTATTCGGGCTTCGAAAACAAGGTCAAGGAATCGATCCTGTCCGAAGCCGAGCGCATGGGCCTCTCCCAGCTGGTCGAGCAGGTGGAAGTCCCCACCGAGACCGTGACCGAAGTGAAGCGCGGCAAGAAGGTTCAGGTCGAACGCAAGTTCATGCCCGGCTACGTCCTCGCCAAGCTGGCGATGAACGACGACATCTACCACCTCGTGAAGAACACGCCCAAGGTGACCGGCTTCCTCGGCTCCTCCGGCAAGCCGCAGGCGATCAGCGAGACCGAAGCCGCCCGCTATTTCGGCGCGCAGAAGGCCGCCGAAGCCGCGCCCAAGCACAAGGTCAATGTCGATTACGAAATCGGCGACAGCGTCAAGGTTCTGGACGGCCCCTTCGCCAGCTTCAACGGCACGGTCGAGGAACTGGATTTCGAAAAGAACCGGGTCAAGGTGTCCGTGTCGATCTTCGGCCGCGCCACGCCGGTCGAACTGGACTTCGAACAGGTCGAACTGTCGAAGTAAGAATTTCCTCTCCCGCAAGCGGGAGAGGGAAGCGAGACTTGGCGGCTCTGCCGCCTAGTCGCAGCGGGAGAGGGCACAGCCCCCTCTCCAACCTACGCTAGCCAGCAAACTGGCAAGCTACGGTATCCTCTCCCCTGAAGGGGCGAGGATAATACAGTGCGGAAGGCATCCTCAGGGATTGCTGCTTGACCGCTAAACTTGAACCGGGCGGGTCGCTTGCGATCCTCCCAGCAATAGAGTGAGTGAAAATGGCCAAGAAGATTACGGGCTATATCAAGCTCCAGGTGCCCGCTGGAGCCGCCAACCCCTCGCCGCCGATCGGTCCGGCGCTGGGTCAGCGCGGTGTGAACATCATGGAATTCTGCAAGGCGTTCAATGCCTCGACGGAAAAGATGGACAAGGGCACCCCGCTGCCGACCATCATCACCGTTTATGCGGACCGTTCGTTCAGCTTCGTCACGAAGCAGCCGCCCGCCACCTACCTCATCAAGAAGGCCGTCAACCTGAAGTCGGGTTCCAAGGAGCCGGGCAAGGTTACCGCCGGAAAGATCACCCGCGCCCAGCTCGCTGAAATCGCCCAGGCCAAGATGGTTGACCTGAACGCGAACGACATCGACGCAGCGACGAAGATCATCGAAGGCTCCGCTCGCGCGATGGGCCTCGAAGTGGTGGAGGGCTAATATCATGGCAAAGCTGACCAAGAAGGCGAAGGCTCTCGCTACTGCCGTTGACCGCGAAAAGCTGCACGGTGTCGACGAAGCTCTGGGTCTGATCAAGACCCACGCAACCGCCAAGTTCGACGAAAGCGTCGAAATCGCGATTAACCTGGGCGTCGATCCCCGTCACGCTGACCAGATGGTGCGTGGCGTCGTCACCCTGCCCGCAGGCACCGGCAAGGACGTCCGCGTCGCCGTGTTCGCCCGTGGTGACAAGGCGGAAGCCGCAACCGCTGCTGGCGCCGACATCGTGGGCGCCGAAGACCTGCTGGACAGCATCCAGGCTGGAAACATCGACTTCCAGCGCGTAATCGCCACCCCCGACATGATGGGTCTGGTCGGCCGTCTGGGTAAGGTTCTGGGTCCCAAGGGCCTGATGCCGAACCCGAAGCTTGGCACCGTCACCCCGAACGTCGCCGAAGCCGTGAAGGCCGCCAAGGGTGGTCAGATCGAATTCCGCGTCGAAAAGGCTGGCATCATCCACGCCGGTCTCGGCAAGGCGAGCTTCTCGGCCGAAGACCTGCGCAAGAATTTCGACGCTTTCGTTGACGCCATCGTCAAGGCGAAGCCGTCGGGTTCGAAGGGCAAGTACGTCCGCAAGATCGCCCTGTCGTCCTCGATGGGTCCGGGCGTGAAGGTCGACGTGGCGGAAGTCGCTTCGGTCTGATCCCTCGCAATAGTTAATATAGGGGCCGCCTTCCCTCTTTGCGGGGGAAGGCGGCCTTCTTATTTTGGGTGCTTCTTCGCACCCATTTCTGCCTTGGGCAGAGGTCCTCAGGGACGGTGTGAACTTCGGGGTGTGTGACCTTGCATCCCGGGCTCCGGCAGCGGCCGAAGCACATCAGGTCATCATGTATCCGTCGGGAATGGCGGGTCGCTTTACCGACGGAAAATATAATGTCTTTTGAACATCTCCCGCCCCTCCTCTCGGACGCCCTGACGCGGAAAGGCTATGAAAGCCTGACCCCGGTTCAGGCCGAAGTCACCCAACCGGAAGCAGAAGGCCGGGACCTCATCGTCTCGGCACAGACCGGCTCGGGCAAGACGGTCGCCTTTGGCCTCGCCATGGCCGGCGAACTGCTCGGCGAAGAAATGCGTCTGCCCGTAGCGGGAAAGCCGCTCGCGCTCGCCATCGCCCCCACCCGCGAACTGGCGCTGCAAGTCAGCCGTGAACTGGAGTGGCTTTACGGCGAAGCCCGCGCTCGCATCGCCACCTGCGTCGGCGGCATGGACGCCGCCAAGGAACGGCGCGCCCTTTCCCACGGCGCGCACATCGTCGTCGGCACGCCCGGCCGCCTGCGCGACCATCTCGAACGCGGCGCACTGGACCTGTCGGGACTCAAGACCGTTGTCCTCGATGAAGCTGACGAAATGCTCGACATGGGCTTCCGCGAAGATCTGGAAGAGATACTCGACGGCGCGCCCGAAGGCCGCCGCACCCTCCTCTTCTCCGCCACCATGCCGAAGCCGATCGTTGCGCTCGCCAAGCGCTACCAGAAGGACGCGCTGCGCATTTCGACTGTCAGCGACGAACGTGGCCACGGCGACATCAGCTATCAGGCCGTGACCGTCGCACCCGCCGACATCGAAAACGCCGTCGTCAACCTGCTGCGCTACCATGAGGCGGAAACAGCGATCCTGTTCTGCGCCACCCGCGATAATGTCCGCCACCTCCACGCCAGCCTCACCGAACGCGGTTTCGCCGCCGTGGCGCTGTCGGGCGAACACAGCCAGAATGAACGCAACCATGCGCTCCAGGCCTTGCGCGACCGCCGCGCGCGCGTCTGTGTCGCCACCGATGTTGCTGCGCGCGGCATCGACCTTCCCAACCTCAGCCTCGTCGTGCACGTCGAAATCCCGCGTGACGCAGAAACGATGCAGCACCGTTCTGGCCGCACCGGGCGCGCAGGCAAAAAGGGCACGGCTGTCCTCATCGTCCCCTACCCCCGCCGCCGCCGTGTCGAATCCATGCTGCGTGGCGCCAAAATCCCGGTCGAATGGGGCACCCCGCCGAGCAAGGAAGTGATCCAGCAGCAGGATAATGCCCGTCTGCGCGAACGCCTGATGGAGAAGGCGGAGCTGGACGAGTTGGACTGGGCGCTGGGCGCTGAACTGCTGGCCGAAAAGTCCGCCAAGGAAATCGCCGCCATGCTGGTGAAAAGCGCCCGCGCCGCCCTCCCCGCGCCCGAAGAACTGCTCGACGCCAGCGAAGCGCCGCCCCGCCGCGATGGGCCTCGTCCGGGCTTTGAGGATACCGTCTGGTTCCGCATAGACATCGGCCGCCGTCACAATGCCGACCCGCGTTGGATCCTGCCGCTGATCTGCCGCCGAGGCCATGTGTCACGCCAGGACATCGGCGCGATCCGGATCGCCGCCAACGAAACGCTGTTCGAAATCCCCAGCGCGATCGTATCCCGCTTCATCGGCTCGGTGAAGCGCACGGGCGAGGCGAGCGACGAGGGCGCTGAAGTCCAGTTCGAACAGATTGAGGGAACCCCTCGGGACACGGCGCGCGAAAACCGCCGCGAAGGGCCACCGCGTGGCAAGGGCCGCCCGAATGAGGGGCGCGGCCCGAAGCCTGCCTACGGCGCCCGGCCATTCAAGGGCGCCCCCCGCAAAGGCCCGCCTCGCAAGCCACGCGGATAAGACACCGCTCCCAAAACAATGTGCTCCTGGCTTTACAGGAGCACATTGTTGCCTGAGACAGCCTCAGCTGACGCTCAACCCGCGCCGGATAACTGAAGCATCCGCGCTGCCAGCTCGCGCTCTCCCATGACGACATGGGGTACGCCAATCCCTTCCAGGTGTGCGACCTCTGCATCACTATGCGCTCGCGCAATCACCTGCAGGTTGGGATTGAGGTGACGCGCATGCTCATGGATCGCACCACCTTCAAACCCTTCCGGAACGGCGATCAGCAACCGCCGAGCCTCGCAAATGCCAGCAGCCATCAAATAACGGTCCTCCAGCGCGCTTCCTCGCACTACCGGATGGCCCGCCTCCTCGGCCTCCTCTGCCCGTTCCGGGTCCGTCTCCAGCACAACGAAATGGGCATTGCGTTCGGACAGGCGCTCCGCAATCATCTTGCCGACCCGGCCATATCCGACCAGGATCACGTGGCCGATGTGCGGCCGCTGGCGCGCCCTTTCTGCTTCCGCCTCCTCCTCAATTTCCTCCTTCTTGTGCGCCCGCACGATCATCGAGAAGATGAACGGATTCAAAAAGATCGACACGATCGCCCCGGCAAGGATCAAGTCGCGTCCTTCCGCAGGCAGCACGCCTAGGCCAGTGCCCAATGTAGCAAGGATGAAGGAAAACTCGCCGATCTGCGCCAGGCTCGCCGCGATCGTCAACGCCGTATCCCCCGGATGGCCGAAGGCGCGTACGATCGCGAACGCGGCGATAGACTTGCCGATGATGATGATCGCCACGGTGGCAAGCAGGGGCAACGGCTGTTCGACAAGCACCGATGGATTGAACAACATGCCCACCGACACGAAGAACAGTACCGCGAATGCGTCGCGCAGCGGCAGCGTTTCCTCCGTCGCGCGGCGGCTAAGCGGCGTCTCGCCCAGTATCATGCCCGCGAAGAAGGCGCCCAGCGCAAATGACACATCGAACGCCACGGCCGCGCCGAAAGCCACGCCAAGGGCGATTGCCAGCACAGCCAGGCGAAACAACTCCCGCGATCCGGTGTGAACTACCCAGTGCAGCGCCCAAGGAATGACCCGTCGGCCCACCACGAGCATCAGGGCTACAAAACCGGCGACCTTCAGCAGGGTACTTAGCAGCGGTGCCAGCAGGTCACCCATCCCGGCCGATGCGTCTGCATTGTTCATAACCTTCGCCAGCGCAGGTAACAGTACCAACGCCAGCACCATCACCAAATCCTCGACGATCAGCCAGCCAACAGCTATGCGCCCCCGCCGCGTCTCCACAAGATCGGCCCCCTGCAAGGCGCGCAGCAAAACGACCGTACTCGCCACCGAAAGAGCGAGGCCGAACACAATACCGCCCATCACTGGCCAGCCCATATAGTGCGACAGTCCCATGCCGAGCAGCGTTGCTACCGCGATCTGCCCAATGGCACCGGGTACGGCGATATTCTTCACCGACAGCAAGTCACGCAGCGAAAAATGGAGTCCCACCCCGAACATCAGCAAAATGACACCGATTTCGGCCAATTCGTTGGCCAGACTGGTGTTAGCAACAAAGCCTGGGGTGAAAGGACCAACCATGATCCCCGCGATAAGATAACCGACCAGCGGCGAAAGTTTGAGACGATGGGCTATGGCACCCATTATGAAAGCAACAACGAGGCCCGCGACGATTGTTCCGATCAGGGGCGTGTGGTGAGGCATGGACGTCCTTCCCTGTCTGCCGGTGCGGCCCTCTGAACCTTCACCGGCAGCCTATCATATTTTCATTCTGCGACCGCTAGCATAGCGGCCGACAACAAGGCTCCGGCAGCACCCAGCCCAGTGAACACGGCGGGTATGAACCACCATGGCAGCCGTCGGTTGCTGCGGCGTGACCGTCTGTGGGTCATGGATCTCTCCTGCCGGACGATTAACGGAGTGGGCGTTAAGTCAGGGCAGGCGGAGCGCGAGCGTGAAAGGCGTGTGAAATACCCCCGCGCAAGAGCGAGGGGCAGGTCCGGACATACAAGGGATTAGATCGCGACCACCCCACGGCGGCCAGCAGGCCCGCCACAGATACCAACCATGGCATCAATGAAAATAACAAGGGGTTGTCGCCCGAACCATCAGGCTGGGTCAGGCGGCAGTCGGCCGACGCCGATTGGGTCCGGGCCTTCAGCACCACGCCTGTGGTGGCAGGATTGAACGCCGAGCCCGTTGCTATGCTGGACGGCGGCCCCAATGGCGTCAGGGCACTTAATAACGCAACACCGATCGCCATCCACAGGGTCAGCATGAAGAGAAGCCTGCCTCTCATGCTGTCAGTCCTGTACGATGTTGGCATCATGCGCGGCGGGTTCCCTTCGAGAGGGGAAGATAGGCGCTGACCCGCGCAAAAACCACCCCTAAGAAGGGGGCTTCCCGGTTGACAGAAGCGAGTCAGTCCACTACCGGGCCACATTCCCGCGCGGGTCAACAGGACGTCATGTCCTCGGCGATTTGCGTAAAGCAGATTTGAACGAGAAGAGAAGAGCCATGTTCGCAGTCGTGCGCACGGGCGGCAAGCAGTATCGCGTCGCCGCCGGAGACAAGATCGTCGTCGAGAAGCTGGCCGGTGAGGCCGGTGACAAGGTGACGCTGGATGACGTCCTGTTCGCCGGCGAAGGCAGCGACGTGAAAGACGTCAGCAAGCTGACCGTCGCCGCCGAAATCATCGCGCAGGCGAAGGGCGAGAAGGTCATCGTCTTCAAGAAGCGTCGTCGTCACAATTACCGTCGCAAGAACGGCCATCGCCAGAACCACACGATCCTGAAGATCGTGTCGATCGCCTGAGCCGCAGTCCAGTTTCGAGGAGTTTGAGTCATGGCACATAAAAAAGCTGGCGGTTCATCGCGTAACGGTCGCGATTCGGAATCGAAGCGCCTTGGCGTGAAGAAGTTCGGCGGTCAGGAAGTGATCGGCGGCAACATCATCATTCGCCAGCGTGGTACCCGCGTATATCCCGGCCGCAATGTTGGCATGGGTAAGGACCACACCCTCTTCGCCCTGGGCGAAGGCCGCGTGGTATTCCACACTGGCAAGCTCGGCCGCAAATATGTGTCGGTCGATGCCATGGCTGAAGCAGCCGAATAACGGACGATCAATGACGGATCGTCCCTCATTATTGGGGCGATCCTTCCGGAAGATGGTCTTGGACCATCTCTGATAATCCGAGGGAAAAAGGGGCGCCCCATCCGGGAGCGCCCCTTTTTCCGTTCGGCGCACCTCCCCTCATTTTCCCTCAAACCTCTGGAACCCTGAGCCTTCTCACGCGTCATGCGGGCGGGGCACAGCCAGAGGAAAGAAGTCGTCAAGCCGTAACTTTTTGCGGCCATTGGCGTGTCGACCAGAGGAGAGATTTTCACATGTTCGCCCGTACCCCCCGCCTGCTGCTGAGACCCGGTTGGATGGAAGACGCATCCGCGCTGGCCGAAGCGATTGGCGATCCGGCGGTCCTGCGCAACCTTGTCCGCGTGCCGACGCCCTATGGCATTGATGACGCACGCAGCTTCCTTGCCCTTCCGCAGGATACACGCCTGCCGCGTCTTCTGGCTTTTTCCCGCACTCGCGGTGCTCCGCGCCTGGTTGGCGGATGCGGCATCCATTTGACCGAAGATGGCACGCCTGAACTCGGATATTGGATAGCGCGTCCCTATTGGGGGCTGGGCTTTGCGACGGAGGCCGCCAGCGCGGTGTACGGCATGGCCCGAGCAGCAGGCGTGAGCGGGATTCGCGCGGCGCATTTCGCTGACAATCCGGCGTCAGGCAATGTGCTTCGGAAAATCGGCTTTCGTTACACCGGCCGGGTGGAGCAACGTTACAGTCCGGCGCGCGGAAATGCGGCTGAATGCCGGGTCTTTGAAGAAGGCGTGGCCCGGCGCATGATGATTGATCCTGCAATGGACCTTTATCACGACGCCATGCCCGCGCTGGCGGCCTGAACGAAGAAGGGACGGCGCCAGCAGACGCCGTCCCGCATGGAAAAGGTGAGTTTCGAGCGATAGCAGACGGCAAGGTTTAATTCCGCGTCATAAGCGGCTATGGGCCAGCCCATGCATTTTTTGGATCAGGCGAAGATATACATAAAGTCCGGTTGGGGCGGCCCCGGCGCGGTCAGTTTCCGGCGTGAGAAATATGTCGAATATGGCGGCCCTGATGGCGGCAATGGCGGCAAGGGTGGAGATATCATCTTCGAAGCCGTAGCTGGCCTCAACACCCTTATAGACTTCCGCTACACCCAGCATTTCAAGGCACAGCGCGGCATGCCGGGCGCGGGAAAGAATCGCTATGGCGCTGGCGGCAACGACCTCGTCATAAAAGTTCCCGTAGGAACGCAGATCCTCTCCGATCCCCAGCCCATAGAGGGCACAGAGGACGAGGATGGTTATCCGGAATATGAAGATCAGGAACTGCTCGCCGACTTCACAGAGGTAGGGCAACGCTTGGTCCTGTTGCGCGGCGGCGATGGCGGCCGGGGCAACCTGTCTTACAAGACCAGCACCAACCGTGCGCCACGGCAGCATGGAACGGGCTGGCCGGGACAGGAAATGTGGGTCTGGCTGCGGCTGAAATTGCTTGCCGACGTCGGCTTGGTCGGCATGCCGAATGCTGGCAAGTCGACCTTCATCAATCAGGTGACCAATACCAAGGCCAAAGTCGGGGCCTATGCCTTTACCACCACCAAGCCACAGCTCGGCGTCGTCACGCACCGTGACAAGGAATTCGTCCTGGCAGACATCCCCGGCTTGATCGAGGGTGCAGCCGAAGGCGCTGGCATCGGCGACCGATTCCTTGGCCATATCGAGCGCTGCCGCGTGCTGCTGCACCTGATCGACGCCACTGGAGACGATCCGGTCGAACAGTTCCGGATCGTGCAGGATGAACTGGAAGCCTATGGCGAGGGGCTAGCCGACAAACCGCAGATCGTGGCCCTCAACAAGGGCGACCTGCTCGGGCCGGAATTGATGGAGGACATCGCCGCCCAAATCCGGCGCGAGGCTGGCGTGGAGAAGATATTCATCATCTCGGGCGCGACTGGCGAAGGTGTGCAACCGCTGCTGGATGCTGTCCTGCCATTGCTAGCGGACGGCAGACCGATGGAGGAAGAGGCCAGTGACGAAGGCGACGCTTCATGGTCGCCGATCTGAACGCTCATCAATCGCCACTTATTCTTCACGTTCCAGGCGAACGGAACTGATCCCGTGACTTCCTCTCTTTCAGGCTTCCCCCCCTCCCAAGTTCGGCGACTGGTCATCAAGATCGGCTCGGCCCTGCTGGTCGATGGGAATGGCGAGGTTCGCGAAGCCTGGCTCCGAACCTTGGTCGAAGATGTCGCTGCCCGCAAAGCAGCCGGACAGCAGATCATTATCGTTTCGTCAGGCGCAATTGCGCTGGGCGCAAGACGATTGAAGCTGCCAAAGGGTGGGCGAGGCAGTCTGGAAGACGCTCAAGCCGCAGCGGCAACAGGACAGATCGCACTGTCGCAATGCTGGGCTCGGTTGTTGCAGGACAAGGGGATCACCGCCGCGCAGATGCTGGTGACACTGGACGATCTTGAGCATCGGCGGCGCTACCTGAATGCGTCTGCGACTTTGGAACGCCTGATCACACTCAATGTGGTGCCGGTGGTAAATGAGAACGACAGCGTCGCCACAGCGGAGATCCGCTTTGGCGATAACGATCGGCTGGCGGCACGTATCGGACAGGCAGCACGGGCCGACGCGGTGGTGCTGCTTTCCGACGTCGATGGGCTTTACACCGCCAACCCGCATGTCGATGCGGGCGCTATGTTGGTAGAAACAATCGAGCGCATCGACGCGCGGATCGCAAATATGGCGGACAGCGGGTCTGCGTCCGGAATGGGGTCGGGAGGGATGACCTCCAAGATCGAGGCGGCGCGGATCGCAACAGGGGCCGGAGCGCATCTCGCGATCATTTCCGGCAAGGTTGATGCTCCGCTGTCCCATTGGATCAATGGCGGAAAGGGATCGATCTTCCTCGCGGCACCTGCCAAGCGGGCGCGCAAGGGATGGCTTGCTGGGCGTTTGACCGTTCGCGGGCGCATCATCGTCGACGCAGGCGCGGAAAAAGCATTGGGACGCGGCAACAGCTTGCTGCCTGCCGGTGTGGCGAAGATAGAGGGCGCGTTCGGGCGAGGTGATGTCGTTGATATCGTCGCGCCGGATGGCCGGGTGATCGCGCGTGGGCTGAGCGAATATGACAGCGAAGAAGCGGCAAGGGTCGCAGGCAAACGCAGCGAGGATATCGCGGCTTTGCTAGGCCATCTGCCCCGATCCGTGCTCGTTCATCGCGACCAGATGGCCATGGTCTGACCCCAATGAAATTACGCATTGCCATGACCGGCGCGACAGGTTTTGTCGGCGCCGAAACGCTCAATCAGGCGTTGGACGCTGGGCATCATGTGACAGCCATCACCCGAAAGGCGCAGCCGCCCCGCGCCCGGCTGAAATGGGTGCCCGGATCGCTTGAAGACCGTGCGGCGCTGAACACGCTGGTACGCGACGCCGATGTGGTGATCCATATTGCAGGCGTCGTAAACGCGTCCGATCGCGACGGGTTCGAGGCCGGGAACGCGCGGGGGACAATGGCCGTCATCGACGCCATGCGGCAGCGTGGGGTCCGGCGATTGGTCCATGTGTCATCGCTGGCCGCGCGGGAACCGAAACTGTCCGACTATGGCTGGTCCAAAGCGCTCGCCGAACGTCACGTCAAGGCGAGCGGACTGGATTGGACGATCGTGCGCCCGCCTGCGATCTATGGGCCGGGTGATCGGGAAATGCTGGAGCTGTTCCGGATGGCCAAGCGGGGCATCATGCTGCTGCCCCCGGGTGGACGGCTGTCCCTGATCGAGGTCAGCGACCTTGGCCGGTTGCTGCTGCTTCTTGCTGGCGAGACGGAAATGAGCCTTGCTCACAGTTATGAGGCGGACGACGGCACGCCTGGCGGATGGGATCATCTGGACTTCGGACAGGCGATCGGACGAGCGGTCGGAAGACCCGTGCGGACTTTTGCCACGCCCAACTGGGCGCTGAGCTTGGGCGCGCAGCTGGATCGCATGCTGCGGGGCAAGGCGGCGAAGCTGACGCAGGATCGAGTCAGCTATTTCTGCCATCCCGATTGGGTGGTCACAAAGCGCAAGCAGCCTCCCAAAAAATTGTGGGTGCCCGAAGTTGCTACCGAAGAGGGATTGAAAGCAACAGCGGACGCTTACCGCGCAAAGGGCTGGCTGTAGCGATTAGTCGCTTTCGGCGTCCGACTTTCTGGCGCGGCGTTCGGCCACGAATTCGCTGATCGCCTGGCCGCTGGCGTTGAGCAGCGGATAGGTGCGGGCGTCGGACAACCAATCGGGGCGGCGCTCTCCGCTGCCGTAGAAAGTGTCGTAGGTCAGACTGAACGCGAGGAAGACCAGCGTTGCCCCGATCAATCCCTTGATGGCGCCGAAGCCACCGCCGAGGACGCGGTCGATGGGGCCAAGAATCGACTGACGGGTACGGCGGCCGATGGCGTGGGCGAGGAGTTTTCCTGCGCCGAAGGTTATGCCGAAAACAAGAAGGAATGCGAGAATTGACGCGCCTCCGGTGGTTCCGACCAAGGGGGTGAGGAGTTCGGTCGCGGAGGGGTGGAAGATGCGCATGGCGAAGATGCCGAGGACCCAGGCGATCAGCGAAAGGGTTTCAAGAACGAAACCACGAAGCAAGCCCAATACGGCGCAACCGCCGATGGCGAGAAGGACGAGGATATCGACGGCGTTCATGAGCGCCGGGCTATCCGCGGCCGAGCATCTGGTCAACCAATTGGCTTAAGGCGCGATAGCCGCTGACCGCTATTCCCTTCACTCCGTCGGCGACTGCGGAAGGCACATAGGCCCGTTCAAAACCGAGCTTGGCCGATTCGCGCAGGCGCAGCGGGGCATGAGCGACAGGACGTATTTCCCCCGAAAGCGCGATTTCGCCGAAGAGGACCAGATCGGCGGGCACCGGCCGTTCCGCGAGCGCCGATATGAGCGCGGCGGCAACCGCCAAGTCGGCGGCCGGATCGGACAGGCGGTAGCCGCCCGCGACATTCAGATAGACTTCGCAGGTGGAGAAGCTGAGGCCGCAGCGCGCCTCCAGCACGGCAAGGACCATGGCGAGACGGCCGCTGTCCCAGCCCACCACCGCACGCCGGGGCGTGGCGCCGCTGGACAGGCGGACGACGAGCGCCTGTATCTCCACCAGTACGGGCCGCGTGCCTTCTAATGCAGGAAAGACGGTCGCGCCGGTCACGGTTTCGTCCCGATGGGTGAGGAACAACGCCGATGGATTGGAGACTTCCTCCAGCCCCTCCGCCACCATCGCGAAGACGCCGATCTCGTCGGTGCCGCCGAAGCGGTTCTTGATCGCGCGCAGGATGCGATATTGATGGCTACGCTCGCCCTCGAAGCTCAGGACCGTATCAACCATATGCTCCAGCACGCGCGGTCCGGCGATGCTGCCATCCTTGGTCACATGGCCGACGAGAATGACGGCTGTGCCGCGCTGCTTGGCGAAGCGGATGAGTTCCTGACTTGATGCGCGCACCTGGCTGACGGTGCCCGGCGCCCCCTCGATCAGGTCGCTGTGCATCGTCTGGATGGAGTCGATGACGAGCAGCGCCGGCGGCTCCCCCTCCCCCAGCGTCGTCAGGATGTCACGGACGGAGGTCGCGCTGGCGAGTTGCACGGGCGCGTTGCCAAGGCCGAGGCGCTGCGCCCGCAGGCGAACCTGATCCGCCGCTTCTTCACCGCTGATATAAGCAACGGAAAGGCCGCGCGCGGCAATGCGGGCGGCCGCCTGAAGCAACAGGGTGGACTTGCCAATCCCCGGATCGCCACCGATCAGCGTGGCGGAACCCGGAACGATGCCGCCACCCAGTGCGCGGTCGAACTCCGCAATGCCGGTGCTGGTGCGCTGGGGCAGTTCAACCTGACTGTTCAGGCCTACCAAAGTCAGGGCGCGTCCGCCGCTTTGTAGATCATGGCGCGCGGAAAAGATGGTTTCGGACGCTTCCTCGACAATGCTGTTCCATTCGCCGCAGTCATCGCATTGCCCCTGCCAACGGGAGGAGAGCGTGCCGCACTGCTGACAGACGAATTTGCGCTTTGCCTTGGCCATGGCGGAGCTATGACTTGCCACGGTGAACGTTTCAAGAACAAAGAACAGATGGATCGGCCCCCTCGCCCCGCCCGCCTTATGACGAAGAAGTTTGGAGACCGTCCAAGAGCGCTGGAAACTCATGCGGATGTGGCGCATTGTCTCGCCATGAAGTCGTTACGCGTTGCCAGCTATAATATCCGCAAAGCCATTGGCACAGACCGCCGCCGCAGCCCCGAACGAGTGCTGGAGGTGCTGGGAGAGTTGGACGCGGACGTGATTGCGTTGCAGGAAGCGGATCGCCGATTTGGCGTTCGATCAGCCGCCATCCCACCCTGGCTGCTGGAATCGATGAGCCAGTACAAGCCGGTTCCGTTGAACGTGCATGTCGATTCGATGGGCTGGCATGGCAACGCGATATTGGTGCGGAAGGAGGCGGATATCCGCACCCATGACGTGCTGCACCTGCCCTGCCTGGAACCGCGTGGCGCGACGATGGCGGAGGTTGAACTGGGCAAGGCAAAGCTGCGTGTTTTTGGCATGCATCTCGACCTGTCGGGTCTGTGGCGGCGCAAGCAGGCGGCGGCAGTCATCCACGCGGCGGCGCAACGGGACGCCATGCCGACCGTGCTGATGGGCGATTTGAATGAATGGAGCGCGAACCGAGGGTGCCTGGCGGACTTTGCGCGCCATTATAGCTTCGCGCCTTGTGGCCGGAGTTTCCACGCGCGGCGGCCCGTCGCG
This sequence comes from Sphingobium sp. Cam5-1, assembly GCF_015693305.1. NCBI lineage: Bacteria > Pseudomonadati > Pseudomonadota > Alphaproteobacteria > Sphingomonadales > Sphingobiaceae > Sphingobium > Sphingobium sp. Cam5-1. The sequence continues at coordinate 283,550 of NZ_CP065138.1, read as the reverse complement.
CATCTCGACCGGATCATGCATTGCGGGCAATTGAAGCTGGTGGACAGCGGCGTGCATGACAGTGCGGCGTCGCGCAAGGCTTCGGATCATTTACCGATCTGGGCGGAGTTTCGGTTGTGAGTTCGGTGTTTTCGTTTGGACTGGACCATATGAAGCCTCTGCCTGTGGCTTCAAAGACATGGGAAGCCCCCTTCGACTGCCTGCTTGCAGCAGGCGCTCAGGACAGGCTTCGACAGGCTCAGGGCGAACGGACGAGAGGTTTAGGGCCTGAGGGCTACGCATCATGAAGGAGCGCGAACTTCGACTGGCGCTGGTCTGCTATGGGGGGATCAGTCTGGCCGTCTACATGCACGGCATCACCAAGGAAATCTGGCGGCTGGCGCGGGCAAGCCGGAGTTTTCATGACGGCACCCCGAGCAGCAAGGGCAGCGAGGCGGTTTACAGGAAACTGCTGGAAGATCTGGAAGCGGCTAGCGGCATCCGGCTGCGCGTGATGCCCGACATCATCGCTGGGGCGAGCGCGGGCGGGATCAACGGCATATTTTTGGCGCAGGCGATCGAAACCGGGCAGTCGCTGGAGCCGCTGACCGACCTGTGGCTGGAAAATGCCGATGTGGAGCAGTTGCTGGACCCGGATGCGCGTCCCGCGCGGCGGATCAGCAAATTCTGGGCAACGCCGCTGGTGTGGATGGCGGCGCGGCGGCCCGGCGACACGATCGAACGCACGGTAGCCCCGGACACGCGCGAGGAGGTGCGGCACAAGCTGTCGAATTTCATCCGGTCCAGATGGTTCGAGCCACCCTTTGGTGGCGAAATCTTCACGGCGATGATCCTTGACGCCTTCGATGCGATGGAAGCTGCCGAGCGCGGGCCGCCGCTACTGCCCGAGGGGCACCCGTTGGACCTGTTCGTCACGGTCACGGATTTCGAAGGCCATCCGCAAAGTCTGAACCTCAACAGCCCGCCGCAGGTGGTGGAAACCGAACATCGCCTTTCCATCGGTTTCCACGCGCGGGGGCGTGGCGATCGCCTGTTCGCCGACCCCGCCGAGTTGGTATTCGCCGCGCGGGCGACAGCGAGCTTCCCCGGCGCATTCCCCCCCTTCACGGTGCGCGAACTTGATCGGGTGCTGAAACAGCGGCACCGCGCATGGCCGACCCGGGACGCATTTCTGGCCCATGCCCTGCCCCGCCATTGGGCACGCGGCAATGCAGAGGACGCGATACTGATCGACGGATCGGTGCTGGCGAACGCACCCTTTGCCCAGGCGATCGGCGCGCTGCGGAACCGTCCGTCTCGGCGCGAAGTGGATCGGCGTTTCGTCTATATTGATCCCAAGCCGGGCCGTCGATCGATCCGGCTGAACCGGGAGGGCGAGCAGGAAGACGCCACGCCAGAGGACAAGGCTCAGCTGCCCGGTTTCTTCCGCACGATTTTCGGCGCGCTCAGCGACATTCCGCGCGAGCAACCGATTCGCGATAATCTGGAAGCGATTGATCGCCATTCTTCGCGCATTCGCCGGATGGTACGCATTCTAAATGCTTTGAGGCCGGGGATCGAAGCCGAGGTCGAAAACACGATTGGCGGCATGCTGTTCCTCGACCGTCCGACGCCCGCGCGGCTGTCCGCCTGGCGCGCAAAGGCGCAGGTGCGGGCCGCAAGCTCGGCAGGCTTTGCCTTTCCGGCCTATGGTCATCTGAAACTTTCGGGCATCGTCGAGGATCTGGCCGGTTTGCTGTTCCGCCTGAGCGATGAGGACAGTCCCTTGATGCGGGAAAATTTCCGGCAGGCGCTGTGGTCGCATGTCCGGACGATCGGCGCGGACAAGCTGATCGAGGATGTCGGGCCGGGATCGCCGCCGGTCGCCTTCTTCCGCACCCATGACCTGAGTTTTCGCATCCGCCGCCTGCGCTTTCTGGCGCGACGGCTGGCCGACACGCTGGAGATCGATTCTGCGGCTGGCGACGCCGCGATCCAGAAGATGCACAACGCCATCTATGAATCGATGGCGCATTATACGGAATGCGAAGGCACCGATTTCTATAATGGCGCGATCCGCGCCGCAGCCAAGCAGGTGCCTTCCGACCCGGCGGCGGCGCTGGACGCGATCGCGCAGGCACGCGACCTGAAGGCGCGGGATGATGTGGCCGAGATGATGCTGGCCGACGCACTCGCGGGACTTCCCAAGGCGGAGCGGCGGATCATGCTGCTCTCCTATCTCGGCTTTCCCTTTTACGATATCGCCACCCTACCGTTGCTCCAGGGCCACGCCATGGAAGAATATGATCCGGTGAAGGTGGACCGGATTTCCCCGGAGGATTGCAGCGCCATTCGGTCAGGCGGGGCCGAAGCCACGTTAAAAGGCATTGAATTCAATAATTTCGGGGCATTTTTCAGCAGGGCCTATCGGGAGAATGACTATTTGTGGGGACGCCTTCATGGTGTCGAACGGCTGCTGGATATCGTAATTTCCGCATTACCTGCGGCAAGCCGCCTTTCGGAAGAACGCGTGCGCGATTATAGGCAAGCCGCATTCATGGCGATTCTCGATGAGGAGGAACAGCGGCTGCCGCATGTCGCTGATCTCGTTGCCATTTTGCGGGAGGAAATCGGTGGGCGCACGGGTGGGGCTGGTTCCATTGGTGATGATGCTGGCGCTGACCGCGGCTTGCCGTGACGCGTCTGGCGATGCCGCGTCCGCGAACAATGCGACTGCCCCAGAGCCCGTGCTTTCCGCCAACGCTATCGAGGGTGAACCGATCGAGGTGGTCGCGGCGCCGCAGCGCCCGTCGGCCGAGGTAACCGTGCAGGCGCAGCCCGCGCCGCGCGGATCGCTGGATCTGCCTCCCTCTCCTGATGCCGCGCTTGCGACGCCCTTCCCGCAGGAAGTCACCAGCTTCATGGTCGATCGGGACAGTTGCGACCATTTCCGGGGCGAGGAACCCTATGATGGGGAAAGGCGCGTGTTCCTGATGGAAAGCATCGCCGAACTATGCACCGGGACCGACGCGAAACTCGCCATGCTGCGCCGCCGCTATGCCGGTGACCCGGCAGTGACCGCTGCGCTGCATGGTTATGAGGATCACATCGAAAGGCGACCCTGATCGAGCCGTCCGCTCAGGCGGTGAGCAGCGCGTCGATCGCCTTTGCGAGATCTATGTCACGGCGCGACAAGCCATCGGCGTCATGCGTCGTCAGGGTGATGTCCACGCGATTATAGACGTTGAACCATTCGGGATGGTGGTTCGCCTGCTCAGCCAGAAGCGCGACGCGGGTCATAAATCCGAACGCGGCATTGAAGTCCGCAAAGGTGAAGCGCCGCCGGATGCCTTCAGGGTCGTTCACCAGCGTCCAATCGGCAAGAGAAGCAAGCTCCTGCGCCCGTTCGTCGCCGGACAGTTTACCAATCATGGCTCTATCCTCATAATATTGTTTCGCCTATGTCGCAGCCATGTCAGACGCCGGTCAACCCCCTCTTTTCGCGCCAACCATAGCGCAGATCGAACGACTGGCGCTTGAGGCGCTGGGGCGGTTGCCCGACCCTTTCCGGTCCCATCTGTCCAACGTGGTCCTGTTCGTCGAGGATTTTGCCGACGAACGGATATTGAAGGAGATGGAGATTGACGATCCGTTCGGCCTGACCGGCCTTTATACCGGGCGGCCGGTGGGGGAGCCGGAGCAGACGGGCGACGGCCCGCCAATGGTGCATCTTTTCCGGCGGCCGTTGCTGGATGAATGGGTGGAAACGGGCGTGCCGCTGGACGCGCTGATCACCCATGTGGTGGTGCATGAGATCGGCCACCATTTCGGCCTTTCCGACATCGATATGCACGTGTTGGAGGACATGGTCGCGCCATGAGCGACGCGGCGCTGCGTCTGTCGGGCATCGCCTGCGCGCGTGGCGGGCGGCTGCTGTTCCGGGGTGTCGACCTGGCGTTGGAGCCGGGGGGCAGCGCCCTGCTGCGGGGGCCGAACGGGATCGGCAAGTCGAGCCTGATGCGTATTTGCGCGGGGCTGCTGCGGCCGATGGCGGGGACGATCGAGCGGCGCGGCAGGATCGCGCTGGCTGACGAGCGGCTGGCGCTGGATCTGGAAGAGCCTTTGGCGCAAGCGCTTGGTTTCTGGGCGCGGCTGGATGGTGCGGATGCTGGTGCGCTGGACGGCGCGCTGGAGGCGATGGCGCTGGGGCCGCTTGGCGGGATTCCGGTACGGATGCTTTCGACCGGGCAGCGCAAGCGGGCGGCGCTGGCGCGGGTGATTGCGAGCGGCGCCGGGCTGTGGCTGCTGGACGAGCCGGGTAACGGGCTGGACGATGCGTCGCTCGGGCTGCTTGGCGCGGCGGTGGCGGCGCATCTGGCGGGAGGCGGGATCGTGGTTGCGGCGTCGCATCAGCCGCTGCCGATGGCTTCGCCCGTGGTGATCGACCTTAGCGATTATGTCGCTGAGGAGGCGGCGTGAGGGTGGTGGCGCTGCTGGTCATGCGGGATTTAAGGCAGGCGTGGCAGTCGGCGGGCTTGTGGCTGCCGGTGGCTTTCCTGCTGCTGGTGGCGAGCCTGTATCCGTTTGCGGTGGGGCCGGACGCTGCGCTGCTGCGTCGGTCGGGTGGCGGGATGCTGTGGATCGCGGCGCTGCTGGCGAGCCTGTTGCCGGTGGATCGACTGGTCGCGCCTGATCGCGACGCTGGGGTGCTGGACCAGATTGCGCTCCGCGGCGTTGGCGATGAAATGGTGATGCTGGCGCGGCTGATCGCGCATTGGCTGGGCTTTGGCCCGGCGCTGATGATCGCGACGTTGCCCGCTAGCGCGCTGCTGAAGCTGGAGGGCGCGACGGTCGGGATGCTGGAACTGGGGTTGCTGATCGGGACGCCCGCGCTCGCGGCTCTGGGGCTGCTGGTGGCGAGTTTGACGGCGGGGCTGCGATCGAGTGGGGCGCTGGCCGGGCTGCTGGCGCTGCCGTTGGCGGTGCCACTGCTGATATTTGGGGCGGGGACGCTGGGCGATGGGAGCGGGGCGGCGCTCAAGTTCCTGGGGGCTGCGTCGCTGCTGCTCGTCGCGATCACGCCCTTTGCGGCGGGCGCGGCGATACGGGCGGGGCGCGAGTGATAGGTTTCGGCGCTTCGCTGCTGTTCGTCCTGATCTGGTCCACAGGGTTCATCGTTGCGCGTGGGACGGTGCCCTATGGCGCGCCGGAACTGATCCTGAGCGTACGCATGACGCTGACGGCGCTGCTGCTGGGGTTCGTTGCCTGGCGGGCGGGTCAAAGGCTGCCCCGGGGCAAGCGGCTGATGCTGCATCTGGCGGCGGGCGCGATGCTGCACGGCGTTTACCTGACCGTCAGCTGGTGGGCGGTGTATAATGGCATGCCCGCTGGCATCATGTCGCTGCTCGGCGCGCTGCAACCATTGATGGTGGCGGTGGCGGGCGCGTTCCTGCTGGGCGATCGGCTGCTGGCGCGCGGATGGGCGGGACTGGCGATCGCCATTGCGGGCGTGGTTTGCGTGCTGCTGCCGACCATCGAGAAGTCGGGCGCGGGGGCGGTGCCGATTTTGCCTGCGATCGCTGGATTGCTCGCGGTGATCGCCATGGCTGCGGGCACGCTGGTGCAACGCGGATCGATGGCGGGGGACGGTATCTGGATTTCCGGCGCGGTGCAAAATGCAGGCGGTGCGATTGTCCCGATCGCGGCGGCGCTGATTACGGGGGAGGCCCGTTGGGATGGCGCGCCCATATTATGGCTGGGCTTGGCATGGTCAGTGCTGGGCCTGTCGGCGGGCGGCCTGTCGCTGCTGGTTTGGCTGGTGCGGACGCAAGGTCCGACGCGGATGTCGATGCTGTTGCTGTTGGTCCCGCCGCTTGCTGCGGTGGAAGCCTGGCTGCTGTTCGGCGAAAAGCTCGTGCCGGTTCAGCTGGCGGGCTTTGCGCTGGCGCTGACGGGCGTGCTGCTGGGGCGATCGCAAGGCAAGCGGGAAACGGTTAGCGAACCGGCTTAGGGGAGCCTGTTTTTCGGCGTGAATGACTAACTGAACGGATGGTCCAAAGGAACGGCTTGCCTCCGAATATCGACGCCCCTGCGCGCTTTGAAGAAAAGTAAGACCCTGCGACAAGCTCAGGGCGAACGGGGAGAAAATAATTCCTCAGGCGTCCCGCAACCGCTCATGATGGCGGATCACTTCATCGATGATGAAGCGCAGAAATTTCTCGGTGAAGTCGGGATCGAGATTCGCGTCTGTCGCAAGCTGGCGCAGGCGGCTGATCTGCCGTTCTTCCCGGCCCGGATCGGCGGGCGGCAGGGCGTGCGTCGCCTTATATTCGCCGACAGCCTGCGTGATCTTGAAGCGCTCGGCGAGCATGAACACGAGGGCGGCGTCGATGTTGTCGATGCTTTCGCGATACCGCTTCAAAGTGTCGTCCACGCTCATCCTCCAAATATCCGCGCGCTTTTTGCTCCATCCGTCGCTCCGTGCAAGCTATTCCCGCTTGCCATCTGCATTTTGCACCGCCACATGGGCCGGGTCATGACCGTACCCGCCTCCGGCCCCTCCTCCGGCCCCATATCCGGCAATGTCCACCCCATCGGCCGCGCCAACGGCGCGCCTTCGCTCACCCCCATGATGGCGCTGGTTGCCGACGGCATGAACCAGGTCAATGCGGTGATTCTGGACCGGATGCAGTCGCGCATTCCGCTGATCCCCGAATTGGCAGGCCATCTGATCGCGGGCGGCGGCAAACGGATGCGGCCGATGCTGACCCTCGCCTGCGCACAACTGGTTGGCTATGCGGGCAGCCGCCATTACAAGCTGGCGGCGGCGGTCGAGTTCATTCACACTGCAACCCTGCTGCATGATGATGTGGTTGATGGGTCGGGCCTGCGCCGGGGCCGCAAGACCGCGAACATCATCTGGGGCAACAGCGCCAGCGTATTGGTAGGCGATTTCCTGTTCTCCCGCGCTTTTGAGCTGATGGTCGAGGCCGAGTCGCTCAAGATTCTGAAGATTCTGTCCAACGCATCCGCTGTGATCGCCGAGGGCGAGGTCAATCAGTTGACCGCCCAGCGCCGGATCGACACGAGCGAAGAACAATATCTGGACATTATCGGCGCCAAGACTGCTGCCCTGTTCGCGGCCGCCTGCCGCATATCCGCCGTGGTCGCGGATCGGGACGAGGCCGAGGAAAAGGCGCTGGGCGTCTATGGCCGGAACCTGGGCATCGCATTCCAGCTGATCGATGATGCCATCGATTATGAATCGGACGGCGCGACCATGGGGAAGGATGCGGGCGACGACTTCCGCGACGGCAAGGTGACGCTGCCGGTGATCCTGGCCTATGCGCGGGGATCGGAAGAGGATCGCGCTTTCTGGAAGCAGGCGATCGCAGGCAATCGGGTGAGCGACGACGATCTGGCGCATGCGACGCAGCTGCTTCGCAAGACCGGCGCCATTGACGATACGCTCGCACGGGCGCGGCTCTATGGCCAGCGGGCCATCGATGCTTTGGGCCGGTTCGATACAGGCAAGGCGAAGGCAGCGCTGACCGAGGCAGTCGAGTTCGCAATCGCCCGCGCTTATTGAGCCACGCCCCCTTCTGCTCCAGCGGCGGCGGGCTCGACGCGCATCGACGCCAAGTGGCGCGGCGGATAGCTGAGGTGAGGCGCCGTTGGATTTAATCCTTTCTCCTGAAACGCTGGCCTTCCTGATGGCTGCGGCTTTGATATCCGGGTGCATCGACGCCATGGCGGGAGGCGGCGGGCTGATCTCCCTGCCCGCATTGCTGGCGGCGGGCATCCCGCCCGTGGCCGCCGTGGGCACCAACAAGCTGCAATCGTCACTAGGCACCTTTGGCGCCTGCGTCGCTTATGCGCGCGCCGGGCACATGGACTTGAGAGCCTATCGCTGGCCCATTGTTGCGGCATTCATGGGGTCAATGGGCGGCGCCTGGCTGATCCAACGGGTGGACCCGGCCATTTTGGCGGGATTGATGCCCGCGCTGCTGATCGCGCTGGCGGGCTATTTCACCTTCTCACCCCGAATCAGCGAAATGGATCGGCACAGCCGGGTGGGATTGGCGGGACTAAGCCTGTTGATCGGCGCTATAGGCTTTTATGATGGCTTCTTCGGCCCTGGTGCCGGAGCATTTTACGCGACCATTTTCCTGGCGCTGGGGGGCCTCGGCCTCGTCCGCGCGACGGCTCAGACAAAGGCCGCCAATTTGGCTAGCAATGTGGCGGGCCTGTTGACGATGATACTGGGCGACCATGTCATGTGGATTGCGGGACTAACCATGGCCGTCGGCAGCATCACCGGCAGCCAGATTGGATCGCGGCTGGCCATGCGGTTCGGCAGCAAGCTGATACGGCCCCTGCTGATCATCATGTCGCTGGGGCTGACGACGAAGATGCTGCTCGATCCGGGAAACCCGATGCATAAGCTGTTGTTTGGGTGAACGAGTAGGCATGACGGATTGCGTGAACAGCTAACTGGCGCGAAATGACAGGCATGAGTGCCGCGCTGCCGATCCATGATATCCTTCCCCGGCTGCTGGGCGCCCTGCGGCGGGGTAACAGCGCCGTTCTGGTCGCGCCGCCGGGAGCAGGCAAGACGACGGCGGTGGCGCCCGCGCTGCTGGATGAGCCATGGTGCACGGGTCAGGTGCTGCTGCTGTCCCCCCGCAGGCTGGCGGCTCGCGCGGCGGCAGAGCGCATTGCCGAACTGATGGGCGGCGTGCCGGGCGGGATCGTCGGCTATGCGACGCGGATGGACAGCAAACAGTCGGCCGCCACGCGCCTGTTGGTCCTGACAGAGGGCATTTTCGTCCGCCGTATTCAGGATGATCCGGAGCTTACGGGCGTATCGGCGGTCCTGTTCGACGAAGTGCATGAGCGGAGTTTGGACAGCGACTTTGGGCTGGCACTGGCGCTGGATGCACAGGCGGCATTGCGGCCGGACCTGCGCATCGTGCCGATGTCGGCGACGCTGGATGGGGCGCGCTTTGCGGCTTTGTTGGACAATGCGCCGGTGCTGGAGAGCGAGGGGCGGATACAGCCGCTGGAGTTACGGCACATCGGCAGGGCGGCGGAAAAGCGGATCGAGGATGAGATGGCCGGGGCCGTGCGAAGGGCGCTGGCTGAGGAGGCAGAGGGCGATCTGCTCGCCTTCCTGCCCGGCGTGGCGGAGATTGAGCGGACGGCGGAACGGCTGGAGGGGCTAAGCGTCGAGGTGCATCGGCTGCACGGCAGTCTGGACCCGGCGGCGCAGCGGGCCGCTATCCGTCCTTCGCGGGAGGGACGGCGGAAGGTGATCCTTGCGACCTCGATCGCGGAGACCAGCCTGACCATTGATGGGGTGCGGATCGTGATCGACTCCGGGCTGGCGCGACGGCCGCGTTATGACCGGGCGGCGGGGGTGACGCGGCTCGTCACGGAGCGGGCGAGCCAGGCGGCTGCGACCCAGCGCGCGGGGCGTGCAGCGCGGCAGCAGCCGGGCGTCGCTTATCGTCTGTGGGAAGCGGCGGCCACGGCAGGCATGCCGCCCTTCGATCCGCCCGAGATATTGGAAAGCGACCTTTCCAGCCTGCTGCTCGATTGCGCGCTCTGGGGGGTGAGCGATCCGGCGAGCTTGCGATGGCTCGATCCGCCGCCGCCCGCTGCGCTGGATGAGGCGCGCAAGCGGCTGACGGTGCTGGAAGCGCTGGACGATGATGGGCGGATCACGGCGCATGGCAAAGCACTGGCGCGATTGCCGGTGGAGCCGCGTATCGGGCATATGTTGGTGCGCGCGGGCGAGCTGGGACTGGCCGAAGTGGCGGCGGAGGTGGCCGTGCTGCTGGGAGAGCTCGGGGTCGGCGGGCAGGATGTGGACCTGTCGCAACGGCGGACGCGCTGGCGACGGGAAAGCGGGAAGCGGGCCGATGCGGCGCGGGCAATGGCGAGGCGCTGGGCGAAGCTGGTCGGCTCCGGGCAGAAGGCAGCGGCGGGGGAGCATGATGCGGGGCTATGTCTTGCGCTGGCGTTTCCGGATCGGGTGGCCAAGCGGCGCTCCGCCAATGGTGCGGAGTGGGCCAGCGTTGGTGGGCGCGGGTTCCGGCTTGATCCGTTAAGCCCGCTGGCGCGTGAAGAATGGCTGGCGGTCGGGGAAGTGCAGGGAAGCGCGGCTGGGGCGCGTATCCTCTCCGCCGCGCCGATCAGTGAGATCGAAGTGCTGCGCCTGTTCAGCGGGCGGGTGAAGGAACATCGGACGGTGCGGTTTCGGGCGGAAACCGGAGGGATTGAGGCTCTGCGGGAAAGGCGGCTTGGGGCGGTACGGCTGTCGTCGGGATCGGATGACAGGCCGGACCCGGATGCTGTCGTCTCGGCTCTGCTGGATGGCGTCAGACAGGGTGGGATCGACCTGCTGCCATGGTCCGATGCCGCGCGGTCTTTGCGGATTCGGGGGGCTTTTGCAGGGATAGAGGCGCTGTCGGATGCCTCGCTGCTGGCGACACTCGACGATTGGCTTGCGCCGCTGCTCGCGGGTAAGCGGCGACTGTCCGATATTGATCGATCGCAATTGTCCGGCGTTCTGGAGGGCATTATCGGCTGGGATGGCAAACAGCAGCTCGACAGGCTGGCTCCTCCGGCATTTCAATCGCCCGCCGGTAGCAGCCATGAGATCGACTATGCGGCCGAGGGCGGGCCGCGCGTGGAGCTTCGGGTGCAGGCGCTGTTTGGGCTTGCCGAGCATCCCGTCGTCGGCAGCGGGCGTATTCCGCTGGTCCTGTCCCTCACCTCTCCCGCCGGACGACCGATCCAGACTACACGGGACTTGCCGGGTTTCTGGGCGGGAAGCTGGAGCGCGGTCGCAAAGGAGATGCGCGGCCGCTATCCCCGGCATCCCTGGCCCGACGATCCGGCTGGCGCCGCCGCCACGCTGCGCACGAAACGCGCCGATGCCCGCGCGAAGCCTTGACTTCCGCCCACCCGCTGGTGCAACGGACGCATCGCCCTTCCCAGGAGTTTGACGCCACAATGGCTGCGCGCATCTATCAGATTCAGAAGAACGCCCTTCAGTCCGGCAAGGCACGGACCGACAAATGGGTTCTGGAATTTGCGCCGAGCGAGGCGAAGAAGCCGGACCCACTGACCGGCTGGGCCGGATCGGGCGATACGCAGAGCCAGGTCAAGCTGACCTTCCCATCGCTGGACGCGGCGCGCGCCTATGCCGACCGATACGAGATCGGCTATACCTTCATCCCGACTCCGCCCAAGACGCTGAAGATCCAGGCCTACGCCGACAATTTCCGCTAAAGGCGCGCGCGGGGCAGCTCATAATCGGGCGCGATGCTGCCCGATTGCCGCCTTATTCCCTTGCCAAAAGGCGGGACTTGGGGGCAAAAGTCGCCCTTTCATGGGAAAGCTTTGAACAGATAATGACGGATCGCCAGCAGATTTTCGACAGCATCGCCGCGCAGATCGCTCCTTTCAACAAGAAGGGAGTTGACCTCAGCGAGGCTACCACCTTTGCGGGCGACCTGGAGTGGGACAGCCTGACCGTCATGGACTTCGTCGCGGCGATCGAGGATGAGTTCGATATCATCATCACGATGAACATGCAGGCTGAGATCGAGAATATCGGCCAGCTTGTGGACGCTGTCGCAAAGTTGAAGGGCTAATCTAGCCTTCCCCCGTTCGCATCGAGCCGGTTCGCCTTTGCCGAGGACCGGCGGTCGAGATGACGGGAAAACTTCTCGCCTGACGCATCTCAACATGCTCGATGCTGCTCGAACCGAACGGATATAAGCGATGACCGACGCCGTAGAGACCGCCACCGACGCCCACACGCCTGCCGAAGTGGCTGGCGCGCGTGACCTCTTCTCCAAATTCGATCCGCTGATCGCCGAGCGCGAGGCGCTGCTGGCGACCGGCGTGCGCGATCCTTTCGCGATCGTCATGGACGAGGTGAAGTCCCCCACCCAGGCGGTGATCAAGGGCAAGGACACGATCCTGCTCGGCACCTATAACTATATGGGCATGACTTTCGACCCGGACGTGGTCGCGGCGGGCAAGAAGGCGTTGGACGAGTTCGGGGCGGGGACAACCGGCAGCCGCGTGCTCAACGGCACCTATCAGGGTCATAAGGAAGTCGAAGACGCGCTGATGGACTTCTATGGCACGTCGGGCGCCATGGTGTTTTCGACCGGCTATCAGGCCAACCTCGGCATGATTTCGACGCTGGCAGGCCGGGGCGACTATGTCGTGCTGGATGCCGACAGCCATGCGTCCATCTATGACGGCTGTTTCCTGGGCGATGCGGAAATCGTCCGCTTCCGCCACAACAGCGTCGAGGATCTGGATAAGCGCCTTGGCCGCCTGCCCGCCGACGCACAAAAGCTGGTGGTGCTGGAAGGCGTTTATTCCATGTTGGGCGACGTCGCCCCCCTGCCCGAGATGGTGGCGGCGGTGCGCAAGCATCCCAATTGCATGATCCTGGTTGATGAAGCCCACGGCATGGGCTTTTTCGGCGCCAATGGCCGCGGCGTCTATGAGGAGCAGGGCGTCGAGAAGGACGTGGATTTCGTCGTCGGCACCTTCTCCAAGTCGGTGGGCACGGTTGGCGGCTTCTGCGTATCGAACCACCCCAAGTTCGAGGTACTGCGCCTCGTCTGCCGCCCCTATGTCTTCACCGCCTCGCTGCCGCCAAGCGTCGTCGCGACAGCCGCGACGTCCATCCGCAAGCTGATGCACGCGGGCGAAAAGCGCGCACATCTGTGGAAGAACAGCCAGCGCCTGCACAAGGGGCTCACCGATCTTGGCTTCAGGCTGGGGACGGAAACGCCGCAGTCAGCGATCATTGCCGTGATCCTGACGGATCAGACGCAGGCGGTCGCCATGTGGCAGGCGCTGCTGGAGCTGGGCCTCTACGTAAATATGGCGCGCCCGCCCGCCACACCGGCCGGGACCTTCCTTCTGCGTTGCTCGCTTTGCGCCGAGCATAGTGACGAACAGGTTGGCCAGATTATCGGCATGTTCGAGGCGGCGGGGAAGGCAACCGGCGCCATCGGTTAATCGCGTCGATCACCATCGCGGCGATACGGGGAGATGAGGGGCAGATGAAGCGTGACTGCCCCTTGGAACCTTTTATTCCTTGATATTTCGCCTGTAATGCTGTTCGACTAAGATCTGGGGTTAATGGCAGACAGCTATTACATGGACGACCAGGATTCTGGCTGGCGGGCTTCGGTGCGACGCTTCCTTCCGCTGGTCCTCGTGATACTGCTGGTTGGGGCGCTGGGCACCCTGCTTTACAGCGCCAGCAACGCATCCAGCGACCATGAACGGGCGTTGCAGGAACAACGCCGCAGCTTCGAAATCATCGCCCTGGCCCGAGCTTTTGAGGCCAAGACCGCGCGCGCGGAAGTCACGCTGGCGCGATATGTGATCAGCCTTGACCCCGATGTCGGCCGTCTTTTCCAGGATCAGTGGCGTACCGCGTCCAGCCAGCTCAAGCTGCTGAACTACGCCACGCGTCGATCAGGATGGCAGCGCACCAATGTCCGCGAATTGCAGCAGGCATTCATTCAGCGCGGCAAGACGCTGAATGAAATAGGGCTGCGCACGACCTATGACCAGAAGATGGCGGCGCTCGCGCAATTCCATAAGGCGGGGCGGTCGGAAGACCTGAAACACATCACCACGTTGCTCGACCGAGTCATTCAGGCGGAAAATGCCCGCCTGCGCGAGCGTAGCCTTGCGGTGAGTCTGGCAGGCAACCGAACGCAATTTGTGGACCGCACGTCGCGACTTTTCGGGTTGGTGCTGTTCGTATGCGTCCTGTTCGCCCTGTGGGTCGCCAATGCCGCCTATACCGAGCGGCGAAACGCGCGGCGCATGGCCGAGATGGAGGCCGAACGTGCCGATCGGCTGGAGGAAGCGGTAACGGCGCGCACGGCCGAACTGTCCGATGCCTATGAACAGCTGAAGAAGGAAACGTCCGAGCGCGCGGCGGCCGAAGAAACGCTGCGCCAGATGCAGAAGATGGATGCCGTCGGCCAGCTGACCGGCGGCATTGCCCATGACTTCAACAATATGCTGGCGGTGGTCGTCGGCGGGCTGGAACTGGCCAAGCGCCGACTGCGGCTGAAGCCGCAGGAGGCTGCGCGGCACCTGGACAATGCGATGGAAGGCGCCAATCGAGCCGCCGCCCTGACCCGCCGCCTGCTTGCTTTTGCGCGGTCAGAACCGCTGCTGCCCAGCGCCATCGACCCTGACGTTCTGGTCAGCGGCATGGTGGAATTGATCGACCGATCGATCGGCGATCAGATCACCGTTTCGATAGAGAACCAGTCCAAGGGCTGGCGCATCTTCGTCGATCAGCATCAGATGGAAAATGCCATTCTGAACCTGTGCGTCAACGCGCGGGACGCGATGGATGGACGCGGGCGGCTGGTGATCGGCACCGGCCAGGTGCATCTGGCGGATCATGAAATCGGCGAATGTGCCGAGGGGGATTATGTCATGCTGAGCGTCAAGGACGATGGCTGCGGCATGACGCCCGATGTGCTGGCCCGCGTGTTCGAGCCTTTCTTCACCACCAAGCCGGTGGGCAAGGGAACAGGCCTGGGGCTCAGCCAGATTTTCGGTTTCGTCCGACAGAGCCAAGGTGAAATCCGTATCGAGTCCCAAGTCGGTGAAGGCACCTGCGTTTCCATATATCTGCCGCGCAAGGCAGTGGCGGACAGCGCGCTTCAAACGGATTCGTCGCAACCCGAACGAGAACCGGTCCTGCATCCGCCGACACGCATTCTGGTAGTGGAGGATGATCCCCGCGTGCTGAACCAGACGATGGCGGCGCTCGCGGAACTGGGCCACTTGCCCGTCGCCTGCGATCATCCGTCGAAAGCGGCGAAGCTGCTGACCAGCCATCGCGACATCGGGTTGATCATAAGCGACGTGCTGATGCCGGAAATGACAGGGCCGGAAATGGTCCGCACGCTACCCCCCGCCTACGCCAGCCTGCCGGTGTTGTTCGTCACCGGTTATGCTGGGGACATTGCGGAGGGCGCTGACTTTGGCGGGCATGAGGTGCTGCGCAAGCCTTACACATTGAAGGGCCTGTCACACGCGCTGTCCAACGCGCTTAGCGGATCGCACCACCCCGGAACAGCCGCGGCAGCAGAGTAAGCGCGCCGATCAGGGGCCAGCGGCGCTGCCAGGGCTTTATCTGGATCGCGGTTCCGGCATGGCGGTTTATCTTCCACGCCAGATAATCGATGCCGCCCGCATAGGTGAAGCTGGCCTTGGCAAGGCGGATGACGGACAAATATTTGCCGCGTCGTTGCAGCGCGCGCCAATGCTTGGCGGGTTCCGGCGGCGATGGCGGCAGGCCCTGTGCCAAGGCGGCTTCTCCGAAGCGGCAATAACGATCCGGGTCAGCATCGACGATCGAAACCGAACGCCCCTTCTTCTCCGCCCGCAATTCGGCATTGTAGGTGAGCGTGAAGCCAGCCTTCCAGAGCGATAGCGCGTCCTGCGCGTCCGTCATGGGACGGGCGAGCGACAACAAAGTGGGCGCGGCGCCCGCAACTGCGCTGATTGCTCGCTGACGGGCGAGGTCGTCCGCTGCCCACAGCAGCCGGGAAGGTTGGGCAAAGCGCGCCCACACAGAGACATTGTCAGCGGCAGGACTGTTGAGGCGCGCGAAGTCCGCTTCCGACAGCACGGCATATTTCGCCATCAGGCCATTATGTTCGAACGGAAAGACATTGGGCGGGATCAGCCGGTTGGCCGTGGCGAGCCAGCGCTTTCCATAGGCCGTGCGATAATCCGACACGATGAGGTAAAAATCGAGCATCAGCCCGTCGAGATTCTGCTCCCGCAGGCAGGAGCCGTAGAAAAGCACGGCGCGGGCAGCATGCGGATATTGCGCCGCCAGAGCCCCGCCCATCGCCGCCGCGCGTGGATCGGCGGGCGCGGTGAGTTCGGCGGTCACAAGGGGCAGGAATTGATTGGACATTGCGCTTCCCATATCCGTTCGGCCTAAGCTTGTCGAAGGGTCAGCGCGGGTCAGCTTTCAGGAAGAAGCCCTTCGGAACAGCAGCGACAGATTGTTGGCGGGCATTTCCACCAGCCGCTCCAATGCCAGCCTGTTTGCCGCTGCGGCTGCGGCAACATCCTCGACGCGGCGCAATCCCCATTGCGGATCGCGCGCCTTTAGCGACGCGTCGAAGGCAAGATTGCTGGGCGCGGTATCGACGTCATCGCGGATGAACGGCCCATAGAGGTAGAGCAATCCACCCGGCGGCAGCGCCTTTCCCGCCCCCGCCATCAGGCCAAGGGTCGCCGCCCATGGGCTGATATGGGTCATATTGATGCAAAGGATCGCGTCAGCTTTTGTGACCGGCCATGCGGCGGCGGCATCAAGTCTGATTGGGGCGCGAAGATTCGGAAGCTGCGCCTCGGCGCGCCATGCCTCTATCGATGCCAGCGCAACGGGATCGGGGTCGCTCGGCTGCCATTCCAGGGTGGGCAGCGCCGCCGCGAAATAGCGGGCATGTTCGCCGCTACCACTCGCCACCTCCAGCACCAGGCCCGCAGAAGGAAGTGCCTCACGCAATATCGCGAGGATGGCGTCGCGGTTACGCTGCGTCGCGGGCGCATGGCGCTTGCCCGACGTCGCGGGACCGGAGCCGGGTTCCCACGGCTCCGGTCTGTCGGTCATTCGGCTGCGTTCGCGAGAGCCGGATCGCTCCAGCTAAGGACTGGCTTGCGCGCCGCAAGGGTTTCGTCGAGGCGGCGGCGGGGCGCGAAATAGGGTGCGCCCTTCAACGCTTCGTCACCGGCCTTGGCGCGCTCGGCAAGGCTGCGCAGCGCCATGATGAACTGGTCGAGCGCGGCCTTGCTTTCCGTTTCGGTGGGTTCGACCAGCATCGCACCGTGGACGACCAACGGGAAATACATTGTCATCGGGTGGAAGCCTTCGTCGATCAGCCCCTTGGCGATGTCGAGCGTGGTGAAGCCTTCGGCGAACCCCTTGTCGCTGAACAGCGCCTCATGCATGCAAGGGCCACTCTGCCCGAACGGTGCGTCCAGCACATCGTCCAAACTGCGCAGGATGTAGTTGGCGTTCAACACGGCGTCGCTCGCGACCTGACGCAGGCCATCGGCACCGTGGCTGAGGATATAGGTCAGCGCGCGGGTGAACATGCCCATCTGGCCATGGAAGGCGACCATGCGGCCGAAGCTGCTGGCATGATGTTCGTCCGCCGTCTCTTCCTCGATCAGTACGAACTTGTCGTCCTGCTTCTCGACGAAGGGCAGTGGCGCGAAGGGGGTGAGCGCCTGGCTGAGCACCACCGGGCCGGAGCCGGGACCACCGCCGCCATGGGGGGTGGAGAAGGTCTTATGCAGGTTGATGTGCATCGCATCGACGCCGAGGTCGCCGGGGCGGACGCGGCCGACGATGGCGTTGAAGTTCGCGCCATCGCAATAGACGAAGGCTCCGACGGCATGAACCGCGTCGGAGATCGTCTTCATGTCGCGCTCGAACAGGCCGCAGGTGTTGGGGTTGGTAATCATCACCGCCGCGACATCCGGGCCGAGGCGCGCCTTGAGAGCCGCCAGATCGACGCGGCCATCCGGGGTCGCGGGAATATCCTCGACCTTATAGCCGCAGAAGGCCGCGGTCGCCGGGTTGGTGCCATGGGCGCTTTCGGGGACAAGGATCACGCTGCGCGCATCGCCACGGGCTTCGAGCGCGGCGCGGATCGCCAGCAGGCCGCACAGTTCACCATGTGCGCCCGCCTTGGGACTCATCGCGACCGAGTGCATGCCGGTCAGCTTGATCAGCCATTCGGCGAGTTCATGGATGACTGCCAGCGCGCCTTGCACCGTCGACTGTGGGGCAAGTGGGTGAAGGTCGGCAAAACCGGGCATCCGCGCTACCTTTTCATTGAGGCGCGGGTTGTGCTTCATCGTGCAGCTGCCGAGCGGGAACAAGCCAAGGTCGATGGCATAATTCTGGCGGCTGAGGCGGGTATAATGGCGCACCGTTTCCTGCTCCGACAGGCCGGGCAGACCGATGCTCTCGGTGCGAGCGAGATTGCCAAGGCGGCTAGCGGCCTTGGGGGCATCGGCGAAGTCGACGCCGGTGGTTTGGGTCGAGCCGATCTCGAAGATCAGGGCTTCCTCCAGCATCAGCGCGCGGTTGCCCGTGGCGGTTACGGGGGCGCTATCGGCTTCGGTGATGGCTTGAGGCGCGGTGGGGCGGCCTTCCTTGAGCATGGTCATGCCAGTTCCTCCTCAAGCGCCTGAGCAAAGGTTTCGATATCCTCCGCGGTCACGGTCTCTGTGACGGCGACAACCAGGCCATTGCCGATCTCCGCCGCATCCGGGAACAGGCGGCCGAGCGACACGCCGCCAAGTACGCCCTTGTCGGCGAGGTTGCGGACGACATCGCGGGCATCCTTCGACAGGACCAGGGTGAACTCGTTGAAGAAGCTGTCATTGAGCAGCTTGACGCCCGGCACCTGGGCCAGACGCCCGGCTGCCTGAACTGCGAGGCCATGGTTGAGTGTCGCGAGGTCCCGCAGGCCCTTTTCGCCCAGCAGCGTCATATGGATGCTGAACGCCAGCGCGCAGAGGCCCGAATTGGTGCAGATGTTCGATGTCGCCTTCTCACGGCGGATATGCTGCTCGCGGGTCGAAAGGGTCAGGACGAAGCCGCGCTTGCCCGCCGCATCCACGGTCTCGCCACAAAGGCGGCCGGGCATCTGGCGGACATATTTTTGCTTGCACGCGAACAGGCCGAGATAGGGTCCGCCGAATTGCAGGCCGACACCGATCGACTGGCCTTCGCCCACGACGATGTCCGCGCCCATATGACCCGGCGCCTTGATCGCGCCCAGAGCCACAGGCTCGGTCACGACCGCGACCAGCAGCGCGCCTGCTTCATGAGCAGCATCGGCGAGCGGGGTCAGGTCAGTGATGCGGCCGAGAATGTCGGGATATTGGACGACGACGCAGCTCGTATCCTTGTCGATCCCTGCGATCAACGCGTCGATATCGGTGGCAGCGTCGAAGGTCGGCGCTTTATGCACCAACGCATCGCCGGTGAACTTCGCCATGGTGTTGGCGACGGAAACATAATGCGGGTGAAGACCGGAGGACAGGATCGCCTTGCCACGCTTGGTGATGCGGCGGGCCATGCCGATCGCTTCCCAGCAGGCGGTCGAGCCGTCATACATGGAGGCGTTGGCGACGTCGCAGCCAAGCAGACGCGCGACCTGCGTCTGGAATTCGAACAGCACCTGCAACGTACCCTGCGCGATTTCCGGCTGATAGGGCGTGTAGGCGGTCAGGAATTCACCGCGCTGGATCAGATGATCGACGCTGGCGGGAACATGATGCCGATATGCGCCCGCGCCGAGGAAGAAAGGCGCTTCCCCCGCCGACAGATTCTTCCGCGCGAGGGCCGCCATGTGACGCTCCACCGCCAGTTCGCTGGCATGATCGGGCAGTCCCGAAATCTTGCCGGAAAGGCGGGCCTCTGCGGGCACGTCCACGAACAGGTCATCGACCGAAGACGCGCCGATGACGGACAGCATGTCCTGCCTGTCTGTGTCGGTTAGGGGTAGGTAGCGCATTTCAATTATCTCCCCCCTCCCGCGAGCGGGAGGGGTCGGGGGGTGGGTCGCGAGCGCAGCGAGCGCTGCTCCTTGGTGAGAGGGCGGACGCTCCCTTCGGTCGCGACCCACCCCTTCCCCCTCCCTTGAAAGGGAGGGGCTTATTTTAGAGCGAGGCCACGAACTTCTTGTAGGTAGCTTCGTTCATCAGCCCTTCCAGCTCGCTCGCGTCGGCGATGCGCAGCTTGAAGAACCAGCCATCCTCTTCGGCGTCGCTGTTCACCAGGGCGGGCTCTTCTTCCAGCGCGCCATTTGCTTCGACGACCTCGCCGGAAATCGGCGCATAGACGTCCGAAGCGGCCTTCACGGATTCAACGACGGCGGCATCGTCGCCCTTTTCGAACGTTGCGCCCTCCGCAGGCAGTTCGACAAACACGATGTCGCCCAGCTGCTCCTGAGCATAATCGGTGATGCCCACGGTGGCGATCTCGCCCTCTACGTCGATCCATTCATGTTCGTCGGTGAAATAACGGCTCATTTTACTGCTCCCCTCGGAGTGATTACTTGAAAATCACGACCAACAAAAAATCAGGAAATTCAGGCCTTGCGGCGATAACGGTGCGGCACGAACGGCATCGGCGCCACGGTCGCCGCGATGCGCTTGCCGCGCACTTCGATTTCCAGCGCGGTGTCGATGGCGCTGTGCGGCAGGCTGACCCAGCCCATGGCGATAGGAGCGCCCACGGTTGGCGCGAAGCCGCCCGATGTCACCTCTCCCACCTTGATACCATCGGCGAAGATGGGCGCCCCTTCGCGGGCGGGCAGGCGGCCTTCGATCTTCAGGCCCACGCGCTTGGCCCCCGGCCCGTCGGCCAGTTCCTTCATAACCCGCGCATGACCGATGAAGCCGCCCTCCTCCCGACGGCGCTTCTGGATTGCAAAGCCAAGATCCGCGCCGATGGTGCTGACAGCGGGCGTCAAGTCGTGGCCGTAAAGAGGGAGTCCCGCTTCAAGCCGAAGCGAATCGCGCGCGCCCAGCCCGATCGGCTTTACCTGTGGCAAGGCGCATAGCGCATCGGCCAGCAGCGCGACATCGGCGGCGGGAACGCTGATTTCGAACCCGTCTTCGCCCGTATAACCGGAACGGCTGACCCACAGCGGAACGCCGCGCCAGGTGAAAAGGCCCGATTGCATGAAAAGGAGGTCTGCGGTGCCGGGGATCAGGCTGGCCAGCGCCTCGCCCGCTTCAGGACCCTGCAGGGCGAGCAGCGCCTGCTCATCCATATGGTTCATGACGACCTCATCAGGCAGATGTTCGATCATCCAGCCCATATCGTCATATTTGGTCGCGCCATTGACGACCATATAGACGTCCGCGCCGTCAAACGCCCCCGCACCAAGGCGCGAGACCATGAGGTCGTCGAGGATGCCGCCCTCTTGATCGAGCAGCATCGAGTAACGCTGGCGAAAGGGCTTCAGACCCTTGATGTCGCTCGGCAGCAAATGTTCAAGCGCCTCGTCAACGCCCTCACCGGAAAAGGTGAGTTGACCCATATGGCTGACGTCGAACAGCCCGGCATGCTCGCGCGTCCAGGCATGTTCGGCCATGATGCCTTCATATTGGATGGGCATATGATAGCCCGCAAAGCCGACCATGCGCGCGCCCTTGGCGCGATGCCAGGCGTCGAGCGGCAAGTTCTGCAGCGGCAATTCTTCTTCGATATGGGCGATGTCGTCATTGCCGGACATGAGAGCGGCCTTTCGTGGCAGGGTTCATGGCGACAGACTAATGATCCGGAATCGGAATCCCGGCGTCTGCCACCCCCTCTGTCACGGAACCTGAGAGCTTTGACCACCAGTCCAGCGACCGGATGGCTTACCCCTTCGGTGGGACGGAGTGACCCGTCCGCTTTCCAGAGTGCCTGCCCATGATGCGGTCCTTTGGCCTGAGAGATTCCGGGGCGGTTGCTCCTTCGGCGACGGGGTGGCCTGAAAGGCTTCCCATGCTCTCCCGCATCATGTCCGGACCCGAATCTATCGGGCGCCGGTGACCCTCTCGCATTGCGGGAAATGGGAGGCGGCGTCAATTGCTCAATCGGTTGCCCGTTCTTCCCTCGCCAACCGATCGGCGAGGGTGCGCGTCATCTTGCGCAGTTCGTCCAACCGGGCATCCGCCGCAGGATCCCCCAGAATCAGCTGGCTAAGACTATCCTCGCCCTCGAACAGGCGCAGGAAATGCTCGACCCCGGTGAAGTTGGAATCAGCCACGAGATGGGCGCACAACTCTACCCGGCCCGACCATTTGCGATCACCCCGGCTGCGCAGGAATGCGGCGAGGTCTTCCAACCCGGCGGCAAGCGCGGCGATTTGTGGGTGAAGGGCCATGTTGAGCGAAGGCTAGGACGCGTTCAGGGCGAGCGCAACCGTCGCTTCAGGCGAGGGCCATCTCTCCAAAGATTTCCGCATGGCGCTTTTCCGCATAACGATCGGTCATGCCCGCGATGAAGTCGCCGATATGCCTGCTGCGGCCCGGCTCGTTCAGCAGGCGATCGTCCTGCCATTCGGACGGCATGAGTTCAGGCTGTTGCTGATAGGCCCGGAACAGGTCACGCACGATGATCCGCGCACGGTTCGCGGCGGCGAGTTGCGATGGATGATGATAAAGCGACGCGTACATGAAGCGCTTGAGGTCGCGTTCCTGCGCCGCGAGTTCAGGCGAGAAGCAGACCAGAGGGCGCCCGGCGGATCGCACATCCTCGACCGTTTCGACGCGGGCTTCGGCGATGTTCCGCCGGGTGGAAGCGATGAGATCGTTCGCCATGAGGCCGATCTGTTCCCGCACCAGTTCGCGAAGCAGGCGATCCTGCGGAATGTCCGGATAGCGGGCGCGCACCCGGTCCCAGCAATGTTTGACGACGGGCACGGCAAGCAGCTGATCCAATGTAAGCAACCCAGCGCGCAGGCCATCGTCAATGTCGTGATTGTCATAAGCGATATCGTCGGCGATCGCCGCCAGCTGCGCCTCCAGCGAGGCGTGAGACGACAGCTCCAGCGGGAAGAGCGCATCGACTTCCCGCATCGCCCAGCCGGGATGATCGACGGGACCATTATGCTTGGCGAGGCCCTCCAGCATCTCCCAACTGAGATTCAGCCCCTGGAAACAGGGATAAGGCGATTCAAGCAGCATAAGCGTGCGCAAGGTGTGCGCGTTGTGATCGAAGCCGCCATGATCATCCAGCGCCGCTTCCAGCGCGTCTTCGCCCGCATGGCCGAAGGGCGGATGGCCGATGTCGTGGGCGAGGCAGAGTGCCTCGGTCAGATCCTCATTCAGCCCCAGGGTGCGCGCTGTCGTCCGGCCGATCTGCGCAACCTCCAGACTGTGGGTCAGGCGGACACGGAAATGATCACCATCGGGGGACACGAACACCTGCGTCTTATGCCGCAACCTGCGGAAGGCGATGGAATGGATGATACGATCGCGGTCGCGCTGGAAGATGTCACGGGGACCACGCGTCTCGCCTCCCGCTTCGGGATGCAGGCGGCCACGGCTGCGGCCGGGGTGCGAGGCATAGGGGGCGAGCGTCGTCATCTGGACGCCCTTACTTGCCTCCGAGCTGTTCGACCACCTCGCCCGCGTCGCTTTGCCAGGCGAAGGCATCGGCACCGGCGGACTTCAGCTTCGCTTCCACCGTCTTGGCGCGCGTGAAGCTGGCGAAGGGACCGATCAGCAGGCGGTTGGTACGGCCCCAGCTGGCGACCCAACCGTCCTGCGGCGCAACAGCATCATATTTCCGGCGAAGAGCTTTAAGCGTGAAGCCCAGTGCATTGCGGTTGGCACCTGTGCCGATTTGCACCCAGTTGCGCGAGGGATTGGCGGCGAGCCGCGCCTTTTCCTCGGCGGCTTTCTTCGCCTTGGCGTCAGCTTCGGCTTTCGCTTTGGCCTTGGCTGCTGCGTCGGCCTTTTCTTTTGCCGTAGCGGCTGCCTTCTTCGCCTTGTCCGCCGCGGCTTGACGTTCGGCGCGGCGGGCGGCCTGAAGCGCTTCGATCTCGGACAGATCGACAGCGGCTACGCTCGCCTGGCGTTCGGAGTCGGGAACATCGATGGCATGGATGATGTCGGCCAACGTCCGGGTCGCTTGCGGATCGGGCTGCTGGCGCTGGACGGGTGGAGCGGCGGGCTGCTGCGACGCTGGAACGGCTGCTGGTGCGGGGGCGCGGGGCTGGCTTGCGGGAGCGGCCAGCGAGGCGGCCGGGCGGGTGGCCGGCGCCGGAAGCGGGTCGGGCGGCCCCTGTACCTGTGCCGGGCGTGTTTCAGTTGATGTCTGCGCGAAAGTGGAGGGCGCGGGGCTGGCAGGCGCCGGGCGGGCGGACGGCGCGGGTGGCGTTGGCGTGGCCGCTATCGACGGTCGGGTTGGCTGTATTTGCGCGCGCGCCGCCGGGATGGCGGGCTGCGCGGGGCCGGGGGTGCTGCCTGAGTTGGAGTCGGGGCCACCGTTGGCGCGGAAGGCCGGGGCGTCGCAGCCGCCAGCGACGTACCCACATTGGTCGGGAAGTGTCCGAAATGCACCGCCGCCGCTTTCTGCGCCGGGGTGAGATAGGGCATCTTCTCCATATAGGGCGCCAAGGCTGCGGCAAGTTGCGCGGGCAGCGTCTGGCTGGCGATCTTTCGCGCCTCGGCCTGTTTGTTGTTCATCGCCAGGATGAACGCGCGGTATCGCCACGCGGCGCGGTCGCCCTTATACAGCAGCGGCTGGAGCGTCTTCTCGGCCGCATCGACCTGACCCGAAATCCCCAGCGACGCGGCATAGCGATAGATGAGTTCGGCATCGTCAGGGACACGCTTGAGCGCGGCCTGATAATCCCGCTGAGCCCCGGCCTGATCGCCGGTCATGTCCCGCGCAAGGCCACGGTCCGCCAACAACGTCGCCTCGCCATAGCCGAGACGGGTAGCCTGATCGAACAGGCGCAACGCCTCGGCGGGATTTTGCGCCTTGAGCGCAACCCGGCCAAGCCCGGCCTTCACTCGCCCGTTATTCGGCTGGATCGCATCGGCACGCGAGAAGAAGCCCGCCGCCGCGCGCATGTCGTCCATCTCGATCGCAGCCTCACCCGCACCGACCAGCGCATCGACGTCGCGAGGATTGGATGCGAGGCGAGACAGGTTCCGGCTGAGATTTTCAGCGCCTGACGGCCTGATCGATTGGATCTGGGCGGGCTGTGCCTGGGCGGTTCCCGTCAGGAGCAGGCCGCCAAGGATCCATAAAGCTGAGCGTTTCACACTAGCCCTTTACCGGATCGATGCGTGAATGGGAAATTTATCGAAAGATAAAGCGCGCCCGGCCGCCCGATGCAGCCGATGGCGCGCTTCAAAACATAAGACAGCCTATGGACCGCCGTCTTACTGGTTGCTTTGACGGTTGAGGAAGCGCGGAATGTCGGGCGTCGATCCGGCATCGTCGCTCAGTCCGGCATTCTTGTCGGAACCTCGCGTGAGACCGGCCATACGTTCGAACAGGGTTCCACCAGAAGCAGCGCGCGGCGCAGCCTGAGGCGCGGGAGCCGGTGCCGGTGCAGGCTGTGCTTCGACTTCCTCTGCGCCGAGCAGCAGTTCATCCTGCGACGGGTCCTCGTCCGAAAACACGGCAGCAGGACGCGCGGAGGCAGCCGCCGGGGCAGGCCGGGGCGCTGCGGCGGCCCGTTCCTCGACCGGCGCAGCGATCGGCGCAGGTTCGGGCGCGGCAGGCACATCGAGTTCGAGCGTTTCGGGCTCGGCTTCGGGGGCTGAGGCCGGAGCAGGCTGCGGAGCCGGGCGCGACGCTGCGGCAGGAACGGCGACAGCCGGACGGCTGGCGAAGCTGAACGGCTGGGTCAGCGGCGCGGCGCCACCGGTTGCTTCGCTATCGATACCAGTGGCAACAACCGAAACGCGGATCTTGCCATTGAGACCGTCATTGAAGGCCGAACCCCAGATGATGTTCGCGTCCGGATCAACCAGTTCGCGAATGTGATTGGCGGCTTCATCGACTTCCATCAGGCGCATGTCGTCGCCGCCCACGATGGAAACGATGACGCCCTTCGCGCCGCGCATCGACACGCCGTCGAGCAGCGGGTTGGCAATCGCCTTTTCCGCCGCCTGAAGCGCACGGCCGTCGCCTTCGGCTTCGCCGGTGCCCATCATTGCCTTGCCCATTTCGCCCATCACGGAACGGACGTCGGCGAAGTCGAGGTTGATGAGGCCCGGCATGACCATGAGATCGGTGATGCCGCGAACGCCCTGCTGCAACACCTCGTCAGCCATCTGGAAGGCTTCCTTGAAGGTGGTGTTCGGGTTCGCGATCAGGAACAGGTTCTGGTTCGGAATGACGATGAGGGTATCGACATGCTTTTGCAGTTCCTCGATGCCGCTCTCGGCGGACTTCATGCGGCGATTGCCCTCGAAGGTGAAGGGCTTGGTCACCACGCCGACGGTCAGGATGCCCTTGTCGCGCGCCGCCTTGGCGATGACGGGCGCAGCGCCGGTTCCGGTGCCGCCGCCCATACCAGCGGCGATGAAGCACATGTGCGCGCCATTCAGCGCGTCCTCAACCGATGCGATGGTTTCCTCAGCCGCTGCCTTGCCGATTTCCGGACGCGATCCTGCGCCGAGACCCTCGGTGATCTGGGGCCCGAGCTGAATGCGGCGCTCGGCGGGCGAGGCGTTCAGCGCCTGCGCATCGGTGTTGGCGACGATGAAATCCACGCCCTCAACCGACGCGGCGATCATGTTCGCGATGGCGTTGCCGCCCGCGCCGCCTACGCCGATCACCGCGATGCGAGGCTTCAACTCGTCCACATGCGGTGGGCTGATCTCAATGCTCATAAATTCTAGCTCCCTCCAGCTTCGGCGACATGAGCGAAACTGTCATCGAAAGTTAATGCAACAGAAAATAGCGTATTTCACTAGCAAAGTTCGTCTGGCTTTAGATTTATTCAATAGTTTGTCTTCATCGCCCGCACCATCCGCTGCCACCATTGCGGTGCGTTGATACGATGAACGGTTTGTGGCGCAGGCGCTATCGTTCTAAGGTCAACCGGGTTTGATGCGCCGTAAAGCGCCAGACCGGCGAGCGTTGCGAAGGCAGGGCCGCTATGCGCCTCTGGCAGCGCAGCCAATCCACGCGGCCTGCCGATCCGGACGGCCCGGCCCAGCGCACCCTGCGCATAGTCGGCAATGCCCTTCATTTCCGCACCGCCACCGGTCAGCACGACTTGGCGTCCCGTCGGCGTATTGAAGCCCATCCCCGCGAGCGCCGCGTTAATCTCCGTCATCAACTGGTTCAGCCGTTCGCAAATCACGGCGACCAGCGCGGCGCGCGTTATCTTGCCGCCGTCCGCGTTCGGACCAGCGCTCTGTCCCGGCACGGCCACGTCTCCATGAGGCGCGGCGATCTCGATCATCTCGCGAAAATCGCGGCGGTTCTGCATCGCCGAACCATAGAAACATTTGATCCGCTCGGCCTGGCTGCGGCGAATGCCGAAGGCTGAGGCGATGTCGTCGGTGATGTCCGAGGCGCCGATCGGAATGCTGTGCAAGCCAACCAGCATGCCGCCCGCATAGAGGGAGACATTGGTCACGCCCGCGCCCAATTCCACCAGCGCAACGCCGAGGTCCCTTTCCTCTTCGGAAAGGCAAGCAAGGCCTGTCGCGATCGGCGAAGCGACAATCGAATTGACGTTGAGATAGGCCCCGCGCACGCACAGGTCGAGGTTGGCGAGCGGCGCGCCGTCCGCCAGCACGACATGGATATCGACGCCGAGCAGGTCGGCATGCATGCCGAGCGGCTTTTTCACCGGCACCTTGCCGTTGATCGTGAAGCAGGTGGGCTGGGCATGAAGGATGACCCGCCCATCGGGATCGATGCCCTGCTGGCCCGTCGCGAGCAGATCATCGATATCGGGCTGCTCTACGCGATAGCCGCCCATATCGCGCTCGACCGTCACAACGTCGCTGACGAGGCTTCCGCCAGAGAAGCTGACCCACACATCTTCGATATTGATGCCAGCGACGCGCTCCGCCTGCTCGACCGTTTCGCGCACGGCCAGTTCGGTGCGCTCCATGTCGGCGATGAAGCCCCGCCGGACGCCACGGCTTTCCCGTTGGCCCGTGCCCAATATCGCGAGTTCGCCCGTCTCGGTCCGGCCAGCGATGAGCGCGGAAACCTTCCACGATCCGATGTCGATCGCGGTGACGAGTTTATCGACCTTGGGCTGGCCCATGCGCGTCAGCCTTCCTCGCCCTGAGGCGCGGCGGGAGCACTTACTTCGGCTTTATCGCTCACCTGGTTCTGCGGCAGGCGCAGGATGAAGCGATCAGGATCGCGCATATCAAACTTCACGATGCCGCGGCCCAGCAGGCGATTGACGCCGTCCATGCGCGCGAAATTGACGAGCGCGGTCGCAGAGGCCCTGTCTCCTTCAGGCAGCGAAAGCGTTTCGCCGGACTGAAAGCGCAAATCCCAGCGGCGGTTCCCGACCCAGGTCGCACCGGCCAGCATGGGCTTCAGCGCGGGCGCATTTTCCATAAGCTTGTTGAGGCCCGCCGTCTGGCGGTTCGCGTCGGGGCCGACGACCAGCGGCAAGTCCGGCATCGCATCCGTAGACACGGACTGAAGCACCACGCCCTGAACATCGATCAAGTGCAACTGCCCATCATGCTGCCACACAGCGACCGGATCGCGCTCCACAATATCGACCACCAGCGTGTCCGGCAGGCGCCGCGAAATGCGCGCGTCCTTGACCCAGCCGAGCTTCAGCATTTCGTCGCGGACCTTGGGCAGGTCGAGCGACAGCATGGAGCGGTCCACCTGACCCAGCGCGATATTATAGACCGGCAGTTCGTCCATGCGCTCAACGCCGCGCACTTCGACCTTCTGCACTTCGAAACCGGCATTGGCTGCGACCTCCGCCGCCTTCTGCCCGGCGATCGCTGGCACGCCCAGCAGCATGGCGATGCCACCGACGGCAGCGACGACGATGCCCACGATGGCCCAGCTCGCCATGCGTTGCAGCGTGTCTTCGCTCACCGGAAGCGCGTGCAGCATGCGGCCGAACCAGGAACGACGCTTGCCCGGCTTGCCCCGACCCGATCCATTGCGGCTGCGGGGTCCGGCCGTGCGCGTCAGCCGCGCCGTCCCTCCGCGTCGGATGCGTGCTTCAGCCATGCCCTGCCCCCTTAGCGCCCTGTTTCTGCATCAGCGCATCCTCGACAATACGCTCGACCAGCTCGGCATAGTCAATGCCCAGTTTCGCCGCCTGCTCCGGCACGAGGCTGAGCGGCGTCATGCCGGGCTGGGTGTTCACCTCCAGAAGGTAGAGCCCCTCTACCCCCTGCGTATCATCCCAGCGGAAATCGGATCGCGAAGCGCCCTTGCAGCCCAGAAGCTGATGCGCGCGCAGGGCGATCGCCTTGCACGCTTCGCCGATGTCGTTCGGAATTTCGGCCGGGCAGACATGTTCGGTCATGCCGTCGGTATATTTGGCGTCGAAATCATAGAAGCCGCTCTTAGGACGCAATTCGGTTACCAACAGAGCCTCATCGCCCAGAACGGCGGTGGTTAGCTCCCGGCCCCGGATATAAGGCTCGGCGAGCAGCTGATCGAAATGCTGCCAAGGGCCTTCCACATCACGGCCGATGGGCGACCCATAATTGCCGTCCTGCGTGACGATGGCGACGCCGACGGAGCTGCCTTCATTGACCGGCTTCACCACATAGGGGCGTGGCAAGGGATCGGCTTCGAACAGGCTGGCGCTGTCAACGATGTGACCGCCGGGCATTGGGATGCCTTGGGGCACGAGCGCCTGCTTGGTCAGCTGCTTGTCGATCGCGATCACAGAGGTAGCAAGGCCCGAATGGGTGTAGGTGAGGCCCATTAGGTCCATCATGCCTTGCACCGTGCCATCCTCGCCCGGCACGCCATGAAGCGCGTTGAACACAACATCCGCTTTGGTTTCGGCGAGACGGGCTGCGACATTGTGGTCCATGTCGATCCGCGTGACCTGATGCCCACGCGATTCCAGTGCCTTTGCAACACCCTCGCCGCTCATCAGCGACACTGGGCGCTCGGCGGACCAGCCTCCCATGAGGACGGCGACATGCCAGGGGCCACGGGTCATTTGTAGAACTCCGGATCAATTATATTCGTCATCTCAGCGAAAGCTGGGAAGGAGGAAGGAGATCCCAGCGTTGGCTGGCGCCGCCCTTCGGGCCGCTGGGATGACGGGAAGGCGGCGCGGGTCACGTCCTCACCCCCACCCGCTGAATTTCCCATTCAAGCTCGATACCGCTCTTTGCCTTCACCCGGCGGCGAACTTCCTCACCTAGCGCCTCGATGTCGGAGCTTGTGGCGTCGCCAAGGTTGAGCAGGAAGTTGGTATGCTTTTCCGAAACCTGAGCGCCACCCAATTGCAGTCCCCGGCAGCCCGCCTCATCGACCAGCGCCCAGGCCTTGTGACCATCCGGATTCTTGAAGGTCGATCCGCCAGTCTTGCTGCGGAGCGGCTGGCTTTCCTCGCGCGCGGCGGCGATGCGATCCATCTCGGCCTGAATAGCGGCTGGATCACCGGGAACACCCCGGAACACGGCGCTGACCACCACCGCGCCTTCGGGCAGAGTGCTGTGCCGATAGGTATAGCCCAAGGCGTCGAGCGGCAGCGTCACCCGCTCGCCGAAACGCAGTACCACGTCGCACTCGACCAGAATGTCGCAGGTTTCGCGCCCGTAAGCGCCGCCATTCATTCGCACGAAACCGCCCACCGTGCCGGGGATCGAGCGCAAAAACTCAAGCCCCGCAATGCCCGCATCCCGCGCGGTTGAGGACACGAGGATACCGGACGCCCCTCCCCCACAGCGGATCGCGGTGGCGTCGATCTGTTCCACCTTCGCGAAGGGTTTGCCCAGACGCACGACGACGCCCGGAACGCCTCCGTCGCGCACGATCAGGTTGGAGCCAAGACCAAGCGCCATCACCGGGACGGCCGGATCGAGACCGGCAAGGAAGTCCGACAAATCCTCAGCATCCTTGGGCTCGAACAGCCACTGCGCGACACCGCCCGCCTTGAACCAGACGAGCGGAGCCAGCGGCGCGTCAGCCTTCAACGACCCGCGAACAGCAGGCAGGGGTGCCACTGTCGTGGTCAACCCGATACTCCCAGCGCGAAGGTTTGGGGCAGGCGCATCAGGCGGCTTCTTTCGCCGCGACGGCCGGTGCCAGACCTGCGGCCCATTTGGTGATGTCACCCGCGCCAAGGCAGATGATCATATCGTCAGCCTGAAGATCATCAGCGATAACCCGGGCCAGATCATCCGCGCCCTCGACCGTCGCGGCGTGGCGATGCCCCCGACGCTTCAGGCCCGCGACCAGCTCGGCGCTGTCCACGCCTTCGATCGGCTGTTCCCCGGCCGGATAGACGGGGGCGGCATAAACGACATCGGCATCGTTGAACGCCTGCTGGAACTCGTCCATCAGGTCGCGGAGGCGCGTGAAGCGATGCGGCTGAACCACGGCGATGACGCGGCCCTTGGCGCCCTCGCGCGCGGCGGCGAGCACCGCCTTGATCTCGACCGGGTGGTGGCCATAATCGTCGATGACGGTCGCGACCCCCTGCCCCGCTGGGATTTCGCCAACCTTGGTAAAGCGGCGCTTCACCCCGCCGAACTTGGCAAAGCCCGTCTGGATCGTCGCGTCATCGATGCCCATCTGCAGCGCCACGCCGATCGCCGCCATGGCGTTCAGCACATTATGGCGGCCGGGCATCGGCATTTCGACACCTTCGATCCGGCGGAGCGAACCGTCGCGCTCGCGGATTTGCACATCGAAGCGGTTGCCGCCGGGGATGGGCTGCACATTTTCGCCGCGAATATCGGCCTGGGCCGAGAAACCATAGGTGACGATGCGCCGGTCCTGCACACGCGGCAGGATTGCCTGCACCTCCGGATGGTCAAGGCAGAGCATCGCCGCGCCGTAGAAGGGCACATTTTCGACAAACTCGACGAAGGCGTCCTTCACCTTGTCGAAGCTGCCATAATGGTCGAGATGCTCGGGATCGATGTTGGTGACGACCGCCAACGTGCCGTCCAAGCGCAGGAAGCTGCCGTCGCTCTCATCGGCCTCCACCACCATCCAGTCGCTTTTGCCAAGGCGGGCGTTGGAGCCATAGCTGTTGATGATGCCGCCGTTGATGACGGTCGGGTCCACCCCGCCAGCGTCCAGCAGCGCCGCGACCATCGAGGTGGTTGTGGTCTTGCCATGGGTGCCCGCGACAGCGACCGTGGATTTCAGGCGCATCAGCTCGGCCAGCATTTCCGCGCGGCGAATGACGGGCACCCGCTTCTCCAGCGCCAGATCGACTTCCGGATTGCCCTTCTTGATCGCGGTCGACGTCACGACCACGGCGGCGTCGCCCAGATTTTCGGCCTTATGACCGATCATCACGTCGATGCCCTTTTTGCGCAGCCCTTCGACGACATAGCCCTCGGCCACGTCGGAACCCTGAACCTTGTAACCCAGATTGTGCATCACCTCGGCGATGCCGGACATGCCGATGCCGCCAATGCCGATGAAATGGATCGTGCCGATGTCGGTGCCGACACCCTTCATGCGCGGGATTCCTTGTACAAACATCCGTTCGCCCAGAACTTGTCGAAGGGCTTCACTTCTTGCTTCACGGAAGAAAAGGGCTTCGACAGGCTCAGCCCGAACGGGGAGAGGTGGGTACTCATCATGCAGGGACGCCCTGCAAATTTAAACTGGTCGGCACCGGGCCGACTTTCAAAGGATCGTTCATGATCGGCGCGGGGCCGATGCTTTCAAGTAGGTCGGCCATGTCGCGCGCCGCATTGGGACGGCCACAGGCACGGGCGCGCTTGGCTGCGTTCTGAAGCGCGCCCGGTTCCATCGCCATCTTCTGCATCTGCTTGGCCAGTTCCACGGCGGTGAAGCGCGACTGCGGGATCGTCCGCGCGCCGCCTGCTTCCGTCATCTCGCGCGCGTTGACGGTCTGATGGTCGTCCATCGCGCTCGGCAGCGGGACGAGGATGGCGGGACGGCCCGCACAGGTAAGTTCCGCCAGCGTCGAAGCACCCGCGCGAGCGATCACCAGATGCGACCAGCTCAGTTTTTCCGGCACATCGTTGAAATAGGTTGCCAAATCCGCCGGAATCTCAAGATCGGCATAGAAGCGCCGCACCCGCTCGATATCTTCGGCGCGGCATTGCTGCGTCACCTGCAAACGGCGGCGCAGGCTGAGCGGCAACATGCCAAGGCCATCCGGCACGACAGAAGAGAGGATGCTGGCGCCCTGGCTGCCGCCGATCACGAGCACGCGGAATACGCTTTCGTCTGTCAGCGCCGGGAATTCCTCGTCCCGCAGCGCCTTCACTTCCTCACGGACCGGGTTGCCGACGAGATGCACCTTGCCCGCATATTTGTCGCGCAGGCGCTCCACCTTCGGGTAAGCCGTAGCGATCGCATCGACGCGACGGGCGAGAAAACGGTTGACCCGGCCCAGCACGGCATTCTGTTCGTGGATGGCGGTCGGGATGCCGTCCGCCAGTGCACCCAACAGCGCAGGCATGGCGGGATAGCCGCCAAAGCCGACGACAGCGGTGGGGCGGAAGGTCTCGTTAAGGCGGCGGGCCATGGCGCGGCCTGCAAGAATGGCCTTAAGCGCGCCCAGCCAGCTTTTCGGGTTTTTCGTCATGCGGCCAGCGGGCAGGACATGCACCTGCGCGCGATCGAAGATGCCGGGGATCTTAGCGCCGCGTTCATCCGTGACCAAAGCAACATGGTGGCCGCGCGCCATCAACTCTTCGGCCACGGCATGCGCCGGAATCATGTGACCGCCCGTCCCACCTGCGGCGAGGACGAAGTGACGGGAAATGCTCATCGACCACTCCATTTGACGACGGTATGCCGCCCCATGAAGGGATTGCGCCGTGTGAACGCAAGCAGCAGGCCGACCCCGATACAAAGGGCCAGCATAGAGGAGCCGCCATAGCTGATAAAGGGCAGCGTCATGCCCTTCGAAGGAAATATCTGGGCATTGACGCCCATATTGATGATCGCCTGCAACCCGAACTGCGTTGTAAGGCCCGCTGCGGCCAGGATCGTAAAATTATCATCCTCGTCCAGCATGCGCAGCAGCACGCGGACGACGATCGCCAGGTAAACGCAGGCGATGCCGATGCAGGCGAGCAGCCCGAACTCTTCACCGATCACGGAAAAGATATAGTCGGTGTGCGCTTCGGGCAGGCGGAATTTCTCCTGGCCGCCACCCGGCCCCACCCCTGTGAAGCCGCCATGGGTGATCGTGCGAAACGCCAGCTCAGTCTGGTCCGGCCCTGTATCCTGCGCGACGCCGATGCCAAGGAAGTCATTGATGCGCTGACGACCATTTTCGTAGAACATGTACATCGCGATCAGGCCAGCCAGCGCCACGCCACCCATCATGCCGATGAACCGCATCGACACGCCGGACAGCAGCAACAGGCAGCCCCAGCAAGCGAGGAAGATCACCGTCTGGCCAAAGTCCGGCTGCTTCATCAGGATCGCCGCGATCAACAGCGTCAACACGCCGGTCAGCGGAATGACCGGCAAGGACATGTCCTTGCCCCGCAGCGAAAGCAGCCAGGCCATGGTGACGACGTAGACAGGCTTCAGAAATTCCGAAGGCTGAAAGCGGAAGCCGGGCAGGTCGATCCATCGCCGCGCGCCGTTCACCGTCGATCCCAGGATCGGCACGCACAGCAACATCACGATGAAAAAGGCGGTCATGAACATGGCCAACCGCCGGGCCTGCTGCCGGGGCAACATCGATATGACCAGCATGATCGGCAGACCGATGAAGACCCACATAAGCTGGCGATAGAAATAGATGAGCGGCGTGACTGAGACACTGCTGGTCGAACGATCGATCGCCGCTACGGGGGAAGCCGCCGCGACGGCAACCAGACCGATCGCCATCAGCGCGACGATCAGCGAGAGAAGAACGCGATCAATCTCCCAAAACCAGATGGCCAGGGCCGTACGCTCGCGCGGAACGGTGCGGTTCTTGAACCCCTTCACCAGTTCGCCTGCCCTGAACATTATAATCGCCCCTTCTTCGCCCCTGCGCAGCCCTTAACCGTCCAAGCCCCCTTCTTCCAGCGCCGTGACGGCCGCGACGAAGGCATCGCCTCTCGCCTCGAAATCCCGGAATTGGTCGAAACTGGCACAGGCTGGCGAAAGCAGCACAACGTCGCCCGGCTGTGCTACACGCGCCGCGCGGCGAACGGCGGCCGATAGCATCTCGCTGTCATTCACCGCCATATGGTCTTTGAGCAGGTCGGCGAACATATGCCCCGCTTCGCCGATGGTGTAAGCGGCTGCGACATTGCCAAACCATGGCGCGCATTCGTCCAGATTGTCTGTCTTTGCCAGACCTCCGACGATCCAGTGCAGGCGCGGCCGACCGTCAACGGGCGGATAGGCCGCCAGTGCGGGCGCCGTCGAGGCGGGGTTGGTCGCCTTGCTGTCGTTGACGTAAAGAACGCCGTTCAGCTCCTTCACGCGCTGCATCCGGTGCGGCAGGCTGGCATAGCTTTGCAGCGCGGCCTCGATCGTCGCTTCATCGATGCCCAGCGCGCGCGCGACGGCGAGGGCTATCGCTGCGTTCTGCGCGTTGTGCGGCCCCTGAAGCGACGGCCAGTTCGCCTGCGCGGCGGGATCGATGTCCCCAGCCTTCACCTCTACCCGGCGAGCGCCCGGCTGGGCCGCGATGGACCGGCTCGATTCATCCTCCGTCGCGATCACCGCGACATGGTCCGGCGACTGCATGGCGAACAGCCTGGCCTTCGACGCGACATAGCCTTCAAAGCCATTATAGCGATCGAGATGATCCGGCGTGATGTTGAGCAGCACCGCGACATCGCAGTCCAGGCTCTGGGTCAGGTCAATCTGATAGCTGGACAGTTCCAGGACATAGATGCCGCCCTCCGGCAACGGCTCCTGCCCCAAAATGGGCAAACCGATATTACCGCCCATCCGGGTCGGAATGCCTGCTGCTTCTATGATATGATGGACCAGCGCGGTCGTGGTCGACTTGCCGTTGGTGCCGGTAATGCCAACCACGCGATGCGCGGGCAGCGTCGGCCGAGCGAGCGCGAAAAGTTCGATGTCGCCGATGACGGGCACGCCCGCGAGCTTGGCATGCATGGCGATCGGATGCTTGTTGAGTGGCACGCCGGGAGAAACAACAACGCCGTCAAAGCCCGCGAGGTCGATCTCCAGCGGGTCCGCAAGTTCGGCCTTGTCCGCGACAGCAGCGCGCGCTTCGTCCCGATTGTCCCAGGCGACGACGCGCGCACCGCTGGCCACAAGCGCCTCTACAGTCGCGAGTCCAGACCGGGCCAAGCCAAGAACCGCATATGTTTTGCCAGCGAAGGCTGAAGAAGTAAGTGCCATCTCGCTCACCGCAGCTTCAGCGTAGCGAGACCGGCAAGGGCCAGCACGAAGGAGATGATCCAGAAGCGGATCACGACCGTCGGTTCGGCCCAGCCCAGCTGCTCGAAATGATGGTGGATCGGGGCCATCTTGAACACACGTTTGCCGGTGCGCTTGTAGAAGAAGACCTGGATGATCACGCTCATCGCCTCGACCACAAACAGGCCGCCAATCACGCCCAGCACGATTTCATGATGCGCGGTCACCGCGATCACGCCGATAGTCCCGCCCAGCGCAAGGCTGCCGGTATCACCCATGAATACGGCGGCAGGCGGGGCGTTGAACCAGAGGAAGGCCAAACCTGCCCCAATGATCGCACCGCACAATATGGTGAGATTGCCCGCGCCCGGCACATGCGGGATGCCAAGATAGGCCGCAAAGTCCGCGCGACCGACCAGATAGACGATCGCCATGAACGCCATGCAGGCGATGATGACCGGCATGGTCGCAAGGCCATCGAGACCATCGGTAAGGTTCACAGCGTTGCCGAACGCCACGATCACGAATGCAGCGAAGAGGAAGTAGAAGGGGCCAAGCTCAATCGCCGGACCATTGTAGAAAGGCAGGTAGAGCGCCGTATTCCCGTGCTGGTTGACGATCAACCAGGCCGCTATGCCCGCAATCAGGAATTCGAACGCCAGGCGCATCTTGCCCGACAGCCCTTT
Source organism: Sphingobium sp. Cam5-1 (assembly GCF_015693305.1). Lineage (NCBI taxonomy): Bacteria > Pseudomonadati > Pseudomonadota > Alphaproteobacteria > Sphingomonadales > Sphingobiaceae > Sphingobium > Sphingobium sp. Cam5-1. The sequence goes on along the minus strand of NZ_CP065138.1, from coordinate 246,779 downwards.
GTGGCTGGCCTTCGTAACCTTGTCATAATCATCGAGGAAGCCGATCGCGCCGAAACCCAGCGTCACGAACAGGCACGCCCAAACATAGATGGATGACAAATCCATCCAGAGCAGCACCGATGTGATCATGGAGGTAAGGATCATCAACCCGCCCATGGTCGGCGTGCCGCGCTTTGCCAGATGGGTCTGCGGACCATCATCACGGATCGGCTGACCCTTACCCTGCCGCACCCGCAGCCAGCCGATGAAGCGCGGACCCAGCACAAGGCCGATGACGAAGGCCGTCGCGATCGTCGCGCCCGCGCGGAAGCTAAGATAGCGGATGAGGTTGAAAACCCCCGCGAAATCCATAGTCTGGGCGAGCCAGTAGAGCATCAGTTCCTATGTTCCCCAAGCGCGGCGACCAGGCGGGACAGGCCGATGCCGTTCGAGCCCTTGACCAATATGGCGTCGCCAGCGCGCATTTCCGTCCGAATGAGATTGGTGGCGGCCGCCGTATCCGGCACATGATCAAAGGCCAACTGCTGACCGTGCAGCGCCTCGGCCAGCGGTTTCATTTCATCGCCCACCAGAATGGCATAGTCGACCTGACCGGCGGCAAGCGGCTCGGCAAGTCCGGCATGGAGTTCGTGGCTGCGATCGCCCAATTCCCGCATGCCGCCCAGCACGGCGATGCGGCGGCTCGCATTTTCCTTGCCCAACTGCTTGAGCGTGGCGGCCATGCTTAGCGGATTGGCATTGTAGCTTTCATCGATCAGCAGCGCTTCGCCGCCCGAAACGGCGACAGACCGCCGCTCGCCACGGCCAGGCAGGCCCGGCATTTCGGCGAGCGCCAGACCCGCAGCAGCCAGATCGCCGCCCAATGCCTCGACCGCCGCGAGCACGGCCAGCGCGTTGGAAACCCAATGTTCGCCGGGCGCACCCACGGTGAAGCAGAGTTCGGCGCTGGGCAGCGTGGCCGTGACCAATGTGCCGCCGTTTGCCGCCGGAACCATGTCACGCGCGCGCACATCGGCCTCTTCGTCAAAACCGAAGGTCAGGATGCGGGAGGCATGCTGCTCCGCCTTTGCGTAGAGCGTCGCGACATGCGGGCTGTCATAGGGAATGACCGCCGTGCCGTCGGGTTCAAGCCCTTCGAATATCTCCGCCTTGGCCTGCGCGATCTTCTCTTCGGTGCCGAAAAATTCGATGTGGGCCGGGGCGATGGCGGTCACGATGGCGACATGCGGCCGCACCTGCCGCGTCAACTGCGCCAGTTCACCGGCATGGTTCATGCCCATTTCGAACACGCCAAAGGCCGACGCGCGGGGCATGCGGGACAGGCTGAGCGGCACGCCGACATGATTATTGTAGCTCTTGACCGACCGATGCACCTGACCCGGACAGCTGCGGTCCAGCGCCTGGAACAGAGCTTCCTTGGTGCCGGTCTTGCCGACTGATCCCGTGACCCCAACCACCTTGCCCTGCATGCGCGCACGCGACGCGCGACCCAGCGCTTCCAGCGCAGCGGCACTGTCGGGAACCAATATATGAGGTTGAGGAACAGGCTCACTGACAATCGCGCCAGCCGCGCCCTGACCGAAAGCCTTGTCGATGTAATGATGGCCGTCCGTCGTCTCGCCCTTCATCGCGACGAACAAGTCACCATTGGTCACTTCGCGGCTATCGAAGGCGACGCCCGAAACGGCGAAGGGTGCCGAAGCGGCACCCCCTGTAGCCTGCGCTATTTCCTCGGAAGTCCAAAGCTCGCTCACCCAGCGCACTCCCGGGCAACAGTGACATCGTCGAACGGCAACACCCGATCGCCGATGATCTGCCCCTGTTCATGCCCCTTGCCCGCGAGCAGCACGATATCATCCCCACCGGCCCGCGCAATGGCGGCGGCGATGGCGGCCCGGCGGCCACCAATTTCCTCCGCGCCCGACGCCCCCTCCATGACGGCGGCGCGAATGGCGGACGGGTCCTCTGATCGGGGATTGTCGTCCGTGACGATGACATGATCAGCCAACTCTGCGGCAACCTTGCCCATCTGCGGCCGCTTGCCAGCATCGCGATCGCCGCCAGCGCCGAACAGCACGATCAGCTTGCCGCGCGTATGGGGCCGCAGCGCTTCGATCGCGGCGCGCAGTCCATCGGGCGTATGCGCATAATCGACATAGATGGGCGCGCCTGCCTTTGTGATCACTGCCCGCTCCAGACGGCCGCGCACCGGCTGAACCCGGCCAAGCAGTTCCAGAACCTTCGCCACATCCTCGCCGCCTGCAATGACGAGCCCGGCGGCGGTCAAGGCGTTCGCGGCCTGATAGGCGCCGATCAGCGGCAGGTTGACCTTGTCGAGCTTACCCCCGACCTCGATTTCCAGCGCCTGGCCCAACTGGGTCGGGGTGCGGTTGGCAAGGCGCAATGCCTGCCCCTGCACCCCGACGCTCAGCACACGAAGCCCCCGCTTCGTAGCTCGCTGGATGACCTTGTCCGACCATGCGTCGTCGGCCCAGACGACAGCGGTGCCATCAGACGCGACGACTTCGTCGAACAGCCGCATCTTGGCGTCGAAATAGCTGTCCATGTCGCCATGATAATCGAGATGATCGCGCGACAGATTGGTGAAGGCGGCCGCCGACACCGGCAGTCCTTCCGTCCGATATTGCGCAAGGCCATGGCTCGACGCTTCGAAGGCTGCGTGGGTAATACCCTCGCGCTTCAGCCCCGACATGTTGGACAGAAACGTAACGATGTCCGGCGTCGTCAGACCCGTCGATACCTGATCGACGGAGGTCGTGACGCCGAGTGTGCCGATCGAAGCGGAATGATGGCCGAGCATGCGCCAAAGCTGGCGGGCCAACTCGACGGTCGATGTCTTGCCGTTGGTGCCGGTGACGGCAACGGTTACTTCTGGGAAAGGCGCGAAATAGCGAGCGGCAAGCAAGGCGAAAAAGCGGCGGGGATTGTCATGGGCGATATGGACCGTCCCCTCCACCTTAGCCTCCGGCCGCGCGACGACCGCAACAGCACCCGCGCGCACGGCGTCGGCGATGAAATCCTCGCCATTCACCCTCAGTCCCTGGAAGGCGCCAAAGACCGTGCCCGGCGCAACCTTCCGGTTATCGATCGCGAAGCCCGACACCGAAGCGTCCAGCGGCGCCCCCGTGTCGAGCTTCACATCCAGCCCCTCGATAAGCGACCCGAGGCGCATCTCAATCCTTGTCCTTGTCCTGCCCAAGCAGGGGCATGAGGTCGGAAATATCGACGTCCCGCCGTTCATCGGGCAGCACACCCAGCATCGGGGCGGTGCGTTCGATCACGCGCTTGACCACCGGCGCGGCCGTCCAGGCAGCCGTGCGCAGGCCGAAAGTCTGCGCGTTGCCCTTAGGCTCGTCCATCATCGTCAGCACGACGTAGCGGGGATTATCCATCGGAAATGCGGACGCGAAAGTCGTCACCAGTGAACTCTTGTTGTACCGGCCTTCTTCAGGCTTCTCGGCGGAACCCGTCTTGCCGCCCACCCGGAATCCCTTGGCGTCGGCGCTGCGACCTGTACCTGCCGCGACGATCATCCGCAACAGCTGCCGCATCCGCGCACTGGTTGCAGCCGAAAAGACGCGATGGCCTTCGGGCACTTCATTGGCGTGCAGCTTGCGCAAGGTGGCGGGCCGCCAGATGCCCCCGTTCACCAATGCCGCATAGGCGGCGGCAAGGTGCAGCGGCGTCACGGCGATGCCATGACCATAGGACACGGTCATCGTCGTTATGCGGCCCCAATTATAAGGCCAGATGCTCTTGGCGCGTTCTTTCAGCTCGATGGGCGCCCGCTGGTCGAATTGCAGATTGCGGAACAGCTGCTGCATCGGCGCGGCGCCCATTTCATCGGCGATCCGCGCCGTTCCGATGTTGGAGCTGTGCACCAATATTTCCGGCACATTGATCCAGCGACCGAGCGCATGGTCGTCCTTGATCTTGAACCCGGCCACCGCAAGCGGGGCGGTCGCGTCGTAGCGCTTCGCCATTGAAGTGACGACGCCGCGATCCATCGCCTCGCCGATCGACAATGGCTTGAACGTCGAACCCAGTTCGTAGCGCGCCTGGACCATATGGTTACAGAGCGGCGATTCGCTGCATTTCTTGCCCGCGTAATTTTGCAGCTTGTTGGGGTCGAACACAGGGATTGACGCCATCGCGATCACTTCGCCGGTGTTTGCATCCATGATGATGCCGCCCGCGCCCTTGGCATTTTGCGCCACCATCTGAGCGTAAAGCTCGCTTTCCAGCGCGCCCTGCACCCGGCTGTCGATCGAAATGGCAAAAGGCTGCCCGCGCAGCGCCGGATCGGTCAGCCGGTCATTGAACGCCGCTTCGACCCCCATGCCGCCCTGCCCGTCGGCATTGGGCGCAAAGCCGAGCACATGCGCCGCCAAGCTGCGCTGGGGATACAGGCGTTCCTTCTCACGGGGAAATTCGATGCCGATCTCGCCCAACGCATTCACCGCCGCCACTTCTTCCGGCAGCGCGCGGCGACGCAGATAGGCCCAGCCCTTGCCCGTCAGCTTCTTGTAGAAAGCCGCTTCGGGTTCATCAGGGAAAATTTCGTGTAGTTTGCGCGCAAGCTCGGCAGGCTCACCAATCAGCTTCGACGGGCGCACGGCAATGGAATAGGCATCCATCGTGCGGGCAAGGGGCACGCCATTACGATCGACGATGTCAGCGCGGGCGGGAAGCAGGCCCGAAACGGCGCCATCGCCGCTAGCGCCATGCGCGAAGATGCCCACCCAGGTGAGCCGTAAAATCACCACCGCCGTGATCGCCATGAACAGGATCAGCAGCAACATCAGCCGGTTGTGCGCAACCGCCGTCAGGTCAACCCGCTGCTTGCCTGCCCTGGCGCCGCCCGGCTGAACGATGATCGTTGCCATCAGCGCGCGCCTTTCTTGCGTTCGCGCGCCGCCTTGGCGCTGATGTCGCCGATGGTGCTGTCGTCAAGCAGCTTGGCATCCAGCATCGCCATCCGTTCCGCGTGGCGAGCCACCGGATTGGGCTTCGACACGTCCGCATCGTCCTTCGCCTTTTCGGCAGCGGTCTTGGCAGCGGGTTTGACAATCTTTTCGACATTATCAGCCGCATGCGCTTCGCGGATCACCGCGATATCGCTGCGGATCTGGGTCGCGGCGGGACTCGCCGGGGCGGCCTGCGGCGCAGATGGCAGGTCGGCAGGGCTTTCGACCATCGCCACCATCACAGGCGGCGCGACATAGTCGGGGCCGTTAGGCTGGATGCCATCCAGGTTCGCCAGCGCCCGCTCACCGCCCAGATATTGCTGCGCGGTCGGCGTCGCGTACATGAAATCATCCTGATTCCAGCGCTCCAGCTGCCGCATGCTCGCTCGCGCGCTGAACTCCGTTTCCAGATAGCGAATGTCCGCCCGCGCCCGCGCGATCTGCGTCTGCACCTTCATCAGTTCGTTACGCTCGGTCGCGACTTTCAGCGATACCAGATAGGCGCCAAGCGCACCCAGCGCGACGAGCAGTATCCAGATCAGGCTCTGCAACCTCTTCACCGCGATCATGGGCGGGCGCTCCTGGAAGAAGAACTGGACCGGGAAGGAATGGCGGCTGATGTACGAACGGCGCTGCGCAGAGTCGCGGAGCGTGCACGCGGGTTGCGGGCCAGCTCTGCCTCGCCGGGGCGAATGGCTTTGGCCGGTTTGTGAAAGGTAGGCTCGGCGGCGGCCTTGCGTTCCGGCAAATGGCGCGATCCCGCACCTTCCCCGCCACTGCGCTGCCGCAAGAACTGCTTGACGATACGGTCTTCCAGGCTGTGGAAAGTCACCACGGCCAATCGACCGCCCTCTTCCAGCATCGCTTCCGCGGCTTCCAGCCCACGCTCCAATTCTTCCAGCTCGCGATTCACATGGATGCGGATCGCCTGGAAGGTGCGGGTTGCCGGGTCCTTCTTGTCGTGTGGCTTGTGGCCTAGCGCCCGGCGAACGACGCTTGCGAGTTGACCGGTGCGCTCCAACGGACGCGCTTCCACAATCGCACGAGCAACGCGGCGCGAGCGCGGTTCCTCGCCATAGCGATAGAGGACGTCGGCAATCTCCTGCTCAGGGGCGTTGTTCAGGAAATCGGCGGCGCTCATCCCGTTCTGGCTCATCGTCATGGTGAGGGGGCCGTCCGCCTGAAAGGAAAAGCCGCGCTCCGGCCGGTCGAGCTGCATCGAAGACACACCGATGTCGAGCGTCACGCCGGCGACCGAGGTGACACCCCGGTCAGCCAGCAATTGCTCCATGCGGGAAAATTCCCCGGCGATCAGGGTGATGCCCTTCTCCTTCGCCAGCGCCTCGCCTTCCCGGATGGCATCGGGATCGCGGTCGAAGGCAAAAACCTTCGCGCCCTGCGCCGCCATCGCACTGGAATAACCGCCCGCGCCGAACGTGCCATCAACATGAATCTCGCCGGGGTTGATGGCGAGGGCGTGCAGCACTTCGTTGAGCAGAACCGGGATGTGACGATCCAGATCGGCAGGAGCGGTCACTTGCCGTCCCCCGCCATGCGCTGGTCCAGCCAGCGGCGCACCTTGTTGCGGATCAGTTCGGGGCGATCCTTGCTGTCGACCAGCGTTTCCGGCTTCCAGATCTGGATATAGCGACCCACGCCATAGAAGAAGACAGCATCGGTGATGCCATATTCATCCTTGATGTCCGGATGCATGGCAAAGCGGCCGCCGTCGTCGAAATTCACCTCCTCGATCGTGCCGAGTCGGCGTTCCAGCTCCAGGTCGGCATTATAGTCGCGGCCATGCGCCCGTGCTTCGCGAGCCAGTTCCTCGACTTCGGTGAACAGGAAACGGCGATGCGATTCTCCAAAGCCCGTGGCGCAGGGGTTGTCGCCATGGACGGAGAGATACAGCCGCGTTTCGCCGCCGCTGGACAGCTTGACCTGCCGACGCATCTCCAGAGGCAGCACGAACCGGCCCTTGCCGTCCGCTACGCTGAACGCGTTGCCTGTAAAGAGAATGATTTCCGGCACGTGCGGACTGCTGCCCCTCTGTTCGCAGGGGCGCAGGCAGCCGCTCACCAACCCGCGTCATTGCGGCCCGGTGCGCAGGACTAGCAAAGCCTGACAAACCCCTATGCGTTTTAGATACCAAGGGCCGGGGCACAAGAAAAGGGAAAAGTCGGGAGATTTTGGGAAATCCCGTTTTGTTCTGGTTCTGTGTTAGTTTTCGCGTTTCTTGAGACGAGTTGGGCCAAGCAACACCTGCCACGCCAACAGCTAAATCACGCAAAAATGGCTGATCCCAACATTGCCCAGAAAATCCCGCCGATCAGCGCCCCTGCGCATATCGCGCGAAGCCACCCGGCCTCCGGCCCAGCATGACAGCGATTAGAACCGGGATCAGCGGGGGCCACCGAGCAGGACCAGGTCGGTCCCAGCCGAAACATCACGAATGTGCGTGGCGCCGCCTTCAGGCAATGCGCGGCTCGGTTCGGACCTTCAGCGGCCGGATGGCTGTGGGTCGCGATCCATCGGCTTGCTCAGATTAGGGTCCGGCTGAAGATCCGGGACGATCGGCTGCTGTTCCGGCGCGGGCTGCACGCCCAGCTCCGCCAAAGGCTCCTTGGGCGCGACTGCATTGACGTCCAGCGTCGACACGGTGGGCGGCGGGACCGCCGGATCATCGATCCGCGCCTTGTCGATCACGATATTCGCCAGACCCACGAGGAGCACCACGCCCGCCAGCCCTGTCAGGCCGATCTGGACACGCTGCAACCCTTCCTGTCGGCGGGGATGTTCAGCCATTAAGCGCTCTTTATCTTTTCGCCGCGACCCTTGTCGGCGATCAGCGATTGTGCGCGAGCCAGGGGAAGACCGTCAAGCCCTTCGCTTCCAGCCACTCACGATTGTAGAGGGTGGACAGATAACGGAAGCCCGTGTCGCACAGGATGGTGACGATCCGCTTGCCTGGGCCCAGCTCACGTGCCAGCGACACCGCGCCTGCGACGTTGATCCCTGACGACAGACCAAGGCACAGCCCCTCCTCCGCCAGCAATCGCTCGACCCAGTGCAGTCCTTCCTCATCGGAAATGCGGAACTGGGTGTCGATCGGCGCGCCTTCCAGATTGGCGGTGATACGGCCCTGCCCGATGCCCTCGGCCACCGACGATCCCTCCGCCTTCAACTCGCCATGGGCATAATAATTATAGAGCGCCGCGCCATAGGGGTCGGTCAGCGCAATGGTGATATTCTCGTCATGCGCCTTGAGGCCAAGGCCAACACCCGCGATCGTGCCACCCGTCCCCGCCGCGCAGGTGAAGCCGTCGATCTGCCCCTCCAGCTGTTGCCAGATTTCCTCGGCCGTACCGACGATATGCGCCTTGCGATTCGCGATATTGTCGAACTGATTGGCCCAGACCGCATTCTCCGTCTCTTCGGCGATCCGCCGGGACGTGTGGACGAAATGACCGGGGTTGGAATAGGCTGCGGCAGGCACGGTCACCAGCTCGGCGCCCAGTGCGCGCAGCGTGTCCATCTTCTCCCGGCTCTGGGTCTCGGGCATGACGATGATCGTCTTATAGCCTTTCGCATTGGCGACCAGCGCCAAGCCGATGCCGGTATTGCCCGCCGTCCCTTCGACGATCGTGCCGCCCGGCTGCAACAGCCCCTTTTCCTCCGCATCATTGACGATGAAGAGCGCGGCACGGTCTTTCACCGACGCGCCGGGATTGGCGAATTCGCACTTGGCGAAAATGTCGCAGCCCGTCTCTTCCGATGGACCGGTAAGGCGTACCATCGGCGTGTTGCCAATCAGGGCGAGGCTATCATTCTGAACCAGCATGTCCCCCGCATAGCGGAGCGGATGCACGCTTGCCAAGCAAGGGAATGCTCATCCACCCAAAGAGCCGTTTTCATTGCCGCGCAAAGATCGCATCGAGCGGGAAGAAAGTGGCAAGGCTTTTGCGCTAAGGACAGGTCATGCGGCACACCGCCGCAATGAATTTGTGAAAGCAGACGGCTTCAGACATGGCGCGCGCGCGATTATGGCATATGGCATTGGCCGCCCTGGCGCTGATCGCGCTTGCCTTGCCGCGCCTGATCACGGCCGCTCCGCTCGATATGCTGGCTGACGTAGCGTCACGCAATGCCGTCGCGGAAAGGCCGGGCGAAAATTTCCCCGGCTCCGCCTACTTCTTCGTTGACGGCGTCTTTCAGGATCTCCCCGCTTCACCCGGCAACAGCCAGCATGTCCTGAAGCTCGAGACGGTCAATGCCGCTCCGGCCGCTGCCTTTCGCGGGCAAACACCACTGGACAGCTACCGGGCAATCAACTGCCTTACCTCCGCCATCTATTATGAAGCTGGCAACGAACCCGAAGAAGGCCAGCGCGCCGTCGCTCAAGTCGTTCTCAACCGTGTTCGTAACCCCCTCTGGCCACATAGCGTCTGCGGCGTCGTCTATCAGGGGTCGGAGCGCACCGATTCCCTTTGCCAATTCACCTTCAGTTGCGACGGATCCATGGGACGGGCCAACCATGTGCAAAGCTGGACGCGCGCGCGCCGGATAGCGGAACAGGCACTCGCGGGTCGTGTCTATGCTCCGGTGGGACTTTCGACCTTCTACCACACGCTGGCCGTCCATCCAGGATGGGCTGCATCGAAGCGCGCCGTCGCCGTAATCGGCGCTCACATCTTCTATCAGATGCCCGGATTTCACGGAACGGAGGCGGCGTTTCGCATTCCCTACCCCGGCCGGGAATGGCAGTCAGGCCCCTCTCTTCGCGCTTGGCCGACCAGTCCACGCGCCGCTGAGCGCTATGCCGAACCCGTCGGTGCCGATGTTGCAGCGCCTATCATTGTTCCGCCCCCAGCGCCTCAAGACACGCTGCCGCCGTCCACCATCCGACCCGAATATAGAAACAGCGGACGGCCGCTCATCTGAAGGAGGCAGCGGGAGATATTTTGGCTGAATAGCCAATTATCTGATTTTGCTGGAAAATAAAAATATCGCGAGAATGAAAAAACATCGGAACCAAATCTCGCGATGGAGGGTTCTGCATACCGGATAGCAAATCTTTTGCCCCCCGCTCTTGCTATCCAAAAAAACATGAGCCCGGAACGCATCTCCCCCCCGACGCGTTCCGGGCTCAGATTTTTTGGGCCTTTTCCGATCAAAATCAGATATTTCCGGATGCGGAACGTATTTCGCCGCCGCGGGTTCTCATCCCCAGCCCCCGGACAGCGAGGCTGTCCGGCTCGAGTTTTTTCTAGGAGACGACCATGACCAAGAAGATCCTTGCTGCTCTGCTGCTTACCGGTTCGCTGATGGTGGCTGCGTGCAACACCGTCGAAGGCGCTGGCAAAGACGTGCAGAGCGCTGGCGCGGCCGTGGAAGACGCGGCGAAGTAAGCAGCATAAACAGGCTCCCACCCTTGCGGCCCGCCTAATGGCGGGCCTTTTTTTTAGCTGGTGGAGGCGTCGGCTCCGTCCGCGGCTGCGGCTGCGGCTTCGCGGGCCTGCTTGCGATCGGTGAACCAGATCGCGACGATCGTGATTTCGTAAAGCAGCAATAGGGGAATGGCGAGCATCAGCTGCGACACGACGTCGGGCGGGGTTAGTACGGCGGCGAGAATGAAGGCGCCGACGATCATGTAGCGGCGCAGGCCGACCAGTTGGGCGCGGGTGACGAAACCGGCGCGGTTGAGCAGCATCAGCAGGACGGGCATCAGAAAGCTGATGCCGAATGCAAGGATGAACTGCATGACTAATGTGAGGTAGGCATCAGCGCTAGGGAGCGCCTCCACCTTGAGGCCGCTGCTATTCCCTTGAAATTCCAGGAAAAAATGGAACGCGGTCGGCATCACGATATAATAAGCGAGGCTGGCGCCCATCAGGAACAGCACCGGGGTCATCACCAGAAATGGTAGTAACGCCTTCTTTTCCTTGGCATAAAGGCCCGGAGCGATGAAGGCCCAAAGCTGGTTCGCGATGATCGGGAAGGAAACGCAGAAAGCCCCGAAGATCGCCACTTTCACCTGCACGAAAAAGGCTTCGTACAGCTTGGTATAGACCAGCCGCCCACCCGCGTCGCCAAAGGCTTCCTTCAAAGGATGCACCAGAAAGGCGAAGAGCTTGTCAGAAAAATAGAAACAGACCGCGCCGGTGATGAACAACGCCCATACGCATTTCAGCAGCCGTCCCCGCAATTCGATCAAATGGTCGAGCAGCGGCGCCTTGCTATCATCGATGTCCTTCATGCCTGCGCGTCACCCTTACCGGCCGGAGCGGACTGCGCCGCGATATAGGGTGGACCGTCGGCGGCGGGAGCCGGAGCAACAGGCGCCGATTGGGCCACGAAGGGCGGGGGAGATGTGGAGGCGGCGGGCGCGGGATCGCTGGAAGACCCCGGCAATGGCTCCATCGCGGGAGTGGCGGAAGTGTCGGCTGGATGCTCCTGCATGATCCGCCGGTTCTGATCGGCCCACTTCTTTTCCAGTTCTTCCATCTCGACTTCTCGCACCATGGCATCGATGCCGGTACGAAAATGGCGCGCCATTCCGCGCGCCTTGCCGACGATCTGCCCGACCTTGTACAAGGCGCGCGGCAAATCCTTTGGACCGATCACGACAACCGCGATGATCACGATCAGTAGAAGTTCGGACGAGCCGATATCGAACATGCGCGCCTACCGCTTGGGCGTGAAATGAAAATCAGGCCTTGGTCTTTTCCTCGGACGTGGCGGTCGGTGCGTCTTGTTCAGGGACACGATGTCCTTCGATCCGGGTAGCGGGCTTGGCGGGCGCGATGTCGTCATCATCGTCAGCCATGCCCTTTTTGAAGCTCTTGATGCCCTTGGCAACGTCACCCATCAGCCCGGAAATACGGCCGCCGCCAAACAACAGCATGACCACCAGGAGAACGATGACCCAGTGCATCAACGAAAAGGAACCCATTTTAACTTTCTCCTGAAAGGAAGCCCTTTCTAGGCTTCTTCCTCATCATTTTCCAGAACGGATTGAGCCCCCAGGCCCTCCAGCGCAAGATCGACCGGATCGAGCAATCCGGCAGCACGCAGATCGTCCACACCCGGCAGATCCCGGCGGCTGCTAAGCCCGAAATGTGACAGAAATTCGTGCGTGGTGGCGTAAATCAATGGACGGCCCGGCACTTCCCGCCTGCCCGCTGGCCGGACCCAGCCCGCTTCCATCAGCACGTCCAGCGTTCCCTTGGCCACCTGCACACCGCGAATGGCCTCGACCTCCGCGCGGCTGACAGGTTCATGATAGGCGATGATGGCCAGCGTCTCCATCGCCGCGCGGGACAGCTTGCGCGTCTCATCCTTTTCCCGCCGCAGGATATGGGCAAGGTCCGCCGCCGTCTGAAAATGCCAGCGCCCGCCGCGTTCGACCAGATTGATGCCGCGCCCGGCATAATGATCCGACAGCGCGGCAAGCGCGGCGGCGATGTCCCCGGCATCCCCCACATGTTGCCGCAGTTCGATGGTAGTCAGAGGATGTTCGGCAACGAACAGGGCGGCCTCCACCGCGCGCATGAAATCGTCCGGTTCCTGCATCACAACAAACGTCCCCCATTTTGTTCGGGCAGCGCGGCGCGCAGGTAAATGGGCTCAAAAATGCCGTCCTGCTGGATATCCAACCGCCCCTGCCGCGCCAGTTCCAGCGCCGCGACAAAGCTGCTGGCGAGCGCGGATTTCGCCATTGGCCCGTCCTGACCATCGGGCAGGAAGGATTCCAGCACCGTCCAATCGATCGCCGACCCCACCAAAGCGCCGACACGCTGGATGGCTTCGTCCAGGGTCATCACCGGCCGGGCGACGACCATGTGGACGACCGGCTGCGTCCGTGCGCGCACCTGCCCGTAACATTGCAGGAGATCGTAGAGGCTGGCGGCCCATTTCGCCTTGCGCACCAGGCGTAGTCCCTCCGGACGGGGGCGGACGAACACGTCGCGGCCGACGCGATCGCGCGCCATCAGGCGGGCACCGGCCTCTCGCATGGCCTGCAACCGCTGGAGCCGCAATTGCAGGCGCAGCGCCAGTTCGTCGGGGTTGGGATCAGGCTGCGCTTGCTTGGGCAGCAGCAGTGAGGATTTGAGGTAAGCGAGCCACGCCGCCATCACCAGATAATCGGCCGCCAGTTCCAGCTTCAGCTTCCGCGCGCCCTCAATATGGGCCAGATATTGTTCGACCAGCGCGAGGATGGAGATTTCCCGCAAATCAACCTTCTGCGAGCGGGCCAGCGCGAGGAGAAGATCGAGCGGCCCTTCCCAGCTTTCGAAGCTGACGGTCAGCATGTCTTCGCGTGGCTGCGGTGGAGGGATGAAGAGGTCTTCCATGGTTCAGGCGGCTCTCTGGCGCGCAGGCCGTGCGAAGCGCGATTTTTCATGCGGAGGCGCGGAGACGCGGAGGGTTTGAGGCGCGTGCAGCACTCTGAAAGTTGCCTGGCAAGTGAGAGTGAAGGTAGCGGGATTAGCGGCTTCGCCGGTGGCACCGCCCCTCCGCGTCTCCGCGCCTCCGCGTGAAAATTTATGCGCGCAGAGCCCGCAGAGGACGCAAAGATGCCGCATCGCGCTTTCTCTGCGCCTTCCGCGGGCTCTGCGCGAACATTGAAGCGGCTCCGCCGGAAGGTGATGGACGGCGTTCGCCCTCACGCAGCCACCACGGAGAGCAGGCTGTCGCGGGTAGCGAGCAGCTGTTCGAGGGGCGGGCTGTCCTGATCGAGTTGCGCCGACGCCATGGCGCGGTCCAGCCGGGCCTTCGACCGCGTGCTGATATCGGGAAGACTATTGGCGATGCCGATCATGTCGTCCATCCGTGCCCAGCAGTTGAGCGCCAGGTCACACCCGGCCGCGACGACGCCTGCCGCCAATTCGGGAATGCTGCCGTTCAGCGCCTTCATGTCGAGATCGTCCGACATGAGAAGGCCGTTAAAGCCGATCCGCTGACGAATGATCGTTTCGATAACCGAGGCGGAAAGGCTGGCGGGCAGATCCGGGTCCCAATTGGTATAGATGACGTGGGCGGTCATGCCGATGGCTGCGTCCTTCAATGTCTGAAAGGGCGCGAGGTCGATGGCGAGTTCTTCCTCGCTCGCGGTCACGATCGGCAGCTCATGATGGCTGTCCACCATCGCACGGCCATGGCCCGGCATATGTTTGATGATGCCCACGACCCCGCCCTTAGCCAATCCTTCGAGAGTGGCGCGACCAAGCGCGGCGACCCGCATCGGCTCCGCGCCCAAGGTGCGGTCGCCCATGATGTCGCTGGCCCCGTCCTGCCGCACGTCGAGCAAGGGGAGTGCATCGACATTGATGCCCACTTCGGCCAGCGTCACCGCGATGGCATGCGCATTGGCGCGGGCGGCTGCGATCGCGCTGGACGGGGCGATATCATAGAGGCGATCGAACACGGCGCCGGGCGGGAAGCTGGGCCAGACGGGCACCTGCATGCGGGCGACGCGGCCGCCTTCCTGATCGATCATGATCAGCAAATCGTCGCGGCCGTGAAGGGCGCGCAGGTCGTCCGTCAACGCGCGTAATTGGGCGCGATCGGCTATGTTGCGGCGAAAGAGGATGTAGCCCGCAGGCTGGGCGTCGGCGAAGAAGGCGCGTTCGTCAGCAGTGAGCGTCTCGCCGGAGAGGCCGTAGATTACCGGTTTCATGAGGGCGGATGGTAGCGGCGAAGGAGCGTCGTGTCGAAGGGGTTGTTGGGGCGGGGGTGATGAGCAAGGCTTACTCCCTCTCCCCTTCAGGGGTCGATGAGAGGCACGTGACTCTCATCGAGGTTAGGGAGAGGGGAAGGCGCTGCGCTATGTCGGACAGGACGGCTTCAAGGCTCTGCATAACTTCTGTGTTGGTGAAGCGGATGACGTGCCAGCCTTGTTGTTTGAGATAAGTGGTTCGTTCAGCGTCATGTTGCGCGGTCAAACCGTGGGTGTCGCCATCGATCTCGAGCACCATCATCGACGCGCGGCAGGTAAAATCGGCGATAAAAGGGCCGATTACGGTTTGGCGGCGGAACTTGACGCCAGCGAAGCGCTTGGCGCGCAAGTGATACCAGAGGCGGGCTTCGGCAGGAGTTAGTGAGCGGCGCAGCTGTTTCGCGAAACCCAGCGATTTTCGATCCCGCAACGTTGCTCCCCTCTCCCCAACCCTCTCCCCTGAAGGGAAGAGGGAGCAGTGGGTAACCTAATTCACCACGATACAACTCTCACCAGCAACCTTCAGCTTGCCGCAGAGCGTATTCGCCTGTGCCCCCGCCGTCGCGCGCAGGCGGTAGAGGGTGCTGCCGCCGACCTGCGTAGGCTCGACCGACATGGTGAGCGGAGCCAGATAAGCGAAGCGTTTGGACAGGCGGGTCCAGGCATCGCGGGCGCCGGACTGGCTGCCATAGGCGCCGAGCTGGATCACGGCTCCGCCCTTGTGCACCGGCTGGGCGGCGGCGGGGCGGACGTTGGTTTCGTCGGCGACGCGAGCGGTCACGCTCTGCGACGGTTTGCCGGGCACGGCCTGCCGTGTCTTTGCAGGGGCGGTGGCGGTCACGGGCGCTTCGGGCACGCGGCTGGGATCGATGCGGCCGTCGCGCACGACGCCTTCGCTGGCGGCGAAGCTGGCGTCGCCCTCGCCCTCGAACTTCTTCGCATCAGCCTCGCGGGCGGGGACTTTATAGTCGCCAGCGGGCGCGGCGATCAGCTTGCCTTCGCCGCCGCCAGTCGAACGGTTCTTGAGAAGCCAGACGCCAGCGACCACGCCGCCGAGCAGGACGAGCGCAACCAGGATGAAGCCGAGCAGGCGGACAGGTGACAGGCCCTCATCCTCCTCATCCTCGATACCAGGCTCCAGCCAGGGCAGACGCTCGTCATCGTCCAGATCGAGCCGCCCCCTCGCAAAGTCGCCCATTTATCCGTGCCTCCGCCTGGCTATTGCATTTCCGTCAACGCGGCCACGCCCATCAGGGCAAGGCCATTACGGATGATTTGCCCGATTCCACGGCTTAAGAAAAGGCGCGCAGAAGTTACGTCCGGATCGTCCGTCAGGATGACGCGGGCGCGCGGATTGTCGTTCCCCAGATTCCACCAGCTGTGGAATTCAGAAGCCAAGTCGTTGAGATAGAAAGCGATTCTATGCGGTTCGCGGGCCGATGCAGCCCCTTCCACCACCCGCGGGAACTGCGCCGCTAACTTAACAAGGTTAAGTTCTTCAGTCCCAAGGCGGGACAGGTCGGGCGCGGGAAGTGCAATTTGTGCCTCTTCGGCGCGGCGGCCGAGCGAGGAAATGCGTGCGTGGGCATATTGGACGTAGAAAACCGGATTGTCCTTTGACGCTTCCACCACCTTGGCGAAGTCGAAGTCCATCTGGGCGTCGGCCTTGCGCGTGAGCATGGTGAAGCGGACGACGTCCTTGCCGACTTCGCGGACGACATCGGCAAGCGTCACGAAATTGCCCGCGCGCTTGGACATCTTCACCGGCTCGCCATCGCGGAGCAGGCGGACCATCTGGATGAGCTTGACATCGAAGCGCGCCTTGCCCTCGGTCAGGGCGGCGACGGCGGCCTGGATGCGCTTGACGGTGCCCGCATGGTCGGCGCCCCAGATGTCGATGAGCTGGTCGGCGGTCTGCGCCTTCTGGAAATGATAAGCCATGTCGGCGCCGAAATAGGTCCAGGCGCCGTTCGACTTCTTGATCGGGCGGTCCTGATCGTCGCCGAATTTGGTGGAGCGGAACAAGGGAAGTTCGACCGGCTCCCAATCTTCGGGCGTTTCGCCCTTGGGCGCTTCGAGGACGCCGTCATAGACGAGGTCATGGTCGCGCAGCCACTTTTCGGCGGCTTCGGGCTTTCCGGCGGCTTGCAGTTCGGCTTCGGACGCGAAGATGTCGTGGTGGATGCCGAGCAAAGCGAGGTCGCTGCGGATCATCTCCATCATCGCGGCCACCGCCTTGGTCCGGAAGGGGACGAGCCAATCGCTTTCGGGCGCGCCTACGAACTTGTCGCCATATTCGGCGGCGAGCGCCTGGCCGACAGGGACCAGATAGTCGCCGGGATACAGGCCTTCCGGGATCGCGCCGACATCCTCGCCCAGCGCCTCGCGGTAGCGGATATGGGCCGAGCGGGCGAGCACATCGACCTGGCCGCCTGCATCGTTGATATAATATTCGCGGATGACCTTGTGCCCGGCATATTCGAGCAAGGTCGCGAGCGCATCGCCGACTACCGCGCCCCGGCAGTGACCCATATGCATGGGGCCGGTGGGGTTGGCGGAGACATATTCGACGTTGACGGTGACGCCCGTGCCCATGTCTGACCGGCCGTAATCCGCAGCCTCGGCTTCGATGGCGGCGAGTTCGGCGCGCCAGGTGGCGTCGGTCAGCGTCAGGTTGATGAAGCCGGGTCCAGCGATGGTGGCGCTTTCCACCTCGTCCAGCTTTTCAAGGCCAGCGACGATCTTTTCCGCCAGCGCGCGCGGGTTGGTGCCTGCGGGCTTGGCAAGCACCATAGCCGCGTTGGTAGCGAGGTCGCCATGGCTGGGATCGCGGGGCGGCTCTACCGTGACGGACTTGCGGTTGAGGCCAGCGGGCAGCGTGCCGTCCGCCTCCAGCGCGTCCAGCACGGCGTTCAGATGGGCAGTGAAACGAATGTAGAGAGACAAGGCTGTTTCCTCGAAAAAGCACAAGACCCGTCCGGGCTGGGCTAAAATCGAAGCCTCATCCTTCCCTGCAAAGAAGTAGAGCCCTTCGACAAGCTCAGGGCGAACGGAAGATTAAGGTTCGCTCTTAACGTGTAGCGTTATATCGGAGCTGGTCCTGGGTCAGGTTGAAACCCACGAGCAGCTCGAAACTGGTTCGTTGCAGCGCCGCGCGGACGTCAGGCTGGGCGAAGGGATCGATAGCCGCGTCGGCATCGCCTGCCTTGCGCTTCTGCGTGATCTTCGCCTGAATGTCGGCAGGCAGCGTCGCTGCGGCCTTGTCGACATAGGAGCCCGCCTTTGCGGTCGCTGTCGCGCGATACTGACCTGCGGGGAAGTCCAGCACGACCTGGCCGACACGCTTGGCAACGACGGCGTTGCCGCCACGTACCACGGCGGAGAAGAAGGGCAGCGTCACTTGCCGCGCGGCGGTGGCGTCGGAACGGCGGGCGTTCACCGTAAAGGTCGCCTCGCTGTAGAATTGCGCGCCTTCCGCACAGGTCGCGCGCAGGTCGGTGATGTTCGCCACCACGTCGATCGCGCGGGCGTCGGTGCTGCCAGCAGGATTGAAAAGCGTCACGTCACCCGTATAGGCGGGGATCGCGGCGGTCGGGCAGGCCGATCGGACGGCGACGACGCCACCCGTGGCATCGATTTCTCCCCGGCGCGAGCAGCCCGCAAGGGCAAGGGCGAGCATTCCGGTCAGCGCAAGTCGAGAAAAGGTCACGAGGCAATCCCTTGGGAACAGGCTGGGGCTTCTTATCCGCACCCCGCCGCTCACGCAACCGAAAGGAGCGCGCCTCCCCTCACCCCTTCCTTCTGGCGCGACATTGCCCTAAGCGGCAGCCATGACCGCCCGTCTTCCCTTAAAGCTATTGATCGCCGCCCCGCGCGGCTTTTGCGCTGGCGTGGACCGCGCCATCATCATCGTCGAAAAGGCGATCGAGAAATATGGCGCGCCCGTCTATGTCCGGCACGAGATCGTCCATAATAAATATGTCGTGGACAATCTGCGGGCGCAGGGCGCGATTTTCGTCGAGGAACTGGATCAGGTGCCCGACGGCGTGCCCGTGGTCTTTTCCGCCCATGGCGTGCCCAAGGCGGTGCCGGCAAAGGCGGAAGAACGCGGCCTTGATTATCTGGACGCCACCTGCCCATTGGTCAGCAAGGTGCACCGGCAGGCCGAACGGCAGGTCGAGGCAGGGCGCCATATCCTGTTCATTGGTCACAGGGGGCATCCCGAGGTCGTCGGCACCTTTGGGCAGGTCGATGCGGGCAACATGACATTGATCGAAACGGTCGAGGATGCGGAGGGCTTTACTCCCGAAAATCCCGACAATCTTGCTTTCCTGACCCAGACCACCCTGTCGGTGGACGATACGGCCGCGATTGTGGAAACGCTTCAGCGCCGATTCCCATCGATCCACGCGCCCAAGGGCGAGGACATCTGCTACGCAACGTCGAACCGACAGGCGGCCGTGAAGGCGATCGCCGCCGCCTGCGACGCGGTCTATGTGATCGGCGCGCCCAACAGCTCCAACTCGCTCCGCCTGGTCGAGGTGGCCGAACGCGAGGGCACGCCAGCCCGGCTGATCCAGCGCGCAGACGATATCGATTTTGGGTGGCTGGAGAATGTGGCGACCCTCGGCCTGACCGCAGGCGCCTCCGCCCCCGAAATATTGGTGCGCGAAGTCGTGGACCGGCTTGCCGCCCGATTCGACGTGACGGAGGAACAGGTGGAGACGGCGCGCGAAACCGTCTCGTTCAAACTTCCCCGCGAATTGGGAGCGGCGTAAGGCTATGGCGGTCTATACCCATGTCCCGGCCGAGGAAATCGACGCCTTTCTGACCCGCTATGACGCGGGACGGCTGGTCTCCGCCAAGGGGATCGCCGAAGGGGTGGAAAACAGCAACTATCTGCTGGAAACCACCGGCGCGGACGGCAATGGCCACCGCTATATTCTCACTCTCTACGAAAAGCGGGTCGATGAGGCCGACCTCCCCTTTTTCATGGATCTGCTCGATCATCTGGGCGCGCGCGGCTGTCTGGTGCCGCGCTTCATCGCTGATCGGGAGGGCAAGCGCCTGCAACAACTGGGCGGAAGGCCCGCCTGCCTGATCGAGTTCCTGACCGGCATATCCGTCACCGAGCCTACCGCCGGACAGGCGAAAGCCGCAGGCGCGGCGCTGGGCCAGCTGCATCGCGCGGCGGAAGGCTTTGCGGGCGAACGCCGCAACGCGCTCGACATCGCTGGCTGGCACGATCTGGCGGCCAAGTGCGGCGATCATTTCGATGATATCGCGCCCGGCCTTGGCCGGCGGGTCGCGGATGAGCTTGCCTATCTCGACGCGCACTGGCCCGCCGAACTGCCACGCGCCGTCATTCATGGGGACCTTTTCCCCGACAATGTGCTGATGCTGGGCGATGAGGTGACGGGCCTCATCGACTTTTATTTCAGCTGCACCGATATTCGCGCCTATGACCTGGCCGTCACGCACAGCGCATGGGTTTTCAGCAATGATGGCGCGCACTTCTTTCCCGATCGGTCGGCCGCGATGCTCGCTGGCTATCAGGCGGCGCACGGACTCTCGGATGCCGAGCAGGCCGCCTTCCCGATCCTGTGCCGGGGCGCGTCGCTGCGTTTCCTGCTGACGCGGGCCTATGACTGGATCAACACGCCCGCCGACGCGCTGGTGACGCGCAAGGACCCGCTGGCCTATCTGCGGCGGTTGGATTTCTATGCGCAGACTGCGCCGTCGGAGTTGTTGCGGGCGTGAGCGCGCTTTCAAAGGTCGAAATCTTCACCGACGGCGCGTGCAAGGGCAATCCCGGCCCTGGGGGCTGGGGCGCGGTACTGCGCTCTGGCTCGAAGGAAAAGGAAATTTCCGGCGGGGAGGCGCAGACCACCAATAACCGCATGGAAATGATGGCCGCCATCGAAGCGCTGAACGCACTCAATCGCCCCTGCCAGGTCACGCTCTATACCGACAGCAAATATGTGATGGACGGCATCACCAAATGGGTGTTCGGCTGGCAGAAGAATGGTTGGAAGACCGCCGACCGCAAGCCCGTCAAGAATGCCGAGCTATGGCAGGCGCTGCTCGCCGCCGCCGCGCCGCACAAGGTCAGCTGGCAATGGGTTAAGGGCCATGCCGGTCACCCTGAAAATGAGCGCGCCGATCAACTCGCCTGCGCGGCCGCCGAACTCTTCCGCGTCTGAACGGGGGAGCGAAACGCCGCTCCCCCGACAGGGTTCAGGGATATTTTTCGACCCAGTCCGCAGGATAGGGCGGCTGCCAGCGCGTACCGGCGACCCATGTCGTGCCACGCGGCGCAAAGCCCTCTTCGACCGTGCCGACCCGCGCCATCGCGTCCTTCACCGCGGCATCCCGACAACTGGGCGCGACGGCCGACGATGAACCCGATTCGCCCAGCTTGTCGCATAGGTAACGGGCGGTCAGCGCGACGCGGTGGCGCAGCTCGTCCTTCCCGGCCTTTGTACTAAGGTCGAGATCGGCATAACTGACATTTTGCGAAAGGGATTGGGCGTCGCTATAGCGCCCCGTCACGATAATTTCCTCTGTTGGCTGAGCAAAGCTGGTGCTGCCACTTGCCATAAACAGTCCTGACAGGATCAGGACCGACCCTGATAATATCGACTTTCTCATCACCGCATTCTCCTACTCCTAGAGCATAAGCCGATCAGACTGAATTGACTCATGCTCTAATTGTCTTTTGTTTTCCGCATTTTCTCAGGCAGCAGATGATACCATCCACTTGGAAAATGCTTTAGGATCGGCCGCATCTTTATTGCATCCCATCTACATGGGCGCGGCCATTGACCCAACGTGATGGCAGCCTCTTCGTTCCGGCTAGCCGTACCCGGCCTTGGTTTACTTGAAACGGGTGGGAGAATAAGCGGCGGGATCAATCCCGCCCACCGCTTTGGGCATCGATCCGCCGGTCACCAGCGCCGATCCCAGCAATGCCGCGGCAGGTGCAGTCTGAATGCCGAAACCGCCCTGCCCCGCGAACCAGAAGAAACCCGCTGCATCGGCGTCAAAGCCATAGACGGGCGCGCGATCGGGCGCGAAGCTGCGCAGCCCCGCCCATTTGCGTTCGACCGCCTCAACCGGCCAGTCCACGACATCTTCGAAACGGGCGATCGCCTGCGCCACCGCCAGTTCTTCGGGCGCGGCGTCGCAGGGCGGCGAAGGTTCTTCATCATGCGGGGTCAGCCAGATCCGCCCTTCGCCCTCCGGCTTGAAATAGAAGCTGGAGCCAAGGTCCATGACCAGTGGCAGGTCGGGTGACGGCATCGCGGGCACGCGCAGTTGCACGACGGTGCGGCGCAGTGGGGCTATGCCGATGGGCGCGACGCCGCTGCGCCGTGCGACATCATCGGCCCATGCGCCAGCGGCGTTCACTATGATGCCGCAATCAATGACGCCGCCGTTCGTCTGTATGCGCCAGCCGCCCGGCGTGGGGGTCGCCTGCTCGAAAACAGTGCCCAGCCGCAATGTACCGCCCTTCGCGTGGAAGCGCCGCAGATACGCCTGATGCAGCGCGGCGACATCGATGTCGCACACGCCCGGTTCCAGCAGGCCGATCGTCCAATGGGGTCTCAGCCCCGCTACCAGCGCGGCGGGATCAACAGGACGCAGGTCGACGCAGCCCGAAAATTCCCGCATCAACCGGTCGCGCTCTGCCCCATCGGCCTCCCGCCCGACGAACAGCGTCTGCCGGGGCGTCAGGAAGGATCGGCTTGCAAAGGCTGGATCAGGCGAGCGCAACAACGGCCCGGACGCCGTGGTCAGCGGCTGCACCTGCCGCCCGCCATAGGTTTCCTCCCAGAAAGCAACAGATCGGCCGGTGGCGTGATATCCAGCGCTTTCCTCCTGCTCCAGGATCAGCACCGACGCCTGGCCCGCCAGTTCCGCGCCCAGGCTCGCGCCTGCTATGCCACCACCGACGATCACGATGTCGAAATGACTCATGCTGGCGCGTTCTCATCCAGAAAAGCGTCGATCCGCCGCAGGGCATCGAGGCGCACCGGGTCGATTTCGCGCAATATCTCATGCGCAGCCTCTGGCCCGTAGACGTGCAGGCGCGCGCCCCGAATGCGCGCGGCGATGCGACGGATGGCGGGCGTGGACACCAGCCGGTCGGCACTGGTGGCAAGGATCAGCAGCGGCACAGCGATGCGCTCCAGCTTGCCGTCCTTCTCCAACGCGAAGGTCGATTGCAGCGCCTCCACCACCCAGCGCCAGCTTGGCGAACCCAGCGCCACGTCCCGGCTATGATCGCGCCACCAGAGTTCGTCGGCATAACGTTCCGGATCATGCGTCAGCCGCTTCTGCCGCATTGCCCGCTGCCGCTGCGAATCTTCCTTCTGCGTCCAGGCTTGGCGGTGGGAAAAGCCGAGCGCGCACATGGTCCGGGCGATGAGCACCGCCAGCCAGCGTGGTAGCGGGGCGGTATGGACGCCCATCATCGGCGCGACGGCGACCGCAGCGTCAGGCGGGGTCATGCCTTCCGCCAGCGCGCGCAGCAGCAGATGCCCGCCCATGCTGTGCGCGACGATGGCGCAGGGTCCTGCCCCCTGCGCCCGCCAATCGGTGACGAAAGCTTCAAGGTCCGCAATCCATAGCGCGAAATCGTCGATATGGCCGCAGAGCGGATCTCTGCTCAGGCGGCCCGAGCCGCCCTGTCCGCGCCAGTCGAAGGCGGTGACCGCCCAGCCCTTACCCGCCCAGTGATGGATGACTTCGAGGTATTTCTCGATCATGTCGCCGCGCCCGCCGAGCATCAGCAACCGCCCGCGCTGTCCCTCGCCCAGCCGATAGCGGCGCAGCGGCCAGCCATCCGGCGCGGTCCAGTAATCGAGCCGCCCATCCATCGGCCATGCGCGACGGTCAAAGGCCGGGGGAACAGGCAGGGGCGAATCCATGGGCGCATGGTTACGGTTTGGTAAGCCATTCGGTCTAGGGTTTAGATTCATGACGGGGGAATATTTCACGACGGCGCTGCTGTGCGCCCTTGGCGTGCTGCTGGTCGTCGCATCGGTGACGGATTTGCGGTCGCGGATCATATCCAACCGGCTGAACCTGACCATAGCTGCGCTGGCTCCACTGTGGTGGATCGCCAATGACATGCCGGTCTGGCCGGGCATGGTCTTGCAGATCGCGCTGGCGCTCGCCGTGTTCGCACTTTTCGCCGCGCTCTTCGCCATGGGATGCATGGGCGGGGGCGACGTCAAGCTGCTGGGCGCGCTGGCGCTGTGGTTCCCATGGGAAGCCGTGCTGTCGATGTTGATGGTCATGGCCATGGTCGGGGGCGTGGTGACGATCGTCACCGTGGTCCACCACCGGACGACCCGACGGCTGGGCCAGCCCCAAATTCCTTACGGTATCGCAATATCGGTCGCGGCGCTTTGGTTGATTGGCGAACGATATCTTAACCATTTTGCGTAAAATTCGGGGCTCGGGCGACATTTGCCTGACTGAGGGAGGCGAATTTCATCATGGACGGCAAGAAAATCGTGCTGCTGGCGGGGGCGCTTATCATAGCGGTCACAACAGCTCTTCTCGCGCGCAACATGCTGAGTTCGTCTAGCGCGCCCCAGGCCAATGCCTCATCCATGCCGGTGGCAGCCGATCAGCCCCATGTGCTGGTCGCGACCAAGGCATTGCCGGTCGGCACCATCCTGGACGCGGAAAGCTTCCGCTTCCAGCCATGGCCGAAAGATCTGGTCGAACAGGCCTATTATATCCAGGGTCAGGCCGATCCCGCCAAGCTGGTGGGCAGTGTCGTGCGCACCGCCATCTCCGCCGGGCAGCCGATGACCGTCGGCTCGGTGATCAAGCCGGGTGAGCGCGGTTTCCTCGCCGCAGCGCTCGGGCCGGGCATGCGCGCTGTCACCGTGCCGGTGTCGGCGCAGAATTCGGTCGCGGGCTTCGTCTTCCCGGGCGACCGCGTCGACCTGATGCTGACGCAGAGCGTGGCGGGCGGCGGCGACGGTGAAGCGCTGAAGGTTTCCGAGACCATCCTGCGCAACCTGCGCGTGCTCGCCACCGACCAGCGCATGGACGCGCTGGGCGCGGACGGCAAGCCGGTCGTGCAGACCTATTCCAACGTGACCATCGAAGTGACACCCAAGATCGCGGAGAAGATCGCGGTGGCGCAGACCATCGGATCGCTCTCGCTGACGCTGCGTTCGATCGCCGACAATGCGTCGGACCTCGACGCCGCCATCGCTGGCACTGACGTCGATTTGCCTGATGGCGCCAATCCGAACGCGGAAAAGAAGATCATCGCAAAGCTCGCCGCGCGCCCGGTCGACAAGGGCAGCACCTTTTCAACGGGCGCCGACGTGTCGCGCTACCAGCGCAGCTCCGTCCCCGCCAAGCCGATGCAGACCGCCGGGGTCGCAGTGCCCGCAGATGGCTCGTCCGCGGCGCCGGGCGGCATCAGCGGCCCTGTGATCCGCGTCGCACGCGGCACCAATGTGACCGTCGTTCCGGTCGGGGGGAAATAAGATGAAGCGTATCAACATTGATGCGGGCAAGAAGGCGGTGAAACCGCTCATCGGCCCCGCGATCGCTCTCGGCCTCGCCGCCGCCATGGCCGCCACGCCGACCACCGCACTCAACGCCGCGCCTTCATCGATGCAGGACAATGCGATCCTGATGTCCGTGGGCGGCAGCAAGGTCATCAATCTGGGCGCGAAGATGTCGGACGTGGTGATCGGCGACCCCAATGTGGTCGACGTCCATGTCCGTGCCCAGAACCAGCTCTATTTGATCGCGAAGGCAGCCGGTGAAACCACCGTATTCGTGACCGCGACCAACGGCAAGGTACTGTTTTCCGGCACCGTCCGCGTCGGCAACAACCTGTCGAATATCGACGAAATGCTGAAGCTGGCGATGCCCGAAGCCGCCATCGCCGTCAACAAGATGAACGGCATGGTCCTGCTGACCGGCACCGTCGCCGCACCAGAAGATGCAGCGGAGGCCGAACGGCTGACGCAGGCCTTCGTGGGCAAGGACGTAACGGTGGTCAGCCGCCTGCGCACCGCAACGCCGCTTCAGGTCAATCTTCAGGTCAAGATCGCTGAAGTCAGCCGCGACATAGGGCATCAGATCGGCGTAAATCTGAGAGGTTTGGGGACCGGATCCGGCAACTTCAGCGGCTACATGAACCGATCGGATCGTGGCTTCGCGACTTCAGGGAGTTTCGTGCCGGGTCTTCCCAATGGCGATATCACTCGTCAATGGACGTTCAACAGCCCGATCGATGGCACCACGTCCCTCGGCTTCGTTGCCAAATTGCTCGGCATGGATGTCGCGGGCGCGCTGGACCTTGCCGAATCAAGCGGCCTGGCCACCGCACTGGCCCAACCGAACCTGACCGCACTGTCGGGCGAGACGGCCAGCTTCCTGGCGGGCGGCGAATATCCCTACACCGTCAGCAACGGCACGCAGGGCAACAGCATCGAGTTCAAGCAATATGGCGTGCAGCTGGCCTTCACGCCGACCGTGCTGGCCGATGGCCGCATATCGCTGCGCGTCCGTCCCACTGTGTCGAGCCTCGACTTCTCGGTGAACACCACCGTCCCGGCGCTCAAGAGCCGCACGGCCGAAACCACTGTTGAACTGGGTTCGGGTCAGGCCTTCATGATTGCGGGCCTGCTCAACAACGACACCGCCAACTCGATCAGCAAGACGCCGGGCTTCGGTGAAATCCCGATCCTTGGCAGCCTGTTCAAGTCACGCCGGTTCCAGCGTCATGAGACCGAACTGGTCATCGTCGTCACCCCTTATCTGGTGAAGCCGATGAACGCGTCGGACGTGCACTTGCCGACCGATGGCTTCCGCAATGCCAATATCGCCCAGGGCCTTCTGCTCCAGCAGGGGAATGACGGGGTGAGTGGCGCGCGCCCGCCCTTGCCACGCCGCGAACCCGGCCCGGCCCCCGCGCCCGGCCCGCAGGCGGCGGCTCCCCGCGACACAGGCAAGCGTTCGGCGAAAGCCGACGCTGCGCCGGGCTTCAGCTTCTGATCGGAAGGACGACAGTCATGACTTCCCTGTCCGCCAAAAATATCCTCCGCTTCGGCGCGCTCGCACTGCTGGCGCTGCCGCTTGCCGCCTGCAATTCCAGCGTCAATCGCGGCGTTGAATCGGTGCATCAGCCGGTCGTCAGCCACGATGCCTACACCTTCGACGTTCAGGCTGGCCCTGACGGCGCCCTTGCCCCTTCGGAAGCGCGCCGCCTGGACGACTGGTTCGCCTCCATCGGTCTTGGCTATGGCGATCAGGTCGCGATCGTTACCGACGCCTATTACAGTCCCGAATTGCGCGAAAGCATCGCCGATGTCGTCGCCCGCCACGGCATGCTGGTGGGCGAGGACAGCTCTGCTGCGGCAGGCTCCGCGCCTGCTGGCAGCGTCCGGCTGGTCGTGCGCCGCGCCACCGCTCGTGTGCCGGGATGCCCTGACTGGTCGAGCAAGAAGGAAACTGAATCCCAGCTCGGCACCACCTCCAATTACGGTTGCGCCGTGAACAGCAATCTTGCCGCCATGGTCGCCAATCCTGAAGATCTGGTGCGCGGCCAGAGCAGCGAAAGCGACCTGCGCACAGCGACATCCAACCGGGCCATTTCGACCTACCGTGAAAAGACGCCGACCGGTTCGGGCGATCTCAAGAACTTAGGACGCTGATCATGAACGCACCCTGGAAACCTGCCATGTCTGGACAGCGCGATCCCTTCCACGCCTTTGTTTGCGACGATCATAGCCACGATCTGCTGGCGATGGTCGCGGCCGAGATGGGCTGGGCACCGGAAAAGGTGAACAAGGGCGGCATGCGCAATGCCGTGCAGAGCCTGTCGGTCAGCGCCAGCCCGCAAATCCTGTTCGTCGATATGTCCGAAAGCGGCGACCCGCTGAACGACATCAACAGCCTTGCCGAAGTGTGCGAACCCGGCACGGTGGTGATCGCCGCCGGTCAGGTCAACGACGTGCGCCTTTACCGCGACCTCGTCGCCAGCGGCATTCAGGATTATCTCCTGAAACCCTTTGGTGCGGACCAGCTTCGCGACGCACTGGCTCAGGCGCAGGCGGTGTTCTTCGCCCCGCGCGACGCGGCGCCTGAACGGCCGCATCTGACCACCGCCGTCATCGGCACGCGCGGCGGCGTGGGCGCTTCCAGCATCGCCACCTCGCTCGCCTGGCTACTTAGCGACAAGCAGAAGCGGCCGACCGCGCTGCTCGACCTCGACGTTCATTTCGGCACCAACGCACTGGCGATGGACCTGGAGCCGGGCCGTGGCCTGACCGACGCGATCGATAACCCCAGCCGCATCGATGGTCTTTTCATCGAGCGCGCAATGGTACGGGCGAGCGACACGCTGGCGATCCTGTCGGCCGAAGCACCGATCAGCCAGCCGATGCTGACCGATGGTGGCGCCTTCTACCAGCTGCTGGAGGAGTTCCGCGCCGCTTTCGAATGCAGCGTCGTAGATCTGCCGCGCCATATGCTGATCCAGCATCCGCACCTGATGAGCGACGTCAATGTCGCCGTAGTGGTCACGGAACTGACGCTGGCGGCGGCGCGCGATTCGATTCGCATCCTGTCCTGGCTGAAGAGCAACGCCCCCCAAACGCGTGTGATCGTGGTTGCCAACCGCGTCCATGCAAGCGCGCAGGAAATCAGCCGCAAGGATTTCGAAACCTCGATCGAACGCAAGGTCGACATTTTGATCCCCTTCGACCTGCGGGTCGCGGCGCAGGCCGCCAAGCTGGGCAAGACATTGGCCGAGGCGGCCAAGGGCAGCAAGGTCGGCGCCGCGTGCGTCAGCCTGCTCGACGCCACCATGGGGGCAGCCGAGGATAGCGAAGCCGTCGATGGCAAGCCCGCAAAGAAAAAGGGCGACTCCCTGCTCGGCAAGATCGGCGACCTCCGGGGGCTGATCCCGGCGCGCAAGGACAAGGCCAAGGCCTAGATTTGGTTCTGGCATGCCGTCATCTGGCGGCATACCTTTTAACGGAACGGGCGATACCA
The DNA here is from genome assembly GCF_015693305.1 of Sphingobium sp. Cam5-1. Lineage (NCBI taxonomy): Bacteria > Pseudomonadati > Pseudomonadota > Alphaproteobacteria > Sphingomonadales > Sphingobiaceae > Sphingobium > Sphingobium sp. Cam5-1. The sequence continues at coordinate 218,030 of NZ_CP065138.1, read as the reverse complement.
TGAGCAATTCGATATTGCTGATCATGCTGCTGACGGCCTTCCTGGGTCTGGTAGCGATGGCCTTTGCTGGCCCCTCGGCTGAAAAGGCCAGCAAGCGCCGTGTCGCCCTGATCCGCGAACGTCACAGCGGATCGACCGACGCGCTGATGGAAGCGCGCATGCGCAAGGCCATTTCCAATCGACAGCCGGGCAACGAGATGAAGATGCTCGTTTCGCTGGTTCCGAACCCGGAAAATCTGGCCAAGCGCATCCGCATGACCGGCAAGAAATGGACGGTCAGCCAATATATGACCTCCTGCGCCTTCATTGCTCTGGGCATCTGCGCCTTTCTGTTCGTGCGCGGCTTCGCACCGCTGCTCGCCATCATGGTCAGCCTGGCTGCAGGGCTCGCCCTGCCCCACATGTGGGTCGGCCGCCTGATCAAGAAGCGGGTGATGCAGTTCACGATGAAATTTCCCGACGCGCTCGAACTGCTGACACGCGGTCTGCGATCGGGCCTGCCCATCACCGAAACGCTGGGCGTCGTGGCAAACGAAGTGCCTGGGCCAGTGGGTGAGGAATTCAAGCTGATCACCGAGCGCATCAAGATCGGCAAGACGATGGATCAGGCGTTGCAGGAAACGGCCGATCGCCTCGGCACGCCGGAATTCCAGTTCTTCGTCATCAGCCTCGCGATCCAGCGGGAAACGGGCGGCAACCTTGCCGAAACTCTCTCCAACCTCGCAACCGTGCTGCGTCAGCGTGCGCAGATGAAGCTGAAAATCCGCGCCATGTCGTCGGAATCCAAGGCGTCGGCCTACATCATCGGCGCGTTGCCGTTCCTGGTGTTCGGCATGATCTGTTACATTAACTTCAGTTACATGCACCCCTTCTTCACGCCCGATCCGGCCGGCCTGTTTGGGATGTCGACGATGCAGGTCATCGGTCTGGGCGGCATGTGCTGGATGAGCATAGGCGTCTTCATCATGGCGCAGATGATCAACTTCGAAATCTGACGGGGGATAGAAAGACATGGAAACCGCTTCCCCCGCCGGCACTCTTTTCGGCATGAACGCCACGGATTTCGGCACCTTGCTTGCCGCCATGGCGACGCTGGCCATGCTGTTCGTGCTCTATACGGTAATGACCGTGCGCGACCCGATGGCAAAGCGGGTCAAAGCGCTCAATGAACGGCGCGAACAGTTGAAGGCGGGGATCACCGCGTCCACCGCGCGCCGCCGCGCCAAGCTGGTCAAGAAGAGCCAGACGACCGACCAGATGCGGTCCTTCCTGTCGAGCCTGAAGGTGTTGCAGGACGACCAGCTGAAGGAGGCCCAGCTGAAGCTGGCGCAGGCGGGCATCCGGTCGAAGGATTTGGCGGTCGCCGTCATCTTCGGCCGCATGGTGCTGCCGATCGTCATCGGCGGTCTGGCTGCTCTGCTGCTCTATGGCGTCGGCATCTATCCCGACTGGGGCGGCGCGAAGCGTTTCATGGCCTTCGCCGTGGCGCTGCTGCTGGCCTACAAGGCGCCCGACATCTTCATCGACAACAAGATCCAGAAGCGCTCCGCCGCGATCCGCAAGGGGTTGCCCGACGCGCTCGACCTGCTCGTCATCTGCGCCGAGGCGGGCCTGACCGTCGATGCCGCCTTCAGCCGCGTCGCCAAGGAATTGGGCAAGGCCTATCCGGAACTGGGCGACGAGTTCCAGCTGACGGCGATCGAACTCAGCTTCCTGACCGAACGGCGCATGGCCTTCGAAAATCTCGCCAACCGCGTGAAGCTGGATGCGATCAAGGGCGTGGTCACGACCATGATCCAGACCGAGAAATACGGCACACCGCTCGCTTCGGCCCTGCGCGTGCTGTCCGCTGAATTCCGCCATGAACGCATGATGCGCGCCGAGGAAAAGGCCGCGCGTCTGCCCGCCATCATGACGGTGCCGCTCATCCTTTTCATTCTGCCGACGCTGTTCGTCGTGATCCTTGGCCCTGCGGCCTGCTCGATCAGCACGGCATTCTGAGACAAGCTAAAAAGGGGAGGAAGGGGACGTCCGAGAGGGCGTCCCCTTTTCTTGTCCGGTCTATTCGTTTCTCGACAGCGCTCGAAACGAACGGAGTGCCGGACTAGTCGCCCAGGATAACATCGACCCCGGCCCGCGCGTGGATCGCCGTGCCGTCATAGATGGGCAGCACGTTCGCCTTCACATCCACGATCATTTCCAGTTCGGTGCAGGCAAGGATCGCCGCCTGCACATTCTCCTTGGCGATGTCCGTCAGTTCCGACCGCATATAGCGTTCGGATTCGCGGCTGACCTTGCCGATCGTCAGTTCCTCATAAACGATGCGGTCGATCCGCTCGGCGAGTTCCAGGTCCGCAGGCAGCAGCGAAATGCCGTGGCCGACCAGCCGTTGCCGGTAGAATTTCTCGGTCATGACGTTGCGGGTGCCTATCAGGGCAGCCCTTTGCACGCCGTCGGCCTTCATCTTGCGGCCCACCGCATCGGCGATGTGGATGATCGGCGTGTCCACCCCGCCCTGCACCTCTTCATAGACGCGGTGCATGCTGTTGGCGCAGATCAGCAGCGCCTTTGCCCCCGCCTGCTCCAGCCGCCGGGCGGACGCGGTCAGCACTTGCGCGGCATGCGCCCACTCTTCCTCCGTGGTGGAGCGGCCGATGTCGGCGAAGTCGAGACTTTCGATCAGCAGGGGCGCGCTGTGCTGCCCGCCCTTCGCGCGGTACACCGCCTGATTGATGATCTGATAATAACGTGCCGTCGATGTCCAGCTGAGACCGCCGATCAGGCCGAGCTTCTGCATGGTGCGCCTTACCCCAATTGCCGTCCGGGAGTGCCCCGGCGTCTGTCCGCTTCAGCGTTACGGACGGGCCTCCGCGTCGGCAAGCCCCTTCCCGCGCGCGCCACCGCATAAGCGCAACGCGATTCCCGTTCCCGCCGCTCCGCCAAGCCCGCCGACAACGGCCAGGCCCATATTTTCCAGCAGGAAAGCGAAGGCTGCGGTGGCCCAACCGACCATTCCGATGCTGATAGCGAGCAATGCCATATTTCCGCCCCCACGCCTCAACAGCGCGAAGGCTGCGGCGGCACAGGCGCCACTTCCCGCCAGCGCCACCACGCCGAGAGCCAGCAAATGGCGCGTCGCGACATCGGCGCTCCCCTCATCAACCAGGCCGAAGGCGAAGGGATTGAGCCAGGCCGCGGCGGCGGCGGAAATCATTGCCGCTCCCGCAAACCCGGCGAAAATCGTCAGCAGCACCGTCAACCGGCTTTCCGGCCATTCCCGTCCGAGCAACAGGCCAAACGCCCCGCCGATCAGCAGCGCGCCGATAATCTCCGGCGCGTTGAGCACGTCCATGTCGTAGACGGCGGCTGCGGACAGGATCACCGTCCCTGCCAGAGCCGTCTGGCGCCGCCGCCTGCCAGCCACGGTGCCCAGCGGCCACAGCGCGAAAACGAACAGCGCCGCCGCTACGGTCTGAGCAAGGATGATCGCGTCAAAGCTCGGGCTCACGGGCGTTTCGCTGCCTGTTGCGATTTTTCAGCCCGGCGCGTCGCGACATAGCCGCCGCAAAAGGAAGCGCTGGCAAGAATGAGGGCGAGCAGGCTCAGATCGCGCGCCCAAGTGCTGCTCACTTCCGCCGCAACCACCAGCGTTCCGGCGATGCCAGCAGTGACAAGCAGGAATAGCGGGACGACTCGGCTGCTCAGCTCGTCCATCGACAGGCGCCATGCGGCAATCGCACCAACCGCGCAGGCAAGAAGGAAACAGAAGAGGAGAAGCCCGCTCATTCCTGCCCTTTGAAGGTCATGTCGAGGTCGATCGGAACGGAGTTCCGCGCCGCAGGGCCGCCGCTAATGTTCGTCCCCAAAACGAAGACCTCCTCCCCCGCGCGAGGCACGGGAGAGGAGCAGCCACTTATTGCAATCGGTCGCTGACGACCTTGCCGCCTTGCGTCAAGCGGATGGCGTTGCCGATTTCCTCGTCCAGCACCGGCGCATTCTGTTCCTTGTTCCAGAAGGCCGAGAGGAAATTATAGAGGTTGCGCGCGAACAGGGCCGAAGCATCGGCGGCTAGCCGCGAAGGCACATTCTTGTGGCCGACGATCTTGACGCCATGGCGCTCGACCACCTGGCCCAGCACCGCGCCCTCGACATTGCCGCCCTGCTCGACGGCGAGGTCGACAATTACGCTGCCCGGCTTCATCGTCGCGATCTGCGCATCGGTGATGAGGCGCGGGGCGGGTTTACCCGGGATCAGCGCCGTCGTGATGACGATGTCCTGCTTGGCGATGTGGCTGGACACCAGTTCGGCCTGCGCCTTTTGATATTCCTCGGACATTTCGGTGGCATAGCCGCCCTTGCCCTCGCCCTCGATACCCGCGACGCTTTCGACGAAAACCGCCTTCGCGCCCAGGCTTTCGATCTGCTCCTTGGTGGCGGAGCGCACGTCGGTCGCCGACACTTGCGCGCCCAGACGCTTGGCCGTCGCGATCGCCTGAAGCCCGGCGACGCCCACGCCCATGACGAACGCCTTGGCCGGGGAGATCGTGCCTGCCGCCGTCATCATCATCGGGAAAGCACGGCCATATTCGGCCGCCGCGTCCAGCACCGCCTTGTAGCCAGCGAGGTTCGATTGCGAAGACAGGATGTCCATCGACTGCGCGCGGGTGATGCGCGGCATGAATTCCATCGCCAGCGCCTCATAACCCGCCGATGCATAGGCATCGACGCGCGCTCGCTCGACAAAGGGGTTGAGTCCCGCGACGATCCACGCGCCGGGCTTCGCGCCCGTAATGGTCGCGACGTCCGGCCCCTGAACGCCCAGGATGATGTCCGCGCCCGCCACCGTGGCCGCGCGGTCGGCAATGGTCGCGCCCATGGCGGCATAATCGGCATCGGCGATGGCGGCGGTCAGACCTGCGCCTGCTTCCACCACGACATCAGCGCCCAGCGCCTTGAACTTCTTGACGGTTTCCGGCGTACCGGCGACCCGGCGCTCACCCTCGGCAAGCTCCCTGATAATCGCAATCTTCATCGACATCCCCCTGTCGCCGCCGGTCTTAGCTGGAGATCAGCAGGACGACGATCGCGGCCAGCACGACGCATGCAATTGTGCCCCGCTTCACCAGAGTCACGAACCCTGCATAGGTCTGGGTTGCGCTCTCCATATTTCCTTCTGACGCCATTTCCATTCCCTTAGTCGCCTGTGTTTTTAAGCGCGCCCCTCTTATCGACAAGGTTCTCCCCCCTCAACCTCGAAACAACCAGAGAAAAACTTTCCGGTTAAGGGCGCCTTTACCCCCTTGAGCTAGGCTGGCGCCACCGAACAAGAAGAGGGGTAAGATGGCGCGCGACGGCGTACCCATGCTGATGCTGATCGATGAAGAGCCCGCCCAGCGCAGGCTCGTATCCGCGCTTGCAGCCCGCGCCGGATGGCGCACGATCTTCGCGAATGATGGCGACATGGCGATCGCCATGCTCGGCACGCAGGACGGCATGCGCCTTGACGCGGTGCTGCTGGATCAATGGATTCCGGGTCCTGACGCAACCGGCCTCGTCCGCGAATTGCGCAGCCGCCGCCCTGCCCTGCCCATATTGATTCTGACCGCGCACAACAGTGTAGCGGTTGCCGTCGATGCAATGCGCGCTGGTGCGACGGACTATCTGGCCAAGCCGGTCGCGCCCGAAAGGCTGCTCGCCGCGCTCAATGCCACCCTGTCGCAGGAACATGGCAAGGGCGAGTTGCGCCCGCTCACCGAAAAAATCTCCGCCGCCCTGTCGTTCGAGGACGTGGTCGGCGCCGCGCCGCAATTCCGCGCTGCCCTCGCGATCGCGGCAAAGGCCGCGCGCGCCCGCGTGCCCGTCCTGATCGAAGGCGAAAGCGGCGTCGGCAAGGATGTCATCGCCCGCGCCATTCACGCCGCCTCGCCCCGCCACAAGCAGGCGATGGTAACCGTCAATTGCGGAGCCATCCCCGCAAACCTCGTCGAATCGGACCTGTTCGGTCACGAGCGCGGCGCTTTCACCGGCGCCTTCGAGCGTCAGGTCGGCAAGTTCGTCGCCGCCGACATGGGCACGATCTTCCTCGATGAAGTCAGCGAAATGCCGCTCGACGCTCAGGTAAAGCTATTGCGCGTTCTTCAGGATGGCGAAGTGCAACCCCTCGGCGCGCGACGGCCAGTCCATGTCGATGTCCGGATCATCGCCGCGACCAACAAGCGGCTGGTCGAAGAAATCGAGGCGGGCCGCTTCCGCGAGGACCTCTATTATCGCCTGAACGTCGTTCAGCTGACCATCCCGCCGCTGCGGGAGCGGATCGGCGACGTGCCCGCGCTCTGCCGCCATCTGCTGGCCCGCATCGCCACCCAGCCGGGCCTTCGCGGCCTGGGCCTGACCGACGATGCGCTCGCGCTGCTGATGCAGCATGAATGGCCGGGCAATGTGCGCCAACTGCAAAACGCCCTCTTCCGCGCCGCCGTCCTGTGCGAAGGCGACGCCCTGACGCCGCAGGATTTTCCGCAGATCGCCGCGCATATCCGGACGCGCGCCAGTGGCGAACCGCTCCATCCCCGCTTGCGCACCGTGCCGCAAACGCATCGGGAAGCGGCGGGCATCACCCTTTTCGAAGGCGACGGCCATGTCCGCCAGCTTGCGGAGATCGAAGCGGACGTGATCCGCCTCGCCATCGGCCATTATCGCGGCCGCATGACGGAGGTCGCCCGCCGCCTCGGCATCGGCCGTTCGACCCTTTACCGCAAGCTCGCCGAACTCGGGATCGACAGCGCCGCCTGAACCGCGCCCGTCGCGGCGCAGCGCTCATCCGCCGCTCGACATCGTTGCGACGTTGAAATGTCGGGCCGCCTATGCTTTGGACAGGGCATGAAAAAGCTCAGCCTAGCCGCCCTCCTTTCCGTCCTCCTGCTGGCCGCCTGCGGACGCGCCGAGCCGGTGGAGGATATGCCGAGCCAGGAGGAACTGGCCGCCGCCGCCAACGCCGCCACGGCAAAGGCACTCGCGGAAAGCAAGGCGGAGGCTGCCGAGAACCGCAATTATGTGAATAGCGATCGCGGCTTTTCGGTCAGCTTCCCCGAAGGCTGGGAACAGGATGCCGCCGCGAGCACGCCGGATGGCACGGTCTTTCAGGACCCCGGCGCAGGCGCGGACGTCCGCGTCTTCTGGCAGCGCAGCGGAGAGCAGCAGACGCTCCAGCAGGTCGTCCAGTCGATGAGCAGCGGTTCGGAAGGCGTCGACGGCGACTTTATCGGCGACAATGAATATCGCGGTACGGCCAATGATGGAGAGGGTAACAATGTCGCCGTCCGCCTGCTCCGCCAGCCGGACGGGGGGATTGTCACCGCCACCTTCGTTTACCCGGAGATGCTGAGCGAACAATATCAGCCGATCGCAAAGAAGGTGCTGGATAGCTTGCGTGTTTTTGCGGCGAAGGGGGCAGCGGAGCCCGTAGAGGCGGGCGAGGCGGCCAACGCGGCGGAGCGATAAAGGGACGTCATCTCCCCTCCCGCAGGCGTTCAAACGAGGCACGTGACTCGTTTGAAGGGCCGGGGGTGGGCCTGCGCAATGCCAGATTTACATTTTGAGGTAAGCTCCAAAGCTCGCTTCGCTCGCGCCCACCCCTAACCCCTCCCGCCTGCGGGAGGGGAACAAGATGACTCAACCCATCACCGCCTCAGCCCGAGCAATAAGCGCCCGTGCCTCCTCAACATGCATCCCCTCGATCATGCGCCCCTCAAACCGCTCAGCCCCGCCCGTCGCCGCCTCGATCAAGCGCCGTGCGTCAGCCACCGCCTGCGCATCCGGCCCGAACACCTGGTTGGCGACCGGCACCTGGCTCGGGTGGATCAGCGTCTTGCCGTCAAAACCTAGGGCGTGCCCGGCGGCGCATTCCGCTTCGAAACCCGCTTCATCGTCCAGCCGGTTGAACACGCCATCGAATACCGCGATCCGCGCCGCCCGCGCGCTCAGGATCACGGACTGCAAGGCGAAGCTCAGCCCTTCCCGACCCGCCGAAGGAGGAATGCCAAGGTCCTGTCGCAGATCATTGGTGCCCATGAACAGCCCCGCGGTGCCCTCTTCCGCCGCGATCGACGTGGCGGCAAGAACGCCAGCCGCGCTCTCGATCATGGCGATGACCGGCTTCTGGCAGACGCTGAACACGTCGCGCACCTGCTTGCCGCTTTCGACCTTGGGCAGGATGACATAGTTGGCGGCGGAACGCTTGACCGCGATCATTTCCGGGCCGTGCCACGGCGTCCCTTCGGCATTGATCCGCACGGCGCACAGCCGTTTACCAAAGCCTTCGGCGGCGGCTTCGACCGCGTTGGCACGCGCCTCTTCTTTACGGTCGTCGGGCACGGCATCTTCCAGGTCCAGCATGACCATGTCGCAGGAAAGCGTACGCACCTTGGCAATGGCGCGCTTGTTCGACGCAGGCAGGAACAGCAGCGATCGGGCGTGGCGCAGCAACATGGCAGGTCTCCTTTTCGGGCTGGGCGGCGGCGTGACGGTTTGACTTTCCCCGTTAACGAATCCGCGTCATAGTCAAGCGCTTCTTAAGGGGGAAAAAGATGCTGACGACCTTCGCGCTAACGGTGACTTTCCTGGTGCTCTTCTATCTTGCCGTGAGCGTCAAGGTGGTGCGTCAGGGCTATCAATATACCATAGAACGCTTCGGTCGTTTCACCGAAGTCGCGCGCCCCGGCCTCAATTTCTACCCCGCCTTTTTCTACGCCGTCGGGCGCAAGATCAACATGATGGAGCAGGTGGTCGATATTCCGGGGCAGGAGATCATCACCAAGGATAACGCCATGGTGTCGGTAGACGGCGTCGTCTTCTTTCAGGTGCTCGACGCCGCCAAGGCCGCCTATGAAGTGTCGGAGCTGTACGTCGCGATCATGCAGCTGGCGACCACCAACCTGCGCACCGTCATGGGATCGATGGACCTCGACGAAACCCTGTCCAAGCGCGACGAAATCAACGCCCGCCTGCTCTCTGTGGTCGATCATGCGACCAACGCCTGGGGCATCAAGATCACGCGCGTGGAGCTGAAGGACATCCGCCCGCCCGCCGACATCGTCAACGCCATGGGCCGCCAGATGAAGGCCGAACGCGAAAAGCGAGCCCTGATCCTGGAATCCGAAGGCTTGCGCGCTTCTGAAATCCTGAAAGCCGAGGGGCAGAAGCAAAGCCAGATCCTGGAAGCCGAAGGCCGCCGCGAAGCCGCCTTCCGCGACGCCGAAGCGCGCGAACGCGAGGCCGAGGCGGAGGCCAAGGCGACGCAGATGGTGTCCGAAGCCATCGCGTCGGGCAACGCACAGGCGATCAACTATTTCGTCGCCCAGAAATATGTCGAGGCGGTGAGCCAGTTCGCCACCTCGCCCAATGCCAAGACCATCCTGTTCCCGGTCGAGGCGACGCAGCTCATCGGCACGCTGGGCGGCATTGGCGCGCTCGCCAAGGAAGCGCTGGGCGGTGACGGCGCACCGACCTCGCCCCCTGCTCCGCCCCGCCGCAGCCCCTTCGCGCAGGGTCAGAGCTGATGGACTGGCTCAGCATGCTGGACGATCATTGGGGCTGGCTGGTCTTCGCCGCCCTGCTCGGAGTCGCCGAAGTGATGATCCCCGGCGTGTTCCTGATCTGGGTCGCGCTGGCGGCGGCGGTGACGGGGCTGATCGCGCTGCTGCTGCCGGTGTCCGTGCCGGTGCAATTGCTGATCTTCGCCCTGCTTTGCCTGGTATCGGTCTGGGGCGGCCGTCGCTGGTATGCCGCCAATCCGGTAGATTCGCAGGACCCGCTGCTCAATGATCGGACGGCGAGGCTCATTGGCGAAATCGTGCTGGTGGTCGAAGCCATCGAAGCAGGCCGGGGCCGCGTGAAAGTCGGCGACAGTGTCTGGTCCTGCCGAGGCCCCGACGCGCCAGCGGGGGCCCGGGTACGCGTGGTTGGAGCGGAGGCTTCGGTGCTACAGGTGGAATTGGCCTGAGGCTGGTGACGGCGATTCCCCCTCCCGCAAGCGGGAGGGGGTTAGGGGGTGGGCTGGCGCAACATCTGCCTTGTTATGTGAGGCATAACCCAGAAGATCGCTCCGCTCGCGCCCTGCCCTAGCCCTCCTATAATCGGGAAGGTAATGTGAACGGGTGGGGCGGACATTTATCCTCCCCACGCTTCGCGCAGGGATTTGGAATGACCATAAGTGGTCGTTAGCCGACACTCCCATCCCGTCAAGCCAGCGGAAGCTGGCATCTCAGTCGATGGCGCTCGGCCTAGCCTCACGAGATCCCAGCTTTCGGTGGGATGACGGAAGTGTAGTGATTAAAAATGGCCCTGCGCAGAGGTTCGCCCATATCCAAACAAAAAGGGCCAGCGTCGCCGCCAGCCCCTCTTCTTCGACACTCTCCGCCAGATCAACCGACGAAGGCGCGCTCAATCACGAAAGCCCCCGGTGCCGCATTGGAACCCTCGACAAAGCCCTCACCCTCAAAGAACGCCGCGAACTGCTTGATCATCTCCATGCTGCCGCACATCATCACGCGGTCAGTTTCGGGGTTGAACTTCTTGTCGCCCGAGATGCCTTCGAACAGCGCCCCGCTCTCGACCAGCTTGTCGATGCGCACATTGTTGCGGAATGGTTCGCGCGTGACGGTCGGCACATAATGGAACTGGTTAGCGGCCTGCTCCGACACCAACGGGTCTTCCGCGAGTTTGGCCGTCAGCTCGTCATGGAAGGCAAGGTCGCTGACCCGGCGCACCGAATGGACGACGACGACCTCTTCGTAAAACTCATAAACGTCCGGATCGCGCGCCAGGCTGAGGAAAGGCGCAAGCCCCGTCCCGGTCGACAGCATGAACAGCCGCTTGCCCGGCAACAGCGCGTCGGTCACCAGCGTGCCGGTTGGCTTGCGGCCGAGATAGATCTGGTCCCCCGGCTGGATCAGCTGCAACTTGGAGGTCAGCGGCCCGTCCTGCACCTTGATCGACAGGAATTCCAGTTCCTCGTCCCAGGCCGGGCTGGCCACGGAGTAAGCGCGCAGCAGCGGCTTGCCATTGTCGCCCTGCAGCCCGATCATCACGAACTCGCCCGAGCGGAAGCGGAAGCTTGCCGGGCGGCTGATGCGGAAGCTGAACAGATGCTCGTTCCAATGCCGCACCGACAGCACGGTTTCGACAGTCAGGGCGCCGGTCGGCTCCAGTACCGGCTTTTCGATCGTCACGTCGCTCAAAACCTTGTCTCCTGCCAAATCCACTTGGCCAACGCCCGGTCAGGACGCCAGTTGCGTGGCTTTCGCAATAAGTGATGGCGGCGCGAATGCCTTTTCGGCCCCGTTAAGGCAAGGTGAAAAAACTTTCATGGCCGATAGCTGACGATCATCCCCCGCCAGCTTCAGCCGGATTTTCAGCCGAACAGCCCCTTGGCCAGCCTGCTGAGTTCGCCGATCGGGCTGCCGTCGCCATCGCTGTCGAACAGGCCGCCCAGCTTGCCCAGAATCGCCTCGGGGCCGCCGAACTGCGCGAACAGTTCCTGCAACTTGTCCGCCGACACGCCATGTTCCGCCGCAGTGGTGGCGAGCGCCGCGACATCGGTTTCGCCAGCAGCGATCTTGCCGCCAATCTCGGTCATCAGCGCCTGCATCTGCTCGGCCGAAAGCCCCAGCTTCGCCGCCACTGCTTCCAATCCGCCCACGCTGTTTATCAGTTGGTCAAACATCGCCTTAATCCCGTTATATTGGGCACCAGAATAGCACCGCATGCCGCCGCCCGAAAGCAAAAGAGCCGGAAGCATTGCCCCCGGCTCTTTTCAACCTTTGGAAGCGGGCAGCCCCGCCTGTCAGGCCGCCGTCAGCGCAGCCTGCCGTACCGAAGCATCGACATGATCTTCGAACTGGGCGAAATTATCGACGAACTGCTTCACCAGCTTGCCCGCCGTCTCGTCATAGGCGGCCTTGTCGGCCCATGTCGCACGCGGATCGAGAATGGTCGCATCAACGCCCGGCACCGCGACCGGCACCTCAAACCCGAAATTGGGATCGATCCGGAACTCGACATCATTGAGGCTGCCGTCCAGCGCCGCGTTCAGCAGGGCGCGCGTCACCTTGATCGGCATACGCTTGCCAACGCCATATTTGCCGCCGGTCCAGCCGGTGTTGACCAGCCAGCAGGTGACGCCACCCTTGTTGATCCGGTCCTTGAGCAGATTGCCGTAGATCGAAGGGTGACGCGGCATGAACGGCGCACCAAAGCAGGTGGAGAAGGTCGCCGAAGGCTCGGTCACGCCGATTTCCGTACCCGCCACGCGCGCGGTGTAGCCCGACAGGAAGTGATACATCGCCTGATCCGGGGTCAACCGCGCGATCGGCGGCAGAACGCCATAGGCGTCGGCGGTCAGGAAGATGATGTTCTTGGGCACCGGACCCAGATTCTTCTCCGACGCATTCGGGATGAAGTCGATCGGATAGGAACCACGGCTGTTTTCGGCCAGGCTGTTGTCGTCGAGGTCGATTTCCCGCGTATGCTCGTGGATCACGACATTTTCGAGCACCGTGCCGAAACGCTTGGTGGTGGCGAAGATCTCCGGCTCGGCGTCGGCCGACAGGTTGATCATCTTGGCATAGCAGCCGCCTTCGAAATTGAAGACCGCCGTGTCCGACCAGCCATGCTCATCATCGCCGATCAGCGTGCGGCTGGCGTCGGCCGACAGCGTCGTCTTGCCGGTGCCCGACAGGCCGAAGAAGACAGCCGTGTCGCCGTCCGGGCCGATATTGGCCGAACAGTGCATGGGCATCACGCCCTTGGTCGGCAGCAGATAGTTGAGGATGCCGAAGACCGACTTCTTCATTTCGCCAGCATATTTGGTGCCGCCGATCAGGATCAGCTTTTCGGTGAAATTGACCGCGATCACCGTTTCGCTGCGCGAGCCATGGCGGGCCGGATCAGCCTGGAAAGTGGGCAGGTCGATGATGGTATATTCAGGCGCGAAGGCGCTCAGTTCTTCGTGGCCGGGACGAACCAGCAGCGTGCGGATGAACAGATTGTGCCAGGCAAGTTCGTTGATGACGCGGACGTTGACGCGATGCTCAGGCTGCGAACCGCCGAACAGATCGGCGACGTAGAGCTTGTCCTTCTCGCCCAGCGCCTTGAAGAAATCTTCCTTCAGCGCGGCGAAATGCTCCGGCGTCATGGGAACGTTGGTCTTGCCCCACCATACGGTGGATTCGGTCTCGGCGTCCTTGACGATGAACTTGTCGTTGGCCGAACGGCCGGTGTGCTTGCCGGTCTTCACGACCAGCGGGCCGTCCTTGGACAGGATGCCCTCACCATTGGCGATGGCGGCTTCGACGAGCGGCGCGGTGCCGAGATTCCAATGTTGTTCAGCGGTCGTGGAAATGCCCTGATGATCCAGGGTGATTGAGGATTTGGCCTGCACGCCTTAGCTCCTGATGTGATTACTCCGGCTCGCCAACAACGAACGCTTGCGACCGATCCGCTCCCAGCGCCGCTCTCCCTTGTGGGCGGCGACATTCCTGCAGATGAGAGGCCCAATAAGCCTTTGCACCCCCAGCGTCAAATCCCGCCAGCAAGCCGTTTGTCCCAGATTAAGGGACAAAAACCGCATAATCGCCCGCCTACCCCTTTCTTGCGAGCGGGACGGGCATCGTCTAACGCTGGACAAGAAGGCCTGAGCAGAGCGGCCAAGATCTTTGGGAAGAAGCATGACTCCAACCATCGCCCTTGTGGATGATGACAAGAATATCCTGACTTCCGTGTCCATCGCGCTGCAGGCCGAAGGCTTTCTGACGCGCCTCTATTCGGACCCGGAGGCGGCGCTGAAGGCGCTGCTCGACAATCCGGCCGACCTTGCCGTGTTCGACATCAAGATGCCGGGCATGGACGGCCTGGAACTGCTCCGGCGGCTGCGTGAAAAAAGCCAGATGCCGGTGATCTTCCTGACATCCAAGACCGATGAGCTGGACGAAGCCCTTGGCCTTGCCATGGGCGCGGACGATTATATCGCAAAGCCCTTTTCGCAGCGCCTGCTGATCGCCCGCATCCGCGCCATCCTGCGCCGGGCGGAGGTGGGCCGGTTGGCCGACGCCAGTGACGAGCCCGCAGCCGACCCGATCATACGCGGACGGCTTGAAATGGACCCCGCCCGCCATCGCGTCAAATGGATGGGCCAGGACGTTACGCTGACCGTTACCGAATTCCTGATCCTCGAAACGCTTGCGGCGCGCCCCGGCGTCGTCAAGAATCGCAACCAGTTGATGGATGCTGCGTATCAGGATGACGTTTATGTCGACGACCGCACCATCGACAGCCACATCAAGCGGCTCCGCCGCAAATTCCGCGAGGCCGATCCTGAATTCAACGCAATCGATACGCTCTATGGCGCCGGATACCGATTCTCCGAAGAGTGATCCGCGGGACGGCGGGTTGCGTTGGTCGGGCCGGATCAGCCTGACGCCGCGCATCCTGGCGGTCAACGTGTTCGCGCTGGCTTTGCTGGCGGGCGGCTTCTTCTATCTGGACAGCTATCGCACCCGCATCGTGGACGCGCGCCTCGACCAGTCCGCGCGCGAGTTGAAGCTGCTGGCGATCGGCCTGGAGACGGCACCGGCCGAACGGCACAATGCGCTGATCGCCGCCTATGCCCGGCAGACACGCGATCGCGTTCGCCGCTATGGCCCGGACGGACGGCTGATCGCCGACAGCTTTGCGATGGATGCTCCTCGTTATCGGCTAACCCTGCCGTCGGAAGAAGGGTGGCGGCGCCATGTCGCGCGTTTTCTGGACAAGGCGGTGGACCGCGTCGTCTTCGCCGACCGACCGCCCAATTTCGAAGAGCCTGCCATCGATCGCGCCGATGCCTGGCCGGAGCTGCTGCTCGCCCGCAAGACAGGCCAGCCGCAGGCGATGAACCGCTATGCGCCAGATCGCACCTTCATGATCTCGGCCGCAACGGGCTTGAAGGACGGCGGCAGCCTCCTCGCGACCGAAAATGCCCGGGACATCACCCGGACGGTGCGCGCCGAACGGCTTAGGCTGGGCATTGTGATCGCCACGGCCGTGCTGGCTTCGGTTCTGCTGTCGTTGTTCCTCGCCCGGACCATCGTCCAGCCGCTGCAACGCCTGGCCCGCGCCGCCGTACGAGTCCGCCTGGGCCGCGCGCGGGAGGTCACCGTGCCCCGCCTGCCCGAACGACGCGACGAAATCGGCATGCTCGCTCGCGCGCTCTCCGACATGAGCCACGCGCTGCGCCAGCGGATCGATGCCACCGACGCCTTTGCCGCCGATGTCAGCCATGAACTGAAAAACCCCATCGCCTCGCTCCGCTCCGCCCTCGACGCGCTGGAACGGATCGACAAGCCGGAACTGCGCGATCAGCTGATGGCGATTGCCCAGGACGACGTGCGGCGACTGGACCGGCTCGTCACCGACATTGCCGAAGCGTCGCGTATCGATGCCCAGCTGTCGCGCACGCGCTTCGAGCCAATCGACCTCGGCCTGCTGATCGAGCGCATGGTGGTCGCGCGTGAGACACGGGGCGTTCCGCGCGGCGTCCGCCTCGCCTTCGCCCGCCCGCGCAAGGATGTCGCCGTCGTGCTCGGCGAAGAGCAGCGCCTGCTCCGCGTGCTCGACAATCTGATCGACAACGCCATCTCCTTCTCACCCGACGGCGGGCTGGTTCAGATCGTCGCAACCGTCGCCGATCATGAAGTGCTGGTGAGCGTCGAGGATGAAGGCCCCGGCGTGCCCGAGTCCCAGCGCGAGCATGTCTTCCGCCGCTTTCACAGCGTTCGCCCGGAAATGGAGAGCTTCGGCAAGCATTCGGGCCTGGGCCTCGCCATCGCCCGGTCTATCGTGGAAGGGCATCAGGGCAAGATCAGCATTGCCGACCGCGAAGATAATCAGCAGGGCGCCTGTTTCATGCTGCGCCTGCCCATGGGCGTGGAACGCGACCCCGGCATTGTCTCGGAATAGGACGGCCGCTCGAAGGTTTTTGACCTTTGCATGAATTCTTTGCGTCAATTCGATTCACACGCACCGTCGCAAGGTCTAGGATGCGTTCAGGGACATGGCGGCGCAAGACTCAACCGAAACAATGCATGCGACAAGCGTCGCGATAGACGGGCGGGCCGTGCTGATCTGCGGCGCGAGCGGCGCGGGCAAATCGGATCTCGCCCTACGCCTGATCGACCGTGGCGCCATGCTCATCAGCGACGACTACACCATCGTGCGGTCCAGCGGGGGCAGCTGGAGGCGTCTGCGCCAGCCACGATCGCCGGAATGATGGAGGTGCGCGGCGTCGGAGTCGTGGACCTGCCGTCGATCGACGGGGCGCGGTTGGCGTTGATCATCGACCTGTCGCAGGACATTGATCGCATGCCGGGCGACCCCGAAGAATGGCTCGTCGCCGGTGTCCCCCTGCCGGTGGTTAAGGTTTCCCCCTTTGAAGCATCGGCGCCGATCAAGGTCGAACTTGCGCTCAAGACGATGGGGCTGGCGTGACCGCACGGACGCCCAAGACCATCCTGCTGGTGTCCGGCCTTTCCGGCGCGGGCAAGACGACGGCGCTCAAGACGCTGGAGGACATGGGTTGGGAAGTCGTGGACAACCTTCCCCTCCTCCTGCTGGAGCGGCTGCTCGACACGCCCGTGCCCGCCGGTCACGAGGAACTGGATGACCGTCCACTGGCGCTCGGCATCGACGCGCGCACCCGTGGGTTCGACGCGCACACGATCGTTCAGCGCATAAAGGCCCTGCGAACGCGCCGGGGCCATGACGTCGAGACGCTCTTTCTCGACTGTTCCGACATGGAACTGGAGCGCCGCTTTGCCGAGACACGGCGCCGTCACCCGCTGGCTTCGGATCGCCCGGCGACCCACGGCCTCGCCCGCGAACGGGAGCTGACCGACCCGCTGCGCCGCTGGGCCAGCCATGTCATCGATACGACCAGCCTGACCAGCAACGCGCTGCAACAGGAAATCCGCAACCGCTTTTCGCGCGACGGCCTGTCCGCCCCGGTGCTGACGATCATGTCCTTCGGCTTTTCGCGCGGCGTCCCCCTGAACGCGGATTTGGTCTTCGACATGCGCTTCCTGCGCAATCCGCATTGGGAAGCGGAACTGAAGCCCAAGACCGGGCTGGACCCCGATGTCGCCGCCTATATCATCGAAGATCCCGCCTATGAGGACGCCGTGCGCCGCATAGAGGAACTGCTGGCGCTGCTCTTGCCCCGCTATCAGGAAAGCGGCAAATCCTATGTGACTGTCGCCTTCGGATGTACCGGGGGACGGCACCGTTCAGTCCATGTTGCCGAACGGGTCGCCAAATACTTGCAAGAGGCGGGCTTTTCGCCCACGGTCTCGCACCGCAATATGGAATCAGCGCCCCAGGACAGTCTGGAGAAGCGCGAACCGGGAGGCCCGAAAGCTTAAATCATGAAACAATGTGGGCCGAGTAGGTAGATGATAGGACTTGTTCTCGTCACTCATGGGTCACTGGCGACGGAATTTGTCGTCGCGATGGAGCATGTGGTCGGTCCGCAGCAGCAGATCGCGACCATCTGCATCGGCCCGGAGGACGACATGGAAGTGCGCCGCGCCGACATCGCATCGGCGGTGGAGCGGGTGAATGACGGGTCTGGCGTCATACTCCTCACCGACCTGTTCGGCGGCACCCCGTCCAACCTTGCCATATCGCTGCTAAAGGCGGGCGAGATCGAGGTTATCGCGGGCATCAACCTGCCCATGCTCATCCGCCTGGAAAGCGCGCGCAAGGTCATGGACGTGCGCCAGGCCGTCGCCGCCGCGCGCGAAGCAGGCCAAAAATATATCAGCGTCGCATCCGAATTGTTGGGCAGCACCACATGAGCGAAATCACCAGGCAAGTCCTGATCAGCAACAAGCGCGGCCTCCACGCGCGCGCCAGCGCCAAGTTCGTGACGCTGGCCAGCGGCCTTCCCGCCCAGATCACCGTGCGCAAGGATGGCAGCGAGGTGACCGGCACGTCGATCATGGGCCTCATGATGTTGGGCGCGGCGTTGGGCGATTCCATTACCATCAGCGCCAAGGGGCCCGATGCCGAGGAATCGCTCGGCAAGTTGGTGACGCTGGTCGAAGACAAATTCGGCGAAGAATAGCTCTTCCGCGCTCCGCCCGGGCCCGATAGAGAGGCCGCCTCATCCCAGGAGCAGAGCAGGCGCAGTGGCACGCGAGATCACCGGATTTTCCAACCCGCTGGTGAAGCGCGTCCGCTCCTTGCGCGAAAAGAAGTTCCGCAAGGCCGAAGGGCTGTTCCTGGCCGAGGGCTTGCGCATACTCACCGAGGCGCGCGAGGAAGGCGTGCTGCCGGAAATGCTGTTCCACGCCGGGTCCACCCACCCGCTCGCGGCAGACCTGATCGCGGCGATGGAGGCATCAGGCGGCGATGTCATCGAAACCACGCCGGACATTCTCTCCAAGATTTCCGGCAAGGATAACGCCCAGGCTGTCGTCGGCGTCTATCGCGACCGGCTCACCCCGCTGGAAAAGCTCGACCGCAGCAAGGCGGACATCTGGATCGTCGCCCAGTCGCTGCGCGATCCCGGCAATCTTGGCACCATATTGCGCACCGGCGACGCGGTGGGCGCTGGCGGCCTCATCCTGATCGACGATTGCGTCGATCCCTTTTCCGTTGAGTCCGTTCGCGCGTCGATGGGCGCGCTCTTCACCCAATCCATCACTCAGGCGCGCTGGGGCGAATTCTTGGCGTGGCTGCGGCAGGGGCCGGGCGAACTCATCGGCACAAGTCTCAAAGCCACGCAGGATTATCAGGAACCGCGCTATGCCAGCCCGGCCTTCCTGCTCGTCGGCAACGAGGCGCAGGGCCTCCCCGAATCCTATGAGGCCGAGTGCGACCAGCTGGTAAAAATGCCGATGCTGGGCAAGGCCGACAGCCTCAACGCCGCCGTCGCCTGCGCGGTGATGGCTTACGAACTGCTGAACCAGAAACGGGCACGTCGTTAGAAGCTCCAGCTAACCCCTCCCCGTTCGGGCTGAGCCTGTCGAAGCCCTTTCCTTTCTTGCGTCGGGACGGTCGAGGAAAAATGCTGAAAGAGAATACAGGGGGACAGACGGACATATGGCAAGCGAAGGAATCGGCGCAATGCTGCGCCACAAGCGGGTGCTGGCAGCCAGCCTGATCGGCACGGCGGTCGAATTTTACGACTTCTACATCTACGCCACCGCCGCCAGCCTCGTGTTCGGCCCGCTCTTCTTCCCCGCCTCCTCCCCTTCGGCCCAGCTTCTCGCCGCCTATGGCAGCCTCGCCCTCGCCTTCTTCGCCCGGCCCCTGGGTGCAGCCGTGTTCGGCCATTATGGCGACCGCATCGGCCGCAAGGCGACGCTCGTCACCTCGCTCATGCTGATGGGCGGATCGACGCTCGCCATCGGTTTCCTGCCGACCTACCAGATGATCGGCTGGTGGGCGCCGCTGATCCTGTGCATCCTGCGCTTCGGTCAGGGCTTCGGCCTGGGCGGAGAATGGGGCGGCGCGGCGCTGCTGGCGGTGGAAAACGCCCCGCCCGGATGGCGCGCCCGCTTCGGCATGTTTCCGCAGCTGGGCGCACCCGTCGGCTTCCTCGCCGCCAACGGCCTGTTCCTGATCCTGGGCATGTTCCTGACGGACAAGGATTTCTTCGCCTGGGGCTGGCGCCTGCCCTTCCTTGGCAGCGCGGTGCTGGTGTTCCTTGGCCTCTGGGTCCGGCTGAAACTCACCGAAACGCCAGAGTTCGCCGCCGCGCAAGCCGAAGCACCGCCGCCCGCACTCCCCCTCGCGACGCTCCTCTCCAACCATCTGGGCGCAGCCATCGCAGGCACCTTCGCCGTCGTCGCCTGCTTCGCCGTCTATTATATCGCGACCGCCTTCGCGCTCGGCTACGGCACCACCACCCTCAAGATCGATCGCGAAACCTTCCTGGCGATCCAGCTCGGCGCGATCCTGTTCATGGGCTTAAGCATCGTCATCGCCGGATGGTGGGCGGATAAGACCAGCCCCACCCGTGTACTCGTCGCAGGCTGCATCGGCACCGTCCTCATGGGGATCATCTTCGGCCCCGCCATGGGCACCGGACAATTGCTGCCGATCTTCCTGATCCTCAGCCTCGCCCTATTCCTGATGGGCTTCGTCTACGGGCCGCTGGGCGCCTATCTGCCCCACCTCTTCCCGGTCCAGCTACGCTACACGGGCGCCTCCTTCTCCTTCAACCTCGGCGGCATCATCGGCGGTGCGCTCGCCCCTATCGTCGCGACCTGGCTGATCCAGGTGCAGGGCGTGGCGCTCGTCGGCCTCTATATGTCGGCGGCGGCAGCGATCAGCCTGGGCGGGCTGTGGTTTACGAGCCGACAACCGGCCTGATCGTGGCACGGCAGCACTAAGGCTACCCCGCCGGACTTGCGCCCCGCGCGGGAACCGGTTATCCCCATCTCTGCGGACCGGGCCCCTCTGGCGCTGCTTCTCCCCAGAAGCGACGTGATGTCGGACCGCATCGGGTGACACCGGTGCAGGTTCCTTATCCCTCCCTGTCATCCGATCGAGCGAAACGCACGAAAGAGGATGGCACATATGAAGCCTTTCACCTTTATTCTCATGCTTCTGGCGCAGCGCGTCGATGACCAGTTGCGGATGGAGCGGCTGCGCTCAGCACCTGATCCCCGCCGCATCGAAAGGCTGTTGCAGCGCAGGGATCAACTGAACGCCCGCCTGCGCCGGTCGATAGCGCGCCCTGCCTGGAACGGGAGCTGACGCCATGGATTTCCTATCGCTGGCCTGGCTCGATACGCCACTCTGGATGTGGCTGTCCTTCCTTAGCATCGTGATCGCCCTGCTGGCGCTGGACCTCGGCGTCCTGCACCGGCGCGAACGCGAGATTGGCGTGCGCGAAAGCCTTACCCTTTCCGCCTTCTACATCCTTCTCGGCCTGGGGTTTGGTGCCTGGATATGGTGGCAGATGGGCGCGACGGCGGGCCTCAATTACGTCACCGGCTTTGTCGTCGAAAAAAGCCTGGCGATGGACAATGTCTTCGTCATCGCGATGATATTCACCTATTTCGGCATACCGCGTCTCTATCAGCATCGGGTGCTCTTCTGGGGCATATTGGGCGTCATCCTGTTGCGCGCGGTGATGATCGGCTTCGGCGCGGCGGCGGTGCAGCAATGGGGTTGGCTGCTCTATTTCTTCGCCGCCTTCCTGATCGCGACCGGCATCAAGATGTGGATGACCGCGGAGAAGGACTATGACGTCGGCGCGTCGCCGGTGCTGCGCTGGGTCAAGCGCCGCATGAGGGTGACCGACACTCTGCATGGTCGGCATTTCTGGGTGAGACAGACCGATCCCCGAACCGGAAAGATGGCTCTGTTCTTCACGCCGCTGTTCCTGGCGCTGGTCATGATCGAATTTGTCGATGTGGTGTTCGCGGTCGATTCGGTGCCGGCGATCTTCGCGATCACAACGGACCCGTTCATCGTCTACACGTCCAACATCTTCGCGATCCTTGGCCTGCGCGCGCTCTATTTCGCCCTGGCCGCGATGGTGGAGCGTTTCCACTATCTCAAATATGCGCTCAGCCTGCTGCTGATCTTCATTGGATCGAAGATATTTGTCGCCGACGCGTTGGGGCTGGCCAAAATCCCGCCGCCGGTCTCGCTGGCCGTCACCTTTGCCATTCTGGCAGGCGGCGTGGGCTGGTCATTGTGGAAGACGCGACCAGAAAAGGCGGCGCTTCCTGCCAAAGTCCAATAGGATCTGACCGGGTCAATCGGCCCCATAAGCAAACAGGCGGCGCTCTTTCGAGCGCCGCCTGTTCAACATAGCGACCCTAAAGCCGAGAGGATGATCAGTCCTCGGTGCGGACGTCGCGGCGCTCGGCGATGCGAGCGCGCTTGCCGGTGCGGCCACGCAGATAATAGAGCTTCGCACGACGCACGACGCCACGACGCACGACGGTGATCGAATCGAGGTTGGGCGAATAGAGCGGGAACACACGCTCCACGCCTTCACCGAACGAAATCTTGCGCACGGTGAAGTTGCTGCCCATGCCCTTGTTCGAGCGGGCGATGCACACGCCTTCATAGTTCTGGACGCGGCTGCGGTCGCCTTCGACGACCTTCACACCGACGCGCAGCGTGTCGCCGGGGCGGAATTCCGGGATATCCTTGGCGAGGGCCGCGATGTTTTCGGCCTCGATCTGCTGGATCAAGTTCATGACTTAAAGTCCTACCTTTTGCGTTGCGCACCAGAGGGCGGCTGGTCCCGAACGCCGATATGACGTTCCCAAAGGTCCGGCCGCCTTAGCCGTGTGTCATCTTCCGCCCTTTGTTTCCGCCAGGCGGCGATTTTCGCATGATCCCCCGATCGCAACACTTCAGGGATCGCGCGCCCTTCCCACAAAGCGGGTCGGGTATAGTGCGGATATTCGAGAAGGCCGCTTTCGAAGCTCTCTTCATCCCCACTGGAAGCCGCGCCCATTACTCCGGGAAGCAGCCGAATGCAAGCATCGAGCAGCATCAGCGCACCCATCTCGCCGCCGGACAAAATGATGTCGCCCATGCTGATCTGCTCAACCGGCCGCGCCTCGAAGATACGCTCGTCAAAGCCCTCGAACCGTCCGCACAATATCGTCGCGCCCGGCCCCGCCGCCAGTTCGCGCACGCGTGTTTGGGTGATCGGCTTACCGCGCGGCGTCATGGCGATCACCGGCAGGTCCGGCCCCTGTTCCAGCGCGTGATCGATAGCCAGCCCCAATATGTCGGCGCGCAGCACCATCCCCGCGCCACCGCCCGCAGGCGTGTCGTCAACGGTGCGGTGCTTGTCGGTCGCAAAATCGCGGATATGGATCGGATCGCACGACCATTTCCCTTCCGCCAGAGCGCGCCCGGCCAGCGACACGCCCAACGGTCCCGGAAACATCTCCGGATAAAGCGTCAATATCTGCGTCCGAAAACTCACGCCTTGCGCTTGCGCAGCCACGCCGCGGACATGCCCCCCAGCAACGACACGGTGCCGCCTGCCATCAGGGCAACACCGATAGCACGCAGCAGATCGGCAAAGGGCCGCTCCGGGTTCATCAAAGCGGGCAGGAGAAATAGCAGGGGAATAGGGATGACCAGCGCCACCGCCGCGCCAATCTTCAACGCGCGCTTCCATGGCATGGTGAACAAGCGCCACCCTGCGGCGATCATCATCAGCAGATAGAGGGCGGTAAGGATTTGGGGCATCAGCGACCGCCGATCAAACCGCAAAGGCCGCTTCGATCACGGCCCGTCCGTCCGCGATCGTGACCGCATGCATCGGCGCCATGAAGCGTTTGCCGTTGGGCCGTTCGACCTCGATAATATCGCCAGCGCCGAAATTCTCGACCGCGACGATATTGCCCAGCCCCTCACTCTCGCTGGAGAAACAGGGCAAGCCGATGAGGTCGGCATGATAATATTCACCCTCCTCCAGCGGAGGCAGGGCAGAGCGGGGAACGGTCAGTTCGGTCCCACGCAACGCTTCGGCGGCGCTGCGATCGCCAATCTCGGCGAAGCGCGCGACCGCACCATTGGGGCCGGAACGCACCGACTTCAACGTCAGCTTGCCGCCCGCAGCGTCGAAGCTCTTATAGGATTTGAGCGTTTCCACGCCTTCCCCAAAGAGCTTCAGACGAACCTCGCCCGCCACCCCATGCGCGCCGATGATAACGGCGAGAGTGACGGGTTTGTCGCCGCTCATGCCTCCCCTCCCTTCCAGGGAGGGGATTGAGGGTGGGTGCGAGCGAAGCGAGCCTTAGGCCCGCTCTACCCACCCCAACCCCTCCCTTGAAAGGGAGGGGCTTCATCATGTCAGCCTTCAGCCTGTTCTTCAGAAGCGGCTTCAGGAGCAGCTTCTTCAGCGGCAGGCGCTTCTTCAGCGGCCGGAGCGGCAGCGGCCTCAGCGGCAGCAGCCTTCGCGGCTTCGGCAGCTTCTGCGGCTTCCGCAGCCTTAGTCGCGCGGTCTTCGGCGCGATCCTTGGCCTTCTGGCCCGGCTCAGCCTTCTTCGGATTGTTGCGGGCAGCGCGTTCCTTCACGCCAGCCGCGTCGAGGAAGCGGGCAACGCGGTCGGTCGGCTGCGCGCCAGCGGCAACCCAGTGCTTCGCACGCTCAACGTCGATCACGACGCGCTTCTCGTCGCCCTTGGGCAGGACGGGGTTGTAGCTGCCGATACGCTCGATGAACTTGCCGTCACGCGGCGCGCGGCTGTCGGCCACGACGATGCGGTAATAAGGACGCTTCTTGGAACCACCGCGCGAAAGACGAATGGACGTTGCCATGTTAGTTTTTGACCTTTCTACTCTAATCTACTTAGCTTCAATTCGTCATCCCAGCGAAGGCTGGGATCTTGTGCCTGAGATCCCAGCCTTCGCTGGGATGACAGACTATTTCTTCATGAAATTCTGAAAGCCCGGCGGCAGGTTGGGCATATTGCCTCCGCCTCCAAGGCCGCCCAATCCACCAAGCCCGCCAAGGTCCGGCGCGCCACCCGCGCCACCCATCAGCTTGTCCATGCCACCGCCGGTGAACATCTTGGCGAGCCCCTTCAATCCGCCCATCTTGCGGATCTTCTTCATCGCCGTTTCCATCTCCTGATGCATTTTCAGGAGCTTGTTGACTTCCTGCACCGTGCGTCCGCTACCCTTGGCGATGCGGATCTTGCGCTTGGCGTTGATCAGGCCGGGCTTCTCCCGCTCCTTGGGCGTCATCGATCCGATCATCGCGTCCAGATGGATCAGCGTCTTGTCATTGGCCCCGCTCGCCGCCATCGCGGCCTGCGCCTTCTTGAGGCCCGGCAGCATGCCCGCCAGCGCGCCGAGGCCACCCATGCGGCGCATCTGGTTAAGCTGGGCGCGCAGGTCGTTCATGTCGAACTGACCCTTGGCCATCTTCTTGGCGAGCTTCTCGGCTTCATCGGCGTCGACCGCCTCGGCCGCCTTCTCGACCAGCGACACGACGTCGCCCATGCCAAGGATGCGCTGCGCCACGCGCGCGGGATGGAATGGCTCGATCGCGTCCAGCTTTTCGCCGGTGCCCGCGAATTTGATCGGGCGGCCTGTGACCGCACGCATCGACAGCGCAGCGCCGCCGCGCGCATCGCCGTCCATGCGGGTCAGCACCACGCCGGTCAGCGGCACCTGTTGGGTAAAGCTGGTTGCGACATTCACCGCGTCCTGGCCGGTCAGCGAGTCAACAACGAGCAGGATTTCCGCCGGATTGGAGACTTCGGCCACCGCCTTCATCTCGTCCATCAGCGCCTGATCGACGTGCAAACGACCCGCCGTGTCGAGCATCACCACGTCGAAGCCCTGAAGCTTCGCCGCCTGCAAAGCCCGCTTGGCGATATCGACCGGCTGCTGACCCGCCACGATCGGCAGGGTCGCGACATCGGTCTGCGTGCCCAGCACCGCCAACTGTTCCTGCGCGGCCGGACGCTGGACGTCGAGCGACGCCATCAGCACCTTCTTGCGCTCTTTTTCCTTCAAACGCTTGGCGATCTTGGCGGTGGAGGTAGTCTTGCCCGACCCCTGAAGGCCGACCATCATGATGACCGCAGGCGGACTGACATCGATCAGCAGGTCGGACGTTTCAGAACCCAGCGTCTCGGTCAGCGTGTCGGAGACGATCTTGACGACCATCTGCCCCGGCGTGACCGACCGCAGCACGTCGCTGCCCACGGCCCGCTCGGTCGCCTGATCGACGAACTGGCGCACGACCGGAAGCGCGACGTCGGCTTCCAACAGCGCGATTCGCACCTCGCGCATCGCGGCGCGGACATCGTCCTCCGTCAGCGCACCGCGCCCACGCAGCTTGTCGAATACCCCGCTCAGACGATCGCTTAGCGAATCGAACATCATCACCTCATTTGGGCCGAAAAGCCCGGAAAACAGCGCCACCCCGCCAAACGACAAAACCGCCGGCGGGCGAAACCTCGCCGGCCAGCGTCCATCCGGTGCTCCCGTGTGAGCACCATGGATCTGTCAGGGTATCGAACGGCGAACCGCCCAATTGCGATGTGGCCCTTAGCGGAATGGGGGGAGGGATGCAATGACGCGCACCACATTCTCTACCCGTCACCCCGGACTTGATCCGGGGTCCCGCTCGGTCCCGCGCAAGGAAGCGGGATCCCGGGTCAAGCCCGGGATGGCGGATGACGGGATGCAGACTCGCCTTTTTCCCCCACACCCCCTACATGCGCGACCATTATGGGCCGATTTTCCAAAATGCACGGGCTGGGCAACGACTTCGTCGTGATCGACGCGCGGGAGGGCGCGGTCGACGTGACCCCCACCCGCGCCCAAGCCATAGCCGACCGCCACGCAGGCATAGGCTGCGATCAGCTGATCCTCATCGGCCAGTCCGATCGCGCCGACGTATCCATGCGCATCTTCAACAGCGACGGCAGCGAAGTCGAAGCCTGCGGCAACGCTACCCGCTGCGTTCCCCTGTTCGTCGGCCGCGACGTGCTGATCGAAACCAAGGCGGGACTGCTGGAAGCCAAGGCAATCAATGGCGGTGCTACCGTCGATATGGGCGCGCCCCGGCTCGACTGGGATGCCATTCCCCTCGCCTACGCCCTGGACACGCTGACCATGCCAGTCAGCTGGGAAGACCTCCCCGCCCCCGCCGCCGTCAATGTCGGCAACCCGCATGTCATCTTCTTCGTGGACGATCTGAACGGTGTGAACTTCGAGCATTTAGGCCCGCTGATCGAGACCGATCCGCTCTTCCCCGCCCGCGTCAACGTCAACTTCGCGCAGATAGTCGGCGACAATCATATCCGCCTGATCGTCTGGGAACGCGGCGCTGGCCTCACCCGCGCATGCGGCACTGGAGCCTGCGCCACGGCCGTCGCAGGCGTACGGCGCAAGCTCGTTACCGGACCCACGCGCGTAACCCTGCCCGGCGGCGACCTCGTCATCGATTGGCAACCCGGCGGCCACATCATGATGACCGGCCCCGCCACCCACGTCTTCGACGGCGAGGCTGACTGGACGCGCTTTTAGAGCATGAGCGGCCCGCAGATCATCACCCTCGGCTGCCGCCTCAACATCGCGGAAAGCGAGGCCATCCGCGAGATGGCAGGCGGGCAGGATGACCTTATCGTCGTCAACAGCTGCGCGGTAACCGCCGAAGCGGTGCGCCAGACCCGCCAAGCCATCCGCCGCGCCCGCCGCGAACGACCAGAGGCGCGGATCATGGTGACGGGCTGCGCTGCACAAACCGAGCCGGAAACCTTCGCCCGAATGGCGGAGGTCGACGCGGTAATAGGCAACCGCGAGAAACTCGACCCCACCACCTACCCGTCACCCCAGCGGAAGCTGGGATCTCAGGCCCAACGCCGCGCCCTACCGCACGAGACCCCAGCCTCCGCTGGGGTGACGGACGTATTGAAGGCAGCGGAGAAAGTCCAAGTCTCCGACATTATGGCTGTCCGCGACACAGCGCCGCACATGGCCAGCGCCTTTGCCGAACATGCCCGCGCCTTCCTGGAGGTGCAAAATGGCTGCGACCATCGCTGCACCTTCTGCATCATCCCCTATGGCCGGGGAAATAGCCGCTCTGTCCCCGCAGGCGCCGTCATCGACAAGGCGCGCGAGCTGGTGGACGCAGGCTATCAGGAAATCGTGCTGACCGGCGTCGACGTCACCAGCTACGGCCCTGACCTCCCCGGATCACCCTCGCTCGGCCTCCTGGTCGAGCGCATCCTGAAAGCCGTGCCGTCCTTGCCGCGCCTGCGCCTCTCCTCCCTCGACAGCGTGGAGATCGACGACCGGCTCTTCGACCTCATCGCCCATGAGCCGCGCATGATGCCGCACCTCCACCTCTCGCTTCAGGCGGGCGACGACATGATCCTCAAGCGCATGAAGCGCCGCCATAGCCGCGCCGATGCCATTCGCATCGTGGAGCGGCTCAAGGCTGCCCGCCCCGCCATCAGCATCGGGGCGGACATCATCGCTGGCTTCCCGACCGAGGATGAGACGATGTTCGAAAACAGCCTGAAGCTGGTCGACGAATGCGCCATCGTGCACGGCCATATCTTCCCCTACTCCCCACGCGCAGGCACCCCCGCCGCCCGCATGCCGCAGGTGGACCGCGCTACGGTCAAAGCCCGAGCTGCCCGCCTTCGCTCGGCCTGCGAAGCGCAGCGCCAGCAATGGCTGCAAAGCCTCATCGGCACCACCCAATCGGTGCTGGTCGAGCGCAACGGCCTGACCGGCCACGCCGAAAATTTCGCGCCGGTTCGCTTCGTCACGCCTCAACCGCCTTCCTCGATCACGTCCGCAACCATCACGGCCCTTGAGAATGGCGTGCTGATCGCGCAAGAGGCTCGGCAATGACTGAACCCGGCACCAGCTGGCGCGACCGCCTCTTCGGCGGCCTGAAGCGCACCTCCGACAAGCTTGGCGAGAACCTCACCGGCCTCTTCACCAAGGCTGCGCTTGACGACCAGACGCTCGATGAGATCGAGGAAGCACTGATTGTCAGCGACCTCGGCCCCGCCATGGCCGCCCGCGTACGCGATCGCCTGTCCGAAGGCCGCTACAACCGCGAACTCACCGAAGACTATCTCCGCGAAATCATCGCGAAGGAGATCGAGAAGGTTCTCGCCCCCGTAGCCCGGCCGTTGGAGATCGAAGCCTTTCCTCGCCCGCAGGTCATTTTAGTCATCGGCGTCAACGGTTCGGGCAAAACCACCACCATCGCCAAGCTCGCCAATAATTTCCTGGAACAGGATTATGGCGTGATGCTGGCGGCGGGCGACACCTTCCGCGCCGCCGCAATCGGGCAGCTAAAGGTCTGGGCCGATCGCCTCGGCATCCCCATCGTCGCTGGCAAGGAAGGGGGCGACGCAGCAGGCATCGTGTTCGATGCGGTCAAGCAGGCGACCGCCACCGGCATCGACGTGCTGATCGTCGATACGGCCGGCCGCCTTCAGAACAAGACCGAGCTGATGGACGAATTGGCCAAGATTCGCCGCGTGCTCGGCCGGTTGAACCCGGCGGCTCCCCATGACGTTGTGTTGGTACTGGATGCCACCACCGGACAAAATGCTTTGAACCAGATCGAGGTGTTCAAGGAAGTCGCGCAAGTCACCGGCCTCGTCATGACGAAGCTGGATGGCACCGCGCGCGGCGGCGTGCTGGTCGCGGCGGCGGAGAAATATCGCCTGCCCATCCATGCTATCGGCGTAGGTGAAAAGATCGAGGATCTGCGCCCCTTCGACCCCGGCGACATGGCGCGCGCGATCGCAGGAACAGCCTATGCGCGATGAACGCCCCATCTGCGCCATGCCAGCAGAAGCTGGGGTCGCATGCCTTTACGGCACAACCCAGCCTCATGAGATCCCAGTTGAAATGAGTCACGTGCCTCATTTCAGCGCTGGGATGACGGAAATACACAATGACTGACACCAAACCCACCCACGGCGGCAACCTGAGCCTCGCGCTCGACTTCGGCCCGCTGCTCGTCTTCTTCCTGAGCTACAAGGGCGCGGGCTGGATCTGGGGTCCCGGCAATCCGATTACCGCGATGACCCTCAGCACGGCCGCGTTCATGGCCGCCATCGTCATCGCCGTGATCATTTCAAAGATAAAGCTTGGCCGCGTGTCGCCGATGCTGTGGTTGTCAGCGATGCTCGTCCTCTTTTTCGGCGGCCTCACCATCTATTTCCAGGATCAGAGCTTCATTCAGGTAAAGCCGACGATCATTTACAGCTTCTTCGCCCTGATGCTGTTCGGCGGGCTGCTGCGCGGCAAGGCGCTGCTCAAATATCTTCTGCAAGCCGCCTATGACGGCCTCACCGAAGAAGGTTGGCGCAAGCTGTCCCGCAACTGGGGCTTCTTCTTCGTCGCCATGGCCATCGCCAATGAAGTGATGCGCCACTCGATGACCTTCGACGCATGGCTCGCGGTCAAGGTCTGGGGCGTCACGATCGTGTCGCTCCTCTTCGCCCTCGCCAACATCCCGATGCTCACCCGCCATGGTCTGACGCTGGGCAATAATCTCGATAGCGAGGAAATCGGCGAAACCACCCCGCCACAGGGTTAATGTTCGTAGTAGAACGCGTTTTTAACGCAGGCGGGACCAGCCTTAGCCAACCCCGCCCACTCAATTAATGTCAACCGCCGTTGAAGTTCACCATGCAATAAAGCATCGGCAGCGACAGCAGGGTGTTCATACGCGAAAACATCATCGCGGTGGTCGCCGCCTTGGCCTTCACCGCATCCTCGGCAGGGACGATACCCAGCGCCTTTTTCTGGTTCGGCCAGATGATGAACCACACATTGAACGCCATCACCAGCGCCAGCCACATGCCGACGCCGATCAGCACGAAGCCCGGCTGAAGCGTCAGCGCTTCAACCAGATACGCGCTGCGCCAGGCGATGATCGCCCCGGTCAGCACGGTCAACGCTGCGCCCCAGCGGAAGAAAAACAGGGCCGAAGGCGCGATGAACTTCGACACGCCCGGCTTCAGTTCGGCCGGAACCTTGGGCATGGTCGGAATCTGAACGAAGTTGAAATAATAAAGAAGGCCGATCCACACGATGCCGAAGAACAGGTGGAGCCAACGCAGGATCGCCTGCTCGGGAATCGTGTTCGCCGGGACCGAGAAAATCACCACCAGCGCAAACACCAGCCCCACGGCGAGCACCAGATGCAAATTACCGAAGAATTTTGCCATTGATCCGTCCCCTATTATCCGGCCGCTATTTGTGAACGGCCTGACCGATGATTCTATGTCATCGTTACGCTGCTGTCACATGGATATTTCCATGCAGCTAAACGAAAATATCCTGTTTTCCGCAGCGCAATAAGGCTGCTACGGGGCCGGGACCCTTTCGGTGGCATGCCCGTTATGCCGCCATCCATCCCAAGAACCCGAGGAGTTCCGACATGGCCTTTGTGCTGCCCAATCTGCCTTACCCCAAGGATGCCTTTGGCGACATTCTTTCGGTTGAAACCTTCGACTATCACCATGGCAAGCATCACAACGCCTATGTCGTGAAGGCGAATGAACTGGTCGCCGCAGATTCCGCCCTGCAAGGCAAGTCGCTGGTCGAACTGATCAAGAGCAGCAAGGGCGCGCTGTTCAACCAGGTCGGACAGATCTGGAACCACACATTCTACTGGCTGTCGCTGTCGCCGGAAAAGAAGCAGCCGACCGGCACGCTGCTCGCCCTTATCAACGAAGGCTTCGGCTCGGTCGATGCCTTGATCGAAAAGCTGAAGGCGGAAGCCGTGGGTCATTTCGCCAGCGGCTGGGCCGCGCTAATCCTGAAGGACGGCAAGCTGGAAGTGACCAGCTATCATGACGCCGACACCCCCGTGGCGCATGGCCACACCCCGCTGCTGATCCTCGATGTGTGGGAACATGCCTATTATATCGACTATCGCAACCTGCGCCCCAACTATGCTGAGCGCCTGCTGAAGGATGCGATCGATTGGGATTTCGTCGCGCTGAACCTGGACGGCGAAGGCGCGAGCCGCGCCGATCAGCCGGGCTGATGCTTGTCACGCCGTCCGCTGCCCGAAAGGCGCGGCGGACGGCGTCTCCCTCGGTCAATATCCGCCGGAAAGAACGGATTATTAACGGCGCCGTGCGAAAAGCATCTTATCCTATGTTTGGAAACGGCCGATGGACCTGCAGCAATTACAAAGCCAACATGACGCGCTT
The DNA here is from genome assembly GCF_015693305.1 of Sphingobium sp. Cam5-1. Classification (NCBI taxonomy): domain Bacteria; kingdom Pseudomonadati; phylum Pseudomonadota; class Alphaproteobacteria; order Sphingomonadales; family Sphingobiaceae; genus Sphingobium; species Sphingobium sp. Cam5-1. The sequence continues at coordinate 186,291 of NZ_CP065138.1, read as the reverse complement.
GACGTATCCGCCGACGAATTTTTGCAGCTGATTTCCGACAACGCCACGCCTCGCCAGCTTGGCACCTTCCGCTGGCAGTTTGCCCGGCAATTAATGTCTCACCTCGCGCTGGAAGACCAGGTTTTCTATCCCGCAATGCAGAGGCAGGCGCATGCCCCCCTGCGGGAAACGGCAGCACGGCTGCAAGCGGAAATGGCGCCGCTGGCGCTGGCCTTCACCCACTATATGTCCCGATGGAGCGATGATCGCATTGCGCGCGAATGGCCCGAATTTTGCCGCGAAAGCCGCCAGATCATCGATGCCTTGCTCAACCGGATGCGCAAGGAAGAGAAGCTGCTGATGCCCCTGCTCGCCCAAGCGGGTCTGGAGCCGCCGCTCAAACAGGCTAGCTGACCCTGCCATTGGCCGGGGCAAGACCCAGGCTTTTCGCGACTTCGTCCAGATCAGCGCCCGGCCGGACCAGCAGCCAGTCCCGAGCCTGCGCGCCATTCACCACGGTCACCGCCCCCTTGGGACAAACGCCAAGGCAGTTTACCTCGATAATCCCCGCCGCCGCCTTGCGCCCTTTCTTCAGCGACAACCGCTTCCTTAGCGCCTTGGCGAGCCGCTCGTCCCCATCGGGACCAAAGCCCCCATCCAGCTTCTTCGAACATTTGCGGCAGACCAGGACCGCATTCTGCCAGTTGGATCGGACATGATCCTTCAATCCACGGTCTCCCGCGGCTTCCACGTCCGCCGCTCCTCTGCCGATCGCAGCACTTCATAGGCGGCCTGGATCGTCTGGAAACGGACGGCGGCGTCCACGTCGCCGGGCTTCACGTCGGGATGATTTTCCTTGGCCAGACGCCGCCAGCTCTTCTTCACAGCCTCGAAATCGGCATCGTCCTCCAGCTCCAGCGCTTTCAGGGCGTGAAGCTCGTCCCGCGACCGGCTGCCGTCACCCGGCCCGCCCCAACCATGATAGGCGCTGCCCTGATAGCCGCCAGCGTCGCGACGCTCGGCGCGCTCGCGCTGCTCCCGCTCTTCCTTGTCCAGCCCCTGAAAATAGTCCCAGTTGCGGTTATATTCGCCCGCATGATCGGAACAGAAGTACCAGCGTTCCGGGCTGTTGGGCGACTTGGGCGCGGGACAGTCGCCCGGCTGGTCACAGCCATATCGATCGCACATGCGCACCTGTTGCGCCTCACGCGATGCGCCGTAGCTGCGCCAGCGGGGAAAGCCCCAGTCATTTGATCGGCTGCTTCGTGCCATCGGTCCCAATTAGGTAAGCCGCAGGCAGAACGCCACCCCGGCGGTTCAAATAACATCCTCCCCATCGAAGATGGGGAGGGGGACCGCCGTCAAGCGGTGGTGGGGAGAATGCGCAACGTCATCCCTCTTCCCCTCTACCATTTGCTACGCAAACGGTCCCCCTCCCCCCGCTCCGCGCGGGGAGGATTCTAATGCCAGAGGGCCTGTAAGCCGGGTTCTGTCCACTCCTTGCGGAGATGGGCGGCCATTCCTCTAGGAGACGGATTGCTCCGTCCCTCAAGCAACCAACCCGGGCGGTCTCAGCCGAAACTGGCCTAGCGGTTCATCCTTGCGAACTGGCCGCGCGCCGCCCCTATTCGGTCTTGCTCCCGGTGGGGTTTACCGTGCCGCCTTCCGTTGCCGGAGACGCGGTGCGCTCTTACCGCACCCTTTCAATTTCGCTTAGCCGAAGCTGTAGCGACCTGCTTTCTGTTGCACTGTCCCTTGGATCACTCCAGCCGGCCGTTAGCCGGCACCGTCATTTCGTGGAGCCCGGACTTTCCTCGCCGTGGAAGTTACCCGCCACGCCGCGGCCGCCCGGCCCTCTGGCACGGCGCGCTATACATGGCTAAGCGCGATCCGTCATCCCCGCTTATTCATCACCCCTTGGCTTTGGCAGCAGCAAGGCGAGCAGGATCGCGCGGCATTCGCCATCGATCACGCCGTCAATCAGTTCCGGCCGGAAGCGCCGCTGGAACGCGACCACCGCCGCATCAGGCTCGGCAATGTCATAGCCAAAGCGCTCCAGCGCCAGCAGGAAAGCACTGTCCGACCAAAGCGGGTCCATCAGATTGCGGGTGGGACGCGGCAGCGCCAGGCGCAGCCGGGCCAGTCGCCACCAGGGGAAAAGCTCGCCCGGGTCCTGCTTGCGCGCCGGGGCGACATCGCTATGCCCGACGATATTGCCACGCGTGATGCCGTGACGTTGCACGATGTCATGCATCAGCGGGATGAGCGCCTCAATCTGCGCGTCGGGAAAGGGCCGATAACCCCATTCATGGCCAGGATTGACGATTTCGATCCCGATACTCGCCGAATTGACGTCATCCGTGCCGCGCCAATGGGACCGGCCCGCATGCCAGGCCCGGCTGGCTTCATCGACCATGCGGACGATCCCACCTTCTTCGGTTACGACATAATGAGCGGAAACCTTGGATTCCGGGCTGGCCATCCAGTTGATCGCACTCTGGGCGTCCGGCATGCCGGTATAATGTAGCACCAGCATGGATATGGGCAGCTTGCGCTCGTCGAAATTGGGCGACGGCGTTTCGATCATTGGAATGTCGCTCATCGGAAACCCGTAACCATCATCTGTCCTCGCCCCGCCGCATCAGGACGGGCAACTGCCGCAGACAATGGCCGAGAGCGAATGGCCGATCAAGCGCAAGCACTTCCCTGAACCAGTGTCGGGGACAGGATGTGCGCGAAACTCTGGTCAGACGGCGCGGCGAAGCGCCTCGTCGCTGTTCCGCGCCATTTCCAGCCGCCGCGCATATCCGCCGCGAAATTCCGGATGGGGAATGAAATCTTCGCTATGGCCGATCACGGTCTCGCCCGCCCCCAGCAACAGCACCGACTTTTCCTGGCTATGCCGCTTCAGAAGGCGGAACACCTCCTGCCGCCGCTCCGGCGTGAAATAAAGCAGCACATTGCGGCAAAGGAGCAGGTCATATTCTCCCGATGGAGCCTTCGCATCGAACAGATTGTCCGTCCGGAAATCGATCATCCGGCGCAGTTCCGGGCTGGCGCGCCAATTGTCTCCAACGGGTTCGAACCATTTGATCAGGTCGCCGACGGCAAGACCGCGCTGAACGTCCATCTGCGAAAAGATGCCGCTGCGCGCCTGTTCTATGGCCGCAGTCGAAATGTCCGTCGCCAATATTTCGATGCGCCAGCCGCGCCAGCGCGCGATGTCGTTGCGCAGTTGAATTGCGAGGGAATAGACTTCCTGGCCCGTGGAACAGCCCGCGCTCCAGATCCGCAGCACCCGGTCCCGCCGATCCGCATAAAAGGACGGCAGGATATGCCGGTGGATCATGTCGAAGATCTGGAGATCGCGGAAAAAGCTGCTTTCGTTGTTGAGCAGCGCGTTGATCACCTCATCTTCCAGACGCGGATCACGATTGCCCAGCAGGCGGGCGGCCAGTTCGTCCATGTCGGCAAGGCCATGGGTGCGCATGACCGGCTTGAGCGCCGTTTCCATCCGCCATGCGCGGCTTTCCGACAATATCTGCCCGGTGCGCGCCTCCAGCAGAGCCGAAAAGATGCGGGCGGCGCCGCTCGAGGATGAATCGGTCGAAAGGGTCAATGTGTCAAACCTTTGCTCTTTCCGCGCCGCGCGACGAAATCCATGATGGCATAAGGGTCCAGCAACGCACAGCTGAGCCCAGCCGCTGTCACCGATCCCGGCATGCCCCAAACGACGCTGCTCGTTTCATTCTGCGCCACGATCCAACCGCCTGCGGCAACGATGTCATGTCCGCCGACCGTGCCGTCACGGCCCATCCCGGTCAGGACGACGCCTGCCGCGCCCGCCCCATAGGCTTCGGCCATGCTGGTGAACATCGGATCGACGCCGGGCAGGTTTCCTGCGGGCGTGCGCTGCGGATTCAACGTGACCATCACTCGCCCATAAAGGCCCCGGCGAACCTGCAAATTGGCGTCGCCGGGCGCGACATAGATGGTATCGGGCACCAGCATTTCGCCCTGCTCGCCAACCTTCACGCGCAGGCTGGTCATCCGGGCGAGTTGCTGTACGAAATAGGATGTAAAGCTGACCGGCAGATGCTGGGTCAGCAGGATCGGCACGCCCAGCGGCTCGGTCATGCCGGCAAACAACTGACTGAGCGCATGGATGCCGCCTGTCGAAGCACCGATGCCGAGGCAAGCGAGCGGAGCGGTGGGCTTGCTCGCCGCCATGACGACGGGCTGCGCCTCCGCCGCCTGTGCCAGATTGGCGCCGAACAGGCGCGACAGCCGATCAATGAGCGTTTGGGGAAACTGTTCGCCGAAGCAACCGCTGCCGGGCTTCGCGAAAATGTCGCTCGCTCCCAGCGCCAGTGCCTCGATCGCGGCTCCGCTGCCTTCCTCGCAATTTCCGGAAAGGATGACCACCTTGCCGCCGGGATTCGCGCGAAGAAGGGCGGGAAGCGCCGACAATCCGCTCTGCCCCGGCAACTCGATGTCCAACAGGACCAGGTCGACCTCATGCGCGGCCAGATAACCTAAGGCATGTTCGGCGCTGTTGGTCTTGTGAACCACCGAAAATGCCGGATCGCTATCCAGGATACGCGCGATCATTGTCCGCACGACGACCGAATCATCGACAACCATTACGCGGACCTGCGGTCTGCTCTGGCTGGCCAGGATAGGCGTGACGGCGGACATTAATGGGCTTTCTGGCGACAGGAACGGACTGGGGCGAATCAGCGAATCAACGGTTCAGATGACACCCACGATCGACAGCTTGCTTTCCAGCGTCTCGCGATCGAACGGCTTCATCACATATTCGTCGGCGCCCGCCTCCACGGCTGCCTTGATATGACTGATGCCGTTTTCAGTGGTGCAGAAAATAATCTTCGGCCGAGCGGTTACCTTCGCGGTGGAAAGCGCCTGAAGAAACTCCATGCCGCTCATGACCGGCATGTTCCAGTCCAGCAGGACCACGTCCGGCGCTGCGGCTTCGCATTGGGTGAGGGCATCCTGCCCATCCACCGCTTCACTTACCGACAAATCGAGTGATTCCAGGATATGCCGTGCAACTTTGCGGATGACTTTCGAATCATCGACTACCAGACAGTTTTTCATGAAGCGTCCCTTGGATTTTTCCCCGTGCAGGAAAGATTAGCCACCAAAGCCGAGTAATTCGTAAACGAGCCGCGAATTTATGCGGCCTGTGCCATCAGGCCGGTTTCGATGAAGCTCGCCAGCGAAACCAGCAGGTGGGGATGCCCATCCTGTTCGACGATCGCCCGCGCATAAGGTGCCCAGGCCTTATCCAACTGCCCACGCAGCGGCAGGTCGCCTTCGGGCACCTGGCAAATATCATGCACCGCATCCACCATCAGGCCATAGCTGTGCCCGCTAATGTCGGCGATGATCGCCAGGCCCCGCCGATCCGGCGGCGTCGGCGCACCATGGATCAGGGCGGGCACGTCGATTATCGTGAGCACGCGGCTGCGCAGGGCGGACAGTCCGGCAACATGTCCCAGCATGCCCGGCACCGGCGAGATGTCGGCGAGCTTCACGACCGCCTCAACCTCATTCGCCTCCACGGCGACGCGGGTGTCAGCCAATGTCGCCAGAAGGTAAAGCTGCTCCATAAAACCTCCTTAGCGCCGGGTGCCAGTGATGGCCGCCATCAGGGCGTCCTGATCATAGCGATAAATGCTGCCATCCTCTGGCCCTGCCGGTTTTGGTGACGCGCGCAGCTGGACGATGCGGCATCCCAATATCTCGGCCGCCTGCGTCAGATCACGGTCAGAACAAAGGACCACGTCAGCCGGATCGACGGCCTCACCTTGGGGCAGGCCCAAAAGGACTTCATGGCCCGCCTGACGCAGCAAGGGCGCCAATATCTCACGCGTCCAGCCATCCTCACTGTCAGCAAGGACGCACCGTCCCCGAACCCGTCTCGCGAAGCCACTATCTGGCAGAGAGGCAAACAGCGCGAAGGGATTAAGGACCTCAAGATGTTCGCCATCGACCATGGCGACGCCGCTCAGCACGCCTTGCAGGGCGACCATGTCGGGCACGGCAGGCATTTCCACGATGTCGAGAACGGCGGCGACCGGATAGCAGGCTTCCTGATTGCCATCCCGAAGCCGCAGCGCCGAAACATGATCGGCAGTAAATTTATGCGCGCCATTGGCCACCGGCACCAGCCGTCCGTCCAGCCGCACAAAGGCATGGGCGCCCGAACGACCAAAGAGCGACGCATCAACGTCCTCCACCCGCTCCACCAGAGAAAGCTTGATCAGCCGCCGTTCGCCCGACAGCTCCTCAAAGCGCAGGGCCGACACCATCTCGACCCGGACAGCGCCATCATCATTGTCATCTGCCTGATCATTGGCCCGTTCATCCACAACATTCGGCAGGCGCGCGGCATTGGCGAGGCCCGCCGCATCGAGCAGCAACATCGGCTTGCCATTGTCGGGCAGCGTCATGCCCGCATAGACGCCGGTCGCCATGACCAGCGGAGATGCGGGACGAATAACCAGTTCCTCATGATTATCGACAGCGGCGACACCCAGGGCGAAGGGCACGCCAGTCGCAGATCGCACCACCATGATCGCGCGCGGACCCGGCTGGGCGGACTTCTCCATCCCCAACACATCTTCCAGATCGATCATCGAATGGCGCACGGACCGGATCGTCGCGATCTTCGCGCCACCGACTTCGGCGACATGCAGCGTCTCGTTATTATCGTGCAGTATCTCGACCACCGCCGCGCGCGGAATGGCGAAGTGCAGACCGCCAGACCGGATGATAAGACCCGGAATGATCGTCAGCGTCAACGGAACGCGCAATACGATCCGCAATCCCCGCCCAAGTTCGTTATGCAGCGCGATGACGCCGCCGATCCGCTCCACATTGGCGCGCACCACGTCCATCCCGACCCCCCGGCCGGATATCGCAGTCACATGGCTGGCAGTCGAAAGCCCGGCCTGGAAGATCAGCTCCAGCTTTTCCGCCTCGCCCATCCTGGCGGCGGCATCGCGGGTCAGCTTGCCTGCTGAAACTGCCTTTTCCACCAGGCGCCCGGTGTCGATACCCTGCCCGTCGTCGCTGACCTCGATCACGATCTGGTTGCCCGACTGGCGTGCCTGCAACTTCAGCGTCCCGGCTTCGGGCTTGCCCACCGCCCGGCGCTGCTCAGGTGTTTCGATGCCGTGATCGATGCTGTTGCGCACGATGTGGGTCAGTGGATCGACCACCATCTCCACCATCTCGCGGTCCATTTCGACGTCGCCGCCCTCAAGGACTAGGTCGATCCTCTTGCCCAGTTCGCGGCCCAGATCACGCACCATGCGTGGAATGGCGGTAAACAGCCTTTCCACACGCTGCATTCGCGTCTTGGAAATGGCGTCCCGCATGTCGGCAACGCATGTGGAAAGTCGTTCGAAGCTGCTCTCCAGCTCGGGATCGCTCGACCGTTCGCGCAGCTTGCGGGACAGTTCGTTGCGCGCCAGCACCATGTCCGACACGCCATTCATCAACTGATCGATCAGCGATAGCGGCAACCGGATGGTCCGGGGCACCGCCTGCGCGCCGCCTTGACGCACAGCCTCGATTGCGGGAGCAACCTCTGCGGCCGCCGTTACTTCCTCGCGTGCGGCGAGGGCACCAATCAGATAGTCGTCATTTTCATCGGGCAGCGCCGCGCCGATCGCCACCGCCTCTGCAAGTTCGGCGATCCGGTCCATAATGCCCAGCACGGCACTAACCGTCGCTGGATCAGCGGTACGGCTTCCTGCGCGGATTTCCGACAGCACATCCTCGGCCGCATGGCTCAGCCGTTCAAAACGCGGCAGGTTGAGGAAGCCGCAGCTGCCCTTTACCGTATGGAAGAAGCGGAAAATGGCGTCCAGCCGGTCGCGGTCGCTGGGGTCCGCCTCCCAGGCGACGACCTCGCCCGCCAGGGCTTCCAGCGTTTCCTGCGTCTCGGCTATGAATTCCTGAAGTAACTCGTCCATTCCCTTGGCCTTCACGGATGCGCGCGACGGCACCATGGGGAAGGCGTGGTTAAAGGCTCGTTAAAGACGTTGTTCTCTCAGCAAAAAGGGCGCCGCGATCATCATCGCGACGCCCTTTCCGGCTTGGGAAAGCGAAAGATTAGCGCTCCGTCTTCTCTTCGACGGCATCGGCAGCGCGCTCACCCGCTTCGCGAGTGGCCTCGGCCTTGTTCTCCAAAGCGTCGGCTGCGTTCTCGGCAGCGTTTTCGGCATTGCCGGACAGGTTATCGGCCATCGCTTCCATGTTGCTGGCCTGGTTGTCGATGGCGTCCGCCTGATTCTCGTATGCGTTCTCGACCTTGTTTTCCTGCTTGGAATCGCATGCAGCAAGCGCGATCAAGCTGGCAAGGCCGAGGACTGAGACGATGGTTTTCACGGCGTGTTCTCCTGTTGCGCCCCCTGGGGCTGACGTCATTCGGCAAGAATTCCGGCCGCGCAAAGCACCCAGAACTCTGACCGCGATCAACCGGTCGCACGGCAGATGGTTCCCGCCGCAGGCTCCTTTCGTCGCAGAAACGAATTATTTTTTGAGGTTGTCGCGAATTTCACGGAGCAACAGCACCTCCTCCGGGGTAGCGGCAGGCGCCTCATCGGGCTTGGGCATCAGCCTGTTCACCGCCCTCACCAGCAGGAAGATGATGAAGGCAAGGATGAGGAAATTGACCAGCACGGTCAGAAATTCGCCCCACCCCAACATGGCGACTCCTGCGCCCTTGAGATCGGCGTAGCTTTCCGGATTGCCCTTGAACCCGGCAGGTATGTCGCCGAGCCGGATGAAATAGCGGGAAAAGTCCGCCCCGCCGAACAGGTAGCCCACCACCGGCATGATCAGGTCATCTGTCAGCGACTTGGTGATGGTGGCGAACGCGCCGCCGATGATGACGCCAACCGCCAGGTCGATCACGCTGCCCCGGTTTATAAATGTCTTGAATTCGGAAATCAGTCCCATGTGAGAACCCCTTGCACTGATTGCGTGTTTAGCAGGATGAGCCGTTGCACCCGCTTCCACAACCACCTATTTCCGACGTCGCAACAATGCCGAGGATGCTCCATGACGATCCTGCGCCGATTTTCTGCTCTTCTCCTGCCCCTGCTAACGGCATTTGCGCTGTCTGCCTGCGGCATCAACAGCGTGCCCACCGCAGAGGAAGCAGCGAAAGCCAAATGGGCCGACGTCCAGGCACAATATCAGCGCCGCTCCAACCTGATCGGCAATCTGGTCGCCACAGTGAAGGCAGCTGGCAAACAGGAACAGGACACGTTGGTGAGGGTCACGGAGGCGCGTGCCAAGGCGACATCGGTGCAGGTCAACGCCGAGGATTTGTCCGACCCCGCCAAGGTCCAGCAATTCCAGCAGGCACAGGCGCAACTGAGCCAAGGTCTCGGGCGGCTGCTGGCATCGGTGGAGGCTTATCCGGACCTCAAGGCTAACCAGAATTTCCTCGATCTCCAGTCACAGCTGGAAGGGACCGAGAACCGGATCGCCGTCGCCATTCGCGACTATAATGAAGCGGTGCGCGCCTATAACACCCGCATTCGCACCTTCCCCGACGCGATCGGCGCCAAGATCATTCATGGCGCCAAGCCGATGACCCCCTTCCAGGCGACCACGCCGGGAGCCGAAGAAGCGCCCAAGGTCGACTTCGGCAACTAAGCGCCAGCCATGCTCCGCCGCCTGCTCCTGATCCTAGCGCTGCTCGTCTGGACGGCGGCGGCGGGTCTCGCTGTCCCCGCCGCGCAGGCCCAAAGCTTTCCGAAGTTCGACGACAAGGGTGTCGTGGATGCCGCGAACATCCTCGACCCCGCGCAGGAACAGGCGCTGAGCCAAAAGCTGATCGCGCAGAAGCAGGCGAGTGGGCGGTCGCTGGTCGTGGCGACCATCCCAGACCTTCAGGGCTACGACATTTCGGACTATGGCTACCGCCTCGGCCGCGCCTGGGGGATTGGCGACAAGAATAATCAGGGCATCCTGCTGATCATCGCCCCCCATGAGCGTAAGGTGCGGATCGAGGTCGGCTATGGCGTCGAAGGCATACTGACGGACGCGCTGTCTTCGCAAATCATCCGCAACGCCATCACGCCGCGTTTCAAGGCTGGCGACATGGCAGGCGGGATCGATGCGGGCGTCGATCAGATCACGTCGCTGCTCGCCCTGCCACCCGATCAGGCAAGGGCGCGCGCCGCGCAGGCGGAGGCCGAAGCCCGCCAGCAGGATAGCGGCGGAGGCGGCATCCTCGGCTTCTGGATCATCATGTTCTTCGTCTTCTTCGTCCTGCTTCCGCTGCTGTCGCGAGCGCGCGGCGGGAAGCGCTATCGCCGTGGTGGCGGCGCGCCTGTCATCCTCTGGGGTCCGGGCATGGGCTCTGGATGGGGCTCTGGCGGCGGGGGCGGATCAAGCTGGGGCAGCGGCGGAGGTGGCTTTTCAGGAGGAGGCAGCTTCGGGGGCGGCGGCGCCTCGGGGGACTGGTGATGCAAGTGCTTTTCAATCAGGCGGACCACGAACTGGTCACCGCCGCCGTCAAGGAAGCAGAGACACAAACATCCGGCGAGATCGTGACGATCGTCACGCGCCGTTCCGATAGCTATCATGATGTCGGCCTCAGCTGGGCGGTGGCGGCCATATTCCTCGCCTTGTCTTTCATGGCCGCATTCCCGGCGCAGCTGCGCGCCTTCCTGTCCACGCTGCTGCTGGATTGGGAACATGAGCTGGCCGACTGGAAGCTCATCCTCGGCCTGACCGGCCTTCTGATCCTGAAATTTCTCGTGGTGCGCTATCTGCTCGCCATCATGCCGCTACGCATGCTGATGACGCCGCGTGCGACCAAGGCCCGCCGGGTGCGCCGCCGCGCCATCCTTCTCTTCCGCACCGCCGCCGAAGCACGCACGCGCGGCCGCACAGGCGTCCTTATCTACCTGTCGCTTGACGAGCATCGAGCCGAGATCGTCGCCGACCGCGCGATCAACGAAAAAGTCGCGCCCGAAGCATGGGGAGATGCGATGGCAGCACTGATCGATGCGATCCGGGCGGGTCGCCCCGGAGAAGGGCTGGCACAGGCCGTACGTCAGGTCGGCGCTGTCCTCGCGGCGCATTTCCCGCGCGAGCAGGATGACATCAACGAATTGCCCGACAGGCTGATCGAATTATGAGTGAACAGGATATGGCCGCCCCGGAAGAAATCATGTGGGCTGGCCGTTTCATCACCGCCAAGCGTCGCGGCAGATGGGAATATGTAGGGCGAGCGCGCGGCATCCATGCTGCCGTTATCCTGGCCTTCGACGAAGACGCAGACGGGCGGCGGCATGTGCTGCTCGTCGATCAATTCCGGGTGCCGCTCGGCCGCCGCTGCATCGAACTGCCCGCTGGCCTTGTCGGCGATGATGAGGAAGGCGAGGCATCCGAACGCGCGGCGATCCGCGAACTGGAAGAGGAAACCGGATATCACGCCGGACGCATGGAGGCCGCTGGCGAATTCTACAGCTCGCCCGGCATGGTGTCCGAAAGCTTCTGCCTTTTCCGCGCCCATGACCTGCGAAAAACGGGTGATGGTGGAGGCGTGGACGGGGAAGATATCCGCGTCCACCGCATTCCACTGGATCAATTGACGGGCCAGATCGCCTTCTGGCGAGCCGAAGGTTTTGCCATCGATGTCAAACTGCTGCTGCTCCTCGGTGCCGAGCTGAGCCGCTAAACGTCAAGGCACGCGATACCAGGCTGCGACCCTCTCCAGCGCCAGCGTCAGGACCAGTTTGCCCGCCCTGCTCGGCCATCCGAGCGCCCGCTCCGCCGCGACCAGCCCCTCACCAGCGCAGGCAACCCGCCATAATATATCGCTAAGTCCCGGCCCGGCGGCGGCGATGGCGGCATGGAAACGCTCCCCCGCCGACAGCTGGGCTATGCTGGGATCAGGCGCTGCCGAGCCATTTCTTGGCCCACCCGTGGAACACGCCGCGTCCCATCGCATAGTGACACGCGGACCAAGCCCCGCCTTCTCCCAATCAGCGCGCAACAGCTCCCCCGCTCTGAAATAGCGCTCGCTCAGATGACCGCGCGCGTGCAGCCATGCCAACGGCGATTCGCCCAGGTTCACAGCCACTGTCTGGACATGTCCTGCGGGGTCCTCGATCTTCTGCTCCACATATTGGCTTCGCATCGGCTTCCTCCTCATGCATGAATGATGCGAAGGGGCTTGCCACGACGAACCATTTGTAGGAAAGACGAAAAACCAAATAGGTGAAAAAATCGGGAATGGGCATGATCACCCGGATTAGAGAAGTTCGAAAAGCCAAGGGTTTGACGCTGGAGCAAGTCGCGGCGCTTTGCCGTCCGGCAACCACGGCGCAGACGATCGGCAGGCTGGAAACCGGCACGCGAACCGTATCGGTCAACTGGTTGAACCGCATTGCCGACGCTCTGGGCGTTGGCTCATCAGAACTTGTGGCGCTCCCGGGTCAAAGCGTGGTGCCGGTCGCGGCGCTGCTCGGCCCGGAAGGCGCCCGCGCACCGACCCGCAGCCTGTCCTTCCCTCCACCCGTGCCCGCCGACGCGATGATCGGCGTTCAGGTGGCCGCCAGCATCGGCGATTATCGCAGCGGGGATGAAATCTGGTGCCGCCGCATCGGCCCGGACGAATTTGCAAGCGCGCTCAATCGGGACATATTGCTGCCACGCCATGCCGGACGGTTCGTCTTTGGCAGACTGATCGGGCGAGAGGGCGACAAGTTGCAAATACTGCCGCTCGGCAGTGGCAGCCGTCAGCAGGTGATCAGCGACCCACCCTGGGGCGCCGTCGCGGTTCAGTTGGTAAGACAATTATAGCCAAAGCCGCGCTTCAGCCCTAACTCTCGATTAACCGCGATGCTTTAAGGGGGACAGCATGACGCTGAATGTCCTTACGCTCTCGACCCTGTTCCCGGACATGAGCCGTCCGAATTTCGGGGTGTTCGTCGAACGGCAGGCGCGGGAACTCGCCAGCCGCCCCGATGTCAATGTCACGGTGATCGCGCCACTCGGGATTCCGATTTGGCCGATCGGCCTTGGCAATCAATATGCGCCGCTCCGCGCCCTGCCGCGCAAGGAACGGTGGCAGAACCTCACCGTCTACCGCCCGATTTTTTCGACGATCCCGAAGATCGGCGCGCGCTACAATGTCGGCAGCATGACCCGCGCAATCCTGCCGCTGGTACGCCATCTGCATGAACAGCAGCCCTTCGACGTCATCGACGCCAGCTTCTTCTTCCCCGATGGCCCGGTGGCGCAGCGCCTGTCACGCGCCCTCAGCATCCCCTATTCCGTCAAGGCGCGCGGCGCCGACATCCATTATTGGGGCAAACGGCGCGACACGCGCGGAATGGTGAAACGCGCCGGGGCGGAAGCGGCGGGCCTGCTCGCCGTATCCAGCGCAATGCGCCGGTCGATGGTCAAGCTGGGCATGGATGCGGAAAAGATTCGCGTCCACTATACCGGCGTCGATCTCGATCGCTTTGAACTGGCCGATCGCGCCGCCGCCAAGGAAGCACTGGGCTTTGAAGGGCCGGTAGTCCTGTGCGTCGGCGCACTCATTCCGCGCAAGGGGCAGGAACTGCTGGTGCAGGCGCTTCCGCGTCTGCCCGGCATCACCTTGCTCTTCGCTGGTCAGGGTCAATATCGCCGGGCGCTGGAAAAGCAGGCGGAGGAACTGGCCGTTGACCGTCGCATTGGTTTCCTCGGCTCCGTCCCGTATGACCGTCTGCCGCGCATCTATGCCGCCGCCGATGTGATGGCGCTGCCCTCCTCCTCCGAAGGACTCGCCAACGCCTGGGTCGAATCGCTCGCCTGCGGTACGCCCATCGTTATCACCGATGTCGGTGGCGCGCGCGAACTGCTCGACCGTCCGGAAGCAGGCAAGATCGTTGACCGTGATCCTGAAGCGATCGCGGCCGCCATTGGAGAGATTCTCTACAACCCGCCCGAGCGCGAAGCGGTGCGCGATGCAGCACTGCGCTTTACGTGGGAGGCCAATGCCGACCTTCTGCTCCACCATCTGAAGGGCATCGCCCGCAACGGCTAAGCGGGGTGGAGGGGTTTGCCTGTGAAACACACCCCCGCCCCTCTCAGATCATGGACCGCACGCCGCAACCGACGGCGCCCGGCATCAGGGCAATTCGGTCACTTCTGGCAGGAAACGATCGCCGCGATCACGGACAGCGTCTCCTCCGGGTCCCGGACACGCACCGTGTCCAGCCCCAATTCCTTGGCCGGATAATCATTGCCGCCCGGGAAGATCGCGTCGCCGATGAACATCATCGCATCCAGAGCGATGCCGCTCGCATCGCGCAACTTTTTGAGGCCATAGGCCTTGTCCACGCCCTCGCGCGTGATGTCGATCGATGTCGCGCCGCCCATGTTGATCGACAGGCCGGGCAACCGCTCCCGCAGGTCGGCCTGAATGATACGGCGCTTGGCAAAGTCGGGGTCCCATCCCTCCTTCGCATGAATAGGAGCCTGCTGGCCGAGCGCGGAAAAGGTGATCTGACTGCCCCGATCCTCGATCCGTTCGCCCCATGTTTCTTCCGGCACGAAACCCGTCGCTTCCAACGCCTGATCGAAGGCAGCGAAGATGCTCTGCTTCTGCGCCTCATCAAATAGCTCGGCATAGACTGGCGTCCATGCGCCTGCCTGATGCGTGAAAAGCTTGGTGCCGGTCGTCGGCATCAACCACAGACGCGACAGGTCCGCGCGGCTGGGCAGGCGGCTTGCCACCTGCTTGTCGAACTGCGGCCAATCACCCCCGGAAATCACGGCAACATGCGCTACCGTCATCAGGTCAGCCAGCGCCTCCCCCATCTCTTCTCCCAAAGGTTGCTTGCTTTCCGCCAGCGTTCCGTCGAGATCAAAGGCGATCAACTCTTTCATTTGGGCAAGCTCCTGGAATTCTGTCGGCGCAGCTACCATCAATTGAGCGATCGGCAAATGCACGGAAGTGAGGAAATGATGCAGCACATGTCGTTGGAAATGGGAAGCGATTGGCTGCTGCTCGACCGGGGCCAGAGCTCGGAGGTTTTTCATATTGGCGACGGAAAGGTCATCAAGATCTTCCACCCCGCCGTGTCCGATGAAATGATCGAGCGCGAAAGGGCGGCTGCCACGCTGGCCGATTCCCTCGGCCTCCCCACCGCCGCGCCGCGCGCGCGCGTCGAGGTCGATGACAAACGCGCCCTCATCTATCCAGAGATAAACGGCTCATCCGTCGCCAGAGCAATTCGCAAGAAGCCCTTCTCGGCCGCCTCCCTCCTCCGCGACATGGCTCGCCTCTTCCATAAGATGCACGGTCGCTCGGCATCGGGACTGCGCACGGTGAAGTCCGTGCTTAAAACCGATATCGAATATGGCCCGGCGCCCGACCGGCTCAAGCGCGCCGCCACCGATTATCTGGCTCGCCTCCCAGAGGGCAATCAACTCCTCCACGGCGACTTCCACATCGACAATATTCTGGTCAATGATAACGGGCTGGTCGTCCTCGACTGGGCGAAGGCCGCGATCGGCGTGCCCGCCGCCGATGCCGTGAGGAGCGAGATGTTGATGCGGTTCGGCGAAGGCCCTGCCGACCCCATCACCAACATCTGGCGCGACTGGGCCGCCCGTCAGCTTGGCCTCGCCTATCAAAGGCAAAGCGGCGTCACGCCCGATCAGCTTTCCCGATGGCGCCCCATCGTCGCGCTAGCATGGCTCCGCGCGCGCCCTCCCGTCCGCAATGCAGCTTTCACCCGCTATCTGAACAACGCCTTACGCGACGCACGAATCCTGTCCTCAGCTGACCCGCGCAAGATTGATCCGCCGCACTGGTCCATCCGAACGGCGCTCCCCCTGCTGCCTTTCTTCGCAAAGCCGCTCCACAGCATTGTTCACCAGCATATCGAGGCCCTGATCGCTTAGCAGGCCGCCCCGTATCAGGCATCGGTCGATCAGCACCCGGCGGAATGCCGCATAGAGAGTCTGATCCGGCGCCCCCGGATCGAGCCAGAACTCGTCCAGCGTCCCCCTATAAACGACGCCGGGCACCTTGTAGACGGCATGTCCCAGCACCAGCACCGGCTTGCCCTTGTTCAGCGCCAGCGTACCGACCGTGCTGTTGACCGTCACCACGCCGAGCGACCGGCCCACCACCTGCGCGATGTCAAGGTCCGCCAGATAATAGACCCGATCCGCCACCCCATATCGGGCCGCGAGCCGCCGCGTCAGCCGCTCCCAGGCGACCAATCCCGAATCCAGCGGATGCCGCTTCACCAACAGGTTAGTGCCCTCGGGTGCATATCGCGCGAAGCTCTTGATCACGAACCGCAAGGCCGCGCGCATATTGCCGAAGGGCGAATGGACGCGAATCTGATAGTCCGAATCCAGCTGCAGCGGCAGGGCGAAATAGGGCTTGTCCCGTATCGTCTCCCATTGCGCCCGCGACAAACGCACGTCCCGCTTGCGCAGCATCAGCTTCTTGAGCCAGCCCGCCGCCTCCAGCAGAAAGCTCTGCGGCCGATGCGTCCGATAAAAGGGAAAGATCGGCCACATCATCGCCGACGCCAGCCCGTTGCGCGTCGTGTTGACCGCACGCCTGCGGAAGGTCGAAGGGATTTGCGGCTCCCGCCCGCCCTCCGGCGGCAGGCCCAGCGCCTGATCCAGATACCATTGCGGGTCGAGCGGCAGCGTTGAATTGCCGTTCACCCCATCTTCTTGCAACGTCATGAAGTCCGGCCGGATATAACCTTCCTCCAGCACATGGACGCGCAAGCCCCGCAACCGCGCCATCTTGTGCGCCGACGCATGATAGGGGCGGCAATCGCCATAGAGAATCAGGTCTGTAACGCCGTGCTGGACGATGAAATCATCGAAGAAGAGCGGCCAGTTGCGGAAGGACCCGCGATAATCCGTCGCCTCCCCCGGCCAGTCCACCTTATCCCCGCCATTGATGTTGATCCGCAAGGCGCCATGCCCGCGCGCGCGCAAGGCATCGGCCAGCATCGCGAAAAAGGGTCCATGCGGCCCCTGAAGGAAAAGGAAGGTCTTGGCTTGGCTGTCAGCCATGGAGACGCTCGGCAGACACAGTCATAAATCTTCTAATTTTCCCCTGTAGCGTCCGCATTCGGATCAGCCATGATGGCGATGACGTCGATCCACTACCCAAACGTTCCACCATGATCTCGGGGCCGCAGGGCAGACCTGTTACCGGGTCGAGGTAACGAGGATAGAGAATGAGGGCGGCCGCCACAAGCTGATCGATGGTCAGCTTGCGCCCTCGACGCGGATTGGGCTCGGCCAGGTCGCGGGTCAGCCCCCATCCGGCGTAGAAAGGCATGCCATGCACCGTGACCGGCCGGTCGCGCAGCAGCGCCTCGAACCCGGTGAGCGACGAAAGCACATGCACGTCATCTACCGCCTGCACCAGCGCCATTAACGGCGCGCCGCTATCGAGCGCATCGGCATGCTCATGCACGACGGCATCGCTCAGATGCCCGCGCCGCAGCCCGGCCTGCACATCGGGATGGGGCCGGTAGATGATATGTGCATCCGGCTCGGCCTGACGAGCCCGCTTCAACAGCCCCAGATTGCCCTCGACACCAGCGCCGCCGAGCTGCACCGACAGGTCATCCTCCACCTGCCCGACGACCAGCACCGTGCGCTTGGCGCTGGGGAGGCTCGGCATCTGGCCACCATCCTGCCCATATTTGGTGACGCCCGTCACCCGAATCTTCGCGCGGAGCCGACCGGCGCGCTCCACTAGCGCCGGTGAAAACGCATGTGTCGCAAGCAACGTCTCCAGGTCGCTCGGCCCGCCCGCATCATAATAAATGCCCGACCGGTCGATAACGACCGACCCGGGCGGCGTCAGCGCGGCCCCCAGTCCCTTCGACCGCAAGAAGCCATCTTCCACCCGCGCAACCGCAATGTCCGGCGCGTCCGCCCGCAAGGAAGAAGGCACCCGCGATGGCCATACCGCCAGCGCTCCACCCTCGCGCCTTGCGCGCCGCGCTCCGGCGCGTGGGGAAAGGAAGGGCGGCGAACGCACCCCATCCCAAAGGAACCGCCGCATCGCTTCGCGCTTCCAGAAAGCCATGCCGCTGGCGGCGGCGATATGCCGGTTGCCTTGCAGATGGCGGCTCCACTCCGCCAGTTGCGCGACGGCTTGCTCGACACCCACCGCCTCGCCGCCGAAACAATCCCGGTAGCTGGCCGCCGCGACCGCGCGCTTTGCCGCCAGCCGAAGCCGTTCAGGCGCGATCACTTCCCCATCAGGGCCACGCACAGCAACGCCCACCATCCCCGCAATGATCGCCAGCTCATCATCGGCCGCCGCGTGGACGGAGCGCGCCTGCGCCACCAGCGCCCAGGGATCATATTCTTTGCCGGAAGGCCGCGCAGGCAGAATGACGATCTCATCGCGCTTCAGGCCCTCGCGGGGAAAACGACACCCCGCTCGCGCCACAAGCTTCACGCCCTCGCGCTGGCGACCCCAAAAGGCCCCTCCAACCCGCGCCGCCGCGATCTGGTCGATAACGCTGTCTGGAACCTCGTCCGGCTCACCCGCCCGCTCGCGCAGGATGCTCACCGCCGCCACGCGTGGAGCAATTCCGGGAAAGGGCGGCGATCGCAGGAAGGGCAGCGGCGTCACTTCGTCAAATCCCGTCCGCACCCGGCAGAAAAGCAATTGTCCACAATGGGTTTCATGCGCACCCCCGGCAGGGACGTCAAGCGGGCGTCGTAGCCGTCACATCGTCCAGCAATTGCATGATGATGTCGAAATAGTCCCGCCATTGGGGCGCGCGCCACGCCTTGATCCGCGCCAATTGCGCTGCACGTTCGGGCGAATCCGGCAGAGCATAGGCCTCGATCAAACGCATCCAGCCCAGCCCGTCCAGCGGGTCGAGATAATCCGGCGCCTCTCCCCCGACTTCCCGATGCGCGACGATGTCGCTGCAAATCACCGGCACGCCCACCGACAGCGCCTCGATCACCGGAATGCCGAAGCCTTCCTCGAACGAAGGCATCAGCATCGCCCGCGCGCCCGCGACCAGCGCGTGCATTTCCGTGTCTGGCACGCTTCCCGCTTCGATGACATGGCCGCGCAGGATTTCCGCCCGCTCCAGCATGTCGACGACATTCTCATTTTCCCATCCCCGGCGACCGATCAGCACAAGGACCGGAGCCCCATCGCCCAACCGCTCCACCAGACGCCGCCACAGATTGAGCAGCAACAGGTGATTCTTTCGCGGCTCGATGGTCGAGATGTAAACGAAATAAGGCCGCGACGGCACCTTATGGCTTTCGCCGCCGAATATGTCGGGCGGGTCAGAGCCGAAATGGGCGACGCACAGGCTGCGCCCTTCCAGGCTCCGCGTCATGAAGGGGCCAAGCGCATCGATCGTCGCCTGGCTGTTGCCGATGATGCCATCGGCATAGCGGTCGATCGTACGTATCCGCCGCCGATGTTCCTCCGCCCCCTGCGGCCGCGCGAACTCCGGATGAGTGAGCGGGATGACATCGTGCACCAGCGTCACGAAACGCGCGCCTTCCGCCCGCAGGATCGCGCCTACCTGATCCGGGTCGTCCAGATGATGGGGCGACACTTGCAAATAGACGCGCGGACTGCGGGCGCGGGGCACAGGACGCGGACGCAGCGCGATCAGGTGACGGATCACCGCCGCCCGTCCCGCCGCCTCATCCTTGGCGCTGCTGTTGCGCCAGCGCGCCGCCGTGAACGCCAGAAACTGCCGCACCGCCGCGCTGTTCAGCCGACCATAATAGCCGCCCGCCGGATGCACGGCGGCAAAGGCCAACCGCTCGGGAATCCGCTCCAGCAGTTCGCGCGCATAGACATATTCGACCCGGTCGATGCCTGTCGGCGCCGCATGGAAGCTGCGCGATAGCAACCGTGATATATCGAGGATGATCTCCGCCTTGCCATCCGCCGCAACATAGCTTCTTGCTGGTTTCGACCGCAATGCCAGCCGCGCGCCGGGCGCCTTGAACGGTTTCAGCGCCATGTCAGCGCTTCTCCATAGGCTTGGTCATGAAATTCGCGCGCGGCTCAGAACTGCGCACGTATCTCTTCCGCCAGCGCTTCGAGGGCAGCGGGATCAGCGAAATTGCCCTGCGCATGGGCGGAAAAGCCCATAGGCCCGCCCTGCCAGCGCGGCACGATATGGAAATGCAGGTGAAACACGGTCTGCCCGGCAGGCGCGCCGTTGAACTGGGCGACATGGATGCCGTCGGGATCGAGCGCCTTGGCGGTCGCCTTGGCGACTTTCCTCACCGTCGCCATCACCTGCGCCAGTGCATCCTCCTCGATCTCAAGGATATTGCGCGCCTTCGACCATTTGGAAATGACCAGGCTGTGCCCCTTCGACTGCGGCTGGATGTCGAGGAAGGCATAGGTGTGCGCATCCTCATACAGCTTGGTCGAAGGGAGCTTGCCCTGAAGGATCAGTGCAAAGACATTGCCTTCGTCATAAGTGCCCTCAAGGCTCATGCCACAGTCCTCAGCTCAGATAATGAGCCGTGGTCTTAGCGGCGACTTCCTCCGCCGTCACGCCCGGCGCGAGCTCAATGAGCTTGAACGGGCTGTCATGGTCTGCGCGCATGAACACGCAAAGGTCGGTGACAATCATATCGACAACATTCTTGCCGGTCAGCGGCAGGGTACAGGCCGGGATGAACTTGGGGCTGCCGTCCTTCGACGTATGTTCCATGACGACGATGATCTTCTTGACGCCCGCGACCAGATCCATCGCGCCGCCCATGCCCTTGATCATCTTGCCGGGGATCATCCAGTTGGCGATATCGCCATTTTCCGCGACTTCCATCGCGCCCAGCACGGTCAGATCGATATGTCCGCCCCGGATCATGGCGAAGCTGTCGGCGCTGGAGAAATAGGCACTGTTCGGCAGTTCGCTGATCGTCTGCTTGCCCGCATTGATCAGGTCCGCATCTTCCTCGCCCTCATAAGGAAAAGGCCCGATGCCCAACATGCCGTTTTCCGACTGCAGCGTCACTTCCACGCCAGCGGGAATATGGTTTGCCACCAGCGTCGGAATGCCGATGCCAAGATTGACGTAAAAGCCGTCCTTCAGTTCCTTGGCCGCCCGCGCAGCCATCTCGTCACGAGTCCAAGGCATTACGCGGTCTCCCTCTGGCGAACGGTGCGGAATTCGATCTTCTTGTCGTATGGCGCGCCGATGATCATGCGCTTCACATAGATGCCGGGCAGGTGAATCGCGTCGGGATCAAGGCTGCCGACCGGCACCACTTCCTCGACCTCCGCGACGCAGATCTTCGCTGCGGTCGCCATCGGCGCGTTGAAATTGCGAGCTGTCTTGCGGAAGATGAGATTGCCGCTCTCGTCGGCCTTCCAGCCCTTGATGATGGCGACGTCGGCAAAGATCCCGCGTTCCAGTATATAGTCCTGTCCGTCGAAATTCTTGACTTCCTTGCCTTCGGCAACCGCCGTGCCGACGCCTGTCTTGGTATAGAAGCCCGGAATGCCAGCGCCGCCCGCGCGGCATCGCTCCGCCAGCGTGCCCTGGGGGCAGAACTCCACCTCCAGCTCGCCCGCCAGATATTGCCGCTCAAACTCTTTGTTCTCGCCGACATAGGACGAGATCATCTTCTTGACCTGCCGGGTGCGCAGCAGCTTGCCGAGCCCCTCGCCATCAATTCCGGCGTTGTTGGAGGCGATGGTGAGGTCCTTGACCCCCGAATCACGGATCGCGTCGATCAGACGCTCGGGAATTCCGCAAAGTCCAAACCCGCCTGCACAAAGATGCATGCCATCGAAGAGAAGGCCCTCCAACGCAGACGCAGCATCGGGGTATAGCTTCTTGACCATCGCTTTTCCTCCTCCTGAATGCGTTTCGCCCATAGGAGGAAGCGGGCAGCCGGTCAATTTGCTGCAATGGCGAAAGTAGCGCTCCAGTGTTCCTGCGAAGGCAGGAACACAAAGCTCTCAAATCAATCCGGCAAGCGGACTGGACGGATCGGCATACATACGCTTCCCCATCCGCCCGGCGCGATAGGCCATGCGCCCGGCTTCCACCCCGGCCTTCATAGCCGCCGCCATCAGCACCGGGTCTTTCGCCTCCGCGATAGCCGTGTTCATCAGCACCCCAGTGCAACCCAACTCCATCGCCTCTGCCGCTTCCGACGCCGTGCCGACACCCGCATCCACCAGCACCGGTAGCTTCGTGCCCTCCACGATCAGCCGGATCGTGACCCGGTTCTGGATACCCAGCCCCGACCCGATCGGCGCGCCCAACGGCATGATCGCCACCGCACCCGCATCCTCCAGCCGCTTGGCCGCGATCGGATCGTCAACGCAATAAACCATCGGCTTGAAGCCTTCCTTGGCCAGCACCTCGGTCGCGCGCAAAGTCTCCACCATGTCGGGATACAGCGTCCGCGCCTCCCCCAGCACCTCCAGCTTGACGAGGTCCCAGCCGCCCGCCTCCCGCGCCAGCCGCAGCGTGCGGATCGCCTCTTCGCCGGTAAAGCAGCCCGCCGTGTTGGGCAAATACGTGATCTTCTTCGGATCAATGAAGTCGGTCAGCATCGGCGCCTTGGGGTCCGACACATTGACGCGCCGCACCGCCACGGTGACGATCTCCGCCCCAGACGCCGCAACCGCCGCCGCATTCTGCTCAAAATTCTTGTACTTGCCCGTGCCGACGATCAGCCGCGACCGGAAAGTCTTGCCCGCGACCGTCCAGCTGTCCTCGTCCACCGCCGACACATCGCCGCCGCCAACAAAATGCACGATCTCCAGATCGTCGCCATCCTCGACGCACACCTGCGCCAGGGTCGATCGCGGCACGACCTCCAGGTTGCGCTCCACCGCGACCTTCTCCGGCACGAAGCCGAGTTCGCTCGCCAGTTCCGCCAGCGTCATGCCCGCGCGCACGCGGCGATGCTCGCCATTGATGGAGATCGATACTGTTCCGTCAACGTGCAATGCTCTGTCCTGTCTCTCACGAAAGAACGTGTCTCGACTTGGCGGGACACGAAAGGCTAAGGATCTTGGGCAGCATATAGGGGCCACGACGTCCCTGCCGCAACATGCTAAGGGGGAATGCCATGGCCGACGCGCGGAAAATCTTTGTGTTGAACGGCCCCAACCTTAACATGCTGGGCACGCGGGAGCCGGAAATCTACGGCTATGACACGTTGGATGACATTGCCGAGCGGATGGAAGATGCCGCCACCCGCGCCCATGTCGAAATCGATTTCCGCCAATCCAATCATGAAGGCCATCTGATCGACTGGCTTCAGGAAGCGCATGAAGAAGGCGCGCACGCCGTCATCCTCAATCCTGGCGGCCTCACCCACACCTCCATCGCGCTGCACGACGCGATCAAGGGCATCAGCGTGCCCGTCATAGAGGTGCACCTGTCCAACCCGCACACGCGCGAGTCCTTCCGCCACAAAAGCTATGTGGGCATGGCGGCGAAGGGCACGATCGCGGGCTTTGGCGCCATGTCGTACATGCTGGCGCTGGAAGCCGCGCTGGAACTTTAAGCCGCCATCTGTTTTGGCGCTCAAAAGTTGCGCTTTGCCCCAAATGCGCATAGGCGCGGGCATCGCATAAGAGATTTTACGGTCCAGGGACTTCAAATGAACGATAAGGCTGAAAAGGGCGCAATGCAGGTCGACGTGCAGTTGGTGCGGGATCTCGCCGCCCTGCTCGACGACACCAACCTGACGGAAATCGAGGTTGAGGACGGCGATCGCAAGATCCGCGTCGCTCGCAAGGCCGCCAACGCCGCCGCCGTCGCCTATGCGCCCGCTCCTGTGGCAGCCCCGGTCGCTGCCGCGCCGGTGGCCGCGCCCGCAGCAGCCCCTGCCGAAGCCTCCGCGCCCGCAGCCGCCGCCAACGCCGTTCGATCGCCGATCGTTGGCACCGCCTATCTCGCCGCCGAACCCGGCGCGCCCGCTTTCGCCCCGGTCGGCTCGACCGTGAAGGCTGGCGACACCGTGCTGATCGTGGAAGCGATGAAGGTCATGAACGCCATCACCGCGCCCAACGCGGGCACGGTCAAGGCCGTGCTGGTCGATAATGGACAGCCGGTCGAATATGACCAGCCGCTGATCGTCATCGAATAAGGCGCGCCCATGGCCATCGAAAAGCTGCTGATCGCGAACCGGGGCGAAATCGCGCTCCGCATCCACCGCGCCTGCCATGAAATGGGCATCAAGACGGTGGCGGTCCACTCCACCGCCGACGCCGATGCCATGCATGTGCGCCTTGCCGACGAAGCGATCTGCATCGGGCCGCCCGCGGCCAAGGACAGCTATCTGAACGTCGCCGCGATCATCTCCGCCGCCGAAATCTCCGGCGCTGATGCCATCCATCCCGGCTATGGCTTCCTGTCGGAAAACGCCCAGTTCGCGGAGATTGTGGAAGCGCATGGATTGGCCTTCGTCGGCCCCAAGCCCGAACATATCCGCATCATGGGCGACAAGGTAGAAGCGAAGCGCACCGCAGGCGCGCTCGGTCTGCCGCTCGTCCCCGGTTCCGACGGCGCGCTTTCCAGCGTCGAGGAAGCCAAGGAAGTGGCGGCGAAGATCGGCTATCCGGTCCTCATCAAGGCGGCATCAGGCGGCGGCGGACGTGGCATGAAGGTGGTGCCGTCCGAAGACCTGCTCGAAACCTCGATGAAGCAAGCGGGCAGCGAAGCCAAAGCGGCCTTCGGCGACGACACCGTCTATATGGAAAAATATCTGGGTAACCCCCGGCATATCGAATTTCAGGTGTTCGGCGACGGCAATGGCAACGCGATCCATCTAGGCGAGCGCGACTGCTCGCTCCAGCGCCGCCACCAGAAGGTGCTGGAAGAAGCCCCCTCCCCCGTCCTCTCCGCCGCAGAACGCGACCGGATGGGCGAGGTCGTGCGCAAGGCAATGGCCGACATGGGCTATCGCGGCGCGGGCACGATCGAATTCCTGTGGGAAGACGGCGAATTCTACTTCATCGAGATGAACACCCGGCTTCAGGTGGAGCATCCGGTGACGGAGATGATCACCGGCCTCGACCTCGTCCGCGAACAGATCCGCGTCGCCGAAGGCAAGCCGCTCTCCGTCGAGCAAGCGGACATTGAATTCCACGGCCACGCCATCGAATGCCGCATCAATGCCGAAGACCCGCGCACCTTCGCGCCGTCACCGGGCACCGTCACCAGCTATCATGTGCCGGGCGGCATGCACGTCCGCGTCGATAGCGGCCTGTATCAAGGCTACCGCGTGCCGCCCTATTACGACAGCATGATCGGCAAGCTGATCGTCTACGGCCGCACCCGCGAAGGCTGCATCATGCGCCTCAAGCGCGCGCTGGAGGAATATGTGATCGAGGGCATGAAGACCACGATCCCGCTCCACCAGAAGCTGCTGACCGACCCCGACTTCCTCAACGGCGATTACACCATCAAGTGGCTGGAAGAGTGGCTGGCAAAGGACGAGGCCCAGTGAAGGCCACCATCTGGCACAACCCCCGCTGCTCCAAATCGCGGGCCGCGCTCGCCATTCTTGAGGGTACGCCGGGGGTTGAGGTCGAGGTCGTCGAATACCTGAAAACCCCACCCAGTCGCGCCGAGATCGAAACGGTGCTGGCCAAGGCAGGCGTCCGTCCTTCAGAAGCCGTCCGCAAGGGCGAAGCCGTGGTGAAGGAAATCGGCCTCGACGTGACCGGTGACAAGGCCGTCCTCGACGCCATGGCGCAACACCCGATCCTGATCGAACGCGCCATCGTCATCACCGACAAGGGCGCAGTTATTGCACGCCCGCCGGAGCGGGTGAGCGAAGTTCTTTAACCGCCGCCCGTCCTCCCCTCCCGCAAGCGGGAGGGGCCGGGGGTGGGCCAGCGCAACGCCTGTTTAGTATCGACCGGCGCAGAAGCTCGCCCCGTTCATCCGAACCGCGTCCTCTCCCTTGCGGGAGGCGATGTGGGTACCGGCAGGCTGAACGCAGTTTGGCTTCTAAAGACTGACTATTCTCGGACTTCTTTACCGATCCCGTCGCATCTGACATTTGGAGGCAATGGACATTCGGCATTTTAAGCGGGCTGAAGAACATCGCAGCGCCTGCAAGGAGAAATCCACCGCACTTACTGAGGCTTCGGATTTCAGTATCGCAGCTAGCCGATGGTCAGAGTTTCTAGTCGAGCATCAAAGATGGTTTGTCCGGATGCAGCAGGCGCTGGAGCGTGGTCCCTCTGCGGCTTGGTTTGGCCTGCTTAAGGGGAGCCGTAAGTCAAATCCCTTGTTCCAATATCTCCATCAAGCCCGCCATGCGGATGAGCATGGGCTGGAACGCATTGCCGATGCACAGCCGGGCAGTATTGGGATTGGAGTTGGTGGCGGATCCATCCACATTGAACGACTGGTGATTGAAAACGGCATCATCACTCAATTAGCGGGCTCACAGGACGGGGGGCCACTAAAGATCCGCTTCACAGAAGCGCACCTCAAGCTGAACCAAGTAGAAAATCGTGGAATTACCTACGATCCTCCAATCTGCGCTATGCATGGCGAACCATATTCCGCCATTCGTGCTGCCAAAGAGTGCCTTGACGCCATGGCGATCGCCTCAGACGAGGCGCAGAAGTTCTTCAATTAAACGAACGAAAGCACATCATGGGGTCAGCGAGTGGCAGGAGAGCCTTAGCGCGGCCCGGGCTTTTACAATCCAACGACGACCGTGTTCCCGCAATGCGTCGCGTGAATATAGGATGATCCTCCTAGCCTTCCACGGACACCTCACTCCAAATCACCCGTGACCCAATCACCACATCCCCAACAAAAACCATCCTATTTCTCCAACACAGCGCGATCTCACCCTGTCCTATTCCGCATCGGCGCGCTTATCCTCGATCCATCTTTGAAACGTCCGGCACATGCACCCTCGCGCACACGCGCGCTCAGGCTCGCGCGCGCATATGGTGTGAACTTCGGCGGAAAACCGCCATTTCTCGCCACTCCGTTCGCCAGTCCGCAAAAGCAGCTCCTATTTTCATCTGCCCCTTCGGACAGCGTGCCCAATCATGGGGACCGCCATCTCAGCCAACCCCACTGGAGCCACCCAGCATTACCCGCTATCCCCTGCGCCCATGGCCCAGAATCATCTCTACCTCGTCGACGGCAGCGGCTACATCTTCCGCGCCTACCACCAGCTTCCGCCACTCACCAACAAGCATGGCCAGCCGGTCGGCGCGGTCTATGGCTACACCACGATGCTGTGGAAGCTGGCCGAGGAATTGGGCAAGGCGGAAGGTCCGACCCATCTCGCGGTCGTGCTGGACAAGGGGTCTCACACCTTCCGCAACGACATGTACGACCAGTATAAGGCGAACCGCCCGCCCGCGCCGGAAGACCTCGTCCCGCAATTCCCGATGATCCGCGACGCGACCCGCGCCTTCTCGCTCCCCTGCATTGAGGAAGCCGGGTTCGAAGCTGACGACATTATCGCCAGCTATACCAAGGCCGCCGTTGCGGCTGGCTGGCACGTCACCATCGTCAGCTCCGACAAGGACCTCATGCAGCTCATCCAGCCCGGCGTCGACATGTACGACACGATGAAGAATGAGCGGCGCGGCGCGGACTATGTGATGACGAAGTTCGGCGTCCAGCCGGAGCAACTGGGCGACGTCCTCGCGCTGATGGGCGACAGCGTGGATAACGTCCCCGGCATCCCCGGCATTGGCCCCAAGACCGCAGCCAAGCTGATCAGCGAATATGGCAGCCTGGAAGCCGCGCTCGACGCCGCGCCTTCGATGAAGAAGTCGAAGATGCAGGAAAACCTCATCGCCCATGCCGACATGGCACGCCTGTCGCGCAGGCTGGTGGCGCTGCACGACGGCATGGACCTGCCCGAACCGCTGGAAGAGCTCACGCTAAAGGGCATTCCGCCCGAACCGCTCCAGACCTTCCTGGAGCATCACGGCTTCAAGTCACTGCTCACCCGCCTCGGAGCGCCCGCCGCCGCCGTTGCGGTCGCGACCGCCGCACTCGCCGTCACGGAAAGCACGCCCCCATCCGCCCCGGTCCTCGAAGAAGAGCCGCCGATAGACCGCAGCCTCTATGAAACAGTGGTGACGGAAGACGCGCTCGACCGCTGGATCGCCGCCGCCCATGCCGAGGGTTTCGTCGCCGTCGATACCGAAACGGACATGCTCGACTGCGTATCCTGCGCGCTCGTCGGGGTGAGCCTGGCCGTGGGGCCAAACGCGGCCTGCTACATTCCTGTCGGTCATGGCGGAAAGGATATGTTCGCGGAGAAGCCCGAACAGCTTGCCAAGGACCTCGTCCTTGCAAAGCTCAAGCCGCTACTCGAAGACGACAGCGTCCTCAAGATCGGTCAGAACCTCAAATATGACCTGACCGTGATGCGCCGCCACGGCATCGAAATCGCGCCCTATGACGACACCATCGTCATGAGCTTCGACCTCGACGCCGGACAGAGCCTGGCAGGCCACGGCATGGACGAAGCGGCCAAGGTCCACCTTGATCACACATGCATCAGCTTCAAGGATGTCTGCGGCACTGGCAGGAACCAGATCAGCTTCGCCGAAGTCCCGCTCGACAAGGCGACCGAATATGCCGCCGAGGACGCGGACGTCACGCTGCGCCTCTGGAAAATCTACAAAAACCGCATCGCCAACGAAGGCGCGACCCGCGTCTACGAACTGGTGGACCGCCCGCTCGTCTCGGTCATCGCGAAGATGGAGCATGAAGGCATCAAGGTCGACCGCGAAGCCCTCTCCCGCCTCTCCGCCGAATTCACCGCCGAAATCGCCAAGCTGGAGGGCGAGATACACGCCATCGCGGGGCAACCCTTCGCGATCGGATCGACCCAGCAGCTAGGCGCAATCTTGTTCGACAAGATGGGCTACAAGGGCGGCAAGAAGGGCAAGTCGGGCGCTTACTCCACCGACGTCACCATCCTGGAGCAGCTAAAGGCCCAGGGCGCCGAGATAGCGGGCAAGGTCCTGGACTGGCGGCAGCTGTCCAAGCTCAAGTCCACCTATACCGACGCGCTCCAGACCCAGATCAACAAGGATTCCAGCCGCGTCCACACCAGCTATTCGCTGTCGGGTGCGCAGACCGGCCGCCTGTCCTCCACCGATCCCAATCTCCAGAATATCCCCATCCGCACCGAGGTCGGCCGCCAGATCCGTCACGCCTTCGTCGCCGAACCGGGCAATGTCATTCTGGCGGCGGACTACAGCCAGATCGAGTTGCGCCTCGCCGCCCATATCGCCGACGTGCCAGCACTGCGCGAAGCCTTCCTCGCGGGCGAAGACATTCACGCCGCCACCGCCCAGCAGCTGTTCGGCGACGTCAACCGCGACACCCGCGGGCGGGCCAAGACGATCAACTTCGCCATCCTCTACGGCATTTCCCGCTGGGGCCTCGCCGGGCGGCTCGAAATCAGCGCCGACGAAGCGCAGGACATGATCAGCCGCTATTATGAGCGCTTCCCCGGGATCAGCCTCTACATCACCGAAACGCTCGAAAAGGCGCGCGCACGGGGCTACACCGAAACGCTCTTCGGCCGCAAAACCTGGTTCCCGCGGATCAAGGCACCTGTCCAGCACGAACGCCAGGGCGCCGAACGCGCCGCCATCAATGCCCCGATCCAGGGCACCAGCGCCGACATCATCAAACGCGCCATGGCCCGCATGGGACCTGCGCTGGCGGCGCAAGGGCTGCACAATGTGAAGATGCTGCTCCAGGTCCATGACGAACTGGTCTTCGAACTGCCCGAAGCGGACGTGGAACAGGCAAGCACCGTCATCCGCCAAGTCATGGAAACAGCCGCTGAGCCAATCGTAAAGCTCAGCGTGCCGTTAGGCGTGGAAATCGGTCACGGCCCAAGCTGGGGAGCGGCACACTGAAGATTTCACCTCGACCGACATCCGTCATCCCAGCGAAAGCTGGGATCTCAAGCGATCGGGCACGGCATAGCCTCATGCGATCCCAGCTTCCGCTGGGATGACAGTCTGGGTCCGCATCAATTCCGCGCGTACCGGTCCTCATATCGCACGATGTCATCCTCGCCCACATAGGAGCCCGTTTGCACCTCGATAAACACCATCGGAATCCGCCCCGGATTCTCGATCCGGTGCACCGCGCCCACCGGCACATAGACGGACTGGTTTTCCGAGAGCAGCTGCACTTCCTCACCCACCGTGACCTTGGCCGTCCCCTCGACGACGATCCAATGTTCCGAGCGGTGGAAATGGCTTTGCAGGCTAAGCGACGCGCCGGGCAGCACAGTGATGCGCTTCACCTGAAAGCGCGACCCTACGACCAGGCTCTCATACCAGCCCCAAGGCCGGTGATCCTTCGGGAAAGCCTCCGCCTGCGGCGCGCCCTTGCGCTGCAACGCTTCAACGACCAGCTTCACATCCTGCGTGCGCGACTTGTCCGCGATCAGCACCGCATCGTTCATCGCTACCGCAACGATATTATCAAGACCAAGACCGACCAACTCCAATCCCTCGCTCTCCGATCGCAGCAATGTGTCGCGGCAATCCAGCGCCGTCGCCGCGCCCGACAGAGCGACGCCATTTTCATCCGGCTGCGAATGGCTCCACACCGCATCCCAACCACCCAGATCCGACCATTCCGCGTCGAACGGCACCGCGGACAGATTGTCCGCCCGCTCCATGATCGCATAGTCGATGGCGACGCTTTCCGCCTGCGCCCATGGCTCCGCCGCCAGCCGCAGGAAGCCCAGATCGCTTTCCGCCTGCTCAACGGCTCCCCGCACGGCAGCAAGGATGCCCGGCGCATGCTGCTCGAACGCCGCGATCAGATCCCTGGCCGCGAACAGGAAGATGCCCGCATTCCACAGATAGTCGCCGGTCGCCAGCATCTCTTCCGCTCGCGCCGCATTGGGCTTTTCAACGAAGCTGGCGAGCTTGATCGGCGCGCCCGATCCATCCGGCTTGCTCTGCGCCTGAAGATAGCCATAGCCCGTCTCCGGCCGCGTGGGCTTGATCCCGAAGGTGACGAGGTCGCCCGCCTGCGCCGCGTTCACGCCCTTGCCCACGGCCGCATGAAACGCCGCCACATCGGGCACGACATGGTCCGAAGGCGCGACCAGCATGACCGCATCAGGCTTGCGCGCAACCAGATGCAGCGCGGCCGCCAATATGGCCGGGGCGGTATTGCGTCCTTCCGGCTCGATCAGGATAGCCTGAGGGTCGATATTCTCTTTCGCCAGCTGCTCGGCAATGATGAAGCGGAACAGCGAGTTGGTAAGAACCAGCGGCCGGTCGAAGGAGAACAGCTCGGTCTGGCCGGACAGTCGCCGTGCGACCGACTGGAACAATGTCGTCTCACCCAGCAACGGCACGAACTGCTTGGGGTAGGATTTGCGCGACAGCGGCCAGAGCCGCGTCCCCGATCCCCCGGCGAGGATGACGGGAGTGACCTCCAGATGAGGGGCATTGCTGATCGACATGAAATCCTGGCCGCGAAATGGAACTTTAGCCGAAGCTCTAAAGGATCAGTCGCCGGAGGCAAGCGCTTCAAAAAAAAGGACGGCGCAATGGCCGTCCTAATCGAACAATTCTTCCAGAAAGCTCTTCTTGCGCTTCTTCTGATAATAGCGGCTATCATCGCGATAGTCGCGGTCCGGCCTGTAGTGCGCTTGTTGAGGCTGCGGCGTGGGGGCGGCCGTGCCGGATCGCTCGATGATCTTGTCGAGTTCACCCCGGTCCAGCCACACTCCCCGGCACTGCGGGCAATAATCGATCTCGACCCCCTGCCGGTCTGTCATGGAAAGGCCCACATGACAGACCGGGCAGAGCATGGCCGACACGGCTTCTGGCGTACGCATCATTATTCCCGTTCGCCCGTCAGGCTCAGCAGCATCTGGAACAGGTTGACGAAGTTCAGGTACAGCGACAGCGCGCCCATCACCTGCATCTTCTGCGCAACCTCATGGCCGGCATAGGCGAAATATTCCGACTTGATCCGCTGCACGTCCCAGGCGGTCAGGCCGGTGAAGACCACGACGCCGATGATCGAAATCACCATCTGCATGGCCGACGAGCCGATAAAGATGTTGATCAGGCTCGCGACCAGGATGCCGATCAGGCCCATGATCAGGAACGAACCCATTTTCGACAGGTCACGCCCGGTGGTATAGCCCCACAGCGCCATCGCAAGGAACATCACCGCCGCCGAGAAGAAGGCCTGCGCGATGCTCGCCCCGGTGAAGACCAGGAAGATGCTGGCCAGCGACACGCCCATGACCGCGGAAAAGGCCCAGAACGCCATGCGGGCGCCAGCCGTCGTCATCTTTTCGATGCGGAAGCTGAAGAAGAACACGAACGCCAGCGGCGCGAAGATCGCCACCCATTTGAGCGGCGTGTTGAAGATCGCAGCGGCCAGCGCCGGCGTATTGCCGATAAAGGCGGCGACCAGGCCAGTGATGACCAGGCCGATACCCATGTTGCGGAAGACGCCCAGCATGTGACTGCGCAGCCCGGCGTCATGTTGCGCCGCCTGCGTCGTCCCATAATTTGGTGTACGAACGGGATTGTTCACGGCGTTAAAACTCCATCCTTCAAAACAAGCATTGTATGGATCGAGTGGCCCGGCGCGGTCTTCGTAGGGCTTGAGGGGGGAAAAGCCCACGAACCTGCACCGAGCGCACTCGATGCGGTCCGACATCACGATTGGATCAACGCCAACCGCCAGAGGGGCCCGGCCCGCACAAGCAATATTGGGGGTCGAACGCGTAAAGACAAGGGATCGGCCCGCCCGCAACAATTTTTTACAAATCACGCGATAGTTGATTCCTGCCGGGAAGCGCCCCATGGCTCTGCGCATGAGCGACCAGTTCACCTCCGCCGAGCAGCATGCCGACGCCCCGTTGCGCCTGTTCAACAGCCTGACCCGCACCGTCGAACCCTTCGCCCCGATCGACCCGGGCCATGCCCGCGTCTACAGCTGCGGCCCGACTGTCTACAACTATGCCCATCTCGGCAATCTGCGCGCCTATGTCTTCACTGACACCTTGCGCCGCACCCTGCTGTGGAAGGGCCTCACCGTCACCCACATCATCAACATCACCGACGTCGGGCACCTGACCAGCGATGCCGACGCCGGAGACGACAAGATGGAGGCCGCCGCCCGCGCCCAGGCCAAAAGCATCTGGGACATAGCGGCGCATTACACCGACGCGTTCAAGCAGAATATCGCCGATCTCAATATCATGCCGCCCAGCGAATGGACCGTCGCCACCGACTATGTCCCGCAGATGATCGAGTTTGCGAAGAAGATCGCGCCCGATCATTGCTACGAGCTGGAAAGCGGCCTTTATTTCGACAGCAGCACCGTGCCCGATTATGGCGCGCTGGCGGGCGGGCGGGATGACGCCGCCCATGCCCGCATCGATCCGGTCGCGGGTAAGCGCAATCCGTCCGACTTCGCCATCTGGCGCAAATCCCCGCCGGGCGAACAGCGCCAGATGGAGTGGGACAGCCCGTGGGGGAAGGGCGCGCCGGGATGGCACCTTGAATGTTCGGTGATGAGCGAAGCGCGCCTTGGTCATCCGTTCGACATTCACACAGGCGGCATCGACCATCGGGAAATCCACCATCCCAACGAGATCGCGCAGAATCAGGCTTATTGCGGCTGCACCGATGCGCAGCCCGGCTTCACCGGCGCGCGCTGGTGGATGCACAATAATTTCCTCGTTGATCGCCAGGGCAAGATGAGCAAGTCGAAGGGCGGCTTTACGACGCTTTTCTCGCTGATCGATGCGGGCGTGCATCCGCTCGCATACCGATTGCTGTGTCTGGGTGCCCATTATCGCAGCGAATTGGAGTTCAGCGCGGAGAGCGTCGGCGCGGCCCTCACTCGCCTCAAGCGCCTGATCATGGCCGTGGAGGGGCTGAAAAGCCGGGCCGAAGGCGTAACCTGGCAGTCACCCCGGCTCGATTACCTTCGCGCCAACCTTCACCCCAAGCTCGCGCCGCTGCTCGAACAGTTCGACGCCGCGATCAGCGACGACCTGATGACCCCGCGCGCGTTGCCGCTGCTCGAAGAGGCGATTGCCATCAAGAAGGTGCCGGTCGATGAGAAGCTGTGCCTGATCGCAGCGTTCGATCAGGCGTTGGGGCTCAGCCTTCTTCAGCTGAGCCGCGCGGACCTTCGCATCATGCCCAAGGACGCGCAGATCACGCCCGATGAGGTGGAGGCGGAACTCGACCGCCGCCAGAAAGCCCGTGCGGAGAAGGATTTCGCCCTCTCCGACCAGATCAGGGATGCGCTCATCGAACGGGGCGTCGATGTCATGGACGGTGACCCGCTGCGCTGGGAGTGGCAGCCAAGCTTAGGGTAAATGCCTTATTTGCCATAATGTTACGGGTTCGCAATAATGCGCCAGGCCGTGCTGCGCGCGCGCCTGTCCGGCTGGACAGGTCCATGCGGGAAGCGCACCATCGGCGCATGAAATGGCACATTCTGACGGCGCTGCTCCTGTTCGGGAGCCCGGTGGCCACTCCGCCTGCCGCCGCCCAGCACTTCATGTTCGAAACCGGCACCACGCTGCGCGCAAAGTGCCGCAACAAGGCGCCGGAATATGCGCTGGCCTGCACCGCGTACATCGTCGGCGCGGTGGACGGCATCAAGAAGGACGTGTTCATTGGTCGCGCCCAGCCTAATTGCTGGCCTGACCGGATGCAGGCGGAAGAAGTGCGGCGCATCGTCATCGCCTATCTTGAACGCTATCCCGACCAGCGCAACGCCCCGGCCTCGGTCATCGTCAGCATCGCGCTGAACGAGCATTATCCTTGCAAGAAGTGAAACGGCGGAAGTTGGTTCGCGCAGCACGTGGCCAATCCGCTGCACCTGAAACCCGCCTTCTCCGCGCCGCATCCCTGATGGGGATGGTATAAACTTGCTTTGATTCCTACATGGGCGTAGGGGCGGCCACTATTTTTAGCTTTGGGAGAATGGACGTGACGGCGAAGTGGACGCCGGAAAGCTGGCGCGAGCATAAGGGCATTCAGATGCCCGTCTATCGTGATGCACAGGCGCTTGCCGCCGTGGAGACGCAGCTCAGCCAGTTTCCCCCGCTCGTCTTTGCCGGCGAAGCGCGCAGCCTGAAGGCCGAACTCGCCAAGGTCACGACCGGCGAGGCGTTTCTGCTACAAGGCGGCGATTGCGCCGAAAGCTTCGCGGAATTCCATCCGAACAATATCCGCGACACGTTCCGCGTGCTGCTGCAAATGGCCGTGGTGCTGACATTTGCGTCCAAGCTGCCAATCGTGAAGGTCGGCCGCATGGCGGGTCAGTTCGCCAAGCCGCGCTCGGCCGATACGGAAACGATCGGCGGCGTCGAACTGCCCAGCTATCGTGGCGACAATGTCAACGACATCGCCTTCACGCCGGAATCGCGCGAGCCCGATGCCCAGCGCATGATCCGCGCCTACAACCAGTCGGCAGCGACGCTCAACCTGCTGCGCGCCTTCTCGACTGGCGGCTATGCCAGCTTGGATCGCGTGCATGGCTGGATGCTCGATTTCATGGGCCGCAGCCCGCTCGCGGCAAAGTTCGACGCCGTCGCTGATCAGATCGGCGCGGCGCTCGACTTCATGCGCGCTTGCGGCCTGTCGCCCGAAACCGTGCCGCAGCTTGGCGGAACCAGCTTCTACACCAGCCATGAGGCGCTGCTGCTCCCCTATGAGCAGGCGCTGACCCGTCAGGATTCGCTGACCGGCGACTGGTACGACACATCCGCACACATGCTCTGGATCGGGGACCGCACGCGGTTTGAAGGGTCTGCGCATGTCGAATATCTGCGCGGCATCGGCAATCCGATCGGCATGAAGTGCGGCCCGAGCCTCGAGCCCGACGCGCTGATCCGCCTGCTCGACATCCTGAACCCCTCGCGCGAGGCTGGCCGTATTACGCTCATCACACGCTATGGTCATGACAAGATCGAAGCGGGCCTGCCCAAGCTGGTCCGGGCTGTGCTGAAGGAAGGCCATCCCGTCGTCTGGTCCTGCGACCCGATGCACGGCAACGTCATCAAGGCAGCCAATGGCTACAAGACGCGGCCCTTCGACCGCATCCTCGCTGAAGTGCGCGGCTTCTTTGCCGTGCACCGCGCGGAAGGCAGCTTCGGTGGCGGCATCCATGCCGAAATGACCGGGCAGAATGTGACGGAATGCACCGGCGGCGCCATCGCCATCACCGACGAGGGCCTGGCCGACCGCTACCACACGCATTGCGACCCGCGCCTCAACGCAGCGCAGAGCCTGGAACTCGCCTTCCTGCTCGCGGAAATGCTGAACGAGGAATTGAAGGAACGTCGCGCAGCGGCCTGATCCTTCAGGTTGGAAAGATAAAATCCCGCCGGTCATCCCCGGCGGGATTTTTCATGAGGTCCGCGCATCTGTCACGACAGCGTCATTAACATATGATTGTCCGCTTGCTTTGGCGGGGCAAAGCCGTAGCTTTCGCCCCATGGCAAAGGAACCGGCATTGGCGACCATCGCCGTCTACAGCCTCAAGGGCGGGGTGGGCAAAACCACCTTCGCGATCAATCTCGCATGGGCATCCGCCACTATTTCACGGCGGCGCACCCTGCTGTGGGATCTCGACCCGCAGGCTGCGTCCAGCTGGCTCATCTCCACCGACCGACAGAGCCGCGACGCCGCACAAGCGATCTTCAGCAAGGATGTAGAGGTTCGCAAGCTCATCCAGCCTTCGACGGTGCCCGGCCTCGACCTTATCGCCGCCGACACGTCGCTGCGCAGTCTCGACCATCTCTTCCGCGAACTGGACAAGAAAAAGCGGCTCGCCAAGCTGATCGACAGCCTGGGCAAGGATTATGACCGCATCATCCTCGACTGCCCGCCCGGTCTCACCGAAACCAGCGAACAGGTGCTGCGCGCTGCCGACATGATCGTCATCCCAGTCATCCCCTCGCCGCTGTCGCAACGGGCGATGGGCGAGGTGGCGCGCTATCTGGTCCAGCGCGGCGGATCGCATGCCCCCATCATGCCCGTCTATTCCATGGTTGACCGCCGCCGCGCCCTGCATCGCAAGGCGATCGACGAACAGCCCGGCTGGCCCGCCATCCCGATGGCCAGCATGGTCGAACAGATGACGGTGCACAGGAAGCCGCTCGGCGCCTTCGCGGCGTCTTCACCCCCGGCACAGGCTTTCGCGAGCCTGTGGACCACGATCGAGCGGCAGGTGTTGAAAGATCAGAAGAGCGGGTAAAAACCACCCCCAACCCGTTCGGGCTGAGCTTGTCGAAGCCCTCTACTTCTCTTCCTGAAAGGAGAGCCCTTCGACAGGCTCAGGGCGAACGGGATAAAACTATTCCAATAGAACCAATCAAGCCGCGATGTCGTAAGGCCTGATCTCACCCGTCAGATACAGGTTCCGCGCCTTGGACCGGCTCAATTTGCCCGAACTCGTCCGCGGCAGCGTCCTCGGCGGCACCAGCTCCACGACGCAGTTCATGCCGGTGATCGCCCGCACCCGCTCGCGAATCTGGTCGCGCAGCCGCGTGCGCTCGTCATTGTCGGACGTGCGGCAATGCACGAGCACGGCGGGCGCTTCCTCACCGCCCGGCGTTGTAATCGCGAAGGCGGCGATGTCGCCCTGCTTGAAGCCGGGCAGCTGCTCCACCGCCCATTCGATATCCTGCGGCCAGTGGTTCTTACCGTTGATGATGATCATGTCCTTGGCGCGGCCGACAATGTAGAGATAGCCATCGCTCAGATAGCCCATGTCGCCGGTGTCCAGCCAACCGTCAGCCATGCAGGCGTCGGTCGCTTCCTGATCGCGGAAATATCCGACCATCAGCGACGGGCCGGTCGTCCACACCTTGCCGATCTGCCGCTCGCCCAGCGGTGCGCCATCTTCGTCACGGATTTCCACGATCATGTCGCGCGCGGGCTTGCCGCAGTTCACGATCGAACGAAAACGCTGCGGCCGTCCCTCGGTCGCGTCGCCGCCCGACAGGTCGGTTTCCTCGACCAGCTCGACGATGATGCCCTCGCCCGGCGGCATGATGGTGACGGCCAGCGTCGCTTCGGCCAAGCCATAGCTCGGCAGAAACGCCTTCGGGCTGAACCCTGCATCAGCGAACGCATCGACAAAGCTCTGCATCACGTCGGGGCGGATCATGTCCGCGCCATTGCCCGCGAGCCGCCAGCGCGACAGGTCGAACCGGTCCTGCGCCTTGGTCTGGCTCGACATGCGCCGCGCGCAAATGTCGTAGCCGAAGGTCGGCGAATAACTGATCGAGGTGCCTTCATTGCGGCTGATAAGGTCCAGCCATGCCAGCGGGCGGCGGGCGAAATCCTCGGTCTTCATATAATCGGTCGACACCTGGTTCGCGACGACGGACAGAAAACAGCCGACCAGCCCCATGTCATGATACCAGGGCAGCCAGCTGATGCAGCGATCGCTCTCCTGAACCTGCATGCCATGGCTGTGCGCGGCGAGGTTGCTCAGCAGCGCATGGTGCGTCACCGCGACGCCGTGGGGGAAGCGGGTCGATCCGCTGGAATATTGCAGATAGGCGATCTCCTCGCCCTTCGCTTGCGGCAGGTCGCAGGGTACGGCTTCGCGCGCGATGAAATCCTCGAATGCGATGCTCTCAACATTCTTCTGCCGCCCGGACTCGCCCGCCATCTCCTCCAGTTCCTTGGGGAAGAGGAACAGCATCGGATCGCAGCTGTCGAGCTGGACGTTGAGCTGGTCGATATAGCTTTCCTTGCCGCCAAAGCTGGTCGGCAGTGGCAGCGGCACCGGCCAGGCGCCGGCATAGATGATGCCGAAGAACAGCTGCGCGAAATCCGCACCAGTTTCCGCGACCAGGGCCACGCGATCCTGCGGCTTCACGCCATGCGCGATCAGGCGGTGGGCGCATGCAATGGCATCGGCGCGCAGTTCGGCAAAGGGATAGGGTCGCGCCAGATTGCCACGCGCATCATGGAAATTCAGCCCGCGCTGCCCCTGCGCCGCATAGTCGAGCGCCTCGCCCAGCGTCCCGAAATCCGAGAAGCGCCGGGGAAGGGCGTCATTGGTCGGCGTCGGTGCCATCATGCTTTGCGAACCCGTCATATTGGTTTCACCCAATTTCAATCTTGTCATCCGGGCGCGCCGCTATCATCTTTGAAGCGGCAATGCACCGGATAGTTGCATTCCAGCTTGGCCTTCTACAGCATGAGGCGCGGTAAAATTCCGGCCCCACTGTGGCATAATCAAGGCGCCCGTCGCATAAACCATTGCCATGAAGGCGCTCATATGACCGGCAAACGCCCCCGACCACCGCTGGATGGCGACAGCCTGCGCGATCTGGCCCTGCGTTACGTCGGCCGTTTCGCGACGAGCCGGGCGAAGCTGCTCGCTTATCTCAACCGCAAATTGCAGGAACGCGGATGGGCTGGCGAAGGTCCGCCCGCGCCCGAACGGCTTGTCGAACGGCTCGCCGAACTGCGCTACGTCGATGATCGCAGCTTCGCCGTCATGAAAAGCGCGGCGCTTACCCGTCGCGGCTATGGCGCACGCCGCGTTGCACAGACCTTGCGCGCAGACGGCATAGCGGACACTGATCGGGAAGAAGCCGACGTTCAGGTCGATAACGATAGTTGGGCTGCAGCCGATCGTTTCGCCCGCCGCAAACGCCTCGGCCCCTATGCCACGGCAGCAACCGATCCTAAGCAGCGTGAAAAGGCCATCGCCGCTTTCCTGCGCGCAGGCCACAGTTTCGACACCGCCCGCCGCTGGACGGACGCTGCCCCTGGTGAGCCGCCAGACCCCGACCAGTGACGGCGCGCCATGGGGCCTCGCAAAATCTGTGGCGTCACTACTCCCGGATAGGCTAGCACAGCAGGATGCGGATCGCCTTTCCCTTCCTGGTCGCGGTTTTAGCCGCCTGTTCTCCCACTCAGCCCAAGGCGGAAAAGACCGCCAGCCCTACAAACCAGCAGACCAATCTGCTCCCCCTTGAAATCCGTACGAACTCGGGCAGGCACCGTTTTGCGGTGGAAACCGCCATCACCGCAAAGGATCAGGAACGGGGCCTGATGTTCCGCAAGTCCCTGGATGCAAATAGCGGCATGCTCTTTCCCATGTCGCCGCCCCGGACCGCCAGCTTCTGGATGAAGGACACGCTGATCCCGCTGGACATGATCTTCATCCGCACCGACGGCGCGATCGCCTTCATCGCCGCCAATGCGGCCCCTTATTCACGCGTGCCGGTTTCTGCTGGGGTTCCCGTGGCGGCCGTCCTTGAGCTGCGCGGCGGACGAGCGGCTGAACTCGGCATCGTCGAGGGCGACAGTGTATCTTGGGGCAGCTGCGTCGATCCTGCGGTCAAAAGCCCTGCCAGCCTCGATTTCTGCCCACCGCGCACCCGCTGACGCCATATCCGCCTTGCCAATCCCCCACGGCAGGCGCTAAGCGCTTGGCGCATGGGAATCCTGGCCAAGATCTTCACCTGGTGGAATGGCGCGACCATCGGCACCGCACTTTATACCTCCCGCAAGGGCAAGAAAGTGGGCGAGGACCATCAGGGCAATATCTATTATGAAGGCGGCACGGACGTGCACGGCCGCGCCCGCCGCTGGGTAATCTACAACGGTAATAACGATGCCAGCCGGGTGCCTGCCGAATGGCACGGGTGGCTGCATCACACGATCGAAGGAACGCCGGAAAGCTTCCTGCCTCCGCCTCGTATCTGGGAACGGGATTTCACGCCCAACGCGACTGGCACTCCCAATGCTTACCGGCCCACGGGCGCGCTGGAAAAGGGTGCGCAGCGCCAGCGCGCGACCGGCGATTATGAAGCGTGGAGCCCCGACGCGTCATGACCCTGCGCCCGGCGGGGACGGTCCTGCCGATCCTGCCCCTCGCCCTGCTGTTGTCGCTTGCGGCCTGTGGCGGCGATGAACTCCCCACTGCGAACCAGACCGGCCCCGTGAAGATCGAGGGGCAGAAGATTCGCAATGGCGGATCCGGTTCTCTGCCCGGCACGCCAATGGCGGAGCGCGTGGCCGTGATCGGCCTGCTCAACAAGCGCAACGGCATCACCACTGACCTCACGATGAAGCCCGGCGACGCCTTACGCGTAGGCGATGCGATCGTCCGCCTGCAAGCGTGTGAGACGACCGCCCCCTGGGAAAATGTTCAGGAAACCGGGGCTTTCGTTCAACTCGACGTGCGCAGCACCGCCGACAATAAATGGCGTCGCAACTTCTCGGGCTGGTTGTTTAAGGAACGCCCGGATCGCAACGTCGTGCAGCACCCGATCTACGATGTCTGGGTAAGAAGCTGCACGATGTCCTGGCCCGAGAGCGGACCCGACACGGTCAAGCTCGGTGGCAAAGGTGAACCTCCGGCGGATTCTTCCCCCTCAAGCGGCGCGAATGCAAGCTCTGCCCAGGTTCCCGAACCTCCGGCCAACGCCGAAGAACGGCCCGAGCCAAGCGGTACGTCGCCCAGTGCGCCTGCCAGCAATCCCAGATAATCCTTCTGGCTGATTTCTATCGCGCCCAATGACCGAAGATGGTCGGTCATGAATTGGCAGTCGAGCAAGGTGAAGCCTGAAAAGAGCATGCGGGCAGTGAGCCAGGCCAGAGCGACCTTCGAAGCATCGGTTTTTCGCGACACCATGCTTTCGCCGAAAAAGGCTTGGCCCAAAGCGACGCCATAGAGGCCGCCCGCCAGCTCATCGCCATCCCAAACCTCGATCGAATGCGCGAAGCCGATCTCGTGCAGATGGCGATATGTCTGCTCGATCTCCTTGTTAATCCAGGTCGACGGCCGATCCTCCGCCGCTTGCGCGCATAGCGAGACAATGCCGCCAAAATCGCGGTTGGCAGTCACGCGGAAGCGCTCCTGCCGGATCGTCTTGGCCAGCGAATGAGACATGCGAAAGCCATGGAGCGGCATGATCGCTCGCCGCTTGGGCTCAATCCAATAAACCTCCTCCGCATCCCGGTCATCCGACATGGGAAACACGCCGATGGAATAGGCCTGCAAAAGGACCAGGGGATCGATCGTCATTGAATGAAGGCTTAGCGAGACGATGGGATAGGCGCTAGAGGGGGTTTTGCCGCCGTTCTCAAACGCAAGCCCTGAAATGACGTATATGGCGTAGGAAACGCACTGGCGGCTTTGAAAAGCGATACAAAGCTAAGCGGACACCGACTTATAAATCAGGGCTGAACGTCTCGAACGAGCTTGGCCTCAAAAAGCGCCTCCAAAAACTCCTGCGCAGTGGAGGCTCCATCGACGGGAGTAAAGCGGATACTCAATAGGTCTTGCGTTGAA
Organism: Sphingobium sp. Cam5-1; assembly: GCF_015693305.1. Lineage (NCBI taxonomy): Bacteria > Pseudomonadati > Pseudomonadota > Alphaproteobacteria > Sphingomonadales > Sphingobiaceae > Sphingobium > Sphingobium sp. Cam5-1. The sequence continues at coordinate 143,935 of NZ_CP065138.1, read as the reverse complement.
TCGGAAAGGAACTCCCCGACCCAGCCATTTGATTTTGTCACCTCAAAAGCCAATGGAACTTGCGCGGGCGAGCCTTGAAACGTGGCAGGCCGCGCATCTATGTTGTCGATTGCGGCGAGTATCTTATTGAATCGCCGTTTCCCAAAGGATCGAAATATCTTTCCTAAAGTGAGAGTACCAAGGATCGCACCAATCGCTATAAACAGAAACTGATCTGCTCCGAAAAAATGTGAGCCCGCGAGCGCAAGAGCAATCCAACACAATATTCCGCCGAAAGATGTTGCCATTCACCTCATCATTTGCGTTATCCGCTCCCGTCAACCGGCATCGCAATCCTACACGACATCATCACCAACTTGCCGTTACGCACGACGGTGAGATGCTTCTGCTGGCGTCCGATTTGGGGCTTAGGCCTATGTTTACAGAGGGCTGCTGCTGTGCCGATTGTGCGAGGGTCGCCCTTATGGATTTTCCGGGTCATCATGACGCAGGGCAAGCAGAACCGAGATACCATAGGCCACCGACAGCCAAAAAACTATCTGCCGATAGTCAGGAGCGATAAGCTCTAAGGCGTGGCCTATCTGCAATGCAATCACCACCCAAAATATAGGAGCGATGACGGCGATGAAGAAATATCTCGACGTGAGCGCATTTAGAAATGGCCGGATGCGATGACAGATAACCTCATTCTTCGATCGAACCAACGGCAATTTTCGGCAAGCGCCTAGGAAAAATTCAATGTCCAGCTATGGTCATCGGCCGACAAGTCCGCCCGCCCGTCGCGTTCAGCGGCCCGCACCTCACCCCTCACTTTCAGCGCGAATAAACCGCAGTACCCCTGCGATCCGCGCCCGCCCCTCATTGTCACTCGGATGGTTCTCGCCATCCAGCACGGGCACCTTATCGAAATCGAAGGGGCTCATTCCTTCGAGGCAGGCGACATTCACCCCATATTCGTTTGCATTGGAGCGGCGCTGGTGGTGCGTGTAGATGCCGCACCCCGAGCAGAAGAAGTGCTGCGCCGCTCCCGTATTGAAACGATAGCTCGTCAGCATATCGGCGCCCCGAACGACATGAAGACCGTCCAACTTCGCCGTGACAGCTACGGCGCCCCGCATCCGGCAAAATGAGCAGGTGCATCGGCGGGCGCTGTCGAGGCCATTGCTCAGCTCAACCTCGAACCGGACGGCGCCGCAATGACACTGGCCTACATGTCTGCTTGCATCCGCCATCGCCCGACCTCCTTCGACATGAACTGAACCATAGACAAAAAAGGGCGAGCCTTGCAGCCCGCCCTCTTACCTATCTCATCCGACGGCGCGGCTCAGTAAACGCGAGCCTTCGGCTTGATATACTCGGCTTCGTCGGTGAGCGTGTAGTCGTGCACCGGACGGTAATCGAGCGACACCTTGCCGCCCTTGCCGCCCCAGCCCTCGAACCAACTGACAGTGTGCTTCATCCACGTCTCATCATCGCGGTTTGGGAAGTCCTCGTGCGCGTGGGCGCCGCGGCTTTCCTTGCGGTTTTCAGCGCTGACCATGGTGCAGACCGCCTGAGACATCAGGTTATCCAGTTCCAGCGTCTCGATGAGGTCGGTGTTCCAGATCAGCGAGCGGTCGGAAACGCCAACGTCCTGCATGCTCGCATTGACCTGCGCCATCTTGGTGACGCCTTCACTCAGCAACGCGCTATCGCGGAACACCGCGGCATGCTTCTGCATGGTGTGCTGCATTTCGAGGCGGATCTTCGCCGTCGGCGAACCGCCCTTGGCGTTGCGGTAATGATCCAGACGCGACAGCGCCAGATCAGCCGCATCGGCGGGCAGCGGACGATGCGAGCCATTGGGCTTTATCGTTTCCTTGAGGTGCAGACCCGTAGCGCGGCCAAACACGACAAGATCGATCAACGAGTTGGAGCCAAGCCGGTTCGCGCCATGCACCGACACGCAGGCAGCTTCGCCGACCGCGTAAAGGCCCGGCACCACGACTTCCGGATCGTCACCGACCTTCGTCACCACCTGCCCATGATAGTTACAGGGGATGCCGCCCATATTATAGTGGACGGTCGGCGTCACCGGCAGCGGCTGACGTGTCAGATCGACGCCCGCGAAAATCTTGCCGCTTTCGGTGATGCCCGGCAGACGTTCGGCCAGCACCTTGGGATCGATATGGTCGAGGTGCAGATAGATGTGATCCTTGTTCGGACCAACACCGCGCCCTTCACGCATTTCCATCGCCATCGAGCGGGACACGACGTCACGCGACGCCAGGTCCTTGGCCGACGGGGCGTAGCGTTCCATGAAGCGCTCGCCCTCGGAGTTGGTGAGATAACCGCCCTCGCCGCGTGCGCCTTCGGTGATCAGCACGCCCGCGCCGTAGATGCCGGTCGGGTGGAACTGCACGAACTCCAAATCCTGGAGCGGCAGGCCAGCGCGCAGCACCATGCCGCCGCCGTCGCCGGTGCAGCTATGCGCCGAGGTGGCAGAGAAATAGGCACGGCCGTAACCGCCGGTCGCCAGCACCACCGCCTTGCTGCGGAAGCGATGGATCGATCCATCCTCCATGCAGATGGCGATCACGCCACGGCATTCCTTGCCGTTCGGGCCGTCTTCCATGATCAGGTCGATAGCGAAATATTCGATATAGAAGTCCGCGTCATACTTCAGCGACTGCTGGTAGAGCGCGTGCAGCATCGCGTGGCCGGTGCGGTCGGCGGCGGCGCAGGTGCGCTGCACCGGCGGGCCGGCACCCATATTCTGCATATGGCCGCCGAAGGGGCGCTGATAGATCGTCCCATTCTCGTTACGGCTGAACGGCACGCCGGCATGTTCCAGCTCGATCACGGCGGCAGGCGCTTCGCGCACCATATATTCGATCGCGTCTTGGTCGCCCAGCCAGTCCGACCCCTTGACGGTGTCGTACATGTGCCAGGTCCAGTGGTCGGGCGAATTGTTGCCGAGCGAAGCGGCGATGCCGCCCTGCGCCGCGACGGTATGCGAGCGAGTCGGGAACAGCTTGGTGATGCAGGCGGTCTTCAAGCCCGCTTCGGCGCTGCCCATGGTCGCGCGAAGGCCCGAACCGCCAGCACCCACTACGACCGTGTCGTAGGTGTGATCGATGATCTTATAGGCTTCGCTCATTACTTGACGATCCCCGTGAAGGCGATCTTGGCGATCGCGAAGATGCCAGCGGCGGCGCCAGCGATGGTGTAGAAGTTCAGCAGCAGGATGCAGAAGAAGTTCAGCCCCTTGTCGTGAACATAATCCTCCAGCATCACCTGCATGCCGAGGCGCAGGTGATAGAAAATGCTGACCAGCATCAGCATCAGCGGCACGGCTACCAGCGGATTGGCGATCCAGTTGCGGACGCTTTCATAATCCAGCCCCGGCAGGCTCACGAGGCTGAAGATCAGCCACAGAACCAGCAGCAGGTTGCCGACGGCGGTGTAACGCTGCGCCAGCCAGTGATGCGCGCCATGCCGCGCCGATCCCAAGCCACGGACGCGGCCGATTCCGGTTCCCGTACCCATCAGATTTTCCCCGAAAAGATGGTGGCCCACAGCGCCACGGTGGCCAGCGTAGACAGCACCGGGATCACCAGCGACCATGTCTTGTTGATGTTGAGCTCATAGCCCGCACCCATATCCAGCACGAAGTGGCGCAGGCCCGACATCAGATGCTGGAAGAAGAACCAGCTGATGCCGATCATCACCAGATAACCGATCGGCGAAGTGGCGCATTTGACGAAAGTTGCATAGGCTTCGGGACCGATCGCAGCGGCCATCAACCACCAAACCACGCCCAGAATCCCGACCGTAGCCAGACCGTTACCGGTCACGCGGTGCAGGATGGAGATGGCCATAGCAGGCCCCCATTTCCAGATCGTCAAATGCGGCGAGAGCGGCCGGCTCGTGGTTCGCGCCATATCTACCTACGTCCCTGATGCTTGTCCCTGATTCCCGTCCCCTTAAGAGCGAACGGTCAAGAGGGCAAGCCGCGCCGAAAGAGCGGCGGGGCGATCACGGCTAAGAACTGATTAACCAGATCGCGCTATGACCCGACGGACAAACAAGAGAATTGAGGTTTGCCGCATATGACGTCCGTCGCACCAGCGAAGAGCGCAATGATCGCCAGCATGGCGGAAATAGATCCCACCGGCGAATTGGCGGCAGGGCTGCGCGAGATTCGGGACATGATAGGCGACGGCGCATCGATCGCGGCCCGCACCTTCTTCGACAGCTACATGGATCAATCTCATCTGCGCAGCGTCCTGGCCGCCTCCACGATCGCCAAGATCGAAACCGAAGCACATGAATATGTGCGGCAGAAGCTCAGCTTCTATGAGGCAGGCAGTTGGGCGGGCAGTTCCATCGCCTGTGTCCGGTTGGCCCGCAAACGCGGCTTGCCCCTAGGCCTCGTCCTAACGGCGGTATCGGAAGCCAACAAACAGTTGACCAACCTCGTCTGGCAGAAGGCGGCGGACGATGCCACTCGCCAGCGGCTTGTGAACATCATCACCATGGTCAGCATGGTCGATGCCAGCATGATGACCAACGCCTTCGCGGGCGACGAGGCAGAAGCGCAGCGCAACGAACGCCAACGCATCGGCACCCTGTTCGAGCAGCGGATCATGGGCGAGATCGACGGCGCTTCCCAGCTCGGCGAATCGCTGCGTGAACAGGCGAAGGATGCCTCTGCCGCCACACGCGGCATGTTGGGCAAGGCTTCGGAAGTCGCCGCCGCCGCCGAACAATCCGCAATCGCGATGCGTGAAGCAGCCCGCACCTCTGCGGGGCTGATCCGGGCCATCGAGGATGCCCGCACGGAAGTCGAAAGCGCCGCAGACGTGGCGCAGCGTGCCGCCCGGCAGTCGGGCGATGCGGTGACGATGTCGGCGACTCTGACCGAGCATGCGAAATCGATCGAGTCGATCCTGGGCCTGATCCGCGACATCGCGGGCCAGACCAACCTGCTCGCTCTCAACGCCACCATCGAAGCGGCGCGCGCGGGCGACGCGGGGCGCGGCTTTGCCGTCGTGGCGCAGGAAGTGAAGAGCCTTGCGAACCAGACGGCGCGTGCGACCGATGAAATCGCGGGCAAGATAGCCGACATCCAGGCATCGACCCGGCAGTCGGTCGAAACCAATGAACGAATCCGCGATACGGTTGGGGAAGTGCAATCGAGCGCCGACCGCATCCGTCATGCCATGGACGCCCAGGCGCAGACGGTCACGATGATCACCGCCGCTGTCGATGAGACGGCGCTGGCCGCCGACTCGATGTCGAGCACCATTTCCGCCATCCGTCAGGATACGGAAGTTGTTGCTTCCGAAATCGACCAGTTGGAGCGCGGCTTCATGAGCGTGGAGGGCAAGCTTGCCAGCCTGCGTGCCGCATCATCCGATTTTGGACGGCAGGTGGCCTGAATTTCAGGGAAAAGGCAGCCGGAGAGCGACTGAAGCCCTCTGACTTCCCCTTCCCGCCTGAAGCTTCTAAAGGGCGCGGCATGACTGATGCCGCGCCCTCTTCCGTCCAAAGCTGGAAAGTCACCTTGCCCTGCACCCGCGCCGAGGCGGAGGCGTTGGACGGTGACATCGCGGGCTTCGCGCTCATGGACAAGCCGCCGGTGCTGATGACCAGCGAGGTCGCGCCGGACGATGAAAATGCATGGCAGCTTGATGCCTATTTTGAAGGCAAACCCAGCCCCGCCGCGATCAAGCTGCTCCGTACCCTGATCCCCAGCGCAAATGGGACCAAGCCGCTGATCGAACAGCTGCCCGATGAGGATTGGGTTACCCTGAGCCAGCAAGGACTGGAGCCAGTCACGGCCGGACGCTTCCACATCCGCAATCTTGCCAGCGACGCGGAGCAGCAGGGCCACGTCAATTTCCTGATCGAAGCGAGCCGCGCCTTTGGCACCGGGCAGCATGAGACCACCGCAGGCTGCCTTCTGATGCTAGACCGCATGCGGCAGGTTGGCATGCGCTTTGGCAATGTGGCGGACATTGGCACGGGCACCGGATTGCTCGCCTTCGCAGCGCTCCATTTATGGCCCCACGCCTATGCCACCGCGTCCGACATCGACCCGATCGCCGTCGACATCAGCGCCGAAAATGCCGTCGCCAACGATATCGCGGTCGGCAAGGGTCAAAGCCAACTGGCGCTGTATGTCGCGGCGGGCGTTGATCACCCCGCAATCGCGACGCGCGCGCCCTATGATCTGCTGATCGCGAACATACTCGCTGGCCCGTTGATCGAACTCGCCCCCTCGCTTTGCGCGCTCGTGGAGGAAGGGGGCACAATCCTGCTAGCCGGATTGCTGAAAGAACAGGCGGATGCCGTTCTGTCAGCCTATCGCGCTCAGGGCATGCGGCTGGCCGAGCGCATGGATAATGGCGACTGGCCGACGCTGCGGCTGCGCAAGCGTCCCCGTATCGGCTGGAAACGCCCAACCCGACTGGACTGGCAGGCGCGCGGTGAAGCCCCGGGGTTCGGCAGCCTCTAAAACCGGACGGAGCGACGGATGACCTTAGCGGGGTCATCCGGCTGACTAGGGCGCCGGAAATCCATTTCAAGACGTGATGCAACATTGCCACAGTTCGTTGTGCAATGCGGTATGTCGTTGTTTGTGATGCTTTACTCTTCACGCTCAGGCTCCCTAAAGCGCGCTCCGACAACATCCGGTTACCCCAGAAAAGGAGCCCCCCCATGAAAAAACTGATCGCTTCGGCGTTGCTGCTTGCCAGCGTTTCCGCACCGGCCTTCGCTCAGGACGCCGTGCCCTTTTCCGGTCCCTATGTCGGCGCAGTCGTCGGCGTGGATCATGTCGATTTCGACTCGGTCAACCATGACAGCGGCCTGCTGTACGGCGGCGTGATCGGCTATGACATCAACGTCAACGGTGCCGTTTTCGGCATTGAAGGCGAATATGCCGATTCCGACGTCAAGGAAGGTATCGTCCGCACTGACCGTGACCTCTATGCCGGCGTCCGCATCGGCGGCGAAGTCGTTCCGAACGTCCTCGCCTATGCCAAGGGCGGCTACACCAATGCCCGTCTGGAAGACACTCTGGACAACAGCATCAAGCTGGACGGCTACCGTCTGGGCGCCGGTCTGGAAACGACGGTTCAGGGCTTCATCGTTCGCGCCGAATATCGCTATTCGCGCTACGAGCAGATCGGTGGCGTGAACCCTGAACGTCACCAGGGCGCGCTGATCCTCGGCTACCGTTTCTAAGACACGGTTATAGCAGAAAAAGAAGGGCGTCCCTCTCATGAGGGGCGCCCTTTTCTTATACGCGCGAAAGTGACCGGCACCGCAACGCTTGCCACGCACACCCAGCGACCTAATGTCGCCTTGCCATTCTCATCAGCGAGGCAAGCCCATGACTATCACTCGCCGCGTCACGGTTCATGAAGGCCCCGGCGGACCCTTCGAGAGCATGGCCGTCTTCGACCAAACCGCAGGCGCACCCCGGCCCGGCATCCTGCTTTTCCCTAATGCGCTGGGCACCAAGGAAGCGGACTTCGTCTACGCCGAGAAGGTCGTGGAACTGGGATACACGGTCTTCGTCGCTGACATCTACGGTCAGGGCAAGCGAGCCAGCCGCGATGATCCCGACATGGGGCGCTACATGAACGAGATGAATGCCGACCGCGCCCTGCTGCGTGACCGGCTCAACGCGGCTCATTCCGTCCTCAAATCACTTCCCGAAGCGGACGCGAGCCGGACGGCCGCGATCGGCTTCTGCTTCGGCGGCAAATGCGTGCTCGATCTGGCGCGCAGCGGCGCCGACATCGCGGGCGGCGTCAGCTTCCATGGGATTTATGACGCGCCACCTTTTCCCAACGCCGCCATCAGGGCGAAGCTGTTGGTGTGCCACGGTTGGGACGATCCCTTGGCTCCCCCAGCGGCTACGGTGGCATTGGCTGACGAACTGACGAAAGCGGGATGCGACTGGCAGATCCATGCCTATGGGAACACCGGGCACGCATTCACCGATCAGGCGGTCAACATGCCGGACATGGGTCTCGCCTACAGCCCCGACGCGGACCACCGCAGCTTCCGGTCGATGAGGGACTTTCTCACCGATCTTTTTGGCTAACGGAGCCGCGCGTCAGGAAAGCTCAGAGTTCTCCGATCATCTCAGCCAGAACCGCAAGGCAGTCCTTGGCAAGCTGCTTCGATCGTGCCGGGGACCAGCCAAATTCCGGACCGGGCAAATCGTCATTGTCCTTGAAGGGCATCTCCAGCGTCATGGCGACCGCACCGAAACGTTCGGCAACCTGATTGGTGGACATGGTCAGGTTGCCCTTGCCCGGCGCCGATGAGGGGTATCCTCGCGCCGTCTGGAAATCGGGCGTCCGGGCCGCGAGCGTATCCCGAAAGCGATTATAGAGGGCGAGTTGCCGCTCGCCGAGCGAAGGAATGCCTTCAAAGCCCGCCAGGAAGACTGCGGGGATAGCTTCATCGCCATGCACATCCATCGCGAAATCGACCCCCGTCCGGTCCATTTCCTGCCGGACAAGGAAAACCTCCGGACTACGGTCCATCGACGGTTCGTGCCATTCACGGTTGAGGTTCACGCCCGCCGCATTGGTGCGCAGATGGCCCCGTCGGCTGCCGTCAGGGTTCATGTTGGGCACGATGTGGAAAGTCGCCTTCGCGCGGAGCAGCCGGGCGACGGCATCCTCCTCGTCGCAGAGCCGCTCCAGCGCGCCTTCCATCCACCACTGCGCCATCGTCTCGCCGGGATGCTGGCGAGCATAGAGCCAGACCTGCTTTGGCCCGTTGCCCAGCGTCAGAAGGTCGAGCGGCTGCTTGTCGAGCGTCAGGCCCAATTCCCGATGATCGACCCCCGGCTGGCAACCCGCCCAGGCGATCAGGTCGTGATGCCGCTCCATCGAATAAGGCGCGAAATAGGCGACCCACAGCGCATTGCGATCCGGCGAAAGGCTGATGGTGAGGACGCCGTCGGCATAGCTGGTGTCCGCCTGCGTCCAGACTTCCCGATCCTCGCTGATGCGCGCCTTATAACCCGGCCAACCGTCCGGATAGGCGGAGGTCCCGCCATTGACGATCGCCAATTCCACTTCGCGCCCGGCAACGCCCGCGATGCGAAAGTGGAACCATTGATAGAAGTCGCTTTGCCTGTCCTTGACGATCTCCAGCTCGGCCCGGACCCGTTCGCCAGTATCAATGATGGAAAGGACACGAATATTGCCGCTGTCGAAGGCATTGCTGATCGAGATGGTCATTTCACGGTTATAGTGCGCCCCGATTCCCCCGGATAGCCCCCGATCAACGCACTGGCGAGCTTTTGCGCGGCAATACCGGGCTGAGCGGCGGGCGTGCCTTCACGCGCCTGTGTGAGCGCCCGGCCTTCCCAGATCGTCGTCGAATCGGATCGCCTGCGGATCTGCACCTGCAACTCCGTCGTCACCATATCCTTCGGCCGTCCGGAGAGGTTGATGCCAATGCCCACGCCCATTCCTGAATAGCCGCCGCTGCCGACCGCTCCGCCAACGCCTACACTCACGGGCCTACCATCATTGCCGTAGCCGGTCGGACGGAAAGATCGGCGGAAACCGACCGATGCAACATAGTCGCTGCGCGCCCCGGCAGGTGCAGCGATGAAACCCACACGCTGCAACTCCTGCTCGACAGCGGCGGCATAGGTCCGGAACTCCAGCCCTGCATCGGGATTCGCAGCCATTTCTTCCACCGCCAACGTTCCGCTTTGCGCCGGATTTCCGACATGGAAGCGCGTTACCTCGACGGGTGGCACCGCCGTCGCGCATCCAGCGAGTGACAGGGCAAGGAATGAGGGCAGGAGTATCTGCTTGATCATGCTAATCTCCGACAAAGATGCGGCAATCCATAGACGATGCCGAACCGGCTATCCCTTCAACTCTTGAAGCCATGTCTTTGCTGCATATGGCATGAACGGGGCAAAAGTGCGGCCAGCCGCCCTTGACTTTCAGCCGCCCCACCCATAGGGGCTGCGCTTCGATTTTCCGATCACGCAAGATTCTTAGAAGGCTGACTTCCATGAAGATCCGCAACTCGCTCAAGTCGCTCAAGGGCCGTCACCGGGACAACCGCGTGATCCGCCGTCGCGGCCGTACCTATGTTATCAACAAGACCAATCGCCGCTTCAAGGCCCGCCAGGGCTAATTGAGCGAGCCGATCTCCGCCGTCATATTCGACGTCGGACAGGTTCTGTACCATTGGGAGCCTCGGCTCCTCTACGAGCGCCTGATCGATGATGATCGACAGCGTACAGCCTGCCGTTGCAGGCATGGCGCAGTTGGTCGGCGAATTATGTGGGCGGGGCGTCGCTCTTTATGGCCTCACCAATTTCAGCGCCGAATTCTGGAAGCCATTCCATGCGCGGGAGGCGGACTTCTTCGCTAACTTTCGCGACATTCTGGTGTCTGGCGCCGAAGGGTTAGTGAAGCCCGACCCTGCCATCTACCGCCTGGCGCTCGGCCGCTTTGGCCTGCGCGCCGAGGAAACATTCTTCATCGATGATCGGGAAGAAAATGTCGCGGCGGCGGAAGCGCTGGGCATTCGCAGCCATCTCTTCCGGGACGCAGAGGCCTTGCGCCGCGATCTTGCAGCGCAAGGCCTGCTACAGCTTAATCCCGCCCTGTAAGCTCATCGCCGCGAATGGCGGTGACATGCAGCACATTGGTCGATCCCGGAGTGCCGAAGGGGACGCCTGCCAGCACCACGATCTTGCTGCCCTTCTGCGTCATATTGTGTCGCAGCGCCATTCGGCGAGCCTTGCCGACCATCTCCTCGAACGTATCGATATCCTTAGTGCGCACCGCATGGACGCCCCACGTCAAGCCCAGCTTTCGGGCCGTGTCCAGCCGTGGCGTCAAGGCAAGGATCGGCGTCAGCGGCCGCTCGCGCGCCACCCGGCGAACCGTGCTGCCTGACGAGGTGAAGCAGGTGATCGCGCTGGCCCCAACGACCGAGACGATGCCCGCCGCCCCTTCCGCCAGCGCGTCGGCGGTGGTCGCATCGGGCTTGGTTTCGGTGAAATGCAGCCGGGCGAAATAGCCGGGGTCACGCTCTACGCTGTGGGCGATGCTGTCCATCATCGCGACTGCTTCCTCGGGCCAGTCACCCGCCGCCGTTTCCGCAGACAGCATGATCGCGTCGGCGCCATCATAGACGGCAGTGGCGACGTCCGACACTTCGGCGCGGGTGGGCGTCGGCGCCTTGATCATCGATTCGAGCATCTGCGTGGCGACCACCACCGGGCGTCCCATGCGCCGCGCCGTCGCGACAATCTGCTTCTGAAGCGGCGGCACGGCCTGAGGCGGCAGCTCGACGCCCAGGTCGCCGCGCGCAACCATCACGCCATCGGCCAGTTCCAATATCTCCTCCAGCCGCTGGACTGCGGCGGGCTTCTCAATCTTCGCCATCAGCGCGCCATGGCCGCCCATCAGCTTGCGCGCTTCCGCAAGATCTTCAGGACGCTGCACAAAGCTCAACGCAATCCAGTCGCAGCCCTGTTCGACCGCGAAGCTCAGGTCGCGCCGGTCCTTCTCCGTCAAGGCGGGTACGGGAACCACAACATCGGGCACGTTAACGCCCTTGCGGTTCGACAGGGTACCACCGACCTCGACCACCGTTTCGATCCGGTCATCCGACACATTCTTCACCCGCAGCACCAACTTGCCATCGTCCAGCAGCAGCCGCGTTTCAGGGACCAGCGCCGCGTAAATTTCCGGGTGGGGCAGGTTCACACGCCGTGCGTCGCCCGGCTTTTCGTCGCGGTCGAGTATGAAGGATGCACCCACCTCCAGAACGGCAAGGCCGCTCTTGAAAGTCCCGACGCGCAGCTTGGGTCCTTGCAAGTCACCCAATATGGTCGTCGGCCGCCCGAATTCCTTTTCCAGCGCCCGGATGGACGCGATACGCGCCGCATGATCCTCATGCGCTCCATGGCTCATATTGATGCGGAAAGCGTCTGCCCCGGCGATAAAAAGCGCGCGGATCACTTCCGGCGTGTCGCTCGCAGGGCCAAGGGTCGCCAAAATCCGGACCTTGCGCGAACGGGGCGGCAGTTTCGTCATTCTCAAATAGCTCCTGGCAGTGATGGTCAGCCCTCGGCTTGCCAGGGCGCCGTTTTAGATTATCCCTACTGCACGACAGGATGATGTAGATCAGCGAAAGGATCGCCGTGGCCGACAATATGCTCAACGATGCGGTGGCTGCAACCGCCTTCCGCCGCCTGATTGCGCATTTGCAGCACAGGACCGACGTCCAGAACATCGATCTGATGGGAACGGCGGGCTTCTGCCGCAATTGCCTCGCCGACTGGATCGCGGAAGCCGACGGCAATTTGAGCAAGGACCAGGCGCGCGAAATCATCCACGGCATGCCCTTTTCAGAGTGGAAACAGCGCCATCAGAGCGAGGCGACGCCAGAACAGATCGCAAAGATGCAGGAGAGTGTGGCGAAGAACGCTGACAATCATTAGGAGCGTGCGCCAACCCGATTCACATTCTATCCGGAGATATATTATATGAGCGAGGGCAACGTCGCCGCCGATCAGCTACGCCTTCTTATCGAACGCATCGAGCGGCTCGAGGAAGAGAAGAAGGGCATCGGCGACGATATCAAGGACGTGTATCTGGAGGCCAAGGCAACCGGCTATGATCCGAAGATCATGCGCCAGATCATCCGCCTGCGCAAAATGCCGCAGCATGACCGGCAGGAAATGGAGGCTATCCTCCAGACCTACCTGTCCGCCTTGGGCATGGAATAACGCACTCGTCTTCCGTTCGTCCTCCGCTTGTCGAAGGCCCCTTCTTTCTTCAAGAAGGGCCTTCGACAAGCAAGGTGCGGGAGACACATCATGTCCGAGATCATCGTCAGCACCACAAGCCGCCTCGAAGGGCGCCCTGCAAAGGAATATCTCGGCATCGTCACCGGCGAGGTGATCGTGGGCGCCAACCTGTTCCGTGACCTGTTCGCCAGTGTACGGGACATCGTCGGGGGCCGTTCGGGCGCTTATGAGGATGTGCTCCAGCGAGCGCGTGAGCAGGCGATCGGCGAGATGCGAATGCGGGCGGCGACGCTGGGCGCGAACGCTGTCGTCGGGGTCGACCTCGATTATGAAGTGCTGGGGTCCAACGGTTCGATGCTGATGGTCTCGGCCTCCGGCACCGCTATCCTCGTCTAGTTGCGCTTGGGCAGGACGCCCGCTAGAGAGCGCGCTTCGGATCAGACAAGTTTAGGAGCAGGCCGTGGCCGGCCATAGCAAATTCAAGAACATCATGCATCGCAAGGGCGCGCAGGACAAAAAACGTTCCTCGATGTTCTCCAAGCTCAGCCGCGAAATCACCGTGGCCGCGAAGATGGGCATGCCCGACCCGGACATGAACCCCCGCCTCCGTTTGGCGGTGAACGCCGCCAAGGCGCAGTCCATGCCCAAGGACAATATCCAGCGCGCGATCGACAAGGCGATCGGCGGCGACATGGAGAATTATGAAGAGATCCGCTACGAAGGCTACGGCCCCGGCGGTGTCGCCATCATCGTCGAAGCGCTGACCGACAACCGCAATCGCACCGCGACCAATGTGCGCACCGCCTTTTCCAAAAATGGTGGCAACCTTGGCGCTTCGGGCGCGGTCAGTCACGGCTTCGATCGCATGGGCCTCATCACCTATCCGGCGAACGCTGGCGATGCCGATGCGATCTTCGAAGCGGCCCTCGAAGCAGGCGCCGATGATGTGTCGTCGAACGAAGACGAACATGAAATCTGGACCGCCATGGACGCGCTGCACGAAGTCGCCAAGGCGCTGGAAGCAAAGCTCGGCCCGGCCGAAGGCGCTAAGCTCGCCTGGAAACCGCAGACCACCGTCGAGGTTGACGAGAGCAACGCCGCGACCCTGATGAAGCTGGTCGATACGCTGGAAGATGATGACGACGTCCAGACCGTCTGGGGCAATTATGAAGTGTCCGACGAGGTCATGGAGAAGCTGGGTTGATAAACACCCTCCCCTCTCCCCGGCGGGGAGAGGGTTGCGCAGCCTTGGCAGCGTGCTGCCCAAGCGAAGCTGGGAGAGGGGGGAGCCCCCTCACCTTCCGTACTTCCCCTCTCCAAGTCCGGCTAACCGGCAGGCCGGTAAGCCTCCCTATCCTCTCCCCTGAAGGGGCGAGGACAAATCCATGATCATCCTTGGACTCGACCCCGGCCTTGGCACCACGGGCTGGGGCTTGATCGCGGCTGACGGCAATCGCCTCACGCACATCGCCAATGGGCAGATCAAGACCGACGCCGACATGGCGTTGGCGACGCGGCTGTTGGCGCTTGATCTCGCGCTCACCGACCTCATCCTCGAACATCAGCCCACTGGCGCGGCGGTCGAGGAAGTATTCGTCAACGTAAACCCGCAATCAACGCTGAAGCTGGGGCAAGCGCGCGGCGTCGTGCTGCTAGCGGCATCCCGGTCGGGGATGGAGGTTGGCGAATATGCGGCGCGGCTTGTCAAAAAATCCGTCGTCGGCGTTGGCAACGCGTCGAAGGATCAGGTCCATGCCATGGTTTCGCGGCTGTTGCCGGGAGCCAAGGTTGCGGGACCGGATGCCTCGGACGCGCTCGCCGTGGCGATCACGCATGCCCATCACCTTGCCAGCGCCCGCCGCATTCCGCGCCGCTGAGCGCGGGCCTACGAAAAACGACCGCATTCAGAAAACCCGCCGGAACAAGTCCCGGCGGGCGCCTGATCTCCATAGTGAAGATTCGTCAGTCGGGCTTCTTGGCAACGCTCACCAAAGCCGGGCGCAGCAGGCGATCGCGGATTGTGTATCCCGCCTGCATTTCCACCAGCACGGTCCCGGGCTCAGCATCGTCCGACGGCACTTCCATCATCGCCTGATGCTTGTTGGGATCAAGCGGCTGTCCAACCGACACCAGCTTTTCGATGCCGTTGCGGCCAAAGACGCCTTCCAGTTCCCGGCCGGTCGCTTCGAGGCCTGCGACCAGTCCCTTGAACTTTTCATCGTCACGCAGTTCCGCCGGGATAGCTTGCAGCGCGCGGCCCAGATTGTCCGCGACCGACAGCATATCGCGCGCGAACGACGTTGCGGCATAGGCGCGCGTATCGGCGAGTTCCTTTTCAAGCCGCCGACGGACATTCTGCGTTTCGGCATGGGCGTAGAGCGCGTCCTGCTTCGCCGCCGCCAGCTCACCCTCCAGGGCCGCCAAGCGTTCAGCAGCCGCGTCGCCCACAGGCGCTGCGTCCTCGGGCAGTTCGTCAACGACTTCAGTATTTTCGATATTCAGCTTGTCTTCGCTCATCTCATCAATCTCGATAACGTCTGCGCAGTGAAATCCACCATGGGGATCACCCGCGCGTAGTTCAAGCGCGTCGGACCGATGACGCCGACCACGCCGACAACACGGCCATCGCCGCCCCGGTAAGGCGCGGCTATGACCGAAGAACCGGAGAGGGAAAAGAGCTTGTTTTCCGACCCGATGAAGATTTTCGTCGCGCTGCCCGCCAACGCGCCTTCCAGCAGGCGCGAAATCTCCTGCTTGCCTTCCAGTTGTTCGAGCAATTGGCGCACCCGTTCGAGGTCCGCGGCAGTGCCGTCATCCAGCAGATGCGCCTGACCGCGCACAATCAGTACCGGACGGTCATCCGCATCCTGCGACCAGACGGCGATGCCACGCGCCACCAATTCGCGCGCCGCACCCTGAATCGCCGTTCGCTCGCCCTCCATCTCGCGACGCAGGGCTTCGCCCGCCTCCCTGAGCGTCATGCCCGCGAAGCGCGCGGACATGAAGTTCGCTGCTTCGTTCAGCATGCCGGGCGTCACGCCTGCGGGCATGTCGAGTACGCGGTTTTCTACAGAGCCGTCCTGTCCCACCAGCACGGCCAGCGCCTGACGATCATTGAGCGGCACGAAACCGATCTGGCGCATCACCGGCTCGCGCTTGGGCACCATGACGATGCCCGCGCAGGCGGAGAGGCCCGACAGCGCGGCGGTCGCTGCGGACAATGCTTCCTCGATCGGGCCACCCTCGGCAATGCCTGCCTCGATCGCGCGGCGTTCCTCGACCGAAGGCTCGGCCGCCTGCATCATGCCATCGACGAAAAGGCGTAATCCGGTTTCGGTCGGCATGCGCCCTGCCGACGTATGCGGGGCGGCCAGCAGTCCCAGCTCCTCCAGGTCCTGCATGACGTTGCGAATCGATGCAGGCGACAGGCTGAGCGAGGCGATCTTGCTGATGGTGCGCGAACCCACGGGCAGGCCGGTGCCGAGATAGCTTTCGACCACCACCCGGAAAACGTCGCGCGCCCGCTCATTGAGTTCGGTAACCGGTGTGACCGCCATGCGCCCCTATCTAGGCGAGCACCGGGCCGTACTCAAGCCGGGGCTATCTTACAGCGGACGGTTTCACCATTGCGTCGATGTCCAGCATCCGGGGAACGGCCGCAATGGTGGCACGCAGCTTGCCATAGCTGGCGTCCATGCATCCCGACTGAAACTCCAGCCGGGTGGTCGGCTGCTGATCCCTCGTCCATTCGATGGTGTAGCCGGGCATGTCGGTCGCGAAACGGGTGCAATTTTCCCCATGAGCGATGCGCCGGACCGTTCCCGCCGGGGGCCGGAATTGCGCCAGCGCGGCTCGAAAGCGACGATATTGCGCAGGCGTGACCGTAAAGCGCGTCGCGCCCGGAACGGCCGTAAACCGCTCAGGCTCCAGCAGGCCCGAACCATCAGGCGTCACCTGCAGGCTATAAGTTGGGCAAACGCCGAAACAGGGACCCGCCGAAAAACGGATCGTGTCACCGGCAGCCACGGGCTTTTCCAGCTCGGGTCTTTCCGCCGCGCAACCGACGGTCAGGACTATGCCCGCCAAAATCATCATCGAACGCAATTGCATGCGCGCTTCCTACCATCTTTCGTACGTATCGCCACTGGCAAGACGACGCTCCCGGCGCTAAGCCGCACCGACTAATCGCTTCGGAGAAAATATTTATGCGTCCTTCCGGCCGCGCGCCAGATCAGATGCGCGCCATCACCATGGAGCCCGGCTTCACCATCCATGCCGAGGGCAGCTGCCTGGTCAGCTTCGGCGATACGCGCGTGCTGTGCACCGCTTCGGTTGAGGAGAAGGTGCCGCCCTTCCTGCGCGGCAAGGGTTCAGGCTGGGTGACGGCGGAATATGGCATGCTGCCCCGCGCCACCCATACGCGCGGCAGCCGTGAGGCGGCCAAGGGCAAGCAGTCGGGCCGCACGCAGGAAATTCAGCGTTTGATCGGCCGGTCGCTGCGCACCGTCGTCGATATGAAAAAGCTGGGCGAGCGGCAGATTGTTATCGATTGCGACGTGATCCAGGCAGATGGCGGCACCCGCACAGCGGCTATTTCCGGCAGCTGGGTGGCTTTGCGCATTGCCATCGACAAGCTGATCGCTTCGGGCGCGCTGGCCGAAGACCCGATCATCCAAAAGGTCGCGGCGATCAGTTGCGGCATCTATAATGGCACGCCGGTGCTGGACCTCGACTATGCCGAGGACAGCAATGCCGAAACCGACGCCAACCTGATCCTGACCGGCGACGGCAAGTTTGCCGAAGTGCAGGCGACGGCCGAGGGCGCCGCTTATGACGAGGAAGAACTGCTGCGCCTGCTGCGTCTGGCGCGCATCGGTTGCTCGCAAATCTTTGCGGCTCAGGACAAGGCGACGGGTCGCTAAGCCAGTTCGCCCGTTCGTTTCGAGCGTTTCGAGAAATGCTATCTATGCACTACGCGCTTCTCGACTATGCTCGAAGCGAACGGGGAGAATGACATAATCATGAGCGACGAGTTCGGACAGGAACAGGCGATCCGCAAGCTGGGGCCGGGCAAGCTGGTGATCGCCAGCCATAATCCCGGCAAGGTTCGGGAAATTGGCGAGTTGCTCGCCCCGTTCGGGATTGAGACTGTGTCAGCGGCGGCGCTGGACCTGCCTGAGCCGGAAGAAACTGGCACCACCTTCATCGCCAATGCAGAGCTGAAGGCGATGCAGGCGGCGGACCTGTCGGGGCTTCCCGCATTGGCGGATGATAGCGGGCTATGCGTCGAAGCGCTGAATGGTGATCCGGGCATCTTCTCCGCTCGCTGGGCGGGTGAGACGAAGGATTTCAGCATCGCCATGCAGCGCGTGTGGGATGCGATCGAAGCCAAGGGGCCTGACGCCGGGCATGGCGCGCATTTCATCTGCGCGCTGGCGGTGGCTTGGCCCGATGGTCATGTCGAAGCGTTTGAGGGGCGGGTCGATGGTATCCTCTGCTGGCCGCCGCGCGGAGACAAGGGCTTTGGCTATGACCCGATGTTCCAGCCGTTGGGCCACACCATCAGCTTTGGCGAGATGGAGCCGGAAAAGAAGCATGCGATGAGCCATCGTGCGGATGCCTTCGCCCAACTGGTCGCGACGGTTTTCTAGAAAAACAAGGCGGGCTTATTCGCCCATGCTGGCCAGACGGGAGCCGAAGGAGCTGTCATCCGCGTCCAGCGGGCCTTTTCCGAAAGCGTTACCCGCTGGAAAATAGCGGCAGACCAGATAATCGTAATTCTGCCCCTCGGCGAGGGCGCAGCCGACCTTTTGCGTGCTGCGCCAGATCATCTGCGTATAATGACCGACATCTTCCCAGCGGCCCGACAGGCTGATGTCCGGCAGCTTGCCTCCTCGCCGGAACAGGCGCTTTTCATCGAGGAAGGCGCCGATCATCGTCTCATATCCGTAGAGGCGTCGTGGACCCATCCAGAGATTTTCGCCGCTGGGAACAGCGCGGGATGCGCGCGGGGAATGTTGGAAGCGGTTGGTCACGGCCATCTGCCGGGCATATCGGGCAGCGTCCTGCGCGAGGTCGCTGTCCCATGCCAGCGGCGTGAGGCCCAGCGATTCGCGCTCGTCATTATGCATGCCCAGAACCACGTCGCGCAGCAATAGGTTGCCGCGTTCCGCCTCCTCCATGCCGTAATAGGCGGCGGGCATGACCGTCTGGGTGGGCACCGCCCGGCTCAACGGGGACGCTTTGGCTGGCTGAGCGGCAATGATTCCCGTCATCGCCATTACTGCCGTTGCTAGCCGTGCGGCCCAAAGCCGTCTAAGGACGCCTCCACCCATGCCCCTGCCCCCGATCGATTCCCCGGCGCCCGCGCCTGAAGCCATGGCCTTATATGTCCATTGGCCATTTTGCGTTTCCAAATGTCCTTATTGCGATTTTAACAGCCATGTCCGTGCGGACATCGATACCGATGCCTGGCGCACCGCGCTGTTGGAAGATCTGGCTCATGAAGCCACGCTGACTGGCGGGCGGCCGCTCTCTTCCATCTTTTTCGGCGGCGGCACGCCATCGCTGATGCCGCCGGAAATCGTCGCGAACATCATCGACGCTGCGGGCAGCTACTGGCGGCCAACGGCGGACATGGAAATCACGTTGGAGGCCAATCCGAGTTCGGTGGAAGCTGCGCGCTTCGCCGATCTGGCGCGTGCGGGGGTGAACCGGGTGTCACTGGGGGTGCAGGCGCTGGACAATCAGGCGCTGCATTTTCTCGGTCGGGCGCATGATGTGGGCGAGGCGCTGGCGGCGCTGGATGTTGCGCAGTCGGTGTTCGGTCGCGTGAATCTGGACCTCATCTATGCGCGGCCCGACCAGAGCGAGGCGGACTGGGAGGCGGAGCTGGCGCGCGGCCTGTCTTTTGGCACCGATCATCTGTCGCTTTATCAGTTGACGATCGAGCCGGGCACGCGGTTCGCCACCCTTGTCGCTCAGGGGAAGCTGACGCCCGCTGATCCGGACCATGCCGCAACCCTGTATGAGCAGACACGGGACATGACCGCTGCCGCCGGTTTGCCTGCTTATGAGATCAGCAACCATGCGAAGCCCGGTCAGGAAAGCCGCCACAACCTCACCTATTGGCGATATGGCACCTATGCCGGGATCGGTCCCGGCGCGCACGGACGGCGCGAGGGGATGGCGACGCTAAGGCATAAGAAGCCCGAAAACTGGATGGGTGCCGTGCGGCGCAACGGCCACGGACTGCAAAGCGAGGAAGCGTTGACGCCAGAAGATCGCGGGCGTGAAGCGCTGCTGATGGGATTGCGGCTTGCGGAAGGCGTCGATCTTGATCGCATCTCGGCGCTATCCAGTATCCCCGTCGAGCAGCTGATCGATGAAACTGCCGTTGCGCGGCTCGCCCCGTTGAACCTGATCGAGCGCAAAGGGCAGCATCTGCGGATCACGCCAGCAGCCATGCTGCTGCTGGACGCCATCCTGCCGGAGATTGTTAAGGTCTGATTGCGGCGATTCAGTTTGCCGCTGCGACGCCTTCATCGGCCATCAGCTGCTGAAGCTCACCGGCTTCATACATTTCCATCATGATGTCGCTGCCGCCGACAAATTCGCCCTTCACATAGAGCTGTGGGATGGTCGGCCAATCTGAAAAAGCCTTGATACCCTGCCGCACCAACTGATCCTGCAACACGTCCACCGACTCATAGGCAACGCCCAGATGATCGAGGATGGCAATTGCACGACTGGAAAAACCACATTGGGGGAACAGCGGCGTGCCCTTCATAAAGAGCACGACGTCATTGCTGTTCACAATATCGGCGATCCGCTGATGCACGGCGTCGGTCATGGGTCGGTCCAGTCCTGTCGGGCGCTGCAAAATGGCAAGCAGCGCGCATGAAAAATGATAGCGGTTAGTTGGGAACGGCAGTGGTCAGTTGCAAGGCGTGGAGTACGCCGCCCATCCGGCCGCCAAGCGCCGCATAGACGGCGCGTTGTTGAGCCACGCGGCTCATGCCCCGAAAACTTTCCGCCACCACGCGAGCGGCATAATGGTCGCCATCACCGGCGAGGTCGGTAATCTCCACCTCCGCGTCCGGAATAGCCGCCCGGATCATGTCCGCAATATCGTCGGCAGCCATTGGCATTGGTCAGGTCCGTCCGGCTTATTGTGCTTCGATGAACTGGCGGCGCGCGATCACCTGCTGCTCTTCCAGAGCCGCTCGCACGCCTGGCTCGTCAATGTCTACGCCCGCCTGGGTCATGTCGCCCACCAGCTTGCGAATGACATCCTCGTCGCCCGCTTCCTCAAAATCGGCCTGTACTACGGACTTGGCGTAGGCGTCGGTCTCTTCCGGCGTCAGCCCCATTTTGACCGCGGCCCATTCACCGAGCAGCCGGTTGCGCCGCGCCTGGATGCGGAACTGCATTTCCTGGTCATGGGCGAACATATTTTCAAAGGCCTTTTCGCGGTCGTCGAAAGTCGTCATGCCTGTGCCTTGTCAAAAAGAAGCTGAAGTCTGGGATGAGATAGGAAGATCGGGACGGTTACGCAACGGCGGGAACGAGCCAAGGCCGCAGCCCGGCGTCCTTCGCCTCGAACTGGCTGATCGTGTCGGCCTGCCCCAAAGTCAGCCCGATCTCGTCAAGCCCGCCAAGCAGGCAATGCTTGCGGAACGGGTCGATTTCGAACTGGAATCGATCCTGAAACTGCGTCGTGACGGTCTGATGTTCCAGATCGACATGGATGGGATCGATCTTCGCGACCTCCATCAGCCGGTCAATCGCTTCCTGCGGCAGGACGACTGTCAGGATACCATTTTTGAACGCGTTGCCGGAGAAAATGTCCGAGAAGCTCGGCGCGATCACTACCTTGATGCCAAGGTCAGCAAGCGCCCAGGCGGCATGTTCACGGCTGGATCCGCAGCCGAAATTGTCGCCCGCGATCAGGATCGGGCTGCCAGCATATTCGGGATCGTCAAAGACGTTGCCCGGTTCCTTGCGCAGCACTTCGAACGCGCCCTTGCCGAGGCCCGAGCGCGAAATGGTCTTCAGCCAATGCGCCGGAATGACGATGTCGGTGTCGACATTCTTCATCCCGAACGGATAGGCCTTGCCCTCAACGATATTTAGCTTGTCCATCAATGCGCCCGCTTGGTCTCCAGGCGGCGGCTGTCTTCCGCGCGCCCGAGAGTCGCCGCCATGGCGGCACTGGCCAGCGCGCCAAGCGCCAGCACCCAGAATACCTTCTTCATGCGACCACCTCTCCCTGTTTTTCGTTCAGCAATTCTCGCACGTCGGTCAGATGTCCGGTGATGGCGGCAGCAGCAGCCATCGCGGGGGATACGAGATGCGTCCGGGAACCGGGTCCCTGACGGCCCATGAAGTTGCGGTTGCTGGTGGAAGCGCAGCGCTCTCCGGCTGGCACCTTGTCGGGATTCATGCCGAGGCATGCGGAGCAGCCCGGTTCACGCCATTCGAATCCGGCATTGGTGAAGATGCGGTCGAGCCCTTCGGCCTCCGCCTGCTGTTTCACCAAACCGGAGCCGGGAACGACCAGCGCCTGCTTGATGCCGCCCGCAATATGGCGGCCCTTCAGCAGCGCGGCGGCAGCGCGTAAATCTTCTATGCGGCTGTTGGTGCAGCTGCCGATGAAGATATGTTCGACGGTCACGTCCTCCATCCGCTGCCCGGCGGTGAGGCCCATATAGTCGAGTGACTTCTGCGCGGCGGCGCGCTTGGACGCGTCGGCGAAGCTTTCCGGATCGGGAACGACGCCGGTCACTGGCACGACGTCCTCGGGGCTGGTGCCCCAGGTCACGTTGGGCACGATGTCGGCGGCATCGATGACGATGGTCTTGTCGAATTGCGCACCTTCATCGGTCGCCAGCGTCCTCCAATAGGCGACGGCGGCATCCCAATCGGCACCTTTGGGCGCCATGGGACGGCCCTTCAGATAAGCGACGGTTTTTTCATCCGGGGCGAACAGGCCCGAACGAGCGCCTGCCTCAATCGACATGTTGGCGACGGTCAGGCGGCCTTCGATCGACATGTCGCGGAAGACAGAGCCGCGATATTCCATGACGTAGCCGGTGCCGCCCGCCGTGCCGATACGGCCGCAGATCGCCAGCGCCACATCCTTGGGCGTAACGCCGAAGCCCAATTCGCCTTCGACCACGACTTCCATCGTCTTCGATTGCTTGAGCAACAGCGTCTGCGTGGCGAGCACATGCTCAACCTCCGACGTGCCGATGCCGAACGCCAGCGCGCCCAATGCGCCGTGCGAGCTAGTATGGCTGTCGCCGCAGACCAGCGTCGTGCCCGGCAGGGTGAAGCCCTGCTCGGGTCCCACGACATGGACGATCCCCTGCTCCCGGTCAGCATCGCCGATCAGGCGAACGCCAAACTCCGGCGCATTCCGCTCCAGCGCGGCAAGCTGCTGTGCGCTTTCGGGATCGGCGATGGGGATGCGGTTGCCCTGCGCATCGCGGCGGGGGGTCGTGGGCAAATTGTGATCTGGGACGGCGAGCGTCAGATCGGGGCGGCGCACGGGGCGGCCCGCTATCCTTAGACCCTCGAAGGCCTGGGGACTCGTCACCTCATGAACGAGGTGGCGGTCGATATAGATGAGGCAGGTTCCATCGGGACGGCGTTCAACGACATGCGCGTCCCAAATCTTCTCGTACAGCGTGCGGGGCTTGACCATAACCCTTTCCCCCTAGACCCAGAGCGGGCGCGGCGAAAGGGGGCATGGGACCAATATTTGCTGTTCCCGTGGATAGCAGCCGTGCGGAGATCAGGACGCGCGGTAATCGGCAATGATGCGACCAGCGGCGCCGACCTCCGCCTCATGGCTTTCCTCACGCCAGGTTTCGGCGAGGGCAGCGACCTCCCATTCCCGCATTGCGGGGTGGGCCAGCATGTGATCGACCCATGCGTGCGCCACTGGCCCGACATTCAGGTCATAGGTCCTCACCCGGAATGCGACAGGCGCGTAAAAGGCGTCGATCGCGCTGAACGCTGGCCCGGCGAGGAAAGGGCCGCCGAACCGCTTCAGCCCTTCCCCCCACAATTCCGAAAGCCGCGCTATATCGCGGTTCAGCTGCGGCGAGGGCAGGTCGCGTTCGACTCGCACTCCGACATTCATGGGGCATTCGTTGCGCAGAGTCGCAAAGCCGCTGTGCATTTCCGCAACGGCGCTTTGGGCGAAGGCGCGGGCGGATTCCTCCTGTGGCCATACGGCAGGGTGGCGATCGGCAAGATAGAGGGTGATGCCGAGCGAATCCCACACTGTCCGATCGCCGTCGATCAAGGCAGGCACCTGCCCGGTCGGTGAAAAGTTGCGGAAGGCAGAGTAATTTATGCTCTGCACAAAGGGCTCAAGCCGATCCGTGAAGGGAATGCCGAGCGCCTTCATCAATACCCAAGGACGCAGTGACCAGCTGGAATAATTCCGGTTCGCGGTAATGAGCGTGTAGGGCATGGGGCTCTCCCGTCGGGTCTGACGCATTCAGGATAAGCGTCCGGCCGTTTGGGCGAAAGCGCAAAGCTTGCCAAGGCGATCGACAAAGAGCCCGCCGCCAAGATTCTTGGCGGCGGGCTTTCTGTCATCGATATGGGCAATCAGCGTAGGCGGCCGAGCCGGTGATAAAGGTTGGCGAACTTCACCGAATCCGGCGTGTCTTTCACCTTCTGCAGATAATCAGCCACTGCCGTCCTGAGCAGCGAAAAATCCTCCGTCGAGAAAACCGCGCGGGACCTTGCAGGTTCAGTCATTTCGTCCTCCTTTCCTTGGTTCTTCACGCTGCGAACTGGTTCATCGTGTTATGCGAGCCGCCCGCCTTGAGCGCTGCCTCACCGGCGAAATATTCCTTGTGATCATCACCGATGTCGCTGCCCGCCATATTCTGGTGCTTCACGCAGGCGATGCCTTCGCGGATTTCGCGGCGCTGGACGCCCTCGACATAGCCGAGCATCCCGGCGTCGCCGAAATATTCCCGCGCCAGATTGTCCGTCGACAAAGCAGCCGTGTGATAGGTCGGCAACGTGATGAGGTGATGGAAAATGCCCGCCCGCGCTGCGGCGTCCTTCTGGAAGGTGCGGATTTTTTCATCAGCCTCGCGACCGAGTTCGGTGGCGTCATAGTCCGCGCTCATCAACCGGGCGCGATCATAGGCGGAAACGTCCCTGCCCTCTGCCTGCCAGCTGTCGAACACCTGCTGACGGAAGTTCAGCGTCCAGTTGAAGCTCGGCGAGTTATTGTAAACCAGCTTGGCGTTCGGGATGACCTCGCGGACACGGTCCACCATGCCCGCAATCTGTTCGACATGCGGCTTTTCGGTTTCGATCCACAGCAGATCGGCACCGTTCTGAAGCGAGGTGATGCAGTCCAGGACGACCCGATCCTCGCCGGTTCCGGAGCGGAACTGGAAGAGGTTGGACGCCAGGCGCTTGGGCCGCAGCAGCTTGCCGTCGCGAGCGATGACGACATCGCCGCGCAGGGTCGATGGATCGGCGACCTCTTCGACATCGAGGAAGCTGTTATACTGGTCGCCAAGGTCTCCCGGCTCGCGGCTGAAGGCGATCTGCTTGGTGAGACCGGCGCCGAGCGAATCGGTGCGGGCGACGATAATGCCGTCGTCGATGCCCAGTTCAAGGAAGGCGTAACGGCAGGCGCGGATCTTCGCGAGGAAGTCCTCATGCGGAACGGTGACTTTGCCGTCCTGATGACCGCACTGCTTTTCATCCGAAACCTGATTCTCGATCTGGAGCGCGCAGGCGCCGGCTTCGATCATCTTCTTGGCGAGCAGATAGGTTGCCTCGGCGTTACCGAAGCCTGCGTCGATGTCGGCGATGATCGGGACGATGTGGGTTTCGTGATTGTCGATCGCGTTGGTGAGGCGATGGACCTCAACTTCATTGCCCGTCTCACGCGCCTTGTCGAGGTCGCGGAACAGCATGCCGAGTTCGCGGGCGTCGGCCTGACGCAGGAAGGTGTAGAGTTCTTCGATCAGCGCAGGAACGCTGGTCTTTTCATGCATCGACTGGTCGGGCAGCGGGCCGAATTCGGAACGAAGCGCCGCGATCATCCAGCCGGAGAGGTAGAGATATTTGCCCTTGGTCGTGCCGAAATGCTTCTTGATGCTGATCATCTTCTGCTGGCCGATGAAGCCGTGCCAGCAGCCGAGCGACTGGGTGTAGTTTGCCGGGTCGGCGTCATAAGCGGCCATGTCGCGGCGCATGATGGCGGCGGTGTAGCGGGCGATGTCGAGGCCGGTGGGGAAGCGGTTCTGAAGGCGCATTCTGGCGACCGAATCGGCGGCGATGCCGTTCCAGTTGGGCTCTTCGCCCAGCAGGGTGGAGGCGCGGGTGATTTGTTGGGCGTAGGTCATCTCGATTCCCTGAATGAATTGGCGAATTAAACGCGTTTTGGGGAAAGGGGAGCCGAGCCGGGAGGGGGTGTGAGGTTCAGTTGTCGATCTTTACAAACTTTCCCTGTATAGTTGTAATGTCTGCACAGGAGCGCACGCGAACATGGCCAAGGATCGTCCCGTCTATATGGGGCCGCGCTTGCGGCGGTTGCGGCGGGAGTTGGGGCTGACGCAGTCCGATATGGCGGCGGACCTTGAGATTTCAGCTTCCTATGTCGCGCTGCTGGAGCGGAACCAGCGGCCTCTGACCGCCGACATGCTGCTGCGGCTGGCGCGCACATATCGGATGGACATGAGCGAGCTGGCGGGCGACGGCGGCGCGGAGCAGACGGCGCGGTTGCAGGCGGCGCTGAAGGACCCGATGTTCGCCGACATCGACCTGCCCGCGCTGGCGATGCAGGACGTCGCGATCAACTATCCGGGGTTCAGCGAAGCGTTATTGCGGCTGCATACCGCCTATCGCGAGGAGCAGATGGCGCTCGCGGATCGGAGCAGCGATCGTGCCGACGCACCCGACGAAGCGCCAGACCCGGCGGCCGAGGCGCGCCGGTTCCTGGGCGCGCGACGCAACAGCTTTCCGCCGCTGGACGATGCGGCGGAAAGGATCGCAGCGCAAATCGAACAAGCAGGCGGCACGGCGGCATGGCTGAAAAGCAAGCATGGCCTGCGCGTCCGACGCCTGCCGCCCGATGTCATGGCGGGGTCGATGCGGCGGCTGGACCGGCATCGGGACGCAGTGCTGATCGACGATGCGCTGGACGGCGCGAGCACCGCCTTTCAGCTGGCGATACAGATCGCCTATCTGGAGATGCGCACGGACATGGAGTCCCTGCTGAAGGACGGGCAGTTTTCCAGCGCGAGCGGACGGCAGCTGGCCCGCCAAGGCCTCGCCAATTATGGCGCCGCCGCCATATTGATGCCCTATGCAGCCTTCGCCAAGGCGGTGGAGGCGCGACGCTATGATGTCGAAGCACTGGCCCGGCAGTTCGGGACGAGCTTTGAACAGACAGCGCACCGGCTGACCACGCTGCAAAAACCGGGGCACGAACGCGTGCCCTTCTTCTTCCTGCGCGTCGATCGGGCGGGCAATATCAGCAAGCGGCTGGACGGCGCGGGCTTTCCCTTTGCGCGGCATGGCGGATCATGCCCGCTCTGGTCGATCCATCATGTGTTCGAGCGCCCCGGCGAGGTGGTGACGCAATGGCTGGAACTGCCCGACGGACAACGGTTTTTCTCGATCGCGCGAAGGGTGACGGCGGGCGGCGGCGGCTGGGGCGCACCGCGTGTGGAGCGGGCGATCGCGCTTGCCTGCGCCGCCGAACATGCCCATCGGCTGATCTATACGCAGGGACTTGGGGCGTCCGAGCCGACGCCGATCGGACTGACATGCCGCCTGTGCCATCGGAGCCAGTGCATGGCGCGATCCGCGCCGCCCATCGGCCGTGAAATGCTGCCGGAGGACTATCGCCGGGGCTACGCGCCTTTCGGCTTTGCCGACGGTTGAGCAATGGCGCAACCGCCGCACGAGCGATCCCGGTCGGTTCAGCCCGCGGCGCGCGCCTGCGGCGCCGATGAATCAGCAGGCGTCGCGAGCCAGTCGAGAGCCTCCTGCTCGGTTTCGAAATAGCCGTAGGTCGTGTTCATATTTTGCATCCGTTTCGTCTGCATACGCAGGAGTACCGAAGGCGAAACTACGGCGATGCGCCCGGTTTCCGCATCCTTGTGCGTGTAAGAGAGGCGACTGAGCGCTTCGCTGACTTCGGCGCTATGAATTTCCGTGCGGCATGTATTGGCCAGAACGTCGCACGACGGATCCGCCGCGCGGGTTTCTTCCGCGATGGCGCGGGCAAACCGATCAACCACATCCAGATTCCAGAAGCCGTAAGTGGTGATATGTAACAGCTTGCGATCGCGGTCATAACTGACCTCGAAAAAGCCCTCCAACTTCTGCACAAACCCTCCTAATCCAGAAGGGCCTAGTTCAGTCCTCCTGCAAATCCAGCCAGGCAACCACGTCATTGTCCGTGGCGATGAACAGCCCGTCCTGGATTTCCTGGGGCTGTTGCTGCGCTATATGCACGGCTTCGCTTAACGGGCCGTAAAAAAGGGTGGTCGCAGCGCCGCCTTCTTCGCTGTCGCTTAGATGATAAAGGCGGACGGTGGCGGAATCATAGGTGCTGCGCATGACGCCATTATCGGGCGGGGCAACCCGCCATGCAAGCGGGGGCCGTCAGCGGCGATCGGTGACCTTGATACCGGCGCCCAGGCGATTCGCGCCGATCTTCACCGCGTCGTCCGTGAAATTGGCGACGAAGCTGCTATTGCGTTGCAGGCCGGGCACGAAAGAGGCGCTGTTGCCAGCGATCGACAGGCCGCTGCTGTCATGTTCGCGCCCTTCCGGCGCGACGGTGATGAAGGCGCTATAATTATCCTTGTCCCGGCCCTGCACCATTTCATTGCCGCTGATCTCACCGCTCGCCCCGTTGGACAGGTCGATCATATAGTTGGTGAGGCGGCCGTGGCTGTCGTCGAAGCTGTTGCCGGTGATGGTGACGCGGGGCGTACGGGTTTTCAGGTAATGGCCGCCATCGCCCTGGTCGAATCGCGACCGCGTGACGGTAAGTTTGCCATATCGACCGATATAGATGCCATGGGCACAGTCCAGATCGCGATCGCACCGGCCGAGATGGCGGAAGGTGGATTTGTCGATCGTGACGCTGTTGCCCGGCGAGTCGCCGCTCAAAATCCCTTCTTCGCTATTGCGAAAGAGGCTGTTGGTGACGGTGAGGTTGCCGCCCTCCAGCCGAATGCCCGCGCCATTGCCATCGGGCACGCGCAGATTCTGGAACACGATGCCATCCACGCTGCTGGACCGGCCGCGCAGGACCAGTGCCGCCTTGCCTTCACATGGCATGCCATCGAGGATGACGCTGCCCGGCGTCTGGGCGCGGAAGGCGACGTCCCCGCCCTGCTGCACCGCGCATTGCGCATAGGTGCCGGGCGCGATCAGGACCGTGCCCTTGCCATTGCCGATCGCGGCCACCGCATCTTTCAGTGAGGTGTAGCCGCGTCCGCTTT
The DNA here is from genome assembly GCF_015693305.1 of Sphingobium sp. Cam5-1. Classification (NCBI taxonomy): domain Bacteria; kingdom Pseudomonadati; phylum Pseudomonadota; class Alphaproteobacteria; order Sphingomonadales; family Sphingobiaceae; genus Sphingobium; species Sphingobium sp. Cam5-1. The sequence continues at coordinate 114,619 of NZ_CP065138.1, read as the reverse complement.
CGACCACGGTGAAAGGCGTCGGCATCCCCTGTGCCAGGGCAGCGGCGCCAGCGGCGGCGGACACGAGCAGGATCGTCGAAAGGATACGCATATCTAAAGACATAGACGGTTGGGAAAGGGCGGCCAATGTGGAGTCGTGGTTAATGAAATCCTGTTCCGGGACAGGTCCGATCACCCTGCCCCTCGCCCGCCCTGCGGAAACGGCCCGTTTTTATTCACCGGGAGCATGGTGATGTTTGAGTCATCGTCACCCCGGACTTGATCCGGGGTCCCGCTTCTTTTCTGACGCTGCTGAGGCAGCGGGACCCCGGGTCGAGCCCGGGGTGACGGAAAATCAACCTTAACGCCGATGCTTTCATGTAAGACGATCACGCTCTAAAAAGCTTCAACTTGAGCCTCATAAACCCTAAGCCTGTCATACGCATGACCGTGGCTGCTCCCCTGCTTCGATCGATGGCTGTCCTTCTGGGCGCGGCCGCGATGATCGCGGGCTGTTCGCAGGAGGCGAGCGGGCCGGTGGTGGTGAGCGTGATCGGATCACCCGCTGACTTCGCCAAACCTATCGAAAACCTGCCCAATCCGGGCGCCAAGCTGATTCTGGAGGCCACCGCGCAGGGGTTGGTCGCCTTTGATGCGGGTGGAGAGATACTGCCCGCGCTCGCCCAGCGCTGGATCGTCGAGGAGGACGGGCGCAGCTATATCTTTCGCCTGCGGCGCGCGCAGTGGGCCGATGGGACGAAGGTGACGGCGAAGGATGTCGCGCGGCTGCTGATGGCGCGGATCGAGACGTTGCGGCGGCTGGACCCGGACGGGCCGCTGGACGCGGTGGAGGCGGTCGTGCCGATGACCGGCGAGGTGATCGAGATTCGCCTTGCCTATCCCCGTCCCTATTTGTTGCAGATGCTGGCACAGCCGCAAATGGCGCTGTTGTCGCGGCAGGGCGGCACCGGGCCTTACCGGCGCGAGGCATGGGGCAAGGCGCTGACGCTGACGCCGGTCGACAAGGCGCCCAAGGATGACGATGGGGATGAGGCGAAGGCGGCGGCGTGGGAAACACGCATATTGCGCGCGGACAGGGCCGCGCTGGCGATCATCCGTTTTCGTGAGGGCAAGGCAGCGGCGGTGCTGGGCGGGCGGTTCGCCGACCTGCCGCTGCTGGTGCCGGCCGGGGTCGATCGCGATGCGGTGCGGATCGACCCGGTGCAGGGCCTTTTGGGATTTGCCGTGACGGGCAAGGGCAAGCTGCTGGACGATGACGGCGTGCGGCGGGCGATCAACATGGCGATCGATCGCAGCCAGTTGCCCATATTGTTTCCGCTGGGCGGGTGGGCCATCACCGACCAGATCGTGCCTGCGCAGCTGGACCTGCCACGGCCGCCGACCGCGCCGGATTGGACAGCGATGCCGTTGGAGGACCGGCGGGCGGCGGCCAGTGCGGTCATCACACGGTGGCGCAGCGACAATGGTGACGCTCCGGTGCTGCGCGTGGCTTTACCAGAGGGGCCGGGGGCGACGAGCCTGTTCGCGCTCGTCCGCCATGACCTGGCGTTGATCGGATTGCGGGTCGAGCGGGTGGGCATGAAGGATGATGCCGACCTGCGGTTGATCGATGAAGTTGCCGCTTATGATAGCGTGCTCTGGTATCTCGGCCGCGCCGGGTGTGCGCGCAAGGTGCATTGTTCGGAGGAGGCCGATGCACAGTTGCGGGCGGCGAGCATGGCGGGCAGCGCGGCGGAGCGGATGGCGCGGGTGGCGCAGGCCGAGGCGCTGATGCAGGCGCATAACGGCTATATTGCCTTGGGCGCGCCGGTGCGATGGTCGCTGGTGTCGCGGCGGCTGACCGGATTCATGCCTTCGCCCCGCGCGCGGCATCCATTGAACCATCTGTTCCGCAGCCCCAATTAAGGGGCAGGAGGAACAGCATGGCGTTATCGCAAGACCAGTTTGACCGTGTGGTACGTGACCTGCCGGGCTTTGGCCGCGACCCCGCTTCGGTGCGGCGGCGGATCGAGGCGATGGAGGCGGTGCTGGAAGGGGTGTTCGTCATTCCCGGCACGAACCGGCGCGTGGGGCTGGACAGTCTGGTCGGCCTTATCCCGGTGGTGGGCGATTTGGCGACTGCGGCCATGGGCGCCTGGATCGTATGGGAAGCGCGGAATCTGGGCATGTCGAAATGGCAGCTGACGCGGATGGCGGCCAATGTGGGGTTCGACACGGTCGTGGGGGCGATTCCGTTCGCCGGTGACGTGTTCGACTTTCTGTTCAAGTCCAACACGAAGAATTTGCGGATCATCCGTCGGCATCTGGACAAACACCATCCTTCGACGGTGACGATCGAGGGTTAAGGCCTTCAGGCGAACGCGAAGTCCAGGCCGATGTCGGCGGCGGGGGCGGACTGGGTGAGGCGACCGACGCTGATGTAGGTTACGCCGGTTTCGGCCTTGGCGCGGATGGTCTGGAGGGTGACGCCGCCTGACGCCTCGGTCGGTACGCGGCCGCCGACCAATGTGACCGCGCCGCGCAGGGTGGGCGCGTCCATATTGTCTAGCAACAGGTGGGTTGCCCCGGCGGCGAGCGCGGGTTCGATCTGGTCGACGCGGTCCACCTCGACGATGATGCTTTCGATCCCGGCGGCGGCGGCGCGGCGGACGGCTTCCTCTACCGAGCCTGCGACGGCGACATGATTGTCCTTGATCATCGCCGCGTCCCACAGGCCCATGCGGTGATTGGTCGCGCCGCCCTGACGCGTCGCATATTTTTCGAGGACGCGCAGGCCGGGGATCGTCTTGCGCGTGTCGAGCAGGGTCGCGCCGGTGCCCATGATCGCATCGACATAGGCGCGGGTCATGGTGGCGATGCCGGTCAGATGCTGGACGGTGTTGAGCGCGGAGCGCTCCGCCGTCAGCATCGCGCGTGCCTTGCCCCGGATGCGCATGATGTCAGTGCCTGGCGCGACGCGGTCGCCATCTTGGCGGAGCAGTTCGATCTCGACGTCCGGGTCGAGCGCGCGGAAGAAGGCTGCGGCGATGGGGAGGCCAGCTAGCGTGACTGCGTCGCGGCTGTCCATCACGCCTTCGAAGATCGCGTCGGCGGGGATGACTGCTTCGCTGGTGACGTCGCGGCCTTCGGGGCCGAGGTCTTCGGCGAGGGTGGAGGCGATGAAGGCATCGAGGTCGAAGCCGGGCAAGGTGAAGGTCATGGGCGCTCCTTCGCATCCATATTGAACATCCGTTCGCCCTGAGCCTGTCGAAGGGCTCTACTTCCTTAAGAAGAAGGAGGGGGCTTCGACAAGCTCAGCCCGAACGGAGATTATCTGGTCATTGAGGTGGGCGACTCAGCGATTACCCACATCGCCCTTCCCTACCGTGCCGCTGGCGAGTTCCAGCATGCGGTCGAGGCTCTTCTTCGCGGCGAGGCGGAGGCCCTCCTCCATTTCGATGCGGGGCTGGAGGTCGCGGAGCGACAGGTACAGCTTTTCCATCGTGTTGAGCGCCATATAGGGGCAGACGTTGCAGTTGCAGTTGCCGTCCGCGCCGGGGGCGCCGATGAAGTTCTTTTCCGGCACCGCCTTGCGCATCTGGTGGATGATGTGCGGTTCGGTCGCGACGATCAGCGTGTCGCCGGTCATCGTCTTGGCATATTGCAGGATGCCGCTGGTGGACCCCACATAATCGGCATGATCGACGATATAGGGCGGGCATTCCGGGTGCGCGGCGATGGGGGCGTCGGGATGCTGGGCCTTGAGCTTCAACAGTTCCGTCTCGCTGAACGCTTCGTGGACGATGCAGACGCCCGGCCATAGCAGCATGTCGCGGTTGAACTTGCGCTTCAGGTAGCCGCCGAGATGCTTGTCGGGGCCGAAGATGATCTTCTGCTCGCGCGGGATCTGGGAGAGGATGGTTTCCGCCGAAGAGCTGGTGACGATGATGTCGGACAGCGCCTTCACCTCGGCCGAGCAATTGATGTAGCTCAAGGCGATGTGATCGGGATGGGCCTCGCGGAACGCCTTGAACTGGGCGGGCGGGCAGCTGTCTTCTAGCGAACAGCCGGCGTCCATGTCGGGCAGGACGACGATCTTTTCGGGGCTTAGAATCTTGGCGGTCTCGGCCATGAAGCGCACGCCGCAGAACGCGATGACGTCGGCGTCCGTTTCCGCCGCCTTGCGCGAGAGTTCCAGGCTGTCGCCGACGAAGTCGGACAGGTCCTGAATTTCGGGCTTTTGATAATAATGGCCGAGGATGACGGCGTTGCGTTCCTTGCGCAGGCGGTCGATCTCCGCGCGAAGGTCGGTCCCCTGCGGGATTCCGGTGATGGCGTTCATGTCCCTAACTCCTCACGGCCTTTGAACGCGCCACTAGCGGGCGGCGCGACGGTTGGCCAGTAACTGTTTCCCGCTAGCGCAGTTGCCAGCGGCCATCCCCTGCCACCTCCGCCACGCCCCGGCCGTCGAGGTCAATGAGGTGGGCAAGGACCGAACGCCCGGCGGCAGGATGAAGGCGCGGATCGATGCCCTTGTACATCTCCGCCACCATCGCCGGGATTTCGGATGCGCCGTTGCGCTCAAGGAAGCGCATGATCTGCCCTTCCCGCTGCTTGCGATGGCCCATCATGCCGCGCACCAGACGACGCGGATTGGGAACCGGATCGCCATGGGCGGGATAATAGATCACATCCTCCCGATCGAGCAGCCGCTGCATCGATCGCATATAGTCAGCCATGTCGCCGTCTGGGGGCGAGATGACGCTGGTGGACCAGCCCATGACATGATCGCCGGTGAAGAGGGCATTTTCCTCCACCAAAGCGAAGCAGAGATGGTTCGAGGTGTGGCCGGGCGTGGCGACGGCTTCGAGCGTCCAGCCCTCGCCCGCTACCTGTTCGCCATCGGCAAGGATGCGGTCGGGCGTATAGGAAGGGTCGAAGGCGGCGTCGGCGCGCGGGCCGTCATCGTCCAGCACCAGCGGCGCGCAGCCGATGATGGGCGCGCCAGTCTGTGCCGAGAGCGGCGCGGCGGCAGGGCTGTGGTCGCGATGGGTATGGGTACACAGGATGGCGCGCACGGGGCGGTCTGCGATCGCGGCGAGTAGCGCGGCGAGATGATCGGGATCGGCGGGGCCGGGATCGATCACCGCCACGTCCTCTGACCCGACCAGATAGGTCTGGGTGCCCGTATAGGTGAAGGGCGAGGGATTGGGCGCAAGAACACGGCCGATGCGCGGCGAGATTTGCAGCAGCGTGCCCGTGGGCATGTCGGCCATGTCAGGTGCGGTTGCCATGCGCCTCATGTGCCTATCTGGCCGGGATTTTCAAGGGCCGGTTGATCGGGGGGGATTCCGTTTGGCGGACGTGTACGGTAGGATTGCCATCACAAGCCCTCCGTTCGTGTCGAGCGAAGTCGAGACATGTGGCGCACTTCCGCTTCTCGACTTCGCTCGAAGCGAACGGCGGTAAGGAGTTGGGTGTTGCAGAACCTGGTAGAAGCATGGCGGCAGCATCTGGCACTGGACCGACGGCGTTCGACGCATACGGTGCGCGCCTATATGGCGACGGCGGAGCGGTTGATCGCTTTCCTGACAGAGCATCGCGGGGAAGCGGTGACGGCGGCGGGCTTGGCGCGGGTGGATCAGGCGGACCTGCGCGCGTTCCTGACGGCGCGGCGGATGGACGGGATCGGCAATGGATCGGCGGCTCGGGAATTGTCGGCGGTGCGCGGTTTCCTGAGGTTCGTCGGTGGCGAGGATGCGCGGGTGCCGCTGCTGAAAGGGCCGAAGGTGAAGCGGGGTTTGCCCCGGCCGATCTCGCCTGACGAGGCGGTGGCGCTGGCGGGAGAGATTGCGGAGACGGCGCGGGAAGGATGGATCGGCGCGCGGGACTGGGCGGTGCTGCTGCTGCTGTACGGCGCGGGGCTGCGGATCGGCGAGGCGATGGGGTTGATGGGCGATGTGCTGCCGCTGGGCGACACGCTGCGGGTGACGGGCAAGCGGGGCAAGACCCGGATCGTGCCGCTGCTGCCGCAGGTACGGGCGGCGATCGAGGCTTATGTGGCGGTTTGTCCTTATCCTGTGGAGCGGGATGAAGTGCTGTTCCGGGGCGCGCGGGGTGGTCCGTTGTCGGCGGCTTTGATCCGGCGCGCGGTGCAGGGTGCGCGGGGAAGGCTGGGGCTGTCGGATCGGACGACGCCGCATGCTTTGCGGCATAGCTTTGCGACGCATTTGCTGGGGCGCGGGGCGGACTTGCGGTCGTTGCAGGAGCTGCTGGGGCATGCGAGCCTATCATCGACGCAGATTTATACGCAGGTGGATGCGGCGCATTTGCTGGATGTTTATCGGAATGCGCATCCTCGGGCTTGAGGGGGGCGCGGGACCTGTTCCCCTCCCGTAAACGGGAGGGGTTAGGGGTGGGCGCGAGCGGAGCGAGCCTCCGGCTGTGCCGTTGTAGAAAAGCTTTGACGTTGCGCCAGCCCACCCCCTAGCCCCCTCCCGCCTGCGGGAGGGGGAACAGGCAAGTGTCAGCCCCTCGGCTTCCAGGTTGCCAAGCGCCAGAGGTAGAGCGCGATTGCCCCGACCACGCACGCCGTCGCGGCGGGGCCGACATATTTGTCGATGTCGCGGAAATTCTGGCCGAGGATGTAGCCCGCATAGGCAAGGATGATGTTCCAGACCAGCGCGCCGCCCGCTGTCCAGGCGAGGAATTTGCCATGTCCCATGCGAAACAGGCCCGCCGGGAGCGAGATCATGGTCCGGAAGGCGGGGAGGAAGCGGAATACGAAGACGACGATCTGGCCATATTTGCCGAATATATGGTCGAGTTTCTCCACATCCCGCCATTCCAGCGTGGCCCAGCGGCCGTAGCGGTCCACCAGCGGTTTGAGTCGTGCGAACCCCAATATGTGGCCAATGAGATACCAGAAATAATTGCCCACCGTGGTGCCGATGGTGCCTGCCAGCAGCAGCCATTCCATCGCCATGCGGCCCTGACCGACGCGGATGCCGCCGATGCCCATGATGAGTTCGGATGGAATGGGCGGAAAGACGTTTTCCAGCACCATCAGAGCGAAGATGCCCCAATAGCCGCCTGCGTCGATCAGGTGGAGGACCCAGTCAGTCACTTTTCGTCATTCCAGCGACCCGGAGGGCGGCGTCAGCCAACGCTGGATCTCTTTTGGAGGACACGGCCTGGGGCACGAGGTCCCAGCTTCCGCTGGGATGACAGTTTGGAACCGCGCGGAGTGGCTCAAGCATCCACCCGCGCGGCGAGACGCGCATCGATCGCGTCCCAGATCATGCCGCCTGTGTCGGTGCCGTTGAAGGCGTCGATCGACACGATGCCGGTCGGGGACGTCACGTTGATCTCCGTCAGCCACTCGCCGCCGATCACGTCGATGCCGACGAACAGCAGGCCACGGCGCTTCAATTCCGGTCCCATCGCGGCGCAGATTTCCAGCTCCCGGTCGGTCAGTTCGGTCTTGGCCGCCGATCCACCTACCGCGAGGTTGGAGCGGATTTCGCCTGCGCCGGGAATGCGATTGATCGCGCCTGCGATTTCGCCGTCGATCAGGACGATGCGCTTGTCGCCTTGCGCGACGCCGGGGATGAAGGCCTGAACCATGAAGGGCTCGACCCATGAAGCGTTGAACAGTTCCACCAGCGCGGAAATGTTCGCGCCGGACTGACCGACATGGAAGACCGCGTTGCCCGCATTGCCGTAGAGCGGCTTGACGACGATCTCGCCATGCTGGCCAAGGAAGCTGCGGACTTCGGCCAGGTCGCGGGTGATCATGGTCGGCGGCATGAAGCGCGCATAGTCGAGCACGAACAGCTTTTCGGGGGCGTTGCGGACGGAGGCGGGATCATTCACCACCAGCGTTTCTTCCTGCACCCGCTCCAGCAAATGGGTGGCGGTGATGTAGCTCAGGTCAAAGGGCGGGTCCTGGCGCATGAGGACGACATCGACGTCGCGGCCAAGGTCCAGCTGCTCGGGCTCGCCAAGGGCGAAATGGTCACCTTGGACCTTCTGCACCTTCACGGGACGTGCCTTCGCCAGCACGCGACCGTCGCGATAGGTGAGGTCGGGGGCGAGATAATGATAGAGCCGATGCCCCCTCGCCTGCCCCGCCAGCATGATGTGGAAGGTGGAATCGCCCGCGATGTTGATCCCTTCCATCGGGTCCATCTGCACGGCGACGGTGAGGGGGTTGAGCTCAGTCATCCAGAAAAGGCCTTTTCAACAATCGCCGTTCGTTTCGAGCACCGTCGAGAAACGCCTGTGGAACGCTTTCCACTTCTCGACTTCGCTCGAAGCGAACGGGTGTGGAGCATGAGGCGGGTTTCACCCCCCATGCCAGACATTCGCCAGATGGCGCGGCGGACTGCCCGGCGCAAGGAGGATCACGTCGATCCGCATGTCGTCGCCCGGCTTTGCAAGGTCATAGAAGAGCATTTCGGCGGCGGACGCGACGCGGGACAGGCGCCGTTCGTCTATCGCGAGGTCGAGATCTGCGGCGGTGGCGCGGGCCTTTACCTCGACAAAGGCGAGCATTGCGCCGCGCCTTGCGACAAGGTCCACCTCTCCGACGGGTGTGCGCAGGCGGCGGCCGACTATCTGCCAGCCTTTGAGACGCAGCCACCATGCGGCGATGCGCTCTGCCTGACGGCCGCGCTTTTCGGCCTGTTGGCGCTTCACCCCTTTAGTTCCAGCGCGCGGTCGTAAAGGGCGCGGCGGTCCAGGCCGAGTTTTTTCGCGACTTCTCCGGCGGCCTTGGAGACGGGGAGCCGCTGCATTGCTTCGAGGAGGGCGGCGTCGGCGTCTTCGGCGCTGGCGGCGGGCGCTTCGCCGGGCGGGCCGACGATGACGACGATTTCGCCCTTGGGCGGGGCGTCGGCGTAGCGGGCGGAAAGTTCGCTCAAGGTGCCGGTGCGGGTTTCCTCGAATGTTTTGCTGATTTCCCGGCTGACAGCGGCTTCGCGGTCGCCCAGCCCCTCGGCCATGGCGGCGAGGCTTTCCGACAGGCGCGGGCCGCTTTCGTAGAAGATGAGCGTGGCGCGCAGGGCTGCGACTTCGGCAAGGGCGTCGGCGCGGGCCTTTTGCTTGGGGGGAGGAAGCCCATGAAGAGGAAGCGGTCGGTGGGCAGGCCTGACAGGGTGAGCGCGGCAATGGCGGCGCTTGGGCCGGGCAGCGTTATGATGTTGCGCCCGGCAGCGCGGGCGTCACGGACCAGCTTGTAACCGGGATCGGAGATGAGGGGCGTTCCGGCGTCGGACAAGAGCGCGACCGATTCGCTCGCCATCCTCTCGATCAGGCGGGCGCGGACGCCTTCGGCGCTGTGGTCATGATAGGGGACCATCGGGCGATCTGATCCCGCATGGCGCAGCAAACGTGCGCTCACCCGTGTATCTTCCACGGCGATTACATCGGCACGCGCCAAGACTTCCGCCGCGCGCGGGCTAAGGTCTCCAAGGTTGCCGATCGGCCCCGCAACGATGTAAAGCCCGGGCTTAAGCCCCGAAGTTGTATCTTCCATAAGGACGCCAGATGACAGAGACGGATACCCTCCGGCAAGCGGACATGTTCGCGGCAATGAAGCGCGGTGCGCGTATCCTGTTTGCTGCCAGCGCTTTGGCTCTCGCCGCCTGTCAGTCGGTGGTGCCGCGGGGAGCCGGGCCAGCCCCCGTAGAGCCGACTCCGACGGGCCCCGACGTGACGCAGGGCCTGCCCACCGATACGCTGCGCCATCGCGTGGCGCTGCTGGTGCCGATGAGCGGTCCTAATGCGGGCGTCGGCCAGTCCATCGCCAACGCCACGACGCTGGCGCTGCTGGATACCAAGGCGGACAAGGTGCGCATCACCACCTATGACACCAGCATGGGCGCGGCGGCGGCTGCGAACAAGGCGCTGGCGGAGGGCAATCGCCTGATCCTGGGGCCGCTGCTGGCGGAAGATGCGCGGGTCGTTGGGCCAATCGCGGCGCGGGCGAATGTGCCGGTCATCAGCTTTTCCAACGATGTGAGCGTTGCTGGAAACGGCGTCTACATCATGGGCTACAATCCCAACCAGTCGATCGAGCGCGTGGTCGAGTTCGCCAAGGGCAAGGGGCTGTCGAAGTTCGCGGCGCTGGTGCCCAAGGGCGTCTATGGCGAGCGGTCGGGCACGTCGCTGCTGCGCGCGGTCGAGGGTGTGGGTGGGACGGTCGTGTCGATGCAGACGTTCGACCGGACGGCTGCTTCGATGACGGCGGCGGTCAAGAAATTGCAGGCGTCGTCCAGCTATGACGCGCTGCTGATCGCCGACAGCGGGCGCGTGGCGTTGCAGCTGGCCCCGATCGTGCGGAAGAATGGCGGCGCGACGGCGCGGCTGCTGGGCACGGAACTGTGGAATACGGATCGCGGTCTGGCGTCCGCTCCGGCTTTGCGGGGCGCGTGGTTCGCCAGTGTGTCGGACGGGCTTTATGGGCAATTGGCGGGGAAGTATCGGGCGCGTTATGGCAGCGCGCCGTTCCGGCTTTCAGCGCTGGGCTATGATGCGGTTCTGCTTACCGTGCGGATTGCGCGCGATTGGAAGCCGGGGACGGTCTTCCCGGCGGCGCGGCTGCGCGATTCTGGGGGCTTTTCGGGGATTGATGGCGCGTTCCGGTTCGGACGTGGCGGGGTTGCCGAGCGGGCGTTGGAAGTTTCGGAGGTTGGTGCCGGGACTTATACGGTGGTGGCGGCTGCGCCCAAGGCTTTTGGGGAGTGATATAACCTCCGTTCGCCCTGAGCTTGCTCAACGGCTCTTCTTTCTTCAAGGAAAGTAAGGGGCTTCGACAGGCTCAGCCCGAACGGTTGTGGGGGTAATTAGCTTTTGATCCGCCCGGTCGGGAGTATCAGCGGCCATTCGCCGTCAGCCTCGATGCAAGCCGATATGCCGTATACTTCGGCAAGGCTCTGTTCGGTAAGGACCTCCATCGGCTTGCCCTCGGCAACCAGTCGACCGTTGTCCATCAGCAACAAGCGGTCGCAATAGCGTGCCGCCATGCCAAGGTCGTGCAACACCGTGACCACGAGCGACCCGGCACGCGCTTCGGCCTTCAACAGGTCCATGACATCCAGCTGATGCCCCGGATCAAGCGCCGCGAGGGGTTCGTCGGCGATCAGGGCTGGCGCGCCTACTGCCAGCGCACGGGCGAGGAGGACGCGGGCGCGTTCGCCGCCTGATAGCTCGGTTGCGATTCGGCCTTTCAAATGCAGCACATCGGCGCGAGCGAGCGCGGCATCGACCATCGCTTCGTCCTCGGGCGAGAGGCGGGACAACGGACCCAGATGCGGCATGCGGCCGAGCGCTACCAGTCGTTCGACCAGCAACGGCCAGTGCAGCGTCTGGCCTTGGGGGAGATAGGCGACTCGGCGGGCTATGTCCTTTCGGCTGAGGCTGGCGATCGGAAGGGCGTCGATAGTAACCGCGCCACTTTCCGCGCGGACGAGGCCGAGCAGAGCGCGGATCAGCGTGGATTTGCCAGCGCCATTGGGACCTATGATGCCGATCAGTTGCCCCGGCTCCAGCACCGTGGTGACGCCGGTCACGGCGGCATGGCGGCCAAGGCGAACGGACAGGTCTTGCGTGCGGATGGTCACCATAGCCGCCGCTCCCGCATCAAGTGGACGAGGAAGACGGGGACGCCGAGCAATGCAGTCAGGACGCCGAGCTTTAATTCGCTGCTGGTGGGGATCAGGCGCACGCCAATATCGGCCAGCGTCAGCAGCGCCGCGCCGCCGAGCAGCGAAGGAAGAAGGATGGCCGAAGGCGATCGATCGGTCAGCGGCCGGACAAGATGCGGCACGATCAGCCCGACAAAGCCGATCGCCCCCGACACGGCGACCGCGCCGCCGACGCCGATCGCGACCCCCAGCATCATGCGCAGCCGCGCCTTGCCAAGATCGACGCCGAGCGCCTGCGCGCCCTCCTCGCCCAAGGTCAATGCGTCGAGGCTGCGGCCGTCCGCAATCAACAGGGCAGCGCCGATGAAGACGCAGGGCATCGCGATCCAGACATGGGCATAGCTGCGATTCTCAAGGCTGCCCATCAGCCAGCTCATGATCTCCATCGCCGCGAAGGGATTGGGCGACAGGTTGAGCGACAGGCTGATCCCCGCCCCCGCCAGCGTCGCCACCGCGATGCCCGCGAGGATCAGCGTCAGCGGGCTTTCCGATGGCCCCGCCAGCAGGAACAGCGCCCCGATGGCGACAAGGCTGGTGGCAATGGCGAGGATCGGCAGGATGGCGGGATGCAACTGCGCCAGCCCGAAATAGAGCGCGCACACGGCGCCGAGCGCAGCCGAGTTGGACGCGCCAAGCACCGAAGGTTCAGCCAGCGGGTTGCGCAGATAGCCTTGCAGCGCCGCTCCGGCGAGGCCCAGCATCGCGCCGACGATGAGGCCCAGCAACATGCGCGGCAGGCGCAGGTCGATGAGGATGGCGCGCGCGACCTCGTCACCACCGCCTGAGAGAACGGCCATGATGCGGGCAGGCGAGAGCGGAACCGCGCCGAGCGTGAGAGAGCCGAGCGCTGCCAGCAGAGTCAGCAGGGCCAGGGCCGGGAGCAGCAAGCGATGGCGGCGGGCGCTCATGGCTTGCTTCTCCGCTGCCGCTGGCTAGAGCAGACAAGGTGCCTGCTAAAAAGATCATCGCCGCGCTGCTGGCGCTTGGCCTGACCGGAGCCGCCCCCGCGCCGCCCCGGCGCATCGTGTCGCTCAACACCTGTTCCGATCAATATGTGCTGGCGCTCGCCGATCCGGGGCAGATCGCCGCCTTGAGCCCCTATGGGCATGATCCGGAACTGTCGGCGGCGGTCGCCAAGGCGAAGCGCTTCCCCATATTGAAGCGCCCGGCCGAAGAAGTGCTGGCGCTGCGTCCCGATTTGGTGATCGGCTTTCCCGATGGCGCTGGCGGTGTTGTGGGCGCGCCGGACGGACGATGGCGCAAGCTGGGGCTGGCGAGCGCGGACAGCTTCGCCGCCATCCGCGACCAGATCCGGCAGGCCGCCGCCGCCATCGGCCATCCCGAGCGGGGTGAGGCGATGATCGCGGGCATGGAGCGGGACCTTGCCGCCCTGCCCCGGTCCCGGCGCGGCGGCGTCGCTGCCTATTATCAGCGGCGCGGCTATATGACCGGGACCGGCACTTTGGTCGATGAGCTGATCCGGCGCGCGGGCCTCACCAATCTGGCGGCGAAGCTTGGCAAGCCAGCGCTGGCGCAAGTGCCGCTGGAGGAAATGATCGCGGCTAGGCCTGATTATCTGATCGTGGAAGAAGGCAGCGAGAAGGTCGTCGACCAGGGGACGGAGATGCTCCACCATCCGGTGCTGCGATCCATCCCCCGCATCCGCGTGCCGCAAGCATGGACGGTGTGCGGCGGCCCCGCCTATGTGCAGGCCGCACGCAGCATCATCGCGCAGGCGGATGCCGCAGGCAAAGGCAGGACGCAGCCAAAGGCCGCGCCCCGCTGATAAGGGGCGGTCGCCCACCCCCTTCACCTTCTACCGTCAGAAGCGGACACGCACGCCGCCAAAGGCCGACCGGCCGTAGGTGCCATAGCCATAGGCTGTGGCGTATTCCTGATCGAACAGATTGTCGATCCGGCCGTAGATTTCGAGCCTTTCCGTGAGCGGGAAGGACGCGCGAATGTCCGTGACCGCATAGCCGTCAATCTGCACCCGGTTGCGCGTCACGGGGTCGAGATCGACGCTGTCGCTGACCATCGTCACGGTCGCGCCAGTCGACAGGCCGATGGGCCAGACATAATCCATCGACGTGCTCACCGCATTCGCGGCGCGGCGCAGCAGGCGCTCGCCAAAAGCCGCGCTGCCCGATGAACGATCCCGCGCATCGACATAGCTATAGGCGGCGGTGAAGGTCAGCGCATCGACCGGGCGCAGCGTGAGCATCGATTCCACACCCTTGGCCCGGGTGCGATCCAGATTGCCATAGGTGAAGGTCGTATTGTCGTAATTGAGCTGGTCCCGCGTGTCGCGCCAGAAGCCGGTGACGGACAGCACCGCCCGGTCGCTGCCCAGATTCTGGTCGAAGCCGATGTCGTAGCTCTTCGACCGCTCGGGCTTCAGGTTCGGATTGCCGCTGAATGTATCGTAAAGCTGGTAGAGCGACGGCGCCTTGAAACCCTCGCCATAGCTGAGGCGAATATTGGTCGCGCCGCCATTGGGGGTATAGTTGGCGTTCGCGCCGAAGGTGGTCGCACCCCCGAACTGGCTGTGATCGTCATGCCGCACGCCTGCGGTCATGGACAGGCCTTCAACTGGCTTCACCACCGCGAGGGCATAAACGCTGTCGATATTGGCGCGGTGGCTTTCCTGCGAACCGAAGCCGAAAAACTCATAATCGGGCCGCTCATGCTCATAGCCGAGCAGCAGCTTGACGTCATCCATGGGCTGATAGACGCCTTCATATTCGAAGCGCAGGTTCGTGCCCGAATAGCCGAAGTCCGGGGCGTTGCCGCGCACGAAATAATAGTCGCGATCCTGCTGATACCAGGTAACGGCCGCCCGATTGGTCAGCTTGCCCTCGAACAGCGCGAAGTTGAGGCCCGCATAGCCGATATATTGATTGGATTTAGCAGCATCAGGGCTATCGGTCGGCGCGCCAAAGAAGCTGTCATAGTCAAGATCACCGTTGATATAATAGCCGCGCAGGTCGAGGCTCAGATCATCGGTGAAGGCGATCTTCAGCCGGGCATTGCCAGTGATATTTTCATAGCCGTCCTTTTCCGCGCCACCGAAATCGGAAGAGACAGCGGAGATGCCATCGGTGCGGAAATAGGCGAGCCCAACGCCGCCCGACAATATGCCGCTGGTGCCCGATACATCCGCCTTCGCATTCAGCGTATCGGCATAGCCATAATCGACCGACGCCTTGCCGCCGAACCCTTCGCTCGGGATGCCGGTCATGATGTTGACGACGCCGCCGATCGCCTGGCTGCCATAGGCGATGGAGTTGGAACCGCGCAGCACCTCGATCCTGCGGATGTTGCCGACCAGCAGGTTGCCGAAATCATATTGATCGCCGATGCCGCTCGGGTCGTTGACCTTCACGCCGTCGATCAGCACCAGCGTCTGCGTCGTTTCCGCGCCGCGCACCGATACGCTGGTCACGTTACCCAAGCTGCCGGTGCGGTTGAAACGGATGCCGGGCGTCGTCATCAGCAGATCGACGACGCTGACATTCTGGCGGGTGTCGATCGTCTTCTCGTCGATCACTGTCACCGCCTGCCCGACCTCGTCGGTGGGCTGTTCGATGCCGAGCGCGGTGACGACGATCCCGTCCGCCTCATCATCGGCAAGGGCGGGCGTGGCGGCGAGCAGCGCCAGCAGTGAAATTCCGGTCCTGATCATAGTCTGTCTTCCCTGAGCGCCATGCGACATGAGCCCAGGGCCTGCCGCACAAGCGGCCGGTATGCGGGAAGAAGAGACGCCAGCCCCGTCACGCGCACCGATGCGGCCCTGCGCCGCTTCGTCGCTCAGACGGAAAACACCGTGCCCGGACCTATCCCTGGACCCAAGGCAAGAGCGACCATGCGCCGGTAGGTTTCCTGGCTCGCGGGTCGTCGCGGTGATGCACGCCTTCCCGGACTTTTGGTCCAGTGGCTGGTCCCCCTCGCCTCCCCCTTTGAAGGCTTGCAGGTTTCCCTGTGCATCGCGCTCGCCGCTTACAGTTGCAGGGACAGCCGCGGAGTTGGACGGTGATCCCGTCCGCACCGCATTCCCTTTCCGGCGCGATCTTTCGTGAACGGTTGCCCGTTCACGCGGCGCGCCATAGGGGAAAGTGAGGCTATTGCCAAGGAGTGGATCGATGCGATTGCTGGGCGCGGTGCTGGCGGGTGGGCGATCCAGCCGGTTCGGAAGCGACAAGGCGTTGGCGCTGATGCCGGACGGGCGCACGCTGATGGCGCATGCGGTGGCGGCAATCGCGCCGCATGTGGAGGCCGTGGTGGTCTGTGGGCGGGGCGTCGATGGGCTGACGGGGCTGGCGGATCGGCCTGCGCCGGACCTGGGGCCTCTGGGCGGGCTGAACGCGGCGCTGCATCATGCGCGGACGAAGGGTTATGATGCGGTGCTGACGACGGGGTGCGACATGCCGGTCTATCCGGCGGCGCTGGTGGAGGCGCTTATTGGCGACAGTGGGGCGGTGCTGAAGGGGCAGCAGCTGGCGGGCTTCTGGCCTGCGTCGCTCGCGGACGAACTGAACGCGCATCTGGCGGAAGAGAATAATCGGTCGATCTTTGGGTGGATCGAGCGGGTGGGCGCGCGGGTGGTGGAGCGGCCGGAACTGGTGCTGCCGAATATCAATCGGCCGGAGGATCTGGCGCACTGGCGCGAGCCGAACTGAGCTTGCCGAAGCCCCCTCCCTTCCTTCCAACTAAGGTCAGGGGTGTTCGACAAGCTCAGGGCAAAAGTTGCGCAGAGTCGGCCTTCAAAGCGGAAGAGCGACGCTGGCTGCAACCCCTACAGGCATGGACGTGCCCGCCACCGCTTCGCCGATCAGCAGCAGGGTCGGGTCTTCATCGCTGATCGTGGCGACCAGGAAAGCGAGCGCGGACAACTTGCCGCGGATCAGGCGTTCGGTGGGGAGGGAGACGTTGACCGCCACCATCACCGGCGTTTCGGGATCGCGTCCGGCGGCGATCAGCTGGCGGCTGATCTCTCCGGCGGCGGCGCGGCCCATATAGATGCCGAGCGTGCCGCCGGGGCGGGCGAGCGCTTCCCAGTCGAGCTTGAGCGGCTCTCCGGCTTTCAGATGCGCGGTCACCAGCGTCAGGCCGCGCGCCTTGCCGCGCAGGGTGAGCGAGGCGCTGCCGCTCGCCGCTGCTGCGCTGACCGTGGTGATGCCGGGGCAGATGTGGAAGCGGATGCCGTCGGCGGCCAGATGCTCCATCTCTTCGGACGAGCGGCCGAATACCGAGGGGTCTCCGCCCTTGAGGCGGACGACGCGCTTGCCTGCTTTGGCGGCGGCGAGGAGGAGGTCGTTGATACTTTCCTGCGCCTTGCTGTGGCGGCCGGAACGCTTGCCGACGCTGACCCGCTCGACGCCTTCGGGGATCAGGTCGAGGACGCCGGGGCCGACGAGGGCGTCGTAGAAGACGATTTCGGCCGCCGCGATCAGCTTTTCGGCTTTGCGGGTGAGGAGGTCCGGGTCGCCCGGCCCTGCGCCGACCAGCCAGACTTCACCGGGGGCGATCAATTCATTCGGCTGCATGAAGCGTCTCCTGCGGGATTTGGGCGAGGATGTTGGCGAGCGCGGGGCGGCAGGACCCGCAATTGGTGCCAGCGCCGATCGCCTTGCCGATGGCGGGCACGTCGACCAGGCTCTGGTCGCGGATGGCGGCGACGATCTGATTAAGGCCGATGTCGAAGCAGACGCAGATGGTCGGCCCCTTGTCCGGCTGATTGCCGGGACCGCGCGCGGCGAGGACGGAGGCGCCCACCTCTTCCGCCTCAAGCTGGCCGATGAGCCAGTCGCGCGAGGGGAGCAGGCCGGTGCGGGTGACGAAGAGGACGGCGGCGAGCCTGCCTTCGCGGATGATGGCGATGCGGCGGGTGCCGCGCGTCATGTCCACAGCCTCGACGCGGTCGCCCTTGGGCAGGCTGGCTTCGAGGCGTACCGGATCGCCATTGCCCGCCATCTCGTAGAGCGCGCCCCCCGGCACCGTGACCTTCGTTGCCCAGAGGCATGGGAGCTTCGCCGGCTGCTCACCCCGGACGATGAGGAAACCCTTCCACTCGGTCGCGACACGCTCGACGCTGGCAGGCGTCGATTTGAAACCCGGCTGGCCCGAATGCGGATCGACCAGCGGCCGGGGCAGCAGGCCGGTGCGACCGCCGGTGGAGATTTGGTCGGTCCAGTGGATCGGCGTGAAAATCTCGCCCCGGCGCTGGCCTTCGCTGAATGCCACCCGGAAGATGCTGTTGCCCTGCGCGGTCTGGACGCGGGCAAGGTCGCCGTCGGCAATGCCGAGGTCATCGGCATCGCGCGGGTGGATCTCGACCAGCGGCTCTTCGCGATGGCGGGCGAGCTTTGGCGACAGGCCGGTGCGGGTCATCGTGTGCCACTGGTCGCGATAACGGCCCGTGTTGAGCGTCATCGGCCATGCTTTAAGCGGCTCCTGAAGGTCCATCTGCTTGGTGAGGACCAACCGCGCCTTGCCGTCCGGCGTTGAGAAGCGGCCGTCGGCGAAGGGTTTGTCGCCACCCCAGCGGAAGGGCTCCATCGCCTCATAGGCGTCGTTGCCGATGGTGGCTTGCGCGCGCAGGTTGAGCACGCGCTGGCCGTCATTCTGATAGGCGGTCAGGCGGGCATGTTCGCGCCAGATGTCGGCAGGCCGGTCATAGGCGAAGGCGTTGCGCCAGCCCATGCGGCGGCCGACTTCCTTGATGATCCACCAGTCGGGCTTCGCCTCGCCGGGCAGCGCCAGGAAGGGGCGCTGGCGGCTGATCGTGCGGTCGCTATTGGTCACGGTGCCGTCCTTTTCGCCCCATCCAGCTGCGGGCAGGCGGACGTCGGCATGGACGCTGGTGTCGGTGTCGGCGATGATGTCCGACACGACGAGGAAGGGCACAGATTCCAACGCTTCACGGACGCGGCTTGCGTCGGGGAGCGAGACGGCGGGGTTGGTGGCCATCACCCAGAGCGCCTTGATCCGGCCTTCGTTGATGGCGCGGAAGAGATCGACGGCTTTCAGGCCGGGCTTGGTCGCCATGGTGGGGGCGGCCCAGAAGCGGCCGACCCGCTCCACATTTTCGGGCGCGAAGTCCATGTGCGCGGCAAGGGTCGAGGCGAGACCGCCGACTTCGCGGCCGCCCATCGCGTTGGGCTGGCCAGTGATGGAGAAAGGCGCGGCGCCCGGCTTGCCGATACGGCCGGTGGCGAGGTGGACGTTGATGATCGCGTTGACCTGATCAGTGCCGCGGATCGACTGGTTGATGCCCTGGCTGAACAAGGTGACGGTGCGCGCCGTGGCGGCGAAGAGCTTGAAGAACTGCTCCAGTTGGGCGGGCGCGATGTCGCAGGTTTTGGCGGTCGTCCAGAGGTCGTGGCCGGTGCGGATATGCTCCCAGAAGCCTTCGGGCGCGTTGACGCTATCGGCGATGAAGGCCGGATCGGTGATGCCCTCGGCGTCGCACCACGCGAGCAGGCCGTTCATCAACGCAACGTCCGTCCCCGGCTTCACCGGCAGATGCAGGTCCGCGCCCTCGCAAGTCTCTGTGCGCCGGGGATCGATCACGACCAGCTTGGTGCCGCGTTCGGCGCGCGCGGCCTGGATGCGCTGATAGACGATCGGGTGGCACCAGGCGGTGTTGGAGCCGACGAGGACGATCAGGTCCGCTTGCTCCAGATCGCCATAAGTGGCGGGCACCACATCTTCACCGAACGCACGGTTGTGCCCCGCCACCGCGCTCGACATGCACAGGCGGCTGTTGGTGTCGATGTTGGACGTGCCGATGAAGCCCTTCATCAGCTTGTTGGCGACATAATAATCTTCGGTCAGCAACTGGCCAGAGACGTAGAAGGCGACGCTGTCGGGGCCATAGCGGTCGATGGTTTCCTTAAATTTCTTCGCAACCAGATCCAGCGACTTGTCCCAGCTGGCCCGCTTGTTGCCGATCATCGGGTGCAGCAGGCGGCCAGTCAGCCCCACCGTCTCACCCAGATGCGTGCCCTTGGAGCAGAGGCGCCCGCCATTGGCCGGGTGCGCTTCATCGCCCTTGATCGTGACCGACCGGGGTCCGGTCGGCGTGGCCGAGATGCCGCAACCGACGCCACAATAGGCGCAGGTGGTGCGGATGGCCTCTGTCATGCTCTTACCTCTTCGTCCCGAGGAATAGGAATTGGGTGGAGGCGCTTGCCGCAAGGGATGGCCAACAAGACACCCCCACCCGGGTCCCCGCCGTTGTGGCTAGGGACCGGAAGCTGATTTCCCGCTTCAGGCTGCTGCCTTCATCGCCGCCGGGCGAGCGATCAGGATGCGACCGCCCTCCTCTTTCACGGCGATCGTCGGCGTGCAGCCCTCGTCCGCGCCCTGCGCCTCGCCCGTTTTCAGGGCGATGTTCCAGTTGTGCAGCGGGCAGGCGACGCTGTGGCCATGGACGATGCCCTGGCTCAGCGGGCCCTTCTTGTGCGGGCATTCATTGACCAGTGCGAAAACCTTGTCATCGCTGGTCCGGAAGACGGCGATTTCCTTTTCGCCTGCAATTTGCACCGTGCGAGCGCCGCGCTGGGGAATGTCGGCCAGCGTTCCGATGTCGATCCATGTCGTCATGGTGATTACTCCGCAGCGATGGCGATGGGGTCGAGGTGCTGGTGCAATTCGCTCTCCGCACCGGCTGCGCGCTGCGCCCAAGGGTCCTCCTGAGAGAAGCTCTGCGAGTAGAGGAAGCGGGCGCGCAGAGCCTCGCGGCCTGCTTCGTCTTCCACGATCCGCTGCTTCACATATTCCACACCGACACGCTCGATCCAGGGCGCGGTGCGCTCCAGATAGCGCGCTTCCTCGCGATAGAGCTGGGTGAAGGCGGCGCAATAGTCGAGCGCCTCCTGCTCGGTCGCGACCTTGCACAGCAGGTCGGTGGCGCGGACATGGATGCCGCCATTGCCGCCGACATGCAGCTCGTACCCTGAGTCTACGCAGACCACGCCAAAGTCCTTGATCGTCGCCTCCGCGCAGTTGCGGGGGCAGCCGGATACGGCAATCTTGAACTTGTGAGGCATCCACGATCCCCAGGTCATCCGTTCGGTCTTGACGCCAAGGCCGGTGGAGTCCTGCGTACCGAAGCGGCACCATTCCGAGCCGACGCAGGTCTTCACCGTGCGCAGCGACTTGCCGTAAGCGTGGCCCGACACCATGCCCGCGGCATTGAGGTCGGCCCAGACGGCGGGCAGGTCTTCCTTCTTGATGCCGAAAATGTCGAGCCGCTGGCCGCCGGTGACCTTCACCATCGGCGCGTCATATTTCTCGACCACATCGGCGATCGCACGCAGTTCACGCGGGTTGGTCAGGCCACCCCACATGCGCGGCACCACCGAATAAGTGCCGTCCTTCTGGATGTTGGCGTGCATGCGCTCATTGACGAAGCGGCTCTGCTGATCATCGACATATTCGCCGGGCAGCGCGCAGAGCAGATAATAGTTGAGCGCCGGACGGCAGGACGAACAACCATCCGGCGTCGACCAGTGCAACTTCTGCATCACTTCCGGGATCGAGCGCATATTCTGCGCCACAATCTCGCGGCGGACATCGTCATGGCCGAAGCTGGTGCACTTGCACATCGTCTTGGGGCCAGACTGGACGTCGTCGCCCAGCACCACCGCCAGCAAATTTTCGACCAGGCCGGTGCAGCTGCCGCAGCTGGCCGAAGCCTTGCAAGTGCCACGCACCGCGTCGAGGCTGCATGCGCCCTTTTCGATGCAGGCGACGACCTGGCCCTTGCTGACGCCGTTGCAGCCGCAAATCTCGGCATCGTCCGAGAGCGCCGCAACGGCCGCCTTAGGGTCCAGCGCGCCTCCTCCAGAGGCGAAGGCCTGACCGAAGATCAGCAGGTCGCGAATGTCCGCGACATTTTCCTCGCGCTTCAGCAGGTCGAAATACCAGCCGCCATCGACGGTATCGCCGTAAAGAACGGCGCCGATGATTTTGTCATCCTTGACGACGACGCGCTTGTAAACGCCGCGCGAGGCATCGCGCAGGACGATGTCCTCGCAGCCCTCGCCACCCGAAAAGTCCCCGGCGGAGAAAACGTCCAGACCCGCAACCTTGAGCTTGGTCGAGGTGACCGAACCCTTGTAGCCGCTATGCTGGTCGGTCAGGCCGTCGGCAAGGCTGCGGCACATGTCCCACAGCGGCGCGACGAGGCCATAGACATTGCCATCATGCTCGACGCATTCGCCGACCGCGAGGACATCGGGGTCGCTGGTGACCATATGGTCGTCGACCTTGATACCGCGATTGACTTCGAGGCCGGCTTCGCGGGCCAGCGCGGTCGAGGGGCGGATACCCACCGCCATGACGACGAGGCTCGCGGGGATTTCGGTGCCGTCCTTCAGACGGACGCCCTCGACCTTGCCGTCACCATAGATGGCTTCGGTGTTGGCGCCGGTCAGGATGGTCTGGCCACGCCCTTCCAGCGCGGTCTTCAGCAGCCAGCCCGCCGCCTCGTCCAGCTGACGTTCCATCAGCGTGTCCATGAGGTGGATCACGGTGACCTTCATGCCGCGCAGGGTCAGGCCGTGCGCCGCTTCCAGCCCCAGCAGCCCGCCGCCGATGACCACTGCATTGCCGCCCTTCCCGGCAGCTTCCAGCATGGTATCGACATCCTTCATGTCGCGGAAGCTGATGACGCCCGGCAGGTCCTTGCCCGGAACCGGGATGATGAACGGATCGGAACCGGTTGCGATCAGCAGCTTGTCATAGCCAACAGTGCGACCCAACTGGCTCTTCACCGTCTTGGCAACGCGGTCGATCGCCGTCACCGGATCACCGGCGATCAGTTCGATCTTGTTCTCATCATACCATTCGCGGCTGTTGATGACGATGTCATCGAAGCTCTTCTCACCCGCCAGAACCGGCGAGAGCATGATGCGGTTGTAGTTCACATAAGGCTCAGCGCCGAAGATGGTGACGCGATAGCGCCCCGCATCGCGCGCCAGCAGTTCCTCGACCGCCCGGCAACCAGCCATGCCGTTGCCCACAACAACCAGATGTTCGCGCACATCGTCGGAGGGCACGAAGAGTTCCTCTTCGTTGGCCGTCTCCGGTCCGGCGTTGTTCTGAAAATCCATCCCTTGACTCCAGACAATAAAAAAGCCGCCATCCGGACCCCTGGGCTTTGAACCCAGAGGTCTGGATGGCGGCTTTGCCATCATTCACGCTTTGACGATCCAACCGTGGATCACCGCAGCTATGTCAGTTAAGGACAACCTTGTCCTTCGCAGTGCAGCATAAATGAAACGCAGCTGGGGTCAAGCGATTCGGCGGAAAAGTTAGAAATTGCGCTCAGCTTTCACCTTTTCACCGTTCGCCCTGAGCTTGTCGAAGGGCTTCACTTCTTAGGAAGAAAAGGGCTTCGACAAGCTCAGCCCGAACGGAGGTAGGGCGGTTCTCATTGCCCAAAAACAAGGGCGGCGGCTCCTCTTTCGAGTGCCGCCGCCTCTCCTCTCCGGTAAGCGATGATCAGATGCGCGCGCCGGTGCTCCAGGTCGCGCGCCACTTGGCACGCACCAGCGAGATACCGAGGAATGCCACCACGGCGAGGCCCGCGAAGATCAGGAAGCCGGGCGCGAAGCTGCCGGTGAACTGCTTGGCGATACCCAGCGAGGATGCGAGGTAAAAGCCGCCAATGCCGCCCGCCATGCCGACCAGGCCGGTCATGACGCCGATTTCTTCCTGAAAACGCTGCGGCACCAGCTGGAAGACCGAGCCATTGCCAACGCCCAGCGCCAGCATCGCGGCGACGAAGAAGCCCAGGGCAGAGAAGAGCGTCGGCGCATAGGACACGCCCGCCAGAGCCAGGGCAGCCATGATGTAGACGATCATCAGCGCCTTCACGCCACCGATCTTGTCAGCCAGCGCGCCGCCCATGGGGCGAACCAGCGACCCGGCGAACACGCAGCCCGCAGTGCAGTAGCCCGCAATGATCGGGGTAAGGCCAAACTGGTCGGTGAAGTAGATCGGCAGCGACGCGGCCAGACCGACGAAACCGCCGAAGGTCACCGAATAGAAGCCCATCAGCCACCAGGCGTCGGCGCTCTTGAGCGGGTGGAAATAGTCCACCAGCTTCTTGGGCGCGGGCGCGTTGGGGGCGTTCTTCGCCATGATCAGGTAAAGGAGAAACACGATGGTGAGCGGGATGCAGGCGAGGCCCAGCACGGCGTTCCAGCCGAAGGCTTTGGCCAGCATCGGCGCGAAAAGCGAGGCCAGCACCGTGCCCGAATTGCCCATGCCAGCGAGGCCCATGGCCTTGCCCTGATGCTCAGGCGGATACCAGCGGCTGGCCAGCGGCAGCGCGATGGCGAAGCTTGCGCCCGCAAAGCCCAGGATCACGCCCAGCGCCAGCGTCCCGCCGAAGCTATTCACGCCCATGAACCAGGCGGTGAAAAGTCCAATGATCACGATCACCTGGCTGATCGCACCCGCCTGCTTGCATCCGATGCGGTCGACCAGCAGGCCGTTCACGACGCGCAGCAACGCGCCCGCCAGCGTCGGCACCGCCACCATCAGGCCCTTTTCAGCAGGGGTCAGACCCAGCGTCTTGGAAATGGAGGGCGCAAGCGGCCCGAGCAGCACCCACACCATGAAGGCGAGGTCAAAATAGAGGAAAGCGGCAATCAGGGTCGGCGTGTGGCCAGCTTTCCAGAAGCTGGTTGGCCCGGCTGTCCCCTCGCCGCCCTTCTCGCGATCCCAATAAGCAGTTGCCATGACGAGGTCCTTCAATCCAGGTGAAATGGACACAAAAAAAGCCGCTCTCCGGACGCCCGTTTGTGACGGGACCCGGCCAGCGGCTTTGCTGCAAATAGTGTTTGAGGAGAGCGCGACCCCATCCTTGGGCATGCTCATCCATGAACGCGCTTCGTCGCGCGACCTTGGCCTTATCTAATGATTCGTTTCATGTTGCAAGGCACAATTTTTCGAGCGCCCGCCCCTCAAAAACTCTTCAGGAAATCCTCGATATGTTCGGGATCAAATGTGCGGCCGTCGAAGAAACGATCGGGACCGAGCGTCAATTCTCCCCGCTTCGACCCCACGGCCAAGGGGGATGCGACGGCTCCCTCCACCTTCATGCTGGCGCCCGGAATCGGCACATTGCTTTCGGCCAGCGCGCGGCGGAAGATGTCGGGACGGAAGACCGATCCGGCCTTTGCGGCGTTTTCGGGCGTATGATCCACCATCTTCCAGCGGGCGAGCTGCGAATAGAGCCACAGCGCCTGACTGCGCCAGGGAAAGGGCGTCGCTTCGCGGGAGAAGAGCATGAAGTCGGGCATGTCGAGCGGGGCCATGTCCGGCCGTGCGACAATGCGGCCAGACAGTGCGCGCAGGATAAGGTCGGCGGGCTGATCGACGAAATGCGGTTGCGACAGGAGGTGCGCGAGCGCCTCATGATTGGCCGGGTCGTCGCACCATGCGGCGGAACGGACCAGCGCGCGGATCAGCGCGTCCACGGTTTGCGGATTTTCCTCCAGCCAGGGGGTGCGGAAGGCGAGCACCTTTTCAACGCCGCGCCGCCAGATCCGCTCGCCAATGGCGACAGCTTCGGCAAGGCCTGCTTCCACGGCGGCGCTGCCCCACGGCTCACCCGCGATGAAGCCATCGATCTCGCCCGCGCGCATCGCTTCCACCGTCAGCGACGGCGGCACCACGCGCAGCAGCACGTCGCGATCGGGGTCGACGCCCGCGCTCGCCAGCCAGTAGCGCAACATGATGGCATGGCTGGAAAAGCGGTGAACGACGCCGATCACCGGCTTGCGTTTCCACAGGCCAATGGCGGCGGCGAAGTCGTGGGCGGTGCCGAGCGGATCGTCGAGCCGGGCGGCGACATCAGGGTCGAGCGCCTGCGCGAACTCGCGCGCCATCACCAGCATATTGCCGTTGACGTTGAGCTTATAGGGCGCCGACAGCGGCGCGGGCTGCTGGCTCAATCCCAGCGTCACCGCGATAGCGAGCGGGGCGAGCATGTGCGCGGCCTGCACCTGACCGAAGATCAACCGGTCGCGCAAGGTCGCCCAGCTGACCGTGCGGACGAGATCGAGGGCGATCCCCTCCTCCTCGGCGAAACCCTTTTCCCGCGCCACCGCCAGCACGGCGGAATCGGTCAGCGGCAAATAGGCGATGCGCAGGCAAGTCGTCATAAGCCCCCTCCCAACAGGTCGCTGGCGGTGATGAGTGCCTGGGCGACATCCACGATCTTTTTCCCCTGATTCATCGCACTCGACCGTAACAGCGCATAGGCGTCCGGTTCGCTGATGCCGCGCTGGCTCATCAGGATGGATTTGGCGCGGTCGATGATCTTGCGGTCGGAAAGTTGCGTCCGCGCCTCGTCCAGTTCGGTCTGGAGCCGCGCGAAGGCGTTGAAACGGCGCACGGCGAGTTCCAGCACCGGCTTCACCCGCTCCTTGCGCAGGCCATCGACGACATAAGCGGACACACCCGCATCGATCGCGGCGCCGATCATGGATTCGTCCGATTGATCGACGAACATGGCGATAGGCCGGGCGAGCGCGCGGCTGACGGACAGCATTTCCTCCAACGTGTCGCGGCTGGGGCTGCCCAGATCCATCAGCACGACATCGGGCGCCATGCGTTCGAGCCGCGCGACGAAGCCGCCGCGCGGTGGGACGATGTGGATATCGTCATAGCCAGCCTCACGCAGTCCTTCTTCGAGAACCGTCGCGCGCAGGCCGCTGTCATCGATGATGACGATTCGCATTTGGACCCAGCCCTTTTGGCCCTTCAGTGACGGCGATGCTGCGCCGCGTCAATCGGGGCAGAAGCCGCCGGTTGCCAGTGGAACGGCCCTGCTATATTAGCACAAGCCTGTTTCCGGAGGATCATCATCATGGACTTGCAACTGATCGCACAGCCCCAACGCTCTGCTTTCAGGAAGTTTTTTGTCCATGCCTGCAATTACTCTCTCTCATATCAGCTGGTCCGCGCCTGACGGGACATCCGTCCTTAGCGACCTTGATTTTCGTTTCACTTCCGAGCGGATCGGACTTGTCGGACGCAATGGCGTCGGCAAGTCGACGCTGCTCGCGCTCATTTCGGGAAGGCTGAAGCCCAGCGGCGGCAGCGTTCAGCTGGACGGGACGGTGGCCGAACTGCGGCAAACCGTGCAGGTCGATCCGGGCGAGACGATCGCCGATCTGTTCGGCGTGCGCGCGGCGATGGCGTTGCTCTCCACGGCCGAGCGGGGCGACGCGGACATGGCTGAACTGGAAGCGTGCGACTGGACGCTGCCTTCGCAGATCGAGGAAGCATTGGCGGAAGTCGGGTTGAGTGTCGAACCCGATGCGCTCCTTAGCCAGTTGTCGGGAGGACAGCGGACGCGGGCGGCGCTCGCCGGAGCGATCTTTGCCCGGCCCGATTTCCTGCTGCTGGATGAACCGACCAATAATCTGGATGCGGAAGGCCGGGCGGCGCTGATCGCTCTGCTGGGGCGCTGGCGAGCGGGTGCGATCGTGGTCAGCCATGACCGGGCGCTGCTGGAGGAGATGGAGGCGATTGCCGAGCTGACGACGCTGGGCATCAGCCGTCATGGCGGCAATTTCTCCTCATGGCAGGCGCGCAAGGCGGTCGAACTCGCGGCGGCCGAGCAGGACTTGGCCCAAGCCGAGCGGCATCGCAAGGACATCGCCAAGCGGACACAGGTTGCGGCCGAGCGCAAGCAGCGGCGTGACGCCGCCGGTGCGCGCAAGGGGGCCAAGGGCGACATGCCGCGCATCCTGATCGGCATGAGGAAGGACCGGGCCGAGGGATCAGGCGGCGAGGCGGCGCGGCTGGCCGAGCGTCTCCGGCGGGAAGCCATACAGGCGGCGGAGACGGCGCGGCAACGGATCGAAGTGTTGGAAAGCCTGACTGTCGCCCTGCCCTCCACTGCTGTTCAAACGGGTCAGAGGATCGTGACGCTGGACCATGTCACAGCGGGTCATGATGCCAGCGCGCCGGTCCTGCGAGAGCTGTCCCTGAGGGTCAACGGGCCGGAACGGATCGCGATCACCGGGCCTAACGGCGCGGGCAAATCCACGCTGCTCCATGTGATCGCGGGCAGCCTGCCTCCCTTGGCGGGGAAGGTCGAGCGGCCGGTGGCCTGCGCGCTGCTGGACCAAAAGGTGGAACTGCTCGATCCGGGAGCCAGCATCGCGGATAATTTCGCCCGCTTGCACCCAAACGCGACGCATAATGAAGTGCGGGCGGCGCTGGCGCGCTTCCGCTTTCGGGCGGATCTGGCTTTGCAACAGGCGGATAGCCTTAGCGGCGGGCAGTTGTTGCGCGCCGGGCTGGCCTGTGTGCTGGGAGGCGTCACCTTGCCGCCGCTCCTGATGCTGGACGAGCCGACCAACCATCTCGACCTCGACAGCATCGCGGCGATCGAACAGGGCCTGCAGGGTTATGACGGCGCGCTGATCGTGGTGAGCCATGACGCGGCTTTCCTGCGCGCCATCGGCATCGGCCGGGAGATATGTTTAGTGAGCCCCTGACGTATCCACCCGACCGGTCGGCTTGGGCGCGAACCAGACCAGCGCACCTGCAAGAAACAGGACCAGCGCAGCCACGAAGAAGACATGGTTCATCGACAATATGGTCGCTTGCTGATCGACCAGATTGGAGATCATCTGCGGCGTCTGCTGAGCCGACAGCCCGGAACCGGCCAGCTGCGATCCGACGCCCGGATCAAGGGCCGACACCATTTCATTGCGCGCGGTTCGCTGGCCATTGCCCCAGCCAGTGAGGACGATGGAGGTGGATATCGCCACCGCCAGCGTGCGCAGGAAGCTTTGCATGCCCGCCGCCGACGCGGTCTCTTCCGGCCGCACCGATCCAAGCGTCAGGGTGGTCAGCGGGATCATGAAGAAGGGCATGGCAAAGCCCTGCACGACCTGCGGCATGGCCAAGGTCCAGAAGTCGGCCGTGCTGGTCCAGCCCGATCGCCACATGGTGACCATGCCCATCCAGATCACCGATCCCGATATCAGCAGCCGCACGTCGATCTTGCCGACCGCGCGGCCTGCAAAGGGTGCCGCGAAGATCGCCGTCATCGCCGTAAAGGCGGTAACGAAGCCTGCGGAATAGGCGGGATAGCCCATGGACATCTGAAGCCATTGCGGGATGATCACGATCCCGGCGAAATAGGCGCCAAAGCATAGCGACAATGTCAGCACGCCAGAGGTGAAGCCCACATGGCGGAAGACCCGCAGATCGACGATCGGATGCTCCTCCGTCAGTTCCCAGATGATGAAGACCAGGAAGCCGACCCCGGCCATCACCGCAAGGGCGACGATCATCGGATCGCCGAACCAGTCACGATCGCGGCCAGTATCCAACATGATCTGGAGGCAGCCGATCCAGAATATCAGCAGGGCAAGGCCGATATAATCGATGGGAAGCTTATGCCGTTCCGTTTCGGCAGGGCGCAGCAGCACCATCGCAGCGAACACGCACACCACCGCGATCGGCAGGTTGATGAAGAAGATCCAGTGCCAGCTCCAATTGTCGCTGATATAGCCGCCGACGATCGGCCCCACCGCAGGCCCGGCGAGCGTGGTCATGGCCCACAGGCCCATCACCTTTGCCCGCTGTTCGGCAGGAAAGATGCGCATCAACAAGGTCTGCGACATCGGCATCAGCGGCCCGCCACACAATCCTTGTCCGATACGACAGGCGACGATCATGCCGAGCGTCGTTGAAAGGCCGCAGAGCAGCGAGAACAGTCCAAAGCCGATCATGCCCCAGATGAACAGGCGCACCGTGCCGAACCGCTGGGCGAGCCAGCCGGTAAGCGGCACGCAGATCGCCTCCGCCACGGCATAGGATGTAATGATCCAGGTGCCCTGGTCAGGCGTGATGCCCAAATTTCCGGCGATATGCGGCACCGACACGTTCGCGATCGTCAGGTCCAGCACGACCATGAAATTGCTGAGCGCCAGCACGAGCCCGGCCAGCATCCGCCGCCGGGGGTCCATGAAAAATCTTTCCGCAGCCTCCGTCACCGCGAGGTTCCTCAAGCGCCCGAAAGGTCGATCTCGACCTCGGTCGAGAGGCCTACGCGGAGCGGATGGGCAGCAAGTTCCTTGGGATCAAGCGCGATACGCACGGGCAGGCGCTGAACCACCTTGATCCAGTTGCCCGTCGCATTTTGCGCCGGGATCAGAGCCAAAGACGATCCGGTTCCGCCCGAAAAGCCGACAACCTTGCCATGATAGACGACGTCGCCGCCATAAATGTCAGCAATGACCGTGGCGGGCATGCCGACGCGCACCCGGCGCAGCTGCCGTTCCTTGAAATTGGCATCGACATAGACTTGGCTGAGAGGGACGATGCTCATGATCGGGCTGCCTTGCGCCACGCGCTGGCCGACCTGCACCTGACGGCGCGTCACCACACCGTCGATCGGCGCGCGGATGATCGTGCGGCCAAGGTCGAGTCGCGCATTTTCCAGCTTCGCCTTGGCGGCGAGGACGGCGGGGTCCGTCTCGACCGTCGAGCCACTGACAAGGGCGTCATTGGCGGCGAGCTGACCTTCGGCAGCGCCCTGAGTCGCGCGCGCCGTCGCCACGCCTGCGCGCGCCTGTTCAAGGCCCGCTCTGGCGGCGGCGAATGCCTTGCGCGCGCTGGTGACTTCTTCGCCCGACACGGCACCTTCGGGCGCGAGTGCCTCGCGCCGCTGAAGATCGACGCGCGCCTTGTCATAATCGGCCTGAGCGGCGGCGAGCTGCGCACCCGCCTGCGTGATGTCGGCACCGCGCGCCTTTACCTGCGCGGCGAGCGATGAACTGGTCGCGGCGGTCTGGCGGAAACGGCGGCGCGCCTCGGCAAGGTCAGCCTCCGCCTGTGCGACGGCGATGCGCGCGTTGGTGGGGTCCAGCCGCACCAATATGTCGCCGCGCTTGACCGCCTGCGTGTCGGTCACCCGCACTTCGATCGCCTGCGCGGAGATGAGCGGCGTCACCTGCGCGATCTCGGCATTCACATAGGCATTGTCGGTGCCGACATGATTGCGGCCGATCAGCAGATACCAAAGGGCATAGATCGCGCCGATGACCAATACGGCGACGGCCAGGCGAACCAGCCATTTCTTGCGCTGCTCCATCCGCGCGTTCCGGTCGGCGCTGCCGGTATCGGCGGTGAATTCGGGGGCTGCATCAGCCATTGGGCAGGTCCTTGGACGATGTGCCGCTGGCAGCGAAGCCGCCGCCCAGCGCGCGAATGAGGGCAATGTCAGTGGAAAAGGTCAGCGCTTCAAGCTCCGCGACGGATTGGCGGGCGGAAAGTAGCTGATCCTCGACATTCAGCACGTCGAGGAAGGTGAACAGGCCGCCCCGGTAGCGCTTCTGCGCTATGGCATAGGCCTCTTCCGATGCGGCCAGCGCGGCGCGGGCCTCGGTCAGCCGCTGACCCAATATCCGGCGCCCGGTGACGGCGTCCGCCACGTCGCGATAGGCGCCAAGCACGGTCTTGTCATAATTGGCGACAGCTTCGTCGAAGGTCGCCCGCGCGCCACGATAGCGGCCACGCAGTTCCCCACCATGAAAGATCGGCAGGCTGATCGCTGGCCCGACATTGCCGAACAGCGAATCCTTGCTGAACAGCGTGTCGAGGAAAGAGCGTGGACTCGACGTCGAGGGATCAAGGAAGGATGTGTTGTAGCCGAGCGACTGCACCCCGACGAGGGCGCTGAGGCTGATGGCCGGGAAGAAGTCGGCGCGGGCAACCTTGATACGCTTGGCGGCGGCTTCCGTCCGGGCGAGCGCGGCGGCGACATCGGGGCGGCGCGCCACCAGGTTGGTGGTGACATCGGCGGGCAGGCCCAAATCCGCGACCTTGCCCAGATGCGGCTGCGTGATGGCGAGGCCGCGATCAGGGCCTGCGCCGATTAGCGCCGCAATCTGATGCCGCCGGACGGCGATGGATTGGTCGATGCCCGCCAGCACGGCACGGGCGGCGGAAACGGCCGCATCGGCTTGCCGCACGCTGCCTCGCGTTTCCAGCCCGTTGCGCTGCCGCTCCGTCACGAGTTTCTGGCTGGCGGATCGAATGTCGAGCGCGCGCTGCTGGATTTCCCGCTGGTCGAACAGGCGGGCAAGGTCGGCATAAGCATCGGCGATCCCCGTCGTCAGCGCCAGCCGCGCCTGCTGCGCATCGATGCGCGCGGCCTCCGCCTCCGAAGTTGCGGCGGCCAGCGCAGCGCGGTTGCGGCCCCACAGATCAAGGTCGAAATTCATGTCGAGCGCGACTTGCCCCGTGCCCAGCCAACCTTTGGGCACGAAATCCTTGGGGAAGCCCATATTATAGCTCTGCTTCGTCGCGGCGGCCGATCCGGCAAGATCAACGGACGGCAAAAGCGGGGCTCCGGCCTGCTGCGCCGCGGCGGATGCCTGGCGGAAGCGGGCCGAGGCGGCGGCGATGTCGGGAGAGGCGGCAAGCCCCTCTTCCATCAACGCATCGAGTTGCGAGTCGCCATAGCTTTTCCACCATCCATCGGCTGGCCACGCTGCCTCGCCCTGCCCGAACGTCTGCGATGCCGCGATGCTGGACGGGGTCCGGGGCGCTGGGGCCTTGCCAAGATCGGGCACCGCCGCGCAGGCGGAAAGCGCCAATATCGCAACCGGCAAAAGTCCGGCGTGCGCGGAATTAATGAGACGATGCAGGGACATAAGAAACCGTACCATGTGGTATGAAAACCGCCTTTGCGCCTGCTGCACGGGCTTGTCAACAATATTATCGTACTCTATGGTACGCCTTTATGACTGACGCGATAGACATGTCCACCCCTTCTCGCCGTGAAGCAAACAGGCGTGATCGCCGTGACGCGATCGTCGCGGTCGCCCGTCGGTCGTTCCTGGAAAATGGCTATGCCGCGACCACCATGTCCTCCATCGCTGCCGAATTGGGTGGGTCGAAGGGCACGTTGTGGAGCTACTTTCCCGGCAAGGAGGAACTGTTCGCCGCCGTACTGCACGATGCGACGGAAACCTATCATGCCGGCCTTGCTCAGCTTCTCGATACGGGTGGCCCGCTTGAAGAAAAGCTCATGCGCTTCAGTCATGACCTGTTGCGCAAGGTAACATCGCCTGACGCGATCGCACTGCATCGGCTGGTGGCCGCAGAATCGAGTCGCTTTCCCAAAATGGGGGCGATCTTCCAGGAACTTGCGCCCTTATATACCCGCAACCTGCTGGCCCGTTTTCTGGAGGTAGCGATGGAGCGGGGGCGGTTGCGGCGTGCCGATGCCCAGCTTGCGGCCCGGGCGCTGATCATGCTCACCTTGTCGGGCTGCCACCAGCAGATGATCTGGGGCAATGGCCAGTCACCCACGCCCGAACAGGTGGACGCCGACGTCGCATTCGCGGTCGATTGCTTCCTGCGCGCCTATGCGCCCGAAGCGGAGGCACCTTCACAGGGAAGATCGCATTAACCATTTATTTGCGCACTTATCCTAGATCAGGGCGTGTGAGGAGACGCACGCCATGCAGTTTTTCAAATCCGCTGCGAGGACGCTCAATACCGACAGCGACAAGGCGAAGAGCGCCTGCCCGCTCCGCCGCCGCAGGCTGCTACTGATCGAGGAAGACGACACGGCCCGAGCCGTGATCGCGCGCCGCCTGTCCCATCTCCATTATGACGCGGTGCTGGCTGAAAATGGCTTCGTGGCGCTGAACCGCCTTCTCAGCCGGTCGGTGGACATCATCCTGATCGACATGGGACTGGCGATCCTGCCGGGCATAGCCACCATGAAGAAAATTCGCGCCGCTGGCCTTGCCGGTCAGGCGAGCTTCGTGATGATCGCGGGCAAGCAGGATAACGCCAGCGTCGTGGAGGCTTTGGAAGCAGGCGCGGACGATTATGTCACCAAGCCTTTCGACTTCGATGTGCTGGACGCACGGCTGCGCCATCTGTGCCAGCGCGCCGATGAGTTGAACGCCCTCACCCGGCACAATGCCGAACTCGACGCCCGCATTGCGCGACGCGCCGTGGAATTGGGCGAGACGCGCGACGCGCTTGAGGAAATGCAGATCGATAGGGCGCGGCTTGTCTCATCGATCCAGGCGTTGAATGATGAAATCGCCCGGCTGAACGCTGCCCGCCCCTGAAACGATCAGGACTTCAGCGCTTCAACCAGCGAGTCGCGGTGAACCAGCCGCCGATCCCGATCGCCATCGCGACGCAAACCCCTACCACGCCCCAAAAGGCCCAGGCTTCATGGGCGAAGGGAATGCCGTTGACGTTCATGCCGAGCAGCCCGGTCAGAAAGGTGAGCGGCAGGAAAACCAGCGCCACGACCGATATGATCAACGCCTGCCGGTTCATCTGTTCCGCGCGCAGGTCCGTCAGCTCTTCATGCGCCAGCGCCGATCGTTCGCGCACCGCCTCCAGCTCCTCGGCCATGCGGGCGCAGCGATCCGCCGCTTCCTGCAAATGCAGCCGGTCATCGGGGTGAAGCCAGGGCGCATCCGCCGCCGACAATCTTTCAAGCGCCTGCCGCTGCGGTGAGATGAAACGGCGATAGCTGATTGCCGACGCCCGGATTTCCGAAACCTGCCGCCGGACCTCCGCCGCGCCATTGTCGCTCAGCGTGCTTTCGATTTCGTCCAGATCATCGCCCAGTTGCGCCACTTCCGGATCAAGCGCTTCGGTTATTTCCTGCGCAAAGGCGGCGATAAGGTCGCCCGGATCGCGAATCTCTCCGGCCAGCATCTGCTTCACCACCGGCTCCATCGCCGCCAGCGGACGGTAGCTGACGGTAATCACCCGCGCATGTTCGGCCCACAGGCGGATCGACACCAGCGGATCGCCGCTTGCCTCGGCGTCCGCCCCCAGACCGCGCAGGTTGATGAGCGCACCATGCGCCATCACCGTGCAACGCGGTCGGGTTTCCTGTGCCAGCAGCGCCGACAGCGCCGCATGCGGCATATGGTCGCAGCGCGAGACGATGCTCTGCGCATCCTCCCGCCAGCCATCGGCATGAATCCAGCTGAAAGGCGCATGGTCGGCCTGCGCGCAAAAATCATCGAGGGAAATTTCGCGCGCATGGCCGCCTTCATTGACGAACACCCGGCTCATTGCGGCATCTCCAGCCAGAGCGAGAGCCCCTCCCCCGGTGTTTCCGGCGGCGTGGTGGCGGGAATGCGCACAGCGTCGGCGCGGGCACGGTTCAGGATCGCCGCTGGCACATCGGGCCTGTGATAAATGCGATCGGCCTCCCCCAGCAGGCGCGCCGCCCGGAGCGTCAGGTCATCGGGGTCGCCCGACAGCAGGCGCAGCGCGACAAGGCTGGAAGGTTCTGCATCGCGCTGCTGAGCAAGCCAGCGGGGCACCTCGTTAGCGGCATCCTCGCGCAACGGGTCGATCAGGCCACCAGCCGATAGCCCAGCGTCAATAGCCCGGCGACGGGCGCTGGCATCGGGCCAGCGAGTGCGAATGGCGGCGCGCGCATCGTAGAGCGCAGTGGCGAGCCTGCCCAGTTTCTCCGGCAGCATCGCCTCGATTCGCTGGCGCAGCGCCTTTGCCAGCCCCGCCGACGCACCCCCCGTGCCGATGGCGATCAACACCGGCTCACGATCGATGATGGCAGGCAGAGTGAAATCGCAAAGCTCCGGCCGGTCGGTCGCATTCACCAGCACGCCCCGCGCCTTCAGCCGCGCAACCGTCGCGTCATCGCCATCCGCGACAATCGCGATTCGCGCGTCGCCGTCCTCACCGACGACGCGCGCGCCCGTCCGTTCCAGCAGCCGCCGCTTGGCTTCCGCAGCCTCGCCGCTGCCCGTCAGGATAACGGCCCTGCCCCTCAACACCAGGAAGACGGGCAGGCTTTGCATCAGCCCTGCACCCAGTCGGGAATGCTGTCCGCCTCGATCAGCGCCTCGATCGGCGGACGGGCGCGGACGACGGCCCATTTGTCGCCGGAAACCAGCACTTCGGGCGTCAGCGGGCGGCTGTTATAGGTGCCCGCCATGGTCGCGCCATAAGCGCCCGCCGTCATGAAGGCGACCAGATCGCCCGCCTGCACCACGTCCATGTCACGGTGCATGGCGAAGGTATCACCTGTCTCACAGACCGGCCCCACCACATTGGCGGTCTCCCGCGCGCCCGACGGATCGACGGCGCGAATATCATGCCAAGCGTCATAGAGGCTGGGCCGCATCAGGTCGTTCATCGCCGCATCGACGATGACGAACGGCGCCTGCGCGCCCTGCTTGACGCGCACCACGCGCGACAGCAGCGCACCCGCATTGCCGACGATGACCCGGCCCGGCTCGAACATCAGGCGCACATTCCAGCCCTGCGTCACCCGCGTCACCATTTCGCCATAGGCCTCCGGCAGCGGCGGCAGAGGGAGCGAGGGGTCATAGGGGACGCCGAGTCCACCGCCCAGATCGGCGGTGCGGATGGCATGCCCAGCGGCGCGGAGCTGTTCGATCAGGACGCCGACCTTCGTGAAGGCCGCCTCAAGCGGAGCAAGGTCGGTCAGCTGGCTGCCGATATGAACAGCGACGCCCTGCACATCCAGCCCCGGCAGATCGCGCGCCGCGGCATAGCTTTCCAGCGCGCGGTCGTAG
The DNA here is from genome assembly GCF_015693305.1 of Sphingobium sp. Cam5-1. Lineage (NCBI taxonomy): Bacteria > Pseudomonadati > Pseudomonadota > Alphaproteobacteria > Sphingomonadales > Sphingobiaceae > Sphingobium > Sphingobium sp. Cam5-1. Next base: position 78,324 of record NZ_CP065138.1, on the reverse strand, counting down.
GGAATGCCGAACTTATTCTCCGACTTGCCGGTGGAAATCTTGGCATGCGTACCCGCATCCACATCGGGGTTGATGCGATAGGCAACCGAAGCCTTCTTCCCCATCGACAGCGCCACCCCGGACAGCATCTCGGCCTCCGGCTCGCTCTCCAGATTGAACTGGAAAATGCCATGCTCCAGCGCCAGCCGCATCTCTTCGGCGGTCTTGCCGACCCCGGAAAAGACGATGCGATTGGCCGGAATGCCCGCCGCGATCGCGCGCAGCAGCTCGCCACCCGAAACCACGTCCGCGCCCAGCCCTTGTCTTCCCAGCGTCGCCAGCACCGCGCCATTGGGATTGGCCTTGACCGCAAAGGCGATCAGCGGATCGTCCAGCCGCGACAGGGCATCGCGAAAGACATTGACGTGGCGCGTCAGGGTCGCGGTCGAATAGATATAGACCGGCGTGCCGACCGCCTGCGCGATCTCCGCCATCGGCACCTGCTCCACATGCATGGCGCCGTTCACATAGTCGAAATGGTCCAAGGCTTGTCTGTCCTAGCGAAGCGTATCAGGGCTGGTTTTCAGGCGGCAGGTCGAACGGATCATCCTTGCGCTCCTCCGATTGGGTGAGGAGCTCGACGTTGCGTTCGGGCCGCGCCTGAATGGAGGGAGTCATCAGTTGCTGCGCGGTCGGTGCGGCAGCGGCACCGACCGGCACGGCAGGCATTTTCTGCCCTTCAATGGGCTTCAGAGGCTGGCGTCCACCACAGGCTGCGAGCCCAAGCACCAGCAGCGCAAAGGCGACATTCCGGCTGATGGCGATCTTCATGCCGTCTTCTCCCGCGGCTGTTCCATCCGCGCCTGCGCGATCCGCGCGCGCACCTGATCGGGCGCGGTGCCGCCATGGCTCTTGCGGCTGGCGACCGACGCATCGACCGTCAGCACCGCATAGATGCGCTCATCGATCCGGGCGTCAATGGCTTTCAGCGTCTCGATCGGCAGGTCGGCGAGCGGCGTGCCCGCGCTCTCCGCCGCCGCGACGGCACGGCCAGTGATATGATGCGCCTCGCGGAACGGCACATTGGCTTCGCGCACCAGCCAGTCGGCAAGGTCGGTGGCGGTGGCAAAGCCGCTTTCGGCCAGGCCGCGCATGCGATCGGTGCGGAACGTTACCGTCTCGATCATGCCCGTCATCGCCGCTATCGACAGGCCCAGCAGGTCATGCGCCTCGAACACCGGCGGCTTGTCGTCCTGCATATCCTTGGAATAGGCGAGCGGCAGGCCCTTCATCGTGACGCACAGCGCCGTCATGCAGCCCATGATCCGCCCGGCATGGCCGCGCACCAGTTCGGCGGCGTCCGGGTTGCGCTTCTGCGGCATGATCGAGCTGCCGGTCGAATAGGCGTCGGGCAGCTTGACGAAACCGAAGGGCTGGCTCGCCCAGATGATGAATTCCTCCGCCAGCCGCGACAGATGCAGGCTGCATTGGGTTGCCGCCATCAGATAATCGAGCGCGAAGTCCCGGTCGCTGACGCTGTCGAGGCTGTTGTCGGTCGGCTTGGCAAAGCCCAGCGCCGCCGCCGTCGCATGGCGGTCGATCGGGAAGCCCGTCCCTGCCAGCGCCGCCGCGCCCAACGGGCATTCGTTCAGCCGGTCGCGCGCATCGGCAAAGCGGCTGCGGTCGCGGCGGATCATTTCGAAATAGGCCATCAGATGATGCCCCAGCGTCACCGGCTGCGCGGACTGGAGGTGCGTGAAGCCCGGCATCACCGCATCAACATGCTCCTCCGCGCGGGCCAACAGCGCCTGTTGCAGCGCCTTCAGCCCCGCCTGCACCTCATCAATCGCATCGCGCACCCACAGGCGGAAATCCGTCGCCACCTGATCATTGCGCGACCGCGCCGTATGCAGCCGCCCCGCCGCCGGGCCGATAAGCTCCGCCAGCCGCGATTCCGTGACCATGTGAATATCTTCAAGGTCCAGGTTCACCGGCACGCCGTTCGCTTCATATTCGGCGGCGATGCGGTTCAGCCCCTCGGTGATCGCCTGCGCGTCCTCGCCTTCGACGATGCCCTGTTTGGCCAGCATCGCCACATGCGCCTTGGACCCGGCGATGTCCTGCTTCCACAATCGCTTGTCGAACGGGATGGAGGCATTTATCTCGCGCATGACCGAAGCCGGACCAGCTGCGAAGCGTCCGCCCCACATGCTGTTGGAGCCGTCTCCCGTGCGACCTTCCCCGTCCCGATCAACTTTGCCCTGCGTAATGACACTGCTCCTGCTGGCTGGCCTCGGCGCGTGCGATAGGCAATCGCCGGGCGCGGGGCAAGATCAAGCCAATAGCAGCGCGCCAGTCCCCCCGACAAGCGGCGAGGCAACCAGCCCGGCACAAAGCGGCAAGGGCGCGTTCAGCTTCACGCTCGACCGTTCAAAGGCAGGCACCCCCGCCCCCGATTTCGCCTTCGCCGGGCCGGATGGCAAGGACGCCACCTTGCAGGATTTCGCGGGCAAGCCGTTGCTGGTGAACCTCTGGGCGACATGGTGCGCCCCCTGCATCGCGGAAATGCCGACGCTCGATGCCGTCGCCAAGGCTTACGGGGCCAAGGGTCTGGCCGTGCTGACCATCTCCCAGGACAGCCAGGGCGAAAGCGTGGTGAAGCCCTTCTTCGCCAAGCACGCGCTGCCGCACCTTAAAAGCTTCATCGATCCGGAAAACCAGTTCGGCTTCCACTATGCGACCGGCATGTTGCCCACGACCGTGCTGTACGACCGGGAAGGCAAGGAAATGTTGCGCGTGATCGGCGCGATGGACTGGAACAGCAAGGAAGGCCGGGACCTGATCGAGGCGGCTTTGGAGTCTTAGAGTAATTGTACTTTCAAATCCTCCCTGCGCGAAGCGTGGGGAGGGGGACCATGCGAAGCATGGTGGAGGGGAAATTGGCAAGACCTGCGCGTTTTTCCCCTCCACCACCGCCTATGGCGGCGGTCCCCCTCCCCATCTTCGATAGGGAGGATTTTTAACTCAGCGATCTCGCTTCCCGCACCACTAACACCGGCACGCCATCGCGCACCGGAAAAGCCAAACCGGCCGCATCCGACACCAGCTCGCTCCTTTCCGCATCCCACCGCAACGGCGCCCGCGTCACCGGACACACCAGCTTCGCCAACAGATAAGAGTCCGGCGAAATCATTGCATCGTCGCCCCGCCATCAGGCTCCATCCGCCCGACGATCTGCATCAGCTGAATGATGCGGTCGCAACGCTCACTTAGGCTGTCCGCTTCCAGCAAGGTCTGCTTGGCGGCCGGATCGAACGGCGCGATCTGGGCGATGCCGTTCACCAGCGATGTGTCGTCGAGCCGGGACACGGCGGTCCAATCCACAACATAGCCCAATGCTTCGGCAAAGCGCCGCGATTCCTGTTCCAGCGCCGCGCGTTCGACGGAGTGCAGCACCTCATCCTCCGGCGCCTGCTCGACATCGGCCTCAATCTGGCGAAAGGCGGTGGTGACGTCGAGTTCGCGGATCACCCGGAAACGCGCCAGTCCTTCCAATATGATGTTGAAACGGCCGTCATCCAGCACTTCGAATTCGCTGATCCGGCCCAGGCATCCGACATCGTACAGGGCGGGCTTGATCCCCTCCCCGCGCGGCTGGATCATGCCGATGCGCCGGTCCCGCGCCATGGCGTCATGGATCAGCGCCCGGTAACGCGGCTCAAATATATGCAGCGGCATGTCCATGCCCGGCAGCAACAGCGCCCCGGACAGCGGAAAGATGGAGACGCGGGCGCGGTTCACCGGCCGCGCCGTCAGGAAAAGAGGATCTGCGACAATTTCCGCCGCTGCCCCGCGACCCAAGGGTCTTCAAGGCCGGTAGCCTCGAACAGCTTGAGCAGTTGCGCCTTTGCCGCGCCTTCATTCCATTCGCGGTCGCGGCGGACGATCTCCAGCAATTCTTCGGCGGCCCGGTCCCGCTCGCCATTCGCCATCAGGCCGCCCGCCAGTTCGAAGCGCGCCTCATGATCGTCGGGATTGGCGGCGACTTTCGCCTCGACCCCGGACAGGTCGGCAACGGGCTTTGCGTCGCGCGCCAGAGCAAGGGCTGCGCGAGCGCGGTCGATCGCCTGATCCTTGGCAACATCGGCGGGCAGAGCGGCCAGCACCCCCTCCGCCTCGTCCAGTCGGCCAAGCGCCACCAGCGCGCGGGCATGGCCCGAGGCAACCTCACCATTGTCCGGCACCATCTGGCCGATCTGCTCGAACACCGAAAGCGCCCGGTCGGGCTCCCCACCCGCCAGCATTTCCTCGCCCATTTCGATGAGCGGGGCGATTTCCTCCAGCTGCGTCTTCTCGTCCGATTCGATCGGCAACTGCGCCAGCAACTGGTCGAGATATTGCTTCAACTGCCCCTCGGTCCGCGCCTGGCTCAGGTCAGCGACCGGCTGGCCCTGGAACACGGCATAGACGGTCGGGATCGACTGGACGCGGAACTGGGCGGCGATGAACTTATTCTCATCGACGTTGATCTTCACCAGCTTCACGCCCTTGGACGCATAGTCGGCGCAGACCTTTTCGATGACCGGCGTCAATTGCTTGCAGGGGCCGCACCATTCCGCCCAGAAATCGACGATGACAAGGCTGGTGCGCGACGGGTCTACCACGTCACGGCGGAACGCCTCCACCGCTGCCTTATCGGTGTCGCTCATTCCTAGGGTCGCCACTGCCATATTCTCCTGCCTTGTTGCGCTTGGGTGCCGCGTCCATACAGCGCCTTATGTGGGGCGTCACCCTATCCGCACAAGATCAGAAGGTATAGCCAACGCCGACCGCGCCGATCCATTGGTTCTTCGACCCTGCGATGCTCACGATGGGCGAGTCCGCATAGTCGCCCAGCATCCGTGAATAGCCGCCCAGCGCGAACAAGGCCCAGCCTTTACGAATATCGCCCGACAATGACAGGCCCCCGGTCAGGTTGACGCCAACCTTCTTGAAACCCGACCCATCGCCCGCGCGCGAATATTCCGGAAGACCGGATGCCAGCGCCCCGGCGGCATCAACATCATAATAATAGCGGCCATATTTCTTGCCCACATAATCGGCCGACACGCCCAGACCCACGAAGCTGCGCGTGGAAAGCGGGGTGAAATATTCGATCGCTGGCGTCACGATGAAGCTTTCATGCGCGCCCGCGACATCCTTGGTCACGGCCACGCGCACCGACAGATTGTCGTAGGCGCTGGTGATGATGCCGGTCTTGCCGATGCCGACAAAGCCGCCCAGTTCCACCGCCTTATCGCGCTTACCAAGCGCGCGCACCGCGTCATCCTTGATATTCTTGATGCTCGACCGATCGAAACGGACGCCCGCCACCGGCCCCATTTGCAGGTCGATGTCCTGCCCCCGATTGGGGATCACATCGAAATACAGACTCGGCCCGCGCGTCCAGAAGGCGAAATCGCTCACCTTGCCGCGCAGTTGGGGGACGGGGATCACCCGATAGTCATCCGACCCTTCATAGCTGGGAATGACGGCGGCGCCGATCCCGACGGTCAGCACATTGCTATCGTTCGTCTGGGCAAAAGCCGTGTCAGCGGCACCCAGCGCAATAAAGGCAAGGCCCGCGAACAATATCTGTCGATGGTTCATAAATCCCCTGTTCCATCAATATGGTCAGCTTTTAGAATGTTTCGCTGCCATTACAGTTCCGGCGGCGCGCAGTCAGAGGAAATATTTGACCTTTATGTCCTGACGCATCGCCGATCCGGTCACGGTGAATTGCGCCGAACGGAAGCTGGGCGCGCCGAACCTTATGGCCGGGTTCCGGGAAAAGCCCACGCCCTCGCGCGGGATGCCGACGAAAGTGTCGAGCTTCCCATTGCCATTTTCATCATGAATGATCGCAACGCCATAGATCCCCGGCGCCAGATCACCCAACGGGATCGCCTCTGATGTGGCGGCGACGACCAGATGGCGCTTATCGGGATCATGGCTGCAATCGGGAAAATAGGCGGGCGACCGGGCGACGCAGACGAGCAGGTTGCCCTTGAGCGATCGCAGGCCTTCAACCCCGATGCTGATCGGCTGCGGCTGGCCCACCGGCGCGGCGCCGGGCAGGGTCAACATGGCCCCGGCCGCGAGCAGCAATTTTCCCTTCATCCGTGCGCCTTCCTAAAATCGCCCAGTCCCCGGTCGGTCCCGCACAGCCGGTCCCAGACACGGAAATAAAGCCCGTAATTGCAATTATATTGTTCATGATGCCGCTGATGATGGCTGGCGGTGATCAGCCAGCGGCCCGCCGGTCCCTGCACCATCCAGCGCGGAAACATCTCCCACCCCATATGGTTGGACACGCCCATCACGGTCATGACCGTCAGCACGCACCCCAACGCCCCGACATGGATCGGGATCAGGAAAACCAGCGCCGGAATGACGATGGCACCGCTTAACGCCTCCCATGGATGAAAGCTCATCGCTGCCCAGGCCGTTGGCGGTCGGCTCGCATGATGCACGGCATGGGCGGCGCGGAACAGGCGCGGCCGGTGCATCCAGCGATGCGTCCAGTAAAACCAGCTGTCATGCGCCGCGAGGTATAGCAGCACGGATATAGGCAGATACCAGAGCGGATAGGCAGCGGCATCCGTATAGATGCGCGTCCACCCCTGCGCCTGCCATCCCCAGGCGACCACGCCCGCCGGAATGCCGTAAATCAGCGCCGATGCCAGCGACCACGCAATCTCCCGCCGGATCTGCGGGTCCAGCCCGGCATAGAGTCCCGGCTGCCGAACACGCGTCGCCAGCGCGAAACCGCCGCTGGTGAGCAGATAGCGCACCGCCACGATCGCGCTCATGGCAAGAGCGGAAAGAAGGATCGCGGCCAGCATGGGATCGACTATAGGCAGCAGCGCCCGGCCCGTCACCCCATCAGGTCCCCCCATCACCTCCGTGGCCGCGCCTGACGATAGCTGCCCAGCATGCGCACCCACTTGCTGTGGAATTCCAGTTCGGCGAGCGCACGATCCACGGCGGGGTCGCCCGGCATGCCCTCAATGTCGCAGAAGAACTCCGTCGCGGCGAAGCTTGCGCCCCGCTGGTAGCTTTCCAGCTTCGTCATATTGACGCCGTTCGTCGCAAAACCACCCATCGCCTTGTACAGCGCGGCGGGGACATTCTTCACCTCAAACAGGAACGTCGTCATTACCGGCCCATCATCGGGTTCCGGCATGGTCGGCTCGCGCGACAGCACCAGGAAGCGCGTCATATTGTCGTCGCTATCCTCGATATTCTCCGCCACCATCTTCAGGCCATAAAGCTCGGCCGCCAGATAGGGCGCAACGGCACCCTCCCCCGGCTTGCGCGATTCCGCGACCAGCGCCGCAGCCCCCGCCGTGTCGGCATAGGTAACCGGCTGGATACCCCGCTCGCGCAGATAATGACGGCATTGGCCCAGCGCCTGAGGATGGCTGATCGCGCTTTTGACCGGGCTGTCATCGACCGCCATCAGGCAGTGGCGGATGCGCAGGAAATATTCATCAACGATGTGCAGCCCCGATTCGGGCAGCAGGAAATGCATGTCGGCGACCCGGCCGTGAAGGCTGTTTTCGATCGGAATGATCGCCCGCGCCGCCAAACCATTGCGCACCGCATCGATCGCATCTTCAAAGGCAAAGCAGGGCAGCGGCACCCAATCGGGCGCATAGCCAAGCGCGGCAAGGTGCGAATTGGCGCCCGGCGCGCCCTGATAGGCGATGGCGCGCGACGGGTCGGCTGCGGCCTTTTCGGCGAGTTCCGCGACCAGCGCGCGGGCGGGGGCAGGATAGTTTTCCATGGATGAAGCGCGCTTAGGCACTCCTCCCCGCGCGCGCAAGCGTGTCGAAATCCCCGACTGACACCGACGAAGGCGTTACAGCTTCCAACCATGCTTGCACGTTCGCTCTTGCCTCATTATGGCAGCGCGCTAGAGGGGGCGCGGAAACCAAGCCGCCAGAACAGAAATTCAAGGGAATCCAAGCGAAATGAGTGATCGTTTCAACACCATTGCAGGCTGGGCGTTGTTTGCGGGGATCATTGCGCTGGGTGGCGGCATCGTCAGCTCCAAATATTTCCATGACGAACGGCCCGAAAAAATGGGCTACGCGATCGAAGGCGTGGAGGCCGAGGGCGCAGGCGCTGCTGCTGGTCCGGGCCTGAACACGCTTCTCGCCAGCGCGGACGTCGCCGCCGGTGAAAAGGTCTTCGCCAAGTGCGCCGCATGCCACACCGTCAACCAGGGCGGCGCCAACGGCATCGGTCCCAACCTGTTCGCGACCGTTGGCGAACCGATCGGTCAGGGCAAGGCTGGCTTCGCCTTCTCCGACGCGCTCAAGAGCAAGGGCGGCAACTGGACCTTCGAGAATCTGGATCACTGGCTGACCAGCCCGCGTGAATTCGCGCCCGGTACCAAGATGACCTTCGCGGGCCTCGGCAACCCGGTCGACCGCGCCAACCTGATCGCATGGCTCAACACGCAGGGCTCCAACCTGCCCCTGCCAGCCGCCGATGCCGCACCCGCCGAAGCGAGCGCAACGCCAGGCGAAGCCGCCGCCAACGCCACGAACGCCGCCGAAAGCGTCGAAGGCAAGGCTCCGGCCAACGCGGCTCCGGCGACCGGCCCGGCTGCTGCTGGCAAATAACATCGGAGGGGTCAGCCCCTCCTGTTGAACCTGACGGGCGCGGCAGTGAATGCCGCGCCCGTTGCGTTTGGGAAATGCGCCTTTTTGAAACTCGGCTCGTCTCAGGGCTTTACGACTTCACCATCCTCCTTGGTGAATCGATCGGGCTGGCGGTCCAACAGGGTCAATACGACCTCTGACGGACGACACAGCTTTGTGCCCAGGGGAGAGACAACAATGGGGCGGTTTACAAGGATGGGGTGTTCAACCATCGCGGCGAGGATTTGATTATCCGTGGCATCCGCGCCCATCAAGCCGAGCTCTGCGGCAGGCGTGCCCTTTTCTCGCAACAGATCACGCGGCGACGCGCGCATGTCGGCGATCAGTTGCTCCAGTAGGGAACGGGTCCAGCCGATGTCGCGATACTCAATGACCGTGGGAAGGTAGCACGCAGCCCGGATCATCGCGAGCGCGTTACGCGAAGTGCCGCAATCGGGATTGTGATATATCGTAATGGGAAAGGCATCAGGCACGATGCGGGTCCTCCTGTAAAAGCCAGCCGAACACCATCAGCGCGACGATGGCGCCTGCACTTTGGCCGCCGATGAACAAGGGGATCGATGATGGCGCGATCCCCGCAAAGCTGTTCGTAAGACCGCGAGCCACCGTCACGGCAGGATTGGCAAAGGATGTGGATGCCGTGAACCAATAAGCGGCCGTGATGTAGAGCCCTACCGCCGTCGGGGTGAACTCGGGTCGGGACCGCTGCGTCGTCAATATCGTTCCAATCAGGCCGAAGGTTGCGACGGCCTCCGCAAAGCATTGCGCCCAGCCGTCCCGCAATTTGGTCGAGATTTGCAACACCGGCTCGGCGAACATCGCGTGCGCGGTCCATACGCCAACAACGGCGCCGCAAATCTGGGCGACCACATATTGCAATGCCTTTTGGGGGGTGACTTCACCCCGCAACAGGAAAACAAGCGTTACCGCCGGATTGAAATGTGCGCCTGACAGCGGCGCGAACATATGGATCAGGACCACCAGCCCCGCCCCGGTCGCCACGGTGTTCGCCAACAACGCAATCGCATCATTACCGGCAGCCAGTCGCTGCCCCATGATGCCCGACCCCACGACGACGGCGAGCAGCATGGCTGTACCCAAGGCTTCGGCGGCAATGTTGCGGACGGCTGTCATTGAGGCGAACAGCAATTTGCGGTGTCCACCATGGCGACCAAAGGCGCGCAGATTTCCGGACGTCCTGCGCAGCAGTCGGCAACGAGGAACTTCAAAAGATCACCCATCCCCTCATAATCGGCGGAGTAGATCACTGACCGCCCCTCGCGTCGGGACTGGATCAGGCCAGCATGCCCCAGAATAGTGAGATGCGTGGAGAGCGTGCTTGGCAATGCGCCCACTTCGCGCGCTATTTCTCCGGCCGGAATACCTGAGGCACCCGCACGAACAAGCAGGCGGAAGACGGCCAGCCTGTGACTATGTGCCAGCGCAGACAGTGCCTCGACGGCGTCGGGTAACGACATCTGCTGAGTTTCACCTGCCACGGACGGCGACCTTCCGATTCGACTATTCGATAAAATCCGAAATATCGAATTATTTCGCCCAAGCCAATGGGTGCGTTCGCCTATCGGAACCAAGCGTCCCTATGACCGGCCTTGGTCCTTAGTCGCCGTCCCCTATTCCGTCATCCCAGCGGATATGGCATTCCGCTCGATAGCGTTCAGCCTGGCCTCCCGAGATCCCTGCTTGCGCTGGGATGACGGAGGTGGGTGGTTAGCGGACTGACGGCTGTTGAACCGCAGGTTGTGGATTCGAGACTAGCGGCTTACGGAAGTGGAAGCGCGGCTGAGAGTGCTACAATGGAGGAAGCGACGATTCCTCAACGCACTGCTCACCTTTACGGCTGGTTCTAACGATCGAGTAGGCTCGCCTGAATTCGAGCGGATGTAATTGCTGTTTATCGTCTGGGTCGAATGTTCGAAAATCAAAGCTACAATGCACTTGGGGATGGAGCCAACCCTGCTTAGTGCAAGACTCATTGCTGACGACCTTGAGTTCCGATGTCGGTTCGATCAGGATACACAAGCCACCATTAGCGCATTCACAGGTCGGGCCGAGAACCGCATACGGACCTTGTGGTGCCTCTGAGCAAGACGCCAGAAATAGGCTCGCAGTGAAAATTGCCACCCTCATTCGATGCGCCTTAGCACGGATGCATTGTCGATCAATGACCGGTGTCGGAATGTCATTATTGGCGTCCAAACGGCAACAAATGGTCACACGCCGACCCGAACCTCCTGCAACGTCGCCGGAAGGCCCTTCTAACGCTCCGCCACCAGCAGCTTATCGATCTTGCGCCCGTCCATATCGACGATCTCAAATCGCCACCCCTGATCGTCGATGAAATCACCGACTTCGGGCAGGCGCTTGAGCAGCCACAGGGCATGGCCCGCGACCGTGGCATAATCGCGGTCCTCGGGCAGGTCGATGCCGATCCGGTCCGCGAGCAGGTCAACCGGCATCTGGCCCGACACCAGAAGGCTGCCGTCCTCCCGTTCGACAAGGTCGGGTTCATCATGCACGTCGCGATCGGAAGCGAAATGACCCGCGATGGCGGAGAGCAGGTCAGCAGGCGTCGCTATGCCTTCGAAATGGCCATATTCGTCATGCACCATCACCATCGGCACGTCCGCGCGGCGCAGCACTTCCAGCGCGTCCATGGCATCGACCTGATCGGGCACGACCTCCACACGGCGCATCAATGACTCAAGGTTCAGCCGCTCTCCCCGGAACAGCGCGGTCATGATGTCGCGCGCCTGCACGACGCCGATAATATCCTCAACCGTTCCCCGCCCCACTGGCAGGCGGGTATGCGGCGTTTCGAGCAGCCTCGCCCGGATGGTCTCATCATCCGCGCCGATGTCGATCCAGTCCACATCCATGCGCGGCGTCATGACTTCGCGCACCGGCCGGTCCGCCAGCCGCACGACACCCGAAATGATCGCGCGCTCGCTTTCCTCGATCACGCCAGAGCGGCTCGCCTCCGCGACGATCAGGTGCAATTCCTCGGCCGTCACATGATGTTCCGATTCCCGCGTCATGCGCAGCAGGCGGAAAATGAGCGCGCTCGACCCGTCCAGCACCCACACGATCGGCGCGGTGATCTTGGCGAGCCAGAGCATCGGCGTCGCCATCAGCACCGCAATGGGTTCAGGCGAGCGCAGGGCAAATTGCTTGGGCACCAGTTCCCCGATGATCAGTGAGGCATAGGTGGTCAGGCCAATGACCAGCGCAAAACCCAGATTCTGCGCGCTGTTGGGCGACAATCCAAGTTGCTGGAGCCGCTCGCCAACGGGTCCGCCAAGGCTCGCGCCGGAATAGGCGCCCGCGATGATGCCGATCAGGGTGATGCCGATCTGGACCGTGGACAGGAACTTGCCAGGATCGCTCGCCAGCATCAGCGCCGTGTGCGCGCCCCGCCGCCCCGCCTTCTCCATCGCCTGCAACCGGGGGCGCCGCGCCGACACGATCGCCAGTTCCGACATGGCAAAAACGCCATTCAGCGCAACCAGCGCCAGAATGATGACGAGGTCTGCCCAGGGAAAGGGCGTCGGAGCGTGCGGGGGGATCGTGGCCATGGTGGTCAGCTACGCCCTATAACCCTGTTCCTTACAGTTTCACAACCGTCCCATCACCTGCGGTTCAGTTCGCCTGTGGAACAAAAGGCGGGCTTTGACGATTGGGGCCTGCATCCGCGCTTTCGGGTGCAAGACAAAAAGGGAATTGAATCTATGCGGATTTCTCATCGCATCATGGGTGCGGCAGGCCTTGCTGCCATGCTTGCCACCGCCGCCTGCACGACGGACCCGAACACGGGGCAGCGCCAGATTTCGAAGGCCGCGATCGGCGGCATCGGCGGCGCGCTGGGCGGTTATCTACTCGGCGACCTGGTCGGCGGCAAGCGTGACCGCACCGAAAAGATCCTGGGCGCGGGCATCGGCGCGGTCGCAGGCGCGGGCATCGGCGCATACATGGACGCACAGGAACGCAAGCTGCGCGCGGAAACCGCCGGCAGCGGCGTGGACGTGATCCGCGATGGCGACAATCTGGTGCTGCGCATGCCGTCGGGCATCACCTTCACCACCGACAGCGCCGCCGTACAGCCGCAATTCCGCCCGACGCTGGACGAAGTGTCTTCCGTCCTCGCGCAATATCCCAAAACCTATATTGACGTGTACGGCCATACCGACAGCGACGGGGCCGACGCCTATAACCAGACGCTGTCCGAACGCCGCGCCCAGTCGGTCGCCGACTATCTGACAACCCACGGCGTCCAGTCAGCCCGCATCGCAACGCGCGGCTTTGGCGAGACCCAGCCTATCGCCTCCAACGCCACGCCCGAAGGCAAGGCGAGCAACCGCCGCGTAGAAATCAAGATCGCGCCGGTCATGGAAAGCGACGTCAGGGCTTAAGCCTGCCGCCACTACCAACGGAGCCGGGACGCGCCGCAAGCGCTCCCGGCTTCTTTTTTAGCGGGCATTCGGGGCGTCTTGTCGCAACGATCCTAAAGCATGATCATATGTGAGTGATCGTCACCCCGGACTTGATCCGGGGTCCCGCTTCTTTTCTGACGCTGCCGAGGCAGCGGGACCCCGGGTCAAGCCCGGGGCGACGCAGCGGAGCCTAAATGCGGATGCTCCAGCTTACTATCGCGCTCTAAAAACTCGCCTTCAACCCATCAATCACAAACTGCGCAGCCAGCGCCGCCAGCAGCACTCCCAGCAAGCGCGTAATCACCGCCTCGATCTTGCTGCCCAGCCGCGCCATGATCGGCCCCGCCGCCAGCAGCGCGCCCAGCATCAGCACCAGCGTCACCAGCACCGCGCCCATGACCACCAGCCGTTCGCTCAGCCCTTCGGCCTGCGACATCAGCAGCATCACCGTGGCAATCGATCCCGGCCCGGCGATCATCGGCATCGCCATCGGGAATACAGACACATCCTCGACCTCAGGCGTCTCGGCGATCTTGTGCGCGCGGTCCTCGCGCCTTTGGGTCCGTTTTTCGAACACCATGTCCATCGCGATGATGAACAGCATGATCCCGCCCGCGATCCGGAAACTGTCGAGCGCGATGCCGAGCACGCCCAGCAGCTGCTTCCCCCACAGCGCAAAGATAAACAGGATCACCGCCGCGATGCCAACGGCGCGGATCGCCATCGCCCGCCGCTGCGCATGGCTCGCCCCGGTCGTCAGGCTGGCATAGATGGGCGCGCAGCCGGGCGGATCGATGACCACGAACAGCGTGACGAAGGCGGAAATGAACAGTTCGATCATGCTCCGGGCGCCGCTACCCTGTCGTCGATCACTACGTCATACCCCGCGCCGTTCCAGACGCGCACCATGACATGGCGGCTTCCATCAGGAGCAGCCTCCGCATTCCATAACAGGCTTTCATCGGCAGGCGGCACCGCCGCGTTCGCCTTGGCGCCCACCACCTCAGGCGCTTTGCCCCGCTTGCAGGTGGCGACCTTCCCCACCAGAAACTCCGACGCGGGGCGCGGCGCGGCCAGCGTATCGCCATGATCCAGCACCCATTCCCACGCGCCCCGCTTGTCCCGTCGCCAGATCGTCGTGAAATAGCCGACAGAGCCATCCGGCCGCTGCCAATTGCCGGTACTCGCCGCCAGATTGCCGTCGCACGACACATATATGGTGGACGGCGTCCAGCTCACCGGCTCGGCCGGATCGGCGCGGCCCTTCAACCATTGCTTGGCCAGCACCCGCTGCGGCACGAACATCACCGCATCATCGGCGGCGGTCTCGCGAAACGCCGTCCACTGCCCCTTGTCCCGCGCCAAACGGTTGAAGGCAATTTCGGCGGCGAAGACGGAACTGGGATCAGGCTGATGCCGCATCGGCGCCCGCGCCGCGACCAGCCCGACAAGGCAAGCCGCGATCAGGACGGCCCGCTTTGCCGTCACAGCCCCTCCGGCTTCGCCAGCCCCGCGCGGGCATGGGCCGCCACCAGCGTATTGCGCAACAGCACCGCGATCGTCATCGGCCCGACACCCCCCGGCACCGGCGTGATCGCCCGCACATGGGCCAGCGCTTCGGCCGTGGCGACGTCGCCGACGATCCGGCTCTTGCCATCTTCCGTATCGGTCACGCGATTGATGCCGACGTCGATCACGGTCGCGCCCGGCTTGATCCATTCGCCCTTCACCATCTCGGCCCGGCCTACGGCAGCCACCACAATGTCGGCGCGGTGCACCACCGACGCCAGATCGCGCGTGCGGCTATGCGCGATCGTGACCGTGCAATTCTCGGCCAGAAGCAGCTGCGCCATCGGCTTGCCCACGATGTTGGACCGGCCCACGACCACCGCCTCCATACCCGACAGGTCGCCCAGCTCATCCTTCAGCAGCATGACGCAGCCGAGCGGCGTGCAGGGGACCAGCGCCTCCTGCCCCGTCGCCAGCCGCCCGGAATTGACGACATGGAACCCGTCCACATCCTTGGCCGGATCGATCGTGCCGATCACCGCCGCCTCGTCGATATGGCCGGGCAGCGGCAGCTGGACGAGGATGCCGTCAACCCGGTCATCGGCGTTCAATTCCTCGACCAGTTCGAGCAACTCATCCTCGCCGATGCTGGCGGGCAGCTTGAACTCAAGGCTTTCCATGCCCGCCTCGACCGTCATCTTGCCCTTGTTGCGGACATAGACCGAGCTGGCCGGGTCCTCACCCACCAGTACGACGGCGAGGCCCGGCTTGCGCCCCATGCGTTCGACAAAGGCGACGACGCCCTCCGCCACCTTCGCGCGCAGCGTAGCGGCGAAGGCTTTTCCGTCGATGATCTTGCCGATGGTCATGCTGCCTCAACCCGTTCCTTGATGATGGCGGACAGGCGCGCCAGCGCGTCTACCCCGCCCTTGATACGAAGCCGCTTTAGCCGGTTGGTGTCACCCGATTCCAGTGAAATCGCGCTGCGTGGCCAGTCCAGCCTTTTGGCAAGCAGCGCAATGAGCGCCGTGTTCGCCCTGCCCTTTTCCGCGACGGCGCGGACGCGCGCGCCCAGCCATTGCGCACCCTTCTCGTCCGTCCAGCACCCGCCAATATCTTCACGCGCCGCGCCTGGCGTCAACCGGACAGACAGCAGCAGGTCGTTACCGTCCTGCCTCCAGACGCTCACACCAGACCGAAGAGCGGCGGCAATATGGCCTGTCGGATGATCAGGATGGCGAGCAGCACGACCATCGGCGACAGGTCGAGCGCGCCAAGGTCAGGCATCACCCGTCTGATCGGATTGTAGATCGGCGCCGTCATCCGGTCGAGCGCCACGATGATCGTGCGCACGATATCGCTGGACGTGTTGATGACATTGAAGGCGATCAACCAGCTCATGATCGCCTGAATGATGATGATCCACCACAGCACATCGAGCAGGATGACAATGATCTGATAGAGCGCGTAGGCCATGCGGTCTCCAAATTGACTGCCGCTGCTCTAGCCGAGGGAGAGGCTCCGCGACAAGCCGGGAGCAGGTGCTTTCCGATGATTGGGATTTTGCGACCCATCCCCGTTCGTATCGAGCGAAGTCGAGATACGGATGCGCATACAGCTTCTCGACTTCGCTCGAAGCGAACGGTCGCTGCTTCCAAAACCCCGGCTCACCGCCGCACTAAAGTACCGGCACCGCGCTTCGTGAAAATCTCCAGCAGCATCGCATGCGGCACGCGCCCGTCCAAAATAACGGCAGCGTCCACGCCACCCTCGACCGCCTTCACGCAGGTTTCCAGCTTCGGGATCATGCCGCCGCTGATCGTGCCATCCTCTTGCAGCACCTTTATCGCCGCCGGGTCGAGATCAGTCAGCAACTGCCCCTGCTTGTCCAGCACGCCCGCCACATCGGTCAGCAGGAAGAAGCGCGAAGCCTGAAGCTCCGCCGCAATCGCGCCCGCCATGGTGTCGGCGTTCACATTATAAGTGTGTCCATCGGCACCGATGCCTACCGGCGCAATGACCGGAATGATGCCGCTTTGGGTCAGCGTGTCGAGAATCGACCGATCGACCTTCACCGGATCGCCGACAAAGCCGAGGTCGACATTGCGCTCAATCCCCGAATTGGGATCGGGCGCCCGCGTATCGCCGACCTTCTCGCACAGGACGAGCCCGCCGTCCTTGCCCGAAATGCCGACAGCCTTGCCGCCCGCGCCGGAAATCCAGCCAACGATTTCCTTGTTGATGGAACCTGCCAGCACCATTTCGGCGATCTGCGCGGTTTCCCTGTCGGTGACGCGCAGGCCGTTCACGAAGTGCGATTCGACGCCCAGCTTCTTGAGCATCGCGCCAATCTGAGGCCCGCCGCCATGGACGACGACCACATTGATGCCGACCGCCTTCATCAGCACCACGTCCTCGGCAAAATCGCGCGCCGCTTCGGGATCGCCCATCGCATGGCCGCCATATTTCACGACGAACGTCTGCCCCGCATATCGCTGCATGTAGGGCAGCGCCTCCACGAGCGTTTCGGCCTTGGCGAGGAGAGCGGGGTCGGGGGCGTGCTTGCTGTTCATGGGCGCGCGCAATAGGGCCTTATAGATGCGGGGGCAAGTTGGCGGAAAAAGGACGTCAATTTCCTCTCCCCTTCAGAGGTCGGCCAGAGGCACGTGACTCTGGCCGAGGTGCCGAGCGTAGCGACGGCGGGAGAGGGGGCTGTAAAGCCGAGAGCGTATTCCCTCTCCCCAACCCTCTCCCCTAAAGGGGAGAGGGAGAGACTTCTCCGCCCCCCTCACCAAGCCATCCGATATTTAACCCCCATGGCCTGCGCCAGATGCCGCTGCCGCCGCTCGACCGCCTCGCCGAACAAGTCCATGTCCACGCCCTTCAGCCGCAGTTCCAGCGTATCGCCATCCATCTCCAGCTTCGACGCCAGCAAGGGCCCTTCGACCCCGCCCGACAGGCGCTGGCCCAGCCGAATCGCCAGCCCCCACAAGGTCGCCCGCTTGAGCGCGGCGGGAGGGGCGAGCCCTGCGATCCCGGCGGGCGGCACGGACGAACCGCCGAAATTACTGTGCAAAGCCTGCGCCAACATCGCCCGCTCGGGCGCAGTGATGCCCACCCAATTGCTGTGCAGGGCAATTTCCACCCCACGTTCCGCCCGGAAATCCGGATTGGCGCGCCAGCCGACATCGGCCAGCAGGCAAGCCGCCCGGCGGATGCGCCGCCATGACGACTCATCATCGCGGAACAGCGGGCCGATCCAGCGGTCGATCATGTCGCCATGGCCCGCAAAGCGCCCCTGCGCCTCGCCCTCCGCCTCCGCAGCCACCAGCAGCGGATCATGCTTGCGAATGTCGGCGGGCAAATCTTCGAATAACAACCCTTCGCGCAGGCCATAGGCCGACACGACCAGTTCACTCGACTTCAACTGCCGAACGACCACCGACAGCAACGCCGCGGCATCGGGCAAAGTCGGCACGCGCGACCCGGTGATCGACGGAATATCCTTCAACCGCGCCCGGCCCACATGGGACACGATCCGCGTCAACTGCTCCGCGCGCGCGGCGGGCATGGCATATTGATGCACCACCGGCAGCGGGAAGTTGGTCAGCTGCATGTCGAACCGGGCAAGCGCGCGCCACGACCCGCCCACCAGATAGAAGGGCAGGTCAGGCCCGGCATTCCATCCCGCCTTTGCCAACATCTTCTTCACCTGCCGTTCCAGAACGGCCGGACCCTTCGCGCGGATCTGCGGCAGGCGCAGCACGCCCAGCGGCAGCGAGATGGTTTCATGCACCGCGCCGTCGCGCACCCGCGCCAGCTCCAGACTGCCGCCGCCCAGATCGCCGACGATGCCATCTGCGCCCGGTATGCCCGACAGCACGCCATAGGCCGCCGCCACCGCCTCCTGCGCTCCGGTCAGTAGTTCGACTTCCAGCCCCATGTCGCGCGCGCGCTGAATGAACTCATCGCCATTGGCGGCATCACGCACGGCGGCGGTGGCGACGCAGCGCACGTCCCGTACCTCCATCTCACGGCACAGATGGGCAAAGCGCCCCACCGCCCGCAATCCGCGCTCCATGGCTTCCGGCTCGATCCGCCCGGTTCGCCCAAGCGATGCGCCCAGCCCCGCCATCACCTTTTCATTGAACAGGATGAACGGAATGCGCCGTGGCCCGTCATAGACAACCAGTCGGACGCTGTTGGACCCGATGTCGATGATCGCCGTGCGCGCCTTGGCATGGGCGGGTGATGTCACCATCGTCTCTGCGATGGCGCGCACCTGGCTCAGCATCGAATTCATGACCGTTCAGGCCCGTCCGCGCAGGCGCAATGTCGGCACCGCCCCGCTGTCCAGCGCCGCGCCCCGGCCCGAAAGCGACGGGTTGGTCATGAAATAGCGGTGCAGGTTGAACGGCCGATCGGTGGGATCGAGGCGGTCATAATGGCCGTCGCTGTCCAGTTCCCAACTTTGTTCAGTGTCGATCAGGTTCGCGACCATCACCTGGTCCAAAATCTGGTCGTGAACGGTCGGGTTCTCCACAGGGGCAAGAAATTCGACGCGCCGGTCGAAGTTCCTTGGCATCCAGTCGGCCGAGCTGATGAACACCTTCGCGCCATTGTTGGGCAGCGCCTTGCCGTTGCCGAAGGCGGTGATGCGGCTATGCTCCAGAAAGCGGCCGACAACCGATTTCACCCGGATATTTTCGGACATGCCCGGCACGCCCGGCCGCAGGCAGCAGATGCCGCGCACGATCAGGTCGATCTGCACCCCCGCATTGCTGGCGGCATAGAGCTTCTCGATGATCGCCGGATCGACGAGCGAGTTCATCTTCGCCCAGATATTGCCGGGCCGCCCGGCGCGGACATGCTCGATCTCCGCGTCGATCAGCTGACAGAGGCGATTGCGCAGATCGCGCGGGCTCATCACCAGCTTTTCCAGCGCCTGGGGTTCGACATAGCCGGTGATATAGTTGAACAGCGCGGCGGCATCCCGACCATAAGCGGGATCGGCGGTGAAGAAGCTCAAATCCGTATAAATGCGCGCGGTGACAGGGTGATAATTGCCCGTGCCGAAATGGCAGTAGGTGCGGAACGCTTCGCCCTCGCGCCGGACGACCATCGACACCTTGGCGTGGGTCTTCCAGTCGATGAAGCCATAGACCACCTGAACGCCCGCCCGCTCCAGCGCGTCGGCCCACATCAGATTCTGCTCTTCATCGAACCGTGCCTTGAGTTCAACGACCGCCGTCACCGACTTGCCCGCCTCCGCCGCGTCGATCAGCGCGCGGATGATCGCCGACTGCTTGCCTGCGCGATAGAGCGTCTGCTTGATCGCCACCACGTCCGGGTCAGACGCCGCTTGTTTCAGGAAGGAAACGACCACGTCGAACGCTTCATAGGGGTGGTGGACGACAATGTCCTTCGCCCGGATCGCCGCAAAGCAATCCCCGCCATATTCGCGGATGCGCTCGGGGAAGCGCGGCGCATATGGCTCGAACTTCAAATCCGGCCGGTCTTCCTCGACAATGCCGCTCAGATCGCCAATCCCGACGAACCCCTCGACCTCGGCAATGATCGCCTCATGCCCCTGAAGCATGTCCTGCAACATTTCCTCGACCGGCTCGGGAATGCGCTCCTCGATCTCCATGCGGATCACGCGGCCCCGCCGCCGCCGCTTGATGGCGCTGCGGAAATAGCGGACCAGATCCTCCGCCTCTTCCTCAATCTCGATATCGCTGTCGCGGATGATGCGGAACACGCCGCTGTTGCGCACCCGATAGCCGGGAAAGAGATCGCCCGAAAAGCGACGGATCACCGCCTCCAAAGCCATGTAGCGCGCAGGCGTGCCCGGCATCCGCACAAAGCGGGCGAGCGAGGACGGGATCATCACCAGCTCGCGGATCGGCTGCTTGTCCGACAGCCGTTCGAGGTCGAAGACGATCGACAGCCCCTGATTGGGGATGAAGGGAAAAGGATGCGCCGGGTCCAGCGCCTGCGGCGTCAGAATCGGGAAGATCTGGCCCAGGAAATGCTCCCGCAGCCATGTCTCGCATGACGGATCGAGCGGGCTCGACGGGCCGATAACCTCGATCCCAACCTGAACCAATTCGCCATGCAGCGCGCCCCAGACCTTCTGCTGCGCTGTCATCAGCCGCGCGGTTTCGTCGGTGATCGCCGCAAGTTGCTGCGCAGGCGTCAGCCCATCGGCCGACCGCATGTCGACATCCTGCAACTGCTGGCCCTTGAGCCCCGCCACGCGCACGCTGAAAAATTCATCCAGGTTCGCGCCAGAAATCGACAGGAACCGCAGCCGCTCCAGCAGCGGATGCGCGCGGTTCATCGCCTCTTCCAGCACGCGCTGGTTGAACGCCAGCCAGGACAGCTCCCGGTTGAAATAGCGGTCGGTGGGCAGTGTCAGGCTGGCGGACGGATCGGCTTCGGCCACGTCTCTCTCACTATGA
Source organism: Sphingobium sp. Cam5-1 (assembly GCF_015693305.1). Classification (NCBI taxonomy): domain Bacteria; kingdom Pseudomonadati; phylum Pseudomonadota; class Alphaproteobacteria; order Sphingomonadales; family Sphingobiaceae; genus Sphingobium; species Sphingobium sp. Cam5-1. The sequence continues at coordinate 57,213 of NZ_CP065138.1, read as the reverse complement.
TGAGGGGTGCGGATCGTCCGCCACTATAGGCAAGAAACCAGCCGCTTGCAGACTCTCTTTGGCCATAGCGACAGAAATCTTACGTCCCGATGACAATGCCGCTTCATTGAGCAGGCGAACAGCCTCCGCGATCGCGGCATAGCTGCGCTCGATCCGGCGCAGCAGCCACTCCGGCAAATCCTGCGCATAACGCGAACCGGCCCGGCCAAGCGCCCGTTCGACAAGCGCCAGGGCGAGCGGCTCGTCAGGCTGCTCGATCGCGACATGCGGCGCGGCGGCCAGGCGCGATCGCAGGTCCGGTAGAGGCACGTCCCATAACGTCGGCGCGCTGTCCCCGATCAGCAGCAGCGGCTTTCGGTTCGTCTGCGCATCGTTCCAGGCGTTGAACAGGAGCCGATCATCCTGCCCCTGCGCATCATCGATCACCGTGCCGCCGCTCATCGCCGCAAAACGCCGCCCCAGCATCGACCGGCCCGACCGCGCCGGGCCACTCAACACGCTGATCGCCAAGGGCCATTCGCGCCAATTTTCCAGATGGCGGACGGCGACATGATTGGCGTCGCTGACCAGGAAGTCATCGTCCGTCCCCTGCCCTGGCCATTCGAACGGCAGGCTGATCTGGCTCATTGCGGCGCTGCTGTCCCCGCTGCGGCAGGCGCAGCGCCCGCCCGCCTGATACGCAGCGTATTGCCGGAACCCGAAACAGTGAAGCCCCGCGCCTGAAGCCCGGCGCGCAAGGCATCGACGCTGCCGTCAAAGCTCACTTGCATCACCGAAGTCCCACCCAGAGCAAGACTGCTGGTCGCCGCCGACCTGACGCCCAGGATGGACCGCACCGCCGCCTCGCCCTGCGCAACAGAGCCGACATCGGGCGTGTCGAACTGGATCGAAACGCTGCTGGTAGTCGCAGATGACGTCGGCGTGTCGAGCGTCTCCAACGGCAGCTCGGTCGCATTTTCGATATCGAGCGCGTCCGGATCGACGGGCTCTTCAATGATCAACGACGGATCGGGCCGCAAACGGCCGTCATTAAGGGCGGCGGTGTAAAGCTGATCGATTCGCCGCGCCGCTTCATCCAGCATCTGCGGAATCGCGCTTTCAGCCGACGCGCGCAGGGAAAAGCTGCCGATCAACGTATCGTCCGGCCCATAGCGCGCCGTAAAAGTGCCCCTCACCGGACCACCGGGATATTCCCGCTGAAGGCGCGCGATCGGCACCACCACATCGGCCGCGCCATATTGGTCCAGCAGCACGCGCCACCACAGCCGCCCGCGCCGCCCCACCTGACCCGCATTCAGCAGGATGGGATCAGCGATCGATCCGCTCACCCGCACATAGTCGATCGCGCTGTCGCCAGTGCGGAACCGCGCCCAGGCCTTCTGCCACTCATTGATCCGCTCATAGGAAACAGCGGACCCGCCATCCCACATCACCGGAATCACCAGCAGCGGCGGCGAACGCATGACATGGCCGGACACGCCCAGCAGCTGCCCCGTCCGCGCGCGGTCAAACAAGATGCCCAGCGTCGCTATGTAACGGGTCGGCCCGACTTGCTCATATTCGATCTCCACGCCGGAGATCATCGCTTCCAGCTGCGAATCGGACAGGTTCGGCACCCCGGCCGCGCCATGGGTGCGCGTCCACAGCATCCGCCAGCCCTGCCGCTGCGCCAGCCGCCAGCCCGCGAGGCGCGCGCTATTGGCGTCCTTGCCCAGCACATCGACCTTGATGCCGCTGACCTGATAATCGCCCCCGCTCGCGATCGGCGGCACGCCGCGTTCGCCCTCCATCTGCGCGAACAAGGCTGCGGCAGCGAGGCCCAGCATGATCGCGCCAAGAATCTGGATCGGCCGCGACAAGCGACGAAGCAGCGACAAAGGCCGGAAAGTCTGGCTTTGGAAGGCAGTGGACAGGCTCACGCGCGCCCTTTTGGCGGGATTTCCCCCATCTGCCAAGCGGCAACCCATTTGCCGTTCCGTTTTCCGCATCATTGCTATAGTGGCGCGGGCATGAGCGACACCGAATCCTACAGCTACGCCAAGGCTGGCGTCGATATCGCCGCGGGCAATGCACTGGTCCGCGCCATCGCCCCCTTGGCCAAGGCGACCCGCCGTCCTGGCGCTGATGCAGAACTGGGCGGCTTTGGCGGTTTCTTCGACCTGAAGGCCGCTGGCTATGACGACCCGCTGCTGGTCGCGGCCAATGACGGCGTCGGCACGAAGCTGAAACTCGCGATCGACCATGACCGCCATGACGGCGTCGGCATCGACTTGGTCGCCATGTGCGCCAACGACCTCATCGTGCAGGGCGCGGAGCCACTTTTCTTCCTCGACTATTACGCCACCGGAAAGCTGGAAAGCGGCGTCGCTGAACGCGTGATCGCTGGCATCGCCGAAGGCTGCAAGCAGGCTGGCTGCGCCCTCATCGGTGGCGAAACCGCCGAAATGCCGGGCATGTACGCGGCAGGCGACTATGATCTCGCCGGTTTCTGCGTCGGCGCCGTGGAGCGCAGCAAGGCCCTCACCGGCAACAAGGTGAAGGCAGGCGACGTGCTCCTCGGCCTCACCTCCTCTGGCGTCCATTCCAACGGCTTCTCGCTCGTCCGACGCCTCGCCGCCGACAAGGGCTGGAAGCTCGACCGCCCGGCGATCTTCGACAATGAAGTGCTGCTGATCGATGCGCTGATGGCCCCGACGCGCATCTATGTGAAGCCGCTCCTCCCGCTCGTGCGCAGCGGCAAGATCAACGCGCTGGCACACATCACCGGCGGCGGCCTGCTCGAAAACATCCCCCGCGTTCTGCCCGACGGCTGCCATGTGGTGGTCGACGCCGACGGCTGGGAACAACCGCGCCTGATGGCGTTTCTGCAAGCGCAAGGCCATATCGAACCGGAAGAAATGGCCCGCACCTTCAACTGCGGCGTCGGCATGGTGCTCGCGGTAGACGCTGACGCAGCGGACGCTGTTACCGCCGAACTCGAAGCCGCAGGCGAAACCGTCGTCCGCGTCGGCGTGGTAGAAGCTGGCGAAAAGGGCTGCACCGTCAAGGGAAGCCAGGAGACCTGGAGCGCCAAGGCCGACTGGACCGCCACGCATTTGGGGTGACCACCCACTCATCCGTTCGTTTCGAGCGAAGTCGAGAAACGAAAAGAGCAGGGTTCTCGACTTCGCTCGAACCGAACGGAGATTGTGCAAGTGAAGACAAAAGTTGGCGTTCTCATTTCCGGGCGAGGTTCCAACATGGCGGCGCTGCTCTACGCCGCCAAGCACCCGTCCTGCCCTTATGAGCTCGTTCTCGTCGCCGCCAACGATCCGCAAGCCGCTGGCCTCACCCTCGCCCAAGCGGAAGGCATCCCAACTTTCGCCCAAAGCCATAAGGGCCTGAAACGCGCCGAGTTCGACCAGATCATCGACGCGCAGCTACGCAGGGCAGGCGCGGAATATGTCGCGCTGGCCGGTTACATGCGCCTGCTCTCCCCCGAATTCGTCGCAGGCTGGGAAAACCGGATGCTCAACATCCACCCGAGCCTCCTTCCCAAATATAAGGGCCTCGACACCCACCAGAAAGCGCTCGACGCGGGCGACAGCCATGCGGGCTGCTCCGTCCATGTCGTCACCAGCGAACTGGACGACGGCCCGGTGCTGGCCCAGACGGAGGTCGCCATCCTCCCCGGCGACACCGCCGACACCCTCGCCGCGCGCATCCTCATTGCCGAGCATCAGCTTTATTCCCGCACCCTCGCCGACTTCGTCACGCGCGAGCGCCAGCCCGAATGGCTGCTCGCCAAAGTCCGCGAATGCGCGCTGGCCCTCCCGCAGGCGGATGAGGTGACGTCCCACGGCATGCCCTGCTTCGGCATCGAAAAAGGCAAGAAATTCGCCTATTTCAGCCAAGATCATCATGGCGACGGCATCACCGCACTGCTCGTCAAGACCACAGCGCCTGAAGAACAGGCGATGCTGATCGATAGCGACCCCGCCCGCTATTTCCGCCCCGCCTATTTCGGCGACGGCTGGGTCGGCATCCGCCTCGACCTTGGCGACACCGACTGGGATCATGTTGAAGACCGGCTAGCTAAAAGCTGGCGGGAAATCGCGCCCAGGAAGCTCATGGGCCTGATGGACGTAGCTGACGAGTTTTGAAAGCACCCTGTTCCCCCGCAGGCAGGAACAGGTGACTTTCATTTTCAGCCGTTCCACTCCACATAAGCCGCCATGACCGACAGCTTCGCCCCCGCCCCCATGCCCGCGATCGAGATCACCAACCTCACCAAAGTCTATGCGGGCGGCAAGCGCGCGCTCGACAATATCAACCTCACCATCCCGCGTGGCCAGATCTACGGCCTGCTCGGCCCCAATGGCGCGGGCAAGTCAACGACGATCAACATCCTCGCCGGCCTCGTCAACAAGACTAGCGGCACCGCGAAAATCTGGGGCTTCGACATCGACCAGAACCCCCGCAATGCCAAGAACAGCATCGGCATCGTGCCGCAGGAAATCGTCTTCGACCCCTTCTTCACGCCATTCGAGACGCTGGAGAATCAGGCGGGCTATTATGGTGTGCCGAAAGAACGCCGCCGCTCGATGGAACTGCTGCGCGCCGTCCATCTGGAGGACAAGGCCAACGCCTATGCCCGCACCCTGTCGGGCGGCATGAAGCGCCGCCTGCTGGTCGCAAAGGCGATGGTCCATTCCCCGCCAATCCTGGTGCTGGACGAACCGACCGCAGGCGTCGATGTCCAGCTCCGCCAGCAGCTCTGGGCTTATGTCCGCGAACTCAACGCACAGGGCGTCACCATCGTCCTCACGACGCACTATCTCGAAGAAGCCGAGGAACTGTGCGACCGCATCGGCATCATCAACCACGGCCGCGTCATCACCGACAAGCCTACCCGTGAACTCATCGCCATGGCGCAGGAAAAGGTCGTGCAGGTGACGGTCGATCGCGACATCACCGCCGCGCCAGACGCTCCCTGCTTCGAAAAAGTCGAACTCACCGACCCGCGCACGCTGACCATCACCTATATGAAAGACCGCGCCAATGCCGGTCAGGTGCTGAGCGCTGTCCAGGATAGCGGCCTGTCGATCGTGGACGTCGTCACGCGCGACCCGGATCTTGAGGATGTCTTCCTCAACCTGACGGCAGCGGCGTGACTGGGGACATGCCTGTTCCCCCTCCCGCTGGCGGGAGGGGCGCCTCTACTACTCCCCCTCCCGCAGGCGGGAGGGGGCCGGGGGGTGGGCCAGCGCAACCTTTCCAACCACGCAACACCACCCGCGCCAAAGAGCTGAGAAACGCCGCCCCGACTCCCGAACGCCTGCTATGGCAGCAACTCCGCGCCCGTAAACTCGGCCACAAATTCAGCCGGCAGATGCCGGTAGGGCCCTATTTTGCCGATTTCCTCTGCCGTGAACTCAACCTCATCATCGAGGTCGATGGCGAAACCCATGATCATCGCGCTGCCTATGACAATCGCCGAGAAGATTACTGCCTCGCCCGAGGCTATCAAATCTTGCGCTTTTCCAATGCCGATGTGATGAAAAATCTTGAAGGCGTAATAACGCATATCCAGACCACCCTTGCGCAGGCCCACCCCCGGCCCCTCCCGCAAGCGGGAGGGGAGCAGTAAGAGTAATGCCCACCACAACCCACGACGTCGTCATCATCGGCTCCGGCGCGGCAGGCCTCACCGCCGCCATCAACCTAGCGCAAGACCGCAAGGTCGTCGTCCTGGCAAAAGCCGCGCTCGACAGCGGCTCCACCAACTGGGCGCAGGGCGGCATCGCCGCCGTCCTCGACGCGGGCGACAGTTTCGAAGCGCATGTCAACGACACCATGGTCGCAGGCGCAGGCCTCAACAATCGCGAGACAGTCGAGTTCGTCGTCTCCGAAGCACCCGCCGCCATCGACCGGCTGGCGGAGCTGGGCGTCCCCTTTAACGGCGGCGAAGAATTTGGTGAACGCTGGCACCTGACCCGCGAGGGCGGCCACAGCCACCGCCGCATCGTCCATGTCGACGACGCGACCGGCCACGCCGTCCAGGTCGCGCTGCTGAAGGCCGCCCGCGCCAATCCCAACATCACCCTGCTGGAGGATATGGTCGCCATCGACCTCATCACTTCCCGCCATGGCGAACGCTATTCGGGCGACGGCCATGTCTGGGGCGTCTACGCCTTCAACAAGCGCACAAAGCATGTCGACGCGCTGCTTGGGCGTGCGACGATCCTCTGCACCGGCGGCGCGGGCCGCACCTATCTCTTCTCCACCGCCCCGCGCGGCGCGACCGGCGACGGCATCGCCATGGCTTGGCGCGCGGGCTGCCGCGTCTCCAACATGGAGATGAATCAGTTCCACCCGACATGCCTTTACAATCTGGAGGTCAAGAATTTCCTCATCACCGAAGCGGTGCGCGGCGAAGGCGGCCATCTGAAGCTGCCCCCCGGCGTCCCTGGCGGCGGCGAGCGCTTCATGCCCCGCTTCGACCCGCGTGGCGAACTCGCCCCCCGTGATGTGGTGGCCCGCGCCATCGACCATGAAATCAAGCGGCTCGGCCTCGACTATGTCCATCTCGACATCAGCCACAAGGAACCGGAGTTCGTGCGCACGCACTTCCCGACGATCTACGCCCGGCTGCTTGACCTCGACATCGACATAACGAAGGAACCGATCCCCGTTGTTCCGGCGCAGCATTATACCTGCGGCGGCGTCATCATCGACCTCGACGGGCGCACCGATATGCCCGGCCTCTACGCTGCTGGCGAAGTCACTGAAAGCGGCCTGCACGGCGCAAACCGCCTCGCGTCCAACTCTCTGCTCGAATGCTTCGTCTTCGGCGAAGCCGCAGCGCGCCATATCCGCGCCCATTGGGACGATCTGCCCGCCCCGCCCGCCATCCTTCCGTGGGACGAAAGCCGCGTCACCAATTCCGACGAAGAGGTCATCGTCCAGCACAACTGGAAGGAAATCCGCCGCTTCATGTGGGATTATGTCGGCATCGTCCGCACCACAAAGCGGCTGGAGCGCGCGCAGCACCGCATCGACCTGCTCGCCAAGGAAGTGGACGAATATTACGGTCACTTCCGCGTCACGCCCGACCTCATCGAACTGCGCAACCTGCTGGAAGTCGCACGGCTGGTCGTGCGTTCAGCCCTTCGCCGCAAGGAAAGCCGAGGCCTCCATTATACACTGGATTATCCCGACATGCTGCCTGAAGCCGTGGACACGGTGCTCGCGCCCTGACGGTGGGTGGCTCAACTGGACAGGAATTGCTTCACCGCCGCGCTGAACCGCGCGGGCTGATCCGCCATGATGACATGGCCACCCGGCCCGATCGGCGTCAGCGTCAAATCCTTCTTGGCAGCATAGGCCGCGCGAAAGTTTCGACCGATCTGCGCCGCTTGGGCGGCATCGGACCCGGTGGCATAGACCACGTCCATGGGCACGCTGATCCGGCCAAGCTGTGGACCAAGGTCGATATTGGCAAGGTCGCGAAGGGCATTGGCAATGACGTCCGGGTCACTCCCCCTGGCATCGGGAGCTTGCGCCAATATCTGCGCAAGGTAACTCCGCCCCGCCTTGGTCCCGGTAAAATATTGGCTCAGCTGGTCGGCAAGATAGCCCATGCCCCGCGCGGTTCCGCCCACCATCGCCGCGCCGTCGGGCAGCATATCGACCACCATCAATCGGCCAGCCACGCCCTTCAGCCCCAGCATCATAGCCAGCGTACCGCCCATGGAATGCCCCACGACCGCTGGCCGCCGCAGCCCGGCCGAACTGATGTAGCGCGCAATTTCGTCCGCCAGTGGCTGGATCAGGGGACCGCTCGCATTGGCATCGGCGGCCAAACCCGCAAAGCCACGCACATGGACAAGGTGCCAGCGATAGCCCGGCAAAGCCGCCATCACGCCGTTCCACAGCCCCGGCCCGCTCGCCAGCCCTGCTATCAATATCACGTCGCGGCCGGTGCCCCGCACCGTCACGGCGATCCTGCGCGACGCAAATGGAGCCGCCACAGCAGCGCCGCCGAACATCATCGCGCCCGCCACAGCCGCGCCGCCCAGCAGGAGCGTTCGCCGATCCAAAACCTCTATGTTCATCTCGTCTCCATCCCCGGTCGCGGCTTAACCTTAACTGAGCGCAAGAAGCATTCCGTTCAGACTCCTTACATCGCAATTGTGGAATCATTCGTCGCATGAACCTTGTCAGTCGAAAGGCTCGCGCCACCAAGAGAGGTAGGGAGAGCGCGGGGACGCAGATGAAGAATGGAAATGACGGGCGCGACACGCGTCCTTATGGCGGTTCGGCCCGTCTTGTCTTGTTGATGGCGGCGCTTTCGGCTTGTGTCAGCGCGCCTGTGCAACCCCATGCCCGCGCCGCGCCGCGGGTACAGCCGACGACATCGACCTTTCCGATCAAGCCTGTCGCCAATCCGCCAAAGCCTTTCCAGGCGCTGGACGTCGATCAGCGTGAAACGCCGCCCCCCGCTCTCGTCAGCGTCGTTCGTAACCTGGGCCAGAGCTTTAACGGAAAAGTCGGCATCGCCGTTCGCCGCATCGGCAGTGATTGGACGGTAGCGTGGAATGGCAACTCGCTGTTTCCGCAACAGAGCGTGTCGAAACTCTGGGTATCGATGACGTTCCTCGACGCGGTGGATCGCGGCAAGATTCGCCTGTCCGATTCGGCGACGATCACGCGGAAAGACCTGACGCTGTTCCACCAGCCAAGCGCCGCGTTGGTGGGGAATAGCGGTTGGACGACGACTTATTCCGACCTGATGCGCCGCGCGATGATGCAAAGCGACAATACGGCGAACGACACCCTGCTACGCGCGGTTGGCGGGCCGGAGGCTGTGCGATCCTATCTGTCACGGCGCTACATTAAGGATATCCGATTCGGCCCGGGCGAGCGGCTGTTGCAGGCGACGACCGCAGGTCTGGAGTGGCGGCAGGATTATTCGATCGGCCGCAATTTCTATGCGGCTCGCGCCCGATTGCCGATGGCGGCGCGAACGAAGGCGCTCGACAATTATCTCGCCAGCCCGCCTGATGGCGCAGCGCCCTCTTCGATCGTGCAGGCGCTGGCCAAGCTCAAGGAAGGCAGCATGCTGTCCCCCGCTTCGGCCCAATTGCTGATGTCCATCATGAGCGAAGCCAAGACCGGACCGCAGCGTATCAAGGGTGGGGTGCCCGCTGGCTGGCATTATCTGCACAAGACCGGGACGGGCCAGGAATTGGGCGCGCGCTCGACCGGCTTCAACGATGTCGGCATCATGACGGCGCCAGACGGGACCAGCTATGCGGTTGCGGTAATGATCGGCAGCACGACCGAATCAATCCCGACGCGCTGGCAACTGATGCAGGCGGTGGCGAAGGCCGTGGCCGCGAACCACGAAAAGCGGTAGCGCCTTAGCGATCAAGCATCCTGTCGAGCGCGGCCGCAATCGCCCTCATGCCCGGCAGTGTGGGATGGTACGGCACGCTGACCAGCTTGCCTGGCACGGGATAGCCGTTCATCCACGGGTCCGGTGCACAGACATCGTGACCGACAGTCAGACGCGAGGCCGCAAGGATGGATGAGCCGGTATCCCGCGCCACGCGCGCCGTCAGCGCCGCCAGCCGTTTCGCCATGGCCCGCGCCATATCCGCCTCTTGAGGAGAAACCGGCGTGGCGGCACAGAGGCCTTTCCCCGGAAGCACCACAGGATAATCGACCCATATCAGCTTGGCCTTGGGCGCGCGCTGTCGCACTTCGGCCGCGATCCGGCGGAGCGCGGCTTCCAGCGCCGTCCATCTTTCTTCCTTGGGCGCCAGGGTGGGCGGACAGCGAACCCCGCTCGCCGCATTGACCTGACGGCAGGAAGCCCCCATCAGGCCCCCGATATAACCCACATCATTGCCGCCAATGGTGATGGTGACGAGCCGCGTTTCCGCCGTCAGCGCTTCGATCTGCGGGCGGATGCCTGCCCAACCGTTGAGTACGCCGCTGGTCGTCGCCCCGCTGCAACTGACATCGACCAGTTCCAGCCCACGCCGTTTTGCAAGCTGTTGGGCATAATTGTTTGCCGAGCGGGCGCACATGGCCGGTTTGCTGTTCGCGGATGGCGCGATGCCCGGCCCTGCGGCGAAGGAACTGCCCATCGCGACATAGACCGATCCCGGAGCAATGCCGCCATCGGGCCGAACGCTCTGATCATGCGCGCAGCCGGTGACGGCAGCAACCAACCCCAGCAGGAGAAAGCGAGGCAAGGAAATCCGGGAAAAACGCCGCATCGGCCCTGCTCCTCAATCCAGATTGGGCCGCAACCAACGCTCTGCGGTTTCCAGATCAATCCCGCGCCGCTGAGCATAATCTTCCAGCTGGTCCCTGCCCACCCGCGCAACGCCGAAATATTCGGCCTGTGCGTGACCGAAGTAAAAGCCGCTGACCGCTGCGGTCGGCAGCATGGCGAAGCTCTCCGTCAATGTGATGCCCGTAGCATGATGCGCGTCCAGCATGTCGAACAGCAGCGGCTTCAGGCTATGCTCCGGACAAGCCGGATAGCCGGGCGCCGGGCGGATGCCACGATATTGCTCGCGGATCAGCGCCTCGTTGGTCAGCTGCTCGCCTTCCGCATAGCCCCATAGCGCCGTGCGGACATAATGATGCAGCCGCTCGGCAAAGGCTTCGGCCAGCCGATCCGCCAGCGCCTTCAGAAGAATGTCCGAATAATCATCGATCGCCGCCTTGAACCGCGCGAGATGCGGTTCGATGCCATGGATCGACACGGCAAAGCCGCCCATCCAGTCGCCATTGGGACTGATGAAGTCGGCAAGGCACATGTTCGCCCGCCCCTCGCGCTTGGCGATCTGCTGGCGCAACATCGGCAGCGTGACGTGCTTTTCATCCTCGACATGGACGATGATGTCGTCGCCCTCGCGGCGACAGGGCCACAGGCCCACGACCCCGCGCGCCGTCAGCCATTTCTCGCTGACGATCTTGTCCAGCATCTTCTGCGCGTCGTTGAACAGGCTGGTCGCGCTTTCGCCCACGACCTTGTCCTCAAGGATCGCCGGATAATTGCCAGCCAGTTCCCAAGCGCGGAAAAAAGGCGTCCAGTCGATATAGTTGATCAGGTCCTTGAGGTCCCAATCGGGGAAGCTGTGGATACCCGGCAGCAGCGGACGGGGCGCCTTCAGCGCCTCGTCCATTTCGAATGCGTTGGCACGGGCATCCTCGATCGACAGAAGCTGGCTCTGCCCCTTGCCTTCGCGCGCCTTGCGGACGTGGTCATAATCGTCCTTGGTCTTCTGGACGAAATCGGCCTTTTGCGTTTCCGACACGAGCGCCGTCGCCACGCCAACCGCGCGGCTGGCGTCCAGCACATGGACCACCGGCCCCGTAAACGCCGGATCGATGCGCAGCGCAGTATGCACGCGGGACGTGGTCGCGCCACCGATCAGCAGCGGCATGGTCATATTGGCGCGCTGCATTTCAGCCGCCACCGTCACCATCTCGTCGAGCGAAGGGGTGATGAGGCCGGAAAGCCCAATCATGTCCGCATCATTCTCGTTCGCCGCCTTGATGATGTCCTGCCAGGGCACCATCACGCCCATGTCGATCACTTCAAAGCCATTGCACTGAAGCACGACGCCGACGATGTTCTTGCCGATATCATGGACGTCGCCCTTGACGGTGGCCATGATGATCTTGCCCTTGCCCTTCGCGCCGGGCTCCTTCGATGCTTCGATGAAGGGCAGCAGGTGCGCGACCGCCTTCTTCATGACGCGGGCGGACTTCACCACCTGCGGCAGGAACATCTTGCCTGCCCCGAACAGGTCGCCGACGACATTCATGCCGTCCATCAACGGCCCTTCGATCACCTCGATCGGCTTCACGGCGGCCAGGCGGGCTTCCTCGGTATCCTCGACCACATACATGTCGATGCCCTTAACCAGAGCATGTTCCAACCGCTTGGCAACCGGCCAGCCCCGCCATTCCTCGGCAGCCTTTTCGGACGCCGCGTCCTTGCCCTTGAAGCTTTCGGCAAGCTCCACCAGCCGCTCGCCCGCCTCCGGGTCGCTATTCAGGAGCACATCCTCGCACGCCTTGCGCAGCGCGGGATCGATCGCGTCATAGACGTCGAGCTGCCCGGCGTTGACGATCGCCATGTCCAGCCCCGCCGGAATGGCGTGGTAGAGGAACACCGAGTGCATCGCCCGGCGCACCGGCTCATTGCCACGGAAAGAGAAGCTGAAGTTCGACAGGCCACCTGAGATGTGGACGTGGGGACAGCGCGCCTTGATCTCGCGGCAGGCTTCAATGAAGTCTACGCCGTAATTATTATGCTCCTCGATCCCCGTCGCCACGGCAAAGATATTCGGATCGAAGATGATGTCCTCCGGCGGAAAGCCGATCGACATCAGCAGCTTGTAGGCGCGCTCGCAAATCTCGACCTTGCGGTCCTTCGTGTCCGCCTGCCCGGTCTCGTCGAAAGCCATGACGACCACCGCCGCGCCATAGGCCATGCACAGCCGTGCATGATGCAGGAAAGCTTCCTCGCCCTCCTTCATGCTGATCGAGTTCACGATCGGCTTGCCCGACACGCATTTCAGCCCCGCCTCGATCACTTCCCATTTGGAAGAGTCGATCATCACCGGCACCCGGCTGATATCCGGCTCCGACGTCATGAGTTTCAGGAAAGTCGTCATCGCCTCCACGGCGTCGAGCAACCCCTCGTCCATGTTCACATCGACGATCTGCGCGCCATTCTCCACCTGATCGCGGGCGATATCGATGGCGGCTGCATAGTCGCCCGCCATGATCAGCTTCTTGAACTTGGCCGATCCGGTGACGTTGGTGCGCTCACCGATGTTGACGAAAGTGGCGGTCGATTGGGTCATTTCATTCTCTTCCCCCCTCCCGCAAGCGGGAGGGGCCGGGGGTGGGCTGTCTTGGAGCGGCGCCTGGACCGGCCCACCCCCTAACCCCCTCCCGCCTGCGGGAGGGGGAATATCTTTTACGCCGCGATGTGCATGGGCTCCAGCCCAGCCAACCGCGTCACTACCGGCAGTTCCGGCACAACACGCGGCTTATGCCCCGCCAGCGCCTTCGCCACCGCACCGATATGCGCGGGCGTCGTGCCGCAACAACCGCCGACCATATTGACCAGCCCCTCATCCACCCACTGACGGATGAGCGAAGCCGTCGTCTCCGGCAACTCGTCATATTGCCCCAATTCATTGGGCAGCCCCGCATTGGGATAGGCCAGGATCAGCGTATCGGCATTCTTGGCCAGCTCGCTCAAATAAGGCCGCAGCAAATCCGCCCCGAATGCGCAATTCACCCCGATGGTCAGCGGCTTCAAATGCCGCAGCGAATACCAGAAGGCGTTGATCGTATGCCCCGACAGGTTGCGCCCCGACATATCGGTTATGGTAAAGCTCAGCATCAACGGCACGGGCCGCCCGGCCGCCGCCTCGGCCTCCCGCGCCGCCATGCCCGCCGCCTTGGCATTGAGCGTGTCGAAGCAGGTCTCGACCAGCAGGAAATCCACCCCACCCTCGATCAACGCGTCGCACTGTTCGCGATAGTCGGCCTTCAGCGTGTCATAATCGACCTCGCGATAGGCCGGGTCGTTCACATCCGGCGAGATCGACAACGTCTTGTTGGTCGGCCCGATGGACCCTGCAACAAAGCGCGGACGTCCATCCTTCGCCGTTGCCGCCTCGCAAGCCTTGCGGGCGATCTGCGCAGCGGCGATGTTGATCTCCCGCACCAGATGCTCGCAGCCATAATCGGCCATCGCGATCTTGGTGGAGCTGAAGGTGTTCGTCTCGATCATGTCCGCCCCGGCGTCCAGATAGGCGGTATGAATGCCCTCGACGATGTCAGGCCGCGTCAGGCACAGGAGGTCGTTATTCCCCTTCTGATCCTTCGCCAGATCGAGCGACCCGCGATAATCCGCCTCGGTCAGCCCGTGCTTCTGGATCGACGTGCCATAGCCGCCGTCGAATATCATGATCTTCTCCGCCGCCACGGCGCGGAAGCGTTCCTCGGCGGTCATGCCGTCTTCTCCAAAGTAGCGGGCCTCAAGCCGAGCAAATGGCAGATCGCATAGCTCAGCTCCGCCCGGTTGAGCGTATAGAAATGAAAGTCCCGCACCCCGCCCGCATAGAGCTTGCGGCACAATTCCGCCGCCAGCGTCGCGGACACCAGCTGGCGTGCGGCGGGCAGATCGTCCAGCCCCTCGAACAGCTTGCCCATCCAGCCTGGCACATCGGTATTGCACATGGCCGACATGCGCTGAACCGCCGCAAAATTGCTCACCGGCATGATGCCCGGAATGATGTCCGCTGTAATGCCAGCAGCCGCCGCCGTGTCACGAAAGCGGAAGAAGGTTTCCGGTTCAAAGAAGAATTGCGTGATCGCTCGGCTAGCACCCGCGTCCAGCTTGCGCTTTAAATTGTCGATGTCGCTCTGGGCGCAGGACGCGTCAGGGTGCGTCTCCGGATAAGCGGCCACCGAAATCTCGAACGGGTGACGCTTGCGCAGGCCCTCGACCAGTTCCGCTGCGCCCTTGTAACCCTCAGGATGCGGCTGAAACTTCGTGCCCGCTTCCGGCGGATCGCCGCGCAGGGCGACGATATGGCGCACGCCCGCTTCCCAATAGGCGTCCGCCACCGCGTCGATCTCGGCCTTGCTCGCCGCAACACAGGTCAGGTGCGCAGCAGCCGACAACGGCGTTTCCTTCGCGATCCGCGCCACCGTATTGTGCGTCCGCTCGCGCGTCGAACCGCCAGCGCCATAAGTCACCGACACGAACTTTGGCGCGAGCGGCGTCAACGTCTCGATCGCCGACCACAGCTGCTCTTCCATCTTCTCCGTCTTGGGCGGGAAGAATTCAAAGCTCACATTCAGATCGCCTGCCAGATCGGCGTAGAGCGGCGCTTGCCAAGCCCGCGCGGTCTCTTCGACGGATGGAAAGCTCAAGGTCATAGGGAAACTCGTCCTTCGATGGGCAGGATGCGCGCGCCCCGGCGGCGGCCCAGCCATAATACTACAGTCAATTCCTGGCCGGGCAGCACCTCCACCCGTTCCAGCTCCAAGCCTGCATCCGCAAACCAGCTTTCGATCTGCTCGTCCGAAAAGCCAAGCCGCGCATGTTGATCGCGCAGCCGCAATTCTTCCCGCTCATGCGCCGCGAAATCGGCGATCAGCACCCGGCCCCCTGCCCCGGTGACGCGCGCCGCTTCCGCAATCACTGCTTCGGGCGCCTGCGCATAATGCAGAACCTGATGCAAAACCACGGTGTCCACGCTCCCCGGCTCCAGCGGCAGGGCGCCGAAGTCACCCAGCACCAACGCATATTTGTCACCTGCATCGGCAGGCAGCTTGGCCCGCGCCAGCCGCAACATATCGGGGCTGCGGTCAAGCGCCGTAACCTGATCCGCCGACCGCCCGAACAGCTCGATCATCCTGCCCGTGCCGGTGCCGATATCGAGCAGATGACCGATGGTTTCAGCACTCAAAAGCGCGGTCATGGCCGCTTCGACATCGACATCGGGCACGTGCAGCGACCGGATCGCGTCCCATTCCTCGGCATGTTCCGCAAAATAGCTTTCCGCCGCCCGCGACCGATCCGCACGAACCGCCGCCAGCCGGGCAAGGTCCGCCTTCTGCCACAAATCTTCGCTTTCCGACGGCACCAGCTGATCGAACAGGGTCAGGAAAGGCGCCATGGCCTCGCCCCTGACCAGCCGCAGGAAAACCCAATTGCCTTCCTTGCGCCGTTCGACCAGACCCGCCTCCGCAAGGATACGGACATGGCGGGACACGCGCGGCTGGCTCTGCCCCACGACCTGCGCGATTTCACCGACCGCAAGCTCCATGGCGCGCAGCAGATAGATGATGCGCAGCCGCGTCGGATCGCCAAGGGCGCGAAAGATGTCGAGTGCGGCGCTCATGACATGTCATATAAAGAAATCTTTATATACGTCAATGGGTCTACCGCCCTTCAAACAGGCCTTGGAAGTGTAAGCCCGGAAATTGGCGAGTCGCACTATGGGGATTGCCTTGAGTGATCCAAGGCATTACGAATCGGCCCCGCAGGCGCAATGGGGGGTGAACTTTTCTCCGAGAGTGGTCTGCGACGTTTTTATCTCTGAGAGGGGTTTGCCCATGTCCAAGTCGATTGCTCTTTCGCTCGTTCTCGCCGCTTCGCTCGGCCTCGCTGCTTGCTCGAAGAGCGAAGACAATGCCGCCAATGCTTCGGCCAACGCTGCTGAGAACGCTTCGAATGCTGCTGACAACGCCATGAACGCTGCCGAGAATGCTGCTTCGAACGCCAGCAACGCCGCTTCGAACGCCAGCAACGCTGCATCGAACGCTGCCGCAAACGCGATGTAATTCCCGTCTCGGGATTTTTGGAAACAGGGCCGCCCGGCAACGGAGCGGCCCTTTTCTTTTGGGCCGCGTGGTTTCAATGAAAAGGGCCGCCCTTTTGGGGCAGCCCTATTCTATCCAGCATCGGGTGATTGATCAGCAGTCCCGATCGATCGCCCGGCCAGCCAGCGCACCTACGCCCGCGCCGAGAATCGCGCCCGTGGTGCCATCACCACGGCGGCCGTAGCGGCCACTGCCCTTGCCGATCTCATTGCCGAGCAGGCCGCCGGCGATTGCGCCTATGATCGTGCCGCCCGTGCCATTGTCCCGGCAGCGATAGCCACCACGATAGCCGCCGCGATAGCCACGATAATAATTGTCGCGATAGTAGCGGTCGCCACGATAGCCGCGATAATAATCACCCCGGTATCCACGATAGCCCCGATCGCCGCGATAATAGTCGCCGCGATCATAACGGCCCCAGCCGTCACGGGCCTGGGCCGGCGCGGCGGTTACAGCCAGGGAAGCAACGCCCATTGCCAGCGCGGCCCCCATATTGATCAGAAACTTGGTCTTCATGGCGTGCTCCTCAATCATCTCTTTACCGACTCCGGCGCGTCTCCGCCGCCCCATCGATTGCACCCCTTTTGACCGATTCGCATTGAGCCAAGCCTGAATGGGCGTGTCAGCCACCGTTCAGATAAAAAAGCACCATCCCCAGCCGGTTGCCGCTCATCGAGGGTGGGCCTGGACGCTCATCACCGTAATGGAAAATTGGCCCCTGTCCCGCAAGCGAACAGCGTATATGAACAATCAGCCGTTGGTCCGACAGGCTGGATTGCCTATGGCGGGGCGATGCGCCGTATCCTGATCGTCCTGCTGCTTGCGATCCTGCTTTTGCCGGCGCCGCACAAGAACAAGCCTGAACTATTTGGGCCTGGTCCACTGCTCGTTACCGCGCGCGCCCTGCCACTAAACGCGTCCGATCCGGCTGTTCACAGCATCGGCGCTCTCGATTATCTGGGAGGCTGGCAACTCAGCAGCCCGCACCATGGATTTGGCGGCATCTCATCCCTGCTGGTAGATCAGCAGGGACAGGTGCTGGCGTTGAGCGATTCCGGCACTCTGATGGGTTTCGCGGTCAGACCTGCAATCGACAACCGCCATCCTTTCATCGCCCCCCTGCCAATCAGGGCGCAGGACGCATCTCAGCCGTGGTGGGCGTGGGATTCAGAGGCAATGGCGCATGATCCGGAATCGGATCGCTACTGGGTCGGCTTTGAGATGCTTCAGCGCATCTGCCGCTACGCCCCCGGCTTTTCGCGCGTCGAAAACTGCCGCACCTGGCCGGAGATAGAGGCCTGGCCGGAAACGGGTTCGATCGAATCCATGGTGCGCCTACCCGATGGGCGCTTCCTCGTGATCGCGGAAATGGGGATGACGGCGGATGGAAGCCATGACACGCTGCTCTTTGCCGGAGACCCGGCGGAGCAAAGCACCGCATCGCCCATGCACCTTCGCTATGTAGCGCCGCGAGGCTATCGTCCTACGGATGCCGTCGCTCTGGATGACCGGCACATTCTGGTTCTCAATCGCCGCGTGACGCTGCGCGATCTGTTCACGGCCACTCTGGCCCTCATAGAGCTGCCATCCCATCCGAAATACGGCGATCGGTTGACCGCCCGCACGATCGCCCGTCTTGCTCCGCCCCTGCTGGCCGATAACTTCGAAGGGCTGGCTATCACGCGCGAGGCCGGGCGCATTATCGTGTGGATCGTGTCAGACGATAATCATGAATTTTTTCAGCGCACCCTGCTGCTGAAATTCGCGCTGCGCGGGGCGCCCCGCGACCGTTGAGAAAAAAACGGTATCAGGCAGCGCCGCACATGCGGGAATGATGCGCGGGCGCATCCTCCCGGCACGCAAAAAAGCGGCCCGTTACCAGGCCGCTTCTTAAAGCCGAAACGAATCGAACCGAATCAGGCGGCCGGAGCAGCCTGCTTCTTGACGATGTCGCGCTTCAGACGGCGCGCCTTCAGCGACAGCTTGTCGTCGTTGGTCTTCAGCAGCCAGTTGTCCAGCCCGCCATTATGTTCAACCGAACGCAGGCCATGCGTCGACACGCGCAGCTTGACGGTGGTTTCCAGCGTTTCGGAAATCAGCGACACATTCTGCAAGTTGGGCAGGAACACGCGCTTCGTCTTGTTATTGGCGTGGGAAACATTGTGACCCACCTGGCGGCCCTTGCCGGTCAGCTCGCAAATGCGCGACATAGTCAATCAACCTTGTAGTTCATGTTCGTTCGGAAAGCGGCGCCAGTAGCGGGATTCCGGAAAGCCGTCAACCCGCCCACCGGCCAGATCGGATCGCTTTCGCAACCCTTTCCACGGCTCGGACGTTTGCAGCCGATAGACGAAAGGAGGGCGCAATGCGACTCATTGGTGGCTTGTTGGTGATTGTTTTGCTGGTGCTGGCCGCTGGCATCGCGACCGGCTTCATCGACCTGCAAAAGACCCAGGAGGGCAGCCTGCCCAAAATCGCCGTGGAAGGCGGGCAAATGCCGAAGTTCCAGGCCGACGTAGCCAAGGTCGAAGTGGGCACGCGGAACGAAACCGTCGAAGTACCGACCGTCGATGTGAAGAAGCCCTGATCATTTTATAGACGATAGCTATGCTGTAAGGGCTGGCGGATGGCACCGCCCTTTCCGCTTCCCGAACCCATGCGCCGCGCGCTCGAACTCGCACGCGCGGCCGAACTTGCGGGCGAGGTGCCGATCGGCGCCGTCGTCACGCTCGACGGACGGATCATTGGCGAAGGAGAAAATCGCAACCGGCGCGACTGCGACCCGACCGCCCATGCCGAAATCGTCGCGCTTCGCGCTGCGGCGGAACGGCTGGGCGATTTCCGCCTCACCGGCTGCGATCTTTGGGTAACGCTGGAACCCTGCCCGATGTGCGCGGGCGCCATATCCCACGCGCGCATCGCCCGGCTTTATTATGGTGCTGCCGACCCCAAGGGCGGAGCGGTCGAGCAAGGCCCCCGACTTTTCACCCAGCCCCAATGCCTGCACCGCCCTGAAGTCTATGGCGGACTGGGCGAAGCGGAAGCGTCAGCGCTGCTGCGTGACTTTTTCGCTGCCCGCCGCTGAATAGTCGATGCGATAGAGGGTGTAGGGCAATGTGAAGCCGCTCTTCAACGCCACGGGGTGCAGCCAGCCGGGAACATCGCCCCGCATCAACCCCGCATAAAAGCCGCGCGGGCTACGGGATTGGTAAACCGTCCCTTCCGGAAAGCCGGGGCAGATCAGCAGGTAGGTCGCATGATGCCGCGCGGCGATCGGCCGGAATGCGTCCGCCGATCCGTCGAAGGCATGATGCAGGTCCAGGATAACCGTGCCATTGCGATGATAGGGACCCGCGATCGCGCTATGATGCGTGGTTGCGATCAGGCGCGGCCCCAGGTCCACCATCGTGAAAATGGTAGCGGAAGGAAGCTGGTTCAGCACCTCCAGCGCTGGCAGAGACCGGCAGCGGCCATTGGCCTTGCTGATCGACTGTAGTCGAGTCTTCGCCGCCGGGCGTTGTACTTTGGGCTTCTCACCAGTCACGCTGACCCACAACTGATTGATCTGCGGATAAAGCGGCGTCGCGAACGCTGCTACGGCAAGCAGTGCGGCTCCGACGATGCCGACCACACGCGCAAGAGGCCTGCCGAAGAATATAAGCTGAAGCACACGGTGCGCTGCCCAAGCCGCCGGTGGGATGGCGAGCAGCTGCGCCGCTGGTCCGGCCCGCAACTGCCAAAAGAGAAGCGCCGTCGAGAATAGCATCATCAGCCCGACCGTCGCCCAGGCCCACAGCCGGTCGCTGTCACGCCGCGACTCCCAAAGCGCCCAGATCAGTCCGAACAGCCCCGCAACCGGAATGGCCATCAGCGGCACGATCAGGCTCCACGCCTGAACCGTGATCGGCTTGGCCTCACGAATATTGGCGAGCCACAGCCGCTCCAGTTCCGGCGAAATCTGATAGGCGCCCGTCAGGCATTGCGGCCAATTGAGCCATGCAAAGGCCGCGACGGCGCCCCCCACCAGCACGCCAGCGCACAGCCGGGCCTGCCAGCTGCGTAGTGGCAGCAGCGCCAGCAGTGTCATGCCCGCGCCCACTGCCCCGAATATGGCGACCCAGATAGGCGAGATAGCGTCGCACACCATCTGCCGGTTCGCGTAGCTGGCAAAGAGCAGGAACAGGATGGAAACCGAGCCAGCAAGGCTCAGCGCATAGGGCAGCATCCGCCTCGCCGCGCCTTCCTTGAATACCCAACGAAGCGCTATCAGCGCCCCGCCCGCCGCCAGATAGACGATCATCTCCATGCCGATGGTGATCGACAACGCGCTGCTCACCCCCGCCACGATGCCGCCGCGCAGCCAGTTGCGGTCGATCAGCCCCGCGAGCATCAGTACCGTCAAGGCCAGCTGCCACCCATGATGATCGATCCGCATCGGCAGGAACATGCTGATGCCCATCTGCGCCGCGAAGGGCGCCAGGGCGGCCAGTATCCAGCCATTGCCTCCAGCAAGGCGGCGCGCGATGAAGCCGAGCCCCAGCATCAGCGGCAATAACGGGATCATCGGCGCAATCGCGCAGGCCAGCCGATCCGCCAGCCCCTGCTCCAGAAACGCGCGGAAGAACAGCATCAGCGCCGCGATCGGCAGATCGACCAGCCGTGACCAGTGAATGTTGAACCCGGCAGGCGGATCAAGCCGATATTGCCTCAGATCGTACCAGCCCTGCCCCGCCAGCCAGTCCTTGACCTGCAAGTACCGTATGTTGTCATCGGTATCGTTAAGCGTCAGCCAGTGGATGGCAGGCCAGCGCGAATAGAGCAGCCAGGTCACGGCCGCGACCCAGATGAGGAAGGTCAGCCATTTCCAATGCACCTGCGCCCAGGCAGACGTCCAGACCAGGGCGCGCCGGGATCTTTCCCGCAGGGTGAAGCCGCTTTGCAAGTTCATGGCCGGTGGATTAGAGCGTTCGCATCAAATCGCAACGGGGCCTTCATGAAATTGCTGTCACGTCTGACGCCGGAACGGCAGGCCCTGTTCTGGCAGATCGTGCGATATGGCCTCAGCGGCCTGTTCATCACAGCCTGCCAGGCCACCATCTACTGGACGCTCGCGGCTCTGGCCGGATGGCATCCGCAGCTTGCCAACACGACTGGTTATGTGGCGGCGGTGATGATCGGCTATGTCACCCACAGCCTCTTCACCTTCCGTGATCAGGATAGCGACGGGAACCATGCGGCGCGCGGCGTCAAGTTCGTGGCCGTGTCCCTGCTTAGCTATGCTTTGAACGCCCTCTGGGTCTTCCTCTGCGTCACCCATATGAAATGGCCGGAATGGTCGCCCATCCCGGCCATGATATTCGTGACGCCAGCAGTGGTGTTCGGCCTCAACCGCCAATGGGTGTTCCGCTAGGCGCGCGTCAATGGACGAAGCGGGCCACCACATCCCTGTATGACCGGCTGACCTTCACCTGAGCGCCTGATTCCAGCACCAGGAAGCATTCGCCGTTGGTGTGCGGCTTCACCTGCCGCACTTGGCTGAGGTTCACGATGGTCGACCGATGCACCCGCTGGAAATTGCGCGGGTCGAGCCGCTTCTCCAGATCCTTCATCGTCTCGCGCAGGATGAGCGAATTATCCGCCGTATAGATGCACATATAGTCGCCCGCAGCGTCAATCCGCTCGATCGAGTCGACATCGACGCGGAAAATCTGACCCCGGTCCTTGATGTTGATGAGCTTCTCGAACCGATTTGAAGACGGCGCCTCTTCATCCGCGTTGAAATCGTTCATGGCATCGGGAGCGACCTCCGCCAGCACCTCGCGCAGCTTCTCCGCTTCCTGCACCTGCTTCTTTTCCGACAGGCGCTGACGCACGCGGTCCAGCGCGTCGGCAAGCCGCCCTTCATCCACCGGCTTCATGAGGTAATCCACCGCCTGCGCCTCAAAAGCGCGAATCGCATGATCGCTATAAGCGGTGCAGAAGATGAACAGCGGCGGCTCGACTTCCATAAGGCCCTGAACGACGGAAAAGCCATCGAATCCCGGCATCTGAATGTCGAGGAACACAAGGTCGGGTTTATGCGTCTTTATCGCGCGGATGGCTTCGCGGCCATTCGAGCAGGTTTCAACAATTTCGACATCCTCATGCGCTTCCAGACGGAGCTTGAGGCCTTGAATAGCCAGGCTTTCGTCATCGACGAGGATTGTTCTGATGGTCATGCGGCCACTTTCGATGGTTCATCCAGATTAAGCGGCATTTCGATATGGACCGAAAATCCGCTTGGCGTGGAACGCGTTTCAAAGCTCTGTCGTTCCCCGAACGCCTGAATCAGGCGGTCACGGATATTCGCCAGGCCAACGCCTGTTCCCTCGCTCATGGGGATGTTCGGGCGAGTGAACCCCTCGTTCAATCCCGGGCCGCTATCCGATACGACGATCCGAACATTTTCACCGGCAGGCTGCGCCGTGATGGAGATTTCGGCGCCTTCTTCCTTGGGGGTGACCGCATATTTGATGGCATTTTCCACCAGCGGCTGGAGCAGCAGGGAAGGCAATCGCGACTGCGCGACGGCCGGATCGATGTTGAATACCGGCCGCAAGCGGTCCTCGAACCGCATCTTCTCAATCTCCAGATAGAGTTTGAGCGTTTCAACCTCCTGCTCGATCGTCACCTGCGCCGTGGGTTCATTGATCAGGGTATAGCGCAAAAAGGACGACAGGCGTGAGAGCATCGCGTTGGCGCGATCCGTCTGCTTCAAAAGCACCAGCGTCGATATGCTGTTCAGCGTATTGAACAGGAAATGCGGATTGAGCTGATAGCGCAACATCGCCAGTTGCGCGCTCGACGCCTGATTTTCCAGATGCAGCAGCTGGTCCGCCTGCTCCTCCACCTGAAGGTAGAAGTTGATGGCGTAGTAAAGCGCCGACCAGGCACCCAGCAGCGTTATGCTGAGATAAAAGGCGCCAAGGAAGAGTTGTAGCCCCGCCGTTTCGCTTGCCCGGTTCTGGGTCGAAAAAACCCAGGCGTCGATAAAGGCGACCAGTCCAGCCGCCATTACCACGGTAACGATCGACGCGCCCCAGGTGATGATCGGCCGCTGTCGTTGCAGAAATCGGAAGATGACCGCGATGAGCAGGGTAACCGAATAGCCCGACACGGTGGAAATCATCACCGGGATCAGGCTGGAAAGCGGTTGCCCATTGGCGATGGTGGACGAGCCGCGCAGCAGAAAAGCTCCCGCCCATCCGACAGATTGCAGATTCCAGAAAGCGCGGTTCTTGTCAGCGAAAAAGGGCTGAGGCTGAATAGGTTGAACAGACATCGCCGCCAGCCTAGGCGAATTCAGGTTCAGGGTGAAGCCACCCAAGTTACGCCGCCGTAGCAGCTTCCTGATCCATCGGCGTGACCTCGTCGGGGCAAAGCCAGACAAGGTCCCTTAATTCCAGCGGTCGGCCGTCATGCGCCTGAATCGTCACCCGGCGTATCGGCTGGCCATCGCGCTTGTCGGCCAGCACCTGGCAAGACGGCGATCCGCATCCCCATTTCTCACCCCATTGACGCAATGCGATCATGACCGGGGCCAACTCCTGCCCCTTTTCCGTCAAGCGATATTCGATCTTGCGCCGGTCGCACTGCATCGGCTGACGCAGCATGATCCCATTCTCGACCAGCCGCGAAAGCCGGTTCGCCAGAATGTTGCGCGCAATGCCGAGCGACGACTGAAAATCCTCAAAATGCCGGATGCCCGACAATGCGCCGCGCAGGATGAGAAACGACCAGCGCTCGCCCATCGCTTCCAACGCGCTGGGGAGCGCGCACTGTTCCAGGTCCTGCGCCAGATTATGTTTCATCGTCCGTCTAGATAGCTCAAAGCCACAGCCCATGCAAAAGAGCAGCCATTTTGTCCAAAGATGGGATTTTTTTGTTGCACAGCAAGATGCTTCCCGGACAATCGGGTCACGATGCTGCGTCAATATGAACTTGTTGAGCGGGTGAAGCGCTACGATCCGGATGCGGACGAGGCGATGATCAACCGCGCCTATGTCTTCTCCGTCCAGAAACACGGGTCCCAGAAGCGCGCCAGCGGCGACCCCTATTTCAGCCATCCGATTGAAGTCGCGGGTATTTTGACGGATTTCAGCCTGGACGACCAGACCATCGTCACGGCCCTGCTGCACGACACGATCGAGGACACGCTCGTCACCTATGACGAGATCGAAAGCGCGTTTGGCAAGGACGTCGCCAAGATGGTCGATGGCGTCACCAAGCTGTCGAAGATCGAGGCGATGTCGGAAAATGAGCGGGCGGCGGAAAATCTCCGCAAATTCCTGCTCGCCATGTCGGACGACATTCGCGTGCTGCTGGTGAAGCTCGCCGACCGGCTTCACAATATGCGCACGCTGCATTTCATCAAGAATGAGACCAAGCGCCGCCGCATCGCCCGCGAGACGATGGACATCTATGCCCCGCTTGCAGAGCGGATTGGCATGTACGACTTCATGCGCGAAATGCAGTTGCTCGCCTTCCGGGAGTTAGAGCCGGAAGCCTATGACAGCATCACCAAGCGCCTCGAACAGCTGAAGGAAGGCGGCCACGACAAGGTCGATCGCATCGGTGCGGAGTTGCAGCTGCTGCTCGGCGGCAAGAACCTGTCCGTCACCGTGTCAGGCCGCGAAAAGCACCCCTATTCCATCTGGAAGAAGATGCAGGAAAGGCACATCAGCTTCGAACAGCTGACCGACGTCATGGCCTTCCGCGTCATCACCGAAACAACAGAAGATTGCTACCGCGCGCTCGGGGTCATTCACCAGACCTACAAAATGGTGCCGGGCCGGTTCAAGGATTACATCTCCACGCCCAAGCGCAACGGCTACCGCTCGTTGCACACCACGGTGATCCATCAGGATAACGCCCGGATCGAGGTGCAGATTCGCAGCCGCGACATGCACAACGACGCCGAACTCGGCCTGGCGGCGCACTGGGCCTACAAGCAGAAAGGCGACGCGGCGGATCATCATGCGGCATGGCTGCGCGACCTCGTCGAAATCCTGGAGCAAAGCCAGGATGCGGACGAGCTGCTCGAACATACCCGCATGGCGATGTATCAAGACCGCATCTTCGCCTTCTCCCCCAAGGGCGAGCTGCACCAGCTACCCAAGGGGTCGACGCCGGTGGACTTCGCCTATGCCGTCCATACCTCGCTGGGCAACCAGACGGTTGGCGCCAAGGTAAACGGCCGCGTCGTGCCGTTGCGCACCAGCCTTGAAAATGGCGATCAGGTCGAAATCCTGAAATCGGAAGGACAGGAGCCGCAGCCGGGCTGGCTGACCTTCGCCATCACCGGCAAGGCCCGCGCCGCGATCCGTCGCTATATTCGGCAGAAACAGCGCGGCGAGGAAGTCGCACTGGGTGAGAAGCTCTATGAGGAGATCATCGGCCGCTTCTCGCCCGAACTGGCAAGCGAATTGGGTGACAAGGCGCTGAAGGCCGCCCTGAAACGGCTGAAGCTGGATGATCGCGCGTCTCTGATGGTGGCCATCGCCACCCATCGCCTGCTCGATTCAGAGGTGATGGAGGCTCTTATCCCCGGCTCCACCAGCGTAGATGGGATAGAGGAAGCGCATCCACGCCAGCACGCGCCCGTCTCGATCCGTGGCCTGACGCCCGGCATCGCCTATAATCTGGGCGACTGCTGCCACCCCGTACCCGGCGACCGCATCGTCGGCGTGCGCCGCACGGGCGAGCCGATCGAGGTGCACACCATTGACTGCCGGTCGCTCGAAGCCGGGCAGGATGACGATTGGGTGGACCTCAGCTGGGACAGCAAGTCCAAGGGCGGCACCGCGCGGCTCCAGGTCATCGTCAAGAACCAGCCCGGCGCGCTCGCCGCCGTCGCCAACGTATTCGGGGCGACCAAGGCGAACATCCTAAACCTCCAGCTGGTAAATCGCGAAGGGCCGTTCCACACCGACATCATCGATCTGGAAGTCAACGACGCCCAGCACCTGAACCGCATCCTCTCAGCATTGCGAGCACTGGACGCGGTAGTGCAGGCAGACCGGGTTTAGGACAGCATTACCTCCCCCTCCCGCAAGCGGGAGGGGGCCGGGGGGTGGGCTAGCGCAACGTCAGCGTCGTTTTCCAAGGCCCCCTCTGCCTCGCCCCACCTGTATCCCCCAAACCACACCCCCACAAAAAACCATCCTATTTCCCCGACACCCTCTCAATTCCGCTGTCCTACACAGCCCCAACCTGCCTATCCCCAGCCGTCTTTGAAACGTCGAACCGCTCCCCACGACGCCCACGCGCGCCCGGGCACGCGCGCGCATATGGTGTGAACTTCGGGACAAAAATGGCGCTTTTCCGCCATTCCCTACGTCACTTTCAACTTTCGCGTGACAGGAAACCTCCAATTCTGTACAGGCCCCCGCAGCAGACCCTTCGGGGTCTTCCGTCCGAGACAGTCGGTGAAGGGAATTTGCCCTTCTTAATTTCCGGCCTAGACGGGGAAAAGCTCTTTACCGGCCGGGCCTTGTGCCCTGTCCGGGTCTGCCTGTTCTCCTCAAGGGATACGGGCCAGTCGATCTCTCCCCTTCGGACTTTAAGTGCCCCGCGTTCGCGCGGGTTTTAGTCGTTTGCTGGTTCGCCAGCGAACATGAAGTGGAGAATGGCATGGATCGTAATCAGAAAGCTGAGGTCGTTTCCGCGCTGAACGCACATCTGGCAGAAGTTGGCGTGGTCGTCGTGACCCGCAACCTCGGGCTGACGGTCGCCCAGTCGACCCAGCTGCGTCAGAAGATGCGGGAAGCCGGTGGCACCTACAAGGTTACGAAGAACCGCCTCGCCAAGATCGCCTTTGAAGGCACCAGCTACACCAACCTCAGCGACCTGCTGACTGGTCCGGTTGGCCTCGCCTCCTCTGCCGATCCGGTTGCAGCCGCCAAGGTTGCAGTCGATTTCGCCAAGACCAACGACAAGCTTGAGATCGTTGGCGGCGCAATGGGCGAAGTGCTGCTGAACGCGGAGGGCGTCAAGGCGCTCGCCTCGATGCCGTCGCTGGATGAACTGCGTGCGAAGATCGTTGGGCTGCTCGTTGCACCCGCGACCAAGCTCGCGACCGTCACCCAGGCACCGGCTGCGCAGCTCGCGCGGGTCTTCAACGCCTATGCGGAAAAGAACGCGGCCTAATCGCCGCGGTCCTACCGACAAGACAGGTTATCAACTTTCAATTGAGGGGCTCATGCCCCGCCCAGAAGGGAATATAGTAACATGGCAGACATCAACGCACTGGTCGATCAGCTTTCGGCCCTCACCGTCCTCGAAGCCGCTGAGCTTTCGAAGGCTCTGGAAGAAAAGTGGGGCGTTTCGGCCGCCGCTGCCGTCGCCGTCGCTGGCCCCGCCGCTGGCGCCCCGGCTGCTGCCGCTGCTGAAGAGCAGACCGAATTCGACGTGATCCTGACCGGCGACGGTGGCAAGAAGATCAACGTCATCAAGGAAGTTCGCGGCATCACCGGCCTCGGCCTGACCGAAGCCAAGGCGCTCGTCGAAGGCGCGCCGAAGGCCGTCAAGGAAGGCGTCGGCAAGGACGAAGCCGAGAAGATCAAGAAGCAGCTGGAAGAAGCCGGCGCGACTGTCGAGCTCAAGTAATCGGCTTTGCTCCGCTTCGCGCGGAGCACCGATCCAGCTCAGCTGGAACATGGGCGGCGTCTTCGGATGCCGTCCTTTTTCTATACTGACACAGGCGCAGCAGCCTGTCTGAATGCTTCTGGATCAGTCGACCCTAAACGCGCCAAAGCGCTTCTATCAGCGCCTGCCCAAGCCCCTTTACGGCCGCATCATCAACACCCGCGTCCAAAGCCTCCTCCAACGCGGACGCATGACCGCCAATATCGACATAGCCGAAAATCCCCGCCACGCCCGCCAATCCATGGGCGAGATGCAAAAGGCGGGAGCGATCCCCGGCTTCGAGCGCCGAAATGATGGCACTCCGATCGGACGCGGCCCGCGCATGGAAGCGCTGTCGCAACTTCTGCATTTGCGCTTCGGCATCGCTCATGGCTCCAGCAATGCCCGCACGGTCCCCGCGAGGCTCATCGGGTCGAACGGCTTGGCAAGCACGGCTCGCGCGCCGAGGGCCTTGAGGTTCGTGACGTGCCGTGGATGCGTTTTGGCCGTGATGAATGCGACGGGAATTGTCACGGTGGCGGGGTCGACCTGCAACGCCGCCAAAGTCGCAGGCCCATCCATGCCCGGCATCATCACATCAAGCAGGATGAGAGCAGGCTGCCACTGTCTCGCCTGCTCCAGCGCTTCCGCACCCGAGGCCGCCGTTCGCACCTCGAACTCCGGGTCCAGCTCAAGCGACATCGCCGCGATCTCCCGCAGGTCCGCCTCGTCATCAACATAAAGAATGCGGGTCAACTCGGGCCTTTCTGTCAATTCGGCATCACAGCGGCAATTCGACAATAAACGTCGCCCCTGTTCCCGCCGCGGAATCCAGCGCGATGCTTCCGCCATGCGCCTCTACGATGCCCTTGCTGATCGCCAAGCCAAGGCCAGTGCCCGCATGGCCATGCTGATGCGCACCGTCCTCCTGCTCGAAACGCTTGAATAGCCGTGCGCGAAACTCCGGCGAAATCCCCGGCCCCTCGTCAGCAACGCTGATGCGCGCGACGTCCCCCGCCCGCTCAAGGGAGACATGGACGGTCCCACCCGAGGGCGAGAATTTGCAAGCGTTGGATAAAAGGTTGGCCATCACCTGACACAGGCGATTGCCATCAACCTTCGCGACGACCGCTTCAGCCGGGTGGTCGAATTCAAGCTTAACGCCGAAACGCTCGGCATATGGCCCAATCTGCTCGATCGCCTCGGTCAGCAGCAAGCCCAATTCCCGCTCGTCAAAATGAAAGACCAGCTTCCCGGATTGAAGCTTGTCCATGTCCAGCAGGTCATTGACCAGATGAATCAGTCGTTCCGCATTCTTGCTGCCGATTGCGACCAGTTGTTTGGCCCTGTCAGGCAACTCCCCAGCGGCGCCACCCGCCATTAGTCCCAATGCGCCGGAGATCGCGGTCAATGGCGTGCGCAATTCGTGACTGACGGTCGATACCAGCTCGTCCTTCAGGCGGTTGATCTGCCGCTCCTGCGTCACATCCCGCGCCGTCATGATGAACCGCCCCCCACGTATCGATTCCCGGCGGATATCGAGGATGCGACCGTCCCTGCGCTGAATCTCCAACCGACGACTGTCGCTCGTGCGGATGGACTCGACAAAGCCCGCGACGATCTGATCCGGATCGCCGGGTCCCAGTTCGCCGCGCTGTGCGGTCAGGCGGATAAGCTCACGTGCGTCCCTTCCGCCCGTCACGCTATCGGGAGCATAGTCGAACAGATCGACAAAGGCCTGGTTCCACAGCATCAGCCGCAGGTCCCGATCTACCACCGCGACGCCGCCACTCACATTTTCCACCGTCAGCTTCAGCAACTGGCGTTCGTCATCAAGCTTGCGGCGATGTTCGTCAGCCGCAAATCCTTCGACCCGCAATTCTATCAGGTCGATCACCGTCCTCGCCAACTGGGCGAGCCGCCGCCGATCCTTCTCGCTGAAATCACGCGGTTTGTAGTCGACGATGCACAAGGTCCCGAGCGGCTGACCATTGGCCACCCGCAAGGGCGCACCAGCGTAGAAGCGGACATGCGGCGGCCCCGTGACCAGCGGGTTGCCACGAAACCTCGGATCCTTCGTCGCATCCGGCACCACCATGACGTCCGGTTGCAGGATCGCGAAGGCGCAAAAGGCAACATCCCGCGAGGTATGTGTTTCATCAATGCCGCACGCACCGCGAAAACATTGCGTGTCCGAACCCACGATCGACACCAGCGACATGGGCACATCGAACAGGTCAGCTGCGAACTGGGTTATATCGTCGAACGGGCGTTCCCGCCCGATGCCGCCAAGCCGGTAATGTTCCAGTGCTCGCAACCGATCAGCCTCATCCGCCGGGATGGGAGGCTTCACCACCTCGGTGCCCTTGGGCTGCCGCTCCTGCATCGTTGGCATCGGTCCTCAAGTCCCGCTTATGATCACGGCACCAATCGACACCTTAACTGGAATGAAATCAACACCTTCCTTGAGGATCAATGTTAAAGCGGGTCGGGATCGAGATGATCGCGGGTAAAGCCGGTGCCATTGTGAAGATCGAAAATGAAGGCGGCGCATGGCATGGGGAACGCCGCCTTTGACGGTAAGTTTCACGCTGCTCAAGACGCACACTACATGCGCGCGCCTGGAGCCGACTTTGCTGCTATTTACGCGCCGCGAGGAGGATCGGCCGATCGGCCGCCGCCTGCGCAAAGTGTTGAGCGCGCAAACTGCTCAGCATATTGTCCCTGTCCGTCGCATCATTCGCCACAATCACCCATGCCTCGAACTTCGACCCAGGGCGCACCTCCTGCGGTAAGGGGTAAAGCGATCCCATCGATCGGATAGCGCGCATCGATATGCGATCGACACTGCGGGATGCCGAAGAGCCCGCCAGAGAAATATTTTCCGGCCGCCCTTGTTCTCCCAGACGGAACTGCACGCGGGAATATCCGATCGATGCTCCGTCACGATAAAGGGACGTTGCCTGACGGATGCTCCGAGACAATCTTGATGCTGTCCGATCCGTCCACTTTTCATAGCTTATTGCGCTTTTATCGGGTGCCACCACCGTCAGTTGCCCAGATCCCTGCCTGGCATCTGCCGCCATCGGCACAGCCAAACAGACGCAAAGCGCCGCCATCACAGGCTTGGCATACATAGAGGCCTCCTCTGTTTCTCTAGCAATTTTTACTGAAAAGCCGCTGCGGCAGCGTCGGACCGGCCGAGAGCAGCGGCTGCTTATATATTGCAAAGCCGCCTGCCCGGGTAACAAATTATCACCAATGAAGTCATAGGCATAAAAATTATTTCATCGAAGCTAAATTTATCGATCGAAAGTAACTTGGCCGCTTAACTTGTTTGAGCTTGCTAAAAGACAGCGTTAAACCGCTACCCTCATTGGATTTTGACGGACTTCCCTTACGGCAACGCCGCACGACTCAGGTGGAAATCGCCAAGCCGACGGCTTCCCCAACCTTGATGCCATCAATGGCCGCCGACAATATGCCACCTGCATAGCCTGCGCCTTCGCCAGCCGGGTAAAGTCCGGCCACATTCAGGCTCTGAAAATCCCTGCCGCGTGTGATGCGGATAGGGGATGAGGTTCGAGTTTCGACACCGGTCATGACCGCATCGGGGTGATCATAATTGGCAATCTGTCGGCCAAATGCAGGCAGCGCCTCGCGAAAGGCATCGATCGCAAAGTCAGGCAGGCAGAGGGACAGATCGGTCATGGTGACGCCCGGCTTGTAGGAAGGGACCACTTCCCCCAGCGTCGTGGAGGGACGCCGCGCCATGAAATCGCCGACCTTTTGGCCTGGAGCCCAGTAGGAGGAGCCGCCCGCGACAAAGGCCTGACTTTCCCAATGCCGCTGAAGGTCGATGCCCGCCAAAGGTCCTCCGGGGAAATCACGCTCCGGCTCTATGCCAACCACCAGGCCTGAATTGGCGTTGAATTCCGCACGGCTATATTGGCTCATGCCGTTGGTGACGACACGCCCCTCTTCAGACGTGGCAGCGACCACGCGCCCCCCCGGACACATGCAGAAGCTGTAAACGGTGCGGCCATTCTCGCAATGATGCGCGAGGCTGTAGGCTGCTGCTCCAAGTACCGGGTGACCCGCGCATTTGCCATAGCGGGCTCGATCGATCCAGCTTTGTGGATGTTCGATCCGCACCCCTATTGAAAAGGGCTTGGCTTCGATATGAACACCGCGCCGGTGCAACATCTCGAAAGTCGGGCGGGCGCTGTGTCCGACGGCAAGCACAACATGGTCGGCCTCTATAAAGCTGCCGTCGGAAAGATGCAGTCCGCGCAGGCGCTGCGTTCCGTCGCCTTGCCGCTCCATCTCCAGCTCATCGACCTTGTGCTGCCAGCGATATTCGCCGCCCAGCTGCTCGATCTGGCGGCGCAGGCTTTCGACCATGCTGACAAGGCGAAACGTCCCGATATGAGGGTGCGCTTCGGTCAATATGTCTTCAGGCGCGCCCGCCGCGACAAATTCCTCCAGCACCTTGCGGCCCAGGAAACGCGGATCCTTCACACGGCAATACAGCTTGCCATCCGAAAAGGTGCCCGCGCCACCTTCCCCGAACTGGACATTGCTGTCGGGATTCAGTTCGGCTCGCCGCCAAAGACCCCAAGTATCCTTGGTCCTCTCCCGCACGACCTTGCCACGGTCGAGGATTATGGGCCGGAAGCCCATCTGCGCGAGGATCAGTCCCGCGAAAAGCCCACATGGGCCTGCGCCCACGACGACCGGGCGCTTCCCCGACCAGCCTTGTGGCGCATGCGTGACAAAGCGGTAGTCGGTGTCCGGGCGGCGGCGCACATCGTGGTCGCCCGCCAGCCGTTCAAGCACCGCAGCCTCGTCCATCAACTCGACATCGACAGTATAAACCAGCTGGATCGCAGTCTTTCGCCGGGCATCATTGCCCCGGCGCACGATGACGTGACGGACGAGGTCCGATGCCTCAATTCCCAGCCGCTCGCAAATGGCGGCAGGCATCGCATCGGCCGGGTGGTCGAGGGGCAACTTTAGGCCGGATAGACGCAACATGGCGCCGCCTCTAGCCGCATTTACCGCCCCGCTCCACCCCCTCATGAGGATAGGCCGCTGCCTTTTCAGAGACGCGCGCGCACGCCCGCATAGACCGCCCGGCGTTCGATGGGATAGAAGGCCGCACTGGCCTGGTTCCCAGGCGTAAGGGGATCGTCCGTCTTGTAGCTTACAAGCGCTCCGATATCGCCTATCGCTCGCTTACCCGTCAGATTGCGTGCATCGACGAACAGGCTGACGCCCTTCGTCAACTGCGCCTGCGCCCCGATGTTGAACGTCGCATAGCCATCAACCCGCTTGCTATTGTTATAATCGACCCAGGCACCCTGCGGCACCCATTCCACAGCCGGAGCGATGCTGGCGCGATCGGTTCCCAGCTTGACTTCCGCGCGGTAGAAATGACGTGGCACGACGGGGAGGCGATTGTTGCCGAATTGCGCGTCATTCCGGAAACGGAAGTCGCTATACTGGTAGACCTGCCGCAACGTCGCCCAAGGCGCGAGCTTCAGGTCCAGCGCGGCCTCGATGCCCTGGTGCCGTGTCCGGCCCGCGTTGAATGTTGCCGCCGGAATGACGCCCGGCTGAACATTATATTGCAGCAACTCGCCTTTCAGGTCCGCGCGATAGAGGCTTATGTCCCAATGGGCTGGACCCATGCTGCCACGCGTGCCGATTTCCGCCGTCCAGGCCCGCTGCGCATCGAGTGGCGTGAAGCCGGGCAGCGGTCCTCCTGGCCCAGCCGCAATCTGGCCCAGTTCGATGAAGCCAGGCAACTCCACAGACCGGCTGTAATTTGCGTAGACCTGTACCTTCTGAGAGGATGCATACAGAATCCCGAATTTAGGAGCGAAGCTATCGAACTTCGCCTCGCCGCTTCGTAAAGGCGCTAGGCGATTGTCCAGCCGCCTCTCTCCATGCGTATAGATGCCACCCGCGATCAGCCATAAGCCCTGAACCGGAGCGATCCTGGCCTCCGCATAGCTGTTGATCGTCTGCGCCCGCGCCTTTTGCATGGACGTGAGAGCGCCCGCTTTGCCGTCGATATTAACAAACTGCCGGAAATCACCGTGGCCAAAACGTGCCTGCGTCCCCAGCGTTAGTTCTACCGGGAGCCCCCGCACCTCTCCCGAAAGGTCAAGGCTGGCGAACAGTCCACGATCCTCCGATTTCTGATCGACCACCTGATAAATGGGATGGTTCAGAGCCTTCGCATTGAAATAGGCGCCAAAGGCCAGTCGACCGCCGTCCAGTTCAACCGTGGTGCGGTTCTGAAACCGGATGGAATCGATGTTGCGCGCCTGATCACCTGCGAAATTGCCCTTGATTGGGTCATTCAGCGCATCCACCTCGGTCAGCGCTCCCGACAGCTTCTGCCGGATCGTTTGGGCGCTGACATAGAAACGGGTTTCCACTCGATCGTTCAACTTGATCCCAACATTGCCGTTGAAACGCAAAGCGCGTCTCTCTCCGTGAGCGCGATCCCCATCGGACCTGTCGGCGGTAATCGCTGCCCAGGCGTCACCACGAGCATCGGCATAACCATAGGCCGCCTTCGCACGCAGCGTATCGAACGAGCCCCCATCCATGCGCAACTCCGCGCCCGGCATCGTCCGTCCGGTCGGTGTCACCGCATTGATGGCGCCACCCAATGTCGATCCGCCAAGTCGCAGCGCATTGCCGCCGCGATAGACCTCCAGATGCTGGAACACCTGCGGGTCCAGTTCCTGAAAGTCTCCATTGTCGTCGGCCATGTTGATCGGGATGCCATCCTGCAACAGCGTCAGGCCCCGCATATGGAAGCTCCGCGACAGCCCCGAACCGCGTATCGAAATGCGCACCTCCTGACCAAAGCGCGGTTGCGTGTAGACACCTGCGGAGAAGGCCAGCGCGTCGCGCAGCGATACGGCCAGCTTGTCCTCGAAATCCTTGGCAGCAACGACATCGGCGCCGCCCGCCGTCCGGCTTATATGGGTAACGGCGTCCTCTACCGTAGGACTGGCGGTTACGATGATACGGCCCTCATCGCCAGCTTCATCAGCAAAAGCTGGGGTGGAAAGCGGCGAACAGGCAAGGGCGCACAGCGACACGCTGCGCAAAGCGGTAAATGCAGACATGAATTCATCCTCAAGAAAATCGTGCCGCGCTCAGCGCGGCATAAACGACAGCTTCAGGAGGACAGGGGAGGACCGGATGATGGCGGGGGCGGTGCGGCAAGTCGGGCGATCAGCCCTGTCTTGAGCGCGAATGCGATAGGCCCGAAAACAGTCTGCCACACTGGCAGTGGCAGATCAGCCAGAATCAGCGGAGGAACCACCGGCTGAACCGAGGCGGCAAAGGAGCAATGCTGCTGAACCGGGCCGCCATCATCCTGCGAATGATGTTCTTTCCCCGGCGCTTGTTCGCGATAGACCAGGACGCTGACCGCGCCCTGCCCCGTACAGAGGGTCACCATCATGCCCCGCTCCGTACGAACCGGCATGAAGCCGACGGGCGTAATCAACTGGATGGCCAGGACAAGCAGCGCCAACGCGGCCAGCAAGCCCCGCGCGACCTCCGATTGTCTGATTGCCCCCGTCATCAGGCGCCGCTTAACCTGCCCCCGCGCTTCTGTCATCAGGCCAAATTGCCGCAGATCGCACTTGACGTTAACGTAAAGCTTTCCTAGCTAAGACGCCATGGACCAGCGCAGCAGCATCGCGGGCATCGAACTGCCCGATCACAAGGAACGGCAGAGCTACACGATCACCGACCTGTCGGAGGAGTTTGGCGTCACGGCCCGCGCCCTGCGCTTCTATGAGGATGAAGGGCTGATCGCACCGGAACGTCATGGCCTCGCCCGCATCTATTCGCGCCGTGACCGCGCTAGGCTTGCCTGGATCCTGCGTGGCAAAAGGGTCGGCTTCAGCCTCGCCGAGATCCGCGAAATGATCGACCTTTACGATGCGGATGAGGAACATGAGGAGCAGCGGCGCGTCACAGTCGCCAAATGCAAGGCTCGCATCGAACTGCTCACCCGCCAGAAAAGCGACATAGATGCCGCCATCGCGGAACTTTCGGGCTTTGTCGCGGCTCTCGACAAGCCCTGAACATTCGCGACGAAAAGATAACCGGAGAAGATTGATGCCCAGCTATTCCGCCCCGATTCGCGAAACGCGCTTCATACTCGACCATGTGGTGGGCCTTGATCGCTATACCCATCTGCCCGGCTTTGAGAGCGCGACGCCGGATCTGGTGGATGCCATCCTTACAGAGGGCGCGAAGGTTGCTGAGGAAGTACTCTTTCCGCTCAATGCCGTCGGCGACAAGGAAGGGTGCGTTCGAAACCCGGATGGCAGCGTCACGACGCCACCGGGCTTCAAACAGGCATTCGACACCTATGTCGAGGGTGGCTGGACCACGCTGCACGCGCCGGTCGAATATGGTGGACAAGGCCTACCCAATATCGTCGCTTCGGCTGTCGGCGAATATGTGCTGTCGGCCAATCACAGCTTCGAAATGTATCATGGCCTGACCAGCGGGGCGGTCTCCGCTCTGCTCGCCAAGGGCAGCGAAGAACAGAAGCAGAAATATCTCCCCAACATGGTGTCTGGCAAATGGACGGGCACGATGAACCTGACCGAACCCCATGCGGGCACAGACCTTGGCCTCATCAAGACCAAGGCGGTGAGGCAGGATGACGGCAGCTATGCCATCACCGGCACGAAGATTTTCATCTCGTCGGGCGAGCAGGACCTGACCGAGAATATCATCCACCTCGTCCTCGCCAAGACGCCGGACGCGCCGGAAGGCAGCAGGGGCATATCGCTGTTCGTCGTGCCCAAGTTCATCGTTAAGGACGACGGATCGTTGGGTGAGCGCAACGCGGTGTCGTGCGGATCGCTCGAACACAAGATGGGCATTCACGGCAACGCGACCTGCGTCATGAATTATGACGGCGCCAAGGGATGGATCGTAGGCGAGGAGAATAAGGGCCTCGCCGCCATGTTCATTATGATGAACGCCGCGCGCATGTGGGTAGGCATGCAGGGGCTTGGCCAGGCGGAAATCGCGTTCCAGAACGCGGTCCATTATGCGCGCGACCGGCGGCAAGGCCGTGCGCTGACCGGCCCGCAAGACAAAGACGAAAAAGCCGATACGCTGTTCGTCCACCCCGATGTGCGGCGCATGCTGATGGAGGCGAAGGCGCTGACCGAAGGGCTGCGCGCGCTGATGCTGTGGGGCGCGTTGCAGGTCGATCTGGCGCAGCATGCCGCGAGCGAGGAGGAACGGCAGGCCGCTGATGATCTCGTCCAGCTGCTGACCCCGGTGCTGAAAGGCTATGGCACCGACAAGGGCTTCGACGTTGCGGTCATGTGCCAGCAGGTATTCGGCGGTCATGGCTACATCTGGGAAAATGGCGCCGAACAATATGTACGCGACGCCCGTATTGCCCAAATTTACGAAGGCACCAACGGCGTGCAGGCGATGGACCTCGTCGGCCGCAAGCTGCCGATGAATGGCGGCCGGACTTTGCAGGCTTTCCTGAAGATCGTTGCGGACGAGGTCGCGGAGGCGAAGAGCAACCCGAAACTGGCTGGCGTGGCTGAAGCGCTGGAGATGGCCAGCGGGCAGTTGGGCGCAGCGACCATGTGGCTGATGCAGAATGCGATGCAGAACCCTAATAATGCAGGGGCTGGCGCGGTGCATTATATGCATATCCTGGGCATCGTTTCGACCGGCCTTATGTGGCTGCGCATGGCGAAGGCAGCTGCTGCGCTGCTGGAAGCGGGCGAAGGTGATGCGCGCTATCTGGAGGCGAAGCTGGTCACGGCGCGCTTCTTTGCCGAGCGCATTATGCCCGATGCTGGCGCGTTGAGGCGGAAGATAGAGGGTGGCGCGGAAAGCCTGATGGCGATTGATCCGGATATGTTCCTGCCTGCCTGATCCTGCCTTTCAGGTCCGGCGCCGCAGCAACCGTACGACGCCGCGCTGCGCGGGGGTAAATTGCGCACGCCACAGCGTGCGGTGCTTGTCGCCATCCGTGCCAAGGCCCGTCGGCCCGAAATCGTCGCGCTGCGGACGGTGATAGGTGCCGAAGATGATGTCGAACAGCGGGAAGACATCGGCGAAGTTGCTATCGTGATGGGCGGGATCGACCGAATGATGGATGCGGTGAACCTGCGGCGTCACGAGGATGCGGTCGAGCCAGGGCAGGCGCACCCGGATCGCGCTGTGGTAGAACATGGAAAGCAGGCTGAGGAACAGGCTCGACCATAAAGCCGCCTCGCCCGCCTGCGCCGCATTCATGTCGAACAGCAATCCCAGGGTGAAGGCCGGGAAGAGAGCGATCCACGCGGCTTGGAGGAAATGGTCCCGTGCGTAGGTCGAGCAGTTCATAATCTCGTCGCTATGATGCAGCTTGTGGAACTCCCACAGGAAGCCGAGCCGATGTTCAATCCGGTGAGCCCAGTAGAACCAGATGTCGTGCAGGAGGAGCGGTAGCAGGATCATCGCGGCGATCTTCAACAGCGGCCCTGCCATCGGCAGTGCACCGATATCGTCATAGGAAAAGCCGAAGGGCTGCCACGGCAGATAGGCCCGCAGCGCCTCACCGGCCATTCCCGCTGCGACACCGGCAGGCAGGGCGAGATAGATCGTCGAAAGAGCGATCAGGATGTTGAGACCATAGTCGCGCCATCCGGGCCTGCGGTTCGCTGGCCAAATCTGTTCGGCTATGATGAAGGGGATCAACATGAAGGGGAGCGCGATGATGGCAGGCAGAGCCTCCTGCGCGGCGCGGCTCATGGCTGCGGCGAAGTCCATCCTCATCCCCCTGTGCCGGGGCTTTATCGCCCCAGTGTGCGGCAGGGATCCTAGCAGAGACAAAATCGTACGTAAACGTGTGTTTTTTGATGCCTTTTTGCGATGTGGCGGCCTGTCAGCAGATTGTGCTTTGTCTGAGGGGCTGAGAGGGGCGAGCGGACATTGAAATCCTCCCCACGCTTCGCGCAAGGACGATTTGGGGAAGGTCCGCGTCTGGTCGCCTTCAACCGAAAATATCTGTTCGCCCTGTCAGAACGAGCCACTTGGTTCGGTGCAATGCTGGTAGCGAATCGGCCGTATAAAGAGCCTGAAATATAAAAGCCGGGGCAGTTTGTCCTGCGCCCGGCCCGTCACCAACTCAGCGGTTAGATCGCTCAGTCGCCCCACAATTCCTTGAGCTTGCTGAAGAAGCCTGTCGACTGTGGGCATTCCTCGCCGGTTTCCGTTTCGCGGAAGGCTTCGAGCAGTTCCTTCTGCTTGGCGGAGAGGCGGGTCGGGGTTTCGACATCGACCTGGATGACGAGGTCACCCTGCCCTCGCCCGTTCAGCACCGGCATGCCCGCGCCGCGCTGACGGATTTGCTTGCCCGATTGGATGCCGCTCGGGATCTTGATCTCATGCCGCTGGCCGTCGAGGCCGGGCACTTCGATGCAACCGCCGAGTGCCGCCGTGGTGAAGCTGACCGGTGCGCGGCAGAAGAGCGTCGTGCCGTCGCGTTCGAAGAGTGTGTGCCGCTTCACATGCAGGAAGATGTAGAGGTCGCCCGCAGGTGCGCCGCGCGCGCCTGCTTCGCCTTCGCCCGATAGGCGGATGCGGGTGCCTTCATCGACGCCAGCCGGGATGTTGACGGACAGCGTCTTGGGCTTGTCCACGCGGCCTTCGCCGCGACAGCTGCGGCAGGGGCTCTCGATCACCTGGCCAGCACCGTGGCAACCGGGGCAAGTGCGCTCCACCACGAAGAAGCCCTGCTGCGCCCGTACCTGGCCATGACCGCCGCAGGTGCCGCAGGTCTTGACGCCGGTGCCGGGCTGCGCACCCGATCCGTCGCAGCTTTCGCAGGAGGCGGAGACTTCGATCTCTATCTCGGTCTTCTTGCCATGATAGGCTTCGTCGAGCGTGATCTCCATGTCGTAGCGCAAGTCCGCGCCGCGCCGCTGCGTCTGACGGCCGCCGCCGCCAAAGCCGCTCTGGCCGAAGATCGTCTCGAAAATATCGCCAAGGTCGGAAAAGCCGCCCGCGCCGCCGCGCCCGTTGAAGCCGCCGCCACCGCCGCCATTCTGGGCGTTGGTATAGGCAGCGTGGCCATAACGGTCGTAAGCTGCGCGCTTTTGCGGGTCCTTCAGGCACTCATAGGCTTCGGAGACGGCCTTGAACTTGGCCTCGCCGTCGCTGCATCCCCCGGTCTTATCCGGGTGATATTTCATCGCTAGCTTGCGATAGGCGCTCTTGATCGTGCCTGCGTCTGCCGAGCGCTCGACCTCGAGCAATTCGTAATAGTCCAATTCGCTACTCATTTCGCCCCCGGCGCGCGCACGTCCCTCGGCTTCGCCCGGCACGAACGGCTACCATAACCGTTCGGTTCGAGCGAAGTCGAGAACCGTTTCATCGGGCCTTATGCCTTGTTGTCGTCTACTTCCGAAAACTCGGCGTCCACGACATCGTCATCAGCCTTCGGAGCTTCAGCGCCCGGAGCCGAGGCCTGAGCCTGTTCCTTCTCGTAAATCGCCTGGCCGAGCTTCATCGCGACCTGGGCGAGTTCCTGTGCCTTGGCCTTCATCGCTTCGGCGTCGCCGCCTTCCACAGCAGACTTGGTCGCGGCGATCGCGGTTTCGATCTCGGACTTCAGGCCAGCATCTACCTTGTCGCCATGCTCATTGAGCTGCTGTTCAGTGGTGTGGATCAGGCTTTCGGCATTGTTCTTCGCCTCTGCGCCTTCGCGCCGCTTCTTGTCCTCGTCAGCAAAGCGTTCGGCGTCCTTGACCATCTGTTCGATGTCGGCATCGGACAAACCGCCCGAAGCCTGGATACGAATCTGCTGCTCCTTGCCCGTGCCCTTGTCCTTGGCATGGACGTTGACCAGGCCGTTGGCGTCGATGTCGAAGGTGACCTCGATCTGCGGCACGCCGCGCGGCGCGGGCGGGATGCCGACCAGATCGAACTGGCCGAGCAGCTTGTTGTCCGCCGCCATTTCACGCTCGCCCTGGAACACGCGGATCGTCACCGCCTGCTGATTGTCGTCGGCGGTGGAGTAGACCTGCGACTTCTTGGCCGGGATGGTGGTGTTGCGGTCGATCATGCGCGTGAACACGCCGCCCAGCGTTTCGATACCGAGCGACAGCGGAGTCACGTCGAGCAGCAGCACATCCTTGACGTCGCCCTGCAGCACGCCCGCCTGAATTGCCGCGCCCATGGCGACGACTTCGTCAGGGTTCACGCCGGTGTGCGGTTCCTTGCCGAAAAATTCCTTCACGGCCTCTCGCACCTTGGGCATGCGGGTCATGCCGCCCACCAGCACCACTTCGCTGATCTCGCTGGCGGAGATGCCAGCATCGGCCAGCGCCTTCTTGCACGGGTCCATGGTGCGCTTGATGAGGTCCGTCACCAGACGTTCCAGATCGGCGCGGGTGATGTTCTTCACCAGATGCTTGGGACCATTCTGGTCGGCGGTGATGAAGGGCAGGTTGACTTCGGTCGATTGCGCTGAGGACAGTTCGATCTTCGCCTTTTCGGCCGCTTCCTTCAGACGCTGGAGCGCCAGCTTGTCCTTGGTGAGGTCGATGCCCTCATCCTTCTTGAAGCCCTCGGCCAGATATTCGACCAGCTTCGCGTCGAAATCCTCGCCGCCCAGGAAGGTGTCACCGTTGGTGGACTTCACTTCGAACACGCCGTCGCCGATTTCGAGGATCGAGATGTCGAAGGTGCCGCCGCCAAGGTCATAGACGGCGATAGTCTTGCCGTCCTGCTTGTCGAGGCCATAGGCCAGCGCAGCCGCAGTCGGTTCGTTGATAATGCGCAGCACTTCCAGGCCCGCGATCTGGCCGGCGTCCTTGGTCGCCTGACGCTGGGCGTCGTTGAAGTAGGCCGGAACGGTGATGACCGCCTGAGTGACCGTCTCGCCGAGATAGCTCTCGGCGGTTTCCTTCATCTTCTGAAGCGTGAAGGCAGAAATCTGCGAAGGCGAATAATCCTTGCCGCCCGCCTGGACCCATGCGTCGCCATTGCCACCCTTCACGATGTGATAGGGGACAAGCTCCATGTCCTTCTTGGTGGTCGGATCATCGAAACGGCGGCCGATCAGGCGCTTCACCGCGAAAATCGTGTTGTCCGGATTGGTGACGGCCTGGCGCTTGGCAGGCTGACCGATCAGGCGCTCGCCATCCTTGGTGAAGGCAACGATCGACGGCGTGGTGCGCGCGCCTTCCGCATTTTCGATCACTTTGGGCTTGCCGCCATCCATTACAGCCACGCAGCTGTTGGTGGTGCCAAGGTCAATGCCGATTACTTTTCCCATCTTGTCCTCTTAAACCCCAATTTCATTCAGCGGTTGACGGCCCCATACCTCACGAAAGCGCCAAGGCAAGGCCGTTTGCGGATGGGATATAGGCGTGATCTTTCTTGGCACAAGAAGCGCGGGCGATTACCGTAACAACCGACCGGAAACGAGACAGTCACGAAAGCCTCCTGATGCGCGCACTCTTCAGCCTCTTTGCCCTTGCTGCCCCTTTCACGCTTGCGGCATGCGGCGATCCTGCACCGACCTATATCGACCAGGCCTGGGTCCGCCTCAGCCCCAACAAGGACACGCCATCGGCTGGATATTTCGTGGTGCATGGCGGTGATGCAGCGACGCAACTACGCGGCGTGCTCACCGATTACGCGCTTAAGGTAGAGATGCATGAGAGCATGGATCATAACGGCATGATGATGATGCAGAAGGTCGATTCAGTCGACATTCCCGCCAAGTCGAAAGTCGCCTTCGCGCCCGG
The DNA here is from genome assembly GCF_015693305.1 of Sphingobium sp. Cam5-1. NCBI lineage: Bacteria > Pseudomonadati > Pseudomonadota > Alphaproteobacteria > Sphingomonadales > Sphingobiaceae > Sphingobium > Sphingobium sp. Cam5-1. Next base: position 14,302 of record NZ_CP065138.1, on the reverse strand, counting down.
CGGCAAGCATTTGATGATCTGGGGAGTCAATGATACGGCTATCAACCGGGGCAAGATGACGCTGACCTTCCTCCTCGCCAATGGCGACCGCCTGCTGGTCGATGCCGCGATCCAGAAGCCCGCAGCGCCAGCTCCCAAAGCCGGGGGAGCCAAATAAGCTTTGACGAGCCGACCCCTGACCTCGGGAGAAGTCACGCTCGCCCGATCAGTGTTCGGCGATGCAATCGCCTATGATCGGGTACTGGCACATAACCGCAAATGGTGGCCGCTTCAGCCCGCCCGCGTGACGATGTCACCGGACGGCCATCTCTGGTTCAACCCCAAGAGCGGCCTCTTCTGCGCGGATTTCTGCGACCAGGGGCTGCACTTGCAGGGCCATTTCATCCACGAGATGACCCATGTCTGGCAGGCGCAAAGGGGCGGAAAATGGTATCTGCCGCTGATGCGTCACCCCTTCTGCCGCTATGGTTACGACATCATGCCGGGGCGGCCGTTCCAACGCTATGGACTTGAACAACAGGCGGAAATCGTTCGCCATGCGTTTCTGATGCTGAAAGGCGCACGCGTGGAGGGGAAGCCACCGCTGCATGTCTATGAAGAGCTACTCCCCTTCAGCCTGGCCTAGTCGTACGACAGGTTTTCTCCGCCAAAATCTGTTATCTTGGCCCGCATGCGGCTGATCGCACCCTTCCTACCGCTGGTGGCCTTCTTCGCCACACCAGCCTTGGCAGAGCCTGCGCCCACTCAGCGTGCGGGCCATTATTATCTTCGTGGTGTCATGGAAACCGGATCTGAACTCATGCTCCGGCCGGACGGGCGGTTTCAATGGTATCTCGTCTATGGCGCTCTGGATCTTTTCGCCGAAGGACGCTGGCAGGAGGTGGATGACACCGTCCGGCTGCTGGCCGAACCGACGAAAGACGTGCCGCAGCCCGGTTTCAATGTGCTGACGCTGACCATCCAGGGCAACGAACTGATCCCGCCCGATGGACGCGGAGCTTACATCCGTCCCTCGGACGAGGCGGACTGAAATCCTCAGCTGACCGCCGCCTCCAGCAAACGGATACTCCCCGCATCAGCATCAATTTCAGCGCGCACGCCCAACGGCAGGCTGAACTGGCTCGCGACATGACCTATGGCAGCGCCTTGAAACGCGGGAACGCCAAGGGGGCCGAAATGCTGCTGTAGCACTTGCGACAAGGTGAAACCGCCATAGGACGGCTCCCGTGCGCCACAGCTTGTGCATTGGCCAAATACCACGCCCGCCACCTTGCCCAGGACGCCTGCCTGCGACAGCTGGGTCAGCATCCGGTCGATCCGGCAGGGTGCCTCATCCACATCCTCCAGAAACAGGATGGCACCCGCAAAGTCAGGTAGCCAGCCCGTGCCCATCATGGCCGCCAGCACGGTCAGATTGCCGCCCAGCAGTCGCCCGCTGGCCCGCCCTGCGCCAAAGGTCCGAATGCGCCCGCCCAATGGAACCAGCCGGTCCTCCTTGGGCTGCGGGTTGATCAAGGTCGGTGTGGCACCTTTAAAGGCAATTGCGCGAAAGGCATCCCAGCTGAATTGCGGCCAGCTGCTTGCGGCATTGGGTCCATGTATCGTCGTAAAACCCGCTCGCGCCGCAAAAGCCATGTGTAACGCTGTTATGTCGCTGAATCCGATCAGCAGTTTGGGGTTCGCGCGAATCGTTGCAAAGTCCAGATAAGGCAGGATGCGCGCGCATCCCCATCCGCCGCGAACAGCAAACACGGCCCGGACCTCCGGATCGGCGAACATCGCGTTCACATCGGCGGCCCGGTCCTCGTCCTTGCCTGCCAGATAGCCATATCGTTCGACCAGATGCCGGGCAGGCTTGGGCTTCAACCCCATCGCCAATATCGTTTCCCGCACGACAGCCAGATCGAACATGTCATCCGTAAAGCCCGCGGGCTCAACCAGCCCCACAACATCGCCCGGACGCAAGCGTGGCGGCTTGATGAGGGCAGAAGCAGGCGCCTTGGCGGCCAACAGGGCGGTCCCCATGCCCGCCAGCATCATCCGCCTATCGAAGCCCGGATAGCCGCTCAAAAAGCGCTCCCATCCTTGCGCCGATAGCTTCCCATCGACCATCGCAAATCAATGTCAGGATAATGCGCGTCTCCCTGCGGCACCCGCCCGAAAGCCAGGAACTCGCAATCGCCATCGCTTTCATTGATCAACTGGTGCCCGTTCGGCTCTCCCTTGGGAAAAGCTGCCATGTCCCCTGCCTGCATCGAAAAGCGACCTTCCTCTTCGATCAGCACGGCCTGCCCGCTCAGCATGACGACGAATTCATCTTCGTCCTCATGCCAGTGCCGCTGCGATGAAGCCGCGCCTGGCTTCAATATTACATGACTGATGCCAAAATCGGCGAGCCCGCAACCATGGCCGAGCTTTCGGACCCAGCGTCCATCGACTGCCCCAGAATAGGGTGCCGGATAACCGGTCCTGTTGTTCTGCTCTATAGCTGCAAGATCGATCTTGGGCATGATCTCTTCCTCCGCTGGCAAAGGCGCTCGGCTTTCGCTAACGCAGCCTCATGAGCATGACCAGCACCAATGCCGACACAGTGGACATAGCACGAAAGCTGATTGCATGTCCTTCGGTAACGCCCGCGCGGGGTGAGGTTTTTGCCGTCCTGGAAGCGATGCTGGTTCCGCTCGGCTTCACGGTCGATCGCTTTATTGTGGGGGAGCAGCCCGACGGTCCGGTCGAAAATATGCTCGCCTGGCGGACAACCGGCGCGGGTCCGCACTTCGCCTTTGCCGGGCATCTTGACGTCGTGCCGCCCGGGGATGGCTGGACAAGCAACCCATTCACGCCCGAGCTTCGCGGCGACCTGCTCTACGGTCGCGGCGCGGTTGATATGAAGGGATCGATCGCTGCATTCGTCGCCGCGCTCGCCAGCATTCCGGAAGATTTGCCGGGTACGGTCAGCCTGATCATCACTGGCGACGAAGAAGGTCCTGCGGTTTTTGGTACGCTGGCGCTCATGGATCGCATGGCTGCTCATGGACTGCGGCCCGACCTCTGCCTGGTTGGCGAGCCTACCTCGTCCCAACGGCTGGGTGACGTCATCAAGGTGGGCCGACGCGGATCGGTGAACATGTGGCTCCGCGTGGAAGGGGTGCAGGGGCATGTCGCCTATCCGCATCTGGCCGACAATCCCGTGCCACGGCTCGTTCGCATTCTTGCCGCCATAGATGCCGTGGTGCTGGACGAAGGCACCGACTGGTTTCAGCCAAGCAATATCGAAATCACGGACCTGGAAGTCGGCAACGCCGCAACCAATGTCATTCCAGCCGCAGCAAATGCGCGCATCTCCATCCGCTTCAATGATCGACATAGTGGCGCGCAGTTGATTGAACGGATCAACGCGATCGCCGCAGCGGAGGGCGGCACCGTCACCGCAAAGATCAGCGGCGAACCATTCCTGACCGAACCCGGAGCCTTGTCCAGCCTTGTCGCAGGAGCGATCAGGGAGGTGACCGGAGTGGAAGCGGAACTTTCCACCACAGGCGGCACTTCGGACGCGCGCTTCCTCTCGCGCCTCTGCCCCGTGGTCGAATTCGGTTTGAACAATGCGACGATGCACAAGCTGGATGAGGCAGTCGCCGTGCAGGACCTGCAAGATCTGACGCGCATATACGCGCTTATTGTCCGCCGGGCGTTAGCGGCCTGACCTTCAAACCATTCGGCGCTGGATGGCCTTTGGTGTAAAGCGGGCCAGATAATCCTGTTCGCTGGTGGGTCGGGCGAAATGATATCCCTGGAACAGCGTGCAGCCGATAACGCGCAGCATTTCCATTTGCGCTTCCGACTCGACGCCCTCGACCACGACCTCCATGCCCAGCCCCTGGATCAGGCCGACAACGGCACTGCAAATGGTACGCGCTTCGGCTGATACGGCGATGTCGCGCACCAAACTCCGATCGATCTTGACCCGATCGACAGGCAGCTCCTTCAGGCGGGACAGGTTGGAATAACCGGTGCCGAAATCATCGATGGCGATCCGCACGCCTTCCTCGCGCAGCGCTTTCAACTGCGCACACACCCGATCGTCCATTCCCATCGCCAGCGATTCGGAAATTTCCAGCTCCAGCATGTGCGGCGGGGTCTGATGCGCCGCCATGGCATGCCGCAACCGCAGGAAGAAATCCGCTTGGGACAGTTCCCGCGACGAGATGTTGACCGCGATGCGCTGCCCGATCTCGGCCTTCGACCAACGCGCCGCCGTTTCGCATACGCGGCTCATTACCCAATCGCCCAACGCCACAATGGCGCCGCTTTCCTCCGCGACAGGCACGAAGAAGCCCGGCATGACCATGTCACGTTCGGGATGTGCCCAGCGGATCAAGGCTTCGGCCGTGACGACCCGGCCACTCACAGCCTCCACCTGTGGCTGGAACTCCAGAATAAACTCATCGCGTTGCAGCGCCAGCAACAAATCCCGCTCCAGTTCGGCGCGGTCGGCGGCTTCCAGCGCCAGTTCGGCAGTGAACATTTCGGCCCGGTTCCGGCCCCGATGTTTGGCATGATACATGGCGATGTCGGCGGATCGCAGCAGGGCAGAGAGGGTATCGCCGTGATCGGGGTAGCAAGCGATGCCGATTGATGCGCCCAATTCTATATGCTGGCTGCCCAGATCAAAGCGCTCGCTCAGCGCGAACTGAATAGCGCGCGCGATCCGGCTCGCAGCCTCGGGACCGGCCAAGCGGGGGAAGAACATCGTGAACTCGTCACCCGCGAGGCGGCCAATGACGGCGTCACTATTGCCAGCACTGACCTGCGCCATGACAACTTCGCGAAGACGGCCCGCAACCCGGGCTAGGATCTGGTCGCCCGCAGCATGGCCCAGCGTGTCATTCACCCCCTTGAAGCCGTCGAGGTCGATGAAGAGCAGCGCCGCCGCGCAGGACTCTTCCCGCTCGGCCAGCAGCCTTTCGACCTGTCGGCAAAAGCTGGTGCGGTTGGCAAGGCCCGTCACCTGGTCAAACAATGCGAGGGTCTGCACATGGTCGAGGTTGGTGCGGACCTGACTGAACAGGCTGGTCATTGCCACCGACAGGTCGGGCAATTCGACGGCGATCTCAGGCGGTACGGACGATTGCAGATCACCATGGGCAGCGGCGATCAGCCTTTCAGTCGCGACATCAATGGCGCTCGCGGTCGTGGCGACCGTCTGGCGGGCCGAGGCCCAGCTGAAGGTGCCGCACAGGATCGCTACGATCAGCGATCTGCCGATGCCCAGGATGTCTTCCGCCTGATCCTGCCCAAGCACAAGCGACAGGATGAACACCAGCGCCCCCGCGGCGCAGGCGAAGGCAGTGGCGCGGCTTTTCAATGTCACGCCCTGCATGTGCCTCCTGCCCAGAGCGCAGCTCGATAATGAGCCACGGATCGGGATGCTTATGGAGGAGGCTGGTTAAGAAAAGGTCAGTGGCAGACCTTGGGGCGGCTATTTTTTGCGCCGCAATATGATGTAGATAGCTCCGTCGCCGCCATGGCGTGGATGCGCCTGTCGGACGCTTGCGATCCGGTCGGAAAAGGGGCTGGTTTCGAGCCAGTGACCGATCTCACCCCGGATTGCGCCCCGTCGGGATTCGCGGTTTGGAACAGCCGCTTTCGGAGGCTTCCCTGTAATCACGAGCAGGATGCGCAAATCACGGGCCAATGCGGAAGAAAGCGCCTGATTCAGCATTGCATGCGCGCTCGAGAGGGTGTGACCGTGAAGGTCGATTGCCATGTCCGGCGCCAGCGTCCCGCCACGGATACGGCGCTCCCACCCATTATCGAGAACCGCCGCCGGGGAGCGGGATGGACGGGTTTCTATAGCCCGCGAAGGAACAGGCGGCAAAGCTTGATTGCCTGGCACCGTTGCGACAGGCTCAGCCATATCGACTTTATGCCGACCGGACCGCAGCGGGCGAACGGATCGAGTAAGAGCGCTCCAAAGCGCCTGTTCCTCGGAGGAAAGATGCCGACGGGCCATCGCCAGCAGCAATTATTGTGACGCCAACCGCGCCGCCGATCCAACGGGCAGCAGGATCAACGCGCTACCGCGTGCCGACATGCCCCCGGCGATCGACCGCGCTCGACTGCCTGCACCCCAGAAACTGTCGAACCGATTGGGGCCTTTGATGGCACCGCCCGTATCCTGGGCAATCCACACGCCATTGGGCTCCGCGCGATCAAGCGAGAGCAGCACCGGCGCCCCCATCGGGACATATCGCGGATCAGCGGCCACGGTCGCCTCAGCCGTCACTGGCACCCCCATGGCGCCAATCGGCCCCGGCCCCGTCAGTTCGCGAAAAAACACGAAGCTCTTGTTTTCATTCATGATCTGCGCGCCCTCCACCGGGTTGGCGCGCAACCATGCCATGATATCCTGCATCGACCCCGCCTGGATCAGTCCGCGATCCTTCATCAGCTTGCCGATGCCAGTGTAATCGCGGCCATTCTGCCCGTCATAGCCTATCCGCATGACATCGCCGCCGGGCAGCAGCAGGCGTCCACTGCCCTGCACCTGAAGAAAAAAGAACTCGACCGGGTCCGCCGCCCACGCGAGTTCAAGCCCACGACCGGCGAGCGTACCGGCGACGATTTGGGAACGCTCGTCAAAGGGGACGAAATTGCTCCCTTGCACCTTGCCGCGTATGGTCTTGCCCTTCAGACTGTCACTGAACGAGCCAAGGTTGACGTCGATCAGCTCGGGCGGACGGCGATAGATCGGGATCTGGTAGCCTGCTTGCTCATTTCGCGACCCGGAGATTTCAGGCTCATAATATCCAGTGACGAACGCTGTGCCTGGGCCAACCTGCACCGCCTCGAAATAGCGGGCGAAAAATTCATTGGCGCTCGCTTCAGGCCAGCTGGACGCGGCAGCGCAGGCGTTGTTCCAGTCCGACCCTTTTGTAAGGCCGCTCTGATCGATGCGCTTCATCAGGGACGGGCAGGAAAGACGAAATGCCTCCAGCGCCTTGCGTGAACGCTCTCCCGCTTCGATCAGTGGCGCAATGTCGGGACCACGCATAACTCCGGCGGCGACCGCCGTTAAATTGTCGGCAGCCTGCGGCGATGGCGTCGCGGACGGCAAAGCTGGGCGCGGCGTCGCGGGAACTACGCTGACCGGGGTCTCGGACCCGCGCACTGGCCTTGAAGGGGCAGGACCTGTGGCTCCCGGTGGGATGACACCGCCCGCGCATGCCGACAAGAGCAGCGCAGCCGACAGCGCTGCCCACGGCTGCCTGAAGTTCATGCGGCCTCGTCGGTTTCGCTGAGCTTCCAGTTGGGATCGGTGCTGCGCAAGTCGCGCGTGAATGTCCAAATATCGTTGGTACTTACTGCATCAGTGAGCGAACCAGCGACGACATTGCCGTCCTTGTCCCTCGTCACCGCTGCGATATCGGCCTCGAACCGAAGCGAAACTTCGGCAACACGTCCATCGACGCTGGCGCCGACGATCTGCGCCTTTTCGATCCGAACAAGCCGATTGTCGAGGACATGACCAGCCGCCTCACGCTGTGCGATCGCTTCCTCAAAAGAGGTTAGCACCTCTGTATCGCACAACCATTCCAGTTCGGAACGATCGCCCCGCCAGAATGCCTCCAGCACCATCTTGTAGGCTGCTTTCGCACCCTCGACAAATTGCGGGACATCGAAATTCCGGTCGGCCGCGATCAATGCGCGCACGCCAGCTTCGCCACCTTGGGTGATCAAGCCATCAGCCAATCGCACCGAATCACCGGCCATGTCCGTCATCGTGCGAGGCTGAAGGACAGTTACCTTCGCCCTTTCCTCAGCCGGACGCAACGCAGGTTCCTGCTCATGCCCCGTCCGCTTTCCCAGTACGGAGTAGAGCCGCAACGCCAGAAAACCGGCGATGAGGGCGAGGATCACGATTACATACACGGGGCAAAGGACCCTTTAGACTAGATCTGAAAACGACAACGCAATCAACATAGGCATGTTTCCGCCCATATTCAAATGGCGCCTTTCGGCGGCAGCATTGCCCTGCCCCGCCGCCCCTGCTAAGCGCACGGGCCAACGTCTTGGGGCTTGTTGTCCCCGGACCAACAGGAAATTCAGGGAACTCAAATGGCCGACGAAGCCGACACCATCCAGACCAGCGCAGGTAACGGCGCCGACACGAGCCCACAGATCGCGCTCATCAGCCAATATGTGAAGGATCTCTCGTTCGAGAACCCTAATTCGCCCGCCGTTTATCAGTGGCCGGACCAGCCGCAAATCGATGTTCAGTTCAACATCGGGGCTGACAAGGTCGGTGATGAAGTCGTGGAAGTTTCCTTGAAAATTGAGGTGAAGGCGCTCGCTCCGCAGGGCACGGCTTTTGCCGTCGAACTGTTGTACGCGGCGCTCTTCGGCATGCGCAATGTGCCGGACGAACAGCTTCAGCCGTTCATGCTGGCAGAAGCGCCGCGCCTGATCTTCCCCTTCGCCCGCCGCGTGCTGGCCGATGCGATCCGCGATGGCGGTTTCCCGCCACTGTTGCTGGACCCGATCGATTTCGGTGGACTTTACGAGCAGCAAGCTCAGGCGATTGCACAAACCGCAGGCGAACCGGCTGGTCACGCCTGAAGCACATATGAGGTCGCACTCCGCTCCCGCTGGGCTCGCCAGGCTTGCGGTAAGCGGAGTAAGCGAACTGCCCTGCGCTTCGGCCGTAGGCAGAACGGGCCAGCCCAACCTCGCGCGGCGGGAGAGATAACCCCATGAAGTTGGTCAAGGCGCTTGGCTCGGTAGGCGGGCTGACGCTCGCCAGCCGGGTGCTGGCGCTGGTCCGTGACTCATTGGCCGCGCGCTATGTCGGTGCAGGCTTTGCGTCGGACGCCTTCAATGGCGTAGCTTTTCGCCTGCCCAACATGTTTCGCGCCCTGTTTGCGGAGGGCGCTTTTTCCGCAGCCTTCATTCCGATGTTCAACCGCAAGGCGGCAGGGCCGGGTGGAATCGCGGATGGCTATCATTTCGCCGAACGTGCGCTTGCCGTCCTGCTTCCGGTGCTTATTCTTTTCACCGCCATCCTGATTGCTGCGGCCTACCCCATCACCTGGCTGTTGTCCGGCGGTTTCTCGCGCCAAAACCCGACGCCGGAGCAGTTTGCCTTCGCAGTGCTGCTGTCGCGCATCACCCTGCCCTATCTCGCGCTGATCAGCCTTGCTTCGTTGCTGGGCGGCATACTGAATTCGCTCGATAAATTCTGGGTAAATGCCGCAGCGCCCATATTGTTGAATGTCGCCATGATCGCCGGCCTGTGGCTTTTCCACGGGACGGACGAATATGAAACGGCTCGTGTCCAGGCCATGTCGGTCACTGTGGGCGGAGCGCTGCAACTCTTATGGCTGATCTGGGCCTGCCGTCGCGCAGGCGTTTCGATGAAGATCAAACGCCCCCGTCTTGACGGTGACGTGCGTGAGTTGCTGCGTCTTATCGTGCCAGCTGCCGCCGGTGCTGGCGCTTCACAGATCAACCTGCTCATTTCCACGGCCTTGTCCGGTTGGCTGCTAGCCTCCGGGTCGATCACCTACATCTATTATGCCGATCGGTTGAACCAACTGCCGCTCGGACTGATCGGGATTGGCCTTGGCACCATATTGCTGCCGACCATTTCCCGGCTTCTGTCGACGGGGCAGGAGCAAGTGGCCATGGAAACGCAAAACCGCGGAGTCGAGTTGGCTCTCTTTCTCACATTGCCAGCGACGATCGCCTTCATCACGGTCGCCGAACCGATCGTTCGCGGCCTTTTTCAATATGGCCTTTTCACCGTTGAGGATGCGCGTCGCTGTGGCTGGGCATTGTCCGCCTTCTCGATCGGCCTCCCCTCCTACGTTCTCGTGAAGGTTCTGACACCCGGCTATTATGCACGCGGCGACACCAAGACCCCCGTGCGTTATGCGATGCTGTCGATCCTCATCAACATCATCGGCAATATCGCACTAATTCCCCTGCTCGGCCATGTAGGCCCGCCGCTGGCGACTGCGATGTCTTCGACCGTCAATGTCGCCATGCTTTATGCAACGCTGGTAAAGCGCGGCCATTTCATCGCTGATGCGCAGCTGCGCCGACGGCTTCCTCGACTCGCGCTGGCGGCGCTGGTCATGGGCGGTGCGCTCATCGCGGGCGAAAGCTTTCTTGAACCATGGTTGGGCGGGGCAATGATCCAGCGTTATCTTGCGCTGGCCGTGCTTGTCGGCGCGGGGATAGCGCTTTACGGGATAGCCTGTTTCCTGACGGGCGCCTATCGGGTGTTCGACCTTAAGGCACTCATGCGCCGACGGGGCTCAACCACAACCCAAGAGAATGGATAGAAGAATGCGCGTCCTTTCCGGCATCCAACCGACCGGTAATCTGCACCTGGGCAATTATCTGGGCGCGATCCGCAATTGGGTTCGGATGCAGGACGAGATGGATGCGGCAAGCCAATGCTTCTTCTTTCTGGCCGACATGCATTCGATCACCGTGCATGAGGGGCGCGAGCAGCGCATCCGTAATGTCCGCGATATGGCGGCGGCGCTTGTCGCTGCGGGGATTGATCCCGATCGCTCTGTACTGTTCAATCAGGCACGGGTCCCCGCCCATGCGGAGCTATGCTGGTTGCTGAACGGCACGGCGCGGATTGGCTGGCTGAACCGCATGACGCAGTTCAAGGACAAGGTCGGTAAGGATCGCGAAGGCGCCTCGATCGGCCTGTTCGTCTATCCGGTGCTGCAGGCGGCCGATATCCTCGTCTATAACGCTACGCATGTGCCTGTGGGCGAGGACCAGAAGCAGCATCTCGAACTGGCCCGGGACATCGCCACAAAGTTCAACACGGATTTCGGGGTCGAGCTGTTTACCTTGCCTGATCCGATCATCCCCAAGGAATCGGCGCGCATCATGTCCTTGCGCGATGGCACTGCAAAGATGTCGAAGTCCGATCCGTCGGACATGAGCCGCATCAACCTCACCGATGAGGATGACGCGATCATGCAGAAGGTGAAGAAGGCCAAGACTGATCCGGAACCATTGCCCGAAACGGCAGAGGGTCTGCAGGGTCGACCGGAAGCGAATAATCTGATCGGCATCTACGCGACCTTGACTGGAAGAACGGCAGACGCCGTGTGCGCCGATTTTGCAGGCAAGGGTTTTGGGGCTTTCAAACCTGCCTTGGGCGAACTGCTGGTTGAAACGCTCCGGCCTATCCGTACGCGCTTCCTGGAACTGCGCACGGATGACGCGGCGCTCGACGCTATATTGGAAAATGGTGCCGCCAAGGCGCGCGCCGCAGCGGAGCCGACCCTGCGCGCTGCCTATGATGCGATGGGACTGATGCGCTGAAACGCTACCCGTCATCGACGGAATAACGATCGCCGTGACGTCTTGCTTATAGCTGGCATAATTGCGTCCGCCCGCCTTGTTCGAGCGTTCAAATGATGTTCAGTTGCGTTCTGCTATTGTCGGGCGCAAGGTTGCATTGGCTCTCTGCCTTAGGGACGCAGGAATATGAAACTTATCAAAAAGATTGGTATGGTTGCGGCGCCGACGTTGGCGCTGGTCGCCCTTTCTGGCTGTGCTTCATCCTTCAAAGCGAATGTCGCGCGCTTCCAGCAATTGCCTGCACCCGCCGGGCAGAGCTTCACCATCGTTGCCGATGACCCCCGTCTCGCCGGTGGCCTTGAATTTTCGCAATATGCAGGGATGGTAGGTCAACGCCTGGCGCAGACCGGCTACACTCCCGCATCTGATCCGGCCCGCGCTGACCTCATCGTCCGCGTCGCCTATCATGTCGATAATGGGCGTGAGAAGGTGCGCTCCACGGGCTTCGGCCCACCCGACCCCTATTTCTATGGCGGCTGGGGCTGGCGCGGCCGCTGGGGTAGGCCGTGGGGCTACGGCTTCTATGACCCGTGGCTGTTCGGCCCCGGTTACAGCGACGTCACCAGCTATACCGTATATACCAGCGATCTCAGCATGAAGATCGATCGGGCGGCCGACAATAGGCGGCTGTTCGAAGGCAAGGCTTCCGCCCAGTCCCTGTCGAACAGGTTGACCTATCTCGTCCCCAACTTGATCGACGCGATGTTCACCGGCTTTCCGGGGCAGAATGGAGAGGATGTGAAGATCACCCTGCCGCCCGAACGGAAGGGCTGACCTCGGACGAAAGGCTCGTCGGCGGTCTTCGCTTCGGAGCAGGAGGCCGCCGAATTTCTCTGCTCGGCAAGATCAGGGAAGCCGACGGGCTGTCGTAATCCTTATGGATTGCTGAAGCATCTGCCCCTTCATAACGCCCTCGCCCGCAGTCGGCGACTTTGGTGCCGACAAAATCGCGCGGACCACGTCCATACCCTCCACCACATGGGCAAACACAGCAAAGCCCTGATTATCGCCCGGCGACGACGGGGCTTGCGCGTCCATGCTGGGCATCTTGCCAAGGACGATGAAGAAATCCCCGGTGGCGCTTCCCGGCGCATAGCGTGCCATGGAAAGCGCGCCTTCATCATGGGTAAGCCCGGTTTGCGTGGTGGGTTCATGGGCGATGGGTGGGAGTGTGCGGGCGGGATCATTCTGCGTTCCGCCCTGGACGAAGCCATAATCGGCTGTCCCCACGGCACGGTAGAATGCGGTGCCGTCCAGCCGCTTCTGATCGACGTATCGCAAGAAGTTGCGCGCGGTGATCGGCGCCTTGGCTTGATGGACGGCGACGATAATGCGGCCAGCATTTGTATCGAGCACGACCTGCACATCCTGTGAAGGAGCAGAAGCCGTAACCTGAGCGGCAGCGGCCGTGAAGGAAAGTAGAGCAGCGAGCAGAAGGGCGACATATCGGATCACCGCTGCACCCTAATCCATCGCCTCATTGCTGTCAGCGTCAGTTTTCCAACTGGCGCAGGAGGGTACGGACGTCGGCGTCGATATCGGCGTTCGTCTGCCGCAGTTCCTCGATCGTGCGCACGGCGTGGATGACGGTGCTATGATCGCGGCCACCGAAAATGCGTCCGATTTCGGGCAGCGACCGGGGCGTCATCTTCTTGGCAAGATACATGGCCACCTGACGGGGTCTTGCAACAGCGCGAGCGCGGCGCTTGGACCGCATCTCCGAAGCGTCGATCTTGTAGTGGGCCGCGCAGACCTTCTGGATCTCGTCTACCGTGATGCGACGCGCGTTGGCGCGCACGGCGTCGGCGAGCATGCTTTGGGCAAATTCCAGATCGACGGAGCGGCCGGTGAGTTGGCCGTAGGCGATCAGTTTGTTGAAAGCGCCTTCTAACTCACGAATGTTTGAGCGAATTGAACGCGCCAGGAAATCGACGACCGCGTCAGGGACCGGCGGGTCGCCGGCGATGGCGCGTTTGGCTTCCAGGATGGAGAGGCGGAGGTCAAGGTCGGCCGGGCGGATGTCCGCGACCAGGCCGCCAGCGAGACGGGACAGGATCCGGGCGTCGATCGAATCGAGCAGTTGGGGCGCGCGGTCGGCGGTCACGACGATGCGGGCGCCAGAGTCAATCAAGTCATTGATAGTGTGGAGAAATTCCTCCTGCGTCGAGCCCTTGCCCGCGATGAACTGGATATCGTCGATCAGCAGCAGGCGGGCGGCGCGCAGGCGCGCCTTGAACATCATGGTCTCGTTCGCGCGCATCGCGTTCACGAACTCCATCATGAACCGTTCCGCCGACATGTAGAGCACAGGCGCGGCCGGTGAATGGGTGGAGAAGTCCTGGGCGATGGCGTGGAGCAGGTGCGTTTTGCCCTGTCCCGTGCTGCCATGGATGAAAAGCGGGCTGAAGCGGGGCTGCGCCTCTGCCGCGATCGCCTGCGCCGCGGAAAAGGCGAGATGGTTGGATTCGCCGGTTACGAAATCGGCAAAGCTGTGGCGCGGCTGGAAATTGCAGGCGGGGGCGGCATCAAGGGCGACCGGATCAACAACAACGGCGGTGTCCTCCACCGGTGCGGCTTCGAGCAGGCGCGGGCCGATGGCGTTAGGCGCGCGGCGGAGCCTCACCTCGCGAACGCCCACGCCAGCGCAGCGCCAAGCCATGCAAAGGCGGTCACCAAAATGACCCGAGACGAAATTGGCCGTGAAGTCGGAGGCGAACAGCAGGTCCAGCGTCTGGGATTCGGGGCAATAGTCGCCCAGCCGGGCGGCCTTCAGCCACTGATCGAACATGCGCGGGCCGATGTCGCGGCGAAGCCCGGCGCGGATCGCATCCCACGCCGATTCCAGACGCGCATCATCATGCGATGCCTGAACGCTCAAACTATCCGCCACTGCCTTGAAACCCTTCAT